>CBDCOC010000005.1:0-23198 GCA_965219605.1 Bryobacterales bacterium | reverse complement strand
CAGAGCCGCCTGACATCTAGAACCGGGCTGCCTTCTGCATGCCTTCAGTCAATGCGCTTCTGCCACCGAGTGAATGCCATTGGCTGCGAGAGAAGGCTACAGGCCCCAAACCGTGACAGGGATCTCACTAATCTCGGGATCGATCCGGAACAAGCGCTCGTCCCACGAGCGGCCCGGGCGCAGGTCGAACACCACCAAGTGTCCGGCTTCGGCCCCGCACCGGTCCATGTACTCGGCCGTCTGCTCCCGCCCCTTGCGCAGTAAGCTCTCTAACCCAACTTTCGCCGTACGCACCTTGCACTCGATGACGTACTTGCGTGGGCGCACCCGGCCGCTTGGCTCGATTTGGCGCCACTCGATCAATAGATCGCTGCGGCCGCGGCCGACGGCGTACTCGCGCCCGATGCGGCCGCCGCTGTTCACCACCCGCTGCAGGTAGGCATGCAGCACCAACTGCGGCCCGGCCTCGGCGTGCCTGTAGAGTTCCAGCCATGACTCGGCGTGCTCGCGGAAATAACCTTGGAACGCGCTCAGCAGCCCGGCCACATCCAGAGTGCCGTCGGCCTGCACGTACCAATCCGGCTCGACCGCCCCCGCGATGGTGGCCTCCAAGGGCAGGGTCAATTCGCGGGGGATGACTTCGGCGTAGAGCGGGTTGGCTATGCGCACCGGATAGTCCGCTGCGACCAGTCCCAGGTCGCGCACGTATTCCAAGTCGCGCACCGACCAAGCCTCCCGGCTGGAGCCGGCCAGCATGGGCAGGATGACACGCCGCACGCGCTCTTCGCGCAGCTTGTCGGCGAGTTGGTCGAGGTGCGTCACGCGCCGCAGAATGAGGGCTTCCTTGGCTTGGTCGAGCGCCTCGGCCCGGATCGGGTGCCGCGCCTCGCCCGCGGCATCATCCTGGCCGCAGGCCTCGGCGGCCAGGGCGTTGACCAGCCACGGCTGGCCGCATGTCAGTTCCCACAGGCGTTCGACGGCAGCGGGTTCAAAGGCTTGGCCGCGCTCGGCGGTGTACTGCGCTAGCAACGCCCGCACCTCGTCTGGCGAGAAATCCCCCAGGCGCAGTGACTTGGCCTTGATGTTGAAGGCGCTGCCGCCCTTCACGTGGCTGCCGGCCCGACTGGAATAGATCTGGTAGTCGCGCACGTCGCGCACGCCGCACAGGATCACGCTTTGCGGGAAATGCTGCGGGCGCCGGTCATAGTTCGCGCGCAACTGGCGCAGCACCGAGATCAGTGTGTCCCCGACCAGTGCATCGATCTCGTCGATTAGCAGCACCAGCGCTAGCGGACTGGCTTCCGACCAGCGCACCAGAGTGCGGCCCAAGGCGGCATGGGGGCCGTACTTCTGCAAGTGCTCCGACATCGTCTGCTCGACAAGATCGTCCCCCAGCACCTCGAGCGACCGGGAAGCCAGATCGGCGAGCAGGGTCTGCATTGCACTAGCGGTATCCTCGCCAGCCGCTTGGCCCCCTTCAAAGTTGATGTACAGGCAGCGATACTCGCCTTGCGCGTTGAGCCGGTCTTGGAGGGCAAGCAGGATCGATGTCTTGCCCGTCTGGCGCGGCGCGTGCAGGACAAAGTACTTCTTGCGGGCGATCAGGGTGCGGATCTCCGCAAGGTTCACTCGAGACAGCGGATCGATGCAGTAATGCTCGGCCGCATTCACTGGGCCCTCGGTATTGAAGTAACGCACGGCGATTCCAGTATGGCACCCCGTAGCCGCCGCACAATCAATCTTGCCCCTGTGCGCTACGGCGCGGATCGCTTCGTTCGCTCTCGGCACTGTGCCGCGCAGTTTGGCGGGTATGCTCGCTTTCGCGCACGCAAGAAGCACTGCCCCTCGCGCTAGTCGGTACGTCCTGCCTGCCGGACGCATTGGCGCGCTCGCATGCTGCAATTACGGCCTGCGCCGAACGTCTTTGCTTCGTCCTTGCTGCGCTATCCGCCGTTGAGCCACTCCTCGTTCACCTGTAGCGAGCCGGCATGTCCCCAGTTCTTCGCTTCCTGCGCGCAGAGCGCTCCAAAACAGCCCGCTCCCCGCCGGGCAAGCGGTGTTTCACAATAATCAAGCGGTGTTTCACAATAATGTAGTCATGAAACGTGCGCTTTTGGTCGCGCCATTGCTGTGCCTCCCGGCGCTGCCCGCAGAGACCGTATCCCTGGCCCGAGACGGCAGCCGCATCAAGGTTGCGATCGGCGGACAGCCGTTCACGGCATTCTATTTCGGATCGGAGGCAACCAAGCCGTACCTGCACCCGCTGCGCACCGCGGACGGAACGGTCGTCACGCGCGGCTACCCCATGCAGGAGATTGCAGGCGAGCAAACCGACCACCGCCACCACCGCGGCGCGTGGTTCAGCCACGGCAATGTCAACTCCGTCGATTTTTGGGCCAACGAGCCCGAACAGCGCAACCGGGGCATGCGAAAGGGCGTCATCGCCCACAGATCGATCGACCTACTGCGCTCCGGCACAGGCAGCGGCGAAATCTCCGCCTCCTTCGACTGGGACGGTCCGCGCGGGAAGACGCTCCTGCGCGAGCGGCGATCCATGGTCTTCCGCCGGATCGATGGCAGCAACGTCGTGGATTTCGACATCGTGCTTCGCGCGGAAAGCGACCGGGTGAAATTCGGCGACACGAAGGAGGGCACGTTTGCAGTGCGGATGGCGACCGAGCTGGAAGAGCAGCACGTGCGGGCCAAGGGCATCCCTCGTACCGGCACGATCCGGAACGCGCGCGATGCGACCACCGAGGCCAACACTTGGGGCAAGCGCTCGCCTTGGGTAGACTATTCGGGAATGATCGCGGGCAAGCCCAAAGGGATTGCCATCTTCGACCATCCGGCCAATCCGAAACACCCGACCTACTGGCACGTGCGCGGATACGGGCTGTTCGCCGCCAACGCGTTTGGCGAGCACGACTTCCATGCCGACAGGAGCAGGGACGGCAGCATCACGATCGCCAAGGGCGAAACACTCCGCTTCCGCTATCGCATGGTGATCCACCAAGGGCTCGGCGACCGGGCCGCAGTCGAGCGTATGTACCGGGCCTGGGCCGCTGCCGAGTGAGGCACTCGCTGCCGCACCATCCTCCCCCCCAGCGCCAAGCCATCCCGTTCCCCAGCACGGGCTGGCGCGGACGAATCGGCAAGCGTACGCCTGCAACCTGCACCGGCGGGCCGTGCGGCGCGAAGCCCCCGCGCCGTGTTTCCCGCGCGATCCGCAGCCGGCCAAGTGTGTAGAATCATGGCGGCTGCTCGTCTTGGGGAGAGCGGGCGTGAAGGCATGTTGCAAACGCCGGCGCCGGCTGCCATGCATGCTCCTGATTCATCGCGACCTGACGGGCATGCAACGGTTCGCGGAACCGATCGCGAGACAAAAGGGCCCGGACGGCGCCTGAGTGATCCGGGCCGGCAAGGAGTCTGACACTGGTGCAATGCGATATTCCAAGACGCGCTTCGAAGAGTGGGTGAACGATGCTTGGGAGAGCATCCCCGCGTCCATCCGGCGGGAATTCTCTAATCTGGTCATCGCCGTTGAAGACGAGCCCAGCCGGGAACAGCTCGACAAGGCCAAGGTGCCTCCGGGCGGCACCCTGCTCGGCCTGTACGAAGGCGTGCCGATCAAGCGGCGCGGCTGGCACTACCAGATGGCTCTGCCGGATCGGATCACGCTGTTCCAAGGCCCGCTGGAGCGCTCCGGCGGCGACATCCGGCAGGCGGCTTACGAAACACTCTGGCACGAAATCGCTCACCACATCGGCATGAGCGAGCAAGAGGTGCGAGCGGCGGAGCGGCGCAAGTTCGGCTAGCTGCGGACGCGGCGGCCTTGCGGTCGGGCAGGGGTGCCTCGGGGCCGGGCCAGAGTTCCCCGCGCGGCACGCGGCGGGGATTCACTGCGGGGGAGCGGGAGGCACGGCCGCCGCCGGCCGCACGGCCCCGCCTTCCGACAAGACAATCTCACGGTTCGGCTCCAGGCCCTCGAGCCTGTCGATCCGGCCGCTCGGCCAACGCGCCTCGAGCGATTCGACCGACAGATCGGCTCCCAGCCCGAAGGTAGCGACGATCTCGCTCTGGGAGCAATAGCTCGACCCGCCCCGCACGAGCTGCCGCTGCTGGCCGGACGCGCTGTCCAGCGTGAGCAGCGTGCCCAGCCCCGACCGATTGGACTCCGCTCCCTCCAGCCGCACCCGGAGATAGTTGTTGGCGTTCCCGCCATCATTGCGCAGCAACTTGGCAGGCCCGTCATTGGTGGTGATCAGGATGTCCAGGTCGCCGTCCCGGTCATAGTCGGCGTACGCCGCCCCGCGCCCGACTAACGGCTCCTCTAGGTCGCGCCCGGCCCCGGGCGAGGCCGCGGCGAAACCGCCGCGGCCGTCATTGCGGAACAACAGCGGCGCTTGGGCGAATTTCACCGCCGGCTGGACAATCTCGATCTCCTCGTCAAGATGGCCGTTCGCGCAGAAGATGTCAGCGTGGCCGTCTAGGTCGTAGTCGAAGAAGAAGGCCCCGAAAGTCAGCGACAGCAGGCTGTCGCGCCCGAGCGTGCTGGTCGGCGCCTCGTCGACGAACAGGCCGTTACCCTCGTTGTGGAACAGGTTCAGCATCTCGTTCGCGAAGTTGCCCACCAACAGGTGGAAGCGCCCGCTGCGGTCGTAGTCCGCCGCGTCGACGCCCATCGCCCCGCGCGCCTTGCCGTCCTCGGCATACGCGACCCCGGCTGAGACACCGTGCTCGCTGAATGTCCCGTCCCCCTCGTTGCGGTAGAGCTTGTTGGGCTGGGTGTCGTTGGCTTGGAACACGTCTGGCCAGCCATCGGAATCGTAATCCAGGATGGCGATGCCCAGCGCCTTGGCGGTCGGGTCATCCAGGCCCGCCCGGGCGCTGGCATCCTCGAACGTGCCGTCCCCTCGATTGCGGTACAGCGCCGACGGCTGACCGGCATACGACTCGGGCGTGCAGTACGTCTTGGCGGAGCCATCCATCGAGCACCACAGGTCTTCGCCCGCGGACCACTGCACGTAGTTCGCGACAAGCAGGTCGAGGTGCCCGTCCAGGTCGTAGTCGAACCAGGCCGCGCTCGTGCCGAAGCGAGCGTTGTCAATGCCCGCCCGCGCAGTGACGTCTTCGAAGGTGCCGTCCCCTTGGTTGCGAAACAGCCGGTCGCCGTCCAGCACGGTGATGTACAGGTCGCTGAACCCGTCATTGTCGTAGTCCGCCGCGGCCACGCCCAGGCCGTACATGGGCGCGGCAAGGCCGGCCGCCTCGCTCACATCCTCGAACCGCCCCCCGCCTGCGTTGCGGTACAGCTTGGAGGTAACGCCCTCGGCGCTGCCCGCCCACGGCTTGGAGTTGACCAGGAAGATGTCCGGCAGCCCGTCATTGTCGTAGTCGAAGAAGGCGCACCCGGATCCGAGCGTTTCCGGCAGGTACTTCCGGCCCGACCGGCCGTTGTGATGCTCGAAGCGAATCCCCGCGGCCCGGGTCACGTCGGTGAAGACCACCGCGCTCGGTGCCGGCGAACGGGCGGATGTTTCCGCTTCCGGCACTGGCCGGCCGCAGCCGAGACAGGCGCATAGCGCCGCCGCGACGAGGGTTCCCTTACAGCTGGGCGGAAACATGCTCATGGATGCTCTGGCGCTCGTTGTTGTCTTCGGGGCTGGACCGCCGCAGCTCGGCCGTGCGCGCCTGGGCCGATTCGTCCGCCTTGTAGCGCAGGAACAGCACTTCTGCGCGCCGGGCGGCCTCCAAGTCTCCCAAGCCGCGGTAGCAGCGCATTCTGGTGTAGTGCATCTGCAGGTCTTCCGGGTCGATCTGCGCCACGCGGTCCAGCACGTCGACCGCCGCCGCGTACTCCCGGCGCAGGAAGAGGATGTTGGCGATCTCGTTCAGCACCACCCGATCGCGCGGGTACTCGGCCGCGGCGCCGCGCAGATCTTCGAGCGCGCCGTCGTAATCTCCCGCCGCCCTGCGCGCCAGGGAGCGGAAGTACAGCGCCCGCGGCAGGCCGGGCGCGAGCTCGAGCGCCTTGGCCAGGAATGGCCCCGCCTCGGAGGTCCGGCCTTCCTCGATCATCGACCGGGCCACGTTCAGCCAGCCGTCGGGATGCCCCGGGTCGGCCTCGATAGCGCGCCGGAACGCATGCTCGGCCCCCCTGAGATCCCCTTGCAGCAGCAGGCCGATGCCGTAGTCGTTCCACCGCCCCCAGTCGGCCGGGCGGGACTGCGCCTCCCATGCGCCCTCCCGGGCGCCCACCTGGATGACGGCTTCCGCCCGCGCCAGCTCGGTGATCGGCAATGCCGGAATGCGCCCCTTGATCGCTCCCGGCACGTTGTCCGGGATATCGGCCGGATCGTAGCTGAACCGTCGGTCGTCGAAGCCCTCGCCGAAGTCTCCTGCTCCCGCCTTGCCGGCATAGGCGAAGGCCGTGTAGGCGTGGGAGAACTTGCGGTGGTTCAACTTGGCCCGCAGCATGAGAGGCCCCGCCGCGCCCGCCGGCACGGCCAGCCGGTAGTGGACGACATCGGCGGCCCCCGGCGGAATCAGCCGGGCGTATACCAGGCCGCGCATGTGGAACGCATTGCGCTTGTCGATGGGATTGCCGCGCGCGTCGACCTGCAAGGCCCGGTAAAAATGCGCGCCCGGATCGACAGCGCCGGTGCCGTCAGCCACGCCGCCGCTCCAGAAGATCCGCCGGCCGTCCTTGTCCAAGGCCTCGAACTCGACCCACACATCGAATGCGTCGACCGTGCCGCTGGGGAAGAAGTGGCCGACCTTCCTGGTCCGCACGACGACATCGACGCGCACGGTCTCGCCCGGTCGCACGCTGGGGGCCGCTCTTTCCAGCGGCGCGGCGAGATTGCCGACCTCGCGCAGCAGGACCGGCCCCCGGCGCGGGCCGGCCTCTTCGCCAACGGCGAAGCTGGTCGCGGCCGCGAGCTGCCCGGACGAGCGCACCATTTGCGGGGCTGCGGCGCTCTCGGCGACTGGCGCCAGCGCGAAGATGTCCACTGACACGATGCCATCCTGTAGGAACTTGCGGACTTCGTCCAATTGGCGCCGGTCATCGTTGACGAACGGCACTGCCGTGTTGGCGGCCGCGAAACGGTGCGAGCGCACCATGCCGCCCCGATTGCCGGGGTCGTCCGACGGCACCAGCGGCATGTGGCAGTCGGCGCAGCCCTGGGCCCGCTCGGGGTAGTAGAACGAGCGAGCGCCCTGCCCCGACACCCCGCTGGCCTGCCAGTTGTCGTACGAGTTGAAGCCGCGTACCCAGCGGTATCCGTTCACGGGCACGTCCAGATGCACCTTGTGGCACGAGGCGCAGAATTCGGACCCGTCCGCGCGCATGAAGGGCTTGAGAAACGCGCGGCGGTGCGCCGCCGGGGCCGTGTTGGTCACATAGTTGTGGACGGCGCGCACGGCCGCGAACTTGCTCGCCGCCAGTCCGTGCAGCTTCGGATACTCGATGACGAACCCGCCGTTGCCCATCGTATCGGGCACGTGCACGATGGAGTGGCACGACACGCAGGCCAGCCCGGCATGGGCTTCCGGCGTGTCCAGCTGGCCCGCGACAGGCTGGTCGAACATGCCGCTGAAGAGCATGGCGTGGTCATGGCAGCCCGCGCACCACTTCGAAGCCTCCACACCAGCCGTCTCTTGCATGTATTCGATCGACTTGCGGTAGAACTGGTTGTTGAAGGACGAGAAGCGGTGCATCGATGACTGCCACTGCTCGTAGACGTCCTTGTGGCACTCGCCGCAGGCGGCGGACTCGAGAAAAAAGTCCGACGCTATCTTGGAGCCGCTGGCCGTCTGGGCCGCCGACGGGAAAAACGGGCTCTCGGCGCCGCCGCCCTCCTCGTCCATCGACAGCGGCGCCCGCGTGGGGTTCGCGATCCGCTGGCCGGCGCTCGGCAGCCAGCGGTCGCGGACCGCGGAGTAGGCCGGCAGCAGCAGTGCCACCGCGGCGCAAGCGGCGATTCGCCGCTCCCGCCGGGCGAGCGCCAGCAGCCCGGCCCCGGCGAATCCGCAGGCGGCGTGGATCGCAACCACGGCAAGGTGCGGACGGGTGGCGCCGATGAAGCACAGCAGCGCTCCCAGCGCGGCGCAGGCGGACAAGGCCCCGAACGCCCACGGCTGCGAGCGAACGCGGCGGAACAAGCCCAGCCCGGAGAACCACAGCCCGGCCGCCAGGGCGGCTCCCGCCGCAACGTGCAGCAGCACGTTGGCGACGTAGAAAACGTCTGCCGACGGAAACGCCCACAGCCACCCCGAGTTCAGCAGCAGCAGCAGGAACCCGGCACCGGCCAAGGACTGCAGCCGCCCTGCCCTGGCGGCGGAAGACCGCTCGCTGCCGGTTCCCGGATTCGGTGTCACTGCAGCGTGTCGGGCGCCACCAGCGGCCGGATCAGGCGCATGGCAGGCCGGGTGTGGTAGCGGGCCAAGTCGGCTTGGTGGGCCGGGCTGGCCGGGTAGCTCTCGCCCGGGCCGGGCGGGTAGCCGCTCATCGCATGGAACGGAAGCGGCGTCACCGTATCCCCGTGCGCCGTGTTGGGTTCGTTCTCCTTGGCCCAGCCGTCGACCAGCAGCAGGTAGTCCCGTACGAAGCCCGGCGCCAGCGCAGGCAGGTCCGCGGCCCGGAAGCGCAGCTGGATCTCGTCTCCGGCGCCCATGATGACAAAGCGGTCGTCCTGCCGCTCCAGCAGCTCGCCCACCGCGCCGAAGCGCGTGTAGTTGCCCGGCGTCGGATTCCAATTCGTGGCGGACGAAACCTGCTGGTAGTCGAAGCGTTCCGGCTGCGTGCGGCCATCCGCCACATAGTTGCGCGAGAACCCGCGGAAGCGCAGCTCGGCCGCGCCGGCCGTGAGAGCGCTCACGCGCGCCTCGGCGGCGGAAGGGTTGATTCCGACGAAGGCGGAGTCCCAGTAGACGCACATGTTGGTCACGAGCCGGACCTTGCGCGCATCGGATATGAACTTGCCGCTCAGGTCGACCGGTATGGTGCGCAACGTGCCCCCCGGCAGGCCGACATCGGCGATGGCGGTGACCCAGTTTCCGCTAGCGTCTTGCACCTCTAGGTAGGGCGGGCGCACCGCCGCGGACTTGGTCTGCGACGCGGCGACGATGGAACTGGCGGACGACCAATCGACCCAGCCCTCGAGAAACAGGACCGCATCCTCGGCGTCGAAGTGCGGGAACTCCAGTGTCAGCGAGTGGCGCTCGGCGCGGTTGTCGTAGCCCCGCTCGAACAGCGGGTAGCGCCTGTCGCTGCCCGCCAGCAGGTCGAGAACGTCCTCGCCGCCATGGTTGGATGCCGCGACGGGCAGGATGGGGGAGCGCACGCCGAAGAGCTTGAACTCCGGGAACGGCGGCCCCTTGGCCTTTTCGTTGACGATGACCCGCAAGTCCGCGGGATGGTCGACCGCTAGCAGGCGGACCTTGTCGATATAGGCGGTCTCGCGCAGCTCCTCGGTGATGCGCACGTCCAAGAAGCCGTCGCGTTCCGCCAGCTGGTCGCCGCGAATCGTGACGTACTCGTCATGGTCCACCGGGAAGTACACGCCGCGAGCGAGGCTGGCGCCCAGCGGCGCGACTCCCAGCACCTCGCTGATGTACTCGAACTCGCTGCCATTCCACGTGAAGACCATCGGGCAGGAGCCCGACAGCCGGGGCGCTTCCTTGATGAGGACTTCGTCCACCGGCCCGTCGGGGATTTCGTTCTGGATCAACCCGTTGGGCCAGGTCACGCGAATGGTGTCGGGCTTTTCGGCGCGACCGAGCCCGAAGTGCAGCGGCGCGCCGGCATACACCTGCTTGGCATAGCTGAGGCCGGCCTTGACCTCGACGCGCGCCTCGCTGGCGATGGCCGGGCTCTTGACTCCCTCCAGCCGGACGGTCAGGCCGCGATTGCCCGTCTCGGTCCGGTTGGCGGCGAACAGCAGCCGCCCGTCGCGAGCGGCGATCAATAGATCCGCAAGGCCGTCGCCGTCGAAGTCGCCGACAGCGGCCGGCCCGGCCGGCACCGCTGCGCTGGCGGCCGTTTCCGAGAGGTCGAAACCGCCGCGATTTTCCAAGAAGCCATTCTCCGCCAAGGCATCGAAGCGCCCGCGGGACTGGAAGTCGGCCCACGCCCGGACACGGCCCAGTTCCGGGCCGCCGCGCAAGGTCCCGCGGCGGTTCTCGAGCAGGACGGTCCGCTCTGCAGCCGTAACGGCGATGTCGAGATAGCTGTCGTGGTCGATATCGATCACTTCCAGCCGCGCCCGGCCGGCCGGCACGGTCACGCCGTCTAGCGCGACGGCGCTGCCGAAAACGCCAAGCTTGCGGTCTTGGTGGACTGCAACACGGCTGCCGTAGATGGCAATCAAGTCGTGCCCGTTGTCCTCGAACAGCTCGGCGACCGCCGCCGAGCGGACCGGCCCGTCGCCGAAGGGGAACTGGTCCGAGACATCCGCCAAGCCTCCTTCGCCATCGTTCTGCAGCAGGCGCTTGTCTTGGCCAAGCGCGAACAGGTCGTAGTCGTTGTCGCGGTCATAGTCCGCGAACAGGCATGTCGCGAAGCTGCCGGAAGCCTTGAAGGCGCTGGCGAACGACCTGCCGGCCCGGTTGACCAGGATCTCCACTCCGTCCCCATCCACGCGGCAAAGATCGGCCAGCCCATCGCCGTCAAAATCCCCCGGCGCGTAGTGCGCGGCGCCGTCCAAGCCCGCGGCGATCAAAGCCGGCGCACTGGCCGCGCCTCCCGCCACCGCAACCGCGGCATTTCCTGACCAAGCCACCGCGTCGGAAATGCCGTCGCCGTTGATGTCCAAGGCGACAGCGCCCAAGGGGTCCCCGGCCAGCCTGCCGATCTGCTGGACGCCGAAGTCCAAGGCTGCCGCTGGTTCCGCCGCGCCGGTCGCCAGGGAGGGATCGTAGAGTTCGGAATAGAAGCTCCAGTCCACGTCCTCGCCCACCGCCGCGTCTTCGGTGGCGGCCTTGAGGCCCTTGAAGATTTCGAGCTCGCGCATCGCCCTCTCGGAATCCGTGCGCCGCAAGATGCCGAACAACTGGAAGTGCGGCGCGGCCAGCGAGGGGTCGAGGCTAGCGGCCCGCTCGAACTTTTCGATGGCGCGCCGGGTATTACCCTGCTGCTTGTAGAGCGCCCCGAGGTTGTACTGCGTCTTGGCCTCGTCCGGGACCAGCTTTTCCATTTGGAGCAGCTGGTCGAGCGCCTTCTCGACCTCGCCTGCCTTCTTGTACTCGATGCCGAGGTTGAAATAGGTGTGCGGCAGCGTCCGGTCAAGCTTTTGCGCCTGCGCGATTCGGTCGATTCCTTCCGCGCGCCGGCCGGCGCGCAGGAGAGCGAGGCCGTAATTGAGGTGCTCCTGGGCCGAGAGGGGGTTCAGTTCCAGCGCCTTGGCCAACTGTTCAACGGCCTGCTGCGAAGATCCCGGCGTCTCGTAGAAAGCCTTGCCCAGATTGCGGATCTCTTGCAATTGCAAGTCTTGCGCATCATCGACCTGGCTCTGGGCGCTGGCCAGCAGGCTCCACAAAGCGGCGCCAGAGCCCAACAGCAGAACCCACCCACTCATCTGGCGAAGCTGGATCCTCATGCCAAGCACTCATGTTACTTCAGACCTGCGGAAGCGGCAGGGGCGACGGCCGGCTGCAAGGCAAAATCCTCCGCTGACGGCTGCGGCCTGCCTGCCGCGGCGAGGTTCGGTCAGATCGGATCGCAATCGCAAGCCACGCCCGGACGGACTCCGGCCGCTGCGATCGCATGCCAGCCGTGGAGCATTGCCAAGCCTAGCCGCCCTCACCCATACCCCGCAGGCTGATCAACGGAGCCACATTGCCAGGCAGGCACCCGCTACGCTGAGGTTGGTCTGTTCGCTCAAACGGAATTCCCAGCCGGATCGACATAGCTACCTCAGATACCCCCAGCCGCTTGAGATCCAACATCAAAGCTGGGCAGTTACCTCAAATTGGGACTTCCCGAACCTGGCCTGGCGCGACTTCTTCGATGGTCGCACGGATCTCTTTCGTTCGATGCTGCACGCGCGGCCATGCCGTGGCCATCAGCACGACGATTGCCAGCCGGCTACCGGTCATGTTCTGCTGGTACCGCATGTTCTGATCCGTGGTCACGATGACCTGATAGCCGTCCTCTTCGGCTTTTCGGATGAGATCCCCGTTCTCCAGCAACTCCCATCCCATCTCCGCGGACCGGTCCACCGAATGCTCTGCGAGGTGTCGCCGAAGGGGTGCCGGAGTCCCATGATCGAACAGGATCTTCATCCTTCGACGGGTGCTTTCAGGGATTCGGTTTCGTGTTTGAGGACAGCAGCCACCTGCCATGCCTTCACCTCGGGATACCACTCAAGAAACTCCTTCACGGTGGCTCCGCTCTCGATGTTCTCAAAAAGGGCGTAAACCGGTATCCGGGTTCCCCTAAAGGCCCAGTCCCCACTGATCTTGCGGGGATTGCGTTCCACTGCTCGGCAGTTCGTCCAGTTCGTCATGGGTTTGCCCGATCGACGACTAATTATAATTCGCTGCTATCGAACAGCGTACTGGCGGGTAGCGGAAGCCTTGGGCCAGTGCGGAGCACAGGCGGCTCGCTTGCGCAGCTTTACGTTGTGCAAGTCCTGCGCCCTGCGGGATCGAACTTTGAGATATGCGCCTGCGCCAGAGGTGGCAGACTGACTGGGAGGCCGGTCGCCACGGGCTGGCGCACTCCGTATCGTGGCTATGAACGGCCACCGGACCGAGCATGCCTATCCGGGATGCCCCGCACGACGATTGGCCGGATTCCGTGCGGCAGTGGCAGGTCGCGGCTCAGCAACGAGGCTGTGAAGCGCGGCGCCAAGAGCCGCGTTTGCTACGAAAGGGCATCCGAGCCGCGCACTGCTCGGCTGGCTAGTCTGAACTTCATCCGGAAAAGACGAACTAATTGCTTGTTTCAGAATGAGTTACGTCGAATCAACCTGTCATTTTACTGGAAACAGTCTTGTCGAGATCGACTCCCAGCAGAGCGAATGCCTGGTGTGAAACACCCTAGCCCGCCCCTGCCCCCACAGCGTCCCGGGAAGCAGTTTGTGCAGTGTCGGGAAGCAGCTGGTGTGAAACACCCTAGCCCGCCCCTGCCCCCACAGCGTCCCGGGAAGCAGTTTGTGCAGTGTCGGGAAGCAGCTGGTGTGAAACACCCTAGCCCGCCCCTGCCCCCACAGCGTCCCGGGAAGCAGTTTGTGCAGTGTCGGGAAGCAGCTGGTAGCCGAGATCCTTAGCTGTCGTTTTGAGGTAGGCCAAGGTCCGTTGGCGATGGCGCTGCTCGTAGGCCGCCTCGCCCTCGTCAACGTAGTCCTGGCCGAAGCGCAGCATGCGGTATACCAACACCGCCAGCTTGCGGGCGGTGGCGAACACCGCCGTCTTCATCCCCTTGTGCCGCGCCTTGCGGCGCAGCGCCGCCCCCAGCGCCGACTTGGACCGGATCAGCGCCGTCGCCGCCATGCGCAGCGCGTTCGACGTGCGCGTCGCTCCCAGCCCGCGCTGCCGCTTGCCCGCCAACTGCTGCCCGCCCGATACCGCGTGCCGCGGCGCCAGGCCCAGCCAGCTCGTGAAATGCCGCTCGCTCGGAAACGACCCCAGATCCGTCCCCACCTCGGTCAGGATCGTGCGCGCCGCCCCCGCGCTAATCCCGTCGATGCGCGTCAGATCCACGCTCGCGTAGCGGTACAGCGCCGTCCGCAGCGGCTGCTCACCCCGCCTTCGGATGGCTTTCTCCTTGGCCGCGTTCGGGTGCCGCGGACACTCCTCCGCGCTGCATTCCTCGCCCGCCTGCTGCTGCAGATCCTCTTGCAGCTTCTGCTCGTAACCGTCCATCTCGGCCTGCACCGCGTCGTACAGCCGCAGCGCACTGCGCAGGTTGAACAGGTGCTCCTCCCGCCAGTTGCCGCTCAGGTACTCCACGAACTGCTCCTCCGTGTGCTTGCAGCGCCCCGAGCGCAACTGCGCCAACTGCTCCGCATCGCGCTGCCCCGCCACGATCGCACGCACGATCGCCATGCCTGTCTGCCCCGTCAGATCCGTCACCGCCCGATGCACCTGCACGTTCATCTGATCCAGCGCCCGCTGCATCCATTGCACGCAGCGCGTGCGCTCCGCCACCAAGCTCTGCCACTGCCGGTGCAGCGCCCGCAGCTGCGTCACCGTCTCGGGCGGCCGGAACGAGCCCCGCAGCAGGCCGCAACTGTGCAGCCGCTGTAGCCACTGGCAGTCCAGCATGTCGGTCTTGCGCCCCGGCACGTTCTTCAACTGCCGCGCATTGACCAGCAACACCTCGAAACCGCGCTCCTCCAGCAACTCGTGCAATGGGATCCAGTACACATACGTGCTCTCCAGCGCCACCGATTCCACGCCTTCGGCCGCCAGCCAGTCCGCCAACGCGTCCAACTGCGCGGTGGTCGTGCCGAACGTGCGCACGTTGGGCCTGCCGTCCGCACGTGGCGGCCCGCAGGCCCAGTGCTCGCGGCTGCCGAGGTCCACCCCCGCCACCTGCGGGCGCTGCACCGGCAGGTCCCGCTCCGGCTGCTCTCTTGCCATATCTCCCTCCTGCTGCTCCTGTCTCACACACGGAAGGCCCCGGCCCGGGTTGGCAATTGCTCTGCAATGCTGGTGTTGAGGAGTGCTTCCGAAGAAACCTCGCTAGTGAATGATCGCTCGCCCGGACCCAGACTGGCTTTGGGGCAAATACTGCACCAATGAAATTACGGGGCTTGACTGCCGGAACCCTCCGCTCTGATTCTACGCCAAGCCACGTGTTTCCAACCGAATGATCCGGGCCCCGCCCGGGGGCGCGACTGGTGTGAAACACCCTAGCCCGCCCCTGCCCCCACAGCGTCCCGGGAAGCAGTTTGTGCAGTGTCGGGAAGCAGCTGGTGTGAAACACCCTAGCCCGCCCCTGCCCCCACAGCGTCCCGGGAAGCAGTTTGTGCAGTGTCGGGAAGCAGCTGGTGTGAAACACCCTAGCCCGCCCCTGCCCCCACAGCGTCCCGGGAAGCAGTTTGTGCAGTGTCGGGAAGCAGCTGGTAGCCGAGATCCTTAGCTGTCGTTTTGAGGTAGGCCAAGGTCCGTTGGCGATGGCGCTGCTCGTAGGCCGCCTCGCCCTCGTCAACGTAGTCCTGGCCGAAGCGCAGCATGCGGTATACCAACACCGCCAGCTTGCGGGCGGTGGCGAACACCGCCGTCTTCATCCCCTTGTGCCGCGCCTTGCGGCGCAGCGCCGCCCCCAGCGCCGACTTGGACCGGATCAGCGCCGTCGCCGCCATGCGCAGCGCGTTCGACGTGCGCGTCGCTCCCAGCCCGCGCTGCCGCTTGCCCGCCAACTGCTGCCCGCCCGATACCGCGTGCCGCGGCGCCAGGCCCAGCCAGCTCGTGAAATGCCGCTCGCTCGGAAACGACCCCAGATCCGTCCCCACCTCGGTCAGGATCGTGCGCGCCGCCCCCGCGCTAATCCCGTCGATGCGCGTCAGATCCACGCTCGCGTAGCGGTACAGCGCCGTCCGCAGCGGCTGCTCACCCCGCCTTCGGATGGCTTTCTCCTTGGCCGCGTTCGGGTGCCGCGGACACTCCTCCGCGCTGCATTCCTCGCCCGCCTGCTGCTGCAGATCCTCTTGCAGCTTCTGCTCGTAACCGTCCATCTCGGCCTGCACCGCGTCGTACAGCCGCAGCGCACTGCGCAGGTTGAACAGGTGCTCCTCCCGCCAGTTGCCGCTCAGGTACTCCACGAACTGCTCCTCCGTGTGCTTGCAGCGCCCCGAGCGCAACTGCGCCAACTGCTCCGCATCGCGCTGCCCCGCCACGATCGCACGCACGATCGCCATGCCTGTCTGCCCCGTCAGATCCGTCACCGCCCGATGCACCTGCACGTTCATCTGATCCAGCGCCCGCTGCATCCATTGCACGCAGCGCGTGCGCTCCGCCACCAAGCTCTGCCACTGCCGGTGCAGCGCCCGCAGCTGCGTCACCGTCTCGGGCGGCCGGAACGAGCCCCGCAGCAGGCCGCAACTGTGCAGCCGCTGTAGCCACTGGCAGTCCAGCATGTCGGTCTTGCGCCCCGGCACGTTCTTCAACTGCCGCGCATTGACCAGCAACACCTCGAAACCGCGCTCCTCCAGCAACTCGTGCAATGGGATCCAGTACACATACGTGCTCTCCAGCGCCACCGATTCCACGCCTTCGGCCGCCAGCCAGTCCGCCAACGCGTCCAACTGCGCGGTGGTCGTGCCGAACGTGCGCACGTTGGGCCTGCCGTCCGCACGTGGCGGCCCGCAGGCCCAGTGCTCGCGGCTGCCGAGGTCCACCCCCGCCACCTGCGGGCGCTGCACCGGCAGGTCCCGCTCCGGCTGCTCTCTTGCCATATCTCCCTCCTGCTGCTCCTGTCTCACACACGGAAGGCCCCGGCCCGGGTTGGCAATTGCTCTGCAATGCTGGTGTTGAGGAGTGCTTCCGAAGAAACCTCGCTAGTGAATGATCGCTCGCCCGGACCCAGACTGGCTTTGGGGCAAATACTGCACCAATGAAATTACGGGGCTTGACTGCCGGAACCCTCCGCTCTGATTCTACGCCAAGCCACGTGTTTCCAACCGAATGATCCGGGCCCCGCCCGGGGGCGCGACTGGCTTGCAGACTGTCCTTGTCAATCCCTTGCGCTCACGGCGCTTCGCCGAAGCCCTCGGCCAACTCGCCAAGAACGACCGTGTCGATGCCACTGGCTTGGAGACTGTCCTTGTCAATCCCTTGCGCTCACGGCGCTTCGCCGAAGCCCTCGGCCAACTCGCCAAGAACGACCGTGTCGATGCCACTATGCTCAGACTTCGTTACATCGTTTCATTTAGGCTGTCCTGTGATGGCGCCGGAAGGCTGGTCTGCGACAGCTGTTGATAGGTTGGCCTTTCCCTCCTTCAGCGGCCTGTCCAGTCCGCTGCGACGTGGGCCGTGGGGCTGGGTGCCGCCGCACGGGGTTGTGGCGCGGCCAGCGTCCCCGTGGAAAGCGCGGCCAGCCCCGCGCTGCTGCTGCCTGGCAAGCGACACGAAACGTTGATTTGCAAGGAGTTACAGACGGCTAGGCAGACCCCTGCCGCCGCCCAGCGAGCGCCGGTCTGGGCCGCAGTTGGTGGTCGCCGGCAGGCGCCGTCCTCGGCCAGGGCCAACGGCCAGCGACAAAGTCGTTGGGCAGCGCCGAGCGCTGGCGGGCGGGGACAGGGGCAGCGTCTGGCTTGGCAGACGAACTGGAGTGGGCAGGCGCGGTGTTCGGGTCGAAAAGAGGACAAATTAAATGAAAAGAAAATGCTGTCAATGCGGCCCTTCGAAACTGCGTCGGAATCGAGCTTACGAATTGCAATTAAACGATTTATGACGCTGCCAGACAGATCGACACAGCCGCCCGATGTAACGAAGTCTGATGCTGGCTCGCTTCGGCCGTCTCGCTGACTTGCAAGCGACCCCGCCACAAGCCGATAACCTGCAACTTCTCCAGGATTTGCTTGTCGCTCGCCGCAAGCTTGTCGCACAACTCGGCACCCTGCGCAAGCTGACCGCCGAACTCAACCCGCAAGCGGCGCGCCGCTTGACCAAGCCGCTCGCCAGCTTGCAGGCCGCCCGCACCGCCTGCGAGCGTGACCTGCGCACTTGCCTGGCCGCCGATGCCGTGCTTGCTCGCCGCGCTGAGATTATCCAGTCCATCCCCGGCTGCGGCCCGCTCAACGCTGCCTGCCTCTGTGCCGCCATGCCCGCACTCGGCTCTCTCGGCCGCCGCCCAACGGCCGCGCTACTAGGGCTGGCTCCCTGCGCCTGCGATTCCGGCCAACGGCGCGGCACTCGCTCGATGCGCGGCGGGCGCGCCCAGCCGCGCCACTTGCTCTACATGGCCGCTCTGTCCGCCACCCGCTGCCAGCCCGCCGCCCAAGCCTGCTATCAGCGCCTAGTGGCTAACGGCAAGTCCCACAAGGTCGCCCTCGTGGCTGTCATGCGCCGCTTGGCCGGCCTGCTCGACACCCTCTTGCGCGCAGATCGCTTGTGGCAACCCGAACCGCCCGCCCGCCCTGCCGAGGTCGCCGTATGAACTGCCTGCTCCTCTCTGCCCGGCACTCCACGCTAGGCCCCTTCGCCTGCCACTGGTGGCCTCTTTTCCCGCCACTGCCGCTTGACTTGCAACACTGAAGCTCAGTCCTTTCCAATCCGAAAATGAGCCTGAAGGATCCGAAAATGAGCCTGAAGGGAGCCGGGCAGAAGAAGTGAGAGTGAATGCATGATACACCCAGTGGGGGAGGTGGTACTCGGGGGCGCAGCCGCGCTGCCCGCTGCAGGCCTGCTCGAGACGGGGGGCTGGGGAGAGCGGGGAGCGTGCTGGTGGGCTAGCCCACCAGCACATTCTCATTATATTTTGTTTTAATCAGGCGGCCGCTGCCCCCGCCCGCCCAGGCGTGGCCCCCGCGCTCCGTCCGCGGGCCGCGAGGCCGTCCCGCTTTCCAATGCCAAATGAGCCTGTAGCCGCCCTTTTCCCGCAATGGCCCGCACTACTCCGCACGGATGGCCGCGAACAGCTCGTCGCGCGCCTCGTTCAACCGCCGCGCTGCTTCGTTATCGCTCATCCGGTAAGCCTCCGCATCCAACTGCACGAAGTCCAGCCCCGCGCGCAGGCAGGCCGCCGCCTCCGGCAGCGCTTTCAGCTGCTCATACGGCGTGCACAGGTCCTGCTGCCGGTAGCGCTTGCGCAGCTTGCCCTTGGCGTCCACCTCCTCACTGGGAAAGTAGCACGGACGATGGTAGTTCAGATACGGCGAGAGCACCTCGCGGTTGAACTGGTGCAACCGCTCGGCGTGCCGCCCCGCAATATGCCCGTAGCCGAGTTGCTTGCGCACGACCGTGCCGTTCTTCGACTCCACCAAGGCATTGTCGTTGCTGCGCCGCGGGCGCGACTTGGTGAACTGCTCGCTGCGCAGCTTCTCCAGCAGCCCCGCCACGCGGTGGTTGATGTACTCGGAGCCGTTGTCGGAATGCAAGCCGCAGATGCGGAACGGGAAGGCGCCCAGCAGGTCCTCCAGCACCGGCAGCAGGAAGTGCTCGGAGATGCGCTCCACGCTGCCCACGAACTGGAACTGCGTCACCTCGTCGACCAGATTAATGTGATATACGCCCTTGACTTTGCCGCGGTCTCCCTGGTGCACCGAATCGACCCGCACGTAACCCGGGCGACCGTTGGGGCGCGGCCGCCGGCGTTCGGCAATCGTCACCGCCGCCGGGCGTGTGCCGGCCTTGCTGCCTAAGCGCCGCAGGTAGCGCGCGCTGCGCCGCAAGTTGTACAGGTGCCCGTTCGACAACTGCGCCAAGCGCTGGAAGCGCTCGTCGCCGAAGAGCTGCCAAGCGCGCTGGCAGAGGGCCAGCGTGGCCGGCCCCGACAGCGTGCCGTGCAATTCGTCCGTTTCGGCTAGCAGTTCGATGTCTTGCGGCTGGTACTTGTGCTGGAAGCGGCGCCCGGCTCCGCGCCGCCCGGCACGCAGCTGCCCGCTCGCCAGATAGCGCTTCACCAGCCGTGTCAGCTGCGCCCGCGACAGGCCCGTCGTGCGTTCCAGGTACCGTTTCACCAGCCCCCGATCCGGCTTGCTCAGCCGCCAGTACGAAAACCGCCGCAAGACCTGCCCGATGTGCTCGTAGGCCGCCGCGCGATCCGGCACCACGACGCTGCCTGCCGCGTTGCCCTCCAAGAAGCGCAGGATGTCCGCGCGCGTCTTGTGCGTGTCCAGATTGAGATGCAAAACCATCCTCCCATGGTTCTCACATCCCCGCGCGAGCCCCCTTCAGGCTCATTTCCCGTTGGAAACAATCCCGCTTGTCAGGCTCATTTGGCATTGGAAGAGGCTAGCTCTTGACATTAAGGTGGCGGGTGTGCATAATACCCACAGTACGACGTGTGTAACGTGAGTAACGCGAACGTCGTCGAGGAGGAGACTGTGATGAGTGACAAATACGTTGCCCTCAAATTTGTAGTCAATGGACAACCGGTCCCGGTAGACGCTGACTTAGGGTGTGATCTCCGGGAAGTTGCTGCGAAAACACTGGATCAGTCGGGCAATGCGGGGCAACCGATAGAAAACTGGGAGCTTAGGGACAGTTTCGGAACCGTCATTGACATGGGGGCAAAGATCGCGCAATGTGGCATCAAAGAAGGAGCGACGCTGTTCCTGAGCCTCAAGGCCGGCGTCGGCGGCAGCTGTGTGGGATAGGGCGCAGTTCGCAGATCCATCGGTTTCTCGCCAGAAATTCGGCCGAGAGATTGCCGAATTCCGGTCGCAGTCTCATGAATATGGACGCCGCGGATGGTTTCTCGTCCGAGCTGAGTTCCCGTGTGCGCTCGTAATCCTCGCGACCGCTAAGACGCAACCAGTCACGATTGCGTGTGGGGTATTGTTCGACTACACAAACTATGACGCAGTACCGCCATCGGTACGGCTCGTACATCCGTTAACTGGTGAGCCGTACAGGCATAGTGAATTGCCTACACCGTTGCTGCGGTCAATGCCAGAGAGCGGGGCGCCTGCTGTGATCCAAGGAAACGTGCAGTTGCAATTCCAGGCACAGCAACCACTCATGCAAGCGTCCGGGCCAGACGACATTCCATTTCTTTGCATCGCAGGCGTCCGCGAGTATCACGAGCATCCAGCGCATAGCGGAGACCACTGGGAACTGTATCGACCCTCTGGAGGTGGGCGGCTAATACGGCTATTGGAAATCGTTTCCAAGTACGGCCTAGAACCAATCGTGGGGTTCAATGTGCAAATGATACCGCAGGTGGCTTTCCGCTTCGGCGTGGCACCGGAATGAAGACCTTCAGTTCAATCCGCAAGTTCATTGTTCCAGAGCGGATATGTGATGAGACAGACCGAGTTCTACGCAAAGCAGGACTTGACCGAAATGAGCATTTTGTTCTGTGGAGCGGTGTTATCGACAAGGAGCGTTTTCTTGTCAAGACCTTTCACAGCCCCCATCAAACCGCTTACCAACTCGCGAGTGGACTTTGTGTTCGTGTGGATGGGGATGAGCTCGACCGGCTAAATCGGTGGCTGTACGAGAATGGCGAACGACTTGCGGTACAAGTGCATTCCCACCCGACCGAGGCTTTTCACTCGGATACGGATGACGCGTATCCGATGGTGACCACGCTTGGCGGTCTGTCCTTGGTGGTTCCGGACTTTTGCCGGTACGGCGTGAGAGGATCGGATACTGCGCTGCATCGTTTGACCCGTGCCGGATGGGAGAGGCTATCACCAACTAATTCTCAGCGCATCCTGCAAATGGAGGGTTAATCTGTGGCAACGCCCGACTACTTTCGCCGCAACGCCATCGCTATCGCACAAGCTATCTCCGGTTTGGACGAAAAGCGTTTCGAAGCCAAGTTGGGAGACGTATGCGTCGGTGTGACACTAGGGTCAGGCGCTACCGGAAGTGAGGGGCGTGTAGCCGTCGATCTCCTAGTTCGGCTGCTCGCTCGTCTGTATCCAGCAATAGTGGTTCGCGATGAATCCCATGGCGGAGCTGACCGCCAAGGCGCTGAGTTGGCAAGGCGAGTGAATCCCAGTGTTGACATGTCGCAGACGCCCACGGTAGAGGTGGTCGTTGGTTCGGTGAGCGGAGGACGGAGGGCGCCTCGAGCCCTCTTCACGGGTTGTAGCGGATGGACTGCAAAACTGTCGAGTAGTGATCCGCAGACATGCGGGGACAGTAACAACCCGTTTGGCGCAGGGCTAGCGGCGTGTCTGGCCGCTGCCGATGTTTTCAGGCAAGTGTTCTTGCCGGGAGCCGAACTCGAACACGATCTGGAGGTAGCAATTCCGGTTGTATGCGGTTCAGGCGACGACACCGACGTCACGGGCGACGTTGGCCGCCTTGTTCTCGCCGGTGCAGGTGCCATTGGCAACGCAGCAGTCTGGGCCCTGTCTCACGCCAAGGTCAGTGGATCAATCGAGATTGTGGATAACGAATCGATTGACCTAGGCAATCTGCAGCGCTACGTTTTGGCTGAGCGCGACGATGAGAACAAGCCAAAGGCAGAGTTCTTGGCAGCTAAGTTCACTGATGCACTGAAAGCTGACGCGTACAAGTGCAGATTGGCAGAATTTCTCGAGAGGAGAGGTTACAAGACGGATGTCCTCCTCTTGGCCCTAGATTCGGCGAGTGATCGCTGTGCAGCACAGGCATCGTTACCCCGCCGTATTGCTAATGCATGGACTCAGCCAGGCGACCTAGGTGTATCCGTCCACAACTTCACGAAGGGTGCGTGCGTGAACTGCCTGTACCAGCCGGATGGTCAGCAACGAAGCGAGGATGTAATCATTGCCGAGTCGTTTGGTGTTTCGGATCGATTGATGGATATAAGGGAATTGCTTCACAAGAAAGAGGGTGTAACAAGGAGTTTGCTAGAGTCTATAGCGGTGGCTCGTGGCATTGTACTCGAAAAGCTCTTACCCTTTGAAGGCCGGTCATTGCGTGATCTGTATTCGGAGGGATTTTGCGGTGGCGCTGTGATTGCACTGGATGAAATAGGTGTCCCGGCCGATGATGTTCATGTCCCACTAGCCCACCAGTCCGCCTTGGCCGGCGTCCTACTCGCAGCCACCGCGGTCCGGCTTGGTCACAGCGAACCGGAACACAGCATGATCGCGCAACTCGATGTACTCAAGCCGCAGGAACGGTTTCAAGTGTATTCAGTGGCTAAAGACTATCGACGTAGTTGTATCTGTCAGGACAAAGACTACGTCGAGTCTTTTCTACGGAAATACGCCGTGGTACCGTAATCTAACTGGGCATGAGCGTAGCTCAATGACTTGCTTGCCGCCCGCCGCCGAACTTGATGCGCAAGCGGCGCAACACTTGGCCAAAAGACGCTCGCCGCCTGTAGGCCGACCGCGCCATGCGCGACTGCATCGCCGCCGATGCTGTGCTCGCCCACCGCGAGCGGCTGGCTCAGCAGGAACTATACGCTCGTTTCATGGTGGCGGCGTTGGTGCCGCCGTTCCTAGAACGGGCGCTAGCCGTGGCCCTACAGCAGATTCTGAACGGTATCGGCCGCCTCCGCCAGCGGCGGCGAGCGCACCGCTCCTACCCGTCCGAAACGAAATGGAGGACCTGCAAGGCAACCCCAACGGCGCTGTCAG
>CBDCOC010000004.1:0-203763 GCA_965219605.1 Bryobacterales bacterium | reverse complement strand
CACGACCGCGAGCGGCCCGACCGCCACGCCGCTTCCGAGTCTTGCGGAAGCGTCCACAGCCGCGGAGGGATCTATCCCGGCCTCGACCTGCTCCGGGCCGAGAATTGCCCGCAGGGCCCTTGCGAACGCCCGGCGGGGCTGGCGCACCCGGATCAACGTGCAGCCTTGCGCGACGGTCTCCGGATCGACGAGAACGCAGCCCGCGTTGGTGGGCGGCAGCGAATCCGTCCGATGCGCACGCTGCCAAAACGCAAGCTGGTCTGGCCCGGCCCGCTCCAGCGCCTGGCCGGAGCGGATCTCGACGTCGGCCCGCCCGGCCAGCTCGCCCCCGACTATCCCAGCGATTTCTTGAGCGGTCATGGGCCGTTTCCGGATGACACTGCGGCCGGGGCCGCGCAGTCGGGCGCATCACGCCGCTAGGACTATCCTACAAGCATGCTCCCACCCGCTCTCATGCGCTCCTCGCTGCTCGTGGCGGCTTGGCTCCTCAGCCCTGCCACGGCCCTTGGCTGGAGTGAACAGGGCCACCGCATCGTCGCGCTCGCCGCCCAGGAGCAACTCAGCGAGAAGTCCAAGAAGCGCGTCGAGTACCTGCTCGGGCGAGGCGCCCGGCTGGTCGACATCAGCACCTGGGCCGACGAGATCATCCAAGAGCGCCCGGAGACCGAGGCATGGCATTCGATCACGATCCCGAAGGGAGCGGATGGAATGAACCTGGCCCGGGACTGCCCGATCGGCGACTGCATCACGGTGAAGGCCCGCGACTGCATAGGAATCATGCGCCTGTCCATCCGGCCGATCAAGGAAACCAGAGAGGCGCTAAAAATGCTCGTGGGGCTGGCCGCCGATTTGCACCAGCCGCTGCTGAGCGGCTTCCCGCCCCACCAAAGCAGCGATGACAGCGTAATTGAGATCAATGGCGTCGAGATGACCCTGTTCGAGGCATGGGACCAAGGACTGCTCGCCAGCCTGGGATCCGAGGAGGAGGCGCTGGAGCGAGTGCGGCAGAGCATTCTCGCCGCGGACAAGGACGAGTGGCTGCAGGGCACACTGCTGGATTGGACCTGGGAAAATCATCAGGTCGCGGCAAGCGAGGCATACCCCGCGCTTGAGCGAGCGGAAAGGTCGGTGCTGGAAGGGCAGGCCCTGGAATCTGCAGCCGAGATCGTGATCGAGCGCTTGGCCAAATCCGCGGTGCGCCTGGCGGCAATGCTTGACGATGCTTGGCCGTGACGACGAGATTTCGCGCGGGCGGCCATCTGGGGTGAGACTGCGACTTCCCGCACCACAGCCAGCGCGGCGAGGCTACGATGGGGCGAGCCGCGAGACTCGCGCTGCCCACGCGCACGGAAACCAGCGGACGCGCTCGCCGAGTTTGCCTGAAGCAAGGCAGGGATCATGAACGCAGGCCAGCTGTCGTCCGTAAAGCCGGTCGAATCCGCCTCCGACGCGGTTCGCCGCATTCCCTCCGGCGCATCGGTCGCCATCGGCGGCTCCGGAGCGGGGCACGCGATTCCCGATGCGCTCCTGCGCGCGCTCGGCCAGCGGCACAGAGCAACAGGCTCACCCACGGATTTAACCCTGCTGCATCCTTTCGGCGTCGGCGATCAGCAAGACAAGGGCCTGCAGCAGATAGCCGAACCCGGCATGTACCGGCGCGTGATCGGGGGGCACTGGTCCATGGCCCCCGCCATGGCCCGGCTCGCGGCCCAGAACCGCTTCGCCGCCTACTGCTTGCCGGCCGGCGTGATGGTGCAGATGTTCCGCTGCGCCGCGGCGGGGAGCCCCGGCTGGTACTCGCATGCCGGCTTGGACACGTTCGTAGACCCGAGACTCGAAGGCGGACGGCTCAACGCCAAGGCCACCGAAGCACTGGTCGAGTACGCCGAGATCGCGGGCAAGCCGTGGCTGTTCTACAAGACCATACCGGTGGACGTGGCCCTGCTCAAGGCCTGGGAGGCGGACCAGCACGGAAACCTGTCCATGCGGCACGAGGCCGGCCTGTGGCACAACTGCGCCCTGGCCCAGGCCGCCAAGGCCTCGGGCGGGACCGCAATCGCCGTTGTGCGCAAGATCGCGCCGGCGGGCACGCTCGATCCGCGCAACGTATGCGTGCCCGGCTGTTTTGTGGACGCGCTGGTTGTCGACGGGGAGCACGGGCAGACGTACCAGACCGAGTTCGAGCCCTCTTTCTGCGGCGAGGCGCGCCTGCCCGAAGACGGCTTCCCGACGCTGCCGTTCGGCCCGCGCAAGGTGATCGCGCGCAGGGCGGCCGCCGAGCTTGCCCCCGGCGCGGTCATTAACGTCGGCTTCGGCATGCCGGACGGCGTGATCGCGGTTGCCCGCGAGCAGGGCATGGCCGCGCGCGTGACGGCAACGATCGAGCACGGCCAGTTCGGAGGCGTGCCGGCCGGGGGGCTGGACTTCGGCGCCGTCCACAACCCCGCCGCGATACTGGAGACCGGCCACATGTTCGACTTCTACCACGGTCGCGGCGTGGACCAGTCCTTCTTGGGCTTCCTGCAAATCGACCGGGCCGGAAACGTCAACGTCAGCAAGATCGGATCCAAGATCATCGGCGTGGGAGGCTTCATCGACATCGCGCAGAAAGCCGGCAAGGTCGTCTTCTGCGGAGCGCTGTCGATCCGGGCCAAGACGTCCATCGACAACGGAAAGCTGCGGTTCCTCGCCCCGGGAGCGGCGAAGATCGTGGACCGCGTCGCCCAGGTCACGTTCAGCGCCGACTACGCCCGGCGCGCGGGTCAGGAAGTGCTGTACGTCACCGAAGCGGCGGTGTTTCGCCTAGGCGAGGCCGGGCTGGTGCTGGAAGAGATCGCCCCGGGCGTCGAGATGGAGCGCGACCTGCTGCCCCAATTGGGATTCCGGCCCGCGGCGCGCCCCGTTCTCAAGCGCATGGATGCAGACCTCTTCAGGCCCGAGAGAATGCCCGACTCCGCTTTCGCGGCGTTCGCGCCGCGGGCGGATTGACCGGCGCCGGGGGCCGGCCCGCTACGCGAGCGCCAGCACGCCGGGCAGGGACTTGCCGCCCAAGAACTCCAAGGAGGCGCCGCCGCCAGTGGAGATGTGGGTGATCTTCGCCCCCACGCCGGCGGCGCGGATCGCCTGCTCGGAGTCGCCGCCGCCCACGATACTCACGGCCCGGCCCGACGCTTGCTCCACTGCCCGCGCGACAGAAATGGTGCCCGAGGCGAACGGGCTCATCTCGAACACGCCCATCGGCCCATTCCAGACGATCATTTGCGCGGCGCGGATGAGCTCGGCGTAAGCCGCAGCGGTTTGCGGGCCGATGTCAAGGCCCATCCAGCCGTCCGGCACGGCCGCGCGGACAGTGCGCGTTGCCGCCTCGGCGCTGAGTTGCTCCGCCACCACATGGTCTGTCGGCAGCATGATGCGATCCCTGGCGCTGGCGAGCAGTTCGGCGGCCAAACCCAGCTTCTCGTCTTCCACCAAGGATGCGCCCACCTCCACGCCGTCCGCCTTCAGGAACGTGTAGCTCATCGCGCCCCCGATGAGCACCGTGTCAGCGACCGCCAGCAGATTGCGGATCACGTCGATCTTGCCGGAAATCTTGGCGCCCCCGATGATTGCAACGTAAGGGTGCCGCGGGGCCGACGTGGCCATCGACAGATACTCCAACTCGCGCTGCATGAGCAGCCCGGCCGCCCGCACCGGGAGCAGGCCCGGCACGCCGACAGTCGAGGCATGCGCCCGATGGGCCGTGCCGAAGGCATCGTTGACATAGACATCCGCCAGCGCGGCCAGCTGCTCGGAAAACGGCCCGCCGTTGGCCTCCTCCTCGGCATGAAAGCGCAGGTTTTCCAGCAGCAGTGCTTCCCCTGCGCCGAGACCCGCGGCCATGGCCCCC
The DNA here is from genome assembly GCA_965219605.1 of Bryobacterales bacterium. Taxonomy (GTDB): domain Bacteria; phylum Acidobacteriota; class Terriglobia; order Bryobacterales; family UBA6623; genus VXMF01. The sequence continues at coordinate 199,877 of CBDCOC010000004.1, read as the reverse complement.
GCCTCCGCGCCGACGCAATCCGGCGCCTGCCCGACCGGCTGCCCGAGCAGTTCGGACAAGCGCTCGGCTACCGGGGCCAGGCTCAGCCCCGGATCGGGCCTGCCCTTGGGTCGGCCGAGGTGCGAGGCGAGCACTAGCGACGCCCCCTGCGCGAGGATCGCGCGGACGGTCGGCAGCGCCATCCGGATGCGCGTGTCGCTGGATATGGTGCGGCCGGACTGCTTGTCGAGCGGGACGTTGAAGTCCGCCCGCATGAACACGCGCCTGCCGCGCAGGTCAATCTGCTCGATGGTTTGAAAGTGCATTGGAGAGCGCGGCGCGCGGCCGTGCCGGGCAGCCCGCCGCCTTGCGGAACGCGATCAGGCTGCCAGCTTGCACGCCAGATCGACGACACGGCAGGAGTAACCCCATTCGTTGTCGTACCACGACAGGACCTTGACCATGTTGCCGCCGATCACGCGGGTCATGGCCCCATCGACGATCGATGAGTTCGAATTGCGCATGAAGTCGCTTGACACCAGCGGCTCGTCGGTGTAAGCGAGGATGCCTTGGAGCGAACCCTGCGCCGCCGACTTCAGAGCCTCGTTGACCTCTTCCTTGGTCGCTGCACGGCCGAGCTCGGCCACTAGGTCGACCACCGAGACATTGGGCGTGGGCACGCGGATCGCGAACCCGTCGCACTTGCCCATCAGGTCGGGCATGACCAAGCCGATGGCAGCCGCCGCGCCAGTATTGGTCGGGATCATGTTCAAGGCAGCGGCCCGCGCCCGGCGCAGGTCCTTGTGAGGCAGGTCCAGCGTGCGCTGGTCGTTGGTGTAGCTGTGAACCGTGGTCATCGTTGCCCTGACCACCCCGAATGTGTCGTGCAGCACCTTGGCCACGGGAGCCAGGCAATTCGTCGTGCAGGAGGCGTTCGACACAACCCTGTGGGAATCGTTGAGATCGCCGTCGTTCACGCCAAGCACCACGGTGATGTCCTCGCCCTTGGCTGGGGCCGAGATGACCACGCGCCCGACCGTGCCCCCGAGATGCTTTGCGGCCAATTCGCCCTTGGTGAACAGCCCGGTGGACTCGACTACGATTTCAGCGCCAACCGTGCTCCACGGAATCTGCGCCGGGTCGCGCTCGGAGAAGACCTGGATCGACTCGCCGTTCACGGCGATTCCCGCTTCGCTGGCAGACACATCGGCGTCGAGATTGCCCAGCACCGAGTCGTACTTGAGCAGGTGCGCCAGCGTCGCCCTGTCGGTAATGTCGTTGATCGCGACAATGCTAACTCCAGGGTTGTCCATCTGGGCGCGGAACACGTTCCGGCCGATACGTCCGAAACCGTTGATCGCAACTTTCACAGCCATCTTGCTTGGTGATCTCCTATTGGTTCGAGGTGATTGGATCGCCGCCAGACCGAACTTGCTCCCGGCACGGCCGTAGCTGGACGGGAAGCAGTGTCTGGCAGCCGCGGAAGCACTTGCTGCAACGCCGGCCGAGCCCTCTAAGCGACAGTGTCCGGCGCACCGCTGGCTTACTCTTCTCGATCATAGCGGAATAGCCCGCACGACCGTGCGCCAGCCGGCAGCGTCGGGCTCAGATCCCCGCCAAGTGGCGCGCCAGCCGCCGTGCGGAGTCTTGGCAAGCAGTAGGAGACGGTGCGATATAGTAGCAGGGGTTAGAAATGCCTGATTTCCCCAAGCCGCTGCTCGCCAGAGCGGCCAAGGTGCGCCTGCTGCTGATGGATTGCGATGGCGTGCTCAGCGACGGCACGGTCTTTTTCCTGCCGACACCGGACGGCTCAGTGGCCGAGACCAAGGGTTTCGACTGCCACGACGGGATCGCGCTGCGCTGGATCCGTGACGCAAAGATTGACACGGGCATCATCTCCGGACGCGGCGGTCTAGCCGTGCGCGTGCGAGCCAACTCGCTGGATATGCGCTATCTGGTGGAGGACCGCACGGACAAGCTGGCCTCGTTCGAGGAAGTGCTGCAAGATGCCGGCCTGCGGCATGCCGAGGTGGCCTATGTCGGCGATGACCTCACCGACCTGCCCTTGCTGCGCCGGGCAGGCCTTGCCGTCGCGCCATCGAACGCCCGGCCAGAGGTCAAGGAGATCTCCCATTGGGTGACGCCTTCACCCGGGGGGCACGGCGCGGTGCGCGACGTGATCGAGTTGATCCTCAAGGCGCAGGGACACTGGGAAGCAATTCTGGAGCGCTACGGCGAATAGCGGTTTTCGCGACTGCCGCGGCCCGGTGGGCGGGCAGTATCGCGCACCTGCACGCCCTCTCCGGCGGCAGCAACTTCTCCCAGTTGGCTGCATTGACTGCCACGCTGAACGGTTATATCCGTTGCGCAGCTGAATGCCCTTCAGGCTGGCGAGAACCTCGTCGTCGAGCAGCGTCAGCCGATTGCCAACGCCAAGATCATCCTTGGCGAAAGCCGGCCTTTCCCGCGCGTCCAGCCGGCCCCGGGTGACCGTTGCACTCCGCCCGGCCGGCCTCCTGCCCTCGAACAGGGTCGCAGACGGCAGCCACTGCCTGCAACTGGAGATCGAGGCCATGCTCGAAACGGAGCTTCATCATGTTGGGCGGGATCTCGCCAGCGTCTCGCGGTCAAGCCAGCATCAGGCGTTCGCCCTTGGGTTGCGGGACCGGCCTTCCTACGTTCCTGCGCCGATCGATCGAGCGCCCCGTGGCGTCACTTTATGGTCTGCGACGCCGTTTGCTGGCCTGCGCCACGCAGCCGGGCAGTCCCGGGGACTCGGCAACGAGCGCCTGATCCTCGCTGCTCCAGTGGAGAGTGATCTCGTATTTTGTGCATCCGTCATCTCCTCCCAAGCGGTACTTGATCTCGCACTTCGCCTGCCCGCCCGTTTGGCACTCCCCCAGCCCCCGCCCGCCCATCGATGTCCTGCGCCTAGACTCCTTGTCTAGCGCCAAGGTTGGCGACTGAGTCAAGTCTCGATTCCCTGCGGTGGCTCTTGTCGGGCTGAGGCGCAGCCTCGCTAGCCCTGTTGCCCTGTTGGACAATTCGACACACCCACGCCGAGTCTGACAAACTGTAAGGTTGCCAAGTTGGCTGGCGGCCGCGCCGGCCGCGGGCAAGGCCATGAAAATCTGCGTGCCCAAAGAGACCCGCGCTGCCGAGCGACGGGTAGCGTTAGTGCCTAAGGACGCTGCCGCTCTTGCCAAGAAGGGCGCCCGGATCGCGGTAGAGGCCGGCGCAGGAGAAAGCGCGTTCTTCGACGACGCGCAGTACGCGGAATGCGGAGCCGAGATTGCCAGCCGCGAAGACGTCCTGTCAACTGCGGAGTTGCTGCTGACGGTGAACGGCATCCCTGCGGGCGAGGCTGCCGCCGTCAGCCCAAGCGCGATCGTGGCCGGGTTTCTCGGTCCGCTGGATGACCCGCACGCCCTGAGATCCATAGCCGAGCACGGCCAATCCCTGTTTTCCGTCGAGATGATCCCGCGGATCACGCGGGCTCAAGGCATGGATGCGCTCAGTTCCATGGCGATGATTGCCGGCTACAAGGCGGTGCTGCTCGCCGCGCAGCACGCGCCCTGCCTGTTCCCGCTGATGATGACAGCCGCCGGGACGCTCACGCCGGCCAAAGTGTTCGTAATCGGCGCCGGCGTGGCCGGTCTCCAAGCCGCGGCGACTGCCCGGCGGCTGGGAGCAGTGGTGGAAGGCTACGACATCCGCCCGGAAGTCAAGGAACAGGTCGAAAGCCTCGGCGCGACGTTCGTGGTGCTGGATATCGGCATGGAGGGCGCCGCCGGCAGCGGGGGCTACGCCGCCGAGCAATCCAAGGAGTACTACCAGCGCCAGCAGGAAGCTCTGGGCGAGCACTTGGCGGGCGTGGACGCCATCATCACCACCGCGGCCGTGCCCGGACGCAAGGCCCCGATGCTGCTGCCGAAGGAAGTCACGGACCGCTTGCGGCCCGGCACTGTGGTCGTCGACTTGGCAGCCGAGCGTGGCGGGAACTGCGCGCTCACCGCTGCGGGCGAGGTCAGCGTGCATAACGGCGTGATCGTGGACGGGCCGCTGAACCTGCCCTCAACAGTGCCCGCTCATGCCAGCCAGATGTATTCCAAGAACATGGTGAACCTCGCCTCGTTACTGATCAAGGACGGCCGGATCCAGCTGGACTTCGAGGACGAGATCGTCGCTGGCTCGCTGGTGGCGCACGGCGGCGAAGTGGTCCATCCCATGGTGCAGGAGGCTCTGGCGGCATCCGGAGCATAGGCAAGGCGCATCTCATGGAAGCTTTTCTGATCTCCATCACCGTTTTCGCCCTGGCAGTCTTCGTAGGGTTCGAGATCATCACCAAGATCCCCTCGACGCTGCACACGCCGCTGATGTCGGGATCCAACGCCATCTCCGGCATTACCATCGTCGGGGCGCTAGTCGCCGCCGGCGCGGGCGACAGCGAGGCCGCCAAGTATCTCGGGCTTGGCGCGGTCGTGCTGGCCACCATCAACGTAGTCGGCGGCTTCCTGATCACCAACCGCATGCTAGCCATGTTCCGCCGCAAGAAGTAGGCCGACGATGAGCCCCAACCTAATCAGCGCGGCTTACCTGCTGGCCGCCATTTTGTTCATCCTCGGGCTCAAGGGCCTGACTTCCCCGCGGACCGCCGTCCGCGGCAACCTTCTCGGCGCAACCGGGATGTTGCTCGCCATCGTCGCCACGTTGGCAGACCGGCAAATCGTCAGCTACGGGGAAATCGCGATCGGCATCGCGATCGGAGCCGCGATCGGCGCGGTCTGGGCCGTCAAGGTCCAAATGACGGCCATGCCCGAACTGGTCGCCGCCTTCAATGGTTTCGGGGGCGGCGCATCCGCCTTGGTGGCCGGGGCCGCGGCCTTCATGCCGGGGACGGTCGAGGGCGTGCCCGAGATCCAAGTCCAGATCTCGGTCGCCCTGTCAGGCTTCATCGGTTCGGCGACGCTGAGCGGCAGCCTTGTGGCATGGGCCAAGCTGCAAGGCATCCTGCATTGGCAGCCCCGGGGCCTGGCGCTGCAGGCCCTGAGCAACGGCGCGGCCCTGGCCGCGCTTGGCATGGGCGCAGGCTACGTGCTCGATCCGCAATCCCTGTGGCTCTTCGGCGCCCTGTGCGCCGGAGCCCTGCTGTACGGCGTCTTGCTCACCGTGGCTGTCGGCGGGGCTGACATGCCCGTCATCATCGCGCTGCTGAACTCTTGCTCGGGGCTGGCGGCAGCCGCGACCGGGTTCGTGCTCGGCAACAATGTCCTCATCATCTCCGGCTCGCTGGTCGGAGCTTCCGGCTTCATCCTCACCCAGATCATGTGCAAGGCCATGAACCGTTCGCTGTGGGACGTCCTGCGGGGCGATCTGGGCGAAGCGGCGGCGAGCAGCCCGGGCGAGGACGTCTACGCGGGGAAAACCAAGAGCACCAGCCCCGAAGAGGCCGCCCTGCTCTTTGAGACGGCTCGCATCGTAACCGTAGTCCCGGGTTACGGCATGGCCGTCGCCCAGGCCCAGCATGCAGTGCGGGACTTTGCGAACCTGCTCGAGGCCCGCGGCACCGAGGTGCGCTATGCCATCCACCCGGTGGCCGGCCGCATGCCCGGGCATATGAACGTGCTGCTGGCCGAAGCGGATGTCCCCTACGACAAGCTGTACGACATGGACACGATCAACCCGCTCTTCGCGGAGACGGACGTGGCGATCATTCTCGGGGCGAACGACGTCGTGAACCCGTCCGCCCGCGACGAGCCCGGCAGTCCGATCTACGGCATGCCAATACTGGACGTTGACAAGTCGCAAGTGGTGCTGGTCGTGAAGCGCAGCCTCAGTCCGGGCTTCGCCGGCATCCCCAACCTGCTATTCACGCGTGACAACACATTGATGCTGTTCGCCGACGCGAAGAAGGCGCTACAGGATCTGAGCCGCGAGGTGCGGGATCTTTAGCCGGCATCCCGCCACCCCTGCCCCGCGATCCAAGGCTTCGGCACGACGCTGCGATGGCGGTTCCGGGCCGGCGCACTCGATCGCCGCTGACTGCCTCTTTTGCCCGCCACCCGCGTGGCATCCAACACGGAAACTGCGTCACGCCGGCTGTGCGCCATCGCCAAGCAGCGGCGGAACCGCCTTGCATTCACCGCTCCGCGGTCTAAAACACATCGGACTGCCCCATCGCGAAGGAGCGCCCCGCAGTCCGGTCATTCCGCGTTAGCCGGGGCCGCCCGCCCCTCGACCACGAAACCCCGCCCTAGCGCCCTGGCAATGCGGTCGATTCTGGAATGACGGTCGGGATCGGTCAAACGTTCACGGTCGTATCGGACAGCCCCAGACGTTCCGCCAGCGCACGCTTGGTCACGCCCCGGTCCCGCATGGCAGTGTAAAGCTCCAGCTTGGCTGCCGTCACCGGAGCCACCGCAACGACCTCTTGACCGTCCATTGCGAGGCTCGGAACAGGGATCGGTTCCCGCAGCTCGACGTACATCTCGAGCGCCCCTGCCAGCGCCTCCTCGGCCAGTTCCAACGCCTCGGCGCGGTCGTTCGCGCCGGTGTTGGCGCCGGACACATCCGGGAACGAAACAACGAACGCGTCGTCCTCGTCCCGCTCGATCTGGCACGGGTAGGCATATCGCATTTCAGAAGTCACACTTCTAGGCCCCGAGGTCACGGAGCATGTTCCGCAACAGGCCCTTGCTGAGTTCGGAGCGCTTGACCATGGTTCTCCGGGATTCGACGTATCAACTGGCCGTGGCTTCCCTTGCCCCTGGCGCGCTCGAACCGAAAGTCCAGACCGGCCCTCGCTGCGTACCGCTTGGCGCGTCTCGTGAACTCGCTGCCGTTCGTATCTACAGCATAGCGGCTAGAACCACGAAATGAATTTTTCAGTAGCTGCCCAGCCAGTGGGCCGGCCCCAGCCGCGCTTGGCATGGGCGCAGGCTAGGTGCTCGATCCGCAAGCACTGTGGCTCTTCGGCGCCCTGTGCGCCGGCTCCTCTGCTGTGCGGCGTCTTGCTCACCGTGGCGGTCGGCGGGGCTGGCATGCCCGTCATCATCGCGCTGCTGAACTCTTGCTTGGGGCTGGCAGCAGTCGTGACCGGGTTCGTGCTCGGCAACAATGTCCCCACCATCTCCGGCTCGCTAGTCGGGGCTTCCGGCTTCATCCTCGCCCAGATCGTGCAAGGCCATGAACCGTTCGCTGTGGGACGTCTTGCGGGGCGATCTGGGCGAAGCGGCAGCGAGTAGCCCGGGCGAGGATGTCTACGCGGGGAAAACCAAGAGCACCAGCCCGAAGAGGCCGCCCTGCTCTTCGAGACGGCTCGCATCGTAACTGTAGTCCCGGGTTACGGCGTCCCGCCGCCCCTTGCCCCGCAATCCAAGGCTTCGGCACGACGCTGCGATGGTGGTTCCGGCCCGGCGCACTCGACGGCCGCGGGCTGCCTCTTTTGTCCGCCACCCGCGTGCATCCAACACGGAAACTCTGCCACGCCTGTTGTGCGCCATCGCCAGGCAGCGGCGGAACCACCTTGCATGCACCGATCCGCGGCCTAAACACCCATGGCCGCAGGCAGCCACCCCACAATCATGAAACAGGTGCCGGGCCGGAAGTGGCGGGTCTGCCAGCGCTCCGTAAGGTAATGGGTAGCGGAGGCGGGACCAAGATCGGATTGCAAGTGGCGGCGGGAGTATTGTCACGCGACCGCTGTGTTAGCTGGCGCAGGCCGGCAACTCGCACAGCTGCACTTGTGTATGTCAAGGCCGGCGGCGCGAGGTTCGACCACATGCAGCGATCGTTCTCGATCGTCCCGTCGGTCATGCTATCTTCTTTTATCAGACAGAAGCGGGCTAGCGACGTCAGCTTATGGACTGCAGGGAAGGATCGGTGCCTCCGCCAAGCACTTAGAACTGCGATGGCGAAGTCATGAGAGTTCTGTAAAAAAGAGATATTGAATGTTGCTGAGAATCCAATGCCGTTAGCCCATAGGAACCAGCCAAGTTTATTAAAAAGTGTTTCGACGCCTACTGTATCATCCCGTAATCCAGTTTCCTTGAAGAAGCCGGATTTGGACTATATTGCGAGCCGGTTAGCACAGATTCGCGGAATCATTGCTATCTACACAAGCAATTCCGCAGGCGAGACGCACGTCTGGGTTATTCTTGACACTTGGAGCGAGGAGATCCTCGAACGCGTATACAAGCGCCAAATCGAATTGGACAAGTGGTACGGAGAGAATCTCAGAAGTGTCGATTTTCATGTCATGGAGCGCGTCTCTGCTGATCGATACAAATCAGGTTGGAGCAAATGTCAGATAAAACCTATTTAGCGCAGGAAGGGAGCACTAAGGAAGTAGCCGATACGTTAATTTCCAAGGGCGATAAAAGCAGCCTACAATGGGCTGTAACCTGCCTTTTCTATGCTGGAATTCACTACGTCAATTCCTATCACTGTACTCATATCAAGGAGCCATTACCACACACTCACAGTAAACGAAGAAACAATGTCTCGCGATACATGGAACCGGTTGCTCCCGCGAGATTCAAAAGTTCGTCAGCGGCAACGAGCTGCTCGTGCAGAACCCATGAGCACGATTATCGAACACGAAATAAGACGAAGCAGTGAAGACTTCCCATTTGACAGGTCACTAGCTGAGTAGCCCCCCTGGGCAGTACCCGGGTCATTCAGACTGAAACACGGCAGTTGGCGCAACTGCAACTGCGCGGGCTGCCCGCGCAGTTGCAATCTGTGGCTGGCTTGGCTGGCGCAGGTCTGGGGCAGATTGGAACTGCCCGGATCGGGCCTAAGCGCAGCCCAAGAGCGAGGCGTGCCAGCAGCAGTCGTAGGGCTGCTGCTAGGCGCGCTGTTGCCGCAATGGACTGCGCGCCAGCATGCGAGTCACCCGCTCCGGGGCTGGTAGCGGGCTGCCAGCGCGTCTGGCTGCCGAATTACAGGCTGCGGGCGCGGGCACCACCGCGCCGCTGGTGGGCCGCACCCATGGCACCAAGCAAATTCAATGTTCGGCCCGCACAAGGTTGGGGAGTCGAAGCTCGGCTCATGGCTGCTGGCCAGCAGCCATGAGCCGCCGGAGGGGGCAGAGACAGGGTCCTGCTGCGGCCTGTTTGTCCAGTCTCACGCCGCAACCTGCTTTGCCGCTCAACCCCGCACCGCGAACATTGAATACTCCTGCCGCGGCACACTGGCGGCGGCCCGATTGCCTGGCGGTTCGAATCCGCACGCGCAACCACACGGCAGGGCGGCTTGCGGCCCGCGCTCAAGCGCTGGCGATCCGCAGCGGGCCGGATGACTGCGGCATCCCGCCCGCCAGAACACGGGTGCGCGAACAAGCCTCCAAGGCCCGCCCTTCGTCACGAGGCCCCCAACCGGGGCCTCACTGGATCAGGATCAGGCTCGCCTGCGGCTGATGCAGCATTTCCGCCCCGCGGCTTGTAATCACCACATCTTCCTCAAGCCCGATATGAATTTTGCCCACATCCTCGTACGGCGCGTACAGGATCGGTTCGACTGCGAACGTCTGGCCCTCCTCCATCTTGAGGAACACCGTAGTGCCGTAGCGCTCGGGCCAGTCCGGGCCCAGCAATGGGCCGACGTCGTGAACAGCAAAGCCAATGGCGTGGCCGGTTCCGTGCGGCGGCCCCTTGAAGCCGGCCTCCTGCATCGCGCGGCGGGCGATAGCATCGATTTCGGTGCCCGACGCACCGGGCTTCATCGCGGCAATCTGGCGGTCGGCCGCCTTGCGGGCTATGTTCCACATCCGCGCAATCTGCGACGGGGCCGCCTTCTCCCCCAAGCGCAGCACGTACGCCGTGCGCTGCAAGTCGGTCGAGTACCCGCGCAGCGTGATGCCGAAGTCGATCCGCACCAAATCCCCGCGTTCGATAACCCGGCTGCTTGGCTCGGAATGCCCCCTGGACGGGCCGGCAACCACGCTGATGAACGGAACCGTGGCCCCCAGCATCGCCGTCCTCGCGCGCAGGTTAGGTGCCGACATCCCGCTCCGAGGTCACGCCCGGAGTGATCACGGCGCGCGAAAGCGCGTCGCGGATGAGCGTGTCGGTATGCCGTGCCGCCTCGCGCAGGACCTGCACTTCCGAAGGCAGCCGGCGCCCGCGAAACGATGCGACCAGAGGCTCTGACGAGACAAGCCTGGAAGCCAGCTGCTCGCCCAAAGCTTCCTCCAAGTAGTCGCGCATGCCTGCCGTCAGCCCGTCTGCGATCGGCATGTCGCGCGAAACGTTGATCGCAATCCGCTGCGGGTCGATATCTCCGACGAACTTCTTGAGGTGGGGCTTGATGCCCTCGCTCTTGTAGCTGAGCACCTCGTCGTAGATTCCGCTCTGCCGCAGCGGCGCGATGTCGTAGCTGGCAGCAATCGCTGTCTTCCGCAGCCCTTGCTCGGCGCGGTGGAACAGCAGGGCCATGCGGGCCACCGCGTCACCACCGCCCAAGTCCTCTGCGAGCGGATCCGCGGCCTCTTCCCGGGTGAAGACCAGCCACACGTCAATGCCGTGGGCTTCCAAGGCGCGCGGCAGGAGCCTCTCGACACGCTCGCGGAGCACGTCCGGGCTAGCGGCGGGAGCGGCGGGAGCGCCCGCCGGGCCGCCAGCCAGCAGCGCCGCGGCAAGGGCCGCGGACGGCAGTTCGAAGATGCGCATTCCTGTCCCGAAGGCGCTCGCGCGCCGGAATCCGCGCCGCCGGCCGACCCAGCGGACGGATGGGTTACGCTAGCACGATGGACTCGCTGATCGCAAGAGACCGGGCCTGCATCTGGCACCCGTTCACCCAAATGAAGACCGCCCCGGACCCGCTGCCGGTTGTCGGCGGAGACGGAGCCTACCTGATCACGGAGGACGGCCGGCGGGTGCTGGACGGCATTTCGTCCTGGTGGGTCAACGTCCACGGCCATTGCAATCCCAAGGTCAGCCGGGCATTGTCCGAGCAGGCGCAGCGCCTCGAGCACGTCATGTTCGCGGGCTGCACGCACCCGCCGGCGGTGGAACTGGCCGAAAGGATTCTGGCCAAGCTGCCCCCCCAGCTAGGCAAGGTCTTCTTTTCCGACAACGGTTCCACCTCCGTCGAGGTCGCGCTGAAGATGGCCTACCAGTACTGGAGCAACCGCGGCCAGCAGCGCCGCACATTCCTAGCCCTCAAGAACGCCTATCACGGCGACACGGTCGGCGCCATGTCCGCCAGCCACGATTCGTATTTCACCGCCAGCTACGCCCCGCTGCTGTTTCACGTCGAGCGCGTCGCCGTGCCGCAGGATTACCTGGCCTCCTTGGATCCCGCCAACGATGGCAGCGCGACGGAGGCGCTTGCCGAGATCGAAGCGCTGCTGGAGGCCCGCTCCGACGAGATCGCGGCGGTGATCATCGAGCCTATGCTGCAGGCGGCGGGAGGGATGCTGGTCTGGAAGCCTGCCATGCTGCGCCTGTTGCGAGCGTTGTGCGACCGGTACGGGCTGTTGCTGATCGCGGACGAGGTGATGACCGGCTTCGGGCGCACCGGGAAGATGTTCGCCTGCGAGCACGGACCGGTGGCGCCCGACCTGTTGTGCCTGTCCAAGGGGCTTACCGCCGGCTACCTGCCCCTGTCGCTGACGGTCGCCTCCGATGCGGTGTACGAGGCATTTCTGAGCAATGATCGGAGCAAGACGTTCTTCCACGGCCATTCCTTCACGGCGAACCCCTTGGGCTGCGCTGCCGCGCTGGCTGGGCTGGACATTTTCGACAATGACGGCGTACTGGGAAGGATCGGCGAAATCGAGGCCAAGATGCGCGGCAGGCTCCAGGCGCTGGCCGGCCGCGCATACACGAAGGATGTCCGCCAGCTTGGCGGTGTCGGCATCTGGGAGTTGGACACGGGCAGCCCGGGCTATCTCGCGGACATCGGGCCGCGCATGGCCGCCATGTTCCTAGAGCGCAACCTGCTCCTGCGGCCGTATGGCAACATCATCTATTTCATGCCCCCCTACGTGGTGACCGACGAAGAGGTTGACTGGGTGTTCGACCAGATCGAGGAAGTCGCGCGCGACGCCATGCGAGCCGCGGGCTGACGCTCAGCCGTCTTCCGGCCCTTGCCCGCGTTCGTGCTGGAACATGGAGAGGCGGTTCGCGCCGATTTTGACCACCCGGACACGTTCCAAGGATCCGTAGCGCGCGGCGAGTTCCAGTTGCTTGGCATGCTGGGCAATCACCCAGCGCGCCGGGCGGGCGGCGAGCGCGGACAGGCTGCGGCGGTATTCTTCGACCGCCTCATAGGGCGGGCCAAGGAAGTAGATATCGGCCTCGATGCGGCCGATGACATCGCTGACCAAGGCTCTTCGCAATTGCGCCTGCTCGAGGGCTCCGACGACCTCGAGGTTGTGTCGTATGGTGCGGGCGGCGCGGATGCCGGATTCCACGAACACCGCCGCACGGGCCCCGCGGCTGAGCGCTTCAATGCCCACGCAGCCAGTTCCTGCGTAGAGGTCGGCGAACACCCGGCCCTCGACTTGCCCCTGCAAGATGTCGAACAGCGTTTGGCGCATGCGCGCAAGCATCGGGCGTGTCGCCGAGCCCTCCGGCGCCAGCAACCTGCGGCCGCGGAACCTGCCGCCAATGACACGCATGGCAATCAGGCAAGAGCCCGAGCTAGGCCGAACCTGCGGCGCGACGCGACCGCACCATCGCGTTTTTCACGATGCGCTCGACCGTGCTCCGGCCGCGCTGGAGTGCGTCGGCATACACCTCTGCCTCGGCCGCTTTGGAGATCGAACCGCCCTGCTGGAACCAAAACTCCAAGGCCCGGCCCATCGCGAACGTTCCGGCGAAGGCGACGAGCCCCTTGGAAAGCACGCCCCCGCCCGCCGGGATTTTGGAGACCGCCGTGCGGGCCAAGGCCCTCCAGCCCATGGCCGATACGAGAATCGACCCGACCGGGATCGCCTGCCGGTCGTAGCCGACGGGCCTGCCGTGCGCCGCGGCCAGCATCAGCGCCAGCCGGACCTGGTTCACGGTCAAGAACGCAGTGTCCGAGGCGAACTCGCCGACCGCCCAAGGCAGGCTGAGCACAGAAGGCACGATATTCGGCAGTGAAGTGGCCACGGTAAAAAGCGTGTTCTCTTTGGCAACTTTCCAGATCAACCGCTCGCTGACAGCCGTTCGCAAGCCGGGAAAGCTCGCGGCCAGGGCAATCAGCAACTCTTCGTTGCGGTCATCGTCGAGCAGTGCTGCGACCGCGGCCGAGGGGCGGTGCGGCTCGAATACGTAGAAGTGGGCCGGGTGCGGCACCCCGTCCTCGGCGAAGCCGGCGGTTACCCGCGCGAAATCGGCCTCGTTGGTGACTAGGAGCAGCCGCTCGCAGTCTGCCGCATGCGGATCGGGGAACAGCAACTCCTGGACATCGTCCACAAAGCGCTCATCAGCAGCGAGGATGCCAAGCGTAACGGGCCTTTGCGCCGCGGCCAGCACCTCGCTCGGCCTCAGTTTCTGGAGCGCTGACAGGACTTGGCGCAAGCGCAGCTTCATAGCCGGAAGCTCATTATAAATCGCGGGGCTGTCTCGCCCGAGCTTGCCGCTGCCATGCTCCCGGCAACGAGCCTGCAGCCAGCGGCAAGGCCCGGGCCGGATAGCGGAGGCCGGAGCGGGCTGCACGTCCGGGCGCGCATGCTCTACCATGCAGGGCATTGATGCTCGACAGCGCAACAACCGCGGGCAGCGCGGACCGGCGGGAGCGCTGCATACTGGTCGGCCTCGACCTCAAAGCGCGGCGCCCCCCTCCGGCCGGCGCCGCGAGCCAGCCTAGCGCCGAGCAGTCCATGGCGGAACTCGCCGAGCTTGCAGGCGGGGCGGGCGCGGATGTCGTGGGGCAGGCCTTGCAGGTACGCGAGCGGGCCGTTCCCGGCACACTGCTCGGTGCTGGGAAGATCGGCGAGCTCAAGGCTTGGGCGGAGAGCGAAGACTGTGACTTCCTGCTGTTCGATTGGGATCTCACGCCATCGCAGCACCGCAACCTCGAGCGCGAGTTGCACACCCCCGTGCTCAATCGCACGCAGCTGATCCTCGATATCTTCGCGAAACACGCCCGCTCGCGCGAGGGACGCCTGCAAGTCGAACTTGCGCAGCTCAGCTACCTGCTACCGCGGCTGGCCGGAAGAGGCGCGGCGATGTCTAGGCTGGGTGGCGGCATCGGAACGCGCGGCCCGGGCGAGACGAAGCTTGAGCACGACCGGCGCAAGATCCGCCGCCGCATCGTGAGGCTGCGCGCGGACTTGGAAAAAGTGCGGGCGACACGACGGTTGCAGCGTTCCAAGCGGATTTCCGCGCCAATTCCCACCGTCGCCCTGTGCGGGTACACGAACGCAGGCAAGTCCACCCTTTTCAATGCCTTGACGAATGCAAGCGTGGTTGCGGACCAGCGCATGTTCGCGACACTGGATCCCACGCTTCGCAAACTTGCCTTGCCCTCGGGCTGCCCAGCCCTGGTCTCGGACACGGTGGGATTCATACGCAGGCTGCCATCCGCCCTGATCGAAGCCTTCCGGGCAACACTCGAGGAAGTCACCGAGGCTTCGCTGATCCTTCACGTCGCTGATGCAACCGCGGTGTCGGTCCGGATGCACATGGAGGAGGTTGACCGGGTGCTGAAGGAACTTGGCGCGGCCGGGCTGCCCCAGATACTGGTCTTGAACAAATGCGACCTGCTCGGGCCCGGGCAGGCCGAGATCCTCGTTCGACGCGAAGCGGCAGCATCAACGGCGGAAGCCGTCATTGGCGTGTCCGCGCGCACGGGCCAAGGCTTGGAACGTTTGATCGGCGCGGTTGACAGCGCCTTGCCCAAGGCAGCTTTCGTGCGGCGCAAATTCCTTGTGCCTTACGACTGTGGCGGCGCACTGGCGCCGGTCTATGCAAGGGGCCGCGTCCTCGAGCGCCGCGACACAGAGGCAGGGATCGAAGTGGTCGCCGAATTGGAGGGCGCCCTGGCCCAGCGGTTGGACGGCTACGCCTGGCGCGAAACAAGCTAGCAGTGGGAGACGGGCCCTGCCGCTGCTTGCATTTGGAGCGCTTGGAGCAGGCTGCGCATCCCCACCTCGCCACCGTTCTGGTGTCGATCCGCCCCGCAACGCTCGCGACACCCGCCGGCGCGGAAAATTCGATTCCCAGAGCCACAGATCGATTCATGAAAAGCAAAATTCTCTCTATTTTCAGATCATTCGCTGCAATTGCAGGATCTCCAGCTTCTGGCTCAAGATTCGTAACTCATTGAAAAAAATAAAATAGGTGGCAATTAAAAAATAAAATCCAGAAATCGCCACAATCCTCTACAAAATCGCTTGACAAATAATCTATATATAGATTATTATTGCTTGAGATGGGTTGCGTAACGTCCGGCCTCCAGGGTGCGAGGCAAAACTCACCGTACAACCTGGCCTGTCAGCCCCCCGTACCGGCCGCTGCGCAACCCGCACTTCCAATCCATCTCCAGGAGGGCATCCTCATGCTCCAACGATTCCATCCCCCGAGCGGCCGCAGGCTCGTCTGCCTGCTGCTTTCGGCCCTTGCCCTGCCGCAGGCCGTGCTGGCGCAGGCCGTCAGCCCTTGGCTGCAGGCCGTCACTGTCCTGCAGGCGGCCTTCACCGGGCCGATCGCCCGCGGCCTGAGCTTGATCGCCATCGTCATCGGCGGCCTCATGTTCGCCTTCGGCGAGGGCGGCAGCAAGCGCGCCCTGGCCGGCCTCATCTTCGGCGTCGGCATGGCCATCGGCGCCGTCAACTTCATGCGCTGGCTGTTCCCGTGAGCCGGGCGGATCACTCCCCCGCCCTGCACGGGACCTACCGCGCGCTGAGCCGCCCGCTGACGGTGCTCGGCTGCGAGCGGCGCCTGTTCCTGGGCGTGAGCTGCGTGGGCGCGGCCGCCTTCAACGCCTTCAGCGCGCCCGTCGCCGGCCTGCTTTTGTTCTGCGCCGGCTACGGAGCCGGCCTGCTGGTCACCAAGCTCGACCCCTGCCTGCCGAGCGTGCTGCTGCGCTCGGCGAGTTGCAGCCAGCGCTACGACCCGGCCCTGCGGGAGAGCGGCCCCGCGCCGCTGCGGGTCATCGCGGGGGCGAAGCGATGACGAAGAACGGCGCGGCGCCGCTGCACCGCGAGCTGCCGTGGCTGGGATTTGTGGACGAAGGGGTCGTGATCACCAAGCGCGGCGAGCTGCTGGCGGGAGCGCGCCTGGCCGGAGCGCCCTTCGAGTGCCGTTCGGCCGCCGATGTGGACTACGTAGGCCTGCGCTGGACGCGGGCCCTGAAAAGCCTGGCGGCGGGCTGGCGCATCCGCTGGCAGGCCAGCAAGCGGAGGCTCGACGCGCTGCCCCAGCGGGCGGCCGGCGATCCGCTCGCAGAGCGGGCCCGCCAGGCGCGCAGCGCGCACCTGCTGGGCAAGGGCCTGTACGCGATCGAGGCGCAGGTGTTCTGGATCTGGGATCCCAAGCTGGCGCCGGCGCCAGCGACAGGTGCCGGCGGGAGGGCGGCGTCCTCCCTGCTCCCGCGCGCGGCGCTGTGGCTGTCCCCGCAGGACACCAAGCAGGTGCTGGCCGCGCAAGTCGACGCCGCGCGCCAGCGGTTCGCCAGCGCCGTCGCCTCGTTTCGCGGCCTGGTCGAGGACGTGACCGGACTGGCGCCGCTGCGGGGCGAGGATCTGTTCCGGTCCCTGGCGCTGTCGGCCAACGCGCGCCCGGCCGCCTTGCAAGCCCGCTGCGCCGGCCCGCACGGCCTGGACCGCCAGCTCGCCCTGAGCGATGTCGAGGGCTACCGGGACCACCTGCGGCTGGACGCGGAACGCGTCGAGATCTACGCGCTGCTGGATCCGCCGGCAGCGTCGCGGGCGCACCTGTTCGGCGGCATCCTCGACCTGGACGCCGAGCTCGACGTGGCCTGCGAGTGGAGCCGCGAGGAGACGGCCAAGTCCCGCCGGCGCATCAGTTCCGCCCGCCGGCACTACCACCAGAAGCGCTACAGCATGCTGGCGCACGCCTCGGCGGGCGACGCGCCGCCGCAGGCGCAGGGCGCCTTGGAAGACCGCGCGGCGCAAGCCGAGGCGGCCCAGCTGGGGGAGGCCTTGCGCGAGCTGGAGGTCGACGGCATGCCGTTCGGCGAGCACAGCCTGAGCGTGGCGCTGCGCGCCAGCGACGAGGCGCGCATCGCCGCCGCGCGCCCGGAACTGCTGCGCATCGCAGCGGCCGCGGACGCGCGCTTCCACCGCGAGACCTACAACGGCTTGAACGCATGGTTCGCCATGTCTCCCGGCAACCACGGGCGGCAGCTGCGCCGCAACTACCTCAGCGCCGCGGCCGCCGCCGACCTGGCCCCGCTGTGGGCGGTGGCGGAGGGCGAGCCGCGGGACGCGCATCTCGACGACGAGCACCTGGCGGTCTTCGAGACGGGCCGGCGCACGCCGTTCTATTACGCGGCCCATGCCGGCGATATCGCCCACACGCTGGTGATCGGGGCGACGGGCTCGGGCAAGAGCTTCCTGCTCAACTTCCTGCTGGCCCAGGGCCGCAAGTACGACCCGCGCGTCTGCATCCTGGATCTGGGTGGTTCCTACCGGCAGCTGACCGAGCTGGTCGGCGGGGCCTACTTGCAGCTGGCGCTGGATGCGGCCGAGATGCCCTGCCGGCTCAATCCGTTCCGGGCGCTGGCGCCGAGCGCCGAGAACCTGCAGTTCCTGGTCTCGTTCGTGCTCATGCTGCTGGAAATCGAGGGGGCGCGCTGCGACGCCGCCGGGCGGGCCGAGCTACGCGCGCAGATCCAAGCGCTGTACGAGCTCGAGCCGCAGGCGCGCACGCTGTCGTCGCTGCACGGCCTGCTGCCGGGCCCGCTGCGCGGCGCGCTGGGCGCGTGGGTGCAGGGCGGGGCCTGGGGCGCGGTGTTCGACAACCCCGAGGACTCGCTCACGCTGGCCGACTGGCAGGCCATCGACCTGGCCGGGGCGGCGGGCAAGCCGGAACTGGCTCGCGCCCTGCTGTACTACCTGCTGCACCGCCTGGGCACGGCGATCGCGGAACCAAGCGAGCTCGAGCGCTGGAAGCTGCTGGTGGTGGACGAGGCGTGGCGCTTCCTGGCCGACCCGCACATCGGGGCCTACTTGGGCGAGGGCCTCAAGACGTGGCGCAAGTGCAACGCGGGCGTGGTGCTGGCCACCCAGTCGCCCGGCGACGCGACCGCCAGCGGCAGTCTCTGCCGGACGGTGAGCGAGAGTTGCCTGACCAAGATCTTCCTGGCCAACCCGGAGTTGGATCCAGCGGACTACAGCGCGGCCTTCGGCCTGCGCGACTGCGAGGCGCAGGCCATCCGGGGCCTGGTGCCCAAGCGCCAGCTGCTGCTGCACCGGCCCGGTTTCGCGCAAGTGCTCGAACTCAGCGTGGACCGGCGCAGCTACTGGCTGTACACGACCAACCCTGTCGAGGCCGCCCGGCGGCGCGAGGCGATCCGCGCCCTCGGTTTCGAGCGCGGCCTTGACTCTCTCACGGAGGACTGAACACCATGCAACACCGTTTTGCGAAATTTCTGGCCTGCGCGGCGCTGGCCGCGGCCGGGGCGCTGGCCGGGCGCGGCCTGGCCCGCGAGGTCACGGCCGGCCCGGACGAGGTCATCGAGGCCCGGGCCCGGGTGCGCTTCGCCACGGCCGTCGTGCTCGACCCCGGCGAGCGCATCCTGGACTGGGTGTGCGGCGACGCCGAGTACTGGAGCGTGCAGGGCGCGGCGAACCTGGCATTCGTCAAGCCCAGCGCCAAGGGCATCCAGACCAACGTCACGCTCGTGACCGACCAGGGCAACGTCTACACGCTGCACTTCCGCGAACTGGGCGATGCGGACGGCGAGCCGGACCTGAAGCTCTTCCTGCGCGCGAAGCAGGCGGGCGCCGCCGGCGCCAAGCCCTTGGCAGCGCTGCGGTTCGAGCCGCGCGGCGCAGCGGCAGAAGCCGAGCGCGCGGCGGAAACCGCTCGCGAGGAATCGCGGCGCGCGGCGGCCGAGGCCGTCCGGGCCGCCGAGCGGCAGGTCGAGGAGTTCCGCGCCGCCTACCCGCGCCGCCTGCGCTTCGCCTACGAACTGGACGGGGCGGCCCGCGAGGCGCCGTTCCGGGTAGCAGCGATGTGGCTCGACGACCGCTTCACCTACATCCGCGCGGATCCCGAGGAGGCCCCGGCGCTGTACGAATCGCGGGACGGCAAGCCGTCGATGGTGCCGTACGACTTCTACGACGGCTTGTACGTGACGCGCCGCCCGATGGCGGACGGCTGGCTGCAGATCGGCAAGCGCAAGGCGCGTTTCCGGCGCTCGGAGCGCTAGCGGAGGGCGGCGGCATGAAGCGCATCACAGACAAGATCCCGCGTCCGCCGGGGGCACTGCCCGCGCGCGCCCAGAGCTGGGTCCTGCTGGGGCTGACAGGCGTGCTGGTGCTAGCGCTGCTACTGTTCCCCGGGGATCCCGAGCCTGCGCACTCCCCAGACCCGAGCGCGGCGGCCCGGCCCGGCCCGGCCGGCAGCGGCCAGCCGGTCGGCGCGCAGTCGGCCGCGGACGCCGCCCAGCGCCTGCGCGCCGAGGCCGCCCGCAAGGCGGAGAAGCAGCTGCGCAGGGATCTCGGCCTGCCGGCCGAGCGACCGGACGGGCTGCCGGCAGCGCCCGCTCCGCTGGTGCAGGCCGGCCCGGCTCACGCGGGCAGCCGCGGCGGCGAGGGCGGCCTCACGCCCCGCAAGCAGATCGAGCGCGAGGAGACATTGCGGCGCTACCGCTCGCTGAGCGCCGCGCCGCTGGTGCTCAGCCAACGCGCGGCACCGGCCGCCCGGGCCGAGAACGACGACGGCACGGCGGACATCCCGGGCGGGAACGCGGCGGAGAGCGCGACAGCCGCCCCGCCGGAACCGCCGGATGCCGAGCCGCGCGGCGCCGCTACCGAGATCCTGCGCGAGGGCGAGTTCCTAGAGGCAGTCCTGACCAACCGGCTGGCCGGGGAGTTTTCCGGCCCGGTGAACGCCATGGTGTCCGCCGACGTGTACGGACGCGACGGCCGGCGCCTGCTGGTCCCGCGCGGCACGCGCGCCCTCGGCGAAGCGCTGCAAGTCGAAGCATGGGGCCAGTCCCGGCTGGCGGTGACGTTCCACCGCCTGATCCTGCCCGACGGGCGCGCCGTGCGGCTGGACCGCAGCGCCGCGCTCAACCAGCTCGGCGAGACCGGCCTGCTGGATCGTGTCGACCGCCGCTATCCGTCGACCTTCCTGGCAGCCGGAGCGATCGGCGCGCTGGCCGGGCTGGCCGGCGCCGTCAGCCCCGCGCAAGCGCTGGCCTCGCAACTCGGGGCAACCCGGCAAGCGGCGGCCGCGGGCCTGTCCCGCTCGGCCGAGCGCATGCTCGACCGCTATCTCAACCGCCTGCCCAAGCTGACCGTCCGCGAGGGCCACCGCATCCGCATCTACCTCACGGCGGACCTGCCCCTCCAGCCCTATCACGACCGTCCCGGCCGCCCGGCCGGGGCAGCCTCCCAAGGAGAACCGCAATGACTCGCAAATTCCCTGCCCTGTGCCTCTTGCTGCTGGCGCTGGCCGCGCCGGCCAGGCCCTTCTGGGGCGCCTTCTTCGCCGGCATCGGCAAGGCCGTCGGCAGCGCCATCGGCATCCCGCAACTCGGCGGCGGGCTGGCCGGCCTGATGCCGGTCTCGATCAAGGCGGCCAAGCCGGTGGTCGACGCCGCCAACCGGCGGCTGGGCGAATTGCAGCACATCCGCAGCATGGCCAGCGGCACGCTGGAGCACTTCTCGGGGGCGGTCGGGACCCTGCGCGACGCGCACAGCCTGACCGACTTCCGGGCCACTGCCACGCGCTGGCTGCGCAGCGCCACGGCAGACCGCTTCGGCACTTCCGCCGGCTGGGCCGACGCCATCAACGGCGACGCCCCGTCCGGCACGGTGGTCAACGCCTACGGCCGCGCCTCGGCGCCCGTTCCGGACTGGAGCGGCGCACTGCCGGCACTGGACGCCGGCCTGCAGGCGGGCGTGCGCCGCGAGCACGCCTCGCTGGAAATCGCGGACGCGGCGAGCGTGCGCGCGCTGGCCGTGCTCGGCGAGGCGCGGCGCCTGGCCGCCGAGCGCAGCGCGGCCCATGCCAGCCTCGAGCGCGCCGCGCTCGATCCGAGCAACGCATCGCATTCCATGCCGGCGCTGCTCGGCAAGCTCACGGTCGGCCAAGTCCGCCAGCTGCGCAGCGCCGAGCAGGCCAACCAACTGCTCGACGCGCTGCTGGAGGCCGAGCTGGCGGCCGCCAAGCGCCAGCGGGACCGCCTAGCCCGCTCCATGCAAGCCGCGGCGGAGTACAGCGAGCTGGCCGCCGCGCAAGCCGCGCCCCTGTGGCGCATGCCTTGACCGCAGGAGCGCACCATGCAGGTATTGCCCGCTTCGACACCGGTCCCGCCCACTGATCCCGGCGAATTCCCGCTGCTGTGGGCGTTTGCCGCGATCGACGCGGCGATCGTGGATCTCGCCCCGCTGTTCGTCGGCGAGGGCCTGCTGCTGTTCCGCGCGCTGGCCGCCCTGTCGATCGCCTGGTTCGGCGTGCAGACCGCCCTGTCCGGCCAGGGCGTGCCCTGGGGCCGCCTGCTGCCGCTGCTGCTGGCGATGTCGTTCAGCCTCGCCATGCTGCGCTTCTACATCGCCGACGCGCCCGGCCTCGGCATGCCGGTCGCGACGCTACCCATGCGCGCCGCGGACTTCTACGCACAGCGCATCGACGGCTTCATCAGCTGGAACTTCGCCCGCTCCTTCCACGCGGGCTGGACCGAGATGACCTCGCGCAGCTTCTTCGACTTCTTCCTGGGAGCGGGTTCGCTGGTGTGGACCTTCGTCATCCTGCTCTTCAACGCCGCCTGTACTGCGCTGCTGATCGCGTCCATCGCCGCCGGGCGCGTGGCGGCCGGGGCCTGTGTCGTGCTGGGGCCGCTGTTCATCCCCTGGCTGTTCGTGCCCAAGATGGATTTCCTGTTCTGGGGCTGGCTGCGCTCCTACCTGCAGTTCTCGTTCTACAGCGCGGTCGGCTGGACGTTCCTGGCGCTCTGCACGTTCATGCTGGACGGCATGTGGCAGGCCGTGCCTGCCGGCCTGAGCGCCAAGGTCGCCTGGTTCTTTTATTCCGCGGCGGTGCTGCTGGCGGCCGTGCTGGCGATGTTCAAGGTGCATGCCCTGACCCATGCCATCTTCCACGGCAGCGGCAGCTTCACCAGCGGCGCCGCGGCCGTTGTCTCGGCCGCCGCCCGCAGGGCCGGCCTGTGAGGAGGAAGTCGTGAAAACGCACGAGGCATACGCGGAAATCTGGGCGGAGGTGCTGTCCACCAACCGCTACCTGAAAGTCGCGCTGGGCGGCGCGGCGCTGCTGTGCGTGGGCCTGCTGCTGCTCTGCTGGCGCACCTTCGACCGCTTCGAGCACCTCGCGCCGCTGGTCGTGCGCATCGACGAGGTCGGGCGGGCCGAGGCGCTGCGCTACGAGGCGGCGGCCTACGTGCCCGACGTGGCCAAGCCGGAGGTGAAATACTTCCTGCGCCAGTTCGTCGTGCTGCATCGCGAGCGGCGCCGCGCGGCCGGCTTGGACGCCTGGCAGCGCTCGCTGCTGTTCCTCGACGGGGCGCTGGGCCGGCGCCTGATGCAGGAGCAGGAGGACAGCGGCGAGCTCGTGCGCTTCCTCGGCGGCGAGGGCGCGGAGATCGAGATCGCGATCGACGCGGTGCAGGTGCAGCCGGCGCGCGAGGAGCCCTACCGGGCGCGGGTGGATTTCACCGAAACGGCGCGCGAGTTCGGCGGGCGCGCCGGCCGGGCGCGGCGCTGGACGTCGGAGTTCGAGTTCCGCTTCCTGGAGCGGCCACCGCGCGAACTGCTGGCCGTCAACCCGCTCGGACTGTCGATCACGTACTTCCGCAGCGACCGGATCGAGGACTGAGCCATGGCAAGGATCGCATTCGGGCTGACGCTGTCGATCGGCGGCGTCGCGGCCTGGCTGGCGCTGGACGAGTTCCGCTACCTGGCGCCGTACCGCGAGGCACTGTGGCGCAGCTGCGGCGGGCAGGTGACTGCCTACGCCCTGGCTCTGTCATTCGACCTGTTCGCCCTGCTGTACCTGGCCTGCCGCCGCTTGGGGCTGGGCGATGCGGGACGCAAGCTGCGCCGCTTGGACGGCGAGGTGCGGCGGGGCAAGACGTTCGATGCCGAGCTGGCGCGCCGCTTGCGCCGGCAGGAGGCCGGACAGGGATGAGAGGCCGGAGCGAGGAGCGCGGCCGCGGGCGGCCCGCGCCCCTGGATCCGCGCGGGCGTGCGGAGCTTCCGCCCGGCAGGGAGCCGCAGGCCGGGCCTGCCCGGGAAGTCCGCCGGGAGGTCTTGGGCGCTCCGCGCGGCAACGATCGCCGGCAGCGCCGGCGGGCGCTGGCGCAGTGGGGCCGCTTCCGGCTGGCCGAGGACAGCGTGGAAGCGTTGCGCGCGACCGGGATCTTCGGCACTGTCGAGCTGTCCGACCTGTGCGCCCGGTTCGATTCGGGCGGGCGCGCCAAGCGCTGCGTCGCCGAGTTGGAGCAAGGCGGCCTGCTGCGCACGGAGCGCTTCCAGCGCGCCGGGCGCCGGCTGGAGGCGGTGACGCTGACCGGCCGCGGGCGGCGCTTGCTGGAGCGCGGCATCGATCCGCGCGCCACGGGCGACGAAGAGGCGCAAGCCTACCTGTCCGGCCGCGCCCACGCCGCCCAGGTCTTGCACGACACGGCGGTCTACCGGGCCGCGCAATGCGAGCTGCGCCACATCGCCGCGGCGGGGGGCGCCGTGCGGCGCATTCGCACGGAGCGCCAGTTGCGGCGCATCGCCGCGCGGCAGACGGACGCGGCCCGGCGCACGGGCGCGGACGGCTCCGCCGCCCGCGCTGCCGCGGCGGCGGATCTGCGGCTCACGGTTGCCGGCGGGAGGCTGCGCTTCCCCGACCTGCGCATCGAATGGTCACACGGCCCTGACGGCGCCGGCGAGACGCGCCTGGCGGATCTCGAAGTCGTCACCGCAGACTACCGCGCGAGCAGCCTGTCGCTGAAGGCGACGGCGGGCTTCCAAGTCTATCGGATGGCCGCGGACGGCCAAGTGGCACGCCAGGAGGCACAGCCGTGCAAGCCGCGGTAACGGCGGGCTCGCCGGCAAGCCCGCAGGATGCGGGCCGGATCGATCTCGCGGAGCGCGCGGGGCGAGTGGCGGCGCTCGGCTACCGCCCGGCCGAGGCTGAATTCCTGGCAGCGGCCGCCTTGCTGGGCGGCTTTTTCGCACGCCGCCAGTTCCGGGAGTTCCGCAAGTCCGGCGGGGGCGGGAGCGAGGCCGGGCTGCTCCGGCGGGCGCGGGCCAACGGCCATCTCAAGGCCGACGGGCGCAAGCCGAGGCTGTACCGCCTGTGCGGAGCGCCGCTGTTCCGCGCGGCCGGCTGCAAGGTGCCGGGTTCGGCGCCCGGCCGGGCCCCGCGCGCCGCCAAGCAACGCCTGCTGGCCCTGGATTACTGGATCGCCTGCCGGGAGACGGCGCGACTGCTGCTCGCCGCCGAGGACAAGGCGGACTATTTCGCAGCGCTGGGGATCGGCCGGGACCGCTTCCCGGCGGCCGTGCGCGCGCGCCAGGGGCGGCGCGCGGCGTTCCCGGACGGGTTTCCGATCGGAGTGCCGGGAGCGGGCTGCCCCGCCGTGCGGTTCACCTACGCGCATGCCGGCTCGAGCGCGCACGGCATGGAACGCCACCTGCGAAGCCACGAGCCATTGGCACGGGCCTTGCACCTGCGCGGCATGCCCTGCCAATGGGTGGTCCTGGCGGACAGCCGGGCGCAGTTCGCCCGGCTGCGCCACGCCTGGAACCGCTGGCTGGCACGGGCCGGGAGAGACTGGTCGGAAGGCGAGTACTTCGAACTGCGCCGGCGGGTCGACCAGCGCCGCTGGCAGGAACTCTCGCGGGAATCCGTCGAGCGCTACGCACGCTTGGCGGCCGAGCACGGCAGCGCCGCGGCGGAGGGCCGCTACCAGGCCTGGGCCCGCAGCGGCGCCCCGGAGCGCCAGCCGGGCGGAGACTTCGCGGCGTCTTGCAGCCTGCTGGAAGTGCTGATGGAGTTCGACTACGCGGCAGCCGAGGCTGCCAGCCGCTAGGGGCGGGCCGCGGCGATGACGCTGACTTCGCTGCTGGCCGGCGCGGGCGCCCTGCTCGGCGCGCTGGCCTGCTACCGGCTGTGGCCCTGGCCGGCGCACGATCCCGCGCTGGCCTGGATCGCCCTGCAATCCCCCCGCGCCGCCGCGCTGCTGCGCTGGGGCTACGCCGCGGCTTGGATCCTGACGTCGTACTTCCTAGCGCGCCTCGGCGCGACCGTCGGCGGGCTGCTCGTGGAGCGGGGCGCGGGCCAGGCCGGCGCGGGCCCGCTGCCGCCGTGGCCGGCGGGCGACGGGCCGCGCCTCGTCATCGGCGAAACCCACCGCCGCACCCAGCCCGGGCCGAGCCCGCAGCCGGGCTGGCTGGCCGTGCCGCGGCACGGCCTCTACGCCGGCACGGCCGTGTTCGGGGCGGTCGGCTCGGGCAAGACCTCCTGCTGCATGTATCCGTTCGCGCGCCAGGTGCTGGGCTGGCATGCCGAGCGGGCCGAGTTGCGGCCCGGCGGGCTGGTGCTGGAAGTCAAGGGCGACTTCTGCCACCAGGTGCGGCGCATGCTGCGCGAGCTGGGCCGGGAGGACGACTACGTCGAACTGGGCCTGGACGGGAACTGGTGCTACAACCCGCTGCACTGCGAACTCGACCCCTACTCGCTGGCCTACCAGATCGCCTCGCTGCTGAACCAGCTGTTCGGCAAGGGCAAGGAACCCTTCTGGCAGCAGGCCTATACCAACCTGGTCAAGTTCGTGATCCTGCTGTTCCGCACGTGCGACGGCTACGTCACGCTGCAGGACGTGTATCGCACCGCGCTCGACGACGAGGCGCTGCGCCGCAAGATCGACAAGGCGCGCCAGCAGCTCGGCCTGCTGCCCGAAGCGCGGCTGTCGATCGAGCAGTACCGGCAGCACGTGCCGACGCTGCCCGAGCGCCCGTGGGAGTACGACGAGGCCGCCGGCCGGTGGTTCGTGCAGGCCGATCCGGAACTGGTCGAGGCACTGCAGCAGCGCGGCATCGAGTTCGAACAGGCGGAACCCGAGCCGGCCGACGGCGCGCAGCGGCGCTTGCAGACCGTGATCACTTGGTACCGGCACGACTGGAGCCAGCTCGACACGCGCCTGCGCAGCTCGATCACGGAGGGCGTGAGCGTGTTCCTGTCGCTGTTCGACCAGCCGGAAATCGCCGACGTGTTCTGCCCGCCGCGGCAGGTCTACAGCGAGGGCCGCCCGCACCGCCGGCGCTGGGCCCTGCCGCCGGTGGCGGACGCGCTCGAAGCGGGCAAGGTGCTGGCCCTGAACCTGCCGGTCGGGGCCAACCCGGCCCTGGGGCGGGCCATCGGCGTGATGCTCAAGCAGGACTTCCAGCGCTGCGTGCTGGAGCGCATCCCGCGCATGGCGCGCGAGCCGCAGCGGCCCTGGCGCGACATCGCCTTCATCTGCGACGAGTACCAGCACTTCGCCACGGTCGGCGAGAGCGACCCCAGCGGGGACGAGAAATTCTTCAGCCTGTCGCGCCAGGCGCGCCTGGTGGCGCTGGTGGCCACGCAGTCGCTGAGCTCGCTGCGCTCGGCCCTGCCGGGCGAATCGTGGCGCACGCTGCTGCAAACCTTTCGGACGCGCATCTTCCTGTCGCTGTCCGACGAGGCCTCGTGCCAGCTGGCCTCGCAAGCGTGCGGGCAGGTCGAGCGCCTCAAGGAGCAGTACTCGATCGCGGAGTCTTCGCAGTCGGGCGTCGGCTTGCTCAGCGGGCGGGCCGGCGGCGGCAAGGGCACGTTCGGCGTGACCAAGTCCTACGCGCTGCGGCGCGAGCCAGTGTTCCAGCCGTCGGCCTTCGCCGAGCTGCGCAACGCGCAGGCGATCGTGGCAGCTTATGACGGACGCGATCCGCTGCCGCCGACCTACTGCTACCTCAAACCCGGCTACCTGCCGCGCGAACTGGGCTATTTCCAAGCCTTGGCCGAGGGCAAGCTGTAGAGCGGGGGTGACTGCTCAGTCTCTCTTGCCAGCGATGGGTTTTTGCTTGTGACAACAAGAGACGAGACTGCCGCAGAGGGTCATTACCCAAGTTAGAGAAACAGGTCAATGCAGCCACGGGAGCAGGCCTGGATCCCCTGCTGGCGGCTGCCGACTGTGAACCTACTAGAGTCCGGCCAGCCTGAGGCTGCGACCAAGCGCACAGAGGCGGGCGCGGGCAATGTCGCTAGCGGCCCTGCATGCAGCAATGCCGCGGGTCAATCCAAGTCGTGGCCGTTGAACACCGTCTCCAAGGACGATGCATCCAGCGCGACCGTGAACCAAATCCTCAGTTCACTCTGCGGAGCGTCTACGATGCGGCACCGTATCGCCGCCGGCAGTTGCCCGAAGCGATGTTCCAGCAGCCACGTCAAGGAATCAGCATAGCCCTCGGCCAGCCCCTTGGCATAGCCTTCGGCATAGCCCTTGGCGTAGGCCTTGGCATAGCCTTGATCGAGCAGTTCCTGTACAACCTGTCCTACCATCGCCTCTCCCCGGCCCGGCAGGGCCTCCTCCGCAGCCGCGCTCACTGCCGACGAGACTGCCAGCAAAGAATGCGGCCATGGAGGCGGGCTTGGCACCCCTGCTGGCGGCTGCCGCCCGCGAACCAAGTCCTCACCCAAGCCGCCCTACCAAAGTCCGGCCAGCCTGTGGTTGCGACCAAGCGCGCAGAGGCGGGCGCGGGCAGTGTGACGGGTCAATCCAAGCCGTGCCCGTTAAACACCGTGTCCAAGGACGATGCATCCAGCGCGGCCGTGAACCAAGCCCTCAGTTCACCCTGCGGAGCGTCTGCGATGCGGCGCCGTATCGCAGACGGCAGTTGCCCGAAGCGATGTTCCAGCAGCCACGCCAAGGAATCGGCGCGGCCCTTGGTTTCGCCTTGATCGAGCAGTTCCTGTACAACCTGTCCTACCATCGCCTCTCCCCGGCCCGGCAGGGCCTCCTCCGCAGCCGCACTCACTGCCGCCCGCGGCACGTTCCAGACACTCATAACATACACCACCACTTGCCGCTGGTAAAGCGAACCGTCCGGCAGCGGAGCCAAGATCCGCGGCAGTAGCACCAGTTTCCGCTCCATGGCCTCGGAACCGCTGCGATGGGAATAGCGCAGCAGCAGCAAGCCGGCCCGGGCGGCTGGATCGGCCGCCAACTCCTCGTCCTGCAGGTCGTTCAGGTTGCGCAGGAAATACCCGCAGTTGCATTCCAGAGATTGCAGAAGCGGGTCCTGGGTACCCAGCATGGCGGAGAGGGAGAGCGGCGCGCTCCACGGAGCACGCCCGTGGTAGAAGACCAGCGGCACGATGGGCGGCAGGGTGCATAGCTTGCGTACCGAACCACCGGCGTATTGCTCCCAGATGCGGAGCTTGTATTTCATCACCTGTAGGGCGGTGCCCGGATCGGGCCAAGACTTGTGCTCGAGCAAGACGTACAGGAAAGCGGGCTGGCCGCTGCGCAACTGGACTTGCAGCAGCTTTTCGCTGCAACTGACGCGCAAGCCTTCGTCCACGAAGCTGCCATCGAGCGGCTGCGGCGGCTGGGCGGCCAGCAGGGGCAGCAATCGGGGGGCGAGATGGGCACGCAGGATGGAGTCGGCGCGGATCAGCCAGATTGGCGCGGAAGATGAGATCGTGAGGGTGACTGAGCTGGAAGGCCATGGAAGCGGGCGGCACCAGCCGGCATGCTGCTTGTGCCGCGGCGTGCGGCCGCAGACGGTAGGATAGCAGGCAACACGCTACCCGGAAGCGGCTGGGCGAGCCGTGTCCGAGACGAAGTATCGTTTCTGGTTGCAGTCACGGGGCGCGGCACCGAGCGGCGCTTGGGAGGGCCGTGCAAACAGGCCTCCATTGTGCGCGATTCGCGCCCGCCACGCTCGGCACCGCGCCAATCGCGCTCGCTGGCCAACCTGTCACCACGCTCAATCAAGGCTGTGGACCGACGCCTGCGGGCGCGTGCGTAGTCACGAGCGGCGGGAGCATTCGGAAGTGCCGCACGCCTTGCGCCGCAGGCCGTCGGCATCCACCGCCCGGCCGATCAGATCAGGACTCGCTTCCGTGCTTGTCCGGCCCTTGGCTTTCGAGTCTGGTAATCTGCGCCTTCAGGCGGGCGATTTCCTGTTCGGCTGCCTGGTGCCTGCGTTCGGCTGCCTGGTGCCTGCGTTCGGCTGCCTGATGCCTGCGTTCGGCCGCTTGCCAGCGGCGCAGCGCTTGCTGCCTGCCCTGCTCCGCTGCCTGTCTGCCTTGCTCCGATTCCTCGAACGTCAGCAGGTCATTCCATGTCTTGGGATCCCGGAAGCGCAGCAGATGCGAACGCCCCTCGCGCTCGTCCACCCGGACGTTCAAATCCAAGACTGCGCTGTCGATCGATCCGTCGCGCCTCAGCGCCAGAGGGGCGTACCCCAGCCCCTGCAATGTTCCGCCCTCCAAGCGCAGCCCCGGCGACCGGGCAGCCTTCAACTCGCCCGTCGGGTGGAAGCGCCAATACTCCGTCACCCCGATCGCGGCGTACAAGGCTTGCTTCTCCCCGCAATCGCGATCCTCGGTGCTAGGCGAGGCAACTTCCAGCACGAAACCGGGCGGCCGCCCGGCCTCCCACAGCTTGTACGAGCGCTCCGGCAGCGCTGCCAGGCCGCGCGCCACGAACAGATCCGGCGTGACCCGCTTGCTGTTGTCGCCCTCTTGGTAGTACAGGAACATGTTCGCCCCCACTTGCACCCGCTCATACCGGGCGAACCAAGTCCGCAGTGTAGCCAGCGCATACAGGATCGCATCCACGTGGCGGGGCAGTTCCGCCATGATCCGGCCGTCTCTGGCGGCGTAATCGACAGGCGCTGCGGGCTGGGCTGCGACAAATGCTTTGGTGCTGGGCATGGCAGTACCGGAGGCGCTATGGCCGTGTACAGCATAGCACTGGATGCAGCCGCTCGCTTCCAAGCTCAAGGCACTGGTATTTGCCGGATCAGAAGAAGTTGGTGGGGGACATAGTCGATCTGGCGTTGCACGTGGAGGGGCGCACCGGCAGCCGCAAGATTGTCGAGGCGATCCGGGTGGAGCACTTTGCCTGTCTGGCGAGGCCTCGTGCAAGCTGGCCTTGGAAACCTGCGGGCAGGTCGAGCGCCTCAAAGAGCAGTACTCGATTTCGGAGTCCTCGCAGGCGGGCATCGGCTTGCTCAGCGGGCGGCTGGCGGCGGCAAGGGGACGTGCGGCGTGAGCCGGTGTTCCAGCCGTCAGCGTTCGCCGAGCTGCGCAACGCGCAGATGATCGTGGCAGCCGCGATCGCTGCCGCCGACCTATCTGCTATCTCAAGCCCGGCTATCTACCGGGCGAACGGAGCCACTACCAAGCCTTGGCAGAGGGCAAGCCGTAGAGCGACGGGAGAACGCGGAAGCAGCGAGCGTTTTGCATCGCAGCCGTCGGCATCCACCGCCCAGCCGGCTCAGGACTCGCTTCCGTGCTTGTCCGGCCCTTGGCTTTCGAGTCTGGCAATCTGCGTCTTCAGGCGGGCGATTTCCTGTTCGGCTGCCTGGTGCCTGCGTTCCGCTGCCCGGTGCCTGCGTTCGGCCGCTTGCCAGCGGCGCAGCGCTTGCTGCCTGCCCTGCTCCGCCGCCTGCCTGTCTTGTTCCGCTGCCTGCCTGCCTTGCTCCGATTCCTCAAACGTCAGCAGGTCATTCCACGTCTTGGGATCCCGGAAGCGCAGCAGATGCGAACGCCCCTCGCGCTCGTCCACCCGGACGTTCAAATCCAAGACTGCGCTGTCGATCGATCCGTCGCGCCTCAGCGCCAGAGGGGCGTACCCCAGCCCCTGCAATGTTCCGCCCTCCAAGCGCAGCCCCGGCGACCGGGCAGCCTTCAACTCGCCCGTCGGGTGGAAGCGCCAATACTCCGTCACCCCGATCGCGGCGTACAAGGCTTGCTTCTCCCCGCAATCGCGATCCTCGGTGCTAGGCGAGGCAACTTCCAGCACGAAACCGGGCGGCCGCCCGGCCTCCCACAGCTTGTACGAGCGCTCCGGCAGCGCTGCCAGGCCGCGCGCCACGAACAGATCCGGCGTGACCCGCTTGCTGTTGTCGCCCTCTTGGTAGTACAGGAACATGTTCGCCCCCACTTGCACCCGCTCATAGCTGGCGAACCAAGTCCGCAAGGTGGCCAGCGCATACAGGATCGCGTCCACGTGGCGGGGCAGTTCGGCCATGATCCGGCCGTCCCTGGCAGCGTAATCGACGGGCGCTGCGGGCTGGGCTGCGACAAATGCTTTGATGCCGGGCATGGCAGTACCGGAGGCGCTATGGCCGTGTACAGCGTAACACTGGATGGATGCAGGCCGCTCGCTTCCAGGCCCGAGGCGCTGCGTATTTGCCGGATCAGAATAAGTTTGGTGGGGGACATAGTCGATCTGGTGTTGCACGTGGAGGTGCGCACCGGCAGCCGCAAGATTGTCGAGGCGATCCGGGTGGAGCACTTTGCCTGTCTGACGAGGCCGCGTATAAGCTGGCTTCGATTACCAAGCCTTAGCAGAGGGCAAGCCGTAGAGCGACGGGAGAAGGCGGAAGCGCCGAGCGTTTTGCATCGCAGCCGTCGGCATCCACCGCCCAGCCGGCTCAGGACTCGCTTCCGTGCTTGTCCGGCCCTTGGCTTTTAAGTCTGGCGATCTGCGCCTTCAGGCGGGCGATTTCCTGTTCGGCCGCTTGCCAGCGGCGCAGCGCTTGCTACCTGCCCTGCTCCGCTGCCTGTCTGCCTTGTTCCGATTCCTCGAATGTCAGCAGGTCATTCCACGTCTTGGGATCCTGGAAGCGCAGCAGATGCGAACGCCCCTCGCGCTCGTCCACCCGGACGTTCAAGTCCAAGAGAGCGGCTCGCGGCCGACCTCTTGGTGCGCTACGGCCGGGGCTTCTCGGTCCGCAACGTCTGGCTCATGCGCGCATTCTACCTCGCATGGCCGATTGTGCAGACACCGTCTGCAGAATCTTTGCTGGAGCCCATCCGGTCGCGGTTTCCGCTCCCTTGGTCCGCCTACGTTCAGCTACTCTCGGTGCGGAACGAACGCGCCCGCGCCTTCTGCGAGACCGAAGCGCTCCGCGGAGGATGGACCGTCCGCCAACTGGACCGCCAGATCAACACCCAGTTCTACGAGTGAACCGCGCTATCGAGGAACAAGGCCGCCCTGCTCGCCGACGGAGGGGAGGATCCCGGTGACACCGTCATTCCAGAGGAGGAGATCAAGGATCCGTTCGTTCTCGAATTCCTCGACCTGAAGGACGAGTACTCCGAGAGCGATCTTGAGGAGACCCGGACCCGCCACCTCGAAGCCTTCCTTCTGGAACTGGGCGGAGACTTCTGCTTCATCGCGCGGCAAAGGCGGCTGCGAGTCGGCGACGAGTGGTACCGCGTCGATCTTCTCTTCTTTCACCGCCGTCTTCGATGCCTCGTGGTCATCGACCTGAAGATCGGCAAGTTCACGCACGCGGACGCCGGGCAGATGCACCTCTACCTCAACTACGCCCGCGAGCACTGGGTTCGTCGGGACGAAAACCCGCCGGTCGGGTTGATCCTTTGCGCCCAGAAGGATGAGACCGTCGCGCGGTACGCGCTGGAGGGCCTGCCGAACAAGGTCGTGGCGGCCGAGTACCGAACCACGCTTCCAGACGAGGAACTCCTCGCTTCGGAGATCGAGCGGACGCGGAAGATACTCCTAGAGCGGACCGAATCCAGCGCTCCGGGTGGCGAACCCTCCGCGCCCGGAGGAGGAATATCCTCGTGATCCCGCGCGAGTGCAAGCGGCTGGCCGAAGTCGATTTCCCGATTGCCGAGGTTTCGCGCCACGCGGTTCGGGAGAAGTCGATCCGGCATGGTCATCCGGCCACTCTCCACCTCTGGTGGGCGCGTCGTACGCTCGCGTCGTCGCGCACCGTGCTGATGGCTCTTCTGCTGCCGGACCCGTGCGATCCGCACTGTCCTTCCGCGTTCAATGAGAAGGCGCAGCGGATCTTGCTCGGCATGGACGGACGCCCCTCCGGGTGGACGGACGAAACAAGGGAAGACGAAGGCCTTCGGCGAGTTATCCTGAACCTGAAACAAGCAATTAGTTCGTCCTTTCCAGATGAAGTTCAGACTAGGCTGCGCCGCCGGCCCCACTCCCCACGACCGCCGGGCCCCGCCTGCCGCAGCCCAAAACTCAAATCCTCCAGCCCGGGCGTGAGTAGTTACGGTGGGGGACATAGTCGATCTGGTGTTGCAAATGGAGGGGCGCACCGGCAGCCGCAAGGTTGTCGAGGCGATCCGGGTGGAGCACTTTGCCTGTCTGACGAGGCAGCGTACAAGCTGGCTTCGATTACCAAGCCTTGGCAGAGGGCAAGCCGTAGAGCGACGGGAGAACGCGGAAGCGCCGAGCGTTTTGCATCGCAGCCGTCGGCATCCACCGCCCAGCCGGCTCAGGACTCGCTTCCGTGCTTGTCCGGCCCTTGGCTTTCGAGTCTGGCAATCTGCGCCTTCAGGCGGGCGATTTCCTGTTCGGCTGCCTGGTGCCTGCGTTCCGCTGCCCGGTGCCTGCGTTCGGCCGCCTGGTGCCTGCGTTCGGCCGCTTGCCAGCGGCGCAGCGCTTGCTGCCTGCCCTGCTCCGCCGCCTGCCTGTCTTGTTCCGCTGCCTGCCTGCCTTGCTCCGATTCCTCGAACGTCAGCAGGTCATTCCACGTCTTGGGATCCCGGAAGCGCAGCAGATGCGAACGCCCCTCGCGCTCGTCCACCCGGACGTTCAAATCCAAGACTGCGCTGTCGATCGATCCGTCGCGCCTCAGCGCCAGAGGGGCGTACCCCAGCCCCTGCAATGTTCCGCCCTCCAAGCGCAGCCCCGGCGACCGGGCAGCCTTCAACTCGCCCGTCGGGTGGAAGCGCCAATACTCCGTCACCCCGATCGCGGCGTACAAGGCTTGCTTCTCCCCGCAATCGCGATCCTCGGTGCTAGGCGAGGCAACTTCCAGCACGAAACCGGGCGGCCGCCCGGCCTCCCACAGCTTGTACGAGCGCTCCGGCAGCGCTGCCAGGCCGCGCGCCACGAACAGATCCGGCGTGACCCGCTTGCTGTTGTCGCCCTCTTGGTAGTACAGGAACATGTTCGCCCCCACTTGCACCCGCTCATAGCTGGCGAACCAAGTCCGCAAGGTG
This sequence comes from Bryobacterales bacterium, assembly GCA_965219605.1. Taxonomy (GTDB): domain Bacteria; phylum Acidobacteriota; class Terriglobia; order Bryobacterales; family UBA6623; genus VXMF01. The sequence goes on along the minus strand of CBDCOC010000004.1, from coordinate 165,570 downwards.
GCCAGCGCATACAGGATCGCGTCCACGTGGCGGGGCAGTTCGGCCATGATCCGGCCGTCCCTGGCAGCGTAATCGACGGGCGCTGCGGGCTGGGCTGCGACAAATGCTTTGGTGCTGGGCATGGCAGTACCGGAGGCGCTATGGCCGTGTACAGCGTAGCACTGGATGGATGCAGGCCGCTCGCTTCCAGGCCCGAGGCGCTGCGCATGTAACGGGGGAAGCGCTCGCCGGCGGGGCAGTCAGAAACCATGCTTTCGCTCTCGCGCAGGGATATGAGTGATCACATGCGGATGCATCCGTGCGATCCACCAAGGCATGGCATGGAGTATATGCCTCTATTTTCTCTGGATATCGCAACTTTCCTTGACAAATTATATCTATACATATATAATTTGTCCTGATATGCGCGCATGTGCGCCGCTCGGAAGAGAGCGCAATCGCAACTGGCACCGCCAGTGCGCTCACCCCCGGCAAGTGTTTCCGCGATTGCGCTCAGGCACATGCGGGGGCTGCGCGCGCACGGGGAATTGAGGCCAGAAGGAGGGTCGCGGTGAGTCTCAGCGAGGAGCGGAGCTTTCGACTGATTGCACCTTTCCTGCGGCCCGTGATGGGGCTGCTGGAGGACGACTCGGTCAGCGAAGTGATGGTCAATCCAGACGCGGTCTTTGTCGAGCGTGACGGCCGGCTGGAAGCCGTAGCAGGGATCGTGCCGGATCCGAAGCAGGTGCGGCAGGCAGCCTTGGCCATCGCTCGCAGCCAAGGCGACGATATCAGCCCGGAACGCCCGCTGCTGGACACCCGGCTGCCGGATGGCTCGCGCGTCGCTGCAGCACTTCCACCCTGCAGCTTTGGCGGGCCGATGCTGACGATCCGCAAGTTCGCTCGGCAGCGGCGGACACTGGACGACCTCGCCAGCGCGGGCAGCGTGCCCGCCGCCGTTGCCCGCGCAGTGCGCCTTGCCGTGGACCGGCGGCGCAACATCCTCGTGAGCGGCGGGACCGGCACCGGGAAAACGACGCTGCTGGCCGCGATTTCGCAGCTGATCCCTATGGACGAGCGCGTGGTGACTATCGAGGACACGGTCGAGTTGCAACTCGAGCGTCCGAACCTAATCCGCTTCGAGGCTCGGCGGGCGACGGACAGCGTACCGGCGGTCACTGTGCGCGACTTGGTCCGGGCGGCACTGCGGCACCGCCCGGACCGGATCATCCTCGGCGAGGTGCGCGGCGGCGAGGCCTGGGACTTGTTGCAGGCCCTCAATACCGGGCACGACGGCTCCCTGTCGACCCTGCACGCGAGTTCGGCGGCCAACGCCCTGAAGCGCTGCACGTCCTGTGTCCTGCAGGCGGGCATCGGGCTGCCATGGGAGGCCGTGCAGGACTTGGTGGGCGACGTAATCGACCTGGTGCTGCACTTGGAGCGGCGCGCCGGCAGGCGCAAGGTCGTCGAGGCGCTGCGGGTGGAGCGCTTTGCCTGGTCGACGCACCAGTGGGAGTGCCGGCCGCTGGCCATCGACGGCGCAGCGGCCAGCGCGGAGGACGACGGGAGAGATCCGCAATGAAGAGAGTCGAGCGCATTGGCGGCAAGGCAGTGCTTCTGCACCGCGCCGCGACCGAGGCAGAGGTCGGCCTGCTGCTCGAGCCCGGAGTGATGGTCGAGATGGATCCGGAGACGGCCGCTGCCTGCGGCGCATGCGCGGACGACTGCACCGACTGGCTGGAAGCGTTTGAAGCCGCCGAGGATCCGTTCGCGTTCGGCGACGAGGGGAGCGGCGATGAGGCCGCTTGACGAGCAGGGCCGGCAGGACTACTACCGGCGGGTGGCCGATGTCCTGATCGCCCAGGTCAAGGCCGGGACTTCGTGCTGGCAGGAGTCGTGGACGGCAGGCGAGAAGGTGGCGCCGTACAACCTGAAGACCGAAAAATACTACCAAGGCGGGAACAGCACGTGGCTTGCCAGCCTGGCGAAGGTGCACGGCTACAAGGACGAGCGCTGGGGCACCTACCGGCAAATCCAAGAGGCCGGCGGGCAGGTGCAGCGCGGGGAGCAGGGATCCCAGATCCTCTATTGGCAGTTGGAGGCCAAGCGGATGGTGCGCGACGAGCGGGGCAAGCCCGTGCTGAACGAGAAGTCGCAGCCCGTATACGAGGTCCGGAAGCTACAGCGGCCGCGTTGCTACGTGTACACCGTGTTCAACGCCGAGCAGGCCAGCGGCTTGCCGGACAAGCCGCTGCGGGGGCCGCTCCATCGGTGGGAGCGCAACGAAGGTGTCGAGCGGCTGATCAAGAACAGCGGAGCGGCCATCGAGCACAAAAACGAGGAGCGCGTGTGCTACGACCTCGCCCGGGATGTGATCGTGCTGCCGCACCGCGAGCAGTTCACCAGTGCGGCCGGGTACTACCAGTCGGCGCTGCATGAGCTCGGGCATTGGACGGGGCATCCGCAGCGCATGAATCGCCCGTCGTTGATGGAAGGCATGCGCCAGGGAGTCAAATCGGTGGCATACTCGCGGGAGGAGTTGCGGGCCGAGATCAGCTCGATGATCACCGGGGACCGGCTGGATATCGGGCACGACGGCTCGCGGACAGCGTCCTACGTGGATCACTGGGTGCAGACGCTGAGGGACCACCCCAAGGAGATCTACCGGGCCAGCCGTGACGCGCAAGATATCAGCGATTACCTGATGGAGCGCGGAAGGGTGCTGGAACATGGCAGGGATGACGCCGTGCGGCAACAGCATGGAGAGGCGCATGGAGTCCCGGCGCGAGCAGAGACGGGGGCAGGCTTGGAGGGAGAGGGTTCGCAGCTCAAGATCCAGTGGGATCGGCCTTCGCAGTCGCCCTGGCCGGAGAAACCGCCGAGCAGAGACCGGGATATCGCAATGATCCGGTAGCTTCCTGCGCTCAGGGCCTCGTCTCAGTCGGAGGAAGCCATCCGCATCGCGCACGAGGACCTGCGCAAGGAAGCGCAGCGCCAAGGGCACCAAGTGCTGCCGCAAACCTTGCAGTTTGCCCGCTACGTGATCGTGTTCACGACCTTTCCGGCTGCGGACTTCAGCGCCGCACATGTCTTGGAGTGGTATCGTCTGCGCTGGCAGGTCGAGCTGGTGTTCAAGCGCTTCAAGTCTCTGGTGGCACTGGGGCACCTGCCCAAGCATGACGACGACAGTGCCAAAGCGTGGCTGTACGGCAAGCTGCTGCTGGCTTTGCTGGTGGAGCAGCTGATCGACCATGCCAGCGCAATTTCCCCCTGGGGATACCGCCTGGCGGCACCGCCGGCCGCATAGTGCCTGGCGCGACTTCAAGTTCGTGCTCCATCAAGTCCGGCGCGCTATCGAGCCGGAGTTGCCGTTGGCCCAAGTTCTCAGCGCATGGAATGAGATTTCCGAAGCACTGGCTGATCCTCTTCGCCGACGCCTCGGCCAACTCGAATCGTATTTCGATTTCACTCAAACAAGTTAACTCCTATGGGGGGCGGTCCGACCCGTCGCTGCCAAGGGGGCCTGGCCAAGCCCCCTTGGCACACTCCTGCCTGCACTGCGGCGGACAGGAAACTGTGAGTTGTCGCAGCGCTGGCTGGCGTCAGCTGCGACCGTGCTGGCAGAGGCTCCACGGGCGTGGCGGCCATTCCTCGTTCGGGCACTATTCCAACATAAAAGGGGGAGGAGTCTCAGTAACGACCTCCTCTACCCGGCCAGACCACTAGCTGGCCAGTTATGATTATTCTATCTGACCGGCGTCCTTCCGGACGAAACGGTCAAGGCTGAAAGTAGGGGAGGGAGACGCGCAGAACCTGTGGCGACACAGTTCCATTTGATGTTGCGTCCCATGGGAGACTGCATGGTGAACGAGTTCTTGTATGCAGCTTCGCTTCCACACTAGGCCAAGGTCTGAGTCGGAGCGCAATCTGCCTGAATAAGCACCGACAAAATAGGATATGGGCTTCCTCGCCTGATAGTTCTTTCCCTTGTGGTTGACAACATCCCCGACACGGAATCGTGCGTACACGGGCGAACCAGACTGACCTGGCCGCGATCTGCAGTCTATGAGGAACAGGGGCAAACCGTCAATGTCTACATCGGGTTCCGACGCGATGAAGCCCTTCGACCAAACTGGGAACGGACCCGCCATCTGTCCGTAGGGGTATCCGATTACTTGCACTTCGCTCCCAACATCCCATCTGTGCCAGTCGTTCGCCAATGAGACGCTGTTGCTCTCTCCGATAATGTTGGCCACCTCCTTGACTGGTAACGCGACGATGTCCGCCTTGGCCCCCAACGTAGGATGCTCTGTCCAAGCTGGTTGTTCGGGGTTCACGTGATCCACTAAGTCGATATGGTAATGGACTTCATTCGGACCATGCAGTGTGACCACGGCATGGTCTGGGAGACCGCATTGCTTGTGGAGAAGCTCGCCGGTGAGGTTGTTTCGTCCGGTGAATTTATGACGATTTGTAACCAACACAGGACCGTCTGCTGAGATCACGAAGAAACAGGTTCCGCTCCCAAGGTGTTGTTGCGTCTCCCCGAAGTATATCCTGATGTAGCGAGACACTCCGGAAAGACTGTCGAAGACCTTGCCGACTTCGAGGTCGTCTTGATTGCCATACGAATTGCTCGTCATCAATGTGAATTCTCCGCGCTGCTACATATCAACCGTTTGCACAAAATTGGTAAAATTTCCGAGCGGATCATGGGTGCCCAACGACAATTATAATTGCCGGTTCAGCCGCATGGTCAGAGGGTGACTATCGCCACGCTTGACATGATAGCAGCACGGGGTGAGGATAGCCGCTAGCGGGCAGACAGACTTAACACAAGGAGGTATGGCGGGTGTAAGAAGAAGAGAGTGCGGGTAGGACAGCGCATACTGCGACTGTAGACAGTGGCTTGGCTGCGAGCGGAGTTGCAGCGGGGGGAATTGTTGCGGGCTGCTTGTTGGCAGCGGTCAGCGTGCGTGCGCAGGATAGCCAGCAAAGGATCGATGCGCCCCTGTTCGAGATCGTCGCAGCGGGCGGCGGCCCAGGGCTGGTGCTGGGCCTTGGCGCTGCCATAAAGTGCCTTGGCCACATCCCAGAGTTTTTCTTTGGCGTGCCACAGATCGACGATCTGGCCCGCGCCGGGGTAGTCTTCCCCGGCGATGCGACAGATCCACTGCGCGCCGTCACCGAGGATGACGCGCCGCTCGGCCTCGCGGCGCATGCGCTGGGCAAACGGGGAGTCTCCGCATCGGTATCGCGGCTGGCGATGCTCTCAATTGCAGCGCTGTGGCTGGCCGAACCGGGGGCGCGTACAAGCCGCGCCTCGTCGTCGCACGCTTCGGCGGTCCAGACCACGACCAGCTTGGCCTCGCACGTGCGGGCCGAGCCGTCGGGCTGCTTGCCGGCCCGCCCGGCCGTCTCACTGGCGCGGACTGGCACACCGGTAACGTCGCCCCCGAGATACACCGTCGCGGCGGGCGGCGCGACGCTGCCCTGCGGGGCCTGCCACTGCACTGCGGCCAACTCGCGCCCGCAAGGCGCAACTTGAAGTCTTGAGCGCTAAGTGTCGGATTCAAATCGATTTCCGAGTACGAGAACAGCCGGTAGTCGCCCGGGCTCCGGTCATGGATCTTCTGCTGCACCGGCTGCCAGTGCTCCGTCGAGATCCACATTTCGACGTGCTGGCTGTTCAACTCGCCCTGCGGATCCTTCGGCTGTAGGTCCAGATGCACGGCGGGATGGCCCTTGACAGTCGCCGCTCCCGCCAGCTCCACGTCGTAGTGCTGCGCGAGGTAGCTGCCGGAAACGCCGAAGCCCAGCAGCAGCGCGTTCTCCATCTTGGCCTTGGAGTCGCTCACGTCGTATTCCTCGACCGTCTTGATCTTGGGCTTGTAGATCTCGACCTTCGCCCCTTGCACCGAGAGGAAATAGGCGTTCGGCTCTTCGAACGCGATCAGCATCGCGGCACCGCCATCCGCCGTGCGGCGGACCGCGATCTTGCCGGACTCGACACTCCTGTCATCGACCAGCGCCATGTAGCGCACCCACTCGAGACTGGCGCGCATGCCCGTCCAGCTTTCGGCCGCGACGTCCATCTTGGCCAGCACCGTTGCCAAATCGGCCGCGCCGGCAGGCGCCAGCAAGCCCAAGGTGCCGGCCCAGACCGCCGCGGCGCGCAGGCCGCGCCAATTGCGGAACCCGGAAAGCCAGAACTGCATGCCTGTCGGGCCTGGATCAGGGGCTACTCGCCAGTAGGTTCCGCAAAGACCAAGTAGGCCTGGATATTCCCGGCATCGTCGGTCGCAGGCTGCGTGGAGACAATGCGCAGGGATTCGCCGCTGTGGCTGCTCAACAGATACTGCAGGCGCTCGCTGGCACCGGCGGGATCGGCGCGGTCCAGCGCGCCCGGATCAATCCAGAACACGCGCGCATCGCTCGCAGCATGCTCGACTTCATGCACCACCGGCTCGCTCGGCCGATCGTTGAACAGGGCCGGCGGCGTTAGGAAGACGAATGCCAAGATCAGGGCCACGACGATGTCGTACTGCCACGAGCCGCGCTGGAACTCCCAGAGCACGACCGGCCGCAGGCGTGACCATATCCGGGCCAGCATGGCCTTCAGTGTATCCTAAACGGGAGGATCGCGAGGAAACTGCCGTGCGGGTAACGCATAGACTTGCAAGGCTGTTGGCCGTTGGCGCCGCCGGGCCTGCCTGCAACAGCGAGGGAGATCCGCTGATCGGCGGCCAAGCGGTCATGGAAGGTGTGATGATGCGCACCCCCCAGTCATTTTGCGTGGCCGTGCGCAAGCCCAACGGCGAGATCACGACCAAAGAGGGGGTCGCGACGCGCCTGGCGCAGCGCAGCCGCTTCTGGGCCCTGCCCTTGGTGCGCGGCTGCGGCATTCTCGGCCAGTCGATGACCCTGGGCATGAAAGCCCTGAACTTCTCGGCCAGCCAAGCGGCGGAACCAGCGGCCGGCGAGGACGGCGCCAAGGACGGCGAGCTGCCGGCTTGGACGCTGGCCCTCAACATCGCAGTCTCTCTCGGCTTCTTCATCGTGATGTACAAGCTGCTGCCCCTGCTGGCCGCCAGCCAGCTGCAAGCGTGGCTGCCGGCTCTCGACAACCAAGTCGGCTTCAGCCTCGCCGAGGGCGGCATCCGCATAGCGATCTTTCTCAGCTTCTTGCTCGCGCTGTCGCAAATGAAGGACATCCGGCGGGTGTTCGAGTACCACGGGGCCGAGCACAAGGTGGTCTACAACTACGAGTCCGGCCAGGATCTCTCGGTCGAGAACGCGCAGCGCTTCACCACCTTGCACCCGCGCTGCGGGACGAGCTTCCTGATGGTCGTGATGCTGGTCGCGATCGCGGTCTACGCCTTGGTGCCCCTCGAGGGCTTCGTGGGGCAGTTCGCGGCGCGCATCGCGCTGCTGCCGCTGATCGCCGGCCTGAGCTTCGAGATCATCCGCTACACGGCCAAGCGCCAGCGCGGGATGTTCATGCTGATGGCGCGCCCCGGCCTGTGGCTCCAGCGCGTCACAACCAAGCAGCCCGATGACGGCCAGGTCGAGGTCGCCCTCCACGCCCTCAAGACCGCTTTCGAATTCGAGCGCCGGGCTGGCGGCGATCCGGTCGTTGCTTAACGGCCCGGAACGGATCGCTGGATCGCCAGATCGCCAGCCGCGGCCGGCCAGGAGAGACGGGAATGGACTGGATCAGGAGCATTGAAGAAGTCGAGGCGCGCTTCGAGGAGCTGTCCGCGAGGTTGGCAGACCCGTCCCTGCTGGCCGACCAGAAAGCCTACCAGCAGTGCGCCAAGCAGCACTCGTCGATCGCCGAAGTGGTGGAAAAGTACCGTGCTTGGAAGGACGTAGCCGCTCAACTTGAAGAGGCGCGCGAGCTTCTCGGCGAGTCCGATCCCGAGATTGCGGAGATGGCGGCTGAGGAAATCGAGAGACTGGAAGCGCTACAGGGCAAGATTGCGGCGGAAATCCGCATCCTTCTGCTGCCGGTCGACCCGGCCGACGAAAAAGGCGCGGTCCTCGAGATCCGGGCGGGCACCGGCGGCGACGAGGCCACGCTGTTCGCCGGCGAGATCTTCCGCATGTATTCCAAGTACGCCGAAGTCCGCGGTTGGAGCATCGAGATCACTTCGCGCAACGACTCGGAGGCAGGAGGGATCAAGGAGCTGATCGCCCTGGTGAAGGGGCGGCGCGTCTATTCCCGCCTCAAGTACGAGAGCGGTGTCCATCGCGTGCAGCGCGTGCCGAGGACGGAATCCCAGGGCAGGGTGCATACCTCGGCGGTAACCGTGGCGGTGCTGCCAGAGGCCGACGAGGTCGACCTCGAAGTGAACGAGGCGGAACTGCGCATTGACACCTATTGCTCGTCCGGCCCCGGCGGCCAGTCCGTCAACACCACCTATTCCGCGGTCCGCATCACGCACCAGCCGACCGGCTTGGTGGTCACGTGCCAGGACGAGAAATCCCAGATCAAGAACCGCAAGAAGGCCCTGCAGGTGCTGCGCTCGCGGCTCTACGAGATCGAACGCCAGAAGCAGCACTCGGAACAGGCACAGCAGCGGCGGGCAATGGTCCGTAGCGGTGACCGCTCGGAGAAGATCCGCACCTACAATTTCCCGGAGATGCGCATTACCGACCACCGGATCGGCCTCAAGGTCCACCAGCTCGGCCAAGTCTTGGACGGCGACCTCGACGTTCTGATCGAGCCGCTCACGACTGCCCGCCAGGCGGAGGAACTGGCGGCACAGGCGGCCTAGACGGATGGGGCGCTGGCCGGGCAAGCAGCGCGTGTCCCGGGCCGCCTTGCCGCTGCTGGCAGCGCTCGCGCCGCTCGGCGCGGCCGAACTGGCCGGCCAGGAGGCAGCTGACGGCTTTGCCCCCCTGTTCAACGGCAGCGACTTGCGCGGCTGGGATGGCGACCCGGATCTGTGGAGCGTCGGCGACGGTTCCATCGTCGGCAGCACCGACGGGCGCCCGCTGCGCGAGAATTCCTTCTTGATCTCCGAGCGCGAGTTCGGCGATTTCGTGCTCCGCTTCGAGGTTAAGCTGCGGAACGGCAACAGCGGCATGCAGTTTCGCAGCGAGCGCACCGGGCGCTGGACCGTGCGCGGCTATCAGGCCGACCTCGCCTCGGGCAAGGGCTGGGGCAACCTGCACGGGGAGGGCTTGCCCGGCGGTCTCATCCTGGACGGCTGGCAGCACAGGGCCGAGCATGTCGTGCGGGCAGGCTGGAATGACGTCGAAATTCTCTGCGACGCCCACCGCGTCCGCATCCGCGTCAACGGCACGGTTACCAACGACGTGCTCGACCCGGGAGCGCTTCGGGGCGTGCTGGCGATGCAGCTGCATCGCGGCGAGCCGATGCGCGTTGCATTCCGCAACATCCGCATCCGCGAGCTGGGGGCGAGTGAGGCCCTGACGCGCCGGGACTAGTCGACCAAGTTGTTCAGCGTGTAGGCAGCCACGGTCGTCGCCAGCGGCTCGCCGTCCCGTCCCCGGATGCCCGCGGGCCGCAAGTCGTAGAGCCAGCCCTCGCGCAGGTCGGCAATGCCCAGCGAGACACGCAGCCCGTCCGCCGCTACGTCCACCTCCGAGACGGTGACAGGGGTCAGTTCGGTCTTCGGCGAGCCGTAGGCGGAGTGGTAGCGGTAGTAGTAGCGCGTCAGGGAATAGCTGGCCGCGTCACGCGCGGACCGCTCGTCCACGGGCTTGGTAAAGGTCAGCTCGAAACCGCGCCTGGTCAGTTTCATGGTCAGGATGTCGAGCGGCACACTGCCCTGCCAGACGATGCGCTGCAGCCCCTCCGTCGAGCCCCAGATCCGCGAGGTCTGCGCGACGTACAGGCTGTCGCCGCCCGGCGAGAACGCAAGGCGGTTGTTGGCCATGCGCAAGCCGTTGCCGTCGACGAACAAGAAGGCGGCCCCTTGGTACTCGCCCCGCACGAGCTGCAGGTCGACGCGCAAGATGCGCGGATACGTCCACTCGGCCACGAACATCTGGCCCGCATAGGGCCCGAACGCGCCCCCGCTGAGATCGAAGGCGGGGCCGGCCGTGGATCCGCCCATGTCGCCCTGCGGGAACAGGACTGCCGGCCTCTTGCGACGGCGGTCCAAGTCGGCCACTTCCGCCTCGACGGGGTTGGCGCCCGGAAATCCCGGGTGCCAGTGGAGCGATGCGGGGTGCCCGTGAAAAGCGCCGTCCGTGACGTGGTGCAGGGGGGACGTGCCGACCCAGTCGCCTTGGTTGTCCGTCGCGAAGATCTCGCCCAGCGGGCTGGCGACAAGGCCGTTGGGCTGGCGGAAGCCGCACGAAAACACGCGCACGGAACCGTCGCCGGAAATCTGCAGGGCGCAGCCGCGATACGGCACGGGCGAATAGTGCCCGAGGCTGTTGACCCTGCCCTCCTGCGGATTCGCGGCGCGCCGGGGGCTGCGGGCCTGTTCGCCGCGCATGGGCGGGCGCGGTTCGGCGTTGCCCGAGGCCAGGCCTAGTGAGACATACAGCTTCCCTTCGCTGTCTCGCACCGGGCCGGCGATGAACTCGTGGTAATTGCCCGACAGCCCCCAGCCGTCCGAGACCGTCTCGAACAGGTCCGCCGTCCCGTCCAGGTCCGTGTCAGCCACCCGGGTCAGCTCCGGGACTTGGGCCACCAGGAATTCACCCGGCCCGTCCCCCTTAGCGATGCCCAGCGGGGTGTGCAGCCCTTCGGCGAAGCGGCGCCAGCGGTTCGTGCCTGGGTCGAAAGAGTAGATATAGCCCCGCCGGAAGGCCGCGTACAGCCTGCCGTCGTAGCCGAACTCGACAGCGGTCACCTCCGGCGCTACGCCGCGGGGGCCGGCGATGGTCTCGACCCTGTACGCGCTGCCGGGGACCTGCGCGAGGCCGCCTGCGGCGCAACCCAGCAGGGCCGCGGCAAGCGGCCCCCACGTCCGGCAATCCCTACTCCGCGACAACGCTGACCTCGAATCGGACATCCCTGCCGCGCGGAATCCGCACGCCTGGCAGGCTGGAACGGATGCGCACCCCTTCTGCCGCGCCGGGCACAAGCCACATCGGCCGCGAGACCTCGCCGATCCGGAAGCGTCGGACGATGCCGCCCGCGACGGGGGCGATCAGCTCGTACACATCCACGCCATCGACCTGGTAGTGGAATTCGGGCAGCGAATCCACCAGCCGATACCCCCGGAAACGCCGCCGGGGGATGCGCTCCCTGTCTCCGGCGCGGACCGGCGAGCGCTCTTCGCGGAAGAAGATCTCGCCAACAATCTCGGCCGTCTCTGTCAGATCGGTCTCGCGATTCTTCTTGTTGAGCAGCGTCCGGGTCATATCCACGAAACCCCCGCGCCACGCGTAGCGCAATCTGGACTCGCCTGCATCGAAGCAATAGGACACGCCGCCCGGCAGCCCGACGGCAATCGCCGCCGGGCTGGCCTCGGGCATGTCCCACCGGATGACGATCGCCCGCTCGGCCGGCACCGGCCTTGCCTCGCCATCGCCCGGCAAGTCGCCGAGCCGAAACCCGAACGGTGGCGGGAGATCGGCCGCGGAGCGGAATGCCGCCCACAGGTCCTTGATGGCCAGCGCATGGGCAGGGTTGCCTTCGTCCCCGAAATAGGCGGGCATGGACGTGCCCTCGAGCAGGCGCGCAGGGTTCCGCATCCAACGCTCGAACCACGGCCAGCGCAAGCGCTGGCCCGCCGCGAGCAAGTTCGGCCCGTTCTCGCCCAAGGACGGGAACTCTCCCCATCCGTGACAGCCGATGCAGCCCAGGCCGGATTTCCGCGCGTCGACGCCCAGCATGGCATGCCCTTTCTGCCGGTCGCCGGCTGGAACAGCCGGCGGAGCCTCTTGCGGATTCACGCCGGAAGACTTCGCAAGGGCCGCGGCCAGCCCGGCGGCATGCGCCGCCCCGTAGCCCGGCATGCGCAGCTGCTGCCAGTCCAGCGTGACCTGCCCGGAACGGATCACCCGTTCGATCCATGCCGCCCTCAGTTTCCGCCCGACTCCGGTCAGAGGCGGCGCGGCCTCGGCGATCACGCCTGTCGGCGCCCGGCCATTGATCTCATGGCAGCCTTGGCAGCGCAATTGCCGCAACCGGCGCTGCAGGTCGAAGATCGGCGCGGGTACCGTGTCAGGAGCGTTGCGGTAGGTCTCGATGAATCGTCGCAGCGCGTCGCGCTGGCCTTGCGCCAGGCGATAGCGCGGGACGCGCCCCGAGGCCTCGCCGGCCAAGCAGCCCCGGCTGGAGTCCAAGGTCGCCAGCCGAGGGGCGGCGTGCGCGGATTGCATGCCGTCCAATGCGTGGCACGCCAGGCAGCCCGCGGTGCGGACGAGTTCCCTGCCCGCGCTGATATCACCGCCCGCCACGGGGCGCTCGAACGATGGATTGGTGGAGAGTGTCAAGAATGCGGCCAGGTCGAGGGACTCCTCTGCGTTCAGGTGGAACGACGGCATGCGCCCGGCCGGGGCATAGCGCAAGGGGTCGCGGAGAAATTCTTGCAGCCGGCCAACGCTCATCTTCGAGCCGAGGCCCGCGAGCGCGAGCTCGGCGGTATGGCAGGCGGTGCAGCCGAGGGACTGGAAGCTCGTTCGGCCGCGCCGGGAATTGTGCTGGTCAATGGCAGGCTCGGCCAGCGTGCCGGCTGCCAGCGACGCCAGGAAGGCGGCAACATGCCCGCGCTCCGCGGCAGAGAGCAGGGCGGGCATCGTGGCCCAGGCGCGGAAGCTTTGGGGCGCATCCAGCCAATGCCGAATCCAAGCGGGCTTGACCCGCCCGCCCAGGCCGTCGAGCACCGGGCCCTGCTTGCGCCCGATGGAGGACGAATCCGCGAGATGGCAGTTCGAACACCCGAGCTCTTCGAACAGCAGGCGGCCGTCCGGCGCAGGAGCGCTCGGCGGGTCGTGCGCAAAAAACCTGGTGGGAACCGGCTCGCGCCCGAACCCGGGGCCTTCCCACTGCAACGAAACCTGAAGCGGCCCCGGCACCCGCGCCGCACGGAAGTCGAAGCCGTGCTCGCCGGCTTCCAGGCGCAGGCCGTCGGGGCCGGCCTCTCGACCGCCGATGCGGAGTCTTCCCTCCCCCGGGAAGAACCGGTGCATGCCAGCCCGCGGTACCAGTAGCCGGCCCCTGAGCTGGATGCCCGCACTCGCAGAGAGCGGGGTGAGCCCTTCGCCGGGTTCCAAGTAAAAATGCGGGCCGGGAAGCTCGAACGTGGCTCCGCCGCTGCTGGCCGCGATCCCGGGGGCCGCGTCCAGCGCGACAGAAGCGGCGAGAACGCAAGCTCCGAGCAGTGCCAGCGACCTTTGGCGCATCGCTGACCATGGTATAGCGGCCCGAATCGGCAATCCTCCACTGCTACTATTGCCTTCAGGAGGCCCTGCGAGTGTCCATGAACCTGAACAGGCGGAACCTGCTGGCCGGAGCCGCCGCCTCGGCTGCGATCCCCGGCCTGCGAGCCGACAGCCATGGCGTGCGGTACGTGCGCTACCGCCATGGCGAGCGACAAGCCTACGGCGAGCTAGAGGGCGACACCGTCTACCCGCTGGATGGCAGCTTTCTCAAGAAGACCAAGCGCACGTGCGGCAAGCTCGCGCTCGCCGACGTCAAGCTGCTCTACCCCGTCCGCTCGCCCAAGGTGCTCGCCGTGGGCCTGAACTACAAGAGCCACCTTGGCGACCGCCCCGAGCCGGCCCACCCGGAGATCTTCTACAAGCCGACGACCTCGCTCCAGAATCCCGGCGATCCCATCGTGATCCCGGCAGAGTCGAGGAACACGCACTACGAGGCGGAATTCGTGATCGTGATGGGCAAGCAGACCCGGAACGTCTCCGAAAGCGAGGCAGCGGACCACATCCTGGGCTACACCTGCGGCAATGACGTTTCGGAGCGCGACTGGCAAGGCGGCGACTTGCAATGGTGGCGGGGCAAGGGCTGTGATACGTTCGCCCCAATGGGGCCATGGATCGTGCCCGGCCTCGACTACGCGGAGTCTGAGATCACGCTGCGCCTCAACGGCCAGGTGAAGCAGCAGCAGAAGATCAGCGACCTGCTCTTCAAGCCGGAAAGGATCGTGAGTTTCATCAGCCGGTACCTGACGCTGCAACCCGGCGACTCCATCTTCACGGGAACGCCGGGATCGACCAGCGCCATGAAGCACGGGGACATCTGCGAGGTCGAAGTTTCCGGCATCGGCGTGCTCGAGAACCCCGTCCGCCGAAGCCGCGGCTAGTCGCGGCTATTGGGCGAGCGGGCCGCACAGGGCGAAGAACGAGGGGAATCGATGTCGCACCCACCCGACAGCAAGGCTTCACACGCCGCTGCGGTGCATCGTGCCCGGCAGCAGCTCGATTTCGACATCCGCAACCCCGAGAACCATGACGCCAATCCTCGGAGTCGAGAGATGTCCGATCGCTTCTTCGCCACGGAGGCAACTGAGAAATGAGATACGCACTTCTTGCAGCAGGCGCAAGGCGTCAATGCTGCCAAGCACTTGCAGCCCGCCTGCACTTACGGGACCGCATGCGAGACACGGCTATCGAGCGGCTTGGATCCGTTGGTATCACAGCTGCTTACGCTCTTGTAGCGCTCAGCTTGCTGGCACCGGCCTGCACGCCTGCCAGCAATCCACCCGACAGGCCCAACATCGTTCTGATCATGACCGACGATCAGGGCTGGGCGCAACTCGGCTCGCACGGCGACCCGGTCCTGCAAACACCGCGGCTCGACGCTCTGGCGGCCGAGAGCGTCGAAATGACGCGCTTTTACGTATCGCCGGTATGCGCCCCGACGCGGGCGGCGCTGATGACCGGTCGCTACAACTACCGCACGGGTGTAGTCGACACGTATCTCGGGCGCGCCATGATGGCACCGGATGAACTCACCATCGCCGAGATGCTCCGGGATTCCGGCTATCGGACCGGCATCTTCGGCAAGTGGCACCTTGGGGACAACTACCCCCAGCGCGCAATGGACCAAGGCTTCCAAACTTCCGTGGTGCATAAGGGCGGCGGGATCGGGCAGCCATCGAGCCCGCCCGGATCGGACTACTTCGACCCGATCCTGTTCCGCAACGGCGAGCAGGAGTCCTTCCAAGGCTACTGCACCGATGTCTACTTTGACGAGGCGATGGAGTGGATCGGGGACGCGAGCGGCGAGCCCTTCTTCGCCTACATCCCGACCAACGCGCCGCACTCTCCGTACTTGGTGCCAGACTCCTACCGGGAGCCCTATGCCGCCCAGGGACTTGCCGACAAGGACGCCCGGATCTACGGCATGATCACGAATATTGACGACAATGTCGGACGATTGCTTGACCATCTAGAGGCACACAGTCTTGCCGGCAACACCGTCTTCATCTTCATGACCGACAACGGGCCGAACACACGGCTGTACCATGCTGGACTGCGCGACCAGAAATCGAGCGTGTACGAGGGCGGCATTCGCGTGCCGTTCCTAATACGCTGGCCCGACCGCCTGGCACCGCGCAAGGTCGAGCCGCTGGGGGCCCATATCGACATCGCACCGACCCTGCTAGCCGCGACGGGAGCAGCCGTCCCGACCGAGGCGGAGTTCGACGGCATCAACCTGCTCCCCCTCTGGGACGGCGAAGTCGAGGATCTGCCGGCGAGAACCTACTACGTCCAAACCCACCGCGGCAACGAGCCCCAGCGCTATCGCGCGTTCGCTGCCGTGGAACAGCGGTTCAAGCTGTTGCAGCCTTTGAGCTTCCGGCAGCCCCCGCCGGCAGATGCCGCGTTCGAACTCTACGACCTGCTGTCCGATCCCGGAGAGGAAATAGATCTCGCGGGCGACATGCCCGAGGTCGTCGAGCGGCTCAAGGCCGGGTATGACGCTTGGTTCGACGACGTCTCGGCCAGCCGCGGCTTCCAAGCGGTCCGGTTCATGATCGGCAGCGAAAAGCAGCGGCGCGTGACGCTGACACGCCAGGACTGGCGCATGGAGACCGCCGATGGCTGGGGGCGGGACCAAAAGGTTCTGGGCAAGTGGGAAGTGGAGGTTGCCGCGACAGGGCCGTATGACGTAGCCGTCACCTTCGCCAATCCAGCCCCGGCCGGAGCGACCGCCAAAATCGCATTTGGCGGCATGGAAGAATCGGTGGCGGTTCCGGCCGGAGCGGAGACCGCTACCTTCGAGGGGATTACGCTAGCGACCGGGGAGGGATCGTTCGCAGCGAGCCTAGCGCAGGGCGGCAAGGCGGCCGGAGTCTGGCAGGTCGAGATCACCCGCCGGTAGCAGGCCGGGGCTTGATCGGGACTGCCGCAGAACTTGATGGAGTGACAGCATAGTAGTCACGGCACAAGCCTCGAAAAGGGACTGGGGCCTGATGCAAAATCATCTATGTCATTGTTTATCAGCCGGTTTATACCATAGCTTGCGAGGGCAACTGCAAGCTGCACAAGTCAAAAAATGCTGGAATGCTTGGCATGAGCCAAATGCACAGTGGATAGTAGGCCTGCTCGCGGGGATAAAATCCTAGCGGCTGCCAGTCGCATCGTCAATCTGCTGGATTCTCTTGATGATCAGTTGCGATCCGTAGAAATCACGCAAGGCGGATATTGGAACGACTGGGGGAACCGGCCCCGAAAGAAGTTAGCCAAGCGTAATGCTGACAATCCTTAGCTGACTGTGGAGTCGAGGGGAAGTGCGCCTGCCTTAGCGTCGATGAGTAGCTGTTTGCCAGCTGCTTTCGCGTATCGCCGGTACCTCAGTCCCTCGCCTAACCCTCAGCCCGTGCTGATCGAGATAGGCCAGCCCGGGCCGGGCGAGCGAGTAATCTGAAGTGCTGATCGCGCCCTGCATCGCGGCGGGGCTGACTCCGTGGATCTTGCCGCCTTGGTTGGCGCACGCATGACGCTCGCAGCGCCCCCGCGATCTGGGTGGTCGGATATGGGATGAACAGAAAGCGGATGAGACTCGAACTAATCGGTATATTGGGCATGGGCGCAACCTTGTTGGCGGCGATGCTAGCAGCGGTTATCAGCCTAGTCATGATGATTCTGTCGGTCCAGCGTGACATTGCGGAACGGTTCGCGGCCGTAGATACGCGGCTGGAATCGCTAGACAGCAGGCTGCGCACATTGGAACAAGTACAAGCGCAACACAGCGTGTTGCTCCAACTGCTAGCTCAGCGGTTAGGCTTGGATGCGGATTTGCCCCAGCTAGCCGAAGCGCGGTCCGCGACATCCCCAGAAAGTTCGGGTCGCGCTGGCTGAAGCTCGGCAAGGACCATGGCTAGCCTGAACTTCACCTAGGCTGGATAGGCTTTGATCGCTTTTAAGTACTTTATTTTCAATTGGTTATGACTCTCCCGGGATCTCTCTCAGGTGTATTTTTGTTTCCATGTATTTTTTTACTTGACATTTGTTTATATCTTTTATTAGAATTGTATTTGCAATTTTTTGTTTCCATGTAATCCCCGTGGCCTTCTACGTCGAATCCATCCCCAACCGCAACAGCCCCCCAGCCGTCCTGCTCCGCCAGGCTTGGCGGGAGGGCCAGCGCATCCGTCGCAAGACCATCGCCAACCTCTCCCAACTCCCGCCCGAGGCCATCCACGGCATCCGCACCGTCCTGCAAGGCGGTGTGGCTGTCCCCCGCCTCGACCAAGCCGTTACCATCCGCCGCTCCCTGCCTCACGGCCATGTCGCCGCTGTGCTCGCCCTCGCCCGCCAACTCCACTTCCCCCGCCTGCTACAGCGCTCCCCCTCGCGCCAACGCAGCCTCGCCTTGGCCGCCATCTGCGCCCGCCTGCTGCAGCCCGACTCCAAGCTCGCCACCGCCCGCAGCCTCTGCCCCGCTTCCGCCGCCAACTCGCTCGGCAGCCTGCTCGCTCTCGGGCCCGTGGCGGGCAATGAACTGCTGGCCATGCTCGATTGGCTGCGCCAGCGCCAGCCTTGGATCCAACGCAGCCTCGCCCGCCGCCACCTGCGCGCCGGCACCCTAGTCCTCTACGACGTCACCAGTTCCTACTGCGAAGGCCGCTGCTGTCCGCTGGCCGCCTTTGGTTACAACCGCGACCGCAAGCGCGGCAAGCGCCAGATCGTCTTCGGCCTGCTGTGCGCCCCGGACGGCTGCCCCGTGGCGGTGGAGGTGTTCGCCGGCAACAGCGCCGATCCGACCACCGTGAGCGCCCAAGTGCAGACCATCCGCAAGCAGTTCGGCGTGCAGCAAGTCGCGCTGGTTGGCGATCGCGGCATGCTGACCACGGCGCGCCTGCGCGCCGACCTCGAGCCGGCCAGCCTGGATTGGATCTCGGCCCTCACTAGCAGCGCCCTGCAGCAGTTGCTCAAAGCGCCCGAACCGGATGCCGAGCAGGCCGGGGCCAGGCCTGAAGCGCCGCTCCAGCCGGGCCAGTTGGTGCCCGATCAAGTGGCTGAGATTCACAGCCCGGAATTCCCCGGCGAGCGCCTGCTGGTGTGCCTGAACCCGCGCCTGCGAGAGCAGCGCGCCCGCAAGCGAGAGGAGTTGCTACAGGCCACCGAGCAACTCTTGGAAGAGCTGGCCGCCAAGGTGCGGCGGGGGCGCAAGCCGTGGCACGAAGAGGCCGCGATCCAGCGCCGCATCGGCCGCGATGCGAATCGCTACAAGGTGGCGAAGCATTTCGAGATCAGCGTGCAGGAACACGTGCTGCACTGGTCGCGACGGCCAGAGCGCATTGCCGCCGAGGCCCAGTTGGACGGCGTGTACGTGGTGCGCACGAGCTTGCCTGCGGACGCCCTCGGGGCGCACGAAGCGGTGGCGGCCTATAAGAGTCTGGCGCAGGTGGAGCGCGCCTTCCGCTCGTTGAAAACGACCCGCTTGGCAGTGCGCCCGTTCTACGTCTACAGCGCCGAGCATGTGCGCGGGCATGTCTTTCTGTGCATGTTGGCCTACTACTTGGAATGGCACTTGCGGCGCAAACTGGCACCGTTGTTGTTTGAAGACAGCGAGCGCGAGGCAGCTCGCGCACAGCGCGACTCGCCGGTGGAAGCGGCGCAGGTGTCGCCTGCGGCCCGGGCCAAGGCCGCCAGCAAGCGGACTCCGGAAGGCTTGCCGGTGCAGGGCCTGCCGAGTCTGCTCGCACATCTGGGAACACTGACGCTCAACCACGTCACGCTAGGCAAGGACGAGCAGCACGAGTTTCCGCTGCTCGCCCAGCCGACGGCCTTGCAAGCCAAGGCATTCGCTCTGCTGGGAGTCGATCTCGACAAGACTGTTTCCAGTAAAATGACAGGTTGATTCGACGTAACTCATTCTGAAACAAGCAATTAGTTCGTCTTTTCCGGATGAAGTTCAGGCTAGCAAGCCAGACAGGCCAGTTTCGGTGCGCAGGGATCGCAGAATCGGTACTGTAGCTCAGCTCGTAGCGGATCACTAGGCAGTCTGCACTCCGCTACGAGGGCCGCTTTTTGGCCCAATCCTACCGATCTTGTGGTATAAGCAAAGGCGGAGAACTTATCGCACGGAGCATGCTCTACTGGACTTCAAAATGAACGATCTCGGTGAAATCGTAAGTCTTGAAATTGTGAGCACGGTCTTGTATTATCATCTCGGCAACTCCCCATGTCCCTGGGGCAGAACCGCGGGGCAAAAGTATTGACCAAGTGTGACTGGACCACTGTGTAGTGTCTCCATCTGGAAACCAGCGGCTCGAATAGGGATGGGGGTCTAGCCAGTACCGATGATCAATACCCTGCGGATCTCGCAGGGAGATCATGCCATTCCAAAAACCCGAAATGTCATCACGAGTTCGATATGTTAGCGTCACTAATGTTTCTCCATTCGGAGATTCTCGGTTCGTAGGCTGAGCATTGATGTTAATATTATTGAGATCCAATTCTGGCTGAATAGTATCTGGAATGTCCGTGGTTAGTTCAATCTGTGGAGCGCGCTCATCGACGATGTAGGCTTCAGTTGATCCCGTTCTGCCAAGCTGATCGTACTCGCGAGCATGAGCGAAATAAACTCGAAGATAATTTAAGGCTCGGTCCCGCATAACAATGTAATCCAATGTATAAACCGAAGATGGCATGTACGGGGGCATCACAAATTCAACCCAACAGGTTCTCTGCTTAGAGTCGTAACCTGTACGATTCCCACGAATCGCGCCGAAGAGCGTAGCACCTCGACTGTAGGTATAAGGTAATTCGTCGTTGAGGGCAGCAAGGCATCCAAGTCTATCAGCCATGAAGCCCGAGTTCTCATCGACACCCCATGTTGCACGAACGATCTGAACCTCGTTGCCCTGAATAGTGGACGTTGACTTGGTTAGGAATACTGAATTGCTCACATATTGCGGCGGGGTGATATCTTCCAGTGGATTGTTAACGAACAGGGACCAGCCGAAGTCGTTGACACCCTCCAGTCGTTGATTCCCGTGTTCGTCCTCTATCCTCAGCCACGCTGGACGCCAATAGCCCGCTTTGGCGAACCGGGGGATTTCAACACTTCCCACCAGCACCGTTCCGGGGAATCCTCGGCGTACTCCGCTGGGCAAAAGGGGTACGAAACGGTAAGTTCCCGCCTCGCTCTTGATTTGCACAAGGGCGCGACTAGCTCCCTCCAAGATATGATCGAAAGCGTGGATCTCGATTTCAATATCTACATGCTTGTTCTCTTCAGCAGCACCCTCGACAATGATGTCGACACGTCGAACCTTACCCGGAAACACGTAATCTGGGAATAAATTGTAGACTTCAAACGTCAGATCTTCACGAATCTTCGAGATGTAGATATTGCCTTGCATGATACGGTCGCGGACGAATTCATACTTGCCGATTGCGCGCGAGCGCAGTTTTCGCGGATTGATGATGAAGTAGGCGATCGACTCCGCCATGTCCTCGTTGGGATTCTCTTGATGGGCATATGCGGAGACGAATTCCGTTTGCTTCGTCGTTGCCCAGCCGCTTTCGGTGTTGGAATTACGGTACCATCCTCCGAGTTCGATCCAGTCTTGCTTTAGCTGCTCGTCAAACAGGTGTGCCCACATAAAGTGTGCTTTTTCATGGATGATCACGCGGTGAGTGGCGAGAATCGACCTAGCATCGAAAGCCGTGTCCATAAATTCGATGTAGCCCGCGCCCGTCCAAGCGATGGCCGCAGCATCAGGTTTCCCTGGATTTTGAGTTCCGTCCAAGCGTCGTATCAGAAATTCGAGTCCGGGAATCGCGTGCATGCCGACTGGCATTTCTTCCAACGTATTGATGATCTGAACGATCTCCTCGGGGTGGAAGCGTGCGAAGCGCGAGGCGGGTTCCTTCGTCGTATTGGCCGTCAAGACCTCGTAGTCGCTAATTCGCATCGTCACGCCGAAACGCTTCCGGAGAATTTGCTCGCTGGCCCAAGTGTTCCGACCGTTGTCTGTCACGTAGCGCACCAGCGCGTGATGCAGCCGCTGCGAGTAGTACCTCCCCCGCTTTCCGTCAACACGCGCGATTTTCGGACTCGCGTTCACAAACGCATCCTCCGCAATCCACACGCTCTTGGGTCCTTCACCGTCTTCAGTTATCTGGATATCGTCCTCTACATGCCTTGGAGCAAGGAACCACTGGCTTACTGGAGGAATATCCGGCGCGCTAGGGTACCGTTTCCGTTGCGGGATCGATTCCATGGTTCGCAACAGGCGGTAGGCATGTTCGGATGTCCAGAAACCGCCATCGTTGTTCAACAGCCAAATATTGTAGTCGTGTCGAAGCTGATTTGCTGCGGAGCTATCGAATACCGTGACTTCCTCGTCGAGAAACTCAACTTCCAGCGGTTCGGCAACATTCGCTTGGTACTCGTACCCCGCCGTGCTTTGGTCCTCTTCCCAATGAAAAACGAACGCATCCTTGCTCAATTCTTGCAGAACGAACTCGGTCTCAGCGGGCGAAACTAACGCTCCGGCTCGAATCCGAAACGGCTGCGCTGGCGGCGGCTTGAAGCCGGGCTTGCGCACCTTGACGACATAATCCCCATCCGCGAGGCCAGAAAACGCAAATTGACCATCCGGGCCGGGAGTGGTCGTTTCAAGCAGCGTCGCGCTGCTCAGGATGACTTTGACGTCATCGAAGGCACCAACGCCATCAATCCCGGATACCCGACCCAAAAAGAACCCTCCGTCGCTGGCAAGCCCCGCTTGGGCGGCTACCAGCAGTAGCAGGAGGGCGAAACGGTTCAAGCCTTGATAGACAGATCTTTGGCTCCGACGGCAAGGCTGTCCGGTGTGGCGTGGGGGTCGCGGCCCTTGTTGAACGGCGGATCGGTAGCGATCAAGTCCACAGTCTCGCTGTTCATCCCCTCGCAGGAACTTCACATTATCCCTGTGGTACAGTGTCCGATTGGCCCAGTTCGGCTCCGGGCTGGCTAAATCGCGTGGGCGCGTGGGCGCGTGGGCCTTTTTTTTATTTTAGGCACTTCACTAGGATAGTGAAGCGGAGAGGCTATGTCAAGTCAAATATGTAATCCCCAAAATAAAATTGGATTCCGACTGAAACAAGGGAACCGTTCGTACATGACGCATTTCCTCAGGAGTGGGAAGTCCGCCCTGTGGATTCTGGCGCTTGCCGGCCCCTTGCGAGTAACGCCAGCCGTAGTTTCGGTTGCCATGCAGGGCACCGGCCTGCTGCCCGAAACACATTTGGGCGAAGTGAGCACCCTACAGGTCGATGATCCGAATTCGGCGACGGGAGTATTTCCGGCTGGGATTCAACTTCCAGTAACCGTGGCGGTTTTGTCCGGCATTGAGCGCGCTAGCCGAACGGTCAATGGAGTGCGGATCAAGAACCACCCCGGAACGGTCACACATATGTCGTTGAGGAATCTGTCGAACTGTCGGTGGATCTAGTTCAGACAGCCAGCGTTACGGGCCAGTCCCGCCAGCCCACACTAGCAATCGGAATCGGGAACCGCGTTGGCCAAATCTCGGAGAGTCCGTCAAGGACCAGACCCGGTGGGGGCGATGCCTTGTCTTTCGAGTTCAGCTACGAAGTGCAGGGAGAGGATCAAGACACGGACGGCATCAGCGTTGGCGAGAATGCCTTCGGACTCGATGGCGAGCGGATGAGCACGGCTCACGGAATCCCAGCAATCCTTCCCCTAGCACAGATCTCCAACAACCCGAAGCACAAAGTGGACAGGCGCACGGTCGTTGCGCCACGAGTGACAAGTGTCAATGTCTACAGCCGTCCCCAAGTGGGAAACGCTTACAGCGTGGGAGAGGTGATCGAGGCATTAGTCATCTTCAGTCAAGCCGTTCAAGTGACGGGCAGCCCAACCTTAGCCCTGACCGTAGGCACGGCCACCAGACTAGTACCTGTCCAGTCCAGAAAATCCAGCCCCGATGGTCAAACTCTGTTCTTCGACTACATGGTGCAGGCTGAGGATGCGGACGCGGATGGCATCAGCATCCTTGCCAACGCGTTAGCACTCAACGGAGCGACTATCCGCAGCAAGGTTGGAGCGGATGCCAGTCTCGACCTTGGAGTCCATGCCATCTCCAACGACCCGGAGCACAAGGTGAACGGGAGCACGGTGGTCGCGCCACGAGTGACAAGTGTCAAAGTCTACAGCCGCCCCCAGGAGGGAACCGCGTACAGCGTGGGAGAAGTGATCGAGACATTGGTCATCTTCAGTCAAGCCGTTCAAGTGACGGGCAGCCCAACCTTAGCCCTGACCGTAGGCACGGCCACCAGACTAGTACCTGTCCAGTCCAGAAAATCCAGCCCCGATGGTCAAACTCTGTTCTTCGACTACATGGTGCAGGCTGAGGATGCGGACGCGGATGGCATCAGCATCCTTGCCAACGCGTTAGCACTCAACGGAGCGACTATCCGCAGCATGGCCGGAGCGGACGCCAGTCTCGACCTTGGAGTCCGTGCCATCTCCAACGACCCGGAGCACAAGGTGGACGGAAGCACGGTGGCCCCGCCACGAGTGACAAGTGTCAAAGTCTACAGCCGCCCTCAGGAGGGAACCGCGTACGGCACGGGCGAAGCCATCAAGGGGTCGGTCGCCTTCAGTCAGGTCATTCAGGTGACGGGCAGCCCGAGCTTGACACTGACCGTGGGCACGAAACGCGTGCCCCTCCGTACCACGAATCACCAAGGCACCTTATTCTTCGACTACACGGTGCAGGCTGGGGACGTGGACGCGGACGGCATCAGCATCCTTGTCAACGCGTTAGCACTCAACGGAGCGACTATCCGCAGCACGGCCGGAGCGGACGCCAGTCTCGACCTTGGAGTCCATGCCATCTCCAACGACCCGGAGCACAAGGTGGACGGGAGTAAGGTGACCCCGCGACGAGTAAGGCGGGTCAACATCTACAGCCGCCCTCAAGATGGAAACGCGTACGGCCCGGGCGAGGTCATCAAGGCGTCGGTCGCCTTCAGTCAGGCTGTTCAGATGACGGGCAGCCCGACATTGGCTCTGACCGTGGGCACGGCCACGAAACGCGTGCCTCTCCGTAGCGCGAGTCGCCAAGGTTACTTATTCTTCGACTACACGGTGCAGGCTGGAGACAAGGACGAGGACGGCATCAGCATCCTTGCCAATGCGTTAGCTCTCAACGGAGCGACTATCCGCAGCACGGCCGGAACGGACGCCGATCTCGACCTTGGAGTCCATGCCATCTCCAACAACCCGGAGCACAAGGTGGACGGGAGCAAGGTGGCCCCGCCACGAGTGAGGCGGGTCAACATCTACAGCCGCCCTCAGGAGGGAAACGCGTACGGCCCGGGCGAGGTCATCAAGGTATCGGTCGCCTTCAGTCAGGTCGTTCAGGTGACGGGCAGCCCGACATTGGCTCTGACCGTGGGCACGGCCACGAAACGCGTGCCTCTCCGTAGCACGAATCGCCAAGGCTACTTATTCTTCGACTACACGGTGCAGGTCGGGGACAAGGACGAGGATGGCATCAGCATCCTTGCCAACGCGCTGACTCTTCGTGGTGGCAGTATTCGTAGCGTTGCAGGGCCAGACGCCGTCCTCGACCTTGGATCCCACGCTATCGTCAACGACACAGAACACCGGGTCGACGGGAGCAGGTAGATCCCAGCAGCACCAAAGCGCGGCACACGGCCAATGCCCTCACTCGCGCAAGCAGGCCTGAAAAAAGTGTTCTGCTTCACGAAACGCAGCGGCAACGCTCGCACCGTGCCTTGGGGAACTAGTCCGGCACGCCATGCTCGCCCAACACATCGCGCTGCTGCTTCGTGCCTTTGCCGCAGATGCCCTACCCCGGATGATGGGCTGCCTCGTGATGAGATCGTCGTCAGCGGACAGGATCGCACGAGGGCATCACGAGGCAACTCTTCGGCAAGGGTAGAGAACGCGTGTTGGCGGTCGGCTTCGCAATCCATTCTCCCAGAGACAGATCAGCAACGAAAGCATGCACCGCGCACAAGGCGGATCGGCCATGCTCAACGACTGGCTCGAGGGGCGACGTTCTGGTACGAGAGTTCGCCCCTGGCGCGCAACTCACCGGGCAGCAGCGCAGCGTAGAGCGCATCCAAGACGGGAGTCCCGATGTCGAGTCGCCGGCCGTAGCGACGCACGGCGCCCAATTGTTGATCCAGTTCGGAGGCCTCGCCCCGCTCAAGGTCGCGATGCATGGAAGCGGTCGCCATTGGCGGCAGTCTCTCGAAGCGAACCACCTGCGCCGCAACGAAGCCGTCCGCAATCCGCGCTCCATGCGCCCGTCCGACAGCGGCAATTTCCTCCCCGGCAGCGAGCAATAGCTCGCGCGTTGCGGGCACGCCCAGCAGCGCGCCCAAAGGAGCGCGTGCCGCCGCCCCGACCGACCCGATGGAGCATACCGCCAGCAGCTTGATCCACATCGCGGTCCAGATGTCATCGGACGCATCGAGCGACATTCCCGGGACCGACGCAAAAGTATCGGCCACTTCGGCCACGCGATCCGAAAGGCCTCCTTCGAGTTCTCCGCAAGCAATGGACGGGCGCAGCCCCGTGTGCGAGATCTCTCCGGCCGTGACACGCTCGGCAAAGATTCGGCTCAGCCCTCCCAGTACCGGTTCCCTCCCGAGAACGTCGCGCAGTACCGCGGGCGCGTCAATTCCGTTCTGCAGCGGTATAGCGACCGTAGACGGGCCTACGAGCGGGGCCGCTGCCTCGGCAGCGGCCCGGACATGCTCTGCCTTACATGCGAAAAACAGGATATCCGGCGCGGGAGCGCTGCTGCCAAGCTCCAGCACGGATGGCCGGTTCAAGTGCATATCACCGCAAGGACTGCGCACGCGCAGTCCGCTGGCCCTGAGCCTGCGGGCACTCTCTGCCCGCAGCAAGAAGGACACCTCCAAGCCGGCCGCTGCCATGCGAGACCCGAAGTAGCCTCCGACGGCCCCCGCTCCCAGCATTGCAATCCTCACGTGTAAAGGATCTCAAATTCTCGCTTGCGATGCGGGCGGCGTCGGGCTGGGCCGTGCTCGCACGACAGGCCCCGAAGCCAGCGACCGCATTCGCCAAGATGGCTTCACGAACCCGCTTCGCAGCAACAGCCGAAAACCAGCGTGCGGCGGAAGCCGCACCGGAGGTATGGCGCCGGAGAGGCGCAAGCGCAGTCCTTTCCAATCCGAAAATGAGCCTGAAGGGAGCCGGGCAGAAGAAGTGAGAGTGAATGCATGATACACCCAGTGGGGGAGGTGGTACTCGGGGGCGCAGCCGCGCTGCCCGCTGCAGGCCTGCTCGAGACGGGGGGCTGGGGAGAGCGGGGAGCGTGCTGGTGGGCTAGCCCACCAGCACATTCTCATTATATTTTGTTTTAATCAGGCGGCCGCTGCCCCCGCCCGCCCAGGCGTGGCCCCCGCGCTCCGTCCGCGGGCCGCGAGGCCGTCCCGCTTTCCAATGCCAAATGAGCCTGTAGCCGCCCTTTTCCCGCAATGGCCCGCACTACTCCGCACGGATGGCCGCGAACAGCTCGTCGCGCGCCTCGTTCAACCGCCGCGCTGCTTCGTTATCGCTCATCCGGTAAGCCTCCGCATCCAACTGCACGAAGTCCAGCCCCGCGCGCAGGCAGGCCGCCGCCTCCGGCAGCGCTTTCAGCTGCTCATACGGCGTGCACAGGTCCTGCTGCCGGTAGCGCTTGCGCAGCTTGCCCTTGGCGTCCACCTCCTCACTGGGAAAGTAGCACGGACGATGGTAGTTCAGATACGGCGAGAGCACCTCGCGGTTGAACTGGTGCAACCGCTCGGCGTGCCGCCCCGCAATATGCCCGTAGCCGAGTTGCTTGCGCACGACCGTGCCGTTCTTCGACTCCACCAAGGCATTGTCGTTGCTGCGCCGCGGGCGCGACTTGGTGAACTGCTCGCTGCGCAGCTTCTCCAGCAGCCCCGCCACGCGGTGGTTGATGTACTCGGAGCCGTTGTCGGAATGCAAGCCGCAGATGCGGAACGGGAAGGCGCCCAGCAGGTCCTCCAGCACCGGCAGCAGGAAGTGCTCGGAGATGCGCTCCACGCTGCCCACGAACTGGAACTGCGTCACCTCGTCGACCAGATTAATGTGATATACGCCCTTGACTTTGCCGCGGTCTCCCTGGTGCACCGAATCGACCCGCACGTAACCCGGGCGACCGTTGGGGCGCGGCCGCCGGCGTTCGGCAATCGTCACCGCCGCCGGGCGTGTGCCGGCCTTGCTGCCTAAGCGCCGCAGGTAGCGCGCGCTGCGCCGCAAGTTGTACAGGTGCCCGTTCGACAACTGCGCCAAGCGCTGGAAGCGCTCGTCGCCGAAGAGCTGCCAAGCGCGCTGGCAGAGGGCCAGCGTGGCCGGCCCCGACAGCGTGCCGTGCAATTCGTCCGTTTCGGCTAGCAGTTCGATGTCTTGCGGCTGGTACTTGTGCTGGAAGCGGCGCCCGGCTCCGCGCCGCCCGGCACGCAGCTGCCCGCTCGCCAGATAGCGCTTCACCAGCCGTGTCAGCTGCGCCCGCGACAGGCCCGTCGTGCGTTCCAGGTACCGTTTCACCAGCCCCCGATCCGGCTTGCTCAGCCGCCAGTACGAAAACCGCCGCAAGACCTGCCCGATGTGCTCGTAGGCCGCCGCGCGATCCGGCACCACGACGCTGCCTGCCGCGTTGCCCTCCAGGAAGCGCAGGATGTCCTCGCGCGTCTTGTGCGTGTCCAGATTGAGATGCAAAACCATCCTCCCATGGTTCTCATATCCCCGCGCGAGGCCCCTTCAGGCTCATTTCCCGTTGGAAACAATCCCGCTTGTCAGGCTCATTTGGCATTGGAAGAGGCTAGCGCTCCGGCCGGCCTGCGGTGGCAGGTATACTCAAGGCATAGGCGCTCCCGTACTGGGAGGTGGTGTAACGGTAACACGGCAGACTCTGGATCTGTTTATCGGGGTTCGAATCCCTGCCTCCCAGCCAACGTTCGCAAGCATCGCAGCTGCCACTGGTGACGGCGCTGGAAGCGAAGCGCCGCCCGTCGCGCGGCGGCTCATGGCCAATGCTTGCAAGAGATGCAAGCGATGCTCCCCGGTGTATCATGGGTGAGGAGCGCGTTAGGCCGGCGTAGCTCAGTTGGTAGAGCATCTGATTTGTAATCAGACGGTCGGGGGTTCGAATCCTCTCGCCGGCTCCAATCGCGCGCTCGCGGGCACGGCGGGAGTAACTCAATGGTAGAGTCACAGCCTTCCAAGCTGTTGGTTGCGGGTTCGATTCCCGTCTCCCGCTCCAGCGCTCGCCGGGCGGCATAGCGCTAGAAAGCCGACGTAGCTCAGCTGGTAGAGCGCGTCCTTGGTAAGGACGAGGTCACGGGTTCAAGTCCCGTCGTCGGCTCCAGCCCTGCCGGACTTCCTGTTTCCGCGCAAGGCTGGCGATTGAGCCAAGTTTCGATCCCTTGCGCCGGCCTGCGGCGCAGCCTCGCTAGCCCTCGCAGAGGGCGGCGAGTTCGTCGCGCGCGAATCCCGCCACCACCTTGCCGCCCTGCACGCTCAGCGGCCGCCTGATCAGGTTGGGGTTCTCCGACATCAGCCGCAACGCTTCCTCGCGCCCGGGCGGATTGTCCTTCATGCCCAGCTCGCGGTAGAGAACGTTGCGGGAGTTGAGGAACTTGAGGTGGTCGCGATCCCCGATCAGCGCGTCCAAGTCCTCGACGCTCAACCCCTTGCGCAGGTTGACCAATTCCAGATCGGCGCCAAGATCGGCCAGGAAACTCCTAGCCTTGCGGCAGCTCGTTCAACTGGGGTTCTGATAGAAGCGCACTTTGGCCATACCTGCCATTGTACCGCGCTACCCTACCAAGAGATGCGCTGGTTCCTGCGCAAGAAGGTGCCGCCGATCGAGCGGATGCTGCTAGTCGAGAGCGGCCCGCGCTCGGATCTAGACGCCCTGATACCCGAGCTGCGCGCCTCCATCTGCGGCCAGGCGCCGCTGGACTTGTTCACCTGCCTGCCCGACGCCCCGGACGAACTGGGCTCGTCCGGCCGGCGCTGGCGTTCGTTCGACGCCGCGACTGCCGCCGAACGCTGGCAGATGCTGCTGGAGATGCGCCGGCAGCGCCACACGGCCGCGACGATCCTTTGCAGCGACAGCCGGCTGCTCGCTAGGTGGAAAGTGGCCTTGATCCTGCTGCTGCCGGCAAAGATCCTTGTCGCCGATAAGGACCAAGGCCTGTACTGGCTGGACATCGCGCACTGGCGCCAAGCGGCGCGCCTGGCCGTTTCGCGCAGCGGCGTGCGCAATCCGGAATTCTTGCGGACCGTCGCGAACATAGCGTTCCTGCCCATCGGGCTGTGCATACTGCTCGCATTCGCGGCGAAGGCCCACCTGGGCAAGTTGATGCGGTCGACACGCAGCGACGAATCGAGCGGGGGCGCAGGCTAGGCAGTCGCAGAGCGGGCTACCATGGTCGTATGCGCGCTCTGCCGCCCGCATTGCTGGCCGCGGGCCTGGTGCTCGCGCCCCCGCTGGAGGCGTACGTCGGCCCGGGGGCCGGCTTTGCGTTCGTCGGGTCGCTGTTCAGCCTGCTCGCCGCCCTGGTGTCCGGGGCGCTTGCCTTCCTGATCCTGCCGTTCCGCATCGCATGGCGCGCCGTGCGCGGCGGGCAGGGCTACCGCAAGGCAAGCATCCGCAAGCTCATCTTCCTAGGCCTGGACGGTCTCGAGCCCGACCTGGTCGAGCGCCTGCTGGAAGAAGGCAAGCTGCCCAACCTGGCCAAGCTGCGAGCGCAGGGGCGCTACAGCCGGCTGCGGACAACCTACCCCGCCCTGTCCCCGGTGGCGTGGTCGACATTCGCCACCGGGACCAATCCCGGCAAGCACAACCTGTTCGACTTCCTCAACCGCAACCTGCGCACCTACCGGCCGGAACTGTCCTCGTCAAGGGTCCGCCAGCCCTCGCGCGTATGGAAGATCGGCCCCTGGCGAGTGCCGCTGAGCAAGCCTCCGGTGGACATGCGGCGCAAGAGCAAGCCGTTCTGGGCCCTGCTGGGCGATCATCTGGTGGGCTCGACGATCCTGCGCGTGCCGATCACATTCCCGCCCGAGCCGTTCCAAGGGCGGCTGCTGTCGGCCATGTGTACCCCGGACCTGCTCGGCACGCAAGGCAGCTTCCAGGTCTTCACCACTGCGCCGCCGGAGGCCGCATTCGAAGAGGGCGGCGCGTGCTATGCGCTGCGCCGCGAATCCGGAGCCTACGTGGGCGAAGTGCGCGGGCCGGAGAACTCGGTCCGCGAGGGGGCCGGAGAGCTGCGCATACCCTTCCGCTTGCGGATCGACGAGGGGCCGGGCCGCGGCCGCTTGGAGATCGGCGGGAAACGCTACGACCTCACCCCGGGCCGCTTCACGCCCTGGGTGCGCCTGACCTTCCGGGCCGGGCTGGGCATCAAGGTTAGCGGCATCGCCCAGTTTCGCCTGGCGCAGGTCGCGCCGCACGTGCGCCTGTACCTTTCGCCGATATCGATCGATCCCGAAAAGCCGGCCCTGCCCATCTCGCACCCATCCTTCTACGCGCCCTACCTGGCCAAGCTGCTGGGCGACTACTCGACACTGGGGCTGGCCGAGGACACCTGGGCCCTCAACGAACGCGTCGTGGACGAGGACGCCTTCCTCGAGCAGGCGGAACAGATCTGCGGCGAGCGAGAGGCGATGTTCGAGTCGGCTCTCGAGCGCACCAAGAAGGGCGTGGTGGCTTGCGTGTTCGACACGCCCGACCGCGTCCAGCACATGTTCTACCGCTACCTCGAACCGGAGCATCCGGCCCATGCCGCCAATGGCAACTCGTTCGAGCGCTACAAGGGAACCATTGAAGACCTGTACAAGCGCATGGACGGGATCGTGGGCAAGGCCATGCGCCATGTTGACGGCAGGACGGTTCTCTTCGTGCTCTCGGACCACGGCTTCAAGTCCTTCCAGCGCGGCGTGAACCTCAATGCATGGCTCCTGCAAGAGGGCTACCTGGCCGCGGACGGGGACGCGCGCTCGGAGGGCTACCTGCGCGGGATCGACTGGAGCAGGACCAAGGCGTACAGCTTTGGACTGGCAGGCATCTATCTCAATGTCGAGGGCCGCGAGGCCAATGGCATCGTCCGCCGGGCCGCAGCGAACGCGCTGTGCGAGGAGATCGCCGGCAAGCTCACGGGCCTGCGCGACGAAGAGCGCGACGCAATTGCCGTGCATCGCGCCTATCCCAAGGCGGACGTCTACAGCGGGCCGTACGTGGAAGCGGCGCCGGACGTGGTCGTTGGCTACAGCCCCGGCTACCGGAGTTCTTGGGGAGTGGCCCTAGGCAAGCTCAGCGGGCCGGTTTTCGAGGACAACCTCAAGGCTTGGAGCGGGGATCACTGCGTTGACCCGCCGTTGATCCCGGGCGTGGTGTTTTGCAACCGGGACTTCGCCGCGCCCGATCCCGGAATCGAAGACATGGCACCGACCGCGCTGCGGCTGTTCGGCTTCGAGCCTCCCCCACACATGGACGGACACGACCTGGCCGTCCATGCGAGCTAGCAGGTCTTCGCAAGCCCCGGCGGCGGATGCTTGCCGCACCCCCTCAACCCCGCTGCCTGCTTCGCCATCCTCCAACGCTGGACTCACGCGCCCGCCCCGCCGGCACCCTCTGCGGCACCTTGCCGCCCAAGGCCGGAGGAGGAGCGCGGAGCGGGCCCGGGCGGGCCTTGGCACGCTCTTGGGCGTGGCGCAAGCCTTGCCGGGCGCGAAGAGACCACGCCCGGCGGCGCGGTCTCCGGAACCGTGCCGCAAAGCTACTGGGACATCGACTTGAGGTCGATGAACGGCACCGCGCCACTGGTTACCTGCGGCAGCACGCCGTTCCATTTCTCGATTGCGCGCAGCTGAAGGATCGTATCGGTAATGGTCTCCCGCTGCAGCCGCTGCGATTCCGCCTCGGCCTGGGCGGTGGTCACCTTCTGCTCGGCTTCTATCTTGATGCGATCCAAGTCGCGCTGCGCCTTGAGCGCCTCTTGCTCGGCCTTCTGCTTGGCCTCGATCGCATCGTTGAACACCGGCGAGAAATTGAAGTCAACGATGTTGAACTCGTCGACAACGATGTGCCGGCTGACCAAGCGCTCGGTGAGCATCTCCTTGATCTGGACCGACACCTCGGCGCGCCGCGTGATCAACTCCTCGGCGGTGAACTGCGCTGCCACCGCCTTGACCGCCTCCTGCACCGACGGATCGATCAACCGCTCCTTGTACAGGACGCCGACCTCTTGGTAGATTTGCGCCGCCAGATCCGGTGCGATGTGGTAGTTCAGCGCAATGCGCGAATCGACCGTCTGCAGATCCTTGGACGAGGCCGAAGAGTCGGTCTCCGATTTCTGAATCCGGACGTCGATGGGGATGATCTGCTGGACGAATGGAATCTTGAACTGCAGGCCCTCGCCGCGCACGCCTTGCTGGATTCCCCCGAATTTGGAGAAGACCACGCCACGCTCGCCCGCTCCCACGACTTGGAAGCAGTTGAACGCCAAGATCAGCAGGCCGCCGACGAGGATCAGCGAACTGAGCCCTCCGCCCAAGATTTTCCGCAACGTGTCGCGGAGCGAGTCGATCGGAATATCGTTTTGCATCTTTTTTTCTCCCAGTGATGGACTGTGACAACAGAATCGTCCTGCGGCTGCGCGCAGGAATCGCAGATACTATCTTGAGCGTACAGTCTACCCGCGCGGCGAGCGGCACGCCCGCTCTTGCAGACTGTCAGGGCGGGCCGGAGGCAATGATTGCTGCAAACGCGGCAACCGCACCGCGCGCTGATGATCCTCGAAATCGATGACCGGCAAGTACATGCGCGGCAAGCCGATCGGCGCCCGGGCCAGACTGGGCGCGCCCCCCGCGGCGGACCACGGCACCTACAACGGCATGCTCACTCTCTGCGGGATCTGCCACAGCGAGTTATTCGTCGAAGACCGCTACTTCGCGCGCGTCACGGAGCGACCATGCCCGGGGCTGTCGCCAAAGCGCTGCTTCACGCTCGCCGACGAGACGCGGCCCGAACCGGTACAGCCCTCGGCCGCCAAGCGCCAACACACGGCCCTACTTGTGCCATATGCAGGGCCCGCGGCCTTCCGACCGCTGAGACCCTGCACCGAGTTGAGGATGACCTTCGCCCGTAACGGCAGCGCAGCCATCCACCTAGCTCCACGCGCACCAAATCCCAGCCGACCGGCTAGGAAGACGCATGGCGTGGAACGCTAGATGTCGTAGTACAGCGAGAATTCGTACGGGTGCGGCCGCTGGCGCACTTCGTCGACCTCCGCCGCGCGCTTGTAGTCGATGTAGCTGGCGATCACCTCTTCGGTGAACACGTCGTTCTGCATCAAGAACTCGTGGTCGCGCTCGAGCGCCTGCAGCGAGCCGGACAAGTCCTCGGGCAGCGCCGGCACGTTGCTGAGCTCCTCGGGAGACAGGTCGTAGATGTCCTTGTCCAGCGCCTCGCCCGGGTCGATACGGTTCTGGATGCCATCTAGGCCGGCCATCAGGCAGGCTGAGAACGCCAGGTACGGATTGCAAGACGGATCGGGGTAGCGCAGCTCGACGCGCTTGCTCTTGGGGCTGGCCGAGTACATCGGGATGCGGCAGGCCGCCGAGCGGTTGCGCCGCGAATAGGCCAGGCTGACGGGAGCCTCGAAGCCCGGCACCAAGCGCTTGTAGCTGTTCGTGGTCGGAGCCACGATGGCAGCCAGTGCCGGAGAATGCTTCAGCAGGCCGCCGATGTAGTGCAATGCCGTCTCGCTCAGACCGGCATACCCCTCGCCGGCAAAGGTCGGCTGCCCGCCCTTCCAGATCGACTGGTGCGTGTGCATGCCCGAGCCGTTGTCATTCCACAAGGGCTTCGGCATGAAAGTGGCCGACTTGCCGTTCTGGTAGGCCACTTGGCGGACGATGTACTTGTACAGCATCATGTTGTCCGCCGACAGCACGAGGGTGTCGAAGCGCTGGTCGATCTCGCACTGGCCGCCCGTGGCGACCTCGTGGTGGTGGCACTCGATATCAATGCCGCAGTCCATCATGACCTTGACCATCTCCGTGCGGATGTCCTGCATGTGGTCGGTCGGCGGGACTGGGAAGTAGCCCTCCTTGTAGCGCGGGCGGTAGCCCAGGTTGTTGTCGGGCCGCCCGGAATTCCAGCGCCCCTCCTCGGAATCGATCTTGTAGAAGCCGAAATTGTAGGACGAGTCGTAGCTGACGTTGTCGAAGAGGAAGAACTCCGCCTCGGCGCCGAAGTACGCGGTGTCGCCGGTGCCGGTGTACTGCAGGTACTTCTCGGCCTTCTGCGCGATCCAGCGCGGATCGCGCTCGTAATGCTGCTTCGTGATCGGGTCGAGGATGTTGCAAACGACGCAGAGCGTGGGCGCTTGGTTGAACGGGTCGACGAACGCCGTGTCAGGATCGGGGACGATGAGCATGTCGGACTCGCTGATCGCCTGCCAGCCTCGAATGGACGAGCCGTCGAAGCCGAAGCCGTCCTCGAAGCTCTCCTCGGTCAGCATGCCGATCGGGTACGACACGTGCTGCCAGATGCCGGGCAGGTCCGCGAAGCGCAGGTCCAGAATCTCGCAATCGTTGTCCCTGGCAAACTTCAGGACTTCCGCAGGGGTGCGTTTTACAGCCATTGATTTCCTCCTATATGAGTTGAGGGGGAAGGCGACACCAAGGCGTGGCCGCGACGGGCGCTAGCCACCTCGGTTATGCCTAAAATTGCGATCTTATCACAGAGGCGGCCGGGATAAGCGGCCTTACTGGGGGCGATAAGAACTATTGATCGAGCCCCGCGCGCAGCCAGCAGGGGCCCCACGCCTGCGCACCGGGCTACTGGCGCACCAACGGCCGAGCGTCAGGGTTGTCCGGCCCGAAGTGCTTGAGCATGACGAGGTTCTCGTCAGAACTCAGATTCGTGATCCGGACCCCCTCGCGGGCGGCAGCCGCCGTGACAAAGTACTCGTCGGCAGTGAGCTCCCCAAAGCGGATCATTGCCGGGGTATGCACATCCCAGACGCCGATCTTCCCGCGGCCTTGCGTGACAATCGTGCCGTAGGCGGCTGCGTCGCGGATCGTGGCGCTGCGGCCGGGATGGACGGTCAATTCTTTCGCCGAGTAGTGCGCTGTGGAATACGTCACCCAAGCCTCGCTGTAGCCGTCTTCGGCCATCTCGCCTGCCGCGCGGACCGGCCGGGGCACGAAGTGGCGGTGCTCCATGAAATGCGGATCGACATTGGCCTCCCAGTCCAGCATCCCGATGATGTATTCCAAGTCTTGGTGGTGCTCCGGCGGCACGTCCTTGACGAGCAGGTCCCACGGCACGTAGCGGCCCTCGACCATGGACTGGAACATGCCGAACACATCGGAGTTCACCTGGGGCTCGTAGGTGACTGCCGAACCGGGCGCGTGCAACACGCCGGCCGGGATCTGCCAGCCGGTGCCGGGCTTGAGCTTGTAGGCCTTGGAATGGTAGAGGATACCGTTGTCCCCCTCATTCCAGCGCTCGAGGCAGCGCCGGATGTCGTCCTTCGTCGTACCCGGCTCGAGGCCCATGAAGGTATAGGCGAAGTTGTTCTCCTTGTAGTTGTATTGGGGCGGGAAATAGTACGCCTCGGGCTTGCCGCGCCGGCCCACGCGGGCGGCCGCTTCCTCGTCTTGATGCATGTGGTGCGGGATCGGGCCGAGATTGTCGAAAAACTTGCAGAGCACGTTCCAGCCGCCCTGCGCGCTCATCACATCGCTGCCGAGGATCTCATCGCCGATCTCGTCCACGGCCGCCTTGAGCAAGACCTTGCGCGGGCCGGCGTCTCCATGCGATGCGACGATGTAGCTCAGCCCCTCGTCGTCGGGCGTGCCAGGCCCGTTGTCAGCGTTCGTAGTCGAGGAGAACCAGCGCTCGTCAATGCCGCCGCGATGCGCTCCGAGCGCGTAAATATCAGCGGGATGGAGCTTCAGCCGCCCTCCCGGCATGAGAAACGACCTCGGCACCCAAGCAGGAGCCAGCCGCAACACGCCCTCGCCCGATGCCAAGGCGCTTCTGAGTAGTTCGATGGTTTCGGACATGCTGGTAATCATACCCAATGCAGGGCAACTGCGCGACCAGTCTCCGTCCGCCTAGCCTGAGCCGCGCTTCGGCTAAGATGAGGGGGCAGCGGTCGCGCCCGGGTGTTGGAGCGAAGCTAGTTGCCGGATGTGCGCCGAGCGCGAACGTGGCGGAATTGGTAGACGCGCTAGATTTAGGTTCTAGTGGGGCAACCCGTGGGAGTTCGAGTCTCCCCGTTCGCACCATCGCCCGCCTGCGGACTGCAGCGGGCCGGCACTGACAAGCGCGCCGTGCGTAGGCAGACAGGACTCCCGCGGGCCGGCAACCGGCTAGCAGCGCGGCCTTTCGCCCTGTAGCTGGCATCCATCCGGTGGCGGCTGTTATATCCGATCCGACAAGTGCCGCATTGGAGGCCTCGGCCATTGGATCGCCTTGGCTGGCCAGCGAGCGCGGCCAGCCTGTCCGCTGCCCCTGCGCCGCGTCCGCTACCGCGATTCCGGCTCCGGCCAGCAGCTCGTCTCCTTGGCCAACCGCCGCGACCCGCGGTCCGCGCAGCACGGCGGGCATCTCATCCCGGGACTGGGGATCGATGCACCGGATGACGATTCGGCCGAGGGCCGGTTTGGACTAAGGCGGCTCGCATGGGCTACTGCCGGACGAAGATCGCAGCTAACAGGCCGCATATATCCGGGCCAACGGGCTGCTGCCAGCGCAGTCCTTGCCTGCGTTGATTGAACGCAAATAATTGATATAAAATGACATATATGCTTTGCCGCAGACACTAGTATAATCTCTGCCAGCCCACTGACGCGGATCTCGGGCCTGCGCGGTTCCAAGAGCAATGATGACAACTAAGCAAGCGGCTCTTTCGCTAGCAATCGCGGCGCTGCTCGCGCCGCCCGTCCTTGCGCAGGCAAACCTAGCGACGCTGACCGGTGTCGTCACGGACAGCGGCGGAGGTGTCGTTCCCGCGGCCGAGGCCACCTTGATCAACATCGGAACCGGAATTACCAAGGAGCAGTCGACCGGCGCAAGCGGCAGCTACACTTTCACGGCGCTGATTCCCGGCCAGTACGACTTGATCATCACTTCTGACGGCTTCCAGCAGCATGTCGAGCGAGGAATCATCCTGCGGACGGGGGACAGCCGGCGCGTGGACATCGAACTGCAGGTCGGCCGAGTCACGGAATCCGTGACGGTCGATGCCCCGCTCGTAATACTGAACACCGAGAACGGCATGATCAAGGGCGATGTGATCGTCCAAGAGGAAATCCAGGAACTGCCCTTGAACGGGCGCGACTTCACCGACCTCGCCTTTTTCGTGCCCGGGGTAGTGCCCGGGGAAAGCGCCCAGGGCTCGTTCGCCTCCATCAACGGCGCACGGCCCACGAACACCAATTTCTACGTCGACGGCTTCGCCAACCGCAACGTGCAGGGCGGCGGCGCGCAGGTGCGCCCGAACCTTGACGCCCTGCAGGAATTCAAGATGGAAGTTTCCGGCTATTCCGCGGAGTACGGGCGCATGGCCGGCGGCATCCTGAACATGACCCTGCGCTCGGGAACGAACAAGATCCACGGCAACCTCAGCCACTTCATGCGCAACGACGTGCTAGACGCGCGGGGCTTCTTCCCGCAGCAAAGGAACAACCTGCTCCAGAACCAGTTCTCCGCGACGGTGACCGGCCCCATCAAGAGGAACAGGACGTTCTTCATGGTCAGCTATGAGCTACGCCGCCGCAGCCAGGAACTGACGCGCCTGACAAGAGTTCCGCTCCCGCTGGAAGTCGGCGGCGACTTCAGCCAGTCCATTGGCTTGCGCAATCTCAACAACCAGCTGGACCTGAGCGACGAAGCCGTGCTCGACGACCTGCGGGGCAAGTTCGCCATCCATGATCGCTCGGCACAAGGAGCATGCAGGGGCGCGCGGTCGGATGCCTGCTTCCCGAACAACATCATTCCGATGAGCCGCGCCGACCCCGTGTCCCTGCGACTGTTGGAGCAGTACCCGCTCCCGAACTTAAGCAATCGGAGGGATTTGTTCAACTACATCGTGGTCGCGACCGACACCGACAAGTTCGGCAGCACGATGTTCAAGATCGACCACAAGCTGGGCGAGAACAACTTGGCAGCGCGCCTGCAGCACCGCCGCAACAACAACCAAAACCCGTTCGCGGGCAGCCCGCTGCCCCAGTTCGGCAACCTCAGCGACGACGACCGCTACTTGGTGGGGTCCGACTACACGCACATGTTCTCTCCGTCGTTCCTGATGAAGGCCCGCTTCGGCTTCAGCGGCAACGACTTGCTGCAGAACGGGGCCTTCTCTGGACAGAACATCACCCGCGAGCTCGGCATGCCGGACTTCCTCTCGGAACAGGACCGGGAGTTGTACCCCAGCATTGACGACTTCCCCTTGGTCAATGCTGACAACCACGCCAATCTCGGCACTGCAAGCGGCGTGCCGGTCATCACGGACATCCGGGACATTCAGTGGGGCATCACTCTGACCAATGTCAAGAGCGCGCACACCCTGAAGTACGGATTCAACTACAACTACGTGGTGTACAGGCGACCAAGCGTTAACAACGCCCGGGGCAGCTACCGCTTCCGCGGCTTCCGCACCGGAGGCTGCGGCTCGGCGGCATGCGCGCACCTAGGCAGCCCGATCGCAGACATGTACCTCGGCCAGTTGCACAACCTCAGCGTCCGGCAAGGAATCAACGCCCCCGACTGGCGCCAAGTCGCCATGGGGGCGTTCTTCAACGACGATTGGAAGCTCACGCGCAAGCTGACCTTGAACCTTGGAGTGCGCTGGGAAGTCAACCAGATGCCTTGGGACGTGCAGGGGCGCATGGGCAGCTACGTCCCCGAGCTCGACAAGATCGTGCTTGCCAGCGACCGCAACCTTCCCGACAATTTCGACAAGCTGCTCGGCGACTACAATCTCGAGGATCGATTCCTGACCGCAGAAGAGGCAGGCTTTCCGCGCTCGGTGATCCAGACGGACTGGAACAACTTCACGCCCCGCTTCGGATTCGCCTACCGCTTGACGAAGAAGACAGTCCTCCGCTCGGGCTACGGCATGTTCATGGCCGGCACGATCCTAGGCCCCTTCCGGAACAGCTTGGGCAATATCTTCCCGTTCTCGATCAACACCAACTATGCGGGGCGGAACGCAAGCCCGTCCAGGCCGCCCTCGTTGCTGCTCCGTGACCCGTTAGGCACGCTGGCTCGCGACGTCGTCATTGGCGGAAGCTGGACTCGCGGTCGCCCGAGCGCAAACGGCATTACGCAAAATCCGAGCCAGTCATACTTGCAGTCCTGGAACTTCACGCTCGAGCGCCGACTGCCCGGCGGCACCAGCGTGGAGATCGACTACCGGGGCTCGAAAGGAACCCATCTCATTCGTCGCTACGACCACAACCAAGCCATCCGCACGCGCGAGTGGTTCCTCGCCAGCCGGACCGCGGAAGGGGGCTACGCCGACGGGCAGGATCCCCAGTCGCTGCGGCCGAATCCCGACTGGAACGCCATCAACTTCTACAGCACCGGCTCGAACTCCAACTACAACGCCGCCAACATCTCTTGGCGCAAGCGCAGCCGGGGCGGGCTGTTCTGGCGCGTCAACTACTCGTTCTCCAAGTCGATCAACGATGCGTCCCGCACGCAGGGAGCTTCCGTGTTGAAAGTCAAGCGGCAGGAGCGGGAAAAGAGGTTGCCAGTGGCAGGCGAGGGGGCCTAGCGTGGAGTGCTGGGTAGAGAGGAGCAGGCAGTTCATACGACGACCTCGGCAGGGCGGGCGGGTGGTTCGGGTTGCCAGAGGCGGTCTTCGCGCAAGAGGGTGTCGAGCAGGCCGGCCAAGCGGCGCATGACAGCGACGAGGGCGAGCTTGTGGGGCTTGCCGTTAGCCACCAGGCGCTGGTAGCAGGCTTGGGCGGCGGGCTGGCAGCGGGTGGCGGACAGGGCGGCCATGTAGAGCAAGTGGCGCGGCTGGGCGCGCCCGGCACGAATCGAGCGAGCGCCGCGCCGTTGGCCGGAATCGCGGTCGAAAGGAGCCAGCCCCAGTAGCGCGGCAGCTGGGCGGCGGCCAAGCGAGCCGAGTTCGGGCATGGTAGCGCAGAGGCAGGCAGCGTTGAGCGGACCGAAGCCGGGGATGGACTGGATAATCTCGGCGCGGCGGGCGAGCACGGCATCGGCGGCCAGGCAAGTTTGCAGGTCGCGGTCGCAGGCGGCGCGGGCGGCCTGTAGGCTGGCGAGCGGCTTGGAAAAGCGGCGCGTCGCTTGCGGGTCGAGTTCGGCGGTTAGCTTGCGCAGCGTGCCGAGTTGCTCGACAAGCTTGCGGCGAGCGACAAGCAAATCCTGGAGAAGTCGCAGGTTGGCGGCTTGTGGCGGGGTCGCTTGCA
The DNA here is from genome assembly GCA_965219605.1 of Bryobacterales bacterium. Classification (GTDB taxonomy): domain Bacteria; phylum Acidobacteriota; class Terriglobia; order Bryobacterales; family UBA6623; genus VXMF01. The sequence goes on along the minus strand of CBDCOC010000004.1, from coordinate 124,697 downwards.
AGTCGGCGAGACGGCCGAAGCGAGCCAGCATGGTCGCATCGACGCGGTCGTTCTTAGCGAGTTGGCCGAGCGCTTCGGCGAAGCGCCGCGAGCGCAAGGGGTTGACAAGGACAGTCTCCAAGCCAGCTGCAGCCAGGCATTGGTGCAGTTGGCGGTGGTAACGCCCGGTGGGTTCGAAGACGGCGCGGGTGACGCGGTGCTTGCGCAGCCGGTTGCACAAAGCGCGCCGGCCGCTTTTGGTATTTGCATAGCGGCAGTCGAGGCCGGTGTCGAGCAGGTGGGCGTCAAGGTACGCCTTGCCGACATCGATGCCGACGACTACGATGGGAGTGGGTGTGGTCATTCCTGGGTTCCTATCCTTTTGCGATACGGGTCTGTACCCACGCTTCCGTGCAGGACGCGCAGGAATGGGTGCGACGGGCCGACCAAGCTCACGAACGGACCTAGAATCCGAGGGGGGAACGGTCCGACCCGTCGCTGCCAAGGGGGCCTGGCCAGGCCCCCTTGGCACACTCCTGCCTGCACTGCGGCGGGCAGGAAACTGTGAGTTGTCGCAGCGCTGGCTGGCGCCAGCTGCGACCGTGCTGGCAGAGGCTCCACGGGCGTGGCGGCCATTCCTCGTTCGGGCACTATTCCAACATAAAAGGGGGTGCCACGGACTTTGGCAACGCGTTGCATCGCAACGACCTGAAACTCGATCGCGGGCGCTCGACCTGGGACCGCCGCCACGTGTTCACGCTGGCCGGCAACTACAACCTGCCGTTCGGGCACGGGCGCCGCTGGGGAGCCCAGTGGGGAAGCGCCGCGCAAGCCATTCTCGGCGGCTGGCAGCTCTCGGGCACGCATACCTCGTACTCCGGTTCGCCGTTCACTGTCACAGCCGCCAACGTGGACCAGAACCTGGGCGAGTCGCAACGCCCCAACCGGATCGCTCACGGCTCGCAGGCTGACGACCCGGCACTTGGCGCGAAGCGGGGGATCGACTACCCGTTCTACGACACAAGGGCCTTTGAGAACGTGCCCGGTTGCGTGGACGCGGACCCGGAAGCCGGCACGCCGTTGCACTGCCCGGAGGGAGCCTTCTTGCCCGGCACGTCCGGCCGTAACATACTCGACGGGCCGGGCCGGCTCTCCGCGAACCTCGCTGTATCGAAGAACTTCCAAATCCGCGAAGGAATGCGCCTGCAGCTGCGGATCGAGTCGTTCAACTTCACCAACCGGACAAATTTCCTCATGAATAGCCGATTCCGGCAGTTCAACGGAGTTGGCGGTGGATTCTTCACTCGCACGGGAAACATCGGTCGCGGGGGCGGGCCCAGGATCTTCCAATACACGTTAAAGCTGCGGTTCTGACAGTCGTAGCGGAGCATGCCCGCCCCCTGCGCACGACCGACAAGGGGGAGCCGCGTCGCGCGCAAGGCCAGCGCGGCATGCAATGGCAGTCGATCCCACTGCATTTCACGCGCTACGTCATCGTGCCGCAGACCTGCCGTGGCCGGCGGCGGGCAGCGCGCGCATGCGCCGCCCCTGCCCCCTCCGCCTCCGATCCGCGGCTGGAACTGCTGGGCGTCAGGGCTTATTCGGATGGCAAGACTTAGCAGCGACACCTTGTGCTACCGTCAAGGCAATACAGCACCGCATGCCCGCACCAGCCGCAGTCGAAATCTCGGAATGCACCTACAGCTATGGCAAGACTCAGGCCTTGGACGGCGTTAGCTTCTGCGTCCCGCACAGGTCTATCTTCGGCCTGCTCGGGCCCAACGGCAGCGGCAAGACCACGCTGTTCCGCATCCTCTCCACCCTGCTCGCTCCCGGCAGTGGCAGCGCCAAGCTGCTGGGCGTTGATGTTGCCGAGCGACCGGTAGAGGCGCGACGCCAGGTTGGTATCGTCTTCCAGTCCCAGAGCTTGGATCCCCGCCTCAGCGTCGAGGAAAACCTTCTGCACCAAGGCCACATGTACGGCCTGCACGGGCGCGTCCTCGCCGAGCGCATCGACGAGGCGCTGGAAAAGGTCGGCCTGGAGAGCCGCCGCAAGGATCGCGTGGAGACGCTCTCCGGCGGGCTGCGCCGCCGGGCCGATCTGGCCAAGGGACTGCTGCACGGCCCGAAGCTGCTGCTACTGGACGAGCCCAGCACCGGAGTCGACCCCATCGCCCGCCTCGCCTTCTGGCGCTACTTGGAGCAACTGCGGTCTGACGCCGGCGTGACCATCCTGCTGACGACGCATCTGCTGGAAGAGGCGGAGTCTTGCGACGAGCTGGCGATTCTAGACCACGGTAAATTGATCCGGCAGGGCGCGCCTGCCGACCTGAAGTCCGAGATCGGCGGCGCTGTGATCACGCTGTCCAGCAGTGTGGCACCGGATATCGCAACCGCTCTGTCCGAGGAGTACGAGGTTCGGAACGCAAGCGTGCAGGGCCACGAAATCCGCTTTGAACACCCCGAGGGGCCGAAGTGGACCGCTCGGCTGATGGCCCGCTTCGGCAATCAGATCGAATCGGTCAAGATCTCGCGGCCCAGCTTGGAAGATGTGTTCTTGCACCACGCCGGCCGCGACTTCCACTCCGAGACCGAGCGCTTGCAGTGACGGCGCGGCGCCCTAGATCGCATCGGCGTAGTAGCCGTCGCGGGCTTGGATCTTCAGCCCCTTGCGGTGTGTCTTGAGTGAGATCTTGCGAAAGCCCGGGCGATCGAGGTCGCGCTTGGGCGTGTAGCCGATACTGTACTGGCCGCGCAGTTCATCCTCGATCTGCTGGAAAATCCCCGCCAGGCGGATACCGTGTGAGACGCGGAAGGAGCTGCCGCCTGTCTGCTCCGACATTTTCCTGAGCACGCCAGCGCCCGCGCCAAGGTTGAAGTACGCCCCGCGGGCAAAATACCGGTCCTCGTACTGGATCGTGTACACCACGATGCCAGCGCGCTGAGCAGCCTCGATGGCTGACTTCAAGCTGACCTTGCTGCCGTAGTCGTGGCCGTCAGAGATAACCACCACCGCCTTGCGCCCGACCTGGTTCCGGAACATCTCCTCGGATGCCAAGTACAGCGCGTCGTTGAGGGCCGTGCTGGTTGCCTGCTTGTCGCCGGTAGTGCCCGGGGGCAGCCCGCGAGTCGGCGCCTCCACATGCAACTCGCCCAGGCCGCGCTCGAGCAGGCCCAGCAAGGCGGTATAGTCTTGCAACAACTCGACATTGCGGTCAAAGCTCATCAGGAACGCCAGGTCCTTGTCCTTGCGCAGGACCGAGCGGAAGAACGCCAGGCCGGCACTGCGCTCGGCTGAGATCAGCGACGCCTGGCTGCCGCTGGTGTCGATCAGCAGGCCGATGGTCAGCGGCAGATCGGTCTGGTGCGCGAAATATCGGATGTCCTGCCGAACGCCGTCTTCGGAGAGGATGAAATCGTCCTTGCTCAAGGTGCTGAGCAAGTGTCCTTTGCGATCCTTGACGGTGGCCAGCACATTGACCACCTTGACATCGAGCGAGAAGAGAGGACCGTCTCCGCCCGCGGCTGCCGCGTTCTGGGCGACCGCCGGCACGGACGCTAACAGCGCTGGAAGCAAGAGAGCGAGCGGCCGCATCCTAAACCGAGAGACGGAAGGGGCCCTGCTCGGGTTTCGCCGCCTGCCAGGGGGGCCGGCGGATCCAGCGTCTCGAAGATGCAGACTCCGGGGCGCTCGGGAGGCGCTCTCCGACCAGTTCCAAGCCATCGAGGAACGCGTCGCGCAATGACTCCGGGGCTAAAACCGCCGCAGTGCGGGCTAGGTTGAGAACGATGGGCGCAATCCGCGAGTCCGCGACCACGTCCGTCGTGCCGTCAAGGGGCTGGAAGGCCACCAGTGCTAGCAGCAGGGCCGCCGCCAGCAGCAGGCCGCGCAGGGCGCCGAATACGGCCCCGAGCAGTCTGTCGAGCAGGCCTAGGCCCGCTATCGACCAGATCCCGGCCAGCAGGCGGGCCAGCAGGGCGCCAGCAAGCAGGCACCCGGCCATGAGCAAGGCAAACGCCGCGACCGAGGCGATCTTGGCACTTGGGATCCACTCGACCAGATAGTCGGCCAGCACCCCGTAGCCCCACATCGCAACCAACAGGCCGACGACCAGCGAAGCGATCCGCAGCAATTCCTTGGTCAATCCGTTGAACGCTGCCCCGCCCACGGAGCCCAGCACGATGACACCCAACACGATGTCGAGCAAGATTCAGCCTCTCCCTGCCGTCCCAAGGCGGCAGCGGATTCCGGGCGCTGCCGCGAGCGTGTCCGGCACCGCGCGGGCCGTATCAGCGCTGTGTCGGCACAACATCGGTCGATACGCCCCGGCAGGTGATCACGAAGGCCGGCGGGAGGTTGAACCAGATACAGGTCGAATGCACGCTCGAAAAGTAACGACGCATGAAGCTGCCCACGTTGAAGTAGCGCACTTTGCCTTCGGACACTTTGAGGCGGGAGATGTACTGGAACTGCGTAATGGCCCCCTGCGAGTTCAGGTACGCACGTAGCGGGCCGAAGATCGCATCGACAGCCGCAGTGCGCATATTCGAGATGCCGAGTGAAGAGACGACTGCATCCACCTCGGCGATACCGCGCCGCTCAAGCTCGGCGGGCGCAGTCTCGGCCCCGGCGGAAACGACGTGCAGGCGCTCGTCTGGGATCTGCTCGCGCAGGTACTTGGCAAACTGCGGGTTGATCTCGAATGCGAGCAGAACGCCGTCGGGGGGCATGCATGCCAAGATTTCCCGAGTCACCACACCCGTGCCGGGACCAAACTCGATCACGCAGCGACGCGGCATAGAACGCAGGGGCTCCACCATGGCCTTGGCGAGCTGCTTGGAACTGGGTGCGATCGAGGCCGTCTGCCGCAGGTTGCAAAAGGCTTCCGTGGCGAATGTGACTAGGCTCATGGCCAGTGTTCCGGGCGCACATACGGGCAGGCGCGATGTCGCCGAAGCTGAGTAAACCAGTATATGCGTTGCTTGGCACTGCGCCTGCAAGCGCTCGCACCTTGGTCGAATCGCACGCACTCGGCTCACTTGCGAGCGCGGCAGCCTTACCCGAAGCCCGCTTCAGGCCTCAAACGCGCTCGGAATGCACGAAATTACCAGCCCAGCACCCATCAAAAGCAGTTCCCTGCCGATGAAATTGGGCTTTCCCTCGCACAGCAGCCAGTCCCCGGAGAACATGGCCCTTCAAGATCGCTGGCAGTCTGCGGGCCGAGGCGTGCGGAGCCCATCGTGGCACGCAACCAGCATGGTTCCACCAGATGTCGAATATACTGGCGCAGATCTATGCCGGTATAGCGGCTATTGCAGGCAATTCGGGAGCGAACCATATAGATCGCCGCACGCAGACGCTGCGGACGATCCGTGCCATACTCAAGCTGTCGTGCGCAAGTTCAACCTCGAGGGCCCGGTGGAGGCGGAACGACACTTTTGCATCCCGCCGCTCAGCCGCGTCAATCTGGGCGAAATTCTCGAACTGATCGACGACAGGCGCTACTTCGTCTTGCACGCGCCGCGCCAGACGGGCAAGACCTCGACCTTGCTCGCACTGCAAGACCGGCTCAACGCGGCAGGCGAGTATCGCTGCCTGTACGTGAATATCGAAGGCGGCCAAGCGGCCAGGGAAGACACGGCCCGCGCCATGCAGACCATCCTCGGCGAGATCGGCACGCGCGCACGGCGCGCGCTGCAGGATGACTTCGTGGAGCAGTCCAAGGCCGCGCTGGCCGCGGAGTACGGGCCAGACAGCTGCCTGGCCGAATGCCTCACGCGCTGGGCAGAGCGCGCGGCGCGTCCCTTGGTCCTGCTGCTCGACGAGATCGATGCACTGGTCGGTGACACGCTGATCTCGGTGCTGCGCCAGTTGCGCGCGCGCTACGACATGCGGCCGAGCGGATTCCCGCAGAGCGTGATCCTGTGCGGTGTGCGGGATGTGCGCGACTACCAGATCTATTCCAGCCGGGCAGGGACGCATATCAAGGGCGCCAGCGCCTTCAACATCAAGGCCAAGTCGCTGCGTCTGGGGGATTTTTCGCCAGACGAGGTGCGGGCGTTGCTAGCACAGTACACGGCCGAGCGCGGCCAAGCCTTCGAGCCGGCGGCGGTCGAACGTATCTGGGAACTGACTTGCGGTCAGCCGTGGCTAGTCAACGCCTTGGCGTATGAGGCTTGCTTGCGGCCCGGGCCCGGTCAAGACCCGGCGCAACCCGTCGGCGTGCCAGCCATCGACGCCGCCAAGGAGGCGCTGATTATGCGCCGCGTGACGCACCTCGACCAACTCGCTGACAAGCTGCGCGAAGAGCGCGTGCGGCGCGTCATCCTGCCCATGCTGGCGGGCTCCAGCCGGGAAGCTTGGTCGGTGCGCGACTTGGAATACGTGCGCGACTTGGGCCTGGTCGCCGCGGGCTATCCAGTGCGCATGGCCAACCCGCTCTACGCCGAAGTCATTCCCCGCGAATTGACCCTGCCCTTGGAGGCGACTCTAGCGGGGGCCGTCAAGCCGGAGTGGTACGTGCAGGCGGACGGCAGTCTGGATGTGGCGGGGCTGCTGAGCGCGTTCCAAGGCTATTTCCGCGAGCACGCCGAGTCTTGGGTGCAGGCTACGGGCACGCCGAGGCGGGGCCGCAGTTGGTGCTGCATGCCTACCTGCAGCGCGTGGTCAACAGCGGCGGCCGCATCGGGCGCGAGTACGCCGTGGGCCGCGGACGCACGGACTTGCTGATCGAGTGGGGCCGCAGCGGGCCGGGGGGCCAAGTGCGACCGCGCAAGTATGTCATCGAGTGCAAGGTGTGCCGGGAGAAAGTCGGCTGGGAGAGCTTGCTGGGCGAAGGGCGCCAGCAGACGGCCGAGTACATGGACCGCTGCGGGGCGGAAGCCGGGCACTTAGTGCTGTTCGACCTGCGCCCCGATCGCTCGTGGGACGAGCGCTTGTTCCGCATCGCTCCCGAGCTTGGCGATTTCCCTATCACGGTTTGGGGGCTGTAGCCTCTGCGGTGCGGTAGCCAGTCAGATCCGCTGCTTGCTCGCCAAAAACCGGTTTTCTTCCGGAATCGCGCAGGATCGAGCTGCTTGGCTCTTTGGCAACTTTTACCGCGGGCCGCCTAGGTGATAGTCTGTGACGAATGCCGGAAGTGTAATTTCGCCAATCCCTGACATTGGCCATGCTGGCCGCCTCTCTGGCCGTGGCAGCGGCCTGTAGCTCCGATCGTTCCGAGGCGCCCATGATGAGCCGGTTCGCGGCGGACGTGGACCAAGAACTGCCTTGGCCGCAATACCCGCGCCCGCAACGGGAAGTGGGATTACGCCCTCACCGACCGGGGCGCGGCCCGGCCGGACACCTTCAGCGGCAAAATCCTGGTGCAGTTTGCCATCGAATCGGCACTGTCCGGAGTGGGGCAGTCCCCCACGGCCGAGCAAGCACTGTGGTACAGGCGATCGTTCCAAGCTCCGGCGCAATGGAACGGCGAACGCGTCCTGCCGCACTTCAGCCCGGTCGACTTCCAAGCCTCCGTTTACGTCAACGGCCAGTTCGCGGGCGAGCACAGAGGCGGCTACACGCCGTTCAGCTTTGACATCACCGAGCTGCTGGGCGAGGGGCCGGAGCAGGAACTGGCTGTGTCGGTCTGGGATCCCACGGACACTTGGACGCAACCGCGCGGCAAGCAGGTCCGAGATCCTGGCGGGATCTGGTACACCTCCGTGACTGGGATCTGGCAGACCGTGTGGCTGGAACCCGTGCCGCCTGCCGGCTCGATCGCGGGAGTCGAGACGGAGGCTGACCGCGCGGCGGGCGCGGTGGGGCTGATCGTGCGCACCCGCGGGGACTGCGCGGACTGCCGGGTGCGACTTACTCAAACTGGCCGTGAGCGACCCGCAATTGTGTACACCAGAAACGCCGGTGCTGTACGACCTCGACATCGTACTGTTGCAAGGCGAGCGGGCCTTGGACCGGACAGGCAGCTATTTCGCCATCCGCGATATCGCTCTGGGCAAGGACGAGCGTAGCTTCACGCGCCTGATGCTCAACGGCCAGCCCACCTTCATGCTCGGCCCGCTGGACCAAGGCTGGTGGCCCGGCGGCTTGTACACGGCGCCGGCCGACGAGGCGCTGCAGGATGGCATCGAAATCACCAAGAGGCTCGGTTTCAATACGGCCCGCAAGCACGTCAAGGCCGAGCCGGCCCGCTGGTACTACCATTGCGACAGGCTGGGCCTGCTGGTTTGGCAGGACATGCCTAACGGCAGCCTGCGCCGCTCGGCTCCCGACAACTTGCGGGTGGCCCCTGCTGACGCCGAGGACGCGCAACGCCCGCCAGAGTCCGCCGAGCAGTTCGAATCCGAGCTGGCAGCGCTGATCGACGCTCTCAAGTTCTTCCCCTCCATCGTCGTGTGGGTGCCTTTCAACGAGGGCTGGGGCCAGTACGACGTGCAGCGCATTGACTCCTTCGTCCGCGAGCGCGACCCGACCCGGCTGGTCAACGCCACCAGCGGATGGACCGACCGCGGTGTGGGCGATGTCTTCGACGCGCACATGTACCCCGGCCCGGGCATGGAACGCGTGCCGCCGCAGAGGCAACTCTGCTGGGCGAGTTCGGCGGCCTGGGCTGGCCGGTCGAGGGGCACCTGTGGTGGACCGACAAGCGCAACTGGGGCTATCGCACCTATTTCAGCCGCGCGGTTCTCAACACTAAGTAGTGCTTGCGACAAAAGCATCCATGTCGTTGTATTCAAAACGGTTGCGGGCAATCGACGCAGGCGAAGATTAGGCGGGCAGCGGTCCGTTGGCTCGGATCCGGCCCATTAGCTGCGATCTTCGCCTGGCGGCAACCCACTACATACCGTGCAGCCTGCTCCAACAAGTCTTTACTTTGTTGACCAATCGGCCCGTTTTGCTAGTGGAGAACGAATTTTAGGGGGTTTTGTCGCAGGCACTAAGTACCAACAGGTCGTCGTCAATCTCGTCGGCCCGCGGGCTTGGTGTCTGGCCGCCGCGATCTACCACCAGATGATAGATGTGGAAGGAGGGTAGTATCTCAGTTTGAAATGTTCGAGATTGTCCCGTGCAATTCCGACAGACGTCCGGCCCCCGTCTGCCTGTCATGGTCCAGGGGCCGCGCGAACTGGTCGCGCGGCCCCTGGCGGTTCGTCCCCTTGCCGGCCAGGGCCAAGCGATGCCGCCTCCTGCTGGGCTGACCGCCGCCGGCGGCGGTCAGCCCGCGGTGGCGTGTCGCGGTCGCGTCACTGGATCGACCCGTCGGTCTAGCCCCACGGGTTGACCCGCGCGCAGCCCTTGCCGCCCATGAACAGGAAGTAGGCCCCGCCTTCGGACGTGTACTGACCGCGGACCTCGGGCGGATCGACGTCCACGATCACCATCGGGCCGGGGCCCTGCATGGGATTGCCTGCAACCCTGTTGCTCCAGATGCGGGCCCCGGCCTTGGGGCGCACTTCGATGATGTTCCCGCCAAGCTGGCCGCCGGCAAAGTTTATGGATCTCATCCCGCCGACCACATCTGTCCATCGACCATCGTTTATGCCATCTCTGCGATACTCCCAGTCGGTGAACTCGAGACCGGCGCGCTCCTGATTGCTTGTGCCTAAGAACCCCACAGCGATGTTAAAGCTGTCTCGCGTCACATTGGGGTTGTTGGACGAGAGGGTCAACCTCATTTGCCCCGGCGTGGCATGGTCGCCGCAGCCGTCGACGACAATCCGGCCGCGAACCGGTGCAAGCGTGACTGTGCAGATGCCAGTGTGGCATCGTGGTGGTGTCTGGGCCAGCACCGCGGCGGGCAGGGCCAGCGTCAGCAGGGTGCCGACAAGCAGTGCCCGATTAGGGGGGGGGGGGGAATTGAGTCATGATGAGTCTCCTGTTGATTTCATGATGCTCTTCTTCCAATTAAGAAGATTACTCCCATCCTATCAGATGGGGCGGTCGGCTGTCAAGGGCAAGCCTCTTCCAATGCCAAATGAGCCTGACAAGCGGGATTGTTTCCAACGGGAAATGAGCCTGAAGGGGCCTCGCGCGGGGATGTGAGAACCATGGGAGGATGGTTTTGCATCTCAATCTGGACACGCACAAGACGCGCGAGGACATCCTGCGCTTCCTGGAGGGCAACGCGGCAGGCAGCGTCGTGGTGCCGGATCGCGCGGCGGCCTACGAGCACATCGGGCAGGTCTTGCGGCGGTTTTCGTACTGGCGGCTGAGCAAGCCGGATCGGGGGCTGGTGAAACGGTACCTGGAACGCACGACGGGCCTGTCGCGGGCGCAGCTGACACGGCTGGTGAAGTGCTATCTGGCGAGCGGGCAGCTGCGTGCCGGGCGGCGCGGAGCCGGGCGCCGCTTCCAGCACAAGTACCAGCCGCAAGACATCGAACTGCTAGCCGAAACGGACGAATTGCACGGCACGCTGTCGGGGCCGGCCACGCTGGCCCTCTGCCAGCGCGCTTGGCAGCTCTTCGGCGACGAGCGCTTCCAGCGCTTGGCGCAGTTGTCGAACGGGCACCTGTACAACTTGCGGCGCAGCGCGCGCTACCTGCGGCGCTTAGGCAGCAAGGCCGGCACACGCCCGGCGGCGGTGACGATTGCCGAACGCCGGCGGCCGCGCCCCAACGGTCGCCCGGGTTACGTGCGGGTCGATTCGGTGCACCAGGGAGACCGCGGCAAAGTCAAGGGCGTATATCACATTAATCTGGTCGACGAGGTGACGCAGTTCCAGTTCGTGGGCAGCGTGGAGCGCATCTCCGAGCACTTCCTGCTGCCGGTGCTGGAGGACCTGCTGGGCGCCTTCCCGTTCCGCATCTGCGGCTTGCATTCCGACAACGGCTCCGAGTACATCAACCACCGCGTGGCGGGGCTGCTGGAGAAGCTGCGCAGCGAGCAGTTCACCAAGTCGCGCCCGCGGCGCAGCAACGACAATGCCTTGGTGGAGTCGAAGAACGGCACGGTCGTGCGCAAGCAACTCGGCTACGGGCATATTGCGGGGCGGCACGCCGAGCGGTTGCACCAGTTCAACCGCGAGGTGCTCTCGCCGTATCTGAACTACCATCGTCCGTGCTACTTTCCCAGTGAGGAGGTGGACGCCAAGGGCAAGCTGCGCAAGCGCTACCGGCAGCAGGACCTGTGCACGCCGTATGAGCAGCTGAAAGCGCTGCCGGAGGCGGCGGCCTGCCTGCGCGCGGGGCTGGACTTCGTGCAGTTGGATGCGGAGGCTTACCGGATGAGCGATAACGAAGCAGCGCGGCGGTTGAACGAGGCGCGCGACGAGCTGTTCGCGGCCATCCGTGCGGAGTAGTGCGGGCCATTGCGGGAAAAGGGCGGCTACAGGCTCATTTGGCATTGGAAAGCGGGACAGCCTCTTCCAATGCCAAATGAGCCTGACGGGCGGGATTGTTTCCAACGGGAAATGAGCCTGAAGGGGGCTCGCGCGGGGATGTGAGAACCATGGGAGGATGGTTTTGCATCTCAATTTGGACACGCACAAGACGCGCGAGGACATCCTGCGCTTCCTGGAGGGCAACGCGGCAGGCAGCGTCGTGGTGCCGGATCGCGCGGCGGCCTACGAACACAGCGGGCAGGTCTTGCGACGGTTTTCGTACTGGCGGCTGAGCAAGCCGGATCGGCGGCTGCTGAAACGCTACCTGGAACGCACGACGGGCCTGTCGCGGGCGCAGCTGACGCGGCTGCTGAAGCGCTATCTGGCGAGCGGGCAGCTGCGTAGCGGCCGGCGCGGAACCGGGCGCCGCTTCCAGCACAAGTACCAGCCGCAAGACATCGAACTGTTGGCCGCCACGGACGCATTGCACGGCACGCTGTCGGGGCCGGCCACGCTGGCCCTCTGCCAGCGCGCTTGGCGCAGTTGTCGAACGGGCACCTGTACAACTTGCGGCGCAGCGCGCGCTACCTGCGGCGTTTAGGCAGCAAGGCCGGCACACGCCCGGCGGCGGCGATTGCCGCACGCCGGCACACGCGCCCCAACGGTCGCCCGGGCTACGTGCGAGTCGATGCGGTGCAGCAGGGAGACCGCGACAAAGTCAAGGGCGTATAGCACATTAATCTGGTCGACGAGGTGACGCAGTTCCAGTTCGTAGGCAGCGTGGAGCGCATCTCCGAGCACTTCCTGCTGCCGGTGCTGGAGGATCTGCTGGGCGCCTTCCCGTTCCGTATCTGCGGCTTACATTCCGACAACGGCTCCGAGTCCAGCAACCACCGCGTGGCGGGGCTGCTGGAGAAGCTGCGCAGCGAGCAGTTCACCAACTCGCGCCCGCGGCGCAGCAACGACAAGGCCTTGGTGGAGTCGAAGAACGGCACGGTCGTGCGCAAGCAACTCGACTACGGGCATATCGCGGGGCGGCACGCCGAGCGGCTGCACCAGTTCCACCGCGAGGTGCTCTCGCCGTATCTGAACTACCATCGTCCGTGCTACTTCCCCAGCGAGGAGGTGGACGCCAAGGGCAAGCTGCGCAAGCGCTACCGGCAGCCGGACCTGTGCACGCCGTAGGAGAAGCTGCAAGCGCTGCCGGAGGCAGCGGCCTGCCTGCGCGCGGGGCTGGACTTTGCGCAGTTGGATGCGGAGGCTTAGCGGATGAGCGATCACGAAGCAGCGCGGCAGTTGCACGCGGCGCGCGACGAGCTGTGCGCGGCCATCCGTGCGGAGTAGTGCGGGCCATTGCGGAAAAAGAGCGGCTACAGGCTCATTTGGCATTGGAAAGCGGGGCGGCCGCGCGGCCCGCGGTCGGGGCGCGGGGGCCACGCCTGGGCGGGCGGGGGCAGCGGCCGCCTGATTAAAACAAAATATAATGAAAATGTTCTAGTTGGCTAGCCCCCCAGCACGCTCCCCGCTCTCCCCAGCCACCCGTCTCGAGCAGGCCTGCGGCGGGCAGCGCGGCTGCGCCCCCGCCCCCGAGTACCACCTACCCCACTGGGTGTATCATGCATTCACTCTCACTTCTTCTGCCCGGCCCCCTTCAGGCTCATTTTCCGACCCTTCAGTCTCATTTTCGGATTGGAAAGGACTCGGCATCATTTGCTGTGAAACATATGCGGCGGCGGGGCGTACGGGAGGTGGACACGTTCGCTGCGAGCGAACCTGCGACGAGTCAATGTGTGCTGACAGGTAGGTGCGCAAGCGGCCCAGGCAGCCCCGATTTATGGCCCTGAGTAGCGCCGCGCAAATTCCTGCCAGGGCCGTCTAGGCCGTTGCCTGCAGATAGCCGAACTTGCGCAATTGGGCCAGCCAGCGCGGCGCGTTGCGCTGCACCACAGGTGGTCGTAGTCAATGCCCGGATCGCGGTAGTGCTGCTGGTCGCGCAGCACGGCGTAGACCGTGCGCAACAACTTGTGCGCGGTGGCCAGAATGGCCCGCTTGTAGCCCTTGCGGGCGGTCAGCGTGCGGTGGTAGCTGGCGAACTGCGTGCCGTGCGTGCGCACCGCCCCGTGGGCGCATTCCGCCAGCGTCACACGCAGGCTGCGGTTGCCTTTGCGCGCCCGCCCGGAGCGCCGCTTGCCGGCCGATTCGTGGTTGCCCGGGCAGACTCCCGCCCAAGCGCACAACTGTGCCGCCTGCGGGAAATCTTGCCAGGGCGTGGGGCCGATCTCGGCCAGGATGGCGCAGGCGCTCGAACGGTCGATGCCCGGGATGGTCTGCAGCAGGTCCAACTGCGGCTGCCAGGCGGCCACGGCCGCGGCGATGTGCTGGTCCTGTTCACCGATCAACTTGCTGTGGTGGTCGCAAGTGCGCAGTTGGCCGCGCAATGGGGCCCGCGCTTCGTCGTCGAATCCGGCTTGCAGCAATGCGGCCAAGGCCGAGCGCTTGGACTGTACGTGAGAGCTGAGGCCGGCTAGGATGTCCTCTGCTGGCTGGCCTTCGGCCAAGCCGTCGAGCACCAGCCGCCCGTTGCGCCCGCAGATGTCGCTGAGCACGCCGCCCAGCGGCAGGCCGTGGCGCTCAAGCAGCTTCTGGATGCGGTTGCGGGCCCGGCTGCAGTCTGCGACCAACTTGCGCCGCTGGCGCGTCATGGCGCGCAGGTCGCGGAAAGCCAGCGGCGGGATGTAGCTCGGCGCGCCGAGTCCGAACTGGCACACGCAGGCCAGCCAGGCGGCATCCTTGCGGTCGGTCTTGCGACCGCGCAGTTGCTTGACCTGCTGGGCGTTGTACAGGCTCACGTCCAGGCCGCTCGATTCCAAGGCGGCGTAGACCGGTTCCCAGTACACGCCGGTGCCTTCCATGGCCACTGCGTCGACCTGTTGGCTGTCCAGCCAGTCGCTGAGTTGCGTCAAGCCGTGCGGACTGCTGGCGAATTCGCGCGTGGCGCACTGGGGCTGGCTGTGCTGGTCAGCACACAGCCGCGTGCTGGCGGTGATGCGCAGCTTATGCACATCGAGGCCGGCCGTACGGGGCACGGCCACGTGCAGCGCGGGGGAGGGGGGTGGCTGGGTCATGCTTGTTATACTCCTGTGTGCGGTAGCGGGGCCGGGCGACCCGGGACAGACACGCCTCGCCGGAGCGAGGCGGCTCGTTTTGCTGTAGGCCCACGGCCCGTCAGGGCCGGGTGCAATTCGGGGCGCGACAGGGTTGCCCGAGGCCAGTTTCAAAATCGAGGACAAAGCCATCAGTAAGAAATACGGCCATAGATCCCGCTCCGCATCCCGACTATGGCACAGCGGCCGGCCGCGGGCCGATGCTGTCAGCAACGCCTGGGACCTGTTTGGGGCCGGCACTGCTGTCGCAGTGCGCCCCGCCGCCGCATATGTTTCATGACCTCGGGGTGAGCTACTCGATGCTCATGGTCGTTTCAAACTGGGACACTACCAGAAAGAGAGGTCAACGGCTTGATGACCTACGACCGCGAACTGGTGAAATTCGACGAGGCCGAAGGCGTCGCGCGCCCCCTGCTGCCGACTTCCGAACACGTCCCGCAACAGCGGGAATTCCGGTGGAACGCGTCGCCGGAAGGCTGGGCCGATGGTACGGACGCAACCGGCTGGCAGACAGGCGCGGCCCCGTTTCAATCGGGCGATGACGCCAATTCCCCGACGGGCACGGTCTGGCCGGAAGCCCAGATCTGGATGCGCACCTGGTTTGACCTTGCACAGGCCCCGGACTCTCTATGGATCGAGGCCTATCATGCGATCGGCCGAGGCGAGATCTACCTCAACGGCCAGCGGATCCTCGATTTCGCCGGCACGAGGCCCGGAGGACGGCACTACCACCACATGGATCTCAGCGCTCAGGCGACAGCGCTGCGCCCAAGACGCAACGTGCTGGCCGCCACCGGCCAGCCAGCTGGCGAGTTGCGCGGTCTGGATCTCGGCTTGTACGCCGTCGAATAGGGCCGGCCCGTGAAGACGCGGCCAGCGGATCGTGCCGGCGGGCCAACTACAGCCCGGCAGGCAACAGCCTCTCGCGCGGGCATCGCTCGGGCAAGCCGGCCCGCAACTTGCCAAGCTCCAGGGCAAGCGCCCTACTCGGCCCTCCGGAGGCGGATGCCGAGAATCGACTTGCGGTAATCGGGGCCGGCCCAGCCGCGATACGACAACCGGCAGCCGCGGGCGTCGCTGTTCCAGCCACAGCCGCGGAGCACGCGGAGCGAGCCCGAAGCGGGACCCATCGGGTCCGTCGACTCTCCGCCCGGGTATTCGCCGTACCAGTCCATGACCCACTCCCACACGTTGCCGAGCATATCGTGCAAGCCGAACGCATTGGCCGCCTTCTGGCCCACCGGATTCGGCCCGCACAAGCTTGAGTATTTCTGTCTCTCATCCCATTGCGAGCAGTCGCGCGCGCCATCATAGCTAACCCCGCTATTGCCCCCGTACCATGCGATGGCATCCAGCAGCGGTGCGTCATGCTCGCCGGAAATCTTCAAATCGCCCGCGGGCGTATCCGCCGCAACTCCACCTCGCGCCGCGTATTCCCACTCCGCTTCTGTCGGCAGCCGATACCTAGCTCCTTCGTCGCTGGCGTTCAACCTCGCCACGAACTCCTGCACCTCGCTCCAAGAAACCGATTCGACCGGGCAGTCCGGCCCGCAGTTCGAGAACTCCGACGGATTCTCACCCATCACTGCTTGCCATTGCCCTTGCGTGACCTCGTACTTCCCCATCCAGAATGAGGTCTGGAAGTTCACGCGAGTCCGTATCTGCTCATCGGCGTACGCCAACTCGCTGTCCGATCCCATCAAGAACTGCCCGGCAGGAATCCTGACGAACGTCATTCCGATGCTGTTGGTCCATTCGTCGAAGCCGGCGGCAGCACCCGAACCGGCTCGCGTCTCCTCGGATGCCTCCGGTGCGCAGGCAAGCCAAGCCCCCCCCGCGATTGCCAACGCCGCGGCGAACGCCAAGTATGCCGCGACTCGCGGCATTACCCTGCCGTGATTCTTGCCGGAAAAGCTCTCCACTGGTTGTTCAGAAGCGGGTTTCATGCCGATCTAGTCTGCAGACCCGCCTCAGTGTAGCAAGAGGGCCGCCCGCCTGCCGAATACGCCGGCCGCCACGGGCCGCCGGACAACCGTCAATCGCGGCAAAAACCGGCTGGCAACGACAGGCGCGCCAACCGGCGAGTTGCGTGGCTTGGCCTCCTGCTTGTGCTCGGTCGCAGAGGACCGCTCGCGCAGTCTCAATCGGCCAACCGGCCCAGCGGGCGGATCGCGCCGCGCAGGCTGTCGCGAAAGGATTGCGCCCGCTTGGCGAGCCGTTCGACCACCTCCGGGTGCTTGTCCGCAACGTCGCTTGATTCGCCGGGATCCCAGTAGATCTGGTATAGCTCGCGGGGCAGCACTTTGACGCGCTTGCCATCCGGCGCGGCACCTAGGTGCAGTTTCCACGGGCCTGCCCGCATGGCTCGCAAGAGCAGATCGTTCTCCGGCGGGCCATCCTCGGCCCGGTGGCGCAAGCCGCCCTTGAAGAAATACAGCGCCTCGTGCCCTCCGGCCTTGCCCGGGTCCGCCCACAAGGGCTCCAAATCGCGGCCGTCGATCGTACGGTCGCGCGGCGGGCCGCCCCCGGACAACTGCGCCAGCGTCGGCAAGATGTCCATCACGGAGGCGACTTCCGACGAGACCAGCCCGGCCGGGATCGTGCCTGGCCAGCGCAGGATGGCCGGCACGCGGATACCGCCCTCGTAAACCGTGCCTTTGCCTCCGCGCAGCAGTCCGGCCGATCCGGCGTCAATGCCGTATCCGGTCCAAGGCCCGTTGTCGGAGGTGAAAATGACCAGCGTTCGCTCCTCGATGCCCAGCTCGCCCAAGGTGTCGAGCAGGCGGCCGGTGTGATGGTCGATCTCTTCGATGACATCGCCGTACAGGCCGCGCAGCGACTTGTCGCGGAACGCCCGGCCGCGGAACAGCGGCACGTGCGGCATCGAGTGCGCGATATAGACGAAGAACGGCCTGTCACGGCTGGCGCGGATGAACTCGATGGCCCGGTCCGTGTAGGCGGCAGATAGCGGTTCCTGGCGCGGATTGCGCTCGACGACGCGTTCGTTCTCCATGAGCGGAAGCGGCGGGAACCAGCCACGCGGATAGGTCTCTTCGGACTGGGCGTAGCCGGTGTAGGCGGTGCGCTCGCGCGTGTGCCGCATGCGCTCCCCTTCCTCGGCAACGCGCTCGATCTTGGGATGGAACGGCCACATATCATTGGAGTAGGGCAGCCCGTAGTACGAATCGAAGCCGTGGCGGGTCGGCAGGAATTCCGGCGCGTCCCCTAAGTGCCATTTGCCGAGCATGGCCGTGGCGTAGCCGCGGTCGCGCAGCAGTTCGGCAATCGTGACCTCGTTGGGGTGAATGCCCGTCCGCGCGCGCGGCATGTGATTGAACATCAGGCTGTTGCGGGGCGGGTAGGTGCCGGTCATCAGAGCCGCCCGGGTCGGGCCGCAAAAGGGCTGGGCGTAGTAATCCGTCAGACGCAGCCCCTCGGCCGCCATGCGGTCGATGCGGGGCGTGCGGATCGAAGGGTGGCCCTGCACGCCGAGATCCCCGTAACCTTGGTCATCGGTCATGATCACCACGAAGTTAGGCAGATCGTCGGTTGCCGCTAGTGCTTGGTGCGCGAAGGCAGCCGCGGCCAGCATGGCCGGCAGGCGGGAAGCAAGCATCATGGTTCGTCCTGTCGTTCCCCGCGGGGCGGCCGCGCAGCGCGGGCGCTAGCCGGCCTGTCGCAGATGACTGTCCAAGTCAGCGGACAGCTGGCGGATCACTTGCTCGGCTGCGGCGCTCAGGCGGGCCACCACCGATCTCACTTCGCTAGCCGGCACCAGCTCGATCTTCTCGGCCCGGCCGGCCCAAACCACCCGCGCAGTCGCGGTCTCGACCAGTTCCAGCGAGACTTCGACGGCAGCTTGCACGCCATCCCCGTGATCCACTTCTTCCAACCGCAGCAACTCCCCGCGCAGCAGGTAATCTGCCGTGGCCCGGCCGTCGAAATCGGCTACGCTCGCGAACGTGCCCAAGGCCAAGACCTGCTGGCGCAGCGAGCGGGCAACGCTGTCTTGCGGATCCTCGGCCCAGCGATGGTACTCGTAGTAGCCCACCTGCTCGCGTGATTCGCGATAGACGATGCGGCCTTGGCGAATCACGCGGCCGGCCCGGACGGGCAACAGCACGGCGGTATGTCCCAAGGGCGCAGCCGCCGGCGTAGGCGCCGGCAAGTCGAGCACGTAGTAGCGGGTTGGCGGGACAGCGACGCCGCACGCCGAGCACGCCGCGGCCAAGCAGGCCAGCACCAACCTCCGAGATTGGAGCGCCGAGTCCATGCTAATCTGGGCCAAGCCGTTATTATGGCCGATTTATCCCTCTCCTGCTATCGCTGCGGGCACGCCCTGCACTTAATGCCGCGCGAGAGGATCGAGCGCAACGCTAGCTGCTCCGCCTGCGGCGCCGACTTGCATTCGTGCGTCCACTGCCGGTTTTTCGACCCGGGACGCAGCAACCAATGCTCGGAGCCGCAGTCCGAGTGGGTGAGGGACAAGACAAGCTCTAATTTCTGCGGCTACTTCGAGCCGCGCTCGTCGGTCGACCTCACCGCCCGCGGGCGGCGGAATCCCGCCGCGGACGCGCGCGAGGCATTTCACAACCTGTTCAAGAAGTAGCGCCGAGCCGCTCCGCGAGACACCTCATGCCCTTGGCTGTGCAGAAGCCCGGCGATACCGCCGCCGAAGCGCCGGGCGCGGGCAGCGTGGCGCGCATCTACGGGCTCGACAATTGGGGCTTCGGCTATTTCGAGGTCAACCAGGCCGGGCACCTCAGCGTCACGCCGCACAAAATCCCGGGCCTGGCGGTCGATGTTTACGAGGTGGTGCGGGAGCAAGTGCGCAACCAGCTCTCGCCGCCGTTCCTGCTGCGCTTCCCGCAGATCTTGGACGAGCGGCTCTCCGCGCTGCACAAGGCATTCGCCGATGCCATTGCAGCATTCGACTACGCCGGGCGTCATGTCGGCGCGTACCCGGTCAAGGTCAACCAGCGGCCCGCCGTATTGCGACGCTTGGTCGAGTCGGGCCGGCGCTACGACTACGGCCTTGAGGTCGGCAGCAAGGCGGAGTTGATCGCGGCCCTGTCCATGCCGCTGGCGGAAGGCGCCCTGATCGCCTGCAACGGGCTCAAGGACGACCTCTACCTGCGCCTGGCAATGTCGGCCGCCAAGCTCGGCCGCCAGGCCGTGATCATCGTGGAAGACCTCCAGGACTTGCGCAAGACCCTGGACTTGGCGCAGGCCCAAGGGCTGCGGCCCCCTATCGGGCTTCGCGTCAAGCTGGGCGCCCGCGGCAGCGGCAAGTGGGAGGACTCCTGCGGGGAGTTCGCCAAGTTCGGCATGAGCACGCTCGCCCTTGTGCAAGCCTTGGATCTGATCGAGAAGCGGGACGCGGCGAGACAGCTCAAGATGCTGCACTTCCACATCGGCTCGCAGGTCAACGATATCCGTCGCGCCAAGCAGGCTTTCAAGGAAGCCGCGCGGGTCTACGCCAAGGTGCGCAAGGCGGGCTTCGACATCGCCTACCTCAATGTGGGCGGCGGCCTGGGCGTGGACTATGACGGCTCGCGAACCGCCAGCGAATTCTCGATGAACTACTCGGTGCAGGAATTCGCCAACGACATCGTCTACACGCTGGGCGAGGTCTGCGCCGGCGAGGACGTGCCCGCGCCGACAATAGTGACCGAGCACGGCCGCGCGATGGTGGCGTACCACGCACTGCTGGTCACCGACGTGCGCAAGGTGGTCGCGCCCGGCTTGCTGGCCGGCGAATGCCTGGACGAGATCGAATCGGACGCCGAACCGGTGCTGGAGCTGACCGACATTGCCGCGAGCATCAACGCTAAGAATTTCCGCGAGCTCTACCACGACGCAGTGCAGCAGCGTACCGATATGAACTCGCTGTTCGAGCTCGGCTATCTGGGCCTGCGCGACAAGGCCAAGGGCGAGTGGCTGTTCTGGAGCGTCTGCCGCCAGGTCGCACGGCTGTCCCGCCAGATGAAGCACCGCCCCGAGGAGCTGGAAGATCTCGACCGGATGCTAGCCTCGAAATTCGTGTGCAACTTCTCGATGTTCCAGTCGATCCCGGACTTCTGGGCGTTTGACCAGCTCTTCCCCATCATCCCCATTCACCGCTTGGACGAGATCCCGACAGAGCGCGGCGTGCTGTGCGACATCACCTGCGACTCGGACGGCACGGTCGACCGCTTCGTCGATGCCAAGCACTTCAAGGAATCGCTCGAGCTGCACGCCCCGCGCCCGGGCGAGCCGTACTACTTGGGCGTCCTCCTGCTGGGCGCTTACCAAGAGACGCTGGGGGATATCCACAACCTCTTCGGCACGGTCACCGAGCTCAATGTCGGCGTCGCTCCCGACGGGCAGCGCTTCGTCGGTCCGCCTGTCCGCGGCGACAGCGTCCGGGACGTGCTCAGCGATTTCGGCTACGAGACCGAGACACTGCGCGAGGCCCTGGCGCGCCGGCTGGCGGAGCGCAAGCAAGACGGGCTGATCGGCGACGAAGACGAGCACGAAGTGCTGGCCACCTCGTCGCGGGTCTTGGACGACTACACCTACCTGAGCTAGGGGCGGTCCGATCTTTCGCCTATGGCCGGCCCGGCGCACTTCCAAGCTGCCACCATCGCGGGATTGCTGGCCGCGCACGACGGCTCCCTGACGGCGCTGCGCGCCGAGTCCGGCGCGCGGATGTCCTACGCGGATTTGCGCAGGCAGGTCGAGCAAACCGCCGCGACGCTCAACAGCGGGGGGATCGGCAGGGGCGATTGCGTCGCCATGGTGCTGGAGAACGGACCACACATGGCGGCGGCCTTCACTGCGGTAGCGGCGGCTGCGACCGCCGCGCCGCTGCACCCCGGATTGCGCGAGCGCGAGTTCAAAGACAGCTTGGAGGGCCTGCGGGCAAGGGCCCTGATCGTCAACGCAGGAAGGGAGACCCCCGCAACCAGGGCAGCAGCGCAACTCGCCATTCCGATCCTGCAACTACGGGCATGCTCGGCCGCCGGCGCCTTTCACCTGGATGGAGTCCCGGCTAGAGGAGGCCGGCGGCAAATCCCGCCCGGCCCCGAAGACACGGCCCTGCTACTGCACACCTCCGGCACGACATCCAAGCCGAAGCTGGTGCCGCTGACGCAGGCGAACCTAGCCGCTTCGGCCGCCAATATCGCCGCGATTCTGCAGCTCGGGCCGCAAGACACATGCCTGAACATCATGCCGCTGTTTCACATCCACGGGCTGGTCGGGGCGCTGCTGTCCTCGTTTTGCGCCGGGGCGGCGGTTGCCGCCATGCCGGGCTTCGCGCCCATGCGCTTCTTCCAGTGGCTGGAGGAATCGCGCCCCACTTGGTACAGCGCGGTGCCGACCATGCACCAAGCCATCCTGCAACGCTCGGCCAGAAATGCCGCCAGGCTGGCCCGCACCCGGCTGCGCCTGATCCGCTCGTCGTCGGCCGCCTTGCCGCCGTCCGTGCTGGCCGACCTGGAAAGCGTCTTCGTCTGCCCGGTCGTGGAGTCCTACGGCATGACGGAAGCCGCGCACCAGATGACCAGCAATCCCCTGCCCCCGGACGAGCGCAAGCCTGGCACGGTGGGTTCGGCGGCCGGGCCGCAAGTCGCCGTCATGGACGGCGACGGCAACTCGCTGCCGGTCGGATCGACAGGCGAGATCGTGATCCGAGGCGCGAATGTGATGGCTGGCTACTTGCACAACCCGCAGGCCAACGCCAGCGCCTTTCACCGCGGTTGGTTCCGCACGGGGGACCAAGGTTTCTGCGACAGAGACGGCTACTTCACGATCACGGGCAGGCTCAAGGAACTCATCAACAGGGGCGGCGAAAAGATCTCCCCGCGCGAGATCGATGAAGTGCTGCTGGAACATCCCGCGGTCGCCCAAGCCGCGGCCTTCGCCGTGCCGCACCCGGTGCTTGGCGAGCAAGTCGGCGCGGCGGTCGTGCTAGAAGACGGCGCCGATCTTACGCAGCGGGCGCTGGGCGCATTCGCTGCCGAGCGGCTGGCTGCGCACAAGGTGCCCCGCGTGGTCCGCTTCGTGGATTCCATCCCTAAGGCTCCCAGCGGCAAACTGAAGCGCGTCGGCCTCGCCAAGGAACTCGGTCTCGGCTAGTCCCAATTTCTTGGATGCCCGACGGCGCTTGTAGCTGGCAGGTTCGTTTCTGTCGCACGAACGACCTACCGTATTGCGACACAACTACTCACGCCTCGGTCAGTATCCGGCTATAGCGTTGCTCGAGGATTGCAACTGCAAGGCCGCCATCGGCCACGTAGGGTAGAACCCACTCCGCCATCGGGCTGACACGGCAATCAGCTGGCCACGGCAAACTCCCGGCGACCTTCGGCCCGCCAACTATAGCGCTGTCTCCTGCCACAGCTTCAGACTGCGCACAACGGCGTCTTCCAGCCAATCCGAGAACCGCTTTGAAACCTCTTCTAAAGGTTCCTTATAGTTGATAAGGAAAACCCTGTCGGTCACCGACGTCACAGGGCCGACTTCCCGTTCACCGTCTTCCGTCTCGACACGCTGGAACCAAGATGCCGAACAAGCGAGAACCCCTTGGAATTCCTGCCCGATCCCGTGAAATGCAATCAGCATCTCGGTCCAATTAGTATTGCGCAGCACAAGGCGCGCCCAAGACCGGTATATCCCCGGATTCGGAAAGTAGTCCAGTTTCTTCGCGGTCTGCATGATCTGGTAGCGATAGTAATGGCTGCGATTGCTGCCATCTTCCGCGCCGCTGGCGAAGTAGTCGCTGTGATCGAGCACCTCGGACATTTCGTGCCGCAGTTCGGCGGCCACTGCGCCCAACCGACTCTCAGCTTGGTTCCGCAGTTCCACAGCGATGGACTTGGCAGCTTCCCACTCCGCAACTAGGGACTCCCTCCGCTTCTGCAATTGTCGCCGCACTGAGGCAATGGTGTCAGCAACCCGGTGCTCTTGTCGGACGTCTTCGGCAATGTTCAACGCGTGGACGAACTGGTTCCGCTGCAGACCGGCGAAGTACTCAATCAATGGCTTCAGGTCGCCATCATCAGCCGCCTCCAACGCCTCGATGTAAACCGCCCGTTCCCGATCACGGACTACTAGCGGAAACCAGCCAGCCTTGACGAGTACAAGCGTCGACAAAGCACGAGCGATCCGTCCGTTACCGTCCTGGAACGGATGGATCTGCGCAAACCTGTGATGCAGCCAAGCTGCCTCTACCTCAGGCGCGAAATCGTCGTGCTGTCGATGCAAGGCAATCAGCCGGTCCATCTCTGAATCGACTTGCTCCGGCGGGCAGTACAGGTGAACGGTGCCGTCCGGGCGCAGCGGATTGTTGGGGAGTCGCTTGTAGTCGCCGCGGATAAGTCGAACAGACGTCCTCCTGCCGAGTGAATCAATGCCCTCCACGGTATCTTGATGCCTCGTCATCAGGGCATGCAGTTCCTTGATGTAGCTGGTAGACAGGGGGCGTTGTCCCTTCACGAAGTCAAACACGCCATCGACAGCTGCCTTGTGGTCTGAGATCATTGCCGCGATCGCGGCCGGATTCGTGCCGCCTTCGTGTGGAATCAGCGCCGCATGGATGCCCCGCTCGATGAGCAACTGGGTAATGCCTCGGTCGAGGGTGTAAAGGCGTTCGATCAACCCTGTTTCGACCGCCCATTCGCGCTTTAGCCGCTCCTCGAACCGGCGATACGCCTGCTGAGACACTAACCGCTCACGCTGTTCGTGCCAGACTTGAGACAAGGCTCTGAGATCGGCCGAGGCAAGTTCTTCCGGCGATTCGATATCTTCTATTGGCATCCAGCCCCGCTGCACGGCCTGACTTACGAAAGGCATGAACTCATTGTAGTTCGCGACTGATCCTACCGAATGAATGTACGTGCTTGGCTAGGCGGAAGCTCCAGAGTGGGGGTGATCGAAGCCACTGATTTCTCTGGACATCATCAATTGGTAGCGGGGCGTTGCCCAGAAATTTTAATTGTCGCTAGACAGCCAGGACCAAAGCCCTAGCGACACCTTTGCCGTCGGGGACATCGTGCTGCATTCGGCAGCCTTCGCTCAACGAAGGCCAGGACCGAAGCCCTGGCGACACGTCAGCCAGTTCCAACCGGCGGATATCGCGGAGTAAATCGCTCAACGAAGGCCAGGACCGAAGCCCTGGCGACACGGCGAGGATAACGTGCAGGCCAATTGGACGGAGACGGCGCTCAACGAAGGCCAGGACCGAAGCCCTGGCGACACATTCTACCTGCGGGAGACCGGCAAGGGGGGTGACGAGTACGCTCAACGAAGGCCAGGACCGAAGCCCTGGCGACACCCGGAATCCAGCGCGATGCTGATGCCGTCCGCATCCGCTCAACGAAGGCCAGGACCGAAGCCCTGGCGACACGGGTCGGGCAGCGTCGGCTTGCTCGCGCTGCGGATCGCTCAACGAAGGCCAGGACCGAAGCCCTGGCGACACAGGCGTTGCCGTGAATCGTGAGGTCCACAGCTTCGAGCGCTCAACGAAGGCCAGGACCGAAGCCCTGGCGACACTGGCGGTCATAGCGCCGCCGGACGTGCTCTCGTCCAACGCTCAACGAAGGCCAGGACCGAAGCCCTGGCGACACAGCCACCCCAGCCGAAGTACACCCCTTGGTCTCGCATCGCTCAACGAAGGCCAGGACCGAAGCCCTGGCGACACGGGCCGGCCCAGCGAGCGCAGCCAGACCTACTACCTCGCTCAACGAAGGCCAGGACCGAAGCCCTGGCGACACGGCGACCCCGCTGCCGGTCAGCACGCGCCGGATGTACGCTCAACGAAGGCCAGGACCGAAGCCCTGGCGACACGTGGAACGTGGGGAACAACGCGGCGGTGACGTTCAACGCTCAACGAAGGCCAGGACCGAAGCCCTGGCGACACGCGGGCCGCCTCCAGCGCGGACGTGGCGTCGAGGACGCGCTCAACGAAGGCCAGGACCGAAGCCCTGGCGACACGTCAGATTAACGATGCTCACAATGAGTCCTCCTCGTACGCTCAACGAAGGCCAGGACCGAAGCCCTGGCGACACACCTAAATTTCTATGAGTGGCAATTTTTCTCCTTCGGAATTCAAGCAGGGTGCAAAATCTTAATATCAAAATGAGACTGAAGCCAGTTATTGATATTTTATCATTCATTGATCGATTTTTCTTGGTTCTCTACGTTTCTGTTTTCACTTCGAGAGTGGGCATTAAAGGATCACCGAGGGTTCGCAAGCCATTCAGAGTATCCAAGGTTGTCCGATCTGGTGCATACCGGTGCGACCGAAGCGCTCGCGAACCTCATTGAAACTACCTTGAAATCGGTAGAAGATGACCGAGTCTTGGTCCTTGTCAATGACGTCTTGGACTGCGCCTGCCAAGCGTGCCAAACGCTCCGGGGACAACCGACACTCGAACACTGAGAACTGTACTCGGACCCCATATTGTTCCAGCACCCTAGCGAGACGTCGGAGCCGTCTTGCTCCCGCACGGCTGTCGGTGCCCGCAATGTCGTAAGTCACCAGAACGTCCATCCCTTAAGCCATAACAAACGGCGGATACGCTGGGATATCGTCACGCAAGTACCGCGCAAGCAGGGTTGCCTGAATGCCCGGCAGGGCCCATCGTTCCACTTTGCGCCCTAGGAGGGTATGTTGCAGTTCCGTGCTCTTGTGATCTTCCCAGTCTCGGACCAGCATGTCTCTGCCTTCGTCGGATAGGTAGATGCCTCCACCGGCAGTCTCCACGAAACTGTCTGGTCTAACCTGTCGACGACGAACCAAGGAAACAACAAACCGGTCGGTCAACGCACGGAACTCTTCGGCCAAATCCAGCGCTAGCGAGGGACGACCAGATCGGGGACGATGGAAGAAACCAATCTGGTGATCTAGGCCGACTGCTTCCACAGCACCGATGCACTCCGAGGTCAGCATGCCGTAGCAGAAACTCAGCAATGCGTTCACCGGATCGCGTGGCGGACGGCGAGTCCGTTTCGAAAAGCTCAATGCGGATCCGGAAACGACCCGTGCGATTGCACCAAAGTAGATTCGGGCGGCATCTCCCTCGATGCCCCGAACGTGATCTGACGTGGGCGCACCATCGAGTCGAGACACCCGTTCAAAAATCTGGCTGGCGCGAGTTGCCAAATCATCCGCCCAGTCTCGTCCTTTGGAGTCGCGAGACCACCTGCTGACAACGAACCGACTGTTCTGGAGCTTTGCAGCCACGATCACTTTCGACAAGGCAAGAGACTGGCCCTTGTCGGACAGCGCCCTGTAGAGTGCCATCCGAAGATGCACGTTGCCCCCTGTCCCGGAACTTACGAAGAATCTGCCCCTGCCCTTCGATGAGAGGGCTGAGATGCGAACACCGCGCCGGACGCATTCGGCAATAGATTGGGTAGTCATCTGGGCCTCGCCTAGTAGCACGACCGAATCGATTGCTTCAAGGGGTATGCGTTGGCTGCCCTCGGGTGAGGTGACGATCAGCGAACCGCTACGACACCTGATTCTCGCCTGGTGATGCCGAACGTAAACAGTGCTCAAGTAGCGCATCGAAACACCAAATCCGCCAAGTACTTATTCACTCTTTGTGGGGCACAGGTGAGTTCCGGCAAGCAGTACCCCAAGAGTTGGCACTCGGCACAGCGTTCATCGTTGGGTGCGTCCGGGAGCGCGCCTTCCAGTATTTGCTGGCGAATCGACCAGACAATCTCTCGGACCTCTTGGCGTAGGTTCGCCGTGAAGACGACACGGTGCCGTCGCCTCAACCCTCCGAACCACACGCTGCCCTCCTTAACTTCAAGGCCCAGCATCTCTTCGAGGCAGATCCCCTGCGCGCAGAGCTGCAAGCTCGCCGAATTCCCGTGCGGCATGCCGGACTTATACTCGACAGGATGCACGGCACCGTCACCAACCTCCACCGCGTCGGCGCGCCCCGACAGGCCGAGGGTATCGGACCAGAGCGGTATCGACCGCAGCACCTGACGTCCACGCTCTCTCCGGTGCTGACCGCTGTCGACTCGCCGGTGCATTCGTGCTCCCTTTACTGTGTGCAAGTTATCGCTCCAGACTCCGTCGCAGTGAATTAGCGCACATTGGCGGGGGCAGTAAGCGAAGTGCTCGATCGCCGAAATCATAACAGTCGGTTCTGGGTTCACAGCCGTTCTGCCCCGAAGGCCCTGGTTGGATCGGACTTCGCACGAGGCCGGTATGCGACGCTGTGCCAACCGGCATGAATTCCAAACAAAGGCCAACTAGCTCGCACCCTGGGCTGCCAAATGTCGAAAAGGGCATCAATCCAAATGTCGAAAAGGGCATCAATACCTGCATGATCCAAGGGCTGGTGCCATGCAGGCCAGGAAAATTGAGGCTCCTTGGGCGATTTCCGGCCTCGAATCCAGCCCCTAGGCATAGCTGCTCTCCGCGATGCACGTCCCAGACGGGCATCGCTCCCGATTCCCCTCACGGGGAAGAGTGCCAGCCCGTAGAAAGCGAACACCTCGACCACCGGATCTATCCAAGCATCGGTGTGATCGGCAAGGGACCCCAGCCTGCTGATGTCGAAGCCAAGTCCGCTGCGCTTAACCCTAGTCCCGTGGCCTGCAAGAGTGGCGCGGATCCAAGGGCCGGGTGCGCTCACGTGAGAGTGTGCGACCAGCAAGCGGTGATGAAGCCACTTCATGGGCCCCGGCCCGGGGGGGTCAAACGGTGAGTGCGCTACTTCCCCACTCTCCTCGATAGACAGATCCGTCATCGTGGACGACAGGGACCAGCAATGCGGATGCCTGCGGGCCTGCCGGGTTCGTGACACAAAGTCGTCAACGCTAACTCGGCGCCCCATCGGCTGCATGCCCCGCCAGTGCTCCGCGACAGGTAGATCGTTTATAACATCGTGGCTCGGCCAAGACGCCAGCAGTACTTCCGCAGGATCCCCACTCGCAGTCGAAAGGATGGCTATGGGTGTCGGCTCTTCCGTCCAGTGGAGGCGGAGGCCTCCGTTGAGTATCGTCGTGCCAACAGCAGCGAGCCAGCCGTTGAGCCAATTCGCCGGCAACCCGGGGCACTTCATGTTGGGCATCAAAATCCTCCGATCTATTCTGCTTGCAGATCTCCCGACACCGCGTGGTCCGACTGCCGGATGATCGCTTCCAGTAGCGCCAAGCTCCAGTGCCCGAAGGATTCGCTCAGGCTGAGAAAGCGGGCAGGCTGCCCCCAATCCGTATGTGAAAGGTTGGCCGAGACCTCCACTCTTTGCCCAGCGACAATTGCGGACACCAAGGTCTGAGTTCCGTCCGCAACGGGGCGAACCAAGGGACGCCCGTTCCCGTGGTGACTGATGATTAAATGCACAAGCAGGTTGTCGAAGAGCGCATTCGCTGCCCTCCCGCGATGCTCCAGCCAGTGCTGCACAAGTCGTGCCGAAAGCGCTTCATGTCGACCGCCGCGGGGCCAGTTGGCGGCAACACGCGAACTACCCCACCGGTAGCGCGGCGTCGTGGACTTCGCTAGCTCGAAGGCGTGTTCATCCATCGGGTCGAGCCTCGGGTCGAGCCAGAGCTGGAAGCGCCTGTCTGCTTTCCCGATGTCATGCAATTGCCCAGCTTGCTCAATGATGTCCGCGATCTCAGCCGTCACGCCCAGTCGATCAGCCACGGCAGCAGCGCGCTGTCCTACGGCCTGACAGTGCCGGTCGAGGCGCACGGCGCTATCAGCCCGGGACATCTCATCCAGTTCAACATTACGTGATTCCTGCCGGGATTCGAGTTCGGGCATCAGCACCCATGGGATTTCGTTCTGCGCCTTGAGAATCCTGCCGTTCCTGAGTGTGCCAACGAAGTCATTCCAACCTACAGCCGTCCACGCTGGCGGGATCGCTTCCAACAACCTAGAAAGGATCTCTTCAAACGCCTCGGCCCGCTCAGCCTCGTCAATATCTTCCGAGTCGTCTCCTATGCCCATAGCACGATCCACCAAGCCGCCCATGGGTGCAATACCGAGGCGCTTGAGTGCCGCGTCGTGGAGGGGCACCCCTCGGTCGAGCAAGGACAAATCGACCACTGGTTCCAATGACTGCGAATTCCATCCATAGCCATCCATAAGCCCGCGATCAGAGGCAAGCACAACCGTGTCGCCGGCCCGAACCGCAGTCGGATCCACCACGCGCATGGTCACGCCGTCCGTGTCGATGCGATGCACCTGTGCACCCTCTCCGAGGGCATGTTGGAGATCTCGTCTCGGGACTGCGATGACCTCGCGCTCCACCGGGCGTGGCCAAATCCATTCGCAGTCTTCGGGAACATGCGAACGCCATAAAACTGACACCCGGTGCTCTGCTCCCGCAATGCCGGCAAAGTACGGCTCAACGGGGGCCTCTCCATCGGGAGGTGTCGTCGTCTTCGTCCACTCCCGTAGGATGCCGGGCAGGATCTGCGGAGCCCTTCCAGGATCATCGCCGGGGGCCCCCAATACTCCGGCGATCCTTCTTGGCGACAGATCCACGGACGCTTCATTGCCCGCAGCGAGCAAGCGCTCCAGCACGGACAACGGCTCGGGACCATAGACCGGCCAAGATTCCGAAACCCCAGTCTTCCGAGGAGGGCAGTGCACGTAGATTCCACGGGCATGCCCGAATCGTCCAAGACGGTTCAGGCGCCCGAAGCGTTGCGTAAGAGACCGTACCCCGCATGCCTCGGTCACTAAGTACTCGGCATCAATGTCGGCACCGACCTCAAGCGTTTGCGTTGCGACCACGACGAAGTGACGCGTGCGATCCTCGTCAGTTTCACGGTTCGCTGCCATCCCATGCACTTGGTCCAAGACTCTCGCCCTGACCTGCTCCGCCTCGTGTTCGCGAGCAAGTCCCGTCAGAAGCAGAATCTCTGCCTGCTTGCCCAACCTTCCGTCTCGGAGTTGGGCGAACGCACTCCGGGCCGTCGTGGGGGTATTCGCGAACACTAGGCACGCGGATGGACGTCCGGCGGAGTGCAGCAGATCGAGGGCAGCCTTCGCCAAGTGCGGGCCAGCATCACCCGACTCGACCACACGGATTTCTACGGGCTTGGCGGCATCGAGACGCTCCATCACGATCTGATGCTTCTCGTCGTCAGCGTCGAGCGTGAACCGATTCGATTCTTGGATGTCACCTGTCGCCGACAGCGCAACAAGCCTTGGCCAAGCCCGCACCGTGGGGAGAATCGGTCTCACATCGGGCGTGCATTCCCTGAGATCCGCAATCAATGCCCGCAGGTGTGGTACAAGGTGCGCCTCGTCGAGCATGACAAGGCTGTCAGTACCAGCTAGCGCGGCATCCACAGGACGCATGGAGCGGGTCGATCCGTACCCCCGAAAGAGCAGGCGCGATCCGTACATCGGCAGCGTCGAGAGCAGGACGGCCGGCTTCGACGGATCCACAGGGCGTCGCATCGTGACCCCTCCTCGCAAGGAGATAACCTCGATTGGGTTCGAATCGGTCGAATCCGCCGCTAGGCAGCGCAGGCGCTCTCCGACCACGGAAACGGTCTTGGCGGAGTCGCCCGTAATGCCCTCTGAGGCGGGAGCGGTCAAGGCCCGGCCGATGCGTTCGGCATGATCTGTAACGGCATCGACCAGCAGTCTCCGGTTCACGACCCACCAGACTCTCGTCGGAGCCGTACGCTCAGCCGGGGCCCGGTGAGCCTGCGACGCCAGCCACCAGACCGCGATCTCCAAACATGCCGTCTTGCCAAGGCCAGTAGGCACGCCGATTTCATCCGGCCAGTGCTCATTCATCGCTACCTGCTTGGCGAGCCGTGCCTGCCATGGAAGCGGATCGCGATGATTCAGAGCCCGGTAGAAGGCATCGAACGGTGGCACGGATGCGTCGGGACACCGCACGGCGGCACTCACGACAGGCACACTTCCCTTAAATATTGATCGGAACGCACAGGCCGAAACCTCGCTGACGTCCAGCCCCGATGACGACGGGCCCGCGCACAGCTTGCGGAAAGTGGAACTCGACGTGGGAGTACGGAAGACCCGGCCGTCCCGGACGGTTCACTTCCACAGGGGTCAAGTCCACCGCACCATGCACGAGAGGGCCGCGTGCCGAGCGAAACGACAATGGTTCCGGCAATCCGGCGTGCCTGCACCAGCGCCCCACTTCAGCTAGGTCGAGACGGCGGTGCCGTTCATGGATGGCGGGAAACGCCGTCACCCACACCCGCGATTCGGCACACCATCTTGCTGGATTCGCGGCCACAGGCCTCTTCCCGTCCAGACGCACCGACACATTGAGCCCCTCCCCGCTGATACGCCTGACGGCAGTTGCAGCATCTCGAGCCCGCCGACACTCGACTGCGTCCGTTCCGGGAGGCATCCACAGAGCCAGTCCATGGATCCTTCCTCGGGACCGCCTGAATCCCACATCGGGCAGTGCTAGAAAGCGGGCCTGTTCATAGCCTTTTCCGGTAAAACCGTGGCCGTGCAAGACTGGCGGCGGCTCCCCGTACATCTGCTGATGCTTGACAAGAACCGCCTGCTTGAAGAGATGGGTCACCGCGGTCACGCGACGTCCGGACAGCGGGGACTCGATACGCAGCCAAGCGACGACTTCACCCAAATCGCGCTGCTGCGCGGGATGACGCTTCTGTGCGGGATGAAGGGTACAGTACGAAACCTCATGACGCAAGCTCGGAAAGTGCCCGCGGCTGATGTCAGCGCCGTATGTCCGCCAGAGGTCAAACAACGAATCAAGCCTCTTCACGTCCCCTGGTACCGGCACGTTGATGGCGAGGTCCCCGTCGACACCCACAACAGGGGTGAATACCCAGTCGTCGGGTTGCTGTTCCGGTGCTTCAGTCATGACTCTGACCCGAGCGGGCGAGTCCGCGCAGCCGAGGTATCCCACGCGGGCAGCCCTGCGTCGTAGCGCATGGAGAATGGGCAGTGGCGGCGTGGTGTCCCAAGTGTAGACGACACGTGCATGCCGGGGGCTGACCCGGCAGCCGGGACGTACTGGAGCCCCCTCCTTGCCGACGTATTCTTGGTGTGTCTTCTTGGTGGCGCTACGCGTGTGTTTGACGACGAATCGTGGACGTAGGGCCTGATGCCATGGCTCAGCAGCTCGAATGGTCGGCGGCGGCAATCGCTCGAACCACGTCAACTCGTCTCCGGTGGAGACTCTGCACTGATCTCGCGTTCCGTCCGCCGATACGAATGCGGCCAAGAGCCGGAACGGGGTAGGCGGCCACTCCCCCCGCGACAGAACAGCTGTTTTGGCCGTCCCGTCGGGATCGCCACGGAAAGTGCCGTGCAGGAATTCTACCGAAATGGCAAGCATCAGTCTGCGAACCCCGGCCAAGTGGCGTTGATCGCCCTTAGAAGATTGTCTTTGGGTGAGAGGACTACTTCGTCGCGTGTCCAGCCATCTAGGGGAACACCAACTGCCCTCGCGTGCTCGAGAGCGTGCATGAGAAGCCTCCCGGAGTCAGTAGCCGCACCCAAAGAGATCTGCGCATCCGCACTGGCACCGAGCCACGTCCCCGTGACGTTCCGGGGGCGGAAATCTGCCCCTGAACGAAGCGTGAATCCACTGCCAAACGCCAACTGGTGGGCGTGCAGCCCGAGCGCTACTAGCAAAGCGCGCGTCGCTGTGTCGCCATCGCGGGAATCCTGTCCGAGACTGATCCTGCGAAGCTGCGCGAACGAGACCGTGGCTCGCTGTGTGACCCGCACGAAAGAAACGCTGCCCGCCGAGGCATCGCCCTCCATGAAAGGTACCTGCCCGTGGCCGATCTTCGAGAGCTTGTCTTTCTTGCCGCCTTCGATTGCCTTCACCCCGACGGTCCACGCCGTGCGGTCGTCAGGATTCGAGTTGATCGTCTCATCAGTGTTAAGGTTAAGTGGGTCGCCCTTCAAGCCGAGCACCTTGACGACATCGGGGGAGGCGGGATTCCAACCGACAATCTCAGACACCCAAGCCCGTGCGTGCTTCGTGTTGGCTCGTTTCTTGCCTAGATGGGACTGCCAGAACCCGTACAGCAGAGCCTGCGGAAACCAAGCAATCAGCGGACCGCAGGTCTGCGCGGTGGCACCGAAGATGGCTGTTCCGATTTCTGATTTCATAAAATCAATGTCGCCGAGCATCGCGTCGCGAAGGTACGCATCGGCGTTTCGGTGCGGAAACCACAGGCTTGACAGGCGTCGAGGCAAATGTGCAGGCAACCCATTGACCCCGGAGAGGTCGAGTACGAATTCGGGTACACCGGTGGCCTTCCGATGCCGTCGAAGAGCGTCCTCCAAGCGGTTGGCCTGCGACGGGACGTTATCGATGACGATGACTCTGGTGGGCTCAGTATCAGTGGGATTGGCCCAGCGGCGATCTTCTTGGTAGACGCCGCCCTCGTAAACGGCAGGCTTTACTGGAGAACCCTCCCCTGCTATTGGTTCGAGGTTGGTGTCAATGCGAATGCCATCGTCGAGCCCGTCGTCGGCGCAGGCCAACAGAATCATGTTGAGATCAAGCGTGTCGTTCACCGGAAAATCTCCACCTTTCATTAAACTACTATAGCGTATCAGATTCCTTTCCGATCCCAAAATGCGACTGAAGGTGGTCGGGCAGAAGAAGTGAGAGTGAATTCATGATACACCCAGTTGGGGAGGTGGTACTCGGGAAAGGGGCGCAGCCGCGCTACCCTCTGTAGGCATGCTCGAGACGGCTGGCCAGGGAGAGGAGTCTCGGTAACGACCTCCTCTCCCCGTCTCCTATAGCATCCGTTTTGCCGCAGTGTCCCGCCCTACTTCGTGCGGATAGCCGCGAACAGCAGGTGCCTCACTTCCTCTCGGTCCCCGGCCGATCCCCCAGCGCCTTGCCCTTAGCGGCTCTGGCGGTGCTGCTCCCCAAGGCAATGGACGCTGAAGGCACCGACAAGGAGGATTGCGAGTCTCGATACCGGCGCTTCGCCGCCCGTTGCGTAAGCTTCACGACCTGCGTTACCAGAGGCCATGCAACACTCACTCGCGGCTGCTGGGCTGCACCTTTGCCGGACAGGAGTCGAACCCGCTGGCTCGCTGCGAGAAGTTTCAGCTCATTGGCTTTCCTTCCCTCCAAGACTTGTCCTGACGCAACCATGCTTCCCAAATCCCCTCGCGAGGCCCTTTAGTCTACTTCCCGTTGGAACAACCCCGCTCTTCAGTCTCATTTCGCATTGGAAGAGTCTCTTGGAACTTCGGATTAGCGGTGATGACAGTGAGCGCAGCATGGCTTTTCTTCACTTTTCAGCCGGCGAAGACCTCGCTGATCGTGCGCTGGATCGACTCCGCCGCGGCCTGCGGGTCGGCTGCATTCCGGATCGGTCGGCCCACAACGATGTGATCAGCTCCGTTCAAGAACGCTTGGCGCACATTGACAGTGCGTTTTTGATCGTCGGCCGACCGGTTTTCCACGGGCCGAATTCCTGGCGTGATGACCAGCAGGCGATCGTCTACGTGCTGGCGCAGCGCCGCAGCTTCCAGCCCCGAGGAAATCACGCCATCGCAACCGATCTCGAACGCGCGCCGAGCCCGCGAGAGAACGAGCTCGCGGGGATCGCAGGCAAAGCCAAGATCGTCCAAATCGCCCCGGTCCAGGCTTGTCAGCGCCGTGACTGCCAAGATCTTGACATCGCCCCGGCTGGCGCAGGCGGCGGCCAGCATCGCATCGTTGCCATGCACCGTGCAACAGGCCACGCCCCGGCCGCTGAGCCGCCGGACTGCCCGGCCGACCGTTTCGGGCACGTCGAAGAACTTCAGATCCACGAACACCTTCTTGCCCAGGCGCGTGAGC
Organism: Bryobacterales bacterium; assembly: GCA_965219605.1. Classification (GTDB taxonomy): domain Bacteria; phylum Acidobacteriota; class Terriglobia; order Bryobacterales; family UBA6623; genus VXMF01. Next base: position 89,426 of record CBDCOC010000004.1, on the reverse strand, counting down.
TGCTCGACAAGTTCGAAGTATCCGCCCGCCATGAACAGCTCAAGGCCCAGCTTGTAAAACCAGACCGAGTCGCCCAGCCGCTCCGCCAAGGCAAGCGCGGAAGCCGCATCGGGCACATCCATGGCGAAGATGAGCCGCTCGCGCAAGGGGACCGGGTTCCGAGAAAGAGGCATCTGCGTCTACGCTAGCTCGAAGCCCGCAAAGGGGCCGGGAACACGGCTGCTCTTCTGGCAGGCCAGCCGTGCCGTCTATTCCGCATCGGCCCGGATCTTGCTGATCAGGTTCGGCAAGTAGGGGCGAAAGCGCGAGCCATAGCGCGGATCTTCCTGCGGCACGGCCAAGATCCGCTCCAGCGCCGGGCTGGCTCGCTCCTCCATGTAGTCCAGCGCGTTGAGCGCGGCCATCGCAGCGAACAGGCCGTGCTGGCGGGTGTCGGCATGCCGCACCAGCACTTCCAGCGCGCGTTCGGCGTCGGCCTCGCGGCCATAGCGCCCGAGTGCTTCGCCCGCTGCGATACGGACTGCGGGATCGGCGTCGTCCAGTGCCGCCCGCAGCGGGCCGGCGAGTGCCTCCACGCCGTCGCGGCCGCGCACGAGGGCGCCCATGGCCGCCCAATAGCGGACCGCGCTGTCGCTATCGTCAAACCCTCGGCGCAAGTCAGCTTCCGCCCCGCCTTCCATGGATGACGCCAACTCAGCCATGCGCATGATGCGAGCCATCGGGAAGCGTCCCGGATTAGCGCCCATCGAATACGGAGCGTCATTCCCCGCCCGGGCGTGAATCGCGCTCTCGGGAAGGAAGCCGAGATCGCGGATCGCAAGCGACCACTCGCGGCGGGCCTCCCGCAAGCGCTCGAGATCTTGGCTGTACTGGGGGCTGGATGCCAAGTTGCGCGTCTCGTCCGGGTCGCGGTCCAAGTCGTAGAGCTCTTCGGCCGGCTTTACTTCCCAGAAATGGGTCCGCGGCGGGCGCAGCAGGCCGGCCTGGTAAAGCCGGTGCCAAACCGCCGTGGTCGGGGTCTGGAACATGTACTGGATGTACTGTCCGTAGATGCGGTGGGGCATGAAGTTGCGGATGTAGACGAAACGGCCGTCGGAGACGCTGCGGACCATGTCGTAGCGCTCGTCCATCCTGCCGCGAAAACCGTAGGCATAGGGCTGGGGGGGCGCGACGAACTCCCCGGCAAAGGCGTGGCCTTGCAAGTGCGCGGGCGGCTCAATGCCAGCCAGGCTCAGGACGGTCGGCGCGAAGTCAACAAAACCGACCAAGCGCTCGCTCTCGCCGCCAGCGGCGTATTCGGGCGGGCGTAGCTGCTTGAAGCGTTCCGGAATGTAGAGGATGAGCGGGACATGAAGGCCTGAATTGTAGGTCCAGCGCTTGCCGCGCGGCATGCCGGGGCCGTGGTCGGCCCAGTACAAGACGATCGTTTCCTCCTCAAGCCCGTCTTCGCGCAACTCAGCCAGCACACGGCCTGCCAGCGCGTCCATTTCGCTGACCTTGTCGTAATACTGGGCCCAGTCGGCGCGGCTCTCTTCAGTGTCGGGATGGTAGGCCGGCACGGGCGCCCGGGCGGGGTCATGAACGGGCACGTGCGGCCGGCGGCGGATCCGGGATTCGTGCGTGACCGTGAAATTGAACACGGAAAAGAACGGCTGGCCCGGCGCTCGCTTGCGCCAGTGCGCCTTGCCGCCGGACTCGTCCCAGACCTTGCCGGGCTTCTCTAGGTTGTAGTCTTCCTTGGCGTTGTTGGAGGCGTAATAGCCGGCGTCTCGCAAGTATTGGGGAAACATGCGCATGGAGGCCGGCAGCCGTGTCATAGAGCGCATGTGCTGCGCTCCGAGCGACGGGGGGTACATCCCGCTGATAATGGTCGTGCGCGCCGGGGCGCACACCGGGGCCGTTGACCAGGCATGACGATAGATCATGCCCTTGGAGCCTAGGTCGTCAAGGTTCGGCGTGTCCGCGTATTCGTCCCCGTAGATTCCTAGTTGCGGCCCGTTGTCCTCTGAGCTGAGCCACAAGATGTTGGGCTGGGCGGCGTTGGCCGACGCACAGGCAAACGCGGCCAAGAGCGCAATTCTAGCGAACATGCCCGAAAGTATATCAGGCGGTCTGTTGCAGAGGGCGGCCGCGACCGCAGCGAGTTCTTGTGCAGCGTCTTGGAACAGTGCGCTCGGGGCGCTGCCAGAGACTGCTGGCGGTCTGCGAGTTCGGGATCATAGGCTGTCTACAGCAGCGCGAGAGCGTGCATCCCAAGACCCAAGCGTTCAAAGTGACCCGCAACTTCGCGTGAGCGGCCCGCTCCTCGGCCCCGACGATGGCCTTTGAAAGCAGGCCGTTGCCCGGTGCGCCACATCTGGATTGGAGTGACATTTCCGGGGTCGCGTGGATGTGCTGGCAGCCAGCGAATTGCAATGTGGCGGCAATCGGGCCCGGCCGTAGCCGGACGTGCTGGCCATGCGCGCGGGAGGGGGGCTTGGGCGTAGGAGGACGGCAAAGTGCCGGGCTTCGCGACGGAGGCGGAGTCGCCGCTGACGACGCAGCGGGGCACGCGGCCAAGTCCTTGGAGTACGCGAGTGCTGACGGCTGGATGCAGGGGAGCGGCGAGCGCGGCCGGCTACTCCCGACGAGAAGCCGCCCGGTGTCTCTTGCCTGGCCGCACTGCCAACTTCGGCGCGTGACAAGAAGGCCTAGGCGCAAGCGGCTAGAATTTTAGTTCCGGCGCTAGCCGGTCGCTTCACCGTGCTCTGTCCTTACTGCAGCCACCCGAATAACAAAGTGGTCGACTCCCGCACGACCCAGGGGGATGAAGTGATTCGGCGCCGCCGTGATTGCCTGGCCTGCAAGCGCCGCTTCACAACCTACGAGCGCGTCGCAGAACTTCCCTTCATGGTGGTAAAGAAGAATCTCCATCGCGAACGGTTCGACCGGAAGAAGGTGCTGCAAGGGATCATGCGGGCTTGCGAGAAGCGGCCCGTCCCGATGGCGAAAATAGAGGCCTTGGTCGGCGCGGCCGAAACCTTGGTGACGGGGTCGCTAGACGGCGAGTGCCCCACCAGCGCGATCGGAGAACTGCTCATGCGGGAGCTGAAGCTGGTCGATCGGGTGGCCTACGTTCGCTTCGCCTCGGTCTACCTCGACTTCCAGAACGAGCGCCAGTTCGTGCAGGCAATCCACGCCCTCGAGTCCGACTGAAACCGCCTGGCGAGCCGCGGGCTAGTCGCGCCGGTCCAGCAAGAAGGCTGAGCCGCCGCCGGTTCCCTGCCAAGCGTAGAACAGCAGCAGGCCGGCCACGCTCCGCCCGTCTGCGCCCCGCACGAATTTGACGCCTTGGTAGCGCAGCCCCGGCTCTGGGGTCAGGTCTTCGGAACGCCTCCAGCGGACGCCGCCCCTGTCCGACACCCACTCCTCGACGCGATCGCCCCAGCCGTAGCTGTTCATCAGCGTGTCCTCTCTGGCCTCGCCCTCCCCGGCGATCAGGAAGGCTTGGAAAGACCCATCAGCGCGGGCCGCTAAATGGGCCGAGTTGAACGGGTGCCCGGTCGCAGCGAGTGGCGTCTTGTCCCACTTGCCGTCCTGCATGCGGACGAAATAGAACTTGGAAGCGTAAGGCGTCTTGCCCGATACGGGCAGCAGGAAGTTCGGCTCCCCGCGGGGGCCGAGCGCGATCGAGGGGCCGACCGATGCGCTGCCGCCCTCGGTATCCAGCACCAAGCAGTGCCGCTGGGCGGTGGCGAAGTTCACCGGCCTGGGCAATCGCCGGCCGCGCGCGTTGAAAACCTGGCCGGATGCGAGATCGGCCCGCACGTAGTAGAGGTTGTGGCGGCGCGTGTAGTCATGCAGCACGGATCCATATCGCTGGCTGGCGATGGGCTCCTCCACCTTCCAGATAAAGGCGATGTGCAGGGTGCTCCCGTCTGCGCTGACTTGCGTGGTCTGGTACGACCCTGCGTGTCTCGCCAGTGGCGACTCGCGCGGCGGGGCATCCATATCGATCACGGGTTCCGCCAGCCCCTGCCAAGTCCGGCCGCCGTCGTCCGACGTGCGGTAGGTCCAGAACCCCAGGTGGCCGCTCTCGCGGAAATACACCAACGTCCTGCCATCCGGGAGGCTGTGCGCCTGCGGATAGGACACCGAGTCCGATATCTCCGGCAGCCGTTCCCAAGCATCGACGCTGCCGGGCCGGCTCGCCGCCAGGTGATAGCCGGCCGTGCGATGGAAGCCGAAGGCCACATGCAGGCGACCGTCCCCGTCGGCCCAGATGATCGGCGCGTAGTGCTGGTCCCGTGCGAAGCGCTCGGCGTCAATCTCGATGCCGGTACCCGCTAGCAGCATGCGCGGTGCGGAGAACTTGCGCTCGGCGAGGCTGTAGGAGCGAATCCAAGGTAGCCCCCCGGCGCCCCGCCAGACCGCGTGCAAGCGCCCTCCGGCCACAACCGCCTGGGGGTACATGCGGCTGTCATAGAGCATTTTCAGCGCGCCGCCTTCGGCCAGGCGCGCGACTTGGGCCGGCAAGGGGCAGGCGGCCAGCGTCAAGGCAAGCAGAAACCGCTGCATGCGAGCAACCAGCATAGCCCGCATGCAGGATCCGGGCAAATCGCGCTTCCCTCCTGCCGGCACCGCTGTGCTAAGCTGTGACTTTAGGGAACCGGGGCGCTGCGCGCCCGGGCGAAGCCGAACGAACAGGGCAGACCATGCCGAAGAGAACTTACCAGCCGAACCGGCGCAAGCGGGCCAAAACGCACGGCTTCCGCGTCCGCATGAGAACACCGGGGGGACGACGTGTGCTCGCAGCCCGCCGCGCCAAGGGGCGTAAGCGCCTCACTGTCAGCGACGAGTAGCGCTGTCCGGGCGGCAGATCCGCATGTCGACGCTGGATTTCCGAGGCAGCGGCGCATCCTCAAGCGCGCCGACTTCCGAGCGGTCTATGATGGAGGTGTTCGGGTCGGCTCCCGGCTAGTCGCGATCTTCGCGCTGCCAGCCGCTCCGGAGCGCCCGGCCCGGGTCGGCCTCACGGTCACGCGAAAGATCGGCAACTCCGTCGTCAGGAACCGCTGCAAGCGCCTGTTGCGCGAAGCCGTCCGCAAGCACTGGCATGTGCTGCCGGCCGGCCTTGACATAGTGCTGCACGCCCGCCACGGTCTCCCCGCAGCGCAGGCCCGAGAAGTGGAGAACGAGATTGCCCGAATGCTGCCCAAGGCCGTGCAACGGCTCCCCTGAGCCTTCGGCCCCTTGCCGGCGCAGCGTGCCGCAGTCCATCGCACTGGCGGCGCTGCGGGCCTACAAGGCGCTGGTCTCGCCGCTCCTGCCGCCGGCCTGCAGGTTTCACCCGACCTGCTCCGACTATGCCGGCGAGGCCATCGAGCGCCACGGCTTGGCGCGCGGCGCGCTGCTGGCAGCCCAGCGGCTGTCGCGCTGCCACCCGTTCTCGAGCGGCGGCATCGATCGAGTCCCGGAGACTTTCCGGCAGGTGGACCACTGAGCCCGTGAACGACGAACAATTCATCCAGCGCCGCATGCTCATGGCGGTTGTCCTGTCCGCCGCCGTGATGGGCCTGTACATCTACCTGGCCCCGCGCCCCGAACCCACGCAACCGCCAGCCTCGGCACTGCCCGCGGACAGCGACGAGGCACCGCCCGGGAGCGGATCCGAAGCAGTGCCGGGACAGGGGCCGGCAAGCGCTGCCCCGATAGCAGCCGACGAGGCCGCCGTCGAGGCCGCATCCGAGCAACTGGTCGTGGTCGAGAGTGACAACTACCGCGTCGAATTCAGCAACCGCGGCGCGGTCGTGACAAGCTGGCAGCTCAAGCAGTACAACGACGCGCGCGGCGATCCGCTTGACTTGGTCCACGCGAGCGGGGCCAAGCGCTACGGCATGCCCTTGCGGCTGCTGCGCCCTGGCGGGGAGTTGATCGAAGGCGCGGACGAGGCGCTGTTCGCGGTCAACCCGGGCCCCCGCGTGCGCAACGCCCCCGCGACGCTGACCTTCGAATATTCCAAGCAGGGGCTGCGCATCCTCAAAAGCTTCTCGTTCGAGGCCGGCGGGCACGTCGTCCGCATCGAGACCCAAGTGTCGGAGGCCGGCCGCCCGCAGCGGCACCTGCTGGCTTGGGGGGGCGGCTTCGGCGACACTTCCCAAGCCGGCAATTCCACGCATAGCCAGACCTATTTCTACAGCGACGGCGATATCGAGTACGTGCCCGCCGCCGACGCCGAAGACGAGCGCGTCACGCATTCCGGGCCGTACGCTTTCGCGGGCATTGCCGACCTGTTCTTCACCGCCGCCGTCATCCCGGAGCCGGAGACGGACCTCCGCGTGGAGACCACCGCCATCGAGATCTTGCCGCTGGGCGCCGACCCTGGCGAGCGGCAGACCTACGCGGCCGCTGCTTTCGGCGGCGCGACGGATAACCGCTTCCGCCTGTACGTCGGCCCCAAAAGCCGCGCGGCGCTGGCAGAGGTCGGCGATCTCGGCGGCGCTTTCCGCGGCATCGTCGACTACGGATTCTTCGCCTTCATCGCCGAGCCTCTGGTATTGATGCTGCGCTGGGTGTATGCCAACATCGCCGCCAACTGGGGCTGGAGCATCGTCATCGTCACGATCATCATCAACACGATCCTGTTCCCGCTCAAGTACAAGAGCACCAAGTCGATGCGCAGGATGCAGCAGCTGCAGCCGCTGGTCAAGGAGATCAACAACCGCTACAAGGGCGTGACGATGCGCGACCCGCGCAAGGCCAAGCAGAACGAAGAGCTGCAGGCCCTCTACAAGAAGCACAACGCAAACCCCATGGGCGGCTGCCTGCCGATCCTGCTGCAGATGCCGTTCTTCTTCGCCTTCTACCAGCTGCTCACGGTGGCCATCGAAATGCGCCAGGCGGAGTGGCTCTGGGTGTCCGACCTGTCCAATCCCGAGACACTCCCGATACGGGTCCTGCCGCTGGCCATGGTAGCCACACAGTTCTGGTCTCAATCGCTCACGCCAACACCAACCACCGACGCCATGCAAGCGCGCATGATGAAGTTCATGCCGCTGGTGTTCGGCTTCATCTTCTACCAGTTCCAAGCCGGGCTGGTGCTATACTGGCTGACGAGCAACTGCGTCGGCATCGTCCAGCAGCTCGTGCTGAACAGACTGCCCCAAGAGCAGTTAGAATTGGATCGCAAGCCGCGGCGCGGCAAGCGAAAGAAGCGCGGCAAGCAAGCTGGCGCCGCTCCCAGCGGGCGCTGAAAGACAACCATGGCGGACATCGAATGGACGGTTGAATCCCTCGGCCCGATGATCGATGACTTCCTCAATCCAGTGCTCGAAGCGGCAGATCTGGACCTCGACTACGACATATTCGAGGTGCAGGGCAAGGTGGCCGTGATCGGGCCCGAACTGATGGTTGATTTCGAGGGCAAGGACGTGCCCCTGCTGCTCCAGCGCCGGTCCGAACTGCTGCTGGCTTTGGAGCAGTTGACGCTGGAGGCCCTGCGGGTCCCGCACGAGGACCGCTACCGCCTGATCTTCGACGTCAACGACTACCGCACGCAGCGGATCACGGATCTGTGCGAGAAGGCCCGCGAGGCTGCCGCGCAAGTCAAGCAGACCGGGAAGCCGTACAAGTTCCGTCCGATGACTTCCCGCGAGCGGCGCATCGTGCATGTGACGCTCAACGCTGACGACGCGATCACGACAACGTCCGAGGGCACTCCTCCGAACCGCTACACGGTGATCGAGACGCGCGCCGGCACCGACAGCTAGCGCAGGCCGCCCCGCGGCAGCAGGCGGGCTGGAATCCCCCGGAATCGGCCGTGCCACCTCTCAACCCGCACCTGTCGGCAGCGGCCGCGGACACCATCGTCGCGCCCGCCACGCCGCCCGGCCGCTCGGCGGTCGGGCTGGTCCGTCTCTCCGGGCCCAAGGCGGTTGAAATCGCCGGCGGCCTCTTGCGGCGCAAGCGCTGGCGGCCGCGCGAGACAGCCGTCGATGCCTTGGTCGATGCCGCCGGCGCCGTGGTGGATCAAGTGCTGGTGACGCTGTTCCGGGCGCCGGCCAGCTATACCGGCGAGGACTTGGTCGAGATTTCGTGCCACGGCGCGCCGCCGGTGCTGCGCCACGCACTCGAGCGCGCCGCCGAGCTGGGGGCCCGGCTGGCAGAGCCGGGCGAGTTCACGCGGCGCGCCTGGCGCAACGGGCGCATGGATCTGGTCCAAGCCGAGGCGGTGCGCGACCTGATCGACTCTGTCACCCTCTACCAAGCCAGGCTTGCCGCCCAGCAGACAACCGGGGCGCTGTCCAAGCGGCTGCGTGGCATCAAGCAGGGTCTGCTAGCGCTGATTGCACGCTTGGAGGCCGGCATTGACTTCGCCGAGGACGACGTAGAGGTCGAGGACAGCGCGGCGGTCGCGGGGGCACTGGCGGAGATCGAGCGGCAGGTCAACGCCTTGGCGGCCGGCTTCTGTATCGGCAAGGTGGTGCGCGGCGGGCTGCGCCTTGCCATCATTGGCCGCCCGAACGTGGGCAAGTCCAGCCTGTTCAACCGTCTCTTGGGGCGCGAGAGGGCCATCGTCAACGCCGCCGCGGGCACAACGCGCGACTCGATCAACGAGACAGTGTCATTCGACGGGGTGCCGGTGGAACTGCTGGACACCGCCGGCATCCGGGCGGCCGCTGGCGAGATCGAAGCGGAGGGCGTCCAGCGCTCGTGGCAGAGCTTGCAGGAGGCCGACTGCGCCTTGGTCGTCGTGGACTTGTCGCAGCCCGGCGCGTGCCAAGACGACGAATTATGGCAGCGGGCGAGCTCGCTCTGCCCGGCACTGCTGGTGGGCAACAAACTCGACCTGCCGCGCCAGCGCCCCGGCGCGGACGAAATGATCGCCGTGTCGGCCAAGACGGGCGACGGCATCGCAAGCCTGCGCGAGCGGATCCGCGAGCGCGCGCTGCCCGGCCTGGATGCGTCGCACGAGGGAGCGCTGGTCACCAACATCCGCCAGGAGCGCTTGCTGCGCGAAGCGTTGCAGTGCCTGCAACGGGCCATGGCGGGCGTTCGCGCGAGCGTCCCGCACGAAATGCTGCTGCTCGACCTGTACGAAGCTCTCCAGCCGCTGGACGCCATCACGGGCGCAACCTCGGTGGACGACATCTTGGAGCAAATCTTCTCGACCTTCTGCATCGGCAAGTAGCGCTCGCGCCGCAGGGCGCAAGGCGCGGCCAAGACAGGCGTGCAGGGCCGCCGGGCCGGGCGCGCGCGGCAACCGGCGCAACGGATCGGAGCATCCGGCGCCGCGGCAGCCCGATATAATGGGGCTTGAAGGCCATCGTCCGAGTCGCCCCGAAACGAACCGTGCTAGATCCGCAGGGACGCGCCATCACCAAGGCGCTGCAGGGGCATGGCCACGCCGAAGTCGTCGACGTGCGCCAAGGCAAGTTCTTCGAGATCGAGCTCGCTCCCGGCAGCAGTCCCCAAGCCGCCCGCGAGCGCGTGGAGCGGATAGCTGCCGAGGTGCTCTCCAATCCGGTGATCGAAGATTACGAAGTAAGCGTGCTAGACGGTCCCTAGCCCGGGCGAGCGCCATGGCTGGAATCGTCGGATACGCGGGGCGCAAGCAAGCGGCCGCGGTCATACTGGACGGTCTCCGCCGCCTCGAATACGGCGGACACGACTCGGCGGGGCTCTCCGTCGGCTCGTCCAAGCGCCTGCATTCGCGCCACACGACCGGCACCCTGCGCAATTTGGAAACCGCGGCCCGTCTCGATCCGGTACGCGGCACCTTTGGCGTGGGCCACACCAGTTGGATAGCGCACCACCTTGCGCGGCCTGCGCCCGGCAAGCTGCCCAAGCGGGACGTCGCGGTCGTCCTTTCCGGCGAGGCAGGCAATCTCGACGGTATCCGGGAGCTGCTCCCGGCCGGCCCCGCGCGCCGGCAGTCCATCGGTGCCACCGCGGCCTTGGAACTGCTGCTCCACCGTTGGCGCGCAGAGGGTGCGCCGCTCGAGGAAGCCGTGCGGCGCTTGGCGGCCCACATCGAGGGCATCTGCGCGCTCGCCGCGATTGCCAGCGACGAGGCAGGCAAGGTAGTGGCGGCGCGCCTAGGCAGGCCCGTGCTGGTCGGCTTGGGCAAGCACGAGAATTTCATCGCCTCGGACAAGCCCGCCATCCTGCACCGGACGCGCGACATGATCCAGCTCGAGGACGGCGATATCGCAGTCCTGACCGCGCGCGGGGTGCAGATGATGGATTCCGACGCTCGGCGCGTGACGCGCTCGGTGCATCACGTCTTGTGGGATCCGCTGCTGGCGGAAAAGAGCGGCTACAAGCACTTCGTCCTCAAGGAGATCTTCGAGCAGCCGCGCGCCATACGGGATACGTCCCTTGGCCGCTTGGATGAGGAGAGCGGCAACGTGGTGTTCGACGAGTTGGGCGTGACGCTCCGCGAGCTACGGGCAGTGCAGCACCTGAATGTAATCGGCTCGGGAAGCTCGTGGCATGCCGCGCTGATCGCCAAGAGCATGATCGAGGGCTTGGCCCGCGTGCATGTGGAGGTGGAATTCGGCAGCGAGTTCCGCTACAGCGACCCCGTCATCGACGAGGGTGTGCTCTCGCTGGTCATCAGCAAGTCCGGGGAGACCGCCGATACCCTGGCGGCGCAGCAGCTGGCGCACGAACTAGGGTCGAAGACCATCGCCATCTGCAATTCCGTCGACTCGACGATGGCCCACAACGCCCGCGGTGCGATCCACACCCACGCCGGCCCCGAACTGGCGGCTGTCTCCACCAAGGTCTTCTCTGCGCAGCTGACGGCGCTGTACCTCTTCGCGATGTACTTGGGCCAGGCCCGCGGCGCACTCTCCCGCGACATGTCGCGACGGCACGCGCACGACTTGCTGGAGCTTCCCAGCCGGGTCGAGTCGGCCTTGGAACTGGCCTCCGACTGCGAGCGCGTGGCGCGCCAGCTCGCCCACGAGGGCAAAGTCCTCTACCTAGGGCGCGGCATCCACTATCCGATCGCGCTGGAGGCGGCGCGCATGCTCAAGGAGTTGTCCGGCATCCAGGCGGAGGCTTGCGCGGCCGGCGAGATGCGCCACGGCCCCACTGCGGTCGTCGGCTCGGACCTGGTCGCGGTGGTGATCGCCACAGTCGACCAAGGCGACGCTCGCAGCCGGCTGCGCTACGAAAAAACGCTATCCCAGGTGCGGGAGGTGACGGTGCGCCAAGGCCGGGTCATTTGCGTCGCGAACGAGGAGGACGCGTGCATCGCCCAATACGCTCACGAAGTGATCCGCGTGCCGGCCGTGCGCGAGCCGCTCCAAGCGGCGGTCGCCCACATCCCGCTGCAACTGCTGGCCTACCATACGGCCGTGCTGCGGGGCTGCGACGTAGACCGACCGCGCGATCTCGGCCGCAGCATTAACGCCGACTGAAGGTGCGCGCTCAGCGGCGCTTGAGCGTCGGACGCTCGTCCTCTTCCTCTTCCGTCGATTCCACGTCGATATCGTCGGTCGGTATCGTGCCCCCGGAACTTGTCCGCCGCAGGCGCGGCTTGCTGGGGTCGTCGGAGGCTTCCTTGCGGCGCAGCACGAGCTGCTCGAGCCGGGCCTTGACCTGCAGGAACTCCGAGGTGTTGACGACATACTCGGCCTTGCCCGGCAGCAGGGTGTCAATGTTTTTCTGCGTCTTGCGAATGCGCGAACCGTGCGGCGGGTGGCTGCGGAACAGTTTCGAAATCGTGCCCGGGCGGCGTTTCTCGTCGGCCAGCATCTTTTCGAAGAAGTCGACGAACGAGGTCGGGTCGTATCCCGCCTTGTAAAGGTATTGCACGCCCAGGAAATCGGCTTCCGACTCCATGCGTCTCGAGAACTTCAGGAAGGTCATGGGGATCAGGAAGTTGCTGGCTTGGTAGATGCCGTAGCCCGTCCAGCCGCCGATGAACAGCAGCGGGATCGAGGCGATCTGCACCAGCTGGCCCTTGGTGGCTTGGCGGGTGCCGTGGCGGGCCGCCACGTGGGCGATCTCGTGCGCCATGACGCCGGCAAGCTCGGACTCGCTCTCAGCCCGCAGCATCAGGCCGGAATTGACGAAGAAGAAGCCGCCCGGCAGGGCGAAAGCGTTGATGTCGGGGCTGTCGATGAGCTTGATCGTGAACGGCACCTTGGCATCGGAATTGCGGACCAAGTTCTGGCCCACCCGGTTCACGTACTCGGCGATCACGGGATCGTCGACAATCTTGGAGTTGCGTTCGACGTCCTGGGCCATGCGCTTGCCGAGCGCGATTTCCTTCTCGATCGAGTAGAAGTTGACCCCCTTGCCGACGTCACGCTCGCCGATCGCTTCGACATCCTGCCTGGCGTTCTTCGGCTTGCCGCCTTTCGAGTCCTCGTCGTTGGCGGGCAGAACGCCGGCAACCAGCAGCGCGAGCGCGAGCGGCAGGCATTTCCCCCTCCAAGTCATGGCGAGCGCACCTCCAGTGGCCAGGCAGAAGATTCGGCTGGCTGGGCATGTTTAGTATAGACCGTCTCGCGACTCGGCGCGTGGCTGGGGTCTAAACTAGGCAGGATCAAGCCCGTCCGGCGGCTTGCCTCTCCCGCGCCACGCATGGACACCGCAACGATACGAGCGAACTTCCCGGTAACCGCCAGCTACGCCTATTTCAACAACGCCGCCATCGGCCCGCTCTCGCTGCCCGCGGCGGAAGCGATGCGGGCGCAGATCGAGGTCGCGCTACGGCACGGCGTGCATGGCTACGAGCGGTGGGTCGAGGATTACGCGGGCCTGCGCGGCGAGACCGCAGCCATGCTCGGCTGCTGCCCGGACGAGGTCGCGATCACCAAGAACACTTCGGAAGGGTTGTGCGTCATTGCCAACGGTATCGATTGGCGCAACAGCGACATCGTGGTCGGGCTGGCCGGCGATTTCCCCGCCAACTACGTGCCGTGGCGGGAACTGCAGCAGCGCCGCGGCGCGCGCTTCCGCAGCTTGGATCTGCGCCGGGGGCGGCTGGATCTGGACGATCTGGACCAAGCCTGCAAGGGCGCCCGGCTGGCCGCGCTCAGCTATGTGCATTTCTTGACCGGGTTCCGCTGGGACCTGGCCGCGGTCGGCGAGATCTGCCGGCGGCGCGGCTGCCTGCTCGTGCTGGATGCCGTCCAGGGCATGGGCGCATTCCCGCTCGACGTCAAGGCTTGCGGCGTCCACGCGCTGGCCGCATCCGGCCACAAGTGGCTGGCCGGCCCGGAGGGCTGCGGCATCCTGTACATCGATCGCGAGGTCATGCCGCTGGTGGAGCCGGCCGAGCTGGGCTGGGCCAGCTTGCAGGGATTCGAGGAGTACCGCAACGATGGCGGCCTGCAGCCAAGTGCCCGCCGCTACGAATGCGGCACTCTGAACTCGGCAGGCTGCGCCGGCCTGCGCGCATCGCTGGCGCTGCTGAACCGCATCGGGCCGGACGTCGCAGCGCGCCGCATTGACGCCTTGGCCGGCCGGCTGCTCTCCGGCGCGCTGGGCAAGGGGTACACGGCGGCTGCAGAGCGCACCGCCGCGAGCGGCTCGGGGATCGTGTCCCTCCGCAAGCGCGGCGCCGATTCCGCCGCGACCGTGCGAGCGCTGTTGGAGCAGCGTGTATCGGTGGCCGAGCGCATGGGCTGGATCCGCGTCGCGCCACACGTCTACAACAGCGCGCAGGAAGTGGACCGCCTGACGGAGCTTCTGCCGTAACCGCCCGACGGGGGCACAGGCGTCGATCCCCGCACGCACGCCCTGCGGTTTTCTCCCCGTCGGCCATGTCCCGGTTACGTCCGTCGATCCCCGCGCGCACGCCCTGCGGCCCAGCGCCAACCCTTGCCCGCCCCGCCCGGCGAGACGTCAGCGGGTGGGGCAAGTCTCCCACGCGGATCGATCAGGCCGCCTCGCGAGCATCCGGAGCGCGGGCGCGAGCAAAAGAGGGCCAGCAAGTGCTTGGGACTCTGCTAGCCTCAACAGGAAGGGCGAGAGTGAGACAGCGCGGGGCCGGGCTAGCAGGCAGGCCGCGCGAGGGCCCGGCGCATGCAGATCATCGCCAAGGATCACGACATTTTCGACGCCGTCATCGTCGGTTCCGGCGCGACGGGCGGCTGGGTGGCCAAGACGCTTGCCGAGGCGGGCCTGCAGGTGGCCCTGCTGGAAGCCGGCCACCGCACCACCGCGGCCGAGTTCACGGAGCACTTGCGCCCCTACGACCTCAAGTACCGCGGCCAATCCCCCGAGATCGCGCGCAACCGTCCGATCCAAAGCATGAAGTACGCTTGCCGGGAGTCGAATTTCTCATGGTTCGTAGACGATATTCGCAATCCCTACACCTATCCTGCCGACAAGCCTTTCCAGTGGACGCGCGGGCGCCAGCTCGGCGGAAGGTCGCTGACCTGGGGGCGCCAAAGCTACCGCCTGTCCCCGCTTGACTTTTCCGCGGCCAGCCATGACGGCTACGGCGAGAATTGGCCCGTGACCGACGAGGAAATGGCCCCCTACTACGAAACAGTCGAGCGCTACGTCGGCCTCAGCGGCGAACCGCTCGGCCTGATGCAGTTCCCGGACAGCATCATGCAGCCGCCGATGGCGATGACATGCGGCGAGCGGCACTTCAAGCAGAGAGTCAACGCCCGTTTCGGCCGCGATGTCACCATCGGCAGGACTGCGATCCTGACACAGCCGCTCAACGGCCGCCAGCCCTGCCACTACTGCGGCCCGTGCGAGCACGGCTGCGTGACCCACTCCTACTTCTCCAGCGTTTGGACCACCGTCGCGGATGCCGAGAAATCCGGCAACTGCAAGGTTCTGACAGATGCCGTGGTGTCCCACGTCAGCACCGACAGGGGCACGGGCCTGGCCGACGGCGTGGCCTACTACGACCGCCTGACCCGCGCGCCGCGGAAGGTTCGCGCCAGAGTGGTCGTCTTGTCGGCCTCAACCCTCGAATCGACGCGTATCCTCCTCAATTCGGGCGAGGGCTTCTGCAACTCTTCCGGCACCTTGGGCCACTACGTCATGGACCACATGTTCGGCGGGGTCTCCGGCGTGCTGCCCGTCAAGGAGGACAGGCGCTGGGCCGGCCCGCCGCAGCGCCCCAACGGACTCTACCTGCCGCGCTACCTAAACGTCGACCGCCCGCATACCAACGGCATGATCCGCGGCTTCGGAGCGCAGATGCGCAACGGCTCCAGCTATGGCTCGCCGGCCGCAATCAGCCGCGTGCCCGGATTCGGGGCAGGCTTCAAGCGCGCGGTGCGCGAGTCCGATGCGTACTGGCGCTTCAGCCTGGGCACCTCCAGCGAGTGCCTGGCCCGCTACGAGAATCACGTCAAGCTCGACCCGCACGTCAAGGACGCTTGGGGCATTCCGGCACTGAACATGCATGTCACTTGGGGCGACAACGAGATGCGCCTGTTCCGGCACTCCGCCGACGAGGGCGAGGAAATGCTGCTCGCCGCCGGGGCCGAAGACATTCGTAAGATCACAACCCCGCGCTGGCCCGGCGGCGCGACACACGAGGTTGGCTCTGCGCGCATGGGCCATGACCCGCGCAAGTCCGTGCTCAACAGGTGGAACCAGGCCCATGACGTCAAGAACCTGTTCGTCACAGACGGCGCGGCCTTTGTCACGATCGGGTGCGTCAACCCGACGCTGACCATGATGGCGCTCGCCCGGCGGGCTTCCGAATATCTGGTCGAGGCGCTGAAGCGCGGGGAGCTCGCGTGACGCTGCGCCCGCCATCAGGGCAGGAGCCGCGCCGCAGGCGATCCGGGCGAGGCGCGAAGCGGTGCCGGGACAGTCCCGCCGGCAGGTTTCCGAAGTGTCCGCGCTAGATCTGATCAGCCATCCTCTCAGCGGGCAGCCCTTCGGCAGCTCGCTGGATTTGTGCCTGTGCCTCGTGGTGCTGGTGTGGGCGTTGTCGCTGGTCACCGGCGATTGCAGCGAATGGCTGGACCGCCTATGGGCGCTGACCCCGCCGGCGTGCTGCCTGGCACTCGTGCTGACGGGCGGCTTCGACGCTGTTCGCGTCAACGTGATGACAGCACTCGCGTTCCTTTGGGCGGCAAGGATGACCTTTAATTTCGTCCGCAAGGGCGGTTACCGGAAGAGTTACAGGGACTACCGCTGGGAGTCCCTGAAAGAGAGGATCGGCCCGCTCCGGTATCGCCTGCTCAGCATAGTCTTGTTCACGCCGAGCCAGCTGCTGCTCCCTTGGCTCTTCACCTCGCCGGTGCATCAAGCGTGGGTCTGGAAGAGCCAGCCGCTAGGGTGGCTGGACGGCCTTGCCCTGCTGCTCTTCCTAGCCGGTTTCTGCGGCGAATCCATTAGCGACCAGCAGATGTGGGCTTTTCAGCAGGACAAGAAGCGCAGGGTTGCCGCCGGGGAGAAGGTTGTCCAGCCCTTCATCACTACGGGCCTGTTTCGCTACAGCCGCCATCCGTCATACCTGTGCGAGATCGGGATGTGGTCTGCATTCAATCTATTTGCGGTATCCGCATCCGGGCAGTGGCTGCACTGGACCGGTCTCGGCATAGCGCTGCTGTCGATGCAGCTCCTCGGAGTTATCCGCATGACGGAGCGGCTATCCGAGAAAAAGTATCCCGCCTATGCGCGCTACAAGTCTCGGACGCCGGCACTGCTGCCCTTCCGCGTCAGAATTCCGTTAGAAACTCATGAACCTAAGATATAAAACGACTTCAATCACTACAGAGTTCGCATACAGTCTCATTTTTTGAGGGTTGAACCCATACTTTCCGGCTTTCTTCGGCCAGTTCTTGCCTGTGCGCGGAGGATCTCTCCCCCAGAAATATCCGTTCTCCACCAGCAAAACGGGCCGATTGGTGAACAAAGTGAAGACTTGTTGGAGCAGGCTGCGCGACATGCAGTGGGTTGCTGCCAGGCGAAGATCGCAGCAATGGGCCAGATCCGTGCGAACGGACCGCCGCCCGCCTAATTTCCGCCTGCGTCGATTGCCCGCAACCGTTTTGAATACAATGACATGGATGCTTTTGTCGCACGCACTATGTACCTTCTGCAGCTGAAGCGCGCACCCTATCATCGTGCCCCCGGCGTGCGCCGGAATTGCTCTTGCCCGTGCTGGCTGGCCTCTCCGCGGTCAGGCGACTCCCAGCGCAACAGCCCTTGGCCAGGCTTCCCGGGCCATCCCCCTCCGTTCCGCGACTCCAGCCCCCTACCTGCGCAGCTAGAACCACAACGGTCGCTTCTATACCGCCAGCGAGTTCGAGTGCTTCGGACTGCTCGCTCTGGGCACGGTACGCTGCTCGCGTGACACCTCCCCTGTGCGCTACAGCCCGGCGCTTGCTCGGCGCATCCCCTGGCAGCTGGACCAACAGAGAACTGCGCACTCCGCCGCAGGACCCTGAGCAGCCTTTCCTGCTGACTGACTAGACACCCAGATTCCCAAGGGAATCCTGACGCGGTAGCGTCCAAGGGTCGACAACATCGACGCCTGTGTCCTCAAAATCGCGGACGTTGCGTGTCACCGGCACAGCACCGTGCGAGCGGGAAATGGCAGCGATTTGGCAGTCGGCTTCTCCTATCGGCCGACCCGCATGGCGGCGGCGGGATGCAATTTCTGCGTAAGCTCGGGCGGAGGAGCTGTCGAACGGCAGAATCCGATCGGCGAAGCCTAGGTCGAGCCATCGACTCATGGCGGCCTCCAGCGCATATCGTCGTCTGCCCGTCGGCATGATCGCAACGCCATAGAGCAGTTCTGCTTCGCTGACCGCTGTCAGATACAGATCCTCCTCGTCGCGGTCAGCGATCCACGCCGCAACCGAGGGCGTCGGTTCGGGTCGCATGAGTTCGGACGCGACGTTCGTGTCCGAGACGAGCATGGGGGGATGCTCAGGAAAATTCCGGAGGCTCGCGCATCGGGCCGCGCGGGGGAAGTTCGAGTTCGACGCCGCCGAGAGACGCGAAGCATTCGCAGGTGAACTTCACTAGATCCCTAGGGGCCGCCCGTCCTCCACCCACAGTGTCGCGCAGGATGACTCTAACCTCCTCTTCCGTGGAACGGCGGTGCTCGGCTGCGCGTACCCTCAGGCGCGTTTTCAAGTCATCGTCGACATTGCGGATCGTAATACTCGCCATTGGCGATATCTCCCGATGGTGCAGGATCTGTCCAAGCGGTTGGATGCTTGCACTGCAAGCAAGTTTACATGATTCAGCAGGGCTAACGCTCGGTCTTTCGAACAGTTGTCGTAAACGGATAAAAATGAGTCATTCTGAGCTTCCGTGTTGCAAGTCAAGCGGCAGGGGCGGGAAAAGAGGCCACCAGTGGCAGGCGAGGGGGCTTGGCGTAGAGCGCCGGGCAGTGAGGAGCAGGCAGTTCATACGACAACCTCGGCAGTGCGGTTCGGGCTGCCACAGGCGATCTTCTCGCAAGAGAGTGTCGAGCAGGCCGGCCAAGCGGCGCATGACAGCCACGAGGGCGACCTTGTGGTGCTTGCCGTTAGATACGCCGGGTAGGAGAGGTCGTTGCCGAGCCTCTCTCCCCACAGATCCGAACGTGCGCAATTAACGCATTCGGTTGCTCTACCTGTCCGCAACCACTACCACACTGAATGCTTACGTCTCGCAATTCCGCGTTGGGCAGACTTCAGATAGCTCCGAGGCTCTTTCTCTCGTGCCGCGTCCCAGACTAGACCAGAATCAGGCGGCCGCAGTCGCGGCTTTGTGCTCCCACAGTTGCTCGCGGTCGTACGCGGCTTGCAGCCGCAACCAGTAGGAGGCGGTAGACCATCCCCCGGCCTCCAACAGTGCGGCGAGTTCCGGCGAGATGCCACATCGTCCGTCGAGAACACGCTGCAGCGTGCCGGGATCGACACCGAGTCTGTCGGCGGCTTCGGCGGGGTCGGCCCCCTCCAGCCACCACTCGCGCATCACCGCGCCGGGGTGCTCTAAGTTCTGCATCGGTCCCATGCCGGCCTCCTATCGCCGCTTGCGCTTCCCATGGTAGTCCACGAAATCAACATCGTGGACGGCACCCTCCTCGAAACGGAAAACGATCCGCCGGTTTCCAGTGACTCGAAGCGACCAGTATCCGGCTCAGGGGCCAACGCTGAGTGGCTTGGCGCGCATCGCCCCGCAAAGATCGGCGGGCTGGCTGGCGGCGTCGAGAAGCTGCAAGGCCCTGCGGATCCGGCCGAGATGCTGCTGGGGCAGTTTGCTGCCGTCTTATCGCTCCAACAGGCGCGTTAGCCCGGCATGTCGGATCGAGCAGATCA
This sequence comes from Bryobacterales bacterium, assembly GCA_965219605.1. Classification (GTDB taxonomy): domain Bacteria; phylum Acidobacteriota; class Terriglobia; order Bryobacterales; family UBA6623; genus VXMF01. Next base: position 70,188 of record CBDCOC010000004.1, on the reverse strand, counting down.
CACCATTTCCTAGATGTACAGGGGAGGCTAGCTAGTGCCTGCGACAAAACCCCCTAAAATCCGTTCTCCACTAGCAAGACGGGCCGATTGGTCAACAAAGTAAAGACTTGTTGGAGCAGGCTGCACGGTATGTAGTGGGTTGCCGCCAGGCGAAGATCGCAGCTAATGGGCCGGATCCGAGCCAACGGACCGCTGCCCGCCTAATCTTCGCCTGCGTCGATTGCACGCAACCGTTTTGAATACAACGACATGGATGCTTTTGTCGCAAGCACTAGCTAAGACATACGATAAATCCCCTGACGGTACCATGCCCGGGCACTGGAAGACACCCCGTGATGCACGCTCGATGAGCTAGCTGGCCTAGAAATGTAGCTCAGCGCGTCGTCGGGATGGGTCAAATCCTATCCTTGTACGCACCGACAGCAGTACGACAAACTCCGTGCAGCCGACGCTGTCGCGGGCGACTCCGTCCATGCGGCTTCAGAATGGCTGACATGAACGACAGGCGAGCACTGATCGCCGGACTTGCAGACAATAAGGTACACCCGTGAAGTCCGCCCAACGCGGAATTACGGGACTACAGTCTGCTGGCAGGCACTAGACGAAGGAGAAGCCATCGCCGGGATCCACTTTGGGACCCACCCTACGCTCCGAACTGCCCCGGAGTAATCCAGTTTGCTCCGAACTGATCCGCGCATTTGCCAAGGAGATGAACCTTCAAGTAATTGAAAAAGTAGTTATAGCCAAATCACGGGGTTAGAGCCTAGAGGCGCGGGTGGGAATCGAACCCACGAATAAAGGTTTTGCAGACCTCAAGCGAATGCTCCGCGCATCGAAGCAGAGATCCCGGACGCCATGCCCGGCAGCAGATGCAGCGGATCCGCCCGTTGCTAGAATCGAAGCCCCCATGCGATTCCGGCCACAACCCTATCAAACCTGCCGAGCGGCCAGCTTGGCCCTGTCCATGCTCAGCATCTCGGGGTGCGCCGCGCCCGAGCAAGCGGCCGATCCGCGGCCCAACTTCGTGCTAGTGATGGCCGACGACATGGGCTGGGGCCAAACCGGCTACTACCGCCACCCTGTCCTGCAAACACCGCAGCTTGACGCCATGGCTGCGGCCGGCTTGCGGTTCGACCGCTTCTACGCGGGTGCGCCGAATTGCTCGCCCACGCGCGCCACCGTCATGACGGGCCGGACCAATGACCGCACAGGCGTGCAAGACCACGGCTTCGCGCTGCGGCGCCAGGAGCGGACAATCGCGCGGGCGCTGAACGAAGCCGGCTACGCCACCGCTCACTTCGGCAAGTGGCACCTCAACGGATTGCGGGGCCCCGGCGTGCCGGTCCTGGCGGACGACACGCACCACCCGGGAGTGTTCGGGTTCGACACATGGCTGTCGGTGACGAACTTCTTCGAACGGGATCCGCTGATGAGCCGCGAAGGTCTCTTCGTGCAGCACCGAGGAGATTCTTCCGAGGTGATCGTTGCCGAGGCGCTGGGATTCATCCGGCGGCAGGTCGAGCGCTCCAACCCATTCTTCGCGGTGATCTGGTACGGCTCCCCGCATTCCCCGTGGATCGCCTCCGCGGAAGACCGCGCCCCTTTCGCCGGCTTGGATAAAAACTCCCGGCACCACTACGGCGAACTGGCCGCGATGGATCGCAGCATCGGCACCCTGCGCTCCGGCTTGCGCGAGTTGCAGATCGAGCGCCGCACCGTGCTTTGGTTCACCAGCGATAACGGCGGGCTGCCCAAAATCGAGCCGGGAACGGTCGCGGGGCTGCGCGGCTTCAAGGGCAGCCTGCACGAGGGCGGCATTCGGGTTCCGGCGATTATCGAGTGGCCGGAAGGCATCCGGCAACCCCGTGTCACGAAGTTCCCGAGCGTCACGATGGATATCTTCCCCACGGTCGCGGCCATCGCCGGCCTGCCGCCAGAGGCAGCGTTGCAGCCGCAGGACGGCATCGACTTGCGGCCCCTGTTCGAGGGCGAACCCGGCCGGCGCGAGCAAGCGATCGGATTCCGCCACGGCGGGCGGATCGCGTTGATCGACAATCATCTCAAGATCGTCCGCAACAGCGCCGACGAGGCGCCCTACCAAGTGTTCGACTTGTCCGCCGACCCGGGAGAGACCGCCGATATCTCGTCCGACCGGCCCGGCGAGGCGGCCCGGTTGCGGGCAGCGGTGGAAGCTTGGAACGCATCGGTCCAAGCCAGCGCCGACGGCGCCGATTACCCCGCTGGCGACTTTGACCGCAAAGAGACGGAGCCGCGCTGGTGGATGACGCAAGACGGCTACGCGCGCTATGTCGACGAGTGGCGCGACCGGCCGGAGTACGCGCGCTACATCAAGCGCGCATTCGGGCCGTGAGCAATCACGGGCGAGCGGCGGGGGACGGATGCCTCCGCAGCCATTCCTATACTGAGTGTTGGCAGACTGTTCGGCAGGCGCATCCGCGGATGTCATCGTCGTCGGCGCAGGCCCCACCGGGCTGGCGTGCGCCATCGAGGCCCAGCGGGCCGGTTTCACGGTCAAGACGATCGAGAAGGGCTGCGTCGTCAATTCGCTGTACAAGTACCCGACCAACCTGACCTTCTTCACCACGCCGGAACTGCTCGAGATCGGCGACATCCCGATGACCGCGGTGCGCGAGAAGCCGACGCGCGGCGAGGCGCTGAAATACTACCGGCGGGTTGCCAGCCACTACCGGCTGGATATCCAGCAATACGAGCAGGTCCATGCGGTGACCGGCGCTGACGGCGCATTCTCGGTCGCCAGCACGAACCGCCTCGGCGAAGACCGCGCGTACTCGGCTCGCAAGGTGATCCTCGCCACCGGGTTCTACGACATTCCGGTCCTCATGGGGGTGCCCGGCGAAGACTTGGACAAGGTGCATCACTACTATCACGAGCCGCACCCGTTCTTCGGCTGCGACGTAGCGGTGATCGGCGGCCAGAACTCGGCCGCGATTTGCGCGCTGGAGTGCTACAGAGCGGGCGCCCGCGTCACTCTGGTCCACCGCCATACGGAACTCAGCCCCAAGATCAAGTACTGGATCCTGCCCGACATCTCCAATCGCATCAAGCACGGCGAAATTCGCGCCTACCTCGGCAGCTCGGTGGCGCGCATCGAGCCGGACAAGCTGCACCTCGACACCCCGGAGGGCCCTGTGTCGATCAAGAACGACTTCGTCTTGGCGATGACCGGCTATCAGCCGGACACGGAGTTCCTAGCCAGTCTCGGCATCGTCTTTGACGAGCGGGCACGGAAACCGCGCACCGATCCGAAGACTCTCGAAAGCGACCGGAGCGGCGTCTACCTTGCCGGCGTGATCGTGGCGGGCATGCACACCAACGAGATATTCATCGAGAACGGCCGCTTCCACGGCGCCCAGATTGCTGCCGACATCTCCGCCAAGCTAGGCGGGAGCCGCTAGCCCCTCTTGGCGAGCGGCCGGGCTGGCGCATCGGCCCGGCTCGGCCGCCCCTTCCCCGCCACTCGCGCCTGTCCGCGCGCTCGCCCGGAGGGCTCGGCTCCTTGTCCGGGTCTGCGCACTTATAATGTGCCAACCGCTCCGCTGCGCGGCGATTGGCAGGAAAATGCGCTTTGCAGGAATTCACTCCGGGCGGCCGGCAGGCGGCAAACCCGCAAGCCGCGCCGCGCGGAGTTGTCGCACCTCCTCGCTTGCCGGACAATCTCTCGCCATGAACCAAGTCTTCCGGACGCAGCGCAGCGCCCGGCGCGGCGGCCAGCGGCAATTGCTCGCCGCATGCCTCTGCGCCCTCCTGTCCGGAACAGCATTCGGCGAGACCGTCCCGTTCGACGGGCTATGGACGCGCTCGTGGGAGCTAGCCAAGGGGCAGGCGGTGCAGATCCAGGTGGGCATCAACAGCCCGGGAAAGCTTCCCGAGAACGGCCGCATCTCCGTGCGGTGGCGAGGCCCGCAAGATGCCGCCGCAAGCGATGCGCCAATGCACCGGGGCGACCTCGTCCGGGGCGAGGCCAACGGCTGGACCAAGGTCCTGCATGCCTTGGACCCGGATCTGTACATGGTCTACAAGGCTCCGCGCAGCGGCCCTTACGAACTGGCGCTGGCGACCATCACCGAAGCCCCTTGGCCCTCCGCGCCATACCATCGCGACAGCGGCCTTGCCCGGCTTGCGGCCACCCCGCCAGCACCGACACCAGCCATAGCGGCGCTAGGAATCCGTATCGCTGTCACACCGGTACCCCTCACGGCCGCGGGCGACATCGTGCTCGAGACCGAGCCCAACAACACTCCCGAAGAGTCTGTCGCGCTGCCTTTCGCGGCGGGCAACGCCGACCAAGTCCTGCGCGTCATCGGCGGCTCCGACGAACTCGAGTACTTCGACAACGCCGCTTCCGGGAACTCGCCCGACGATTGGTACCGGTTCGTCTACAGGGGCGACAAGGTCAAGCTACTGACAGCCAACCTGCAGATGGCCGAACCGGTCGTCAGCGCGCGCATCCGGGTCTACAAGCCGGGCGCGCCCAGCGCCCGGGATCTGGAACACCGCGAGGCGGCCAAGCGCGAGGACTTCGGCAACAGCGAGGCCGTGCCCTACATCCATCCCGACACCGAGGTCATCCCGGGCCCGGAGCAGGTTTACACCTATTACGACGGCCGCGACGTGAACGAGCGCATCCACCAGCAAGACGACAACTTCCGCTCATTCGTCACCCGGCGCGTGCATCCCGGCGGCACGTATTACCTCCGGGTGGAAGCCAACCAGCCGGGCTACGAGCTGGAAGTGCGCCTGACCGAGCCGGCCCCGTTCGACAACCCGCAGCAGGCGCTGCGCCAATCCATCTACTACCACCTGGCCGAGATCGATGCGTGGCTGATCCACCGCCCGCGCAACATCGCTGTCCACCGCCGCGTGCGGGACGGCTCGAGCCTGTTCGGGGAGAACTGCATGAGCTGCCACACCCAGAGCGGGGTCTGGGGCGTCGCCGATGCCCTGCGGCATGGCTACCGCCCGGACGGAACGGTCCAGAACCACCGCAGGCTCGTCAACACGATGTACGAGAGCCTGCGCCCGACGAACGAGCTCGTGGACGCCGCTGTCAACACGTCCCTGGCCCCCAACGATTTGGGCGACGCGCCTGCGGGCAGCCGGGTGGCCGGCCGCAATGTGGTGCTGCACGAGCGCACCTTCAAGCCCAAGAGGCTGCACTCCTACCAGCAGAGGCGCACCGCTAACTACGTGCTGCAAACCAACGACCCGCAGGGCATCAACGCCGCCGGCAAGGGTTCGAACTTCGGCCCGAACGTGGTTTTCAAGTTTGCGGCCGAGATCCTTGAGCGGGCATGGCGCGACAGCGGCGAGGAGAAGTATCTCGCCGGACTGCTGGAAAAGGCCGAGAAGATCGTCGCGACCGGCGACGCACGGCTCAAGGTGGTTGACGACCTTGGGCACCGCATCGAGTTTTTCCACGACCTGCTGCCGCGCGAGGAACTGGCCGGGCTGGACGCGGACTCGGAGCTGGGCAGGCGCGGGCGAGAACTGCTGCCGGCGTTCCGGAAGCAAGCCGAGCGCGACCTGCGGCGGCTGCTGGCATTGCAGCAGGAGGACGGGTCGTGGGGATTCGACCTGGGCGTGCATGACCAAGCCGCGGACTCCTGGCAGCGGATCGACGAGGACGGGGATCCGGCGCCCACGGCGGTATCCCTGATCGCGCTGCGAGCCGCGGGCCACGGCCCGGACAGCCCGCCCGTCCGGCGCGCCGTGCAGTGGCTGCTCGGCAAGCAATTCGAGTACGGCCTCTGGAACCGCTCGGCGCAGACCGGCTTCGTCACCAACGCCTATGTCATCCGCGCCCTCAGCCGCCTGTTCCCGGGCGATGCCCGGCCGTTCGAGCGCAGCGAGTTCGAACCGCAACCCGGCGAATCCCCGCTGCAACGGCTGTCGCGCGCGCGAGCGCTGCAAGCCACCGGAAGGGCCGACTTTGCCGACCTGATGATCGACGCCAGCGCGGACGAAATGCCCCAAGTCCGCTACTACGGCTATCTCGGCATAGGCGGAGCGCTGGCCGCCAGCGGCATTCCAGCGCTGGTCGCAGGCCTGTCCGACCCGGTCAAGGCCTGTCGCGAGGCGGCCTTTTGGTCCTTGCGCCAGCTACTTCTGGATGACCAAGGCTGGCCGGCCGCGCTGGCCGCCTACCGCGGCGGGGACGAGCGCGCACGCCAGTCGGTCCTGCAGGCGCTGACCATGCGGGCCGATCTCGCCGGGCCGGGCTCGCGAGTGGATCGTAACGAACTGGCCTCCCTGCTCGCCGCCGCCATGCGGGATCCCTTCCCCGGCGTGCGGGCCTATGCGTTCAAGTCGGCCTGGCGCCAGTGGGTCTGGAACCCGCCCTTGCGGCAGCGCATCAACCGCGCTTGGGTCAGTGCTCTGCTCCGCCCGGAGCGGAATGGCCACGTCGAGAACGCGATGCGCTACTCGACCGCCTCCATGCTCATCGTCAACGGCCAGATCGCGAATCAGACCGGCCGGGACAACCGCGCGCAGCAGTATCGCGAGTTGGAGGACCTGTACCAGATGCTGGCGGCGGCCCGCTCGCGCGAGGGGATCCGCCGTGACCGGCTCGAGCAGCGCCTAGCGGCTGTCGCGGCGACCCATTTCGAGGAGCGCGGGGGCGATGGCGGCCCGGGCCAGCTCGGCTATTCGACACCGGGCGCGACCGAGCTGATCGGGGACATCCTGCTCAACGTCTACCAGACGCGCAGCGACGACGGGCAGGTGCCGTGGCGCTCTATCGCGCTACAAGGGGCCGCCAACGTGAATTCAGCTCCGTTGCAGGGACACCTGCTGCAACTCCTGCAAGGCGACGATTTGGAACAGGTCGCGGCGGCGGCCAAGGCGCTGTCCAATCCCAGCGCCCTGCGACTCCGCGGCGATGCCGGCACGATCCGGCCGCTGCTCGCCAAGCTGGACGCATTCCTCGCGGCCGGACGCCAGGCCGATGCCGAGGCGCTCGTCCGTTTCCTGTCCCGGGTGCGCTGGCAATTCGGCGAGGGAGAGGATAGCGCGGAGACCGAGCGCGAGTTCTTCAGGCTGCTCGTCCCGGCAGGGCGGCAGCCTCCGATCGCCGCCGCGACGCACCTGCTCGGCCGGCCGGCTCCCGGCGCGCGGGGCCGCTCCGCGGCGCAAGGCGGGAGGGCGGCGCTGCTGGGCAAGGTCCTAGGCGACAACCCCACGCTCCACCGTCGCTCCGCCTTCGACCATGTCGGCGGGGACGCGCTCTTCTGGCTGCCGTCAACCGAATGGATGCTTCGCTACCAAGAAACCGGGCCGACGCTTGAAGAGGCCGTCAAAGGCGCAACCGAGGGCGAGGATCTGGAGGTTTTGGATCTGACTGGCGGGCGGACGACCAAGCAACTCGTGCCGGACGGCCTGGCAAGCCTGAACACCGTCCTGTGGTGGCGCGAAGGACTGCCGGGAAATGAGCTCACATTCGGCGTGCATGCGCCCGCAGCCGGCCGTTACGAGCTTGTCGCAGCGTTCCTGCACGACCGCGAAATGGGCATCGTCCAGCCGTTCCTCAACGGCGAGGGCATCGGAGGCGCCATCGACCTCTACCGCGCGCAGCTCACCGCGCTTGGCCCCGTGTCGCTGGGCGTGCATGAGTTCCGCGAGGGGCGCAACCGGCTGACCTTCCGCATGGTCGGGGCCAGCGACGAAGCCGAGCCCAACTACATTTTCGGGCTGGACTACCTGAAGATCGAGCCCGGCGAGATCGCCGGCTCGCTGTTCACTACGGACGAGCTGGGCGTGGACGTGATCGACCCCATCAAGGAGGCCAAGGACAGATTGATCGGTATGTTCACGGCCTGGTTCGCCGCGGACTCCCCCGAGAGCGTGCGCAAGCAGGCAATCGCGCTCGCCAACAAGACCGCCCTGCGGCGCCACCCCGAGGTGTTGCGGGCCCTGGCGGCCTGGATCGAGCACGAACCGAGCCCGGTCTACCGCAACCGCATCCAGAACATCCTCAACAGCGATGACAAGATCTACGGCAAGCGCTTGCGCGAGATCATCAGCGAAGGCAGCCGCGGGCAACCTGGCAGCGCTGTCCGCCCGCTATCCGACACCGACGAGTGGATCGCCGACATCATTCACTTCCGCGACTACGTGTTCACAGAGATGACGCGCATCGATCCGCGGGACAACCGCGCCTGCATCTCTTGCCACGGCGTGCCGGGGCGCGTGCCGACGCTGTACTTGGAGGCTCCGGACGCAGCCGGCTACATCCCGCCCGAGGCGCTGCTGGGCAATTACCGGCGCATGCAAGAGCGCGTCGACCTGCACGACGTGGAGAGCAGTAAGTTCCTGCGCAAGCCGCTGAACATTCAATCCGGCGAGGAAGACGGGCACCAGGGCGGCGTTCGCTACGAGGCGAGCGACCGCGGTTACGGCGTAATTCGCGAGTGGGTGCTCAAGCAGGCCGAGTTGCAGCGCGGCGGCTGATCAGGCGGATTGCGAGCCACCTGCCTCGGCTTCGGCATGCCGGCAAGGTGCTGCGCTGCTTAGTAGCGGGCAGTTACGAGGCGGCAAGCACCGCACACTGGCTGCACCTCAGCAGTAGGAGCTTCCAGCAGGGCACACATGCTCGGAAAGCGACCGCCTCTGCTATCTTTGTCTACCTGTGCATGTAGTCTCCGAGGACCACGCGATTAATCGCGACCGCCGGGAACAGGTCAAGTACGTCGGGTTCACGGCGGTCGTCGGCGTCCTGCTGCTCCTGAACCTATCGGGCCTCTTCGATTCCCTGCTTGGCATCGACACCGCGATCCTGCTGGCAGTGCTGGCAGGATACAAGACCTTCTACCGGGCGATTGCCGAACTGCTCGACCGCAAGATCTCGGCGGATCTCGCGATCGTGATCGCTGCCGGCGCCGCCCTCGCCATCGGCGAGTACCTCGCTGCCGCCGAGGCTATGTTCATCATGCTGCTGGGCGAGGGTCTGGAGGCCTGGGCTGCCGGGCGGACAGAACGGGCGATCCACCGCTTCGTGGACCAGCTGCCGCACCACGCCCGCGTGCTGCGCGCAGGCAAGGAGGTCGAAGTCCATGTCGAGAACTTGGACCCCGACGACGTGATTGTCGTCCGGGCCGGCGAGCGCATCGCTGCTGACGGCACGGTCGAACGGGGCGCATCATCGGTCGACGAGAGCCCGATCACCGGCGAATCCGTGCCCCGCGACAAGGGTGCGGGCGACGAGGTGTTTTCGGGCACCCTCAACGGTCACGGCTTGCTCCACATCCGGGTGACGCATGCCGCCGAGGAGTCCACGCTGGCGCGCCTGATTCACTTGGTAGAAGAGGCCCGCGACCATCGCACGGCACCGGTGGTGAGGGCGGCCGACCGCTATGCCCGTTACTTCCTGCCTGCCATCCTGCTGGCAGCCGGCGCGGTGTACCTGCTCTCGAGCGATGTCGAGACAGCCGAGCGCACGCGCCGAGCCGTGGCCGTCCTGATCGTCGGCTGCCCCTGCGCTCTGATCCTAGCCACGCCAGCCGCGATGGTCGCCGCCATCGGCGGCTTGGCGCGCCGGGGGCTGCTTGCCCGGGGCGGACAGGTCGTGCAGGCGGCCTCCCAGATCGACACCATCGTCTTCGACAAGACCGGCACCTTGACCACCGGGGAGTTCGAGATCGTCGATATCCTGGCCGCTCCGGGCCACACCGAGGAGCAGGTGCTCGCACTGGGGGCGGTCGCGGAAGCAAGCTCGGACCACCCTCTGGCCAAGGTTGTCGTGCGCGCCGCCGAGCAGCGCGGCCTTGCCGTCGGGGAATTCCAAGACGCGCAGATCGTGCCGGGGCGCGGAGCCCAATGCCTGCACGGCGGACACATCGTCCGCGCCGGGAACGAGGCGTTCCTGAACGATCACGGCATCTGCGGTCTCGAGAGCTACCTGTCTGCCTCCGACCGCGCCGGCGCGACTCCTGTGCTGGTCGCCCGCGGCGACCGCTGCGCTGGCGCCATTCTGTTGCGCGACACGCCGCGCCATGGCGCCCATGCCGCGATCCATGAGATCGAAGATCTGGGCATCAGCAACATCATCCTGCTCACCGGAGACCGCCGCAAGGCGGCGGATGCGATGGCCCGCGTGATCGGCATCACGCACGTGGAAGCCGAACTGCTGCCAGAGCAAAAGCTTGACCGCATCAAGCAGCTGCAGTCCCAAGGCCGCAAGGTCGCCATGGTCGGAGATGGCGTCAACGACGCACCCGCCCTGGCGGCGGCCAATGTGGGCGTCGCCATTTGCGGATCCGGGGCCGACATCGCGGCCGAGGCGGCCGATGTCGTGGACCTCAACCCGGGTATCGGCAAGCTGCCCAAGCTGTTCGGGGTTTCCAAGCGGGCAGTTACGACCGTGTGGCAGAACATCATCCTCTTCGCCGGAGTGGTGAATGTCGTCGCCGTCTACATCGCCGGCATCGGCTGGATGGGGCCGGCTCTCGCTGCCGGCGTCCACCAAGTCTCCTCGATCTTCGTCATGCTCAACTCGGTGCGCCTGCTGCGCGTCGAGCGGCCGGCAGGCCAGGCCTCGCGCTGGGGCCGGCTGCGCGCCCAGCTCGGGAGCACCCCACTCTGGCAGTCGGCCCTGAACGTGCTGCGCAGCGTCGATCCGGCCGCCGGCTTCGCCTGGCTGATCGAAAACCGCAACCTGCTGGCCAAGCCCGCCACGGCCGCCCTGCTCGCACTGTGGGCGTCCACGGCAGTCTTCACGGTCCGCACCGAGGAAGTTGGCGTGGTCGAGCGTTTCGGGCGCCGGGTGCTGCCCGATAAGGAACCGGGCCTGCATGTCAAGCTGCCATGGCCCGTTGACCGCTTGACGCGCGTCCGCGCACGGGAAATCCGCGCCGTTGAGATCGGCTTTCGCACCGCGCAGTCCACGGCGTTCAGCCAGCCGCCAGCCTACGAGTGGAACATCCAGCACCGGGACGGCCGCATCCAGCTCGAAGACGAAGAGACCCTGATGCTGACAGGCGACCAGAACATGATCGAGATGACCGCCGTGGTGCATTACGACATCGAGCGGCCCGCCGATTACATCTTCCGGCAACTGGACGCCGAGGCCGTCATCCGCGCCGCCTCGGAAGCAGCGCTGCGCAGCGTGGTCAACACGGTCGCGCTCGACGCGCTCTTGACCAGCGGGCGGCGCGCGGCCGAGCAGCGCGCCGCTGAAGAGCTGCAGCAGAGATTCGCGACCTATGGCACTGGAGTGCGCGTGCGCCAGGTGCGCTTCCAAGACATGCATCCGTCGGTAGAGGTCGTCGATGCCTTCCGCCAGGTTGCCGGGGCCTTGGAGGAAAAGGTCCGGATGATCAACGAGGCCGAAGGCTACGCCAACGAGCAGGTCGCGCTTGCCCGCGGCCAAGGCGAAGCGCTGGTGCGAGAGGCCGAAGGCTACATGGCCAGCCGCAGAGATCGAGCCGGCGGCGACGCGTCTCGCTTCCAACAGTTGGAGACGGCCTATCGCACGGCTCCCGGCCCGACCTCCACGCGCCTGTACCTAGAGGCCATGGAAGAAATCCTGCCCGGGCGCAAGAAGCTCATCATCGACTCTTCCGGGGGGCGCCGCACGCTGTGGGCCATGGAGGAAGGCGTGCTGCTCGCGCCGCCCGCGACCCGGACGCAGCAGCCTCCGCCGCCGTTCGAACCGGCCGCACTGGGGGAATAGACCATGCATGACCACCACCATGCCCGCGAGCACGGCTCGCACGCGCTCGACCGCCGCCACCGGGCCCCGCTCGCCTGGCGCGGACTGTCCGCGCGCTATCGCAAGCACCTGCTTGGGCTGGCAGCCCTGGTCCTGGTGTGAAACACCCTAGCCCGCCCCTGCCCCCACAGCGTCCCGGGAAGCAGTTTGTGCAGTGTCGGGAAGCAGCTGGTGTGAAACACCCTAGCCCGCCCCTGCCCCCACAGCGTCCCGGGAAGCAGTTTGTGCAGTGTCGGGAAGCAGCTGGTGTGAAACACCCTAGCCCGCCCCTGCCCCCACAGCGTCCCGGGAAGCAGTTTGTGCAGTGTCGGGAAGCAGCTGGTAGCCGAGATCCTTAGCTGTCGTTTTGAGGTAGGCCAAGGTCCGTTGGCGATGGCGCTGCTCGTAGGCCGCCTCGCCCTCGTCAACGTAGTCCTGGCCGAAGCGCAGCATGCGGTATACCAACACCGCCAGCTTGCGGGCGGTGGCGAACACCGCCGTCTTCATCCCCTTGTGCCGCGCCTTGCGGCGCAGCGCCGCCCCCAGCGCCGACTTGGACCGGATCAGCGCCGTCGCCGCCATGCGCAGCGCGTTCGACGTGCGCGTCGCTCCCAGCCCGCGCTGCCGCTTGCCCGCCAACTGCTGCCCGCCCGATACCGCGTGCCGCGGCGCCAGGCCCAGCCAGCTCGTGAAATGCCGCTCGCTCGGAAACGACCCCAGATCCGTCCCCACCTCGGTCAGGATCGTGCGCGCCGCCCCCGCGCTAATCCCGTCGATGCGCGTCAGATCCACGCTCGCGTAGCGGTACAGCGCCGTCCGCAGCGGCTGCTCACCCCGCCTTCGGATGGCTTTCTCCTTGGCCGCGTTCGGGTGCCGCGGACACTCCTCCGCGCTGCATTCCTCGCCCGCCTGCTGCTGCAGATCCTCTTGCAGCTTCTGCTCGTAACCGTCCATCTCGGCCTGCACCGCGTCGTACAGCCGCAGCGCACTGCGCAGGTTGAACAGGTGCTCCTCCCGCCAGTTGCCGCTCAGGTACTCCACGAACTGCTCCTCCGTGTGCTTGCAGCGCCCCGAGCGCAACTGCGCCAACTGCTCCGCATCGCGCTGCCCCGCCACGATCGCACGCACGATCGCCATGCCTGTCTGCCCCGTCAGATCCGTCACCGCCCGATGCACCTGCACGTTCATCTGATCCAGCGCCCGCTGCATCCATTGCACGCAGCGCGTGCGCTCCGCCACCAAGCTCTGCCACTGCCGGTGCAGCGCCCGCAGCTGCGTCACCGTCTCGGGCGGCCGGAACGAGCCCCGCAGCAGGCCGCAACTGTGCAGCCGCTGTAGCCACTGGCAGTCCAGCATGTCGGTCTTGCGCCCCGGCACGTTCTTCAACTGCCGCGCATTGACCAGCAACACCTCGAAACCGCGCTCCTCCAGCAACTCGTGCAATGGGATCCAGTACACATACGTGCTCTCCAGCGCCACCGATTCCACGCCTTCGGCCGCCAGCCAGTCCGCCAACGCGTCCAACTGCGCGGTGGTCGTGCCGAACGTGCGCACGTTGGGCCTGCCGTCCGCACGTGGCGGCCCGCAGGCCCAGTGCTCGCGGCTGCCGAGGTCCACCCCCGCCACCTGCGGGCGCTGCACCGGCAGGTCCCGCTCCGGCTGCTCTCTTGCCATATCTCCCTCCTGCTGCTCCTGTCTCACACACGGAAGGCCCCGGCCCGGGTTGGCAATTGCTCTGCAATGCTGGTGTTGAGGAGTGCTTCCGAAGAAACCTCGCTAGTGAATGATCGCTCGCCCGGACCCAGACTGGCTTTGGGGCAAATACTGCACCAATGAAATTACGGGGCTTGACTGCCGGAACCCTCCGCTCTGATTCTACGCCAAGCCACGTGTTTCCAACCGAATGATCCGGGCCCCGCCCGGGGGCGCGACTGGCTTGGTCCTCCCTCTTCACCGTACGAGAGACCGAATTCGTCCTGGTGACGCAGTTCGGCAAGCCGATCCGCACCGTGACCGAGGCCGGCCTGCGCTTCAAGGCGCCCCTGCTGCATCAAGTGCAGCGGTTCGACCGGCGCCTGCGCGTCTACAACCCGCCGCGCTCCGAGTTTCTGACCAAGGACAAGAAGAACCTCAGCATCGACACCTACGCCTTGTGGCAAATCGCCGACCCGCAGTCTTTCGTGCAGGCCGTGGGCAACGAGAGGGCGGCCGAGATGCGGCTGCACGACCTGGTCTGGTCAGGCCTGGCAGCGACGATCGCCGGTCTCGACCTGGAAGAAATCGTGTCGGCCGCGCCAGTACCGGTCAAGGCGGAACAAGTGCTCGACCAGCTGGCCGCCCGCAGCGGAGCGGCAGCCTTGGCGGAGTACGGCATCCGCATCGCGGACGTGCGCCTCAAGCGCCTGAACCTTCCCGAGCAGAACAAACAGAGCGTGTACGCGCGCATGCGCGCCGAGCGCGAGCGGATCGCCCGGCAGTACCGCGCCGAGGGCGAGGAGCAGGCCCTGCGCATCCGGGCCGAGGCCGACCGGCAGCGGGAGGAGATCCTGGCCAAGGCCTACAAGGAGGCCGAGACGACGAAGGGCGAGGGCGACGCGGCGGCCGCTCGCGTCTACGGCGCGGCCTACTCCCGCAACCAGTCTTTGTTCAAGCTGACCCGCACGCTGGAGGCCTACCGCAAGGCCCTGGACAAAGATACGACCGTGATCCTCAGCGCCGATTCAGAACTGCTGCGGCTGCTGACCAAGGGGCAATAGCAGCGGCCAATGCACGAACACGCGCACCCGCGGCCGTCGGCGGCCGGCGCAGCGCCCGGGCGCCTCACCGCTGCTCTGCGGCAGATCTCCGGGCCCCGCCTGGCAGCTGCGCTGGCGGCACTGTGGCTGGCCTCGGGCATCTACGTGGTGCGCACGGAGCAGCAGGCCGTGCTCACGACTTTCGGCGCGCTGGCGGATGATCGCGTCATGCCGGGCGTGGGCTGGCACTGGCCGCGTCCGGTAGGCCGGGTCCGCAAGCTGAAGGTCCGCGAGCTGAAGCGCGCGTTCATCGGCGGGGAGCTTGCCGACGAGGCCAATGCCCTGCCCGCCGATCCGGCGCTTGCGCAGTTTCTCAGCGGAGACCAGAACATCCTCGGCGTCCGGGCGGTCGCGCAGTACAGCATTGCCGAGCCGGCAAGGTACCTTTTCCGCGCGGCCGCAGTGGACCGGGCCGTCGCCAACGCGGTGGAGGCATCTCTCGGGCGGCAGATCTCCGCGCGGGCGGTGGACGAGGTCCTGACCACGGAGAAGATCGCGATCCAAGAGGCGGTGCGCCGGCACGCGCAAGAGCTGATCGACCGTCACGAGCTGGGCGTGCTGGTCTCAACGGTGAATATCCGCTCGGTGACGCCCCCCGCCGAGGCGGCCGACGCGTTCCGGGACGTCGCGTCGGCGCGCGCCGACGCGGCGCGGATCGTCAACGAGGCCCAGGGCTACGCCAATGACCTTCTCCCCCGGGCCAGGGGCCGGGCGCAGCAGATGCTGTCGGCAGCCCAGGGCTACCGCGAGCGCCGTATCCAGCAGGCGCGCGGGGATGCCGCCCGGTTCGAGAAACTGGCAGCCGAATACGCCCGCAACCCCGAGGTGACGCGCAGCCGGCTGTTCCTCGAGACGATGGAAGAGATCTTGCCGCGCCTGCGCAAGACCATCGTGGACGAGAACGGCAACCTAGACCTGAATATCGTCCGGCGAGGCAGCGGCCGCCAAGCAGCGCCATGAGCAAGGACGCCAAGGCGCAAGTCCTGACAGCCATCTTCATCCTTGCCGGCTTAGCCACCATCGCTTGGTATCGGGGCGGTTTCGATTCCCTCGGCTTTGGCGGCAGCGCCGGCAGCAGTTTTTTCGGCCATGGCGATTCCAATGCATCCGACGAGCCGCGCGATGTCATCTACGCCATGCTGGATGCGGCCCGCGATGGCCTGGTGCATGACTATCTGGCATGCTATGCGGGACATCTGGAACGCACGCTTCGCCAGAGCATGGAGGAAATGGGCGCCGAACGCTTCTCAGAGTTCCTCCGGGAGCGCAACGAGGATATCAAGGGGATCGCCATGAACGCGCCCGAGAAGTCCGGCAGCAAGGCCCGGGTGCGGGTGGAGTATGTCTACGCGGACCGCAACGAGGTCCAGCAGGTTTACCTCGAGGCCGCGGGGAGTACTTGGAAGATTGCCGGCGTTAGCGAGATTCGGCGAGTCGAAACGCCCGTCCCTTACGGGACGCCAGTCTATTGAAGGGCCGGGCGGCCGCCGGTGTCACAGGCTGGCAAGGCAACGCCCCGTGCGCCGTCGTACCCGTGACGCTACGGTTCTGTAATCCGGGCGCCGAACGCGCCTTGGATCATGTTCCATTCAAACGTGCCGGCCACCTCGCGGTGGTCACGGCCCAAGAATCTCGCCGCAATCTGGCTGTGCGAGCTGGCAGACTCGAAATAGCCGTCGAATACCGGAATGCCGCGCCACTCCATATCGCCCCGACCTTGGCCGCCCGTCAGGTCGACGATTTCCGTGAAGGCAACCGTCGCCTGCAGGTGAGCTGCGCTGCGCAGACGGACACTGGCGCGGCCGCGAACCAAGTTTCCGTCGGTTGCCGACCGGCTGATGTCGATGCCTACCATCTCGCCTGCCCAAGTGGCATCCACCGCGGGCGGATTGGACGCAGAGCCGGCGCCCACCATCATCGCTGCGGACGACAAGCGATGGCCGACGGGGTCTTCGCCGACGCTATAGCTGCCAGCCGCGCCGAAGTAGCCTTCCTCCAGCCACCCTCCAAAACCGCGGATAAAGCTACGGACAGAAGATGCGGCATTCCCCGCCGCGCCTTCCGCATGGTGCAGTCGCTCGACCTGTACGCCTTCGGTTGCCACGCCGCTGGGATCTTCGGGCCGCGCACCGACCAGCAGTCTCTCGATGGCTGCGACCTGCGCATTGGCAGCGGCAGCACTGCCACCCCCGGCAGGAGTGAGCAGAGGAGCGCTCACTAGCAGCTGAACGTCTTCAGCGGCGGGGCTAGAGGCGGCCTGTCGGCGTGGTGGCGGCGGAACGTCTCGGCTCGTGGCAGAGGCGGCGAATCCTCCCGACAGCCCTTCCCATTCGAAGATGCCGGCCACGTTCGCGCCGTCCGCTCCGGCAAAGGCTCCCCGCAGCAGGTTGGCGCCATCCTCGACAACGAAGTTGCCCTTAGAGAGCGGGATCGATGTCCAGGAGATGTCCTCGCGGGTACGCGTCACGCCTTGGTAGGCTAGATTGGAAAACTCGACGACTACTTTCGGCTCGGACTCGAGATGCACGCTGATCGAGACAGCCCCGCGAACCTGGTTTCCCTGCCCGCGGGAGTCACTGGTGTCTTCCGCCTGCAGCACGCCGCTCCAGCGGCCAACGCTCCCCGCCGGATTCGCCAAGCGCCCGAACCCGCCAGCGGTTAGCGTTGTAGTCGCATCGGGGCCCGCCGGCAACAGCTCGCCCCCCTGCGGGGCATCGAACCCGGCCGTGTTGGTGATCACCGAATATCCCGCCTGCCCGCTTCGGCCAGCTAGCGCGTCAATGCGCGAGACCAACGCGGCAGGTGGCAATTCGTCAAAGCCCAGATCAAGCCGGACTGTCATGGACATCGCGCCGTGCAGCGCTTCCTCGCTCTCCACAACACCATGCACCCGCAAGCCCATCGCGCCGATGTCAAACGCTCCTTCCCCCGCGTCTGCTTCCAGCACGGCAAACGCTCCTTCCATCGAGTCTGCTTCCAGCACGGGTCGAGGGCCCGAGGGGGAAAACCAACCGCCCTGCCGTCCAAGCACCGCTTCGTGGAGCACCGGCGGCCCCTCCAACACAACGCCCATGAGCCGGGTCGCCGCGTTTGAGGCGCCGGCAAACGGGCCGTGGGGCACGACTACGCCTCCGAGCATCTCAGGATGCTCGCGCTGGGCGCCGAACGCACCGGCAAGCCCGTCTGCCCGAAAGATGCCCCCGGCACCGACATGTCTTTGGCCGTAGAACCGGCCTTGCACCCCTTCGCCGGCCGCTACTGCGCTGAACACTCCGTCTCGCACCGGCACCTCGGCCCATCCGATTGCCGCTCTTGACGCGCCTGTGTTGAGATCGACCAAGTCGAGGAGCGAAATGCTGGCGTGCGGGTCCGCATAGCTTGCGATCGAAATCTCCACCTCGCCGATGACAGCGTGCCCCTCGGTCTCGTTCCCGCTGACGTCGCGCGCGAGAGCGCGGCCGGACCAAGACAGCAAGCCTGCGGAAGGATTGGTGCCGGCGGGATCCCCGTGAGAAAACGCCCCAGGCAGGCTTATGGGCAGGAATAATCCATTCAAGGCTCTCTCGACTCCGAAACTGCCGAACTGGAATGATCCGACCAAGGCGTCGATGTAGAAGTCGAAACCTTCCTGCGAAGCTCGCGTCCGGCGCACTTCCCAGCTGGCAGCATCGGCCATGATGACCGGGGACAATGTGTGCGCCGCAGCGAGCGTGGCCTCGGTGACAAGCGCCGGGGCGCCCGCTTGGGCCTCGGGCGACTGGGCGGGCAGGACGGACACAACGAGGGCCGCGAGCAGCGGCAGCAGGACGGTTGCAGGGGCCGGCCGGCGCCGCATCAAGCAAGCAGTCGTAGGCATGCGACAAGCTTAACAGCTTGCCGCACGCCTGTGAGTCACAAGGCCGCGAGGCAAGATCCCGCCCCGCGACGTGAGCGGGCAGGCACCCGCCCTAGAATCGCAACGTCAACCCGAACTGGAACTGCCGCTGATCCGAGGCGGCGCTCTGCACGCGTCCGAAATTGCGATTGGAAACGTCCCCGTTGGGATTGTTGAAGTGCGGTGTGTTGGTGAAGTTGAACGACTCCAGACGGAACGTCAGAGCCGCGCTCTCGCCCAAGGCCGCGACCGGAAAGCGCCGGAACACCGAGAAGTCCCAGTTGAACAGGCCCGGCCCGTCCAGGATCTCGCGGCCGGCATCGCCGAGGGTGTCCTGCTTCGGCACGGCGAAGGCGTCGGTCGTGAACCACAGAGCGGTCCCGTTCGGCCCCGCGATTTCCCCAATGCGGGTCGGCGTGCCAACCACGTCGGCGCGCTGGCTGTTGCCGGCGGCGTTCAGCGTCGAGCCGGGCGCGGTGACAGTAAAGGGCTCGCCGCTCATGGCGCTCACGATGCCCTGCAACTGCCAGTCGCCGAACAGCCAGCGTCCGGGCCCGCTCTTCAGGAACCGCTTGCCCTTGCCGAACGGCAGTTCGTAGGTGTAGCTCGACACCCACGTGTGCCGGCGGTCTTGGTTCGTGCGCCCCTTGTTGGTGTGGAACGCGCCGGTGATGCCGTCGACCTGCAGCCCGCCCGTGTCGTCGCTGAAGTTCAGGCCCTTGCTCCAAGTGTAGGCGTTCGTCATCGAGAAGCCCTGGCTGAAGCGGCGGTTGATCTTCATCTGCAGCGAGTTGTAATAGGTGTGCGTGCCGATCCGCGTGCTGGTGTTCTGCGTGCGCCCGAAGAGGACGTTGAGCGGACGGGTCGCATTGCCCGTGCCCGGCGTGGTCGCGGCGTTGTACTCCCAATTGCTCTGGTTGTTGACGCCGTGGTTACCGACGTACGCCAGATCCAGCGTGAAGTCGTAGACCAGCGTGCGCTGGATCGCGAAATTCCAGCTCTGCACATAGGGCCGCCTCATGTCTGGGTTGACCCAGTTGAAGTTCTGCCGCGCAAAGAGGGCGTTCTCCGGCGCGCTCAAGTCGATCAGCCCGTTGTCGGGGATGGCGAACGCTTGGAACGCGGGGAATCCCTCGGCCATGGCGCCCGACGCGGTGAACGAGTTCGGCGCCACGAAGGCGTTGTTCTGCTTGACCGGGAAGTTCTGCTGCCCCATGATGCGGTTGATGAAGCTAATGCCGTAGCCCGTGCGCAGCACGGTCTTGTCGTTCAGACGGTATGCGATGCCGAGGCGCGGCCCCCACCCGAGGTCCGGCCGGATGCCGTTGTCCTCCGGCCGGCCGCCGATGCCGCTCAGCTCCAGCGCATTCGTGAGCGGATTGTAGTTCGAGTAGCTGCCGGGGAAGCGCGGCTTGGAGGGGTTCTCGCGCTCCAGGCGCAAGCCGAAATCGAACGTGAGCTTCGAGCTGGCCTGCCACTTGTCTTGGATGTACCCCGCCAGAATCAGCTCGCGCCGCGTCGGGAACTGGACATCCAAGTCGCGGCCGTGGCCGCCCGGCTGGTCAAGCAGGAAGGCGGCGAAGGCGTTGGCGATGCCCAGCGTCTGGTTGGGCCCGTCGCACTCGGCGTTGCAGGCGGTCTGGCCGCGCGCGAAGGTGAACCGGCCGCGCGGGTTGAACGTTTGCGTCTGCAGCAGGTCGTTGCGCTCTCGCCGCACCTCGAACCCGAAGCGCGTCACGTGGTTACCGAACGTCTTGGTGAAGTTGTTGACAATGCCGAAGAACGTGACCGACCGCGCCCACGGCAGGGATGGCGAGAAGCCGACCAGAGGCCGGTCCAAGCCGTTGACCCGAACCTCGGAGAGGCCGCTTGTCCACTCGTTGATGTTGACGCCGGGGATACCGATTTCCTCGGATGTCCGCAAGCCGGTGTCGGCATTGATGGCGTCGTTGCGATTGCGGACGATGCCGAAGCGGCCCTCCCAGACGAACGTCGGCGAGAACACGTGCGAATAGGAAAGCATCGGGCTCTGCGTCCGTGCCGGGCCGCTTCCGGAAAAGCCGTTGTTGCGCGGGCCGCCGTAGATGCCGCAATTGGGGCCGTAGAGGCCGCAATCCGTCACCGTCGCCTTCTGGTAGCTATAGCGGAACGTCAGCCTCCCGCTGGGGTTCACGACATAGTCGTACTTCACGTCGAATGCATTGATGTTCTTGATGCGGACGACCGGGATCTCCTGGTTGCGGGAACCGATCTCCCCGGGACGGTTGGGCTGCGGGATGAAGCCGACCATCGCCGCCGCGATCGGGCTGATGCGGCTCGCCGGGAGCGTGTTGCCCATGAAAGCGGTGCGTCCGTTACCCTCGCTGTCACCGGTCAGAGGGTCGTAGATCGTGGCCCCTTCGCCCGAGAAATCGCCCGTGCGGAACGGGGTGGTCGGGATGCGGTCCAGCTCGACCTGGCCGAGGTGGTCACGACTGCCTTGGTAATCGCCGAAGATGAACATCTTGTTGCGAATGATGGGGCCGCCTGCCGTGAAGCCGAACTGGTTGTACACGGTGTGCGCCTTGCTCGTTGCGAAGACCTGCGTAGCTTGGGCGTTCTCGTTGCGATGGAAGGCGAACACGCTTCCGTGGAATTCGTTGGTTCCCGAGCGGAGCGTGACATTCACGACGGATCCGCCGGCATTGCCGAATTCAGGGTCGAAGTTGGAAGTGGAAATGTCGACCGTCTGGATCGCTTCCGCGGGTGGCACCAACGCCGTCAGGTTGCCGTTGTCGATCTTGTTCTCGATCCCTTCGATCTGGAAGTTGTTGTACTGGCGCCCTTGGCCGTTGACACGCACCGCCAGCGAATCCTGCGAGTTGTAGAACTGCGAGTGCGGACGTGTCAGCCGACCCACGCCGGGCACGGTGGCCAGCAGTCCCTGGTAATTGCGGTTGAAGAGCAGGGGCAGCTCCTTGAGCTGCTTGTTCTCGATCTTGACGCTGGTGTCGGAGCGGTCGGTCTGCAACACCGGCGGGGCGCCGGTCACGGTGACGGTCTCGGTCACCGCGCCAGGCGTCAGTTCCAAGTCGACTCGCACGGTCGAGTTCGGCTGCAACTCAACGCCCCCTCGCACCGAGGTGCTGAATCCGTCGGAAGCGACTTCGACCCGGTACATGCCCGGGTCAAGATTGGGGAACACGTACAGGCCGCTCTCATTGGTCTCGCCTGCGCGCGCGGCGTTCGTGTTCGTCTCCATCAGGGTGATGGCTGCCCCGGGAATCACCGCACCCGACGGATCGGTAATGGTCCCGAGAATCTGGCCCTTGAGAACCTGCGCATCAAGTCGCATCACTGGGGTGCTTGCCAGCAGTGCCGCAACAGCGAGCAGGCTCAAGTTGCGTATAATCCTGCGCATCTTGCATACTCTCCTTTTACAGTCTAAATAGTGCCTGAGACAAAACCCCCTAAAATCCGATCTCCGCTAGCAAAACGGGCCGATTGGTGAACGGAATAAAGGCTTCTTGGAGCAGGCTACCCGATGCGCAGTGGGTTGTCGTCAGGCGAAGATCGCAGCTACCGGGCCGGATTCGGTCCAACGGGCCTCCTCGTGCCGAATCTTGGCCTGCGTCGATTGCACATAACCGTTTTGAATACAATGACATAGATGCTTTTGTCGCAGGCACTAAATAGCATGTCTGGATATCGAAGCGACTGAGATCCGACAATCCAGAGTGTCGCCCCCACTGGCAACAGCGGAAGTGTAGCACACCGTAAAGCGGGATCTTACGCCAGCCATCTCGATGACAGGCAAATTCAATGTTCGGTCCGCACAAGGTTGGGGAGTCGAAGCGAGGCGCTGAGGGGTGACAAGCGCGACGAGCCACCGGTACATTGAGCCGGCGATGTGATCGCGGCAGCAGGGCCCGGTGCGCATGCCACTCCCGAGCCGACGCACAGGCCCTGCTGGCGAAATTCGGAAAAGCACATGCGGCTGCCGTTCTTGGCGATGCACTCGGCACACTGGACCGCTTCCGCGCAGCGGTCAGCGAGATCGCGCCCGAAGGCCTCGGCCGCGCGCTGTACGTGTTTGGCACCCGCTCGTCTTCGATAGCGGGGACGAACTCCTCTACCCGGCGCCTTGCAGGAAAACACGTTCAGCCGCAGCCGGGCGCAAGGAGCTACACTTTGCGTGCTTGCTGGCAGTCCTCAGTCATTGTCGATGATGGGAATGTGCACGATCTGAAGAAACGGGTCGTACATCACGGCAAGGATATGGTTCTGCCGGTTGGCCTTGGTGGTGTCGTTAAAAGTGTTGATCAGAAGCTGTGCCGAGGTGATAGCTTGGGTTACCCCGTTCATTTCGAATCCCTCAAGGAGCCTCGTGTTGCAGATCCTCGGGCCACCGGCTTTCACCCAGCCGAGATTTTGGCTCAGCAGAATCCCGGCATTGCCGCGTATGCGCCCGTCACACTGGCTCGGATCCGCTCCAAGAGGGCAGGCGGTTGTGTCCCACACGTCCAAGCAGACCGTCAGTGGCTTGGCGTGGGCTAGGCAGTTATTCGGGAAATGGACGCTAAGGATGACATCACCACCTTCTTGGAGAGGGCTGCCAGGCGTTGGCCAGAACTGCGTCATCCTAGCATCCTGAAGCGTGCATTGCATTGGGGGTGGGGTTTGGGCATGGAGCGCGAGCGGGGCGGCGAGGATCAGGGTTGCCAGCGCGACGGCGAGTGTCGGCGACCGTTTAACGAGCGCCGCCGCCCGCGAAGTATCAGAATCTCCGGGGGGGGGGGGGGGGGATTGCTTTGGCATGAGGGTACTCCTTGGACGATCCCAGCAGAGCAAACGTGGCGCCGGGACCGTGCAGCGAGCAGGATACCACATTTTTCTGCAGCGGGTGCATTTTTTACTCCAGGCAAATTCAATGTTCAGTCCGCACAAGGTTGGGGAGTCGAAGCGAGGCGCTGAGGGGCTGCTGGCCAGCAGCCATGAGCCGCCCGAGGGGGCAGAATCCGAGTCCTGCAGCCTGTTTGTCCAGTCCCACGCCGCGACCTGCTTTGCCACTCAACTCCGCACCGCGAACATTGAATTTCCCTGGGGATCTTACGCCAGCCATCTCGATGATCTTCCGCACAGTGGCTCCCAGAATCGAGCGCTTCACGCCCCGGCCCGGCCGGGCGAGCAGGCCCGTCAGCCCCTGTTGGTCGAGGTGCTGAGACCACTTGCGGACGCAGGGCGCGCTCACGCCGAATTGCCAGGCCGCTTGGCGCAGCGAACAGCCGTCAGACCGCCACAGCACGATGCATGCCCGCAGGCGTTCCCGCTGGGAAGCGGTCGGAGACTGCACACGCCGCTCCAACAGCTGCAGCTCCTCGCTTGCCAGTTCGACCATCGAGACCGGCTTGGCCATGCGAGCTTCTGCTGCAGGGGATGGGCCACGGACGCCGATCCACACCTATCCAAGAATCAGGTCCAGATCACGATTGGATTCTCCTTCGAACCCTGCCCCCAGCGGCCGGCCCTAGGCGTGTAGCTGCCAGTGTGAGGCAACAACGAAAACGTTCTGAGAGCGTGCCGGCCAAACCGTAGCCCGCACCAACTGCGGCAGGGGCTGTCAAGCGCGCACGCCCGATCCCGGCCCGGGCGACATGCTCGGCCCATGCTTCGGCGGTCGCATGGGTGGATGGCGTGCTGGCCGATGTCCGGGACTGGCAGTGTTCGGTCGCTTGGGCAGCGGTTGCGCCTGCGGCGCTCCCAGCCATGGCGAGATTGCGGCTGCGGCCCGCGCTCTTACCGTAAGCTGGCCATGCGAAGACCCAGACAATGAAGAGGCCTATTCCGGCCGGGACACCGCGAAATCCGGTATCGGAAAGCTTGGCAGCGGCGTATCCCGCAACATTTTCCATTCCCGGCGGAGGTCTTCCAGCCAGGCGGGAGCGGAGGAGAGACGCAAGCGCAGCTGCGCCGCGAACAATGATGCCGGCTCGACGGCCGTGCCATTCGATTCAAGGATCTCCAAGCTCCGCGTGTTGAAGGTGGCCGGATTGCCATGGAATCCCACGACAATGGGGTGCAGAAAGCGGAGGTAGCCTTGCCAAAAGTCGTAGTAGCGGTCATCTCCCCCGTGGTTGAAATTCCAGAACACCAGATGCCTGAGGTGGTGCGGAGGGACGCCGCCGCCGCTGCTGCCATAAAGCCTGCCGCCGGCAACTTGGTCGTACAAGTTCGCATAGGACGGCTTGGTCTTGTGGATGTCGAGCGACTGCCCCGGGTGCATGTCAAAACACCAGAAGACGGTTCCCGTGGCACCGTGGCTCGTGCCGGCGCCGTGAAGGTGGCCTGCAAGATCTTCGGAGAGGCCCGTCCATATGCCGTAACTTTCCTGGCTGTTAATGGCAGCATGGCCTAGGTTGCCTGCCAGCGTCACGTGGTAGACGGACACGGCCGCACTGCTCGTTATGTTCACCGCGCGATTGGTGTTAGCAAACGATGTGCGCCGAATCCAGCAATTCACGCAACGGTTGAACCTGAGCAGGCTCCAGCCGCCGTCATGGATGGCATTCTTGTGATGCACGAATTTCTCTAGGAACGAGCCATGAAAGCTGATGTCTTCTATGCCGATCTCTTCCAAATGCGGAAAAGAATGCACGCTCCAGCCATGCTCGGAGTTCACATTGGCGTGGAGGGGTTCAGCCAGGCGGATGCGATTGCCTTGGATCTCTGCAATGCTGTGCAGTTCGCGGATGTCGAGGCCTCTGGCCCGGAGCAATGGGTTGAGGTCGTCCGGCGAACGGGGGACGAGGAACTCGTCGACCGCGGCGATGCTGTTCATCCGCACCTGAACCCGCTGGCCCAAGCTCAGCCTGGCACTGCTGTTGACTTCGAGCCAGAATGTCTCGCGCCCGGCGTTCTGCGTAACCCTCGCCAGCGCGCGGGACGATGTGCTGGACGGCCTGGCGTTGAACATGTAGGGAGATGACCATAGATTGTTGCCGGTTGGCGGCATGTGGTTGACCTGGCGGATGACCGTGCCGCCCTGTCGGCTTCCGCTGCCGCGCAGGACAATCCTGCTGCCGCGGATGTAGATCGGGGTCAATGCGCCGCTGGCGTCCCGGTCGGCATCGGTGTTGACCAAGAACTCTCCTGGCGGAAAGAAGACGATGCCGCTGCCATTGGCCTCGGCCGCGGCAATGGCGCTGGCGATCGCAGCCTGATCCGAGCGGTCGTCATCGGGCACCGCCCCGTAACGGGTGACATCGAAGACTGGATGGATGGCGTCGGGAACCCTCTTCCGGAAGTAGTGGTAGCCCGCGTAGGAAAAATCGGGCAGGATCGGTTCCGTTCCGGCTTGGCTGGCAGAGACAAACTGCTCCCAAGTTCGCGAGACCCCGCCTTGCCGCAAGTCTGCCAGCCAGCGCCTCCGACTGTGCCCGTAGCCGGCCACTTGGGCCGCGATCAGAATTCGCTCCGGCCCCTCCTGCTCATCGAGCAGTGCGGGCGGGATGGGCACGAGGGCCTCTCTGGCACCCAGCGGCAAGATCTGGCTCCACAGGATCTGCCCGTCATGGCTCACCGAGATCGGCAAGGCCGCGGATGCGTGATTTTCGAATTCGATCGGAAAATACCAGCGGGCCCGGCCGGATTTGAGCAAGCCCGGCAGCGCTACCGGCTGTACCCGGCGGGGAGCCCGCACTCGCCAGGAAAATGTGCGCTCCATGGAGACGATATGGTCGATGAGCAGTCGAGCGCCTGAATCTTGCTTGGTCACGGCTCGAAACGTGACGGAGCGGCGGGCTTCAGTCGGATTCTGGCCGGCCGCGACAGCAGAGGGCCGCGCCAGTTCTACGACTGCAAGTTGCCAGCCGCGAGGCGGCGTCTCTCCCGACCATACGCGGTATTCGATCGGCCTGCCACCGGCCCGCGGGTAGTCACGAACTCGGATCCGGAAATCACGCAGGGCATCCCCCTCTGCCTGCCACCAGAAGCTCAGGCTGTGCCTGTCCGTAACGTTCAGCCCTGATCCGGAGAAATCGTAAGAAATCGCCCCAAGCTCCCCGGCGGGTATCGAGACAGCAACGGCGGCACTGCCCTCTTGGGCGTTATCAGACAGCTCTGTGCGCCCGGACCACCCCGAAAGGTTCTCGCAGCGTGTCAGTGTCTCTATCGGCGCTGCGGCAATGCCAGTCCAAGCACCCAGCAGGACAGGGATGCAAGTGAGGAGTGATCGCAGCATCAAGAAACGTTGGGCGAATGCCTTGGAACGGAGTATAACAGCAGGCCGGAACGGACCGAAGGCCGACGGAAGTGCCGGAGCGTTCCGGCAGGAATCCACCCCTGCGCGCGCATGGCCCCAGCTGGGGGCCCTGTCTCCCGTCTGACCGCAAAACTGGCGGGATATTCGGGCCACGGCGGCCGCAGGGCGAGTCTTGCAGCGCCCGCGCGAAGGACCGCGGCCCGAGAGCAGCCCGGCGCCTGCTGTGTAGGATGGAATTGCTCATCACCTCACCGCCATAAGGGCATCCGCGGGCAGGCGAGACGATGAGGTTTTCGGATGCTAGAGATCGCACTGCTCCTGGCTGCCTGCGCGCTGGCGATCCTCGTTGTGAACCGCCTTGCCCCGGGTCCCGGATCGTTGGCCCTGTCCTTGGCGCTGGGGGCGGCCGTGGCGGCTGGCGTGGCCTACTGGGATCCGCCAGCGGACGCTCCTCTCCCGCAGAGGCCCTTGTCTCTGCGCGATGCAGGAGACCGCAGTGCGACCGGCTACGCATCCTCCGACACATGCCTCCCTTGTCACCCCCGCCAGCACGCGAGCTGGCACGAAGGCTTCCACCGCACCATGACCCAAGTCGTCACCGAAGAGACCGTCTTGGCCGATTTCGAGGATTTGACGCTCTACTTCGACGGCCGGCCCTATCGCTTGTTTCGCTCGGGCGGAAGTTTCTGGGTTGAACTAGCCGACCCGGACATGGTCGACCAAGCCCTGGCGCTGGCGCAAAAGGGAGACTTTGCACAAGCCCGGCAATTCGCCAGCACGATCCCGCGGGTGACCCGACGCATTGTGATGTCCACCGGGTCACACCACTACCAGCTCTATTGGTACCCCTCCGGCAAAGGTCGCGAGCTTTACATGCTGCCATTCGCGTACCTGATAGAGGAGCGGCGCTGGGTGCCTCGTGTTTCGGTGTTCCTGACACCGCCGAACCTGCTCGAACCGCGCAAGGTCTGGAACCGCGACTGCCTTCCGTGCCATGCCACCGGAGGGCGCCCGCGATACGAGCCCGGCGGCCAAGGCCCGCCGGACACGCGGCTCGCGGAGGCCGGCATAGCATGCGAGGCTTGCCACGGCCCGGCGGCGGAGCACGCCGCCCTGAACCGCAATCCGGTCAAGCGCTACCGTCACTACATCGGCGGCCATCCCGACGCAAGCGTCACCCAACCGCGCACGCTCGGCCCGCCCCGGGCAGGAGAGGTGTGCGGGCAGTGCCACTCTCTCCACACGCAATACAACGGCGAGGACTGGGCTGCCTCCTTCGTGGACGGCGCGCCGTACCGCCCCGGGGATGACCTTGGCGAGACGGCCTATGTGGTGCAGCCCAAGACACTCGCCGAATCACCACTCATGGAGCAGTTCGTGCGGGAGCGGCCGGGGTTGCTCGACGAATGGTTCTGGCGCGACGGCGAGATCCGGGTCGTCGGCCGGGAATACAACGGACTGATCGAGTCGCCCTGCTTCGCAGGGGGCGAGTTTTCTTGCTTGTCTTGCCACTCGATTCACGAGAGCGAACCGGACGACCGGCTCAAGGCCGGCATGCGAGGCGACGCAGCCTGCACGCAGTGCCATGCCGAACTTGCCGGGTCCCTGACCGCCCACACGCACCATGCAGCGCCGTCCGCGGGCAGCCGCTGCCAGAACTGCCATCTTCCGCATACGAGCTACGGGCTGCTCAAAGCCTCCCGCAGCCATCGGGTGTCCAGCCCGTCTGTCGCGGCCGATCTCTCCGCAGGGCGCCCGAACGCCTGCAACTTTTGCCATCTGGACCGCCCCTTGGGATGGACCGCAGAGCACCTCGGCGACTGGTACGGCATCGCCGCGCCAGCCTTGGACGACGAGCAACGGCACCTGCCTGCCGCGCCCGTCTGGCTGCTGCGGGGAGATGCCGGAACCCGGGCGCTCACAGCCTGGCACTTCAGCTGGCAGCCGGCTCTCGAGGCCTCGGGCTCGGCCTGGCAGGTGCCGCTGCTTGCCCCCTTGCTGGACGACCCCTACGATGCCGTGCGGTTCATTGCCGGGCGGTCGATGCAGAAATTGCTCGGGGGCGCTGACTTCGCTTACGACTTCCTGCATCCCCCGGCCCGGCGGCAGGCGGCAGCGGCCCGGACTGTCGAGGCCTGGAGGCCGGGTTCCCAAGAGTTGCCAGCGCCCTTTTTCGCCGCTGACGGCAGCACCAACGCGGAATTGATCCGCAAGTTACTCGCGGAACGGGACGACCGTCCGGTTCATTTGGTCGAATAGGTCTAATCGCATGCCCCCGACAATGTCGCAACCCGTCGCATCCCTGGCCAGAAAACACGTGCGTTTCGGCTGGCTGGCGCTCGCCGCGTTCGCCGCCGGGGGCCTCGCGCTGGAAGGGTTTCACGGGTTCAAGGCCGGATGGTATCTCGAAGAGGCCTACGAGACGCGGCGGCTGCTGTTCACGCTGGGGCACGCCCACGGCGCGCTCCTCGCCCTGATCAACATCGTCTTCGGCGTGACATCGGCGCTGCTAGGAGGACGCCATGCGAGTCTACTGCAGGTTTCGCGCCTGCTCCTAGCGGGCACCGTGCTGCTGCCCGGCGGCTTTTTCCTCGGAGGTTTCGGCTTGTACGGCGCTGATCCGGGAATCGGGATCTATCTGGTCCCGATCGGCGCGCTGTGCGTACTCGCCGCATTTGTCCTCGCCGCGTTTGCAGGCGGCACCCCCGCGACCGAGACGGAGCCGACGAGACTTGCCAGCGGCAGCCGCGCACGATCGAGAAGGAGCAAGCGCTAGGCCCGCTTGGAGCGCGCACGCTGCCTGCAGAAAACAGAGCGCAAGGACTGAATCGCTTTTTGATCGGACCCGGCGTGCAGTGCGCAATATGTCCCCCAAGGCACTGGCGCTGCGGTAGTTGCCCGCCGACGGTATACGGCGCTACGGCTACCGCCCCTGCTCGTGGAGGCTTTTGTGGCCCAAGAGCAGCGTGGCGGTTCGCTGGCAACCGCCAACTGGCAGTGCATCGTCCGCACGGCCGGGGGGCGATCTGACTGCATGACTGGAGCGTAACTGGCACGCCGAGTTGGGCTTGCCCGCGGCGGGCCTCCGGCGAGTGCGTGCAGCAGGAATTCAGAGCGGCCCCGCTGGGCGATGTACGCTGGAGTCGGAGGCTGCTACAGAGCGTGCAGATCCAAACCGCCGCTCCGCGCAAGTCCTTTCTCAGTGCAGCACAACAGGACTTGTCTGCCATGCGCGGCTATTACCGCCTGATCGACCAGCCGGCGGACTCGGGGGCGTGTACGCGATCTTCGCCGGGCAGCAGAGATGGGGGAGTGTGGATGAGCTGATGAGCTACTGTGGGCACAGCACGACCGTGTGCTGTACACCGGTGAACCGGGGCTGTTCGCGGCGGTGTGCAAGTAGGCCGCGCAGCGGCGTTTGCAAATTCGAGCGGGCGGTGACGATCAACACAGCGGGCGCTTGGCGGCCATGACGCTGCTGGATCGCAACACGCAAAGAGGTATCCTGAGCATGTCTCTGAACGCGAAGTACACGGATTTCGGAGAGGCTTGAGCATGTCTATTGTCAAACGGACCGGAACCCTGTCTCGGGATCCCATGCGGAAGGCGACCTTAGAATTATTTGGTGCTTATTAAGGATGGATTGAAAAGCTTGCCGGTCTCGCTCTTCTCTGCAGAGCTTCCGTGTTGAAAGTCAAGCGGCAATAGCTGCCAGCGGGCCGGCTCCCGTCGCCGGAAACCTTGGCGGGTCTCGATGCAGCAAGGGAATCGCTGCGGTGGGTGGCAAGGGCTGAGCGCTTGATCGAACTGCTGGCCGAGTAGGAGGAACCCATGATTGCCGCCGTGCTGGACGGGGATCGCAACGAGGGCAGAAAGCTGGCGAAGATCGGCAGATCTGTCAACCGATCCTTATAAGCCCCAAAATTTACGTCGGCGACAATTATAATTTTCCAGTCACTGCTCACGCCCGGGCTGGAGGATTTGAGTTTCGGGCTGAGCATCAGGCGGGGCCTTGTTGTCGTGGGGAGTGGGGCCGGCACCGGCGTCTGGTGCTCGCCCAGCCGGGGTGGCCGGAACTCTGGCCGGGCCGCCGCGCTTGCTGCTCGTCGGCGCTGCGTGCCATACTCAAGCTGGCGTGCGCAAGTTCAACCTGGAAGGCCCAGTCGAGGCGCAGCGCCACTACTGCATCCCGCCGCTGGACCGCATTCAACTGGACGAAATTCTCGAACTGATCGCCGACCGGCGCTACTTCGTGCTGCACGCGCCGCGCCAGACGGGCAAGACCTCGACCTTGCTGGCACTGCAAGACCGACTCAATGCGACGGGCGAATATCGCTGCCTGTACGTGAATGTCGAAGGCGGCCAAGCGGCCAAGGAGAATACGGCGCGCGCCATGCAGACCATCCTAACGGAGATGGGCACGCGCGCACGGCGTGTGTTGCAGGACGGCTTCGTGGAGCAGTCCAAGGCGGCCCTGGCGGCCGAGTGCGGGCCGGACGCCTGCCTGGCCGAATGCCTCACGCGCTGGGCGGAGCGCGAGGCGCGGCCCTTGGTCCTGCTACTGGACGAGATCGATGCCCTGGTCGGCGACACTCTGATCTCGGTGCTGCGCCAGTTGCGCGCGCGCTACGACATGCGGCCGCAGCATTTCCCGCAAAGCGTGATCCTGTGCGGCGTGCGGGACGTGCGCGACTACCAGATCTATTCCAGCCGGGAGGGGGCCAACGTCAGGGGCGGCAGTGCCTTCAACATCAAGGCCGAGTCGCTGCGCCTCGGGGATTTCTCAGCAGACGAGGTGCAGTCCTTGCTAGTGCAGTACACGGCCGAGCGCGGGCAAGCCTTCGCGCCGGCGGCGGTCGAGCGCCTGTGGGCGCTGACCTGTGGCCAGCCGTGGCTGGTCAACGCCTTGGCATATGAGGCTTGCTTCCGGGCCAAGCTTGGTACGGCCCCGGCGCGGCCCGTCGGCGTGCCAGCGATCGAGGCGGCCAAGGAAGCGCTGATTGTGCGCCGCGTGACGCACCTCGACCAACTCGCGGACAAGCTGCGCGAAGAGCGCGTGCGGCGCGTGATCCTGCCCATGCTGGCCGGGTCTGCGGATTGGGACTACTCGCTGCGCGACTTGGAGTATGTGCGCGATCTGGGCTTGGTGGCCGCCAAGGACGAAGTGCGCATGGCGAACCCGATCTATGCCGAAGTGGTACCGCGCGAGCTGACCGCAGCACTGCAATCGGGGCTTGAGCTGCAAGTCAAGCCGGAGTGGTACGTGCAGGCCGACGGCGGCTTGGATGTGGCGGGGCTGCTGAGCGCGTTCCAGGGGTATTTCCGCGAGCACGCCGAGTCGTGGGTGGAGCGCTACCGGCACGCCGAGGCCGGGCCGCAATTGGTGCTGCATGCCTATCTGCAGCGGGTGGTCAACAGCGGCGGGCGCATCGGGCGCGAGTACGCGGTGGGCCGCGGGCGCACGGACTTGTTGATCGAGTGGGGCCGCAGCGGAGGGAGCCAAGTGAGTTCGCGCAAGTATGTCATCGAGTGCAAGGTGCGCCGGGACAAAGTCGGCTGGGAGAGCTTGCTGCGTGAAGGGCGCCAGCAGACGGCCAAGTACATGGACCGCTGCGGGGCGGAAACGGGGCACTTGCTGATTTTCGACTCACGGCCGGACCGCTCGTGGGACGAGCGCTTGTTCCGCCACGAGCCGCAAGCGGGCGAACTGCCGATCACTGTGTGGGGGCTGTAGTGCCGGCTGCCCTTGGCGGCACGCGCCCCATAGCAACAACGCTGCCCGCGTCCCCAGCCGAAAATTTCTGCGGCCGCGCTAACCGGGTCGGCCTGCGCTGGCTGACCGGACCCTGCTAGCCGCGGCAACGGTCGTGCCACGACGCTCCGCGCTTGGGCGCTGCTTGGGCACGGGCCGGCTGGCGAACTAACGAGGGGAGTGCTGGTCCGCCATAACCGTTGTGCATGCCGCACACTGCGGCCAAGCCAGTGCGCCCCGGCACCAACGCTGTGCCGGGGCAGATCCCGTACTTGGCGAGTTGGCCCGCCTGTGCGCTCCTTTGCAGGCGCTCGGGGTAACGTATGGGCACACGGTATGCGCTGCTCCTAAGTACTGCTGCGGGGCGTCGCCAGCGCTTGGCACGATTTCCAAGCCTTGCAACAGGCCGCCGCGGCTGTGCGTCGACTCACGCACCGCCAGGCGCTGTTCTGCGAGTTGCGCGACATCCTGCGCCTCTCCCCCGCGACCTGCCGCACGGCCAAGGCCCGCGCCCCGAACCGCTCTCCCCCGCCGCCCAAGCCACGCGCCTGCGAGCCATTGCCGCCGCCTGCCAACGCTACCACCACAGCCTGCGCCAACGAGTCCGTAAGCTACCCCGCCCGTGCTGCTGAGCAACCACCCGCCGCCATCTTGCTGGACTACTTGGAGCGCTACGCTCCCAACTCTGCGGCCAGCCTGTGCTGCACGACCAGCAGGGGCGCGTAGTGGCGGTTGTGGCCCGCACCAACAACGTTTTGGAGCAGTTCTTCGCCCGCGCCAAGCAAAGCTTGCGCCGCCGTGTCGGGAGTGCCCATTTGAGCCGCGACATGCAGGACCAACCAGCCCAGGTGGCGCTTGTCGCTAACCTGCGCCAGCCCGACTATGTCCGCCTCCTCTGCGGCACGCTGCCCGAACTGCCACTGGCCTTCGCCAGACTCGAGCCCCAGCCCGCTAGCAGGCCGTCTCCCTTGCAGCGTGACAATTCCCATGCCGCCCTGCGGCGACGCAATCGGATCTGAGCCGCACAAGCTACCCAGAGTCCGCCCCCGGCGCAACCCCCCGCTGCCTAGAACTCCAGATTCCTAACGGAATTCTGACGCGGTAGATGGCCTTCCCCGCAAAGAAGTCTATTGGAGGCGGCCTCTTTCACGGGCCGCCCGAAGCTCCCGCGCCTGCTTCCGACCGGCCCGCTCCTCTCGGCGGCACAAGGCTGGCAGGCGGCGATAGCGGTCGCATTGCCGGCGATACGGATACGAAGGAACGGCGCATAATCGCAGCGGGCGTTCTGGTCACGTCGGCAACGACACGACACAAGGACGCTGGTACCAGCGAGGCTGGAATGACAGAGACCGCACTCGGTGCTATAGAATAAGCGGTGATCGGTGGGACGTAGATTGCGGACATTCAGGACCAAGGCGTTTGCCCGGTTGGCTGATCGCAAGGGAATCAACGATGCTGCGTTATGCGGGGCGGTGGATCGCGCTCGTCGCAGCTCGGTCGATGCCGGTCTGGGTGGCCGCACGCGAGGCAGCGCTCGGACTCACCGAGGCCGATCTGATGTCCAAGCGAACCATGCGGGTGGGCGCTGGTGGCCAAGAACAGCCTTGGTGCGGTAGCGTAAAAACACAAAACGATCCTGCCTCCGCTCTGCGAGACTAGGGCGTGCTCAAGTTCAAACTGACCCGGCAATTGTATCATGAGCGCTAAGTCTGCAATTGAATGGACCGATGCAACTTGGAATCCGGTGACCGGTTGCACGAAGATCACCCGTGGCTGCGACCACTGTTACGCAGCGCGCTTCGCCGAGCGCTGGCGCGGCGTTTCCGGGCACCCCTACGAGCAAGGTTTCGATCTTCGACAGTGGCCGTCGCGGCTCGACCAGCCCGCACGATGGCGCAAGCCACGAATGATATTCGTTAATTCCATGAGCGACTTGTTTCACAAGAAGGTAGAGCGGAGTTTGGTAGACAGCGTATTCGAAACGATGGAAACGGTAGACAGGCATGTCTATCAGATCTTGACAAAGCGCAGCTCACTTATGAGAAGCTATCTGCGGCATCGGTACACCGACGGTTCAGCTCCCGACCACATCTGGTGCGGAGTGTCCGTTGAGGATAGCTCGGCAACGGCAAGAATCGAACATTTGCGAACTGCACCGGCCGCGGTGCGATTCCTCTCGATTGAGCCGCTCTTGGGCCCCATCGGAAAGATCGACCTAAGCGGAATTTCTTGGGTAATCGTCGGAGGAGAAAGCGGCCCACAAGCCCGCCCCATGCAGTTGGAGTGGGTCTTGGACATACGCGACCTCTGCTCCCGTTCTGGCGTGCCGTTCTTCTTCAAGCAGTGGGGCGGGCAAACGCCGAAGGCCGGTGGCCGCAAGTTGGAGGGGATGGAGCATAGCGCAATGCCCGCGCTGTTGACCGAGAAGGACAACCATGCCGTTCAAATGGCACCCTGACGGCCCACCGCCGTCCATTGAAACGCATAGCAAAGCGAAACTGAAGGTTTTGCGCAGCTATCTTCGGGCATACTTCGACAGATTGAACGTCAATCCAGTCCGAGAGGGGTTCAAACTCGACCTTATTGACGGGTTTGCGGGCGGAGGCTTGTTCCTTGACGCGACTACCGAGGTTTCGGGTACGCCCCTGATCATGCTCGAAGAAGCCGAAGCGGCAGGCGGCAGGCTGAACGAGAGGCGCACAAAGCATCTGCATATCGATTGCAGGTTCTACTTTGTCGATAAGGAGCAAGCGCACACAGACCATCTTCGAAAAGTCCTCGGTGAGCGTGGCCATCATGTCGATGACGACAGGATAGTTGTCAGAAACGGACCCTTCGAACAGGAAATCGAGAGCATTATTTCATCGGTTCGGCAACGACAACCTCGCTCGAGACGTGCAATTTTCCTTCTCGATCAGACCGGGTTCTCGCAGGTGCAACTCTCGCTCGTGTCCCGAATTTTTAGCGAACTCCCTGCTGCCGAGGTGATACTCACATTTGCGGCGGATGCACTGGTTAACCATCTGGCGGAAACTCCATCGATGGCCAAGGGGGTAGCACCGCTTCAGTTAACCGATTCTCAGATTTACAAACTGATACAGCAAAGAGACGGAGACGGCGGCAGGGCGCTTGTACAAAGAACGCTGCGCCAGCACGCCCGGAACATAACCGGCGCAACGTACGATACGCCTTTCTTCATTCGGCCACAGCAGTCGAGGCGAGCCTTGTGGTTTCTCCATCTTTCAAGACATCCAACGGCACGTGACGTGATGATTCAACAGCATTGGGACATTCATAATATCTTTGAACATTACGGACAAGGTGGATTCGGGATGCTGGGCTGGGATGCCTTGAAAGTCTCGGAGACCCTGCCATTGTTCAAATTCGGTGAACTCGATGAAGAGAACATGCGAACAGAGC
Source organism: Bryobacterales bacterium (assembly GCA_965219605.1). Taxonomy (GTDB): domain Bacteria; phylum Acidobacteriota; class Terriglobia; order Bryobacterales; family UBA6623; genus VXMF01. The sequence goes on along the minus strand of CBDCOC010000004.1, from coordinate 34,380 downwards.
TACTGGATTCTCTTCCCAAGGAGCTGTTTGCGCTGGTGTCTGAACAGCCCGTCACAATAGACGTGTTGCGGCACATGCTTGCGAACCAAACAGCGGCGCGCTTCTCCGATTTGGACCAAGTGATCATAAGACTCATGAAGGAACGAGAATTTGCAATTCTCAATTCGGAAAACAAGGTGCGGTCCCGATCAGTTCAACGACTCGCCCCCACAGATCGTGTGGCGCTTCCTTCCACGCTGTTGCTCCCTGGGCTGTCTCGCCGAAATAAGAAACAACCATGAGCGGCGGGCAATCACCCCGAGGGCATGAAACTGTGTGTACTGCGAGGAGCACTCAAGAGAGTGCCGCTGTCCGTTGGTGCGAGGTAGAGTGGATTCCGTGATCCGCTGCCTTGGTCCATAAATCGGGACTGCCCCTGAGATCGACGCGACTCGTCTTCGCTTCGCAACGGACCTAAGACGTTGTCAGCCCGCAACAGCGGGGTGGGGGTTGTTGCATCCCCGCGTCTAGCAGTTTCACAGCAAAGCAACCAATCCGAGAGCTTCCGTGTTGAAAGTCAAGCGGCAGGAGCGGGAAAAGAGGGCGCCAGTGGCAGGCGAGGGGGCCTGGCGTGGAGTGCCGGGCAGCGAGGAGCAGGCAATTCATGCGAGGGCCTCGGCAGGGCGTGCGGGCGGTTCGGGTTGCCAGAGGCGATCTTCGCGCTTCGCGCAAGAGGGTGTCGAGCAGGCAGGCCAAGCGGCGCATGACAGCCACGAGGGCGAGCTTGTGGAACTTGCCGTTAGCCACTAGCAGGCTTGGGCGACGGGCTGGCGGCGGGTGGCAGACAGGGCAGGACCATTTTTTAGTCCGGATTTGAGGCAGAGCACGGCAGGAGGGATAGGGGCGGTGCCTGGCGGTTAGCCGCTCGCAGGTCGGCTGCCGAGCGGAATGGGCCACAGGGGGCTGGACATTTTGTTGTCCATCTGTCAGGCTAGCTTGTAATGGCTGTGCCAAGCGGCGGGGGCGAGCTGGATTTGCGCACGGTGCGCGTGCGTCCCACGCAGGGGGCGCGCGAGCACCGGCGCTGGGATCGCTTGATGGCGGCCCACCACTATCTGTCGTTCACGGGCCTGTTCGGCAAGGCCCTGCGCCAAGTGGCCACGCTCGGCGAGCAGTGGATCGCTTTGCTGGGCTGGCAGGCCGCCGCGCTCAAGCTGGCGGCCCGCGACCGCTGGATCGGCTGGAGCGCGCAGCAGCGGCGCCAGCGCCTGCACCTGGTGTTGCAGAACTCGCGCTTTGTGATTCTGCCCGCCTGGCAGGGCCAGCCCAATCTGGCCTCGCGCGTGCTGGGCTTGAGTGTGCGGCGGCTGTCGGACGACATGCTGGCGGCGCATGGCTTCCCGATCCTGCTGGCGGAGTCGTTCGTCGACAAGCAACGCTTCGCCGGCACGTGCTACCGGGCCGCCAACTGGCGCTGGCTGGGGCAGAGCGGCGGTTACGCGCGCGTGCCGGCGGCCAGGCCGCAGTGGCGCCGCCACGGTCAACCCAAGGAGGTGTTTGTGTACGAAGTGCAAGCTCATGCGGCGCAGCAACTGGCCCACAGCGCGGACGATCCGTGCTGGGCGGGGCCCGAGCGCAGCCAACCACCGGACGCGCAGACGCTGCGCAGTCTGTTCGAGTTTCTGGGCGAGGTGCCCGAGTACCGGCACGCTCGCGGCAAGCGCTACGAACTACGCTGCGTGCTGACACTGGCCGTGGCGGCGCGCCTGTGCGGCTACCGCGGCGTGACCGCTTGCGCCCAGTTCGCAGCCTTGCTGGACCAGGGCCAGCGGGCGGCGGTGGAGTGTTTCCGCAGCCCCAGCAAGGACTGCTACACGAGTCCTTCGATCACCACCTTCCACAACATCTTGGCGAGCTTGGAGCCGCAGACGCTGGAACAAGCCACGCGCGCTTGGGCCGGCCAGCAGAGCGCGCACATCCAAGCCCGGCCAGCGGCGGACGCGGCGCCGGCGACCGGCAGCGGGCCGGCGCAGCTGCCCGCAGTGAGCTTGGATGGCAAGGACGTGCGCGGGGCTTCGAAGCAGACCAAGCGGGGGCGCCGCATGCTGCTCGCGGCCGTGGAACAGGATAGCGGCGTGGTGCTGGGGCAGCTCGAGATCGACAGCAAGAGCAACGAGATCCCGGCCTTCTGCGACTTGGCCCGGCAACTGCCGCTGCAGGGCCGCGTGGTGACCGGCGACGCGCTGCACGCCCAGCACAAGACGGCGCGCTGCGTGCTCGACGAGTGCCAGGCCGAGTACCTGATCACCGCCATCAAGGGCAACCAGCCAACCATCCTCGCCGACCTGCGCAGCATGGACTTCAGCGACTGCCCGCTGGTGGAAACCAGCGACCGCAAGCATGGCCGTAGCGAGCACCGCAGCTACCAAGTCAAGGACATCAGCGCTGCGGCTTGGGATGGCTCTGCCAAGCTGTACGGTCGTCAGCAGGCGATCCGCGTCGAGCGCCGACGCACGCACGTCAAGACCGGCAAGTGCAGCACCGAAGTGACCTACGCGCTGACTTCGCTGAGTCCTGCGCAAGCCACGCCCGCGCAACTCGCGCAACTGCTGCGCAAGCACTGGCACATCGAAAACCGCCTGCACTACGTGCGCGACTTCACCTACGACGAGGACCGCTGCCGCGTGTATGTGCGCGACTTGCCGCGCAATCTGGCCTGCCTGACCAACACCGCCATCTCGATCATCCGCGGCCTGCCGCAATTCCGCTACCTGCCGCAGGCTAACCGCCATTTCGCGGCCCGCCCGCAGGAGGCCCTCGACTGCCTGCTACAACCACCCCGCCACTAGCCCGGCCCCAGCCCCGTCCAATGCAGCCGCACCGTGCTGGCAACACTCCCGCTGCGCCTACTCGGCCCAGCCACCCGGTCCAAGCCCAGCCAATACTGCGCCAGCGCCTGCGCAACGAGTTGTGCGGACTCCTGCGCGCTGCTCCACTAGCCTCACCAGACGCGATCCGCTCCCCTCACACGCAGCATGCACCGACTAAAAAATGTACCTGGCAGACAGGGCGGCCATGTAGAGCAAGTGGCGCGGCTGGGCGCGCCCGCCGCGCATCGAGCGAGTGCCGCGCCGTTGGCCGGAATCGCGGTCGAAGGGAGCCAGCCCGAGTAGCGCGGCGGCCGGGCGGCGGCCGAGCGAGCCGAGTTCGGGCATGGCAGCGCAGAGGCAGGCAGCGTTGAGCGGGCCGCAGCCGGGGATGGACTGGATAATCTCAGCGCGGCGAGCAAGCACGGCATCGGCGGCTAGGCAAGTTTGTAGGTCACGGTCGCAGGCGGCGCGGGCGGCCTGCAAGCTGGCGAGCGGCTTGGTCAAGCGGCGCGCCGCTTGCGGGTTGAGTGCGGCGGTCAGCTTGCGCAGGGTGCCGAGTTGTTCGATAAGCTTGCGGCGAGCGACAAGCAAATCCTGGAGAAGTTGCAGGTTATCGGCTTGTGGCGGGGTCGCTTGCAAGTCAGCGAGACGACCGAAACGAGCCAGCATGGTCGCATCAACGCGGTCGTTCTTGGCGAGTTGGCCGAGCGCTTCGGCGAAGCGCCGCGAGCGCAAGGGATTGACAAGGACAGTCTCCAAGCCAGCTGCAGCCAGGCATTGGTGCAGTTGGCGGTGGTAACGCCCGGTGGGTTCGAAGACAGCGCGAGTGACGCCCTGCTTGCGCAGCCAGTTGCACAGAGCGCGGCGACCGCTTTTGGTGTTTGCATAGCGGCGGTCGAGGCCGGTGTCGAGCAGGCGGGCGTCCAGGTACGCCTTGCCGACATCGATGCCGGCGACTACGATGGGAGTGGGTGTGGTCCTACCTGTATTCCTATCCTTTTGCGATACGGGTCTGTACCCACGCTTCCGTGCAGGACGCGCAGGAATGGGTGCGACGGGCCGACCAAGCTCAGAGACGGACCTAGAATCCGAGGGGGGAACGGTCCGACCCGTCGCTGCCAAGGGGGCCTGGCCAGGCCCCCTTGGCACACTCCTACCTGCACTGCGGCGGGCAGGAAACTGTGAGTTGTCGCAGCGCTGGCTAGCGCCAGCTGCGACCGTGCTGGCAGAGGCTTCACGGGCGTGGCGGCCATTCCTCGTTCGGGCACTATTCCAACATAAAAGGGGGGATCGAGCCGCTGCTGCACGCGCAGTTCATTAAGCAGTTCAAGAGCCGCTAGAGAGATGTAGCTGACAGCTCGTGGCCCCAGCAACTGCCAGTTTGGCCTATGCTGCGCTAGCGCCAGCCCTGCGCGCCGCAGGGTGGCCTGGGGACGAGCGCGGCTGGGCTTCAAACCGGCGGGAAGCAGAGCGCAGGCCTCAAGACTTGGCTGAACCGTCAGTCTTGCCAGCGGACAGGCATCGAATCCCGGTCTCAGCGAATCCGCACGGGGTCCTGCGGTCGGCTTGGAAGCTGCCGCGGTTCCTCGCGAATCCTGCGCTGCACCTCTTCGATGGCCCGCTCCAACTGCTGGTCCCGGCCGGCGATGACAGCCTCGGCATCGTTGGAGACCACGATGTCGGGATCGACGCCGTGGCCCTCGATGATCCAAGAGCCATCGAGGTCGTTGGTCGCGAACTCCGGCACGCGCACGTCGCCGCCGTCAATCAGGGGGCCGTGCGAGGTAATGCCGATCACGCCCCCCCAGGAACGCTTGCCGATCAGCGGGCCGAGGCCCGCCTGCTTGAACCGTGCCGCAAAGATGTCCCCGTCGGAGGCCGAGTTCTCGCTCACCAGGCAGACCAGGTGCCCCAAGAATACTTCGCCGGGATACGTGCGGAAGTCGTCGTTCGTGCGCGAGAAACGGGTGCCGAGCAGCTTGCGCCGCAGCCGCTCGATCAACATCTGGGAGACATTCCCGCCCCCGTTGCCGCGCACGTCGACGATCAAGCCTTCCTTGCGCAGCTGCGGGTAGTACCACTTGATGAACTCGCTGATGCCGCTCGAGCTCATGTCGGGCAGGTGCATGTAGCCGACCTTTCCATCGGTGGCGTCCGCGACCGCCTTGCGGTTGGCGGTCACCCACCCCAGATAGCGCAGGTTGGACTCGTCCGCGATGGGCCGGTACGAGATCTTGCGAGCGCCCTCCGCGCCTGGCGCGTCATTGAGCAGCAGTTCCACCGGCCTGGATGCCTTGTGGCGCAGCAGGCGGTACGGATTGCTGCCGGCCAGCAACTCCTCGCCGTCAATGGCGAGCACGTAATCGCCGACGCGGGCATGGACCCCGATCTCGGTCAGGGGGGCGCGGTATTCGTCTTCCTCGTTGTGCCCTTGCAGGATGCGCGCGATGCGATAGCGCCCGCTGCCGGCATCCAGTTCGAACTCCATGCCCGCCAGTGCCACTTCCGGACGCTCGGGAGACTCGTAATCCCCGCCGGCAATATAGGCATGGCCGACGTTCAGCTCGCCGATCATCTCGCCGATGACGTAATTGAGGTCCGAGCGGTGCTTGACATGCGCCAGCCAGGGCCGGTAGCGGTCGCCGATGGCCTGCCAGTCATACCCGTGCATGTTCTCGACATAGAAGAAATCCCGGTAGCGGCGCCACACCTCGTTGAAGATGGCGGCCCACTCGCGGCTCGGGATCAGGTCGAGTTCCATCCCGCTGGTGGAGATCTTCTTGGCATCCTCGGCGTCGGGCTTGACGTCCACCAGCCGGAAGCTTTCCCCCTTGCGGGCCAGCAGCTTCTTGCCGTCGGCAGAGAGAGCGAAGCTGCCCGCCTGCGTGACGGTCTTGAACTCGCGCTTCTCAAGGTCGAAGATCTTGACCGCCGGCTCAACGCCCGCACTCCGCCCGTAATAGAAGGGCCCGTCCTGCAACACGAGCAAGGCCCCTTCGACCGCCATCAAGGCCCGATAGTTGTCGGCCGGCAAAGGCAGGCGGGCCACACGGCCGGCGAGCCCGTCGAAGTCGATTCGGATCGGGCCTGCATCCGGTTCCGGGCCGGTTGCGGGGGCCGTCGATTCCAGTTCCCCGCCCTCGCCCTCGCCTTGATCTTCGGTCTTCTCCTCTTCCAGTTCCGCTTCGTCGCTCTGCGGCGGGAACGGATGCTCGCCATCGGCGCGCAAGGCGAGGGCGAAGATGCCGGTCTGGCGGTTCGTCGCGAAATTCCACTCCGCGGTCGAGATCTGCGGCGAAAACTCGCGGTCGCTGAGAAAGTACAGGAAATCGCCCTTCTCCCCCCAAGCGGGAAGGAATTCATCGAACATGGCATCCCCGACTTGGTGCAGCCGGTCATCGGCGGCATCCCAAATGAAGATCGAATTGACGCGGGGAGCGACGCTGACGGCGAACGCCAGATAGCCTCCGCAAGGCGACCACTGGTAATCCGTGATCCTTCCGCGCGGCTCGTCGGCGATCTCCCTGGCCTGCTTGGTCGCCACGTCCAGCACGTACACCTTGCCCAACTGGTCGGAGAACGCGATCCGCTGCGCGTCGGGCGACCAACGCAACCGGTACAGCCGGCCGCTGGACCGCTGCGTCAGCTGATCCGGCGTGCCGCCCATGTGGTCGATGACATGCACCTGCTGCTCGCCCGACATGTCCGACACGAAAGCGACGCGCTTGCCGTCCGGCGACCAACTAGGCAGGCGGTCATGCGCGCCCGACGACCGTGTGAGATTCCGCGTCGGGCCTTTCTCGGCCGGAACCGTGAAAATGTCTCCCCGCGCGCTGAACACCGCGCGCTTGCCCTTGGGGCTGAGCGCGAAATCCTCGATACTGCCCGCCGCAGAAATCCGTCTCGGACGCCTGGCGACGCCGTCGCTGGGGACCTCGATAGCGATCCGGCGCGACTTGCCCGACTTGACGTCGTAGACGCGCAGCTCTCCATTCAACTCATAGACGATCCGCCCGCGGGAGTCGCTCGACGGCCAGCGCACGTCCCAGACCGTTTCGCGGGTGAGCTGCTGCGCCTGCTTGTGTTCCGGGACATAGCGGTACAGGTTGAGAGTGCCGTCGCGGTCGGAGGCGAAGTACACGTCGCCGCCGATCCACATCGGGTCGCGGTCGCTGCGGACATGGTCGGTGATCTGTTCCGCCGTGCCGCTGGCAAGGTCGAAAATGTAGAGGTCTTGAGCCCAGCCGCCCTGATAGCGCTTCCAAGTGCGGAAATCCCGGAACAGGGGGGAGTACGCCACCCGCTTGCCATCGGGCGCGATATCGCCCGCGCCCGAGAGCGGCATGGGTAGGGCCTCTGGCAGGCCGCCCCCCAAGGGCACCGTGTAGAGCCGTCCGTCCTTGGCCCCCCAATACTCGCGGGTCGAGCGGAACAGCACGGCGGCGCCGTCGGGCGTCCAGCCGTACACATGGTGGTCATAGCCCCAGCGCGGGGCAAGCGGGCCGCGGGCGGGGTAATACGTCAGCTGGCGCGGCTCGCCGCCGGCGGAGGGAACCGCGTAGACCTGCTCGTCGCCATCGTACTGCCCGGTGAACGCAATCCACTTGCCATCCGGGGAGAACCGCGGAAACAGCTCCAAGCCCGGATGCGCGGTCAGCCGGACGGCCCGGCCGCCTTGCGCCGAGGCAGTCCAGAGGTCGCCTGCGTACACAAAGGCGACTCGGTCGCCATGGATGTCGGGATAACGGAGAAGTTTGGTCTGGGCCGACAGGCCCCCCGCCAGCAGAGCCGCCAGCGGCAATAAGCGCCAGATCATCGCATTGGAATTGTAGCAACTGGCCGAGGGGCTTCTCCGAGCGTTACGGTGGCGCACTCGGGTACACTAGCGGTTGCCCGTAGCGGCGAGCTCAGAGTGCGCCGCGTCCCCGGGCACAGTGAAGGAGACACCCATGGCCCGCCACATCGTCACGACCATGTTGCTCATCGCGCTCGCGGCTTGCTCGGGGACGACGCCTGCCCCCAGCCCAGACGCGGGCGCAGCGCATAGCGCGCAGCCCCCCCGCCACGTCAAGGTCTACTTCGAGCAGGGGATGTTCGGGGGCTGGCCGGCCAATCACGGCATCTGGAGTTGGGGTGACGAGATCCTCGTCGGTTTCGGCATGGGCTGGTACAAAGACCTCGGCGACAGCCATCACATCGACCGCAAAAAGCCCGAGATCCCCATGCTGGCAAGGAGCATGGATGGCGGCGAGACTTGGGCTCTCGAGGATCCGGGGGCCGGCGGCTACCTGCTGACCGAGGGCGGCTACCTGCATGGCATCACGCGACCGGGCGTGACACTGCCGGAGCTCCGTGACAGCGAGGGCGGAGTAGACTTCACGCATCCCGATTTTGCCCTGACCGTACGCACCAACAGCATCCATGCCGGCATCGGGCGCACCTTTCACTCCTATGATCGCGGCCATACCTGGGACGGGCCGTTCCGCCTGCCTGCCTTCGATTCGCCCGGCATCGCGCCCCGCACGGCCTATATCGTCGACAGCCCGCAGCAATGCACGCTGTTCATGACAGCGGCCAAGTCGGATGGCAAGGAGGGTCGCCCGCTCTGCGTGCGCACCACCGACGGCGGTGCGACATGGAGTCTGCTGAGCTGGATCGGGCCCGAGCCGCAAGCGGGCTTTTCGATCATGCCGGCCGCAGTGCGTCTCAGCGAGACGGAGATCTTGGTCACGGTGCGCATGCGGGATGACGAAAGGCGCTGGATCGGCACGTATGTTTCAACCGATGACGGCGCGAACTGGGAGTATCTCGGCGAGGCGGTCAGCGACACCGGCGTGGGCAATCCACCCTCGATGATCCAACTGCAAGACGGACGCATCTGCCTCGTCTACGGCTACCGGGCCGACCCGTACAGCATCCGGGCGCGGATCTCTGGCGATGGCGGAAGGACTTGGAGCAAGGACATCGTGCTGCGGGACGATGGCGCAAGCCGTGACATTGGCTACGTGCGCTCGATCCAGCGCACGGATGGCAATGTCGTGTCGGTCTACTACTTCACCGACGAAGCGAGCGGGCCGGAACGCTATATCGGCGCCACGATCTGGACACCGCCCGCCCTCTGATAGAACCGGCCTCTGCGGCGGCGATCCAGGTCGTGCATGAATGGTCCAGGCCGGCCCGTGCGGACCGGGCAGCGCCGGCACTCCTGCGGCGCGCGACGCTCGCCTCGCGCGGTCTCACGACTTGGGGCGGGGAGGACCGCTGCACCGGGCAGCTACGGGAAACTAAGGATCCAAGCAATGCCGCTTCAGACACCGACGGCGCAGAGGCGCAGTCTCTCAGCGCTTGCACCGAAGCCGCGCGAACAATGGATCGATCTCGCCCCGCAACTAGCGAGGCCGCCAAGCGCATGCTGCGCACTGCCGGCGCGCATTGACGGGCAGGCAATCGCTCGGGCCTGCAACAGCTTCGGCACGGCGGGCTGCCGCCCCTGTAGAGCCGGTTCAACCCCTTGCGATACGCAGCGCCGCCGGGTCTAACCCGAATGCTAAACTTGACGAACCACTGGAGTGCTCCGCAGTCTCTCAAAACTGAAAGATGTCCTGGCTGGCGTCGTCGCGGCTGTCTCCAAGCCACCCGGCCCGGCCCTCGCAGTCGGTGCCGCCGCGCCGGACTTCACACTGCCGGGAACAGACGGCCTTGACACGACGCTGTCTTCGTTTCAAGGGCAAAAAAATGTCGTTCTGGCGTTCTTTGCCGAAGCGTTCACCCCTGGTTGAAAATACGAGCTGAAGGGATATCAGGCTGATATCCAGAGATTCACCGACTCCGGCGCCGTGGTTTTCGGCATCAGCACGAACCCGCTCGCAACCAACAAGAAATTCGCCGAATCGCTGGGCTTGGAATTCGCCCTTCTGAGCGACGAAGACGGTGCCGTGGCGAAGAAGTTCGGCGTCTTGAACGCAAGCAACGTGCTGAGCGCAAGAACCCTGGCCAGGCGCACCACGTTCGTCATTGACAAGGGCGGTAAGATTGTGCATGTCAAATCCGGCATCGGAGCTTTCGTTCCGGACAGCGCGGCCAACGCCTGCTCTATGCTCTAGCCGTACATATGTAATCACATGCTCTTGGGGAGTATCCGCGCGTGGGCTTGCGGGGCGTATTGCGGCAGGAGGGCCGTTGCCCGGCTGGACTCCAGCAATGCCCCGATTGCAGGAATTCCTCCTTCTTGAGCCGCGAAGCAGGCATATCGATGCCAGCCGCTATGGCTTCGACCGAAGGTTTCATCATTCCTGCAATCTCAAGATGCGGCCGTGGCGGCAAAGTACCGGCGCCCCGGCACCAGAGTGAGGGGCTGCCATGCGCTCCGGCAGGCAGCCTGCGCCAAGCGCTGCGCCACAAACGACCGGCGGACGGCATGCGCTGGAAACCGCCGGCTGGCCGAACGCTGAATTCTGGCCGGGCTGCAGTTCAAGCGCGACCTCGTTCAGCCTCCCGCCAGACGGCGGCAATCGGAAGGCCCGGGAATCAGCAGGCTGCGACAGAGGCTTCCAGAGAGCAGGTCCACTCCAGAGTCGCTCTCCTCGCCCAAGCGCGCCTCGCCGGCCGACTGCCCCGCTACGAATTCACGTCGAAATATATGCAGTCGGGGTGCTGGAACACCAAGGCGCTGACGCTCGCCTCCGGATCCATCATGTCGCCGTCCGTCAGCGTCACCCCGATCTCGGCCGGATCGAGCAGCTTGAACAGCCCGCGCTGGTCTTCCAGGTTCGGACAGGCCGCATACCCGAAGCTGTAGCGCCGGCCGCGGTAGTTCGAACGGAAGCGATCCTCCATGGTCACTCCGGCCGGGTCCGCGAACCCCCAGTCCTCGCGGATGCGCCGGTGGACCCACTCTGCAGTGGCCTCGGCTGTCTCGATAGCCAAGGCCTGAATGGCATGCGAGCGGAAGTATTCGCCCCGCGCGCGATACCGCTCGGACCGCTCGCGGATGCCCTCTCCAGCCGTCACGCACAGCAGTGCCATGGAGTCGCGGTGACCGTTGGGGCGGGCCACGAAGTCCGCGAGGCTAAGGCCATCGGCGCGACGCTGCCTCGGGAACGCGAACTCGTGCAGCTGGGTATCCGTGCCGGGCGCGAACAGCCGGATCGAGTTCCCGCAGGATTCGGCCTCCAAGAACCGCCAGACGGCGCGCGCCCTCATATAGCTCTCGGCCTCTGCCTTGGCGTCTTCCACGGCTGCGTGCAGCGCCAGCGCCTTTTCGTCCCGATCGGCCAGCGCCCTCCTGAAGTTGCCCTTGAAACCGAGGTGCCGCGAGTAGAGCATGACGGGATTGACGTACTGCCACAGCTCGCGCAAGTGGGGGATATCCTCGCATTTGCGCTCTACATAGGGGCTTTGCAGCGGGGGCACGTCACGGCGCACGCGCGAACTGCGGGCGGCCGGGGCGGATGCAGCTTGCGGCCGGCTGTCCCGAGCGGTCTCTTGCAGCGGCGCGTGCTCAGCGGCGAGCTCCCCCGCTGCGGCAGGATCCAGCGCTTTGTCGAGCAGGGCCAGGCCGCTCATGGCGTCCTTGGCATAACAGGTCAGCGTGCCGTAGGCAGGCGCGATCCGCTTGCGCGTGAAATTCGAGCTCAGCGCGGCGCCGCCGACCAGCAGGGGCGTGCGCACGCCGGCCTCGCGCAAGTCCTGGGCGGTGACAACCATCTGCTGTGCGCTCTTGACCAGCAGGCCGGACAAGCCGATAGCGTCGGGCTGCTGCTCGCGATACGCCTTGATCAGTTCCTCCGGCGGCACCTTGATGCCCAGGTTCAGCACGCTGTAGCCGTTGTTGGACAGGATGATGTCCACAAGGTTCTTTCCAATGTCGTGCACGTCGCCCTTGACCGTGGCCAGCAAAACCTTGCCCTTGCTGGCATCGTCCGTCTTCTCCATGTGCGGCTCGAGATGGTCCACCGCCGCCTTCATGGCCTCTGCGGACTGCAGGACTTCGGCCACGATCAACTCGTTGTTATTGAACAGGCGGCCGACCTCCCGCATGCCGTCCATCAGCGGCCCGTTAATGATCTCCAGCGGGGCCGCCTTGTCGTGCAGCTTCTGGTCGAGGTCGCGGAAGAGACCTTCCTTGGTGCCTTCGACGATGTACCGAGCGAGACGCTCGTCCAACGGCAAGTCCTGCGCCCGCGGCCCGCGATCCTGCACCGCCCCGCGGAAGTGCTCCGTGACTTTCGCGATGTGGAGTTGGTTCAGCGCCGCCCGTTGCTCGGCGGTCTGCAGGCGGTAGTCCTGCGGAGCGTCGATGCCATCGCAGGGCAGGTTGCGCAACAGTCCCTCGACCAGCTGCTGCTCGCCCTCGGGAATCGAAGCGAAGCGCCGCAGCTTCTCGGTATTGACGATCGCCAAGTCCAGCCCGGCCTTGGTGGCGTGGTGCAAGAACACGGCGTTGACCACCTCGCGCGCCGCCGGGGGCAGGCCGAAGCTGACATTGCTCACGCCGAGCAGCGTCTTGGCGCGCGGCAGCCTGGACTTGATCAGCCGCAGGGACTCGATCGTCTCAACGGCGCTGCCGACATAGTTGGCGTCGCCCGTGCCGCAGGGGAACACCAGCGGGTCGAACACGATGTCCCCTTCGGGAACTCGCCATTTGCGGGTGAGTGTGTCGTGCGCGCGCTCGGCAATGGCGAGCTTGCGCTCCCGCGTGATCGCCTGGGCCTGCTCGGGATCCTCGTCAATGGCGCCCACCACCACGGCCGCGCCGTACCGCCGCAGCAAGGGCGCGACCTGGTCAAAGCGCTCCTCGCCGTTCTCGAAGTTGATCGAGTTCACGATCGACTTGCCCTGGCAGTAGGTCAAGGCGCGTTCCACGGCGGCCGGATCGGTGCTGTCGATCATGAGCGGGGCCTTGACCTTCTTGATCAGCAGCTCGTAGAACGAATCGATGTCGGATAGCTCGTCGCGGTCGGGGTTCTCCAAGTTCACGTCGATGACCTGGGCGCCGCCGCGGACCTGGGCGCGGCCGATTTCCGAGGCCTCTTCAAACCGCCCCTCGGATATGAGCCGCTTGAAGCGGCGCGATCCGACCACGTTGGTGCGCTCGCCCACCAGCAGCGGCCGGTTGTCCTCGCAAGCCTCCACAACCTCGATCCCGGTGAACTTGCTGCGCCGCTCCGGCTTGTGGCGGCGGGGCGCGCGACCGGCCGCCATCTCGGCGATCGCGCGGATATGCTCGGGAGTCGTGCCGCAGCAGCCGCCCGCGATGTTGAGCCAGCCATTCCGCACGAACCGGTCCAAGACCGAAGCCAGCGAATCGGGCGTCTCGCCGTACAGCCCGTCCTCGTCGGGCAGGCCGGCGTTGGGATAGCACGACACGTGCGGCACCGCCGTCTCGTGAATCGTGCGGATGTGGTCCGTCATGTATTCCGGGCCGGTCGCGCAATTCAGGCCGACGCCGAGCAGTTCCGCGTGCTCCAAGGAAACCACCAACGCCTCGGCGCTCTGCCCGGCCAGCATCGAGCCCATCGGCTCGATCGTGCCGGAAACGATCACGGGAATCCGCAAGCCGAATTCGCGCAGCGCTTCTTCGATACCGATGAGCGCAGCCTTGAGGTTGCGGGTGTCCTGGCAGGTTTCGAGCAGCAGCAGGTCCGCGTACTCGGCCAGCGCGAAAGACTGCTCGCGATAGGCGGCGACAAGCTGCGCAAAAGTGATTCCGCCGGTGACGGTGATCGACTTCGTCGACGGCCCCATGGCACCTGCCACGAAGCGCGGCTTGGCGGTTGTGGAATAGTCATCCGCCACGTCGCGCGCCAGACGGCCGGCCGCAGAGTTGATGCGCGCTACCTGCCCTTGGAGCCCGTATTCCGCGAGCACGATGTCGATCGCGCCGAACGTATTCGTCTCGATGATGTCCGCGCCAGCCGCGCAGTAGTCCGCATGGATCTTGCGCACGACATCGGGGCGGGTCAGGGCGATGTTCTCGTTGCAGCCCTCCAGCGCGGCGCCGCCGAAGTCTTCGGCGCTAAGGTCGGCTGCCTGGATCTGCGTGCCGAAGGCCCCGTCCAGCACGAGGATGCGCTCTGCCAGGCACTCGTTGAGCAGGCGTATGCGATCAAGGCGAGACTGCATGCGGCGGGCAGGGCTGCAAGGCCCCAAGTTCCATTATGCGAGAGAATTGCGCTGGCCGGGCCGGGCAGCGCAGCGGATGGCTCGCAAGGGCGCGCTCCCGCACGGAGCCCCGCCGCGCTCTCCTTCGTCCCGGCGGGAGCAGGGCCTGCCGGCCCTTGCGCTCAGCGCGCGGCACCCGCAGGCGGCCGAGGAACGCCTCAGCGCTTGGCGACGATGGTAATCTTGACCTTGGGAACCGGCTTGCGACGGCCCGCGCCGGCGAGCGGTCGCAGGCCCTTGCTGCCGCACAGCGCTACGCCGGTCTCGCGCAGGGCCGCAAGCAGGTTGTACAGCAGCGCATAGACCACTTGCTCGCTCAGGCTCTTGCGGCCCGCCAGCCTGAATCCCGCCGGCACTTCGGTGGACATCGAAATTCGCAGCCGCTCGCAGTCAAGCTCTTCTCCCTTGTAGCAATTGGCGATCACGAGAGGCGTCTGCAGCACTACGCCGGAAATCGAGTCCACGTAGAACTGGCAGCGCGAGAACCAGCCGAGGTTGGCAGGATCTGCCGCGTCGAACAACAGCAGCGGCCCCGCCGGCTCAAGGGCGCTGACCTCGATCAGGACACGGCGCTCCTCTTGGGAAATACTGGCCGTGAATCCAGCCTGCTGCACGAGCTGCCGCAGCGTGTCGCGTTCCGGCTCGAGGACCAACAACTCCTGCTCGCCTGCCTGCACGTACCTCATGGATGAGCCGCCAACCTACTTATCAAGCTATCGCATTTGCGGCCGCCATGCATAAAGCATCGGCCAAGCCATCGGCAGTGTAGCAGCTCGCCTCGGCCGCGACTGGCAAGCCGAGCTCGCGCACGGCCGCTGAAGTGACCGGCCCGATCGATGCTATCTTCGAAGCCCTGATCCGCTCCGGGGGCACCAACTGCACCAGCATCCTCGCCGTGGAGGGGCTGGTAACCGTGACCCAGTCCGGGGCCGGCCGCGCCGCCCAGGCCTGCGCGGCCAGCCCCCGCGAGGACTCGGGCACGACCGTGCGGTAGACAGGTGCCACATCGACCTCAGCCCCCATCTCCGCAAGCCGCTCGGGCAGCAGGCTGCGGGCCTCCTCCGCCCGCGGCAGAAGAACGCGGCTCCCGCGCATGTCCAGGCCAAGAAACGAATGCACCAGCGCTTCGGCCACGAACTGCTCCGGGACGAGTTCCACCTTGAGGTGCAGGTCCCGCAATCGGTCCGCCGTGGCGGATCCGATCGCGGCAATCCTCTGCGGCAAGTGACGCAGGTCCCGCGCGCTCGCGTCCAAGCGCCGCAGAAAATGCTCGACGCCATTCACGCTGGTGAAGATCGCCCAATCGTAGGACGGCAGGCCGGCAATGGCCCTGTCGGCCGGCCCCCAGCTCGAGGGGGCTTGGAAGCTGATGGTGGGAATCGGGATCACCCGCGCCCCGAAGCGCCGCAAGCGAGCGCACAACGGCCCCGCCTGGGAAGCCGCCCTGGTGACCACCACGGAATGGCCGCGCAACGGCAGCCTGCCGAACCAATCGATCTGTTCCCGCAAGGCGACGATGGTCCCGATGACCACCAAGGACGGAGGTCGCAAGCGCTCTCGGCGAATTGCCTCCGGCAGGTCGGAAATCGGCGCCGTCACCACTTTCTGATCCCCGTGCGTGACCCAGCGGATCGCCGCGGCCGGAGTGCCCGGCGGCAGCCCGGCATCCATCAGCCGCTGCGCGATCACGGGCAGCGCGAGCAAGCCCATGAAGATCACCAGCGTCTGCTTCCCTGCCAGCGATTGCCAGTCCAGCTGGTCGACGTCGTGGCCCGTGACCAAGGTGACTGCTTGCGTGTGGTCGCGATGCGTCAGCGGCATGCCGGCGTACGCCGCGGCGCCGAGCGCCGACGTGACGCCGGGCACGACTTCGAAGGCGATGCCGGCCCGGGCCAGGCCCAGCGCCTCCTCCCCGCCCCGGCCGAACACATAAGGGTCGCCGCCCTTGAGCCGCACGACAAGCTTGCCGGCCCGGGCCGCAGCGACCATCGTCTCGTTGATCTCGGCTTGCGTGCAGGCATGCTCGGATCGCTTCTTTCCAACATAGCGCCGCTGCGCCGCAGGCCGGGCGCGCTCGAGCACCTCGGGAGATGCGAGATTGTCGTAGAGGATCAGATCGGCAGACTGCAGCAGGTCGTGGGCGCGAAGGGTGAGCAGGTCGGGATCGCCGGGCCCTGCGCCCACCAAGTAAACCTTGCCCGCGGAGCTGGGCGCGCGCTGGGGTTCGTCCGGCAAGGAACACCAACCCGCTCAAGCCGCGCCCCGTGCAGGCACGGCCGGCTGTGCGCTGCGCGGCTGGCAGCAAAGATCCGGCACCGCCCGGAATATCCGCGCAACACGATCTCGATCCACCACCATGCTCCGGCGGCCCGAAGCAGGCGCGGTCTCGGTCGTCGCGACCACTGGCTGGCAGCGCTCGAAGACAGCTGGAATGGCCGGTTTGCCGCCAAGCGAGCCGGGAGTTCTGCGGAGCGGCGCTCGCGCCAGTGCGCCGTTGGCTGGCGGTGCAGTATCGGGCGATCTGTTCATGCTTCGGCAGCCTGCACTCGCGCATCCGGGCCGCTTCCTGCGGCACGCCCGGCGCATGCACGCCGCTTGCGAGCCATGCCGACCATGCCCGAGCCCATGATTTCGATGGGGATTATATACCAAAGTGCCCAAGTTGAGTATTATAAGTAGGATCAGTGCAAGCGCATTCGACATATTTGGCGCGATGCGAGCTTAGTCCTGCGGGCTACGCTCGGCTGGATAATATCCGCTGCCGCTTGAATTGGCTCTACAATCAAGCGCTGGAAGAGCGCAAGACGGCTTATGAAGAGCACGACGAGACGCTGAGCTTCTACGGTCAATGCAAGTGGCTGACCCAGTTGCGGGCGCGTAACGAGCGCGGCTTGGGCGAGTTGTCGACCGGCGCGAGCCGCGGCATGCTCAAACGCCTGGATGAGGCATTCAAGTCCTTCTTCCGGCGAGTCAAGGCGGGCCAGACACCGGGCTACCCCAGATTCCGGCCGCTAGGCCGCTGCGTGACCATTGACCTGACCACTATCAGTACGGGAACTCTGAAGAACGGCCGCATCAAGGTCAAGGGGTTTCCGAGGATCAAGATCCACGCCCACCGCGAGTTGCCGAATACTGTTCCGCAGTCTATCCGCCTGACCAAGAGGGGTCGTCAATGGACCGCCAGCATGGTGTACGAAGTCGAGAAAGCGCCCCTGGAGCCCAGCGCCAAGGCCGTGGGCATCGATCTGGGCGTCCGGAAGAGGATGACCCTCTCCGATGGCACGAGGCACCCCCGGGCTACGAGAGACTGGAAGGCCGTCCGCAAACTCCGAAGAGCCATCGCCCGCGGCAAGAAGGGTAGCTCCACGCGCCGCAAGCGCATCGCCCAGCTAGCCCGCCTCCAGCGCCGGGAGTTCGTCCAAGAGCGCAACGCTTGCCACCGGGCTACCACCGAGATCATCCGGGCCAACGGCTTGGTAGCGGCCGAGAGGCTGAAAATTCGCAACATGACCCGTTCAGCCAAGGGAACCGTGGAGTCCCCCGGCAAGAACGTCCCGCAGAAGGGGGGACTGAACCGTGAGATACTGAGCCAGAACTGGTCACTTCTACGAAGCCAACTCAAGTACAAGGCAGCATGGGCCGGGCGTGAGTACGTGGAAGTCGATCCGAAGTTCACATCGCAAGATTGCAGTCGTTGCCACGCTAGGAACGATCCGGGACGCTCGGAGACCTACCGTTGCGCGGCGTGCGGCTTGGTGCTGGATCGCGACGTGAACGCCGCGATCAACATCTTGGCGGCGGGGGTTCTAGCCGCCGGAGCGTCAACGTGGGCCGCTGGGCCGGGCGTAGCTCCAGAATCGTATGCCGAAGCCGCCTAACCTCAGGGTTGGGCACTTTGGTATATAAGCCCCATTTCGATGGTATCCTGCTCGCCGGCATCCCGCCGGCTGGCAAACCCCGGGACCGAAAGAGGAGGATGCAGCGGCCGCAATTCGGGACAGCCCCATAGTAGCGTCCCCGCGGCATCCCGCCATGAGCGCAATCGCAGACTGTTGCATACTTGGCGTCTGCGCCAGATGCAGGCGCACCGCTCGCCTCGCTCGCAAAGGAGTCGCGCCAGGTTGCCAGCAACGCTAACGGTCATCATCCCCACCTACAACGAAGCTGCGACGCTGCAGGAGGTCGTCGCCCGTGTCCGCGCAACGGGCATTCTGGCCGAGATCATCATCGTCGACGACGCTTCGACGGACGGCTCGGCCGCAATCGCGGCCGGCCTGGCCGAGGGCTCCGCTGACATCACGTTGCTGCGCCATGACCGCAACCACGGCAAGGGCCGCGCTCTGCGGACGGGGCTTGAGTCGGCGACGGGGGATTTCGTCCTGGTCCAGGATGCCGACCTGGAATATGACCCTTCTGACTATGCGAGGCTGCTCGGGCCGCTGCTGCAAGGCAAGGCGGACGCGGTGTACGGCTCGCGCTTCCTGACAGCTAGCGCGCACCGCGTCCTGTATTTCCGGCACTACCTCGGCAACCGCCTGCTCACCATGCTGTCGAACATGGCCACGGATCTGAACCTGACCGACATGGAGTCGTGCTACAAGGTGTTCCGCAGAGAACTGCTGCAGTCCATCGTCTTGGAGGAAGACCGCTTCGGCTTCGAGCCCGAGATCACGGCCAAGATCGCCAAGGCCGGGGCGCGCGTGTACGAAGTGGGGATCTCCTACCACGGCCGGACCTACGCGCAGGGCAAGAAGATCCGCCCCAAGGATGGAGTCTGGGCGCTCTGGTGCATCCTGAAGTACGCCATCAAGCCTTTGCGCCGCCGCCAGATGCAGTGAGCCCTGACGGAATCGCGGCCGCGCCAAGCACCCAGCCGCCAGCCAGCGCGACCACCAATGCCAAGCAATCCCGGCCTGTGGGGGGAGACGTATGCCGGGCGGTCGCGGCGCCCGTTGCGAGCTCGATCCCGCCTGCGCAGATAATCCTTACGGGACGAACCGCTAGACGCGCATGGAAGCCACGCTCCTCAAAGCTTTGGACCAACTGGCAAGCGTAATCGCGGGGGGCGGCCTCGCCGTCACGGCCTCCTGCTTGCTGGGCCGAACAGCTATCGGCCAACTGCGAGGCCTGCGCGGAAAGCTGACGCCCGCGGAGGGCTGGCTGCTCTCGTTCGGCTGCGGGGCCGCGCTGCTGAGCACGCTGGTGTTCGCCCTGTGCTCTGCCGCATGGCTCTACGATGGCAGCGTCCTGGGCCTCTTCGCCGCGATCGCGCTTGCCTGGTTCCGCTGGGGCCGCTGGAGCCGGGGCTGCACGGCCGAGGCGCCACCCTCGAGCGAGCGATCCTGGCGTTTTCTGCTGTACCTTCCGGCTGCCGCCTACGGCATCCTCTACGCGGTCCATACGCTCGCGCCGGAAACCCGGACCGACGCCATGGGCTACCACCTCGGCCTCGTCCACCGCTACTACCGGGCGCACGGCTTCGAGGCGATTACGACCAATGTCTACGCCCAGCTCTCGCAAGGCGCCGAGATGCTGTACCTGTTCGCCTACGCCATCGGGCGCGAGTCCGCGGCCAAGATTGTCCATCTGTCTTTCCTGGTCGCCACTGCGGGCCTGATCCTCTGCCTGGCCCGCCGGTTCAGGGCCGAGCTGGCGGGAACGTTCGCCGCGGTGGCGTACGTCACCTGCCCGGTCGTCATCCCGGACGCCACTTCCGCCTACAACGACTGCGCCCTCGCCTTCACGCTATTCGCGGCCTTCTACGTGCTGGCCTTGTGGTGGCAGGACGGCAGCCGGCACTGGCTGCCGTTGCTGGGAGTCTTTGTCGGATTCTGCTTCGCCATCAAGTACACGGGCGTGATCGCCATCGCAGCAGCGGCGGCTGTAGCGATCCGGGCCCGGCGACGGCGCAGCCCGGCGAAATCGGCAGCGGCACTGCTGGCCTGCGTCGGGATCCCGGCCGCCTTGGTCAGCCTGCCCTGGCTGGCCAAGAATGCGATCTTCACCGGCAACCCCCTCGCGCCGTTCTTCAACAGCTGGTTCCCCAACCCCTATTTCAGCGTCGAGTGGGAAACCGCCTACAAATTCGCGATGCGCTCGTACCGCGAAGGGCCGTTCGATCGCTGGCAGCAGTTGCTTGCCGCCCCGTTCGACCTGATCCTCGGCGAGCGCTACGGCGGCTCGCCCGGCTGGCTGATGCTTACGCTGCCGCTCGCGCTGCTGGCTTGGAAAAGGCCGCTCGCCCGCGCCCTGCTAGCAGCCGCGCTGGTCAGCGCGACGCCATGGCTGGCCAATGCCGGGGCAAGATTCCTGATCCCCGCCCTGCCCTTCGCGCTGCTGGCCGTCGGCCTTGCCCTCTCGACCATGCCGTGCCGCTTGCGGCATGGAGCCGTGGCGGCTCTGCTGGCCGCCCAGTGCGTCACTTCGTGGCCGGCCCAGAGCGCGCGATGGTACTACCCCGGCCTGTGGAGCGTGGAAGGGCTGCCCTGGCGGGCGGCCTTGCGGCTGGAGCCGCAGAAATGGCACCTCGCCAGGAACGTCGAGTTCTTCTTGCTGGCGGACCGCATCGGCCAGATCGGCGGCAAGGATCTGCGCGTGCTGAGCTTCACTGACCTGCCGGAAGCGTACTTCGACGCGGAACTGCTCGTTTCCTACCAAGGCTTGGAGAACCAGTACCTGGCGGACGCGCTGCTGGCCCCCCTGAAGCCCTCGCATCTCCCGCGCAGCGCAATCCGCGCCACGTGGCCTCCGCGCCTCGTCCGGGGAGTGCGCGCGCAGCAGGGGCGATCCCACAGGGGCAGGTACTGGGCGGTCTCCGAGCTCCGCGTCCTCAGCGGCCGTCGCGCGGCGCGCCCGCAGCCAAGCTGGCGGGCGCAGGCGCGGCCTCTCCACTGGCACGCCAGCCGCCTCATTGACGGGAATCCGTTCACCTCGTGGTCGTCGAGGCAGCCGCCGGAACCGGGAATGCGCATCGAGATCCGCCTCGCGGACGGCATGGTCGCGGACGGCGTGGAATTGGTGCATCCGGCAGGCACCGCCGCGACACAGTCCACGCTGGAGTTCGCGCTGCTCGGCGCGGACGAGCGCTGGGAGAGCGTGCAAACGGAATCGGTCGAGTTCGTCGCGGCCCAGGCGGCACCCAGCGCCGCCCGCGCAGCGGCGGCGGCGCTGCTCCGGCAGCACGGCATCGACTACGTGGTGCTCAACGTCGACCCGCGCAATCCCTACTTCCAGCAAGCGCGCGTGATTGCGAGCGAGCCGAGCGCGTGGGGCCTGCGGAAGGTATTCGTCGACCGCACGGCAATGTTGTTCGAAGTGCTGCCAGAGCGACCTTGACGGCGGGCGCCGGCAGGCAGCTACGAACCCCGCAAGTCGAAGCAGAGCAGGCGGGGGCCGCTCGGCGGGTCGATCGAGCGCGCGTTCTGGCTCACGTACAGCAGCCCGCGGCTGACGACGGGCGGCGCCCATGTCTCCCGCGCCAGGAACAGCCGCGTGCGGTCCAGGATCTTCGCGCCGGCCGGGGAGAGCGACAGCCACAGCAGGTGACCGTGCTCGCCGAGGGCGAGGTAGCGGCCATCGACCTTCAACAGGTTGCCCCGCAACGGGCTTGCGTAGATCGTCCGGTCCTCTCCTTGCACGCGGACGGTTTCTTGCCATTCCAGCAGCTCGCTCCAGACTGTCTCCCCGGTGCTGGCGTTGACGCAGGTCAGCCTTGCGTCGGGTTCGTTGCGGCCCGTGAACCCGTAATAGTAGCCTTCGTCGTAGACGGCAGTCGTCCAGTGCAGGTCAAAATCCGGGTTCTCCCAGAGCTTGGCGAACGTCCAGTCGGGCTTGACTTCGATCAGGGCCGCGCCGGTCCCGTAGGTGGCTGAGACGAGCACCCGATTGCCGCTCACGACGGGGCAGGAAGCGTTGACAGACTCGTAGCTGGCGCTGCGCCAAGGAAACCGGAAGTCGATGCCGCCGTCGAGCGGATTGATCGACAGCAGGCCGCCCGTCGGCGGCCGGCTCTCCCCGCCGCCGAGCACGAACAGCCGCCGCTCGCCATGGACGCGGGCTGCAACCGGCGTCGAGTAGCTGGCCCCCCACTGGTCGCCCGCGCCCCAAACCATCCGCCCTGTCAGCTTGTCGAACGCGGCCACCTCGGGACCCCCTGGGGATCCGACGTGCAAGATCAGGCGGTCCCCTTCGATCAAGGGCGTGGTCGCGATCCCGAAGAAATCCTGGGGAACGCTGAACTCGGCGGCGATATCGCGGCTCCAGACGATCTGCCCGGTGCGCAGACGGAGGCAATGCAGCTTGCCTTGCGCTCCGTAAGCGTACACATGGTCGCCATCGATGACGGGGCTGGAGCGCGGGCCGTTGTTATAGCCGTAGCGGTCGCGGAAATCGGTCCGGTAGCGGTAGCTCCAGTAGCGCTTTCCTGTCTCGGGCTGCAGGCAGTCAACGACCTCTTGGCTGCCGGAGCGGTGCAGGTAGACGAGGTAGTCGCCTTGGATGGCTGGCGAACTGTAGCCAGTGCCCTTGGACAGCTCCCACACGAGCCTCGGCCCGCTCGCGCCGAACTCCCGCAACAATCCGGTCTCGCCGGAGGACGGCTGGCCGGAACGCCCCAAGAAGCCCGGCCAGTCCTCGACCGCCGCAGCGCGGGAGAGAGCCTTGGGCGGCCCGTGGAAGGCTGCGTCCGGATGGGCGCGCGGCTTGGCCGGGGCGCGCTCCTCGACAACAACCGGCGCTGGCGGCTTGGGATCTTCGAAGCTGGTGGCTGCCACAAGGCAGCAACCGACCAAGACTACGCCTGCCGCCCGCTGCTTCAAGACGTGATTCTCGCACGACGCGGCGCTCCCCGTGCCTGCGACGGCAGGCCATCCCCGCAATTCCCGCCCGGACCTACGCGCCGAATCCAGCGAGGCTACAATGCCCCTGATGCCATCTCTCACCCGCCGGCGCTTCGCGGGCCGCGCCGCCATTGCCGCGACGGCAGCCTCCTATGGGAGGATCCGCGGCGCCAACGACACCATCGGCATCGGCGTGATCGGCCTGGGCAACATCTCCGGCGGGCACCTCAAGGAGTACGCCCGCCGGCCGGGCGCCAGAATCACCGCGGTTTGCGACATCTATGCGCCACGGCTGGACCGCGGTGTCACGCAGAGCGCGGCGAGGGGGTATCGGCGCTACGAGGATCTCATCCAAGATCCGCGCGTGGACGCGGTGATCGTCTGCACTCCCGATCATTGGCACGCGCCGATGGCGATTGCCGCCATGCAGGCCGGCAAGGACGTTGACGTGGAAAAGCCGATGAGCTTGACCATCGCCGAAGCCGCGCAAATGGTGGCAACCGCCGAGCAGACCAAGCGCATACTCGCGGTAGACAGCGAGCACATGGCGCACGGCATCTGGGAGCCAGCTCGCCGGCTGGTGGCGGCAGGGCTGCTCGGCAAGATCCTCTGGAGCCAGACAAGCCGCAGCCGCAACACTCGCGAGCCGCCGTTCAGCTATGTGATCGACGAATCCGCCAGCCCGGCCAACCTGGACTGGGAAGCGTTCCTTGGCAACGCCCCCCAGAGGCCGTTCTCGCCCGAGAGATTCTTCCGCTGGAGACGCTACCGCGATTATTCCGGAGGGATCGCCACAGACCTGTACTACCACCACGTCACGCCATTAATCCAGATTCTCGGCCGGGAGTTCCCCGTGCGCGCGGTATCCGCCGGCGGCAACTACAGCACTCCCTTGTCCGTGATGGAGGTGCCGGATGTGCTCGCCATCGCCCTGGACTTCCCGAGCAGGCACACCGTAGTGTGCGCGGGTTCGCTGCAAAACTCCGTCGAGCTGCCGATCGTCGTGCGCGGCCACGAGGCCAACATCCACTTCGAAGGCAGCCACCTGCGCCCGGGCACGATCCGCCTCGTCCCGGAGGATCCCTTCATCGACGGCTTCAAGGAGCGTGTCGCAAGCAGCGGCTTGGACGCGCTGGGAAGCTGGGTCGAGGAGCGCCGCCCGCCGCGCCCGCCCAAGTTTGCCGGCTTGGACGAAAGACGCAAGCACCAAGCTGTGTCCGCGCTACTGGCCGATCCCCGCTGGAAGCAGCGTTACGACGACGATGCGCGCTCGCGGCCGCAGATACGGACTCCCGGAAAGGATCGCGACAGCTACTTCCAGTCTCTTCTGGAGGAACGGGCGGCAAGCATGTCGATCGTGCCCTCTCTGCGCATACAGGCACCTCCGTCGAAGTCGTTCCGCCAGCGCTTCTTGGAGTCGATCCGCACGCGCAGGCCCGCCCCGCTTGATGGCGAGCTCGGCCACCGCTCGCAAGTCGCGGTGAGCTTGGGGGTGGAAGCCCATCGCCGCAACAAGGCCATGGGCTTCGATCCTGACAGCGGGCAGGTGCGCGAGTTGTGAGGCACGCGCAGGCCCGCAGCGCTGGTGGCCGCGGAGCGGCTGCCGGGGCCCGCCCGCGGGTCATGCGAACAGCCGCTCGATAATGTTTCCGCCGAAGTCGGTCAGCTTCTCGTGCCGGCCGTTGTGCAGGTACCAGAGCTGGTTCTGGTCCAAGCCGAGCGCGTGCAGGATGGTGGCGTGAAAATCGCGCATCACGAAGGGCTGGTCCACGGCGCGCAGGCCGAACTCGTCCGTGGCGCCGATGGCTTGCCCGCCCCGCACTCCGCCGCCGGCGAACCACATGGTGTAGCCGTGCGGGTTGTGGTCGCGGCCGTTGCCCGCCTCGGATGTGGGCAAGCGCCCGAATTCCGCCCCCCAGATTACAAGCGTGCGCTCCAGCAGGCCGCGCTGCTTGAGGTCTTGCAAGAGCGCCGCGATCGGCGCATCGCTGTGCCCGGCCATTTTTTCGTGGTTCTGCTTGAGGTGCTTGTGCGCGTCCCACTGCATGCTCAAGGGGCCGCCGCCGGAGTAAATCTGGAGGAAGCGCACGCCGCGCTCGACAAGCCTCCGCGCCAGCAGCAATCGCGTGCCGAACTCTTTCGTGCGCTCCTGCTCGAGACCGTACAAGCGCTTGGTCGCCGCCGTCTCCTGCGTCAGGTCGACGGCTTCCGGCGCGTGGGATTGCATGCGGAAGGCGAGTTCGTACGCCGCGATGCGCGCCTGCAGCTCGCTGTCCAGGGGGCTGGCGTCGAGCGCGTTCATCGACTGCAGCAGGTCCAGCATGCCGCGCTGGCGCGCTTGCGTGACGCCGGCGGGGCGCTCGAGGTGCAAGATGGGGCTGGGGCCGGGCCGCAGCAGCGTGCCTTGGTAGACCGACGGCAGGAATCCCTGGCTCCAGCATGACGTACCGCCTTCGGGCGTTCCCTCGGGCTGCGGCATGACCACGTAGGCAGGCAGGTTCTCTGACTCCGATCCCAGTCCGTAGGTCACCCACGAGCCGATGCTGGGATGCGTGGCGAACAGCCGCCCGTTATGCACTTCGTACATCGCCGGGGCATGCACGACGCTGTGCGTGACGAACGACCTGACGAAACAGATGTCGTCCACATGCCGGGCGAGGTGCGGGAACAGCTCCGAAACCGGCAATCCGCTCTGGCCGTGGCGCCGGAAGCGCCAAGGCGTGCCCAGGATGGGATTGGAGCCGTCCGTGAACTGGCCGCCGACCGGCCCGAAACTCTCCGGCAGCGGTTCCCCGGCCCGCTCGTTCAGCAGCGGCTTGGGGTCGAACGTGTCCATGGAACTGGGCGCACCGACGTTGAAGATGAAGATGACCGCGTCGGCCGTGGCTGCGAAGTGCGGCTGCTTGGCGCGCAGCGGATTCGCGCCGGATGCGGCCGGGGCGGCCCGGGCCAGCAGGTGCTGCAGCGCGAGCGCGCCGAATCCGTTGGCCGCGCGGAACAGCAGCTCGCGCCGCGAGGCCAGCCCGGCCGCGGCTGCGAGCCTAGGGGCGGTAGACGAATTCATTGCGGTTCATCAAGACTAGGGCGAAGTCCTGCAACGCATGCGAGCCGGCGCGCAGGAAGCTGCCGGCCATGGAGCGCTCTGCCGGACTCGGCTGGCGGGCCAGCGTGAACTCGAAAGCGCGCCGGACCTGGCAATCGGCGTCAGAGCCGGCGCAGTGCCGCAGGATGCGGCCGGCGAGGGATCGCGCCTGGTCGTGCATGAATTCGCTGTTGAGCAGGCTCAGCGCCTGCAGCGCGTGAGTCGATGTTGGGCGCACGGAGCAGGATGTCATCGTGTCGGGCTGGTCGAAATTGGCGAGCAGGGGCAGCCGCACCGTGCGCTTGTTCAGCAGGTACAAGCTGCGCCGGTCATGCTGGTGCCTGTTGGGAGTGACCGGCCACAGGTTATCCGGCTCGGCCTCGGTGAAGATCAGGTCATAGACCTCCCTCTCGATCGGGATGCGCACTGGCTTGCCGGCCAACGAGCGGTTGAGGCGGCCGGAGGCAGCCAAGGCGCTGTCGCGGATCGCCTCGCCAGACAGGCGCCGGCGATGCGCCCGCCAGTACCAGCGGTTCTCAGGATCGATGGCAGCCCGCCGCGGGTCGATCTCCGCGGATTGGCGGTAGGCACTGGACAGCACGATCAAGCGATCGATGGCCTTGACGCTCCAGCCCTCGTCCGCGAAGCGCAGCGCCAGGGCATCGAGCAGTTGCGGGTGTGTCGGCATGCCGCCCAGCAGCCCGAAATTGTTCGGATCCGGCATCAAGCCGCGGCCCATGCGGAATTCCCAGATGCGATTGACCATCACGCGCGCCACCAAGGGATTGCGCTCCGCTGTCAGCCATAGGGCCAAGGCAGCCCTGCGCCCGGAACTGGCGGCCGGCGCGTCCATGCCGAGCGTTCCGACGGCTCGCAGAAAACCCGGTGCGACCGCCTTGCCCTTGCGGCGATAGTCGCCACCCTGCAGGACATGGCTGGGAGTTGGCGCCTCGCGGTTGGCCACCGCGAAGGCCGCGGCCGGGGGATCGGGCCGATGCAGTTCCAAGGCATGCAGCTGCTGCCGCAGCGCCGCCCGCCGCTGCCGGGTGCCGGGCGGCATGAGCGGAAGGATCTCGTACCACATCGGCTTGATCTGGGACTCGGCTTCTTTGGCCAGGCGTGCCTGCTCTTGCGTGCGCTCGCCTGCGGGGATTTCGAGCGCCGCGCGGAAGGCGGGCGCAAGAGCTGCCCGCTTGCGCTCCCGCACTTGGGCGCCGAACGGCTCCTCAATGCCCTCGATCCGGGACTGCAGGGGGGCTATCCGGGCCTCGTGCTCGGCGATGGCCTCTTCTCGGGCGGCGACCTCCCGGTCGCCCGCAATGACTCGATCCTTGAGTTCGGTGGCCGCGAAAAAGGATTCCAAGCGGTAATAGTCCTCCTGGCTGATCGGGTCGAACTTGTGGTCGTGGCAACGCGCGCACTGCACTGTCAGCCCCAGCAGAACCTGCCCTATGCCCAGCGACATCTCCGTCAGCACCTCTTGGCGCGCCTCTTGCTGGTCTTGGTTGCCGGCCGTGACATGGCGCGGCCCCGCGCCGTGGAACCCAGTCGCCAGCAAAGCCTCGGCACTGGCCGGGAAGAGCTCGTCGCCAGCTACCTGTTCCTGCACGAAGCGGTCGTAGGGCTTGCCGGAATTGAACGCGCGGACCACATAGTCGCGATAGCGCCAGCCGTGCGTCCGATAGCCGTCGCGCTCGAAGCCGTCCGTGTCGGCAAAGCGGGCCACGTCAAGCCATTTCTGAGCCCAGCGCTCGCCGTAGTGCGGCGAGGCCAGGAGCGAATCCACCAAGCGCTCGTAGGCGTGCGGCGAGGAATCGGAGAGAAATTCCGCCACCTGCCCGGGCGTTGGCGGCAGGCCTGTCAGATCGAGGCAGACCCGGCGCAGCAAGCGTTCCTTGCTGGCCGCTGGTGACGGATCCAAGCGCTGCTCCCGCAACGCCCGCTGGATCAAGGTGTCGATCAGATTCGCGTCCCAAGCGGTCCCGCTGGCGGGTACGTCGGAACGTATCGGCGGGCGGAACGACCAGTACCCGCCGGGAGCTTCCACAGCCGCGGCCGCAGCCGCGATCCCAAGCGATGTACCGAGCAACAATGCACGAGCGGCCAGCGATCCGGTCAACGCCCAGCCCATACGTCTCGATTATAGGAATATTCCGCCGGCCCCGGCGAGCGTCGCTGCCAGGGCATCGAATTCGGATGCGGCCGGATGGCCGCCTCGATGCGCGCCAGCAGACCGGATCGCAGCCGGCGGCGTTGCGTCTTTCCCTGATACCCGCACCGCTATCGAACCAGCCGCGGGCCGGATTGGAGCGGGGCCGGCCCGCAAATTGCTGGCTCGGCCGCAGCAGAACCTGCGGCGGCGCGATCGTCGCTCCAGACCGCAGCGAATGGCGCCAAAACCATCGATCGCCCCGGCTGCCTGCCTCGGGGAAGACCGCCACCCGTCAATGCAGCGATTGTGCCATCCGGCCCGCATTGACAGCCGTGCTTTGACGGCAGCTGGCTGCTTGGCCGGACGCCGCTCGCCCTGGATCGCCGTCCCCGCAGTGGGAGGCATCCATGCAGATGATGCTAACTTGTTAACTCAAGTCCGGCTGGCAGGCACCGTATCGTACCGGGGCCGATCTCCGGAGTATCGCTGTGCCTGGCAGTCCAAGAGCAAGATCGCCGCTCTTCTTGCGCGCCGCGCCCCTCTTGCCCGCCGCCCTGTTCGCCTGGTTCTGCTTCCTGGCCCCGCGCGTTTCCTCGAGCGCGGCGCTGCACTGGGAGATGGACTGGCTGCCCCAGCACGGCATTGCGCTGGGATTTTTTCTCGACGGGCTGAGCCTGCTGTTCGCCCTGCTCATCACCGGAATCGGCACGCTCGTCGTGCTTTACGCGAGCGAATACATGCGCGGCTACGCGCAACTGGGCCGCTTCACCGCATCTTTTCTGGTCTTCATGCTGTCGATGCTGGGGCTGGTTCTGGCCGAGAACCTGATCGTACTGTTTGTCTTCTGGGAACTGACTGGCCTGACATCGTTCCTCTTGATCGGCTACAAGCACGAGGACGCCGCGGCGCGGCGCGCGGCGCTGCAAGCCCTGCTGGTCACCGGAGCGGGCGCCTTGGCGATGCTTGCCGGCCTGATACTGCTGGGGGAGACAGCCGGCACCTACAGCTTGCGGGAATTGCTGGCGGGGGATGCGAGTCTGGCAGGCGCGCCAAATTATTCTTGGATCCTGGCATTAGTGCTGGCCGGCGCATTCACCAAATCCGCGCAGTACCCCTTTCACTTCTGGCTGCCGAATGCGATGGCCGCGCCCACGCCCGTCTCGGCTTATCTCCATTCGGCCACGATGGTCAAGGCAGGCGTTTTCCTGCTGGCCCGGATGGCGCCGGTGCTGGGCGGGACCGAGGCGTGGAGCGTGACGCTGGTCGGCATTGGCGCGGTGACTGCGATCTATTCCGCGCTCGTCTCGGTGACGCGCACGGATTTGAAGCAGGTCTTGGCATACACGACTGTCATGGCACTGGGCACCTGCGTGATGTTTCTCGGCCTCCCCGGCGAAGCACAAGGCACGGTGCATCCTGCGGCCGCGGTCGCAGCCGCGGCATTCATCCTCGTGCATGCCTTGTACAAGGCTCCCTTGTTCATGGCCGTCGGCGCGATCGAGCAGGCGACCGGCAGCCGCGACCTGACCTGCCACGGCGGCTTGCGCCATGTGCTAGGGCCGACGTTCGCCGGCGTGGCGCTCGCAGCCGTCTCGATGGCCGGCCTGCCCCCGTTCGTCGGCTTTGTCGGCAAGGAACTGCTCTATTCGAGCGCCTATGAATCCGGGTTCGGCGGGCTGGCCCTGTTCGCGATCTTCGCCGCTAGCGTGCCCGTGGTAACGTCTGCCCTGCTAGTAAGCGTGGTGCCGTTCCTCGGCGAGATGACGCAATCCGCACGGGGCGCGCGAGGCGTTGCCTGGCAACTGTGGAGCGGCCCGTTGCTGCTGGGACTGCTGGGCTTGGCCTGCGGTATCGGGGCCGCTCCCCTGTTCGAGGGCCTGGTGCTGCCCGCCGCGGCTGCGATTGCTCCCGTCCCGGAAAACTTTGCGCCCGGCCTGTGGCACGGCTTCAACGCCCTGCTGCTGCTCTCGCTCGCCACTTGGGCCGCCGGGGCGCTCCTTTTCTGGCAGCGGCCTGTCCTGCTGACGAGGCTGGCGGCGCTGCTCGACCGCATGCCCTGCCGCGGCGACCGGGCCTATGACGCGGCCATGGGCGGCATCGCGCGGTTCTCCGCCGCGCTGACCCGCCGCATGCAGACCGGCATCCAGCGCCGCTACCTGCTGGTCGTCTTCGCCACTCTGGCCCTGAGCGTGGGCACAACCTTGGTGGCCAAGGACGCGCTTCGGATGCCCTCCCGATTGCCCGGCGCAACTTTCGCGGAGTGGTCGTTGGTAGCGGTGATCGCAGCCTCCGTGCTCACGGTGATCTTTACCAGTTCGCGCCTGCTGGCGATATGTGCGCTGGGCGTGGTCGGCACGTCCGCCAGTCTCATCTTCCTGCTACGGGGCGCGCCCGACGTGGCCATGACCCAGCTGATCGTTGAAACACTGGTGGTCGTGATCGTCGCCATCGTCCTGCTCAAGCTGCCTGATTTCCAGAGTGAGATCCGCCAGCCACCAGCCGCCCGCTGGCGTGACGGCGCGATCGCGATCGCGGTCGGCACCGTAACCACGCTGGTGCTGCTCGCGGTCACCGCCCGCCCGCCACAGCTCGCACTGACCGAGTACTTTGAGTCGACAGCGGTTCCGGGCGCGCACGGGCGCAACATTGTCAACGTCATACTGGTTGATTTCCGCGCACTCGACACGCTGGGCGAGATCTCCGTGCTTGTCATGGCGGCGGCCGCGGTGTGCGCCCTCATCCGCCGCCGCTCGCGCTACCGCTTCGACCGCTTCCAACAGCTCCAGCGCGGGCAGGCGGGGCGCAGGCAAGCCTCCGAGGAGAGCGCATGAACACGCTGATCCTGCGCGAGACCACGCGCGTGCTCTTCACCTTGATCCTCGTCTTCTCGGTGTCGACCCTGCTGCGGGGGCACAACGCCCCGGGCGGCGGCTTCGTCGGCGGGCTGATTGCATCGATTGCGTGCAGCCTCTACGTCTTCGTCGCCGATGCGCAAGACGTGCGCCGCTTGATCCGCAGGGATCCGCTCAAGACAGCGGCTGCCGGGCTGGGGGTGGCAGTCCTGTCGGGGGTGATCGGAATCCTCGCCGACGGGAGCCCGTTCCTGTCGGGCCAATGGGCGGAGATCGGCGGCATCAAGCTCGGCACACCGCTACTGTTTGACTTCGGTGTCTACCTCGTGGTCGTGGGAGCGGTCCTCACGTTCGTGCTGGAGATCAAGGAGCCCGCTTCCATGCCTCCCGCGGACAGGGACAAATGATCGTGGATCGCTGATGGAAACAGTCATCGCAGTGTTGGTCGGGGTCTTGATGGCCTCGAGCGTGTATCTCATGCTGCGCCGGAACTTGGTGCGCTTTGTCCTCGGCCTAGCCCTGATCTCGCACACGGCGAACCTGCTGATCCTCTCCGCTGGCGGCATGCACGGCACGTTCCCGCCCTTGGTCCCCCCCGGAGAGGCAGCCCCCGGCCCCGGCGTGGCGAACGCCCTGCCGCAAGCGCTGATGCTCACGGCGATCGTGATCTCCTTCAGCGTGTTCGCCGTCTTGCTCGTGCTCGCCTTCCGCACCTATCAGCGCTTGGAAACGGTCGATCCCGACTCGATGCGCTCCGCCGAACCGTTGCCGGCGGAGGCCGCGACGCACGGGCCTGCCGCGGGAGGCCCGCAGTGAACTGGCTGCTCCCCGCTGCCGTGGTGCTGCCGCTGGCCAGCGGAGTCGCAGGCCTGTGGGCGCGACCGCATCGCGGCCGGCAGCAGGCGGTCAGCCTAGCGGCGGTCATGGCGCATCTCGGGATCGCGGTGGCGCTGCTGGCGGAAGTGTGGAGCGAGGGGATCTTGACGGTCCAGATCGGCGGCTGGCCGCCGCCGTTCGGGATCACGCTTGTCGCGGACCATTTCAGCGCCGCCATGGTGCTGATCACGTCCATCATGGGGGCGGCGACGGTCGTCTACGCCTTTTGCGACATTGACGAAGTCTCGCTGGTCAAGGACTTCCACCCGCCGCTGCAGGTCATGATCGGGGCGGTCTGCGGAGCGTTTCTCACGGGCGACATTTTCAACCTATACGTCTGGTTCGAGGTGATGCTGATCGCTTCCCTGGCGCTGTTGATCTCCGGCGGAAGCAAGGCCCAGCTCGACGGCGCCGTGCGCTACGCCGCGTTGAGCCTCATCGCCACCACCCTGCTGCTGAGCGGCATCGGCCTGCTGTACGGCCTGACCGGCACGCTGAACATGGCCGACCTGCACGTGCGCGTGCAGCAGGTCGAGGAGCAAGGGCTGCTTTCAGTCGTGGCGGTCCTGTTCATCGTCGCCTTCGGCATCAAGGCGGCGGTGTTCCCCCTGTTCTTCTGGCTGCCCGCCAGCTACCACACGCCGAAAGTGGCCGTGTCGGCGATCTTCGCTGGGCTGTTGACCAAGGTCGGCGTGTATGCGATGATCCGGGTCTTCACGCTGGTCTTCACCCACGATGTCGGCTACACGCACGGCATCCTGCTGTGGACGGCCGGCCTGACGATGGCCGCAGGGGTGCTCGGCGCAGCCTCGCACAATGAGTTCCGGCGCATTCTTTCGTTCCACATCGTCAGCCAGATCGGATACATGGTCTTAGGCCTGGCCCTGCTCACCCCGCTGGCCTTGGCCGGGGCGGTGTTCTACATCTTGCATCACATCATCGTCAAGGCCAACTTGTTCTTCGTGGCCGGAGCTGTCCAGCGGCTCTCAGGGGCGAGCGATCTGAAGGCTCTTGGCGGCGTGTACCGCGAGCAGCCGCTGCTGGCGGCGCTGTTCTTCGTCCCCGCTTTTTCCCTGGCCGGCTTTCCGCCGCTGTCCGGGTTCTGGGCCAAATTTTTCGTGATCAAAGCGTCGTTTGCGAGCCAGCAGTACTGGATCGCCGCAATAGCCTTGGCGGTGGGGTTGCTGACCGTATACTCAATGACCAAGATCTGGGTCAACGGATTCTGGAAGGCGCGGCCGGCCACTACCCAGGAGCCGCCGCCGCTGCCACTGGCCAGCCGCGCACTGCTGCTAGGCCCGATCATGTGCCTGGCGGCCATTACACTCACGATCGGCCTGTGGCCTGGGCCGCTCTATACCTTGGCGGAGCGTGCCGGCCACGAGCTGCTGAACCCGGCGGACTATGTCGAAGCAGTGCTAGGGCCAGGCGCGGCGGACGCCCTGAACGGCGAGCAGCGGGGCATCCAGTGAGGAATCCGTTTCATTACAACCTGCTGCTGGCAGTGGGCTGGTGCGCCCTGATGGGCCAACTCACCGTGGCCAATCTGGCCGTGGGCTTCCTTATCGGGGGCGCGGCGATCAGCGTTTCCAGCCCGATGTTCGGCCGTGTGCGCTATTTCCGCCGGCTCGTGGATTTCGCCCGCCTGTTGCTGGACTTCATCCGTGTGTTCATCTCTTCCAGCGCTCGTGTCGCCTGGGATGTCCTCACGCCCGTCCACAAGGCGCGGCCCGCAATCGTGGCTATCCCGCTAAGCGTTGACGACCCGATCCAGATCGTCACGCTCGCGAACCTGATCTCGCTCACGCCCGGCTCGCTCAGCCTGGATGTGAGCCCGGACCAAAAGACGCTGTACGTGCATGTCATGTTCGTAGACGATCCCGACGAGATCCGCCGCGAGATCAAGTCGGGCCTCGAGCGACGGGTGAGGGAGGCGCTGCAATGAGCGGGATGGGGGAGCACTCGCTGATCCTTGCTTGGGGCATCGATATCTGCGCCGGGCTGTTGCTGTCGGCGATCTTGATCGCGTTCGTGCGCATGGTGAAAGGGCCGACCCTGGTGGACCGCGTGGTGTCGGTCGACCTGATCACCGTGCTGGCGGTGGCCGTGGCCGGCTTGGTCGGCATCGCCAGCCGCCACTCCGCAATCCTGGACGTGGCGGTGGCCACGGCCTTGGTCGCCTTCCTGGCCACGGTTGCGTTCGCCTGGTTCGCGAACCGGCGCGCCGACCAGTTCGAGTCCGACACGACGCCAGGCGGCGACAGGGAGGGCAAGTGATGGCGGAGATGGGCTCGCCGCGCGACTGGATCACGGCAATCATCCTGGTGTCTGGCGGCTTCTTCCTGTTCGTAGCCAGTCTTGGCGTGCTGCGCCTGCCGGACGTGCTGATCCGCATGCACGCATTGACCAAGGCCGGGGCGCTCGGAGCTGGATTGGTCTTCGTTGCCGCGGCCGTGCATTTCAGGGATCCCGCTAGCGTCGCGGTCTCGCTGCTGACGGCACTCTTCCTGCTGTCAACGGCCCCGGTCGCCGCCCACGCCATCGCCCGCGCGGCCTACCGCTTGGGCGT
>CBDCOC010000003.1:0-155076 GCA_965219605.1 Bryobacterales bacterium | reverse complement strand
CCGAGAAAGTACGCGATCAAGCTCTGCCCGAGAATCGCGAAGGAATCGAGGAAGAGCGCGTTGAAGAACCAGACGCTGCGAATCACTTGGTGCAGGGCTGCGGGGCCGACGCCGATCAACGTGGCCTTGCGCGTGCCCAAGAGCAGAAAGGCATTCAAGGACAGTGCCCGGAAGACTAGATCCACTCCCGCCGCGAGCAGGCTGCGGATCTGGCGGGCATCGAACGCATCCGGCCAGCCGAGCTTCCGGAAGGCCGCTGCGACCGCCCACGCCGCGCCGGCCCAGTGGCTGATCGCACTGGCCAGGGCCGCCCCGGCCACGCCCATCGCGGGCAAGCCCCCCATGCCGAAGATCAACAAAGGGTCCAGCAATACGTTCAGCGCGTTCATGCCGCCGGCCACCAGCAGCGGCGTGCGCATGTCTTGCGCGCCGCGCAACGCCCCAAATGCAGCGAAGCTTGCCAAGAGCGCCGGCGCTGCGAGGAGTCGCCAGCTGAGATAGTCAACCGTAAGGGCTTGCACCTCTCCGTCAGCCCCCATGGCGCGAGCGATCGGCTCCGAGAGCGGCAAGCCGACGACCGCCGCCACGCCACCTATCAGCAGTGCCACGGCCACAGCCGCCAAGCACAAGCGCGCGGCGCTGCGATCAGCCGAGCCAGCCCGTGCCTCTTCCCCGCACAGGCTGGCAACTTTGGTCTGAGTCACCACGCCCAAGAAGCCGAACGCCCAAAAGGCCGCCGCCAGCACCATGGATCCGACTCCCAGCGCGGCCAGCGCCTCCGCTCCCAGGCGGGCGACGAAGGCGGTGTCGATCAGGCCGGTGAGCGGTTCGGCCAAGAGGGAGCCGAGAATGGGCAGGCTTTGCGCGAGCACGGTGAAGTGCGGGCGCACCTCGAAAGGATGGACAGCCCCCTGCAAGCCCTATTCTTGCAAGCGCGCGGAATCCCGTGCCAAAATGGCGCTCTACGCGTGCCCGGGATCCTCTACCTGCACGGCTTTTGCTCCAGCGCCAAAACCGCCAAGGGTGCGTTCCTAGCCCGACGATTCGCCGAGATCGGCGTTCGGCTGACGGTGCCGGAACTTGACGGCGGCGACTTCCGCAACACGACTCTGACAAGACAGCTCGGCCTGGTCGCGCGCTTGACAGACGAACTACGGCCGGACATGCTGATCGGCTCGAGCCTTGGCGGCTACCTCGCGGCGTTGCACGCAGCTCGCGCGCCAGAGTGCGCACCGCTGTTGGTATTGCTCGCTCCCGCCTTTGACTTCGCGAACCGACTCGCGCAGTCGTTGGGACCCGCTACGGAGGAGTGACAGCAGAACGGGCAGAGCGAATTCTTTACTGTGAAACTGGCTGACCTAGGGACACAAATAAATCGCCTATTATCCGCTCTTGCACGGGTAATAGTTCTACCGTATCAGTCTGGATACAAACAAAATACTTAGCACTGTCGCACGGTTATGAATCAGTTTATCGCCGATATTTAGGTTCTTTCACCTCTTTGATTTCGATCGCAATATCCCAAGGATAGACGAGAATGGGCGAATCCCACGGCATGCCCTACCACCCCGCATCGGGCGGGTCTGACATATCGGGATGTCGCCCGGAGAGTGCCCTTTCGCGAGCGCCTTGCCTGCCGCGATAATCGTCGGTAGCCATCCGAACCAATCAGTCATCTTCGGGGAAGTAATAAATGCTGGCTTGGCTTTCTCCAAGTTGCAACACGGCGATTAGCCAATGATCGCCAATCTGGAACGGGTACGGCCTCCCACGCTGTCTCTACAGTTGCCCTTAATCTGCTTTTTTAGATATTCTGTAGGATCTTGCGATTTGTCTTGTACGATTTTACTGAACTCCACTAGCCAGATACCTGCCAGACGCTGAAGGCCATCGCGCTCTCGACGGATAAAGCTGTAATTACCGGTTTTTGGTAGAGGATGACTAGCAACATCTGTAATCGCGTTGACCAATGCCCTTCCCGTGTTTCCCATCTCTTTGGAATATTTTTTGGAAATTTCTTCGAGATAATTCTCTAAACATTCCCATGCTTTCATTCGGTTCTCTGGCATCTGTTCTGGTTTTCGAATCTTTAGGACGGATAGTATGATGGGGCAAAATTGAGAGGGCAATAGCTGAATTTTCGTTTCATGCAGCAGTTTCAATATGTCTTGAAAATCTCTGAGTACTTTCTTGAATTTGGTTTCGTTGATTTTGGCTTCAATTGATCTCTCTATTTCACGCACATCGTGTGCAATTTTGAGCGTAATAGACGAATGCCAATCAATCATTCCATTACTACATGCCCAGCGGATCAAACCAAATCGAATGCTAAATACGCTGGTTCTGTTGTAGCTATTGACAACTCGAATGAAAGGTCCATATTCTTCTTGATCATCTTCGGAAAATGACCATTCATAGCCGGCAATTTTACCCTTATGTTTGAGATCAATTCGACAGTGGCCGCCAGTCAATGGAGCCTCAACGCTCAACACCTTCCAGCTGTCCGGTGCAGTGTTTGGAAATGCGGCTAGGCAACACTTTTTGGCGAGATCGAGTGCGGTACGATTGTGGAGCAGCTCATATCTGTCGCTTACAACCGACAGTACTTTGCATGTGTCGTCATTGATCAGGGCTTTCTTGCCCGGTATGCGGTCGCGCTTTCCCGTCTCAGTTTCAGCAAAAATGTCGACCTCGCGGACAGGAAACATGATCGCATGCAAGCCATCCTCAACTTTGTCCTTGTCGTAGATCACCCGATTCCTCCTGCATGTCTAGCTGTTCGCCTGAGTGCTAGGTGTGAGATCCGGGCAGCACCGGCCCAGAAAGTTCGCCAGCAGTTGTTTGCCCGCAGAGGTCAGGATCGATTCGGGGTGGAACTGCAGACCTTCGACGGCGAAGCGCCGATGCCGGAGACCCATGATGATGCCATCGTCGGTCCAAGCCGAAACCTGTAGTTCCTCCGGCAGCGATTCGCGCTCGACAACCAGTGAGTGATAGCGCGTCGCGACGAAGTTCTGTGCCACGCCCGCGAAAATAGACCGGCCGTCGTGCTGGACCACGCTCGTCTTGCCATGCATCAAGTACGGAGCGCGAATGACTCTGCCCCCGAACGCTTCGCCGATGGACTGGTGCCCGAGGCAGACGCCCAAGATCGGCACCTCTCCCGCCATCTCCTTAATCAGGTCGACGGAAATCCCGGCCTGCTTGGGCGCGCAGGGGCCGGGAGAGACCAGAATCCGCTCCGGCTTCAGCGCACGAATCTCCTGCACCGTGACCTCGTCGTTCCTCTTGACAACGGGCGACGCCCCGAGTTCCCCGAGGTACTGCACGAGATTGAAGGTGAACGAATCGTAGTTGTCAACGACGAAGACCATCTATCCTATTCTCGCCTGTCCCGCACGGAAAGAGCGCACGGAACCGCAGGACGCGCCCTCCTTCCGGCGCCGCCCGCAAGCGGGCCGGGAAACCCGCGCCCTGCGGAAGGCCCGGGCCAGAGCGCTATGGGGTGCGCCCTAGCTACGGATTGTATCCCGAACCGACCAAGACCGGGCCATCGCTGGTATGCACGAGGCGCGCGAAGGACACCTTGCTCTGCTCCATGCCCTTGGCAGGGTTCAAGAAGTTGTAGTACCAGAAGGTCTCCCCGAACACGAGGGCGGCCTCGTTCAGGTCCCGCCCCTCCCATAGCGCTTCCGGCTGGCGGCCCGACACATCGAAACTGGCCGGGTTGCCGCTGAACTTGACCTCGCCCGTGCGCGGATCTACCCCGAAGACGTAGATCGACTCATAATTCCAAGTGGGGCGCTTGGTGAGGATCGGAATCGCGAATTGACCACCTGATTGCAGCAGATGCGCCGCACATCGCACAAACTCCTGCAACTTGGCATCACTAGGATAGAAGTGCATGTCAATGGCGTTGACTTGGTCAGGATCGCAGGTTCCGGGCAGATCCCGCCTGTAGATCCCGGCCCCAATAGCTGCCCGCTCTCCGTGCCAGTCGATCTCGATCACGTACGAACTCTTCGGCTCTTCCAGGCCCGTCTCGGGATTTGCGAACGCATAGTGGATCCAACCTTCGTCGACGATCGACAGGATCCGATGCAGCTCGTGGTAGTAGTCGCTCCCGAAGGCATCGACCAACGCCGCGCCCCATGTCGATCCCTCGCGCGCCGGCTCGGGCGGATACACATGCACCACGGCATCTACACCGGACGGCTGGATCCCGTCCACGAACACGTATATAGGGCCCGCCTTCCAGCGCTCGTCCTCGTTGAACGCCCGTCGCGCCTCTTCCGCGCCGTGCTCCTTGACGTACTCCGCCGCGCATTGCACGAACGCGCGCAGGTCTTCCCTCGTCTGTACCGCCGCCGCCGCTGCGTAGTTGTCTGCGCAGACTGGCCGAGCCGCGCCGATGGCCGCCTCAGGCTGGTAGCCGGCTCCCACCAGCAGCGGAATTCCTTGCGCCACCGCGCGCTTGAAGAACCCCACCTTGGGCAACACGGCACCCGTGTAGGGGCTGACGTAGTTGTAGTAGATGAAGCTCTCGCCGAATGTATCGCCGACATCCACCATTTCGCGACCGCCGAACTGATCCGTGTAGGGATCCTTGGCCAGCCACTCGTGCAACGAATTGCCGTTCACCCGCAGCCCGTTGCCCGTGAGGACTTGGTTGCCCATCCTGTCCAGAGCAAAGGCGTAACTGGTGCCGTCCCGCCAGCGCGAGTGCTCCTCCAGCTTTTGCCTGGCTGCATAGCCCTCCTCCTCCACGACCAAGGTCGCGCAGCGCACGAAGGCCTGCAGCGCTTCCTCGCCCGGATTTGCCGTGAGCGCGGCGGCGTTCACCTCGTCGGCAAGGCAGCTGCCCGGCAGATCGGGCGCGTACAAGCCCGCGCCGAGGACGGCCGGGCTGCCCATCCAGTCCACCTTGGCCAGGTAGGATGCCTTGGGCAGCCGCGCACCAGTGACCGGGTGGGCGAATGTATAGTACGTCCAAGCGGAGTCCCGATTGCGCAGGATGCGGTACCTTTCGGCGTAGAGATCGGTTCCGAAGTCCACGATCGACGCGCCCCGAATCGTGCCTTGCGTTGCTGGATCCGGCGGGAACACGAACGTTCTCGCAGTCTTGCCGGATGGCTTTAATTCGATCACGAAAATATAGGTCGGGCCGTGCTTCCAACGCCCGTCCTCGTTGAAGGCCTGCAAGGCTGCCTGCGGGCCGTTGTCGTCGAGGAACTGCTTGGCGCATTCCACGAACGTCTGGACATCGTCCAGCGTGCGCACCGAGTTTGCCGAGATCCGGCGGTCCGAGCAGGGGCTGTCGCCGCCAGCGGCAGCGACGGCAACATCGTCGCTAATGTCAACGACGGCGTTGTCGCCGTCAGTTGCAGCGACAGGAGTCACCGCCAGAGCGAGCGCGGCAAAGCTTGGCAGGAGTCGGGATTTTACAATTTCTTGCATACTATATCTGAAGTGTAGCAGACCCCGGCCATGCGCGGATCGGCCTCAAAACGCGCGGCGCCGCCCTCGCAGCGGATCCGCTCTGACGAAGCCATCCTGCAGCGCAGCATGCCCGGCAAGGAAACGCAGTCCTAGCCTGGAACCTCCGGATCTCGTGGAGCTTCCGGCGTGGCGAGCGCGTCTAAATCAAGCCGATTGCCGAAATGTTCAACCTGACCAACGCCGATCATTTCCCCGACGAGGCCCAAGTCCCGCTCCTGTTGAACTTCGATGGCTTCCTGCGCAGCGGCCTGGGCAATACCTGTGCGCGGCCAGCTAGGCGTCAAGGCACCGTTCTGACCGCGCTGGACCACCCAGCCGGCAATCCGATCCGGAACGGCGCCGCAGCGGTCCAGTCCTGCCGTGCGCCCGCAGCGAAGCGACATGCGGGCAAGGAGCCCGCCCTGCCCTGTCGCGGCTCCACGCTCCCCGCCGCAGGATCCGAGACAGGCAGCACTCGCTAAAATGACCACACGTTGATCAAACGCAGCGAACTGGTGACGATCATTGCCTATGCGACGCCGCTGCTGGTGTTGCTGGCAGCATGCTTCTGGCTCACGTCCTTGGACTTCGGCGACTTCCGCCCCGAGGACTCGAGCGTTACATACGTGCTGTGGACACTTTCGACGTGCGTCGTGCTGGGGGCCGTAGCGCTCGGATTCCTGCTGTTCCGCAACCTGCTCAAGCTCTATGTCGAGCGCCGCGGCAACGTCCTCGGCTCGCGCCTGAAGACAAAGCTGGTCATGGGCGTGCTCACCCTGAGCGTTCTGCCGATCGCCGCCCACGTTGTCTACTCTCTGCAGCTATTGAACCGCAACTTCGACAAGTGGTTTTCACAGCCCACAGTCGGGGTCTTCGAAAGCGCGGAGCGCATCGCGGACACCGCCGCTGCGGAAATGCTCGCAGACTTGGAGAGAGGAGCTCGGCACATCGCGGGGAGGCTGGCCGCGGGTGCCGAGCGTGACAACTCAGCCCTGCAAACCCTAGCCCAAGGCGCCGGCGCGCACTACCTCGGCATCGGCGGTATTGGCACGTCCGGCGCGCAGATGGCGACAGTCTCGGCCGATGCGCCGCCTGCGGCGCTCCAGCGACTGCTGTCAGGCCCTTCCGCCGCTAGCCAAACCGGCAGTACGGGCGGATGGCTCTACGCGGCGGTGCCCGTGCAATCCGCAGACGCTGCTTCGGCGCGCCTGCTGCTGGCACGGCGGATGCCGGCCTCTATGCTGCAGGACAAAGCGTTCGTGCAAGCGCAAGTCAACCAGTGGAGGCATCTCGAGGCAGCCCGCCCGGCGATGTGGCGCACCTATGTCTACCTGCTGGCCCTGATAACGATCTTCACGCTGTTCATCGCGGTCTGGATGGCCCAGTTCACCTCGCGGCAAATCACCCGCCCGGTCGAGGCGCTAGTGACCGCGACGGGCGAGCTGGCGGGCGGGCGGCTGGGGTACCGGGTCCGCACGGCAGCAGCCGATGAGCTAGGCGCCTTGGTCGAATCGTTCAACCAGATGGGGCAGTCCCTGCAAGCCAAGACCGAGCAGCTCGAGCGCAGCAACCGCGAGCTAGCCCGCGCCAATACCGAGATCGAGGAGCGCCGCCAGCTCATCGATGCCATCCTCGAGAGCATCACACCCGCGGTCATCTCGGTCGACGAGAACGGCAAAATCCTCAAATTCAACGAATCGGCGCGGCGCTTCGCCCGGACGCGGCCGCTCCCTTCGCTGGGCTCCGTGGCCGAACTCCTGGACGCCCCCCAGCGGTCCGCGTTCGAGCACATGTTCGGCAGCGCGCGACGGACCGGCATCGCCACCCGCGACTTCGAAGCCGACAACGAGGGCCAGCCGCAGCACCTCAGCGTCACCGTCTCGTCGCTGGAGTCCGACTGCCAGCCCGCAGGCTACGTGGTCGTCCTGGAGGACAACACGGAACTCATGCGCGCCCAGCGCTCCGAAGCATGGAAGGAAGTGGCGCGCCGCCTGGCGCACGAAATCAAGAACCCCCTCACGCCCGTCGCCTTGGCCGCCGGGCGAATCGCGGTGCAACTCGAGCGTTACGCGTCCGCCAGCACGGACGCAGAGCGGGCCCCGATTCGAAAGACCTTGGAGCAGCTGGCCCGCACCATCGAGCGCGAAGTGGAGTCCTTGAACACCCTAGTCTCGAGCTTCTCGGACGTGGCCCGGTTCCCCGCGATCCACCCGGAAGCCAACGATATCAATGCGATCGCCCGCGAGGCCGTCGGGGTGTTCGACGGCCGCCTGCCGGGCATCGACCTGAGCTTGAGAACGGACCCCGCTACAGCGCCGGCCAAGATCGACCCGCCGGCCTTCAAGCGCGCGATCATCAACCTCATCGACAACGCCGCCGAAGTACTGCAAGAGAGCTGGGTCAAGGAGATCGTTGTGACCACGCGCGGGCGCCCCGAATCGAATGCCGTAGAGTTGGTCGTGGCCGATTCCGGCCCCGGTATCTCCGCGGCAAACAAGGAGCGGCTGTTCATGCCCTACTTTTCCACCAAGGACCGCGGCACCGGCTTGGGCCTGCCGATCGTGCGCAGTGTCGTGCAGGATCACGGCGGCACCATCCGGGTCGAGGACAACCAGCCCGCCGGGACGCGCTTCGTGATCGAATTGCCCGCGGTCGCCGAAGCGCCGGCTGAGTTGCAGGAGGCCGTCGTATGAATGCACCGGCCCGAGTCTTGGTAGTCGACGACGAAGCCGGGATCCGCGACACGCTAAGCGGCGTGCTCGAGGACGAGGGCTACGCGGTCGAGACCGCCGAGAGCGGGGAGCGCTGCTTGGAGATGCTCCTATCCGCGGCATATGCCGTGGTCTTGCTTGACATTTGGCTGCCGGGGATCGACGGGCTGGACACGCTGCAGCGCATCCGTGACGCCGAGCTGGCCTCCGAGCCGGTCATAGTCATGATTTCAGGGCACGGAAACGTTGAGAGCGCGGTACGGGCCACCAAGCTCGGAGCGCACGATTTCCTCGAGAAGCCGCTCTCGGTGGCGAAGGTCACGGTAGCGGTGCGCAACGCCATCGAGCATCGCAACCTACTGGCCCAGAACGACTCGCTACGAGCGGAGGCCGGCCAACGGCACCGTATCCTTGGCGACAGCGTGCCCATGAAGGCCGTGCGCCAGCAGATCGAACTGATGGCCCCGACCAACGGGCGCGTTATGATCTACGGTGAGAGCGGCACGGGCAAGGAACTGGTCGCCCATGCCATCCACGCCCGCAGCCAGCGCGCCTCGGCCAGATTTGTCGAGGTGCATTGCGCAACCATTCCGGAAGACTCGATCGAGAGCGAATTGTTCGGCCATGTCAAGGGCGCCTTCCCCGGCGCGGCCGCGGCCAAGACCGGCAAGTTCCAATTGGCAGACAGCGGCACGTTGTTCCTGGACGAAGTCGGCGACATGAGCCTGAAAACCCAAGCCAAGGTGCTCAGCGCGATCGAGCAGCAGCGCTTCGAGCCGGTTGGTTCCGGCCAGACGCTTCAGGTGGACGCGCGAGTGATCGCGGCCACGAACAAGAACCTGGAGAAAGAGATCGCCAACGGCAATTTCCGCGAGGATCTCTTCTACCGGCTCAACGTCGTTCCGTTCTACGT
Source organism: Bryobacterales bacterium (assembly GCA_965219605.1). Classification (GTDB taxonomy): domain Bacteria; phylum Acidobacteriota; class Terriglobia; order Bryobacterales; family UBA6623; genus VXMF01. The sequence goes on along the minus strand of CBDCOC010000003.1, from coordinate 145,974 downwards.
GCCCCCGCTCCGAGACAGGGCGGAAGACATCCCGGTGCTCGCCGAAGCGTTCTTGAACGAGTTCTCGCGCTCGTACGGCCGCAAGCCCAAGCGCCTGCTGCCGGCAGCCTTGGCGGCCCTCTCGGCCCACGCCTGGCCGGGCAATGTGCGCGAATTGCGCAACGTGATGGAGCGTATCGCGATTCTGCACGACGGGCAGGATGTCAGCGCGGCCGAAATCTCTATCGCCAACCGCCGGCACCAGACGGGCCAGCCGGTTTCGCAGGGGTTCGCAAGCCTGAAGGAAGCCCGCGCTGCCTATGAGCGCGAGTATGTCGAGTGCACGCTGCGAGCGATGGACGGCAACGTCACTCGCGCCGCTGCGGCGCTCGGCCTGGAGCGCAGCAACCTGCACCGCAAGATGCGCACCCTCGGCATTCGCTCCGAGACAGCCGCGGGCTAGGGGCTCCTTGAGCCGCTTCGCACCGGCACTGCTGGCTTCTGCATGCTAGACCACGACAGGGACGGCAGGACGTCGACGGCGCAGGCAGTGTCCGGGCCGCCCCTCTGGCGCGCCGTGCCAGACGCTATTCGCGGCTCCAGCGAAGACTACACCACGATCCCCCTGCCGCGCGCCATCGTGCTGCTGTCGATCCCGATGATGCTCGAACTCGTCATGGAATCGACATTCGGCCTTGTCGACATTTACTTCGTGGGCAAGCTCGGGCCGGGTGCCATCGCGGCCGTGGGCCTGACCGGATCGGTAATCATCCTGGTCTTTGCGATCGTGATGGGCTTGTCACTGGGCACGACCGCGATCGTGGCGCGGCGCATCGGCGAGGGCAACCCCGCAGCGGCCAGCCTGGCAGCTTGGCAGTCGATTCTCGCCGGGGTCATGGCGGCCGTGCCCGTCAGCTTGGCCGGCTACCTGCTAGCTCCCAGGCTGCTGCGCTGGATGGGCGCGACACCGGACATCGCAGCAGGCTACCAGTACACTGCCGTGCTGTTCGCAGGCTCAATCACGATTTTCCTGTTGTTCCTCAACAACGCGATCTTCCGCGGCGCAGGCGATGCCGTGACCGCGATGCGGGCACTCTGGCTGGCCAACCTCCTCAACATCGCCTTGGACCCGCTGCTCATTTTCGGCATCGGGCCGTTCCCGCAGCTCGGGCTGACGGGCGCCGCCCTAGCTACCACGCTGGGCCGGGGCGCGGGCGTGGGCTACCAACTGGTGGTGCTGTTCCAAGGGCGGGGGAAAGTGTCGATCACGCGCGCATCCGCGCACTGGGACGGGCCAGTGTTCCGGGATGTGGTGAAGATCTCCTGCACGGGCATGGTGCAGTTTTTCGTGGCCACGGCCGCTTGGCTCGGGTTGACGCGCATCATCGCGCTGTTCGGCGAGGCAGTGCTGGCCGGCTATACCTTGGCCGTGCGGCTGATCCATGTCGCGATCTTGCCATCTTGGGGAGTCAGCAACGCAACGGCAACGCTGGTCGGTCAGAACCTGGGGGCCAAGCGCGAAGAACGGGCCGAGCGAGCCGTGATCCTGACTGCATTTGTCAACTTCGCCATGCTGGGCGTGATCAGCTTCCTGTTCTGGCAATTCGCAGAGCCCATGCTGCGGTTTTTCACGACCGACAGCGAGGTGCTCGGTAACAGCGTTCAGGGCCTGAAAATCCTAAGCGCGGGATACATCTTCAGCGGAGTCTCGATGGTGTTCGGCCAAGCTTTCAACGGCGCGGGCGATGCAGCCACGCCCGCCCGGATCAATTTCCTGTGCTACTGGTGCTGGCAGCTGCCGCTCGGTTACCTGCTTGCCAAGCCGCTCGGATTCGGCGTGCCCGGAGTGTATAGCGCGGTAGTGGTCTCTGGCGCCACCTGGGCCATCATCGGCTATGTCTTGTTCCGCCGGGGCAATTGGAAAAGACGCAGTCTCTAAGCGCTTCGGCGAGGCGCGCACCGTGCGTTTGAAACTCTCCGTCGCTGCCTTGCTATCAGCAATTGCACTTGGGGATTATATACCAAAGTGCCCAACCTTGAGGCTAGGCACCTTCGGCATACGATTCTGGAGCTACGCCCGGCCCATTGGCCCACGTTAACGCTCCGGCAGCTAGAACCCCGGCCGCCAAGATGTTAATCGCGGCATTTACGTCGCGATCGATCACCAGACCGCAGGCCGCGCAGCGGTAGGTCTCCGAGCGTTTCGGATTATTCCTAGCGTGGCAACGGCTGCAATCTTGCGATGTGAACTTCGGATTGACTTCCACGTACTCACGCCCGGCCCATGCTGCCTTGTACTTGAGTTGGCTTCGTAGAAGTGACCAATTCTGACTCAGTATTTCCCTGTTCAACCTCCGCTTGTGCTTTCTCTTGCGCGTCATGTTCTGCACGCGCAGCTTCTCCACTGCCACCAAGCCATTTTCGCGCATGATAGCCGTCGTCGCTCGGTGGCAAGCGTTGCGCTCTTGGACAAACTCCCGGCGCTGCAATCGTCCTAGCGCTGCTACGCGCTTGCGCCTTGTTTTGCTGCCTTTCTTGCAGCGTGCAATGGCGCGTTGCAGCTTGCGCCGGCGCTGCCAGTCCCGCCTGGCACGCTGGTAGCGCCTGCCCTCCGAAAGCGTCATGCGCTTACGCACGCCCAAGTCGATACCCACTGCCTTTACGCTCGGTTCCAGAGCTTCCTTCTCCACCTCGTAGACCAAGCTCGCTTCCCACTTGCGGCCCCGCTTGGTCAAGCGAATCGACAGCGGCCTGCCAGCCGGCAATACGCGCGACAGATTGATGCGCGGGAAGCCTTTGACCTTGATGCGCCCGCCCTTCAGCGTCCCTGTCGTGATCACAGTTAGATCGATTGTTACGCAGCGGCTCAGCGGTCGGAAGCGCGGGAACCCCGGAGTCTGGCCCGCCTTGACGCGCCGAAAGAAGGACTTAAACGACTCGTCCAAGCGCTTGAGTATCCCGCGGCCTGCCCCCGTCGACAACTCGCCCAAGCCATGCTCGTTACGCGCACGCAACTGGGTAAGCCACTTGCATTGATCGTAGAAGCTCAGCGTCTCGCCATGCTCTTCATAAGCCGTCTTGCGCTCTTCCAGCGCTTGATTGTACAGCCAATTCAAGCGGCTACGAATATCGTCCAGCCGAGCGTACCCCGCAGGACTAAGCTCGCATCGCGCCAAATACGTAGTCTGCGCCTGCACTGATCCTATTATAGCATTCAACTTGGGTACTTTGGTATATAATCCCCCTATCTTTCCCTTGTTCATAGCGCAGCAGTTGCCAGCGGGCGTGGCAGGCTTGCTCATTGCAGCCGTCTTCGCTGCTTCGATATCGACACTGGACAGCAGTCTCAATAGCGTTTCGGCGGCTCTGGTGACGGACTTCTATGTGCGCTTCCGTCCGGCTGCGGGCGATTCCAAGAGGCTGATGCTGGCGCGCCTGCTAACGGCGTGCCTGGGCGTGCTGGCGACGGCGACATCCATCGCCTTGGCAACATTCGACATCGGCTCGCTATGGGACACGTTCCAAGGCATGATGGGCCTGCTTGGGGGAGGTCTCGCCGGCCTGTTCGCGCTGGGCATCTTCTTCCGCAGCGCGAACGGCGGCGGGTCGATGACTGGCGCTGTCGCGAGTGTGTTCATCTTGTACTGGATCCAGCAGCACACGGACCTGCATTTCTTCCTCTACGGAGCAGTTGGAATCCTGAGCTGTGTCTTTATCGCACTGGCGGCCAGCCCTTTCTGGGCACGACTTGGCGGCCCGGCAAGCTCCCGAAGCGGTAGTTGCGAGGCGTGATCTGCGAGTGCCGCTGCGCTGCTCGAGCGTGCGACCGATCTAAGCCGCGAGCTTGAGCGCGGCCCGCCTCCAACCCCCTGCATCGCCACGGGCCCTTCCAAGCAGGAGGACGCGGCGGCGCGAGCATCAGCCGGATCCGGCCGGATGCGCGCTCTCAGAAGTGGAGGCGAGCTCCCAGCTGGATCTGGAAGGGCCCCGTGCCAAGGACCTGGGTGTTATTGCGGTCGTAGCTTCCATCGCTAGACCGCAGACGGCCGAATGACGGGCTGGGCCCGACCGGTACGCCGGTCGAAAGATCCAAGCCCGGGCCGTAAATCCGATTGAAGCCGCCATACTCGACATTATCGAGACCGAGCGCGTTGAAGAGTTCCAAGGAGATCTCCAGCCTCGTTTTCTCGGATAGCGGAAACTCGCGCAGCACGCGCACGTCCACATTGCGCATTGCCCGGTTCCGGAAGCTGTTGCGGCTCAAGTAGCGGCCCGGAGACTGCAAGCCGCGGTCGGACGCGAACCGGTCCCCGTTCAGGTCGAGCCCGGCGGCCGGGTTGAGTGGCGGGCCGCTGGCCCCCCGGAAGATTGCGGACGCGGTGAGCCTGCCGGGCAAGCCGAAAACCGCGTGAGCGGTCACTTGGTGGCGCATGTCCAAGTCGGAAGGGCCGTACCCGTTTCGCGGAAGCGCGTGATCCGTGTAGAGCGGCGCCCAGAAGTAGCCCTCGTTGAGATCGTTCGAAAAGGCCTGCGCATAGGTATAGTGCATGACGAGCTGGGCCCGATCCCCGTGGTACTTCCAGTTCGCCGTGATGCCGTCGTAGTCGGCCATCCCGATCGACTCGACCACCAGAACGGGCCCGAGCAGAGGCTCTGGACGGTGCTCCACATCATAGAAGGGAACTTGCGCTGGATCGCCGGCACGCACCTGAGCAACAGGGAGGTTGTAGTCGCGCGAGCCGTGCAGGAACGACGTGCGGTGGCGCATCCACTGCAACCCCGCAGCCATCCTGTCAGTGATGCCGTACTCCAGCGCCAAGCTGTACTTCACGGATCGAGGGTTGCGGAAGTCGGCATGGACAGCCGTCGGCCCCGCTCCCAGGAACGGGTCGTCGCCCAGCGCGGACGCGATCTCCGCCGGCGAGAAGACCGGCAGGTCGGCCAGCGGGTACTGGTTGAGATCGATTCCCGCCGCTAGGAACTGCTGGTAGATCGTGGGCGCCGAGGAGGGCAGGCTGACGGAGAGGTTGAACGGGGGATCTCGAAAAGCCTTGGTGGCAGTGTTGAAGAACACCGGAGGGGTGACGGCGTAGAACACCCCGGCACTGCCGCGCAGCACGAAGCGGCCTGCAAGTCCGGGCGGGCTGTAGGCGAACCCGATGCGCGGCATCCACTGGCGCGTCGAGTCCGGGATGAAGGTTGGATCGACAGCGCCGAACGGGAACGCGGAGCCGCGCACGCGTTCGATCAGCAAGTCGTTGCCCAGTTGCGGGACTTGGTTGAACTGCCCCTCCCAGCGGAACCCCAAATCCAGCGTCAGCCCGGACAGCGCGCGCCAGGAATCCTGCACGTAGAGCGAGCCATGGCCCAGCGCCTGGCGTCCGATCGTGTTGCCCATCTGACGCTGGTAAAGACCCGGCGCGTCAAAGCGGTTCGCTGTCAGCCCGCCGGGCGTCAAGATATCCAAGACCTCGTCCGGGTCCGAGGTGAACAGCACGAAGGAGCCGAACTGATTGGAGCCGAAGAAATCATTGATCCAGACCCGGTCGAACGAGCCGCCGACCTTGATGTCGTGCGACTTGGCATGCAAGATCAGGCTGTCGTTGAGCAGCGGACGGACATCGGTCTGAACGGTGGGCAGAAAACCTCGGGTACCGAAGTCCCCGATGGCCGTGAACACCCCGGGCCGCTCCGAGTTGGCCCAGCGGGGACGCTGCTCGCGGGTCACGGTGAACCGGAATTGATTCAAAACGTTCGGAACGAAGACACTCGTCAGCTGCGCCGTCAGGTAGTGGATGGAATTCTCTTCGATGCCGTTGTTGCTGACAGCCTCCGTGGTCCGCGGGCGCTTCGGATCCCCGATGCTCACGGCATTCGCGCCCTGGCCGCTGCTGTAGTTGTAGCGCACCATGAACTGGCTCCCGCCCGGGTGCTGGTAGTCGAAGCGCGGCGTCAGGGCGATGGCGTCGTTCGTCGCCTCGAAGGGCTCTTCCAAGCTTGCGAAGTAATCGAACGCCTCCGCGCCGCGGCTGCGATCGGCAATATCCAAGAGCGGGAATTCGACGTATCGGGGGCTGGTGCTGCTCTGCCGCTCGATGGCGAAGAACCAGAACGCGGCGTTTCGCTTGGCCGCCCCGCCAGCCGAGCCTCCGAACTGCCTCAGGTCCTCAAGCACCTTGGCCCCGAACGGGTCGGCCAAGCCCAAGCGCGGATGGCGCACTTGGAAGAACGCATCCCCGTGCAGTTCGTTGCCGCCCGACTTCGTGGACACGTTGACGACTCCTGAAGTCGTGCGGCCGTACTCGGCGGTGAAGCCGGAGGTCACCGCTTGGAACTCTTGGATCGCGCTCTGGGGGAGCGTCATCGCCGCTCCTGCCCGCTCGCCGCCCTGTATCCCGCCGAAGAAAGCTTGGTTGTAGTCTGTCCCGTCAACCGAAACATTGGTGTAAATGCCGCGTTGCGCTCCGAAGGAAAGATGGCCGGCGGCCCGCGAGATCTGCACTCCCGGCGTTAGCAGGGCGAAGTCGTGGAATCGGCGCCCGTTGATCGGCAGGTCGTTGAAGACTCGGTCGCTCACCACATTGCTGGACGCGGGTAGGAGTGCGTCGATCATTCCGGCGGTGACCTCGATTTCGGTATAGGCCTGCTCGATGTCCAATCGGACGTCGATGCGCACCGTGCTGCCCACTCGAACGGCGACTTTTTCAACTGTCGAGGAGGCAAAGTCCGCCGAACTCGCGGTCACGGAATAAATGCCCGGGCGCAACGAGCCGACTCTGAAGTGGCCCGCCGTATCACTCGCCGCCTCCCGCCGCGATCCGCTGCCGTCGCTGATGACCACGACGCCAGCTCCGGGAATGGCCCGGCCGTCCGGCCCGAGCACTTCCCCCACAATCCTGCCGAGATTCGCGTCGAACTGGGCCGGCAGGGAGTTGGGCCCGAACGTCAGGACCGCCAGCGCTGACAGTCGGAGCGCCAAGGCGATCGCGGGGCGGCTTGTCATGTAACGTAGCAGATGGCGCAACTGCCCGGCCGGGCAGTTGCCGGATGGCTTGGATCGATCCTTGGCTGCGGGCTCGGTCGCCTTGGTCGTTGCGCCCGCCTAGAAGCCATTATCGCAGTACCCCCCGTTCAACGAGAGCACGGCAGTTCCGGTGGGGCTGGAAATCCGCCGCCGTCGGACAACGCGCTACCGGTAACAAGAAACGAAGCGCGAATTGTCAATATCGGAGTTCGCGCACTCGAGCGTCCATTGATCTTTGAAGACGTCTCGCCTACGAATGGCAACTATCCACGTCGAGCACGTGCAGCAAGGTATCACGGGCCGAGCGCAGTGTGGGTTGGGTTACGATAGCCGCCGAGGTAGTCCGGCAGGATGGCTTCGGGTCGGCTGTGCCGGCGTTCTTGGAGCCGATCGCGAAGCACTTGGCGGCGTACAGTCGAGGCCGGCTGCTACGGAGCGCCGAATTCGTACAGAATGCTGGCGAGGCACAACAGCAGGTGTTGTTCATAGGCTGCGCCGCCGTCGAGCGCGCAGCCGAAGCGGCTGTCGGTCCATCACCTGGTGGCGCGACTGCGGAAGAAGCGCATGCCTGCATTGCGCCTTCCATTGGACTGGCGCACGTACAGTTCGCGAACGACCACACGAAGCAGGATTTGCCCACGGGGGCAGCTGACACAGCACCGTCCGGCACTGAATAAACGCGATTTAAATCCTTTGTTTTTAATGACTTTTAACGCGACACGCGTGGAGTATCAACTTACATGGCATCGGTAGGTCGCGACGCTGGAAACAGGTAGCGAGCGACAATGACCAGCAAAGCGGTCACGCTTGCAGTAGTCGTGGTAGCGACAGCAATCAGAATAGAGTCAGAAAGGTGGAACAACTTGCGCGGGCCCAATGCTCCTTGGAGAACCAACAGCAAGATTACAATCCCCAGCCAAATCACTACAAGCCAGAATATGAGCATGGCGTAGGTCTTGCGCCCCTTCCGATCTTGGTTTGCCGCCTCCAGCTGTGCATTTTTCCACCTCGCCTCAAAATCCCGCGCTTCAAGCTCGGCCCCCTCTTTGTCCTCTGCCGGGCCTTGGGCGGAATCTTCGCATAGTGCGCTGTTCAGGACATCTTCACCGGATGGCACCGCTGAGCGCCTATTCCGATGTCGATCCACTGACACCTGCCCGCCCTTACCTATGTGGTTACCAGTTGGCGAGCCTTGATGCGCTCTTCAAAGTGCAATCTCATGGTCTCTTTCGGAATTACAGCGTTCGTCGCCCCTTGATGTTTCGCCCGTGTCAGGGCCCATGGCCCCCCCGCGGCGTGGGTCATGCCTGACAATTGCGCTGCTGTCCGGCTTCCGTAAACCTTCCAGACACGCCCTAGGAATCTTTGGACTTCCTCATCGGATGGCTCGACCCGTGGAACACGCACTCTGAAGCTAGGTATATCGACGGCACGACAGGGCCGTATTGCCACGCCTCGATGTCCTCGTCAAACAGCGGTTCCCCCGTGAAACCTAGATGCCAGCCAGCTGCGTAGTAGAGAAGCTTGTGAAGCTTCATTTGGGTGATCTGCTCTTGCCATAAAAAGAAGTTAGCAATAGCCTGGGCAGTATATCGCGCTCTCATACCAGTCCACCCACTCGTAGCGTAACATGGCTAGGGGGCAGTTCGAACCACTAGCGAGACCAAGATCTCTCAAAAATCGAGTCGCCTGTTTAGGGCTGATATGTGAGGCGGCCAAGGGCGTGAGCGCCCCACCGTGTGCGAGCTTCACGAAAGACAGTGGAATGATTCGCTCGCGCCGGGTAAGGGCGCCTTGCCGCGGCAGCCGAGTGCCCAACCCTCCCGGGTCGTGCGCTCTCAGCGCAGGCCGAAGACGAACATGGCGTTGCCCGCTGTGACAGCCAAGTGCTGTCTGCCTTGGGCTGTGAACGTGATCGGGGATGAGGCGATCGTTCCGCCCAGGTTGAGGGAGACCAGGTTCTTGCCCGTGAACGAGTCGAGCACCAGCATGTGTCCATCCATGGTGCCGGTGACAAGGATGTCCCCCGCTGTCGAGAGCAGCCCGCTCTCGCCGACGCCAGTCATCTTGAACTCCCATTCCAGATCTCCCGTATCGGGAGAAAGCGCCCGAATCGCGCCATGACCCTGCTGCTCCTCGTCGTCTTGCATGGTGTTCGGCCACACGCCTTGCGGCAGGCTGCCCACGTACCGGTTGCCGCGCGTGTAGAGCGGATCGCCCTTGTGGTAGATGCTCGAATACTCCCACGAGGACACATAGAACAGGTCGGTCTTCTCGCTGTATGCCGGCGAGTACCAGTTGGTGCCCCCTTGCACTGCCGGCCAGACGCGCACGCCTTCCCGCGTTGGGGCGGACCCTGGAATCTTGATGGGGCGGCCGTTCTCGTCCAGCCCCTCGGCCCACGTCACCTTGACGAAGTTGCTGCCGTGCAGGAACTCGCCGGTAACGCGGTCCAGCACGTAGAAGAAGCCGTTGCGATTGGCCCACAGCATCAGCTTGCGCGGCCGGCCCTCCCACGCGCGGTCCACCAGCACCGGGATCTGCACCGAGTCCCAGTCCCATTCATCGTGCGGAGTGAACTGGAAGTACCATTGCAACTCGCCCGTGTCAGCGTTGAGCGCCACCACCGAGTCCGAGTAGAGGTTGTCGCCCAAGCGCACGTCGCCATTCCAGTCGGGGGCCGGATTGCCGATGCCCCAGTAGGTCAGATTCAGGTCCGGATCATACGAGCCCGTCAGCCAGACGGACCCGCCGCCGCGCTTCCATGAATCCCCGGACCACGTTTCGTGGCCCGGCTCGCCCGGGCCGGGAATCGTGTTGAAGCGCCATAGCTCGGCACCGCTCGCAGGATCGAGCGCCGCAATGAAGCCGCGGATCCCGTATTCGCCCCCGGCCGACCCGACAATGATCTTGTCCTTCAGCGCCAACGGGGCATGCGTGAGGGAATACCCGCCCGACGGGTCGACGAGCTGCCGCGAGAAGACAACCGCGCCGGTCTTGGCGTCCAGCGCTACCAGCTTGCCGTCGATCGTGCCCATGTAGAGTGTCTCGCCGAGGATGGCGAGGCCCCGGTTGATGCGGCCGCAGCAAACGTTGACCTTCTCGGCCAGCGCGTGCGTGTACTGCCAGAACTTGCGGCCCGTGCCGGCATCGAGCGCCACTACGTCGTTGGGCATCTGCACGGTGTAGATCACGCCGTCGACTGCTAGCGGCGTGGCTTCGAACTTTTCCAGCGACTCGGCTTGGAAGACCCATTTCAGCTCGATCCCGGCGGCGTTGTCGCGGTTAATCTCGTCCAGCGGGGAATGGTGCCGGCTGTCATAGCTGCGGTTGTAGGTCAGCCAGTTGCCCGGCTCCTCGTCGGCCCGCAAGATGCGCTCGTAGGTCACCTGCGCGCCGGCTTGTGCCGCCAGCAGCGCCGCGCAGGCGGCTAGCGCCAGCAAATCACTGCGTCGCATCATTCGGATCTCCCAATCGCAGGCTCGCCAGATAGGCGACCAAGTCATCCAAGTCCTCGCCTTGGATCTTTCCATCGTAGGAAGGCATGCCGGAGGCGCGGTCGACCTCGAACTGCGACAAGTCCGCCTTGCGCAGGGAGAGCAACGAGCCGGAGCCATCGATCAGTTGCACCGAGAAGGTGTCCTCGTTCAGCCTGAGGCCTGCGATCTGCTCGCCGCCCTTGGAGCGCGCCCGGATCATCCAGTGCTGCGGCAGGACCGTCGCGCCGGGATCCAGCACCGACGCCCGCAGGTGCTCCATCGAGCGAATGCCGACATCGGTCAGGTCCGGGCCCATGCGCCCGCCCGAGCCGCGAACGCGGTGGCAACCGCCACAGCCGTTCGCGGCATAGACCGCACGGCCTCGGGCAGGATCTCCGGTCGCCTGGTCGGCGGCCTTGCCCGCGCTGAGCGAGCGCACGAACGAGACCAACTGCCACATCTGCCGGCCGTCGAAGAAGACCCCCGGCATTTCCGTGCCGGGGATGCCATCCGAGATCGTGCGGAACAGGCCGCGGTCCGAGGAGCCGTGCCGAAAACGCCCGCTCGTCAGCGCCACGCCCCGGCCGCCCTGGCCGGCAAGGCCGTGGCAGACCGCGCAATGCGAGCGGTACAGCCTTCCGCCAGCCGCGACGTCCTCGGCGGAAGTGTGCGGGTTCCGAACGATGTCGTCCGCGGGCTGGGCAACTGCGGGAGCAGCTGCCAGCGCGGATGCCAGCGTCCAGCCGATGAATCGCAATCTCAAAACCTTCCGTCCCCGCCGATCCTAGCCCGAGGCCCGCAGACATTCTAGCGGACGGCGGGCAGCATGTCACTGCCGCCTCCGAGCAGCGGAAGAACCGGGCCTCACTCAGGCCAGAGACGCAGGCAGGCCAGCGTGTCCTTGTCGCGAGCGAACAGCATTCCGTCGGCAACGGCCGGGAAGGCGCGCGTCTCCCGGCCGAGGATCTGCGCCCGGGCCAGTACTTCGAACTTCTCGCGCGACGCAGCGGCCAGCAGCAGTTCGCCGGACTCGAGCAACAGCAGCAACCTGTTGCCCACTCGCAGGACCGAACCCGCAGGCATGCGTTCGCTGGACCACAGGACCGCGCCGCTGACCAAGTCGGCGGCGCGGAATGACTGGCCGTACTCTTGCCGCCCGTGGAAGCCAAACAGCGTGCTGCCCGACCGCACGCAACTGGAATAGTGGTTGTCGATCACGTCCTCGCCGGACCAGAGCACTTCGACCGCGCCTTGGCGCAGGCGCATCGCGATCGATCCCGTGCCGTAGGATGCCGACAGGAACACGATGTCCCCCAGCACCACCGCGGTCGCGGCATTCACCGAGGCCCGGCTGCGCGAGCGCCAGCGCCGCTGGTAAGCGACACGGCCGCTCTGCGGTTTCACGGCCACCAACCCTTCGCGCGTGAAGAAAACGGCGAGCAACTCGCCATCGATGCGCGCTGCCACGGGCGACGAATAGCTGGCCTCGTGGTCCGTGGCGGTCCACAACGGATCCCCCGATCCGGCATCGAACGCGACAATACCGGCGGATTCCGCGCCGCCGATATTGGCGATCACCCGGCCATCGAGCACAAGCGGAGTCGAAGCGGCTCCGAAAAAGCCCTTGCGCACGCCAAACTCGGCATGCGTGTCGACGCCCCACAAGCGCACGCCCGTCTTCAAGTCCAAGCAGTGCAACATGCCGGCCGCGCCAAAGGTGAAGACGCGGCCGCCTGCGATCACCGGGGTGGCGCGCGGGCCGTTCTCGAAGCCGAAGTCGTCCTTGTAGGCAGTCTTGTAGGAAAACTCCCAGATCGGCCGCCCGTCAGCGGCGCGCAGCGCCTCTACGACCTCTCGGTCACCGAGCCGATGGAATAGCAGCAGCTGCCCGCCTGCCACCGCGGGGGCGCTGAACCCCGATCCGACAGCCCGTTCCCACACCAGTTCCGGGCCGGCGGCCGGAAATTTCGGGAGCGAGGCCCGCCCGGGCATGACGCCGTCCCGATTCGGCCCGCGAAACTGCGGCCAGTCCTGCCCCCAGCCGGGGGCCGCTGCAACTGCCAGCGCCAATGCGGCAAGAGCCGGGACCGAACGCGGATGACGGGGGCTGCCCAAGCTAGATGCCCGCCCAGCGCTTGGTGCTCTCGTCGCGGATCCCGAGCAGGTCGAGCAAGCGTCCGACCTGTTGGTCGACAAGGTCGTCGATGGTCTCTGGCAGCGTGTAGAACGCGGGCATCGGGGGGGCAATGATCGCGCCCATCTCGGCTAGCAGCGCCATGTTCCGCAAATGTCCGAGGTGCAGCGGGGTTTCGCGCACGGCCAGCACCAGCTGGCGCCTCTCCTTGAGCGCCACATCGGCGGCCCGGGTCAGCAAGTTGGCGGTCAGCCCCCCGGCAATGGCAGACATGGTCTGAATCGAGCAGGGCACCACCGCCATGGCGTCAAAGAGAAACGATCCGCTAGCGATCGTCGATCCGATCCGATCCACGGGATGGAGCTCTTGGACAAGGGGGCGCAGGTCGCCGGCAAGCCGCCCCGTTTCCTGGTGCAGCGTCTTCTCCCCCGGCCGGGTGACGATCAGGTGGGTTGCGATGCCCTCGCATGCCGCGAGGCGCTCCAGCAGCCTGACCCCGTAAGCAGCGCCGCTAGCACCGCTGATGCCTATCACGATGTTCCGCACGGCAAGCGCTCATCTCATGGTGCCAGATACCGCAGGCCGCGTGCCGCCGGCACTCGCAAGGCGTTACCGCGCAGCTTGGCGCACCAGGCCGGGCCGCACTTCAGGCCCGTGCGATTCTAAGTAGGCAAAGCAGGCATGGCAGGCGGGCTGGGCGCAATTGGGCCCGGTCGATTGGCCGCCAGGCCTGCCGCCGATTCATCGCCTGCACGGGCGGCAATGCAAAATCCGTCACGGATCGCTGACTCGCGCCCTACTGCGCAGCACTTGGTACTGTTCGACGGCGCCTGCGGGTTTTGCCGACGGGCAGCCCTCTATGTGGCGCGGCTGGATTCCGCCGACGCATTTCGGTTCGCCCCTCTCCAGAGCGACCTAGCGCAGGGGCTGCTCGCCGAGCGAGAGATCTCACCCCGCGGCACGGGCTCGATGCTCGTGCTCCCCGAGTGGCGACACGGCCAGCGGCCAGCGCTTGACCGCTCGGCGGCTGGCCTGTTTATCGCCCGGAGGCTGCCCTGGCCATGGAAGATCTGCGCTGCGCTGCAACTGCTTCCCCGCCCCCTCCTCGACTCGTGCTACGACGCGCTCGCCCGCAATCGGCACAGGCTGGCCGGCGGCAGCAGCGCCTGCGCAATTCCCGATGCGGCGGTCCAAGACCGCTTCCTCCGCTAGTCTGCCCGCAAGGCTTGCAGACTCGATCGGGTATGTTGTTACCAAGCACCGTCGCCAGGCCGGCTGTCCGGGGCTCGGGATGTTCCGCACGCGAATTACAGAATTGTTCGGCATCAAGTACCCGATCATCCAAGGCGGGCTGATGTGGCTGGCCCGCTCCGAGCTTGCAGCGGCAGTGGCGGAAGCGGGCGGCATCGGGTTCATGACGGCCCTGTCGCACGACTCCCCGGCAAAGCTGCGCGACGAGATCCGCAAGGTTCGCGCCCTGACAGACAAGCCTTTCGGCATCAACCTGACATTCCTGCCCGCCCTGCGCCCGCCAGACTTCCCGGCCTATGTGCGGACCTGCATTGACGAGGGCGTCCGCTTCATCGAGACCGCCGGGAGCAATCCCGAGGCGTTCATGCCGATCCTGCAGGAGGCAGGCGTCAAGGTCATCCACAAATGCACTTCGGTCCGGCATGCCATCAAGGCCGAGAAAATCGGCTGCGCGGCGGTCAGCATCGATGGCTTCGAGTGCGCCGGCCATCCCGGCGAGGACGATGTCACCTCCCTCATCCTGATCCCGCTCGCCCGCGATAACCTGAGCATTCCCGTCGTCTCGTCGGGCGGTTTCGGCGACGGGCGGGGGCTGGCGGCCGCGCTGGCGCTGGGCGCCGACGGCATGAACATGGGAACGAGGTTCGTGGCAACCGTCGAATGCCCCGTTCACGATGCCGTCAAGCAGGCCCTCGTGCATGCCAGCGAACGGGACACCCGGCTGCTCATGCGCACTCTGCGCAACACAGCGCGCTACCTGGCCAGCGAAAACACCCGGAAAGTGTTGGATATCGAGGCCGCCGGCAATGCGACCATCCAAGACATCAAGCAGTTCATGTCCGGACTCGAGGGCAAGAGGATGACCGAGACGGGCGATCTCAGCCAAGGAGTCTTGGCGGCCGGGCAGGTCATCGGCATGATCCGCGACGTTCCTACGGTGCAAGAGTTGTTCGATCGGATCGTCGGCGAGGCCACCGAGCTGATGACCAACCGCCTGCCGATGATGGCCGGGCAGGCAGCGCTGGCAGCCTGATCTCTGCCACTGCGGTGAGATAGCCGGAAATGGGCAGGCAGCGGGCGCCGGACCTCGAGGCCGCGGGCGGAACGCCGTGAAGATCACTGCAACGATCATCACCCGCGACGAGCAGGACAACATTGCCCGCGCTATCGAATCGCTTGGATTCTGCGATCAGGTCCTTGTCGTGGACTCCGGCTCGACGGACGAGACTGTGGCGATCGCCAGATCCATGGGCGCGAGCGTGATCTGCCGGGACTGGCCCGGCTATGCCGCGCAGAAGAACTTCGCCGCCGAGCAGGCTCGCAACGACTGGATTCTCTCGCTCGACGCCGACGAGGCCGTGACGCCGAAGCTGGCGGCCGGCATCCGGCGACTGGCACCTGCGGGCACTCCCTGCGCCGGCTATGACTTCCCGCGCCTGGCACGGTATTGCGGACGCTGGATCCGCCACTCCGGCTGGTACCCGGACCGCAAAGTCCGCCTGTACGACAGGACTCGCGGACGATGGGTGGGGGCATACGTGCACGAGTCCGTCCAAGTGGCAGGCGAAATCGGCCATCTGGAAGGGGACCTGCTGCACTACACCTGCGATTCCATCGAAGACCACCAAGCGAGCCTTGACCGCTACACCGACCTAGCCGCGCGCGACCTGTGCGCTGCCGGACGGCGCGTGGGGCCGTGGCGGCCGCTGCTCGCCCCCATCCATGCGTTCGTCAAGTCCTACTTGCTCCAGCGCGGCTTCTTGGATGGCCGCGCGGGGCTGTCGATCGCTCGCATGGCCGCCCGGTACGTGTATCTGAAATACTGCAAGGCACGCGCTCAGGCGTACGGCTAGGCGCGAGGCGACCATGCGCATCCTGCACTTGGACACCGGCCGGGAAATGCGCGGCGGGCAGTACCAGGCCCTGCTGCTTCACAAGCACCTCGCGCGGCGGGATTGCGAGCAGACCTTGCTGGCCGGGCCCGCAATTCACGGGCGGCACGGCTTCGAGCCGGCAGCCTGGCCCTCGATACGGCATCATGCCCGCAAGTGCGACCTGATCCACGCCCACGACGCCCGCGCGCACACGTTGGCCCTGGCCCACGGGCGCGGCAAGCCGGTCGTGGTAGCGCGGCGGGTCGCGTTCCCGCTCGGACGAGGTCTCGCGTCGCGATGGAAATACGGGAAGGCCGCGCACTTTATCGCGATCTCGCGCCATGTGGCGGGAGTACTCGCCGCCGGGGGGATCCCGGCGGACAAGGTCAGCGTCGTTTACGACGCTGCCCCCGACGGGGGCGTCTTCGCCGCAGCGGATCGCGATACAGCGCTCGGCGAGACCAAGCAGCAGGGCAGATTCCTAGTAGTGACGCCGAATTCCGACGATCCGCTCAAGTGCCGGGATCTGGCCGTCGAAGCCTGCCGCCGGTGCGGGGTCGAGCTGATCGCTTCCGACAACTTGACACGCGACATCCCGCGGGCAGACCTGCTGCTCTACCTGTCGCACTCGGAAGGTCTCGGCTCGGCCATCCTGCTCGCGATGCGCGCCGGCTGCCCGGCCATAGCGAGCAATGTCGGGGGCATCCCGGAGGTGGTTGAGGACGGACTCACCGGCCTGCTGGTGGAGAACGACGCCGCCTGCGTGGCCGCGGCCATCCGCCGCGCGCACGGGGATGCGGGCCTTCGCAAGCGCATGTCCCAGGCCGCGCAGGCGAGAGTCAAGTCGAAATTCGACTGCGGCACCATGGCCGAGCGGACAGCGCAGGTGTACGCCCGGCTGCTCCGGCCCGGCCGCGCGCCGGAGCGCGGGGGAGCGCGGTGATCGGCCTGGCGTTCCTGCTGGGGCTGCTCGTGGGCAGCTTTCTCAACGTTTGCATCCACCGCTGGCCGCAAGGCGAGTCGGTCGTCGCCCCCCGCTCGCGCTGCCCTGCCTGCTCGCAGCAGATTGCGTGGCACGACAACATTCCCGTGCTGAGCTGCGTCCTCCTGCGCGGTCGCTGCCGGACGTGCGGCAGCGCCATCCGCCTGCGGTATGCCTTGGTCGAGCTAGCCACCGCCGGCCTGTTCGCGCTGGTCGCCCTGGAGTTCGGGGCCAGCCTTGCGGCGCTCAAGGCCGGGCTGCTGACGGCAATGCTGACGGTGCTGTTCTTCACCGATATCGAGCATTTCATCCTGCCAGACCAAGTCACCCTGCCGGGAACGCTCGCGGGGATTGCCTTCAGCCCCTTCGAAATCCTGCGGACAGGCCTGGCCCAAGTCGCCTGCGACATCTTCGGCCTGTACCCGGCCCAATGGGCGGTCTCGCTGCTTGAATCCTTGGCGAGCGCGGCTATCTTGGGAGGGGCACTATACCTTACCGGGGAAATCTTCTACCGGCTCCGGGGCGTGGAGGGCCTCGGCTTCGGCGATGTCAAACTGGTTGCCCTGCTGGCCGCTTTCCTGGGCAGCTCGACAACGCTGCTGGTCGTGCTGAGCGCCTGCCTGCTAGCGACGGGGTACGGCACTGCCGCGGTTCTCGCCGGCCGCAAGCATTGGCGCACCCCGCTTCCCTTCGGCAGCTATCTGTCGTTCGCCGGAATCGCGGCGCTCTTCTGCGCCGACAATATCTTGAACCGATACTGGGAGTGGATGCTGCGATGAAACTGCGAGCGATAGCAGAAGCGCTGGAGTGCCGCATCGAAGGCAACCCGGACTTGGAGATCTCGGGAGTGGCGGGGCTCGAAGAAGCCGGCCCCGGCCAGCTCACCTTCCTGTCCAACCCGCGCTACCGGCACTTGGCGACCCAGACCAAGGCTTCGGCACTGCTGGCCTCGGCACGAGTCGCAGGGCTGGAGATCGCGCTCCTACTCTCGGACGATCCGTACTTGGACTTCGCACGCGCCCTCGACCTGTTCCATCCGCCCCGGGCGCCTGAACCGGCGATCCATCCGACGGCGTTGATCGACTCGTCCTCGCGGATCGGCCCCGGTGCGTCGATCGGCCCCTACGTGGTGGTCGAGCGTGACGTGCAGATCGGGGCCGGGGCCGTGCTGCACCCCCATGCAGTCATCGAGGAAGGCAGCCGGATCGGCGATCGTTTCACCGCCCACTGCGGCGTTACGGTTTGCCACGGCACGCTTATCGGCAACCGCGTGACGCTGCACCAGCGGGTCACTGTGGGCTCGGACGGGTTCGGCTTCGCCCGCCGTCCAGACGGCAGCCACAAGAAAATCGCGCAGGCGGGCAGAGTGGTCATCGAGGACGACGCAGAGATCCAAGCGGGATCTTGCATCGACCGCGCGGCGGTGGGCGAGACCCGCATCGGGCGCGGGGCGATCATCGACAACCTTGTGCAAGTGGGGCATGCGGCCAAGATCGGCGCCAACACGGTCCTCTGCGCACAGGTCGGTATCGCGGGCAGCACCGCGATCGGAGCGAATTGCATCCTAGCAGGGCAAGCGGGGGTGATCAACCACCTGAACATCGGGAACGGCGTTCTGGTCACCGCCCAGTCCGGGGTCGGACACGACCTGCCGGATAACGCCAAGGTGTCCGGCTCGCCGGCATTCGACAACCGCCGCTGGCTGCGGTCAACGGCGGTCTTCGGCAGGCTGGCAGATCTGGATCGGGAGGTACGCAAGCTTCGCAAGGAGGCCGACGCGCAGGATCACGACACTTGATCCCGATCCGGGCGCGCTGCCCGGGATCTGCGACGGAGACGGCCTCGGACGCCTCAAGCACACCCCCGCGCGCACTGCGCCCAAGGCTGGCCATGAAGCTCGCTGTGTACGATTAAGTGCAGCGCAGCGCGACATCGAATCCCATGCTTCGCAAGATCCTTCCCGGGCTGTTGCTGGCAGTCCCGGCATTCACCCAGACTCCCGCATTCCCCATCAACCTGCGCCAAGGCATCCTAGCCGGCGAGGTCGGCGAGACCTCCGTCATCCTGCAGTCGCGACTGACCTCGTCCGACCCGCACCAAGACCCCCGCTGGGAGGGCGTGCGCGGGGCCAAAGGCTGGGCGCGCTTCGAGATCGCCGACAACGAGTCCTTCGATTCCGCCAGATTCACAGACTGGAGCGAGGCATCCCCCCACCTGGACTTCATCGTCAAGCGCAAGGTCGGCGGCCTCCAGCCGGCCACGCGCTACTACTACCGGCTGCACTACGGCCCGAGCCGGGAAAGGCTGCGCATCTCCGACTCTGCAACCTTCCGCACGCTCGGTGGAAGGTCGGTCGCCGCGGCGTACTCCATGGCTTTCGTCACGGGCATGAACTACTCGTTCTTCCATTACACGGGCAGCGGCCGAACGCCGCCCTATGCCGGGCCGGACAAGGATCTGGGCTACCCTGCCCTGGCGTCGATCCTCAAGCTCCGGCCCGACTTCTTCGTCGGCACGGGCGACAACGTCTACTACGACCACCCGGGGCATCGCGGACGCGCACAGACACGGCATGAGATGCGCAAGAAGCACCACGAACAGTATTCCCAGCCACGGTTCGTCGATTTATTCCGCCACGTGGCGACGTATTGGATGAAGGATGATCACGATCACCGCTTCAACGACTCAGATGCGGTAAACCCCGTGTTGATCCGAGCCGCGAAGCGGCTCGATTACTACCCGCGCACTAATATCCATGAAGGAGAATCCGGCTCGGGCTTCGCACCATCGCATGCGCTGGGCATCAGCGTCTTCCAAGAGCAGATGCCGGTCGTCGACCCGGCGGAGCGCGATCCGGTCACGTATCGCACGCACAGGATCAGCCGCGACCTGCAAGTCTGGTTCGTCGAGGGCCGCGACTACCGCAGCCCGCTCGACCAGCCCGATGGTCCGCGCAAGACACTGTGGGGAGCCGCGCAGAAAGCCTGGCTGATGAGGACGCTGCAGGAGAGCGACGCGATCTTCAAGCTGCTGATCTCGCCCACGCCCATGATCGGGCCTGATTCCGGCAGCAAGCGGGACAACCACACGAATCTCAACGGCCATCGGCACGAGGGCGAGCAATTCTTCGCCTGGCTCGCCGAGAGCGGGATCACAAGCGGGGAATTCTTCATCGCTTGCGGTGATCGGCACTGGCAGTACCACTCCATCCGGCCGGACGGGTACGAAGAATTCTCCTCCGGGGCGCTGGTAGACGCCAACGCCATCCTGGGCAGCTTTCCGGGCGGGGCGGACACGACCGATCCAGGCGGCAAGATCCGGCAGCCGTACCACTCGCCGGAAGCCAGCGGTGGTTTCCTCGTTGTCTCCGTGGCCCCCGAGGGCATGGCTGCGCGCGCCGAGTTCCGGTTCTACGATGAGACCGGCAAGCTGCTCTACGAGCACATCAAGCGGGGCGGGACCTAGCATGGGAATCCGCCGCTGCATGCCCCACCATGACGCGCATGCCGCCGGTTGGTCATCGCATCGTCGCAGCCAGCCGCCAGCAAGGCGAGGAGCCCAACACCACGCACGGGGCGCGTGCTCCCGTGCCTTTCAGGATTGCGGATGGTAAACGCCAAGCCAGAGCGGAGTGAGCGCTGTGTCATGAGATACTGTGCAACGTGTTCGATAGCGCCATCACATGGCAACATCGGCCGCTGCCACTGCCCTCCACATGCTCGCTCGGGCAGTCAGCGCAAGGCCAAAGGCCCGCTTGCGCAGAGATGGCGCGCATCCCTCGATTGCCGGGAGACAGGCCGAGCGAGATACACTCATGATCTGCATGGGCTTCGCTAGAAGGCATACGACACGTCTGTGATCGGGGCAAGCACAGCAAGTATCTCAAATCATGGCTGTCAATAGAGATAAACCCGATCGCTGGAAACAGGATATTGCGCAATCGGTGGACATGTATAACAAATGGTTTATGGAATCTGCGCCAGAAGCGTATCGAACGAATCGAGATCAAACAGTCAAAGATATCAAATCAACACTAAAATTAACAACAAACATGACAAATATTGGAATTGAATTATTGCGAAAAAATCCTTCAATTATGCCGTCATTAAGGATGTCCACTTGTCCACCATTGGCTATAGATAGATTAGTTGGTCTTGCAGATATTTCGAGAAATTTGATAAAAGTAATGGAGAAGAACAATAGGCTACCATCAAAAATTCCGTGTCATAAAATCAATCAAGATCTTAAGAAAATTGTGAGTATTATTGCGAAAATTTTAGATCGTGATATATTCAGTTGGTTAGATCACGGAAATCCCCCATCTAGAAGAGAATTATATCGAGCCGCTACAATTGTAGCAGATCGACTTTGTGGCTCTATTGCTAACCCAATCATCCGCAATGCACAGGAAACACGTCAATTGGCTGTCATTAGCAGATGGTTGACAGATCGTGGATACGAAATCTGTCGAACTAGTGAGGATATGAAATACGATGCGATGCAGCCGGGAACGTACTCGTATCGGCTCAATCTCCCCGTAAAACAATTTGGAACTCCCAAAACCATAAATATCTCTGTTGACGTGGTGATAATGCCGAAAAAAGCACGTGCAACTGAATTACCTTTATTGATTGAAGCAAAATCCGCAGGAGATTTTGCAAATGTCAACAAGCGCCGCAAAGAAGAGGCTATAAAGATAAGTCAATTACGAAGAACTTATGGATCTAATATACGCTATATTTTATTTTTGTGTGGGTACTTCGACAGTGGATATCTTGGCTATGAGGCAGCAGAAGGAATTGACTGGATTTGGGAGCATCGCATTGATGATCTTGATAAATTGGGGTTATAATTTATGAAAAAAATTCGTTCAAATTTTGAGCAAAATAGGCTATCGTTACAGAGGGTTCTTGATAGTCAAAAAGTTGCAAGTTCTCGAAATCAAATGGGCCAATTTGCAACGCCAACGGAACTGGCATTCGATATCCTGTCCTATGCAATGATGTACTTTGAGGGAAACGAGAAAGTGCGCTTTATTGATCCGGCCACAGGAACAGGAGCTTTCTATTCGGCCTTGCTTGACACCTTCGCAAGGAACCGTATCGATAGTACTGTGGGATATGAAATTGATCCACATTATGGGGAACCCGCAAGAGAACTTTGGAATCATACAGGATTAACTATCCATCTTGAAGATTTTACACGAGTTGAGGCACCACTATCTCACAAAAAATTCAATTTACTGATTTGCAATCCACCTTATGTGCGACACCACCATCTTTCGAGCGTAGAAAAGCAAAGATTGAAAACATGCACTCGCAATGCATGTGGGATGGAAATTAGCGGTTTGGCTGGCCTCTATTGCTATTTCTTGGGCCTGAGTCATGCGTGGATGTCAGATAATGCCCTAGCTGGATGGTTAATCCCCAGTGAGTTCATGGATGTAAACTATGGTGTCTCAGTGAAGCGTTATCTACTTGATAAAGTAACGCTCCTGCATATTCACCGCTTCGACCCGAATGATGTACAGTTTGATGATGCACTTGTATCGTCTGCCGTCTTGTGGTTTCGAAACACGCCACCTCCCACCGGAAGCACAGTTCGATTCACTTTCGGCGGAACTCTTGAGAAACCGAGCTTAGAGCGATGGGTTTCAATAGAGGATTTGCGTTACGAATCAAAGTGGACACGCTATCCGATAAAGGAAACTCGTAAACCCGAAAGAGGTCTACTTTTAGGTGATTTTTTTAAGATTAATCGTGGTATTGTCACAGGCAGTAATAACTACTTCATATTATCAAAGCTTGAGATCCATCGTCTTGGATTGCCTATCGAAGCTTTCAAACCAATTCTGCCAAATCCACGGCACATCTTAGCTAACGAAATCATGGGGGATGATATCGGAAATCCAATTCTAGAAAAGCAACTATTTCTGCTTGATCCACCGTGGAATGAACACGAAATTAAAGAGCAATATCCAAACCTTTGGATCTATTTAGAGAGAGGGAAATCAGACGGTATCTCTAATCGATATACTTGTCGAAATCGAGCAGTATGGTATACTCAAGAGCATCGCCCTCCTGCTCCAATTGTTTGTACTTATCTTGGTCGAAATGATAAGGAAAATGGAAGACCATTCCGTTTTATTCTAAACAATTCAAAAGCTACCGCAGCAAATGTATATTTGCTGCTTTACCCAAAGCATCCATTCCAAAATTATCTATCCAAAAACCCTAAATTAAAGCGAAAATTGTGGGAAAATCTCAATAATATTTGCCCGCAATCCATACTCGAAAAGGGTCGATTTTATGGTGGGGGATTGTACAAAATTGAACCTAAAGAGCTCGGAAGTGTTCCGGCCGAGGAATTGGTAGAGTTGTTTCCAGATGTTGACTGGAAGTGGATCGAAAAACAAGCAAGCTTATTCGAGTGAATCAGTCTTTTGACTGCGACACCTCCTTCTTGTGCGTCCGGTAAGACGACAGCTAGGAAATGGCAGGCTGTTCAGGCAAGACACAAAGGATGCGCAGTCATGCAACGGGCCGTCACTGGACCTGTGCGGACGAAGGCTACACGAGCGGCAAGAAAGTCGCCCCCAGCCAAGAGGCCAGCAAGCCAGCAGCGCCCAGCGCGAACAGCGAGACAGTCTTGGTCTTGAGCGCCTCGACTTCGGTCAGGCCGGTCATGGTCTTGAAGACCCAGAAGCCCGAATCGTTCATCCAGCCGCCAACAATGGATCCCGACCCGATGGCTGTGAGGAGATACACCGCGTGATGGCCCGGCGGGCTAGCAATGACCAGCGGCGCAAGAATCTCCGAAGCCGTTATCATCGCGGTCGTGGCAGATCCCTGCGCGATGCGGAAGAGCATCGCGATTCCGAACCCCAGCAGCATCAAGGAAAGGCCGAAGTGCTGGGCGTAGTCGCCGAGTACCGCACCAACCTCGGCCTTGACCAGCATCCGCCCGAACGCCCCGCCGCCAGCGGTGATTAAGATGATCAAACCGGCACTCTTGATGGCTTCCTCGGTAGGCTTGGCCAGTTCCCGCAGGCCTAGCCCCTTGTGCGCGGCCAGCACGCACAGCGCGGAGGCGGCAGCCAAGATCAGAGCCAGGTTGGGATTGCCCAGGAAAGCCGCGAGGCCGCTGATGGCGCTGCCCGGGAAGAACGTGTTCGTGACAGTGTTGGCCGTGATCAATATCACCGGCAGGGCAATGGGCAGCAGCGAGGCCGCGAAACCCGGAAGTTCGCCTTCGGGCTGGTGCGCGACCTTTTCGAGTTCCTTGAGCGACAGGCCGGGCGCCTCGCGGATCGGGATTTCAAGCTTGCGGTCAATCCACCACGCATAGGCCCAGCACGACAGCGCTGAAGGCACGGCTACCATCAAGCCGACCAAGATCACCAGGCCGAGGTCGATGCCCAGTGTCTCGGCCATCGCCAGCGGGCCCGGCGTGGGCGGCACGAAGATATGCGTCGTCACTCCGCCAGCGCCGATCGCGAGCGTGTAGAGCAGGTAGTTCCGCCCCCCGGTGCGCATGCTCATCGAGCGGGCCAGGGGGACAAGCAGGTAGAAGACCGTGTCGTGGAAGACGGGAATCGAGAGGATGTAGCCGCTGATTATCATGGAGAGTGAGGAATACTTCTCGCCCAGCCACGCCACGAAGCGCCTGGTGATTTTCTCCGCTGCGCCACTCTCCATCAAGCACTGCCCGATCACGGCGGCCATCGCGATCGGCACCCCGATCCTGCCGACCAGGCCGCCGAAAGCTTCGGTGACAGACCCCATGATGTCGCGCATTGCCACGTGCGGCGAGAGCAGCCCGATCAGGATGGCGGAGAGGATGAGGGCGGCGAAGGCGTTAATTTTCCAGCGGATGATCAGCAGGAAGACCGACGCCATTGCAATCAGCAGGATCAGGATCGGGTGCATGAGTGCCGAATAGGATACACTGCATTGCTATCCTGAGCACACCATGGCAACTTCCGCGCTCAAGATCGACGTGGCGGTGCCGCTGGCGACGCTGACCCTGGCCAACCCGGCGCGGCGCAACTCGCTCTCGCTCGCAGTGCTGGACGCCCTCACCGCTGCCATCCGCGAAATCGGCGCGCGCGACGAAGTGCGGGCCGTGATCTTGCAGGCCGAGGGGCCAGTGTTCTCGGCCGGGCACGACCTGCGGGAAATGACGGGCAGGGATCTCAAGCACTACCGGCACATTTTCGACAGTTGCACCGAGATGATGGCTGCCATGCAAGGGATCCCGCAGCCCGTGATCGCCCAGGTCGACGGCCTCGCGACAGCCGCTGGATGCCAGCTGGTGGCCACCTGCGACCTCGCCGTGGCTTCCGACCGATCCCGCTTCGCGACTCCCGGCGTCAAGATCGGCCTGTTCTGCAGCACCCCGATGGTCGCTCTCACGCGCAGCATCGGCAGGAAGCGTGCCTTGGAGATGCTGCTGACAGGAAAGGCGATCGATGCGGCGCAGGCGGCGGAATGGGGCTTGGTGAACCGCGTCGTGCCGGGCGCGCAGCTCGCAGAGGAAACGCGCCGGCTGGCAATGGACATTGCCGCAGCCAGCCCGCTGACGGTCGGTCTCGGCAAGCAGGCGTTCTACGCGCAGATCGACCTCGACCAGCCCAAGGCCTACGACTACGCGAAGGAAGTGATGAGCATGAACGCTCTGGCTGCGGACGCCCAAGAGGGCATGTGCGCCTTCTTGGACAAACGCCAGCCTGTCTGGGTCGGGAAATGAGCGGGCCGGCATACCCGCGCTCCGATCGGGATGCCGGCGGATTGCGGCAAGCGGCAGAGGTTCGGGCCGTTATGCGCGGCTTGGCAGGGCGGCTGTCTGTCGCCGGACGAAACCCGGCCCCGGCGCGCCCGTTCCGAAGCCATCGAGGACTCTCGCGGCCGCAGTCGTGCGGCACGCCCGGCCCTTCCCTGCCCTCGTTTCAGTCCAAGGCATGGACACTGGGCAGATGCCGGAAGGAACCGCTGTGGTCCATGCCGTACCCGACCACGAACTTGTTCGGAACCTCGAAGCCCACATAATCCGCTCCGATGTCCACCCGGC
This sequence comes from Bryobacterales bacterium, assembly GCA_965219605.1. Taxonomy (GTDB): domain Bacteria; phylum Acidobacteriota; class Terriglobia; order Bryobacterales; family UBA6623; genus VXMF01. The sequence continues at coordinate 120,182 of CBDCOC010000003.1, read as the reverse complement.
GCCTCGACTGCTTGTTGAGCAGGACGGCCATGCGCACCGTTGCCGGGCCTTGCGAGCGGAAATCGTCCAGCAGCGCCTGCGCCGTATGCCCGGAATCGAGAATGTCGTCGACCACCAGCACATGCGCACCGGCTAGCTCGACTTGCGGGTCGCGCTGGATCCGGACCGTGCCGGGCGAAACCGTGCGGTGGCCGTAACTCGATGCCTGCACGAAGAAAATCTCCATGTCAAGGCTGAGCTGCCGCACCAGGTCTGCTGCGAATACGATCGCTCCGTCCAAGACAATCCCGACCTTGATGCGCTGGCCGGCATAGTCATTGGAGATCTCCTCGGCCAAGGACTTGACCCGTGTCTCGATCTCGGCCTTGGAGATCAGTACCGGGCCTGGTCTCCCTGGCGGTTCCGGAGCAGGGGCCGCCTCCGCCAAGACGCTCACCTCCCTCGCAATCCGACCAGAGACAGCATCCTTCCAGTATCGCCATGCTCGGCGCGGTGGGAAAAATAGCGGTCAAGATCGCAACTGGTGCAATGCCCGGCGGTCACGAGGCAGTCGACTCCCGCCTGCCACAGCTGCGCCCTCAGGATGCCTGCGAGATCGACGTGCGGCTTCGCGCCCTTGCGGTCAACAAATCCCCCGGGGAACCGCTCGGCGACAGTTTCCCCGACCTCGAAGCAGCAAGGCCCGATACACGGGCCTACAGCCGCTTCGATTTCACCGGGCCGGGAACCGTACTCGGACGCCATCAGCTCAATCGCGCCAGGCAGGACGTCGGCCGCGGTTCCCCGCCAGCCGGCATGGACCGCTGCCACTGCCCGGCGCTGGCGGTCTACCAGCAGAACAGGAACGCAGTCCGCGGTGCGGACACCAACCAACACACAGGGTCGGTTCGTGCAGACGGCATCTGCCTCCGGACGTTTGCCACGCCAGGCATGATCCGCCCGGACGCAACGCCCGGAGTGGATCTGCTTGAGCATTGCAGTGCCCGCCAGGGCTGCGCCGAACCTCTCGCAGATCACATCGTCACTAGGCCAGGCGCGGAAGTCGCCGGCCGCGCGAGTGGAGAATCCATGGACGAGCCAATCCAGTTCCGCCCAGCTGTTCACGCGCAGAACGCCCGAGCCATCGAGACTGAGCATGCTCCGCTATCCTTCCAACCGCCTTGCGAGATTCGACCGCAGCATCGGATCCGAACCAGTCTGGGGCGCGGCCTCCTTGGAAATCTCACTCCTCGGGCGGGGCTTGCCCCGTAAGCTCACGCATTTGCCGCTTTAACTCCCGCGCCTCTTCCCGTGCAGCGCTGGCCCGCGCCTCGGCAAGCCTGCGCTGCTGCTCCGCTGTCTCCAGCCGCCCATCGAACTCTTGGCCCGTGCGCGGATCCCGGAACACCAAGAATGTCATCGTGTCATCCCCTGCGGCGCGCAGATCCAACCCCAGCATCTCGCTCCGCAGCATCTCGTTTCTATCCTGCCCGACCGCTGCCACCGGCTCGTAGCGCCCCGCCTGCCAGCAGTAGCCCTGTAGAGCCCGTTCCATCAGCCTCCTCGCCGGATTCGGATCCAAGCGCCAGTATTCGCGCACTCCGATCGCGGCGTACTCCAACGCCTTGGGCCCCTCGTCCCTGTTCGCGGTAGACGGTGACGCCACCTCCAAAACGAAGTCCGGTGCCTTGCCTTCGTGCCACAGCTTGTACACGCTGCGTCCGCTCCGGCACGGCACGCCACAGGCCACCATCACGTCCGGCTGCAGCCACGCGCGGTTGTCGCCACGACGGTAATAGACCACCAGTTCGCTGGCCACGAGCACATCCCGGCGGGGGCGGAAATATTGCTGCAAGGCGTCGGCGGCGAACCGGCCCGCCAGCTCGTGCCACGTGCTCTGCGCAATCCAGCGATGGTCCGGGTAGTCGACCTGGACGGCCTCGCCAGCCTCCATGGCGACCGCCACCGCAGCTTGTCGCTCTAGTTGCGCACTTGTCCCAGCCATGCTGCACCCAGCATAGCCCACGCACGGCCCAGCCGTTCCAAGGAATTCAATGCATGTAGGAAAATGGTGCGAAAATTCGGCCAGCTCCCAGCCTGCCAGCATCTTCTGTCGCGGCCGGGCTGCTGCGCACCAAGGCAAGCTGGCTGTCTCTCTCGGCAAGAGAATATTCTGGACGGGTGTTGGCTGTAGCTTCATTGCCGGCGCAAGGCGCGTTGCAGCCTCCGAGGGCGCGCTAGAAAATCCGGGAGCCGTTCTCATTCCAGCGACCAGCAGTTCCGGCTTGAGCTAGACTGATCGGGATCCGGTGCCAACGCAACTTCCATGAAACTCGGCGGACAAGTTGCCATCGTCACGGGCGGCGCAACAGGAATGGGGCGCGGGATCAGCGCGCTGCTGGCGGCGGAAGGAGCCAGGGTGCTGGTCAACTACCGGGCCTCGGCGCAGGCCGCCAGCAAGCTGGCCGCAGAAATCGCGGGCCGTGGCGGCGAGGCGGTCACCCATGCCGCCAATGTCGAGCATGATGATGAGGTGCGCGCCATGGTCGGCGCGGTCGAGGCACGCTGGGGGCGGCTGGACATCTTGGTCAACAATGCAGGCTGGAGCAAGGTGACGCCCCACTGGAGGCTCGACGACCTCACGGACGAGATCTGGGACCGCACGCTCAACACCAATCTCCGCGGCGCGTTCTACTGCAGCCGCGCCGCGGTGCCTTTAATGCGCAAGAGCGGGGGCGGCTGCATGGTCAACAACGCATCGGCCTCGGCGTTCAGTGCGGCCGGCAGTTCCATCGTCTATTCGGCCTCGAAGGCAGCGATGGTCAACATGACCAAGTCCTTGGCGAGGGCATTGGCCCCCGACATCCGTGTGAACGCAATTGCTCCCGGCTTGGTCCACACCCGCTTCGCAGGCTGGCCAGATGAAACGTTTGAGCAAGGACGCCGGCACTCCCCGCTCGGACGGATCGCGTCTGTAGCAGAGGTAGCCGCGACAGTGCTGTTCTTGGCATCGGATGCAACGGCAATCACCGGCGAGACGATCATGGTCGACTGCGGCTCGACCTCGCTCGGCACTGCACGCCCGCACAGGCCCGCCGCGAGCACGTCTTAAGGTTGCGCCGCAAGGCTTGCACGAGGGAAGACGGACAGATGAGCGAGAAATCGATGGCTTGGCTCCAACGGGCGACCCTCGCCTGCTTTATCGCCACACTGGGTCTGCTGGTCGCCATCTTGCCTGTCAGCGAGCTGATGGACACGCTCCGCGATCGCATCGCCGGCTTGGGCATTTGGGCTCCCGTCGCGTACGCTGCGCTGTATGGGCTAGCGGTCACGCTCTTCATACCTGGCTCCGCGCTCTCCTTGGCAGCGGGCGCATTGTTCGGCCTCTGGCGCGGGACTGCCGTGGTCTGGATGGGGGCGAACATCGCCATCGTGCTCTCATTCCTGATCGCGCGCTATGCCGCGCGCCGCAAAATCGAAGCCATGGCTAGAACGCGCCCTCGGTTCGCCGCTGTGGACCGCGCCATCGGCGAGCAGGGCTGGAAGATCGTGGCCTTGATGCGCCTGTCGCCCGTCTTCCCGTTCGGGCTGTCGAACTATCTCTTCGGCATAACTGCCATCCGCTTCCTGCCGTGCGTCCTAGCCAGCGCTGCGTTTATCCTGCCGGGCACATTCTTGTACGTCTACCTCGGCTTTGCCGGGGGCCAAGCGGCGGCGGCGGCGGACAGCGGCGCGGGCACGCTGCGCTTGGTCTGGCAGCTGGCGGGCCTGCTCGCCACGCTCGTCGTCACCGTGGGCATCGCACGCATCGCAGCCAAGGCGATAACAGGCCATGCGCCGGAAGAGGCAACCCCCGCGGCCACGGCAGATCCCGAACCGGAACAGCCGCGATCGGCAGCCAAGGCTGTGACCTTGCTCGGCGTCGCTCTGACCTGCCTGGTCGCGATTGTCCTGGCTTGGTGCTAGGAACACTCGGCCGGACAGTGCGACAGGGCGACGGGCAGTCCTTGCTCGCCTGCAAGGACGGGGCCTCTGTCTCGCCTGCGGCGAGAGGGCCAGCGGCTGTCGCTGGAGCGGGAAACACTGCCAAGGGGAGCTTGCCACGCCCGATCTCCGTCATCATCCCCGCGCTCAACGAGGCCGAGCGCATCGGAGCAACGCTTCGCAGCCTCAACGGCACGGGCGCGGCTGAGATCATTGTCGTTGACGGCGGCAGCAGGGACGCCACGGTGCAAATCGCGGAGGCGCACGGAGCGCATGTCGTGCGGGGGCCGGCCAACCGGGGCAAGCAGCAGAACCTAGGGGCGGCACAGGCGTCCGGCGAGATCCTGCTATTCCTGCACGCAGACACGACGCTGCCCGCCGATTTCGCCGCGCAGGCCTGCGCCACACTAGCCCAGCCCGGCACTATCGCCGGAGCGTTCAAATTCCGTCTCGACGCCGGCGGCTGCCAGATTGGCCTGGTGCAACGGATGGTTGCAATCCGCTGCAAGCTGTTCGGCCTGCCGTATGGGGACCAAGCCCTGTTCATGCGGCGCGAGGCGTTCGAGCAGGCCGGCCGCTTCGCGGACCTGCCCGTGATGGAGGATTTCGACTTGGTCCGCCGCCTGAAGCGACTCGGCAGGATCCAAATCGCCGCGCGCGCGTCGGTAACATCGGCCCGGCAGTGGCGCAAGCATGGCATATGGCGCGTAACTTGGAGGCACCAGCTATGCATCCTCGGCTACTTCCTGCGGCTATCCCCGGCACGGCTTGCACGCCTGCGCGATTTCGAGCGCTAGGACGCTCCCGCGCGGCACGAGTGCGCGAACCCGGGTGCAAGCGACACGGCCCGGGATGTCCGCTCGCGCATGAGCGAGACCAGGCTTGCGGAGCTCGTCGCCAACTTTGCGCGACCGGGCCGGCCCATGCTCGCCTTGTTAGGATGTGCGCTTGGGAGAGCACGCGCAAATTCATGCCCGCTCAGCGCCCGGGCCGAGCAGCCGGCGGAAGGCTTCAACGAGCAGGTCGTCTCGAATGCGCTCGATTGCGGGCCGAAAACGCTTGCCGAGTCGCCCGCATCCGGCCGTTCTTGCCCCAGCAGGGCTCAAGCCAGGTCTCTCCGTCTCTTGCAGGTGAGTTTCGCATGACCGTCGAGTTCGGCCACAGGCCGCCAGGCAGCTACCGCCCTTTCGCAACGCTGGGCGTATCCCTTGCGATTGCCGGACTTCTTCTCATAGGCCATCCGGCCCCTCTGGCGGGGCAGCCGGCCACAAGCGGGGCGATGGCGCCCGGCTGCCGGGACCACAACATTTCGGCGAGCGCGGTCCGCACGCGGGGCGACATCCGGTCGTTCGTGGAGTGCGCGAAGGAGTACCTCGCCGAGCACGGCACGGTCGAAGCCCGGCGCGCCTTCAACGAGGATGCGCGCTGGAAGCACGGCGCCATCTATGTGTTCGTCGACGGCGTCACCGAACGGCCCGAGGAGCCGAAAACCCTTGTCTACCCTCCCGCCCCCTCCCGGGAGAGTCTGATCTGGCCCGAGGTCGTCGACGTCTTCGGCACCGGCCTCGACTCCGAGACCTACCGCCTGCTGGAGATTGTCGATGCGGGCTGGCTCTACTACTCGTTCCCCAACCCGGCGACCGGCAAGCATACGGCCAAGGCCTCCTATATCAGCGAAGTCGACTGGAACGGCGAGCGGGCAGCGCTGGGGGCAGGCATCTACGCGCGCGACTTGCCCGGCACCTGCGATCCCGGCGAAGTCCACGCCGCGGGCATGGCGGCCAACCAAAGCGATCGGAGACTGCTGGAATTCGTGCGATGCGCCACGCTGGAGGTCGAGTCTGCGGGATTTTTCGCCGGCCCGATGCTGTCCGAGAGCCCGCGCTGGAAGCACGGCTCCGTCTATGTCTTCGGCGTCAACGGTGAAACGGGCGCTGTCGAATTCAGCGGCAACCGCGCCAGTTTCGCGACATCGGGCCGGATCCCGGAACTGCTGTTCGGCGGCAGGGACGTGATCGAAGTCGGCAAGGTGTTCGGAGAGTCTTTTTGGTACTACAGCTTCGAGAACCCGGTGACAGGCGCGCTCGAACCGAAAGTGGCGTTTGTCAAGCTGGCGCGACCGCAGGGATTTCCATTGCTGGTGGGCTCGGGCTATAACCCCTAGCGCGGGCGCGACGGGCCAGATGCACCGCGCCCGGCTGCGCGTATAGCGAAGCGCCGGAGCCACGCAGCTGCCGCTGGACATCCGCGGCCCGGAACCGGCCAAGCCTTGGCGGCGCTCTGCCGCGCAGGCCGGTAGCGGAGATATGCCGGGCATGCCATTGAATCGCTTCGGATCGGCCGGCCGCGGGCGGGCAGATCGAAGCGCGCGAGCGATCCGTCTACGATAGGCAATGACCCTGCCATGGCCGGCCTAGAACTGGACAGCCTCGATCAACTGGCCCCCGGAGTCACGGCTGTGATCGAGGAACTCTCCTTCGAAGAGGCGGACCGCGTGCGGCTGATGGAACTGGGGTTCATACCCGGATCGGCCGTGGCGTGCCGCCGCGTGGTACCGCTCGGCGATCTCGCGATTTACGAAATCGAGGGCACGCAGATCGCCTTGCGGCGCGAAACCGCGGCGCGGATCACGCTCCAGCCCGGCGGCGGGAGGGAGCGCGATGACGGCCGCGACTAAGGCGCGCGACGGCGCGCAGGCCGCTCCGGGCAGTCCCAACAAGTCGGTGGCGATCTGCGGGCCGCCCAACGTGGGCAAGTCCAGTTTCTTCAACCGTCTCACCGGCCTGCACCAGAGGGTCGCGAACTATCCGGGCATTACCGTCGAGAAGCGCGTGGGCCGCCTCGGCCTGGAAGACGGCAGTCAGGTGGACCTGATTGACTTGCCGGGCATTGTCGGCCTGCGCCCGCGCTCGGAGGACGAGCGCGTTTGCGTCGAAGTGCTGCGCGGCGAGAGCGAGACGCTGCCCCAGCCCGCAGCGGTGATCCTGGTCTTGGATTCGACCAACCTGCAAGCCAGCTTGCGCATGGTGCCGGGCATTCTCAGCCTGGGCCGCCCGACCTTGGTGGCCCTCAACATGGCGGACGAGTTGGAAGCGCGCGGCGGCAAGGTCGATGCCGAGGCAATATCCGCGCAGATCGGCGCGCCGGTTGTCTTGGTCAGCGCCTTGCGCGGCACTGGGATGGAAAAGGTGGCCGAGTTCTTGCAGGGAAGCCTCGCAACGCCGCGCAAGGTCGAGCTCCCCGTGCTCAACAACATACCTGCCGAGCAGAAATGGGCCCGGTCGGTCGCCGCCCGCGGCGGCTATCACGCGCCCGAGGCCTCCTTGTGGGGTCGCAGGCTGGACCGCGTGTTCCTGCACCCGGTCGGCGGGCCGCTGACCTTTCTTGCCGTGGTGATCGCTGTCTTCCAGAGCATCTTTACGCTGGCGGTGCCGCTAATGGACGGAGTCGAAGCGCTGATCGGCATGACTGGCGGATGGATCGGAGCCGCGCTGCCGGAGTCGATGCTCAAGGGGCTCTTGATCGATGGCGTCTGGGGCGGCGTAGGCTCGGTCGTGGTCTTCCTGCCGCAGATCTTGATCTTGTTCCTGTTCATCGGGATATTGGAGGACTCCGGCTACTTGGCGCGAGCGGCGGTCATTGCCGACAGATCGATGCGGGCAATCGGGCTGGAAGGCCGCTCGTTCATCCCGCTGCTGTCGTCCTACGCCTGCGCCATTCCGGCGGTAATGGCGGCGCGCACGATAGAGAACCAGCGTGATCGCATGGCGACGCTGCTGATCGCGCCGCTCACGACTTGCTCGGCCAGACTGCCGGTGTATGCCCTGCTGATCGCCGCCTTCATACCCGAGCGCCCCCTGCTCGGCCCTTTGTTCGGCACCCGTGCCGCAGTCCTCCTAGGCCTCTATGCCGCAGGCTTCGTGGCCGCCTGCGGCACCGCTTGGCTGCTGAAATCCACAGTGCTGAAGAGCAAGCCTTCGCCGTTCGTGCTGCAGCTGCCCGCGTATCGCTGGCCGGCCATGCGCTCGCTGGCCTATCGTTTGATCGAACGCTCGAGAATCTTCCTGCGGCGCGCCGGCACCGTGATCTTGGTGACCACGATCGTGCTGTGGTTCTTGGCCAGTGTGCCCTACCACAACGGCGAGCCGCCGCCCATAGGGGACAGCCTGGCGGGGTCGATCGGCAAGACTATCGAACCGCTGGTAGAGCCGCTCGGCCTCAATTGGAAGATCGGCATCGGACTCATCACCTCGATGGCCGCCCGGGAGGTCATCGTCGGCACGCTGGGAACGATCTACGGCATGGAAGCGGACGAGAGTTCGCCGGCCTTGCAGCAAGCCCTGCAGTCCGAGCTGTCCTTCGGCGGAGCGATCGCTCTGCTGATGTACTTCGCCTTCGCCATGCAGTGCATGTCAACGGTTGCCATCGTTCGTCGCGAGACCGGCGGCTGGAAGTGGCCGATCATCCAATTCGCCTACATGCTGGCATTAGCCTACTCAGCAGGATTCGCGGCTTACAGGGTATTCGGCTAGGGGCATCGACAATGACCGAGACCTGTCGCCGCTCGTGCCGGCGCTCCTAGCCGGCCCTAACTGCTGCCGCGCTTAGCCCCGCACGGCCCGTACTGATGACTGATTTTTACGAGTCGGAAAATTAGGGTTCAATTGGAGTAACTGCCCAGCTAGTGAGCCGAGGCAGCACAGATCAGGGATTGGCCGAGGTGGGCCCGGTAACTAGTGCTTGCGACAAAAGCATCCATGTCATTGTATTCAAAACGATTGTCTGCAATCGACGCAGGCGAAGATTCGTCGGGAGGCGGTCCGTTGGCCCGGATCCGGCCTGGTAGCTGCGATATTCGCCTGGCGACAGCCCACTGCGCGTCGTTCAGCCTGCTGCAACAAGCCTTTATTCCGCTCACCAAGCGGCCCGTTTTACTAGCGGAGAACGGATTTTAGGGGGTTTTGTCGCAGGCACTAACTAACTTGGACCAGAAGGCGGTCGGCCCTTGCGCCAAGGTCTCGATGCGGTTCAGGCCCTGCTTGCGGGCGGTCGACAGCACGCTGCGCAGAGTGGCGAAATCCGCAGCGCCCTGGGTCGAGCGGAAACTGCCCGAAATCTTCATTCTCAACTTCATCATGCGCAAATCCTGCTCGGCCTGATTGTTGGTGAACGGCACTTTGGCGTCGTGCAGAAAACGCAGTGCCTCCGCCCGCCGCCGCTCCAAGCGCAAGGTCAGGTTGTGCCCCTTGCAGCGTTTCGGGCGCCCCCGCCGCCCGGACGGCAAGGGCGGCTGCGCCGCATACTCCGCCAGCGCCGCCTCCAGCACTTGGTCATAGCGCCGTTCCAGGCGCGTCAGGAGCGAGCGGGGTAGCGGTATAGACCGCTGCCGCACGCTGTGCATCACTTGATTGGCCCGCTTCAGCAACCGCTGCAAGCGCCCCGCCCAAGCGGCCCCGTCGAGCTGCGCCACCGCCTCCAACTCGCGCAGATGGTGCGCGTGACACAGCGCGTGCTGCACGCCCTGGAGCGTGAAGTACGGTGCCCAGTGATCCTGCACCAGCAGCCCGCGCAGGCCTTCCAGCAGGCTGCCGCGCCGCTCACTCGTGCGGTAGAACGTCAGCCCCGCCGTGCTCAACACGTGCAGCCACTGCGTCCGCCCATTGCTGCGCATGCCCGTCTCGTCCAAGTGCTTCACGCCGTCCGCATTCACTAGCAGATCGCGGATCTGCTCCGTGCAAGCCTGCCAGCGCTGGGCCGCCTTGCGCGTCATGCCCGCCAAACTCGCGCTGCACAACTTGACGCCGAACAAATCGGCAAACACCTCGGCCAGCCGCTGCTCGGGCAGCAACTGCGTGTTCTGCAGGTAGACGGCCGTGGCCGCCAGGCGCTCGCCGTACTGTGCCGGCGCGTTCACGCCCGCGGGAAACGCCGCCCGTGTCACGCTGCCGCACTGCCCGCAGCGGCAGGCCTGCGCTTGATGCTCGGTCACTTCCAACGGCGGTGGCGGGGGCAACTCGAACACCTGCCGCCGCTGCGGACTGGCGCTCTGGCGCAGCGTCGTGCCGCGGTGTCCGCGCTGCCCGCCGGGCCGCTTGCCGCTCGGTGGGCGGCTTGCCGCTGTTGCTGCTGTTCAGCCCCAAGCGCCGTTGCAGTTCCTGCACTTCCTGGCGCAGCGCGCACAGTTCCTCCTGCAACTTCGTGTTCTGTGTGCGCAACTCCGTGTTGTCCACGCACAACGTCGTCACGCTCCGCACACAGTTGCGCCAAGGTTGTGGCAGGCTCCGCCTATAGCGACCGCTCGCGCTCCGCCAAGATCTCGCTATCGCCCGCCATTCAAGAACACTTTCTAGTTTACATGTTCTGTCACGCCCTGTCAACTAGCTGGGCAGTTACCTTTACACAAGATTGGCGGGGTGATATCGTGGCGGGATGCGACTTTTTCTTACTGTCATTCTTCCTGCTGCTATCACGGGTGTTGCGGAGTACATCATGACGGGTGGGGCATCGACTTGGGTTCCACTGCGCGTTGGGATACTGGGGGCTATCGCTTGTTATGTGTTGTCCCTGCGAGGTCCTGTGGGGCGAGCACTCGACCATTATGACTTCCACATGGGATGGATGAAGGAAGGATTGCAGCACCGCTGGGGAATGTGGAGTGGCCTGAGAAGGAGGAGACGCGACCGTCGGTGGTGGCTTCATCGAGGCTGGTACGAGATCGAGTTGCAGCGGGAACAACTCCGCGAGAGAGACCGAAGAAAAACAAGGAGACAGAGTGATGGCTGAGTTAGTCCGCTTCGTAGGCACACATCAAGGCCACCAAGTCCTGCGATCCAGGCTTGAGGGCTGCTCGAGACATAAAGAACGCCTCTCTCGCTTGGCTTGCTTGCGCTATGTTGAGGTACATTCCAAACAACCATGCGGCATTCTGTATTGCGCTATCCCGAAATACAAGCGAGTTCAGGTTGGAAGGATTCGGAGCCCCAGTCACGATTTCGGCATACGCCTTCGAAACCAACGTTTCGAACGAGACAGCTGTTTCCGGCACCAAGCTCATGAGATTGCCTCTCAGAGGAATGTGTTTAAGCCCGACAACATGGCCCAATTCGTGCGCGATGACCGCGTACAGGTCATCGATGATCGAGTACACGAACGAAGGCTCCTGCGAGTCCGGATCGAAAAAGACGAGATGTTGATTCGCTACGACAATCCTGTCATCTTTGCTTAATCCTGGAGCGTTGATATACACATCCGCTTCTTCAAGTCGATTCCCGTAACTGGAGGGGCGAGATACGACATACCCGCTGCATAGACCTCTTGCGCCGGAGGTGTTGATGTAGATCACTGACTGGCCGTCTTGCGCATTCCTTCTGGCTGCAGAGGGGATGGGGCCGTTTATTCTCCAAACCGAGCTTGGAACGCTGAAGCTCCTCGGTCTTCGGTCTTTCTCCACCTTTATGAGCGGATACGTGCGAGCATTTACGGCAGAGTTCCAGAGGTGAGCAGCGGAAAAGATCTCATACCAGAACTCTTCCGCACCTTCCCCCAAATGCAGGGGCAGTGTTTCCTCGATTCCTACACGGACGTACTTGGAGCAAAATCCGCGATCTTCAATGGCGAAGGAGTTAGGGCGGAGATAGTCTCGCGCCTCCTGCAAGATGCGAACCCCGCCGCACTGCATGGGAGTGGTCGGGATCTGTCCGGCGGCTGGCATTGCAAGCGCGCTGAGAATCAACAATTTGATGTTCATGGCCTCTCTTCTTGGCGCAGCACGGATGCCGGGCCTTGCGACCTACGCGCACGGATGCGGAGAGGCCCTGCTTATTCGCCAAGAGCTCGGGGCGCTACCCCTTGCCCGGATACATGGCTGTTGTATTCGGCAGGAAACCCGACTCAGGCTTCCATGCACGTAGGTCGCAAGGATGACTATGGCACAGGCTATAGACTCGAGTCAAGCGGCAGCCTCTTCTGGGTGCAGGACATCAATTTTGGATGGTAACTGCCCAGCTAGTGAGCAGGAGCAGCACAGATCAGGGATTGGCCGAGGTGGGCCGGGTGACTAACTTGGACCAGAAGGCGGTCGGCCCTTGCGTCAAGGTCTCGACGCGGTTCAGGCCCTGCTTGCGGGCGGTCGACAGCACGCTGCGCAGAATGGCGAAATCCGCAGCTCCCTGGGTCGAGCGGAAACTGCCCGAAATCTTCATTCTCAACTTCATCATGCGCAGATCCTGCTCGGCCTGATTGTTGGTGAACGGCACGTTGGCGTCGTGCAGAAAACGCAGTGCCTCCGCTCGGCGCCACTCCAAGCGCAAGGCCAGATTGTGCCCCTTGCAGCGTTTGGGGCGCCCCCGCCGCCCGGACGGCAAGGGCGGCTGCGCCGCATACTCCGCCAGCGCCGCCTCCAGCACTTGGTCCTAGCGCCGCTCCAGGCGCGTCAGGAACGAGCGGGGCAGAGTGGTATAGACCGCTACCGCACGCTGTGCATCACGCGATTGGCGCGCTCCAGCAACCGCTACAGGCGCCCCGCCCAAGCGGCCCCGTCGAGGTGCGCCACCGCCTCCAACTCGCGCAAATGGTGTGCGTGACACAGCGCGTGCTGCACGCCCTGGAGCGTGAAGTACGGCGCCCAGTGATCATGCACCAGCAGCCCGCGCAGGCCCGTCTCGTCCAAGTGCTTCACGCCGTCTGCCTGCACCAGCAGATCGCGGATCTGCTCCGTGCCAGCGCTGGGCCGCCTTGCGCGTCATGCCCGCCAAACTCGCGCTGCACAACTGGACGCCGAACAAATCGGCAAACACCTCGGCCAGCCGCTGCTCGGGCAGCAACTGCGTGTTCTGCAGGTAGACGGCCGTGGCCGCCAAGCGCTCGCCGTACTGCGCCGGGGCGTTCACGCCCGCGGGGAACACCGCCCGTGTCACGCGGCCACACTGCCCGCAGCGGCAGGCCTGCGCTTGATGCTCGCTCACTTCCAACGGCGGCGGCGGGGGCAACTCGAACACCTGCCGCCGCTGCGGCTCGCCGACCATGTCCGCGGCCGACAAGGCCGCGCCGCACTGCGCACAACTCGCCGGCAGGTGACTCACCGTCCGCTGCGGGCTGGCACTCTGCCGCAGCGTCGTGCCGCGGTGTCCGCGCTGCCCGCCGGGCCGCTGTTGCTGCTGTTCAGCCCCAAGCGCCGTTGCAGTTCCTGCACTTCCTGGCGCAGCGCGCACAGTTCCTCCTGCAACTTCCTGTTCTGGGTGCGCAACTTGCTGTTGTCCGCGCGCAACTCGTCACGCTCCGCACTCAGTTGCGCCAAGGTTGTGGCAGACTCCGCCTGTAGCGACCGCTCGCGCTCCGCCAAAATCTCGCTAGCGCCCGCCATTCAAGAACACTTTCTAGTTTACATGTTCTGTCACGCCCTGTCAACTAGCTGGGCAGTTACCAATTGGAAATGAAAATCCGTGCTGAACGGTTACCAAGGCCCACGTCGAAGAAGGTTAGCGGCAGGTTGCAAGTCCCGCCATGCGTTGCGAAATCTCCGGCTTTGGCAGAAACACGGCGGGGCCGCCTTGCCAAGCGGTAAGCGCAGTTTTTCAGCATGGTAGCTGGACAAGCGGCAGCGGAGTCGAGTTCGTCGACGACCCAGAGCACGGGCAGTAGGCCGTCCTTGCGGAGGTCGATCAGGCATGAAGCGTCGTTGACGACGATGCACTTCACTGGGATACGGGGCCGGTGATCTGGCGCTCGACAGCGTCGAGGGGCTGATTGAGCAGAACAGCGGCGCGGGCGGGCGAGATCAACTCCTCGCCCAACGCGCGGAAAACGAGTCGCTTGAAGCGGCGGGGCTCCTCGAAAGCGGAGAACCCGTGGCGGGGCTGGATGGGCTCGGGCTCGTGCCGGCACCAGCCGCGGGCGAATGTGGCGAAGGCACGCTGGACGGCATTCGGAGACATGACCCCAACCTGTCCAAGACGGACGAGCACGGCGGCCGCCGAGACACCGTAGGCGTGCTTGAGACGGATGATTTCGTAGTAGGTGACGCGATGGCGGCTGGCACCGACCTCTTCAAGGAGGGACTGACGTGGGATGAGAAAAGCGCCGGCGAAGCGGTCCATCGCAGCCTCTAGGCGGATCGCGGGGTTATCGGTAGAGCGGATTATCTGATGGGCTAGCTCGTGCGCGAGTGTGAAGCGCTTGCGCTCGACGTTGATCCGGGTTGATACGACGACAGCTTCGGCAACGGTCTGTCCGCGCCGGAGAACATGGCAGGCAAGGCCGTTAATGCTTTCCGGGAGGTCGTCTAGGACGACTTTGATTCCCTTGTCTTCGAGCAGCTTGCAGAGGCTGGGAATGGGATCCATGCCCAACTGCCAAGCATCCCGTAGTTCGTCGGCTCTGTCATCGATCTCAGTCTCGCTCGCAACACTGTCGTAACGGCGGCATTCTATCCAGTCAACACTGGCGGGCATCTCCAGTATGTCCTCGATCGCGAGATAGCGCTCGAGGTTGTCGATAAGGATGGCCTCGGCCTGCGCTCGGTCTCGCACCAAGGCCCCGGCGCACTTGCGGAACTCGAGACCGTCGAGGACCTCCACCTGAGCGCTCATCAGGAAGTCAAGCGAGACTCTGAGCGCTTTGCCGAGGCCGACGAGGACGGCCGAGGACGGCAGCATGTCACCGGCCTCGTACTTGCTGATGGCTTGGGCGGTGACCCTGGGGCTCATCCGGTCAGCTAGTGCGCGCATGGAAAGGCCCGCCCGTTTGCGCGCCAGCCGTAATCTCTGTCCAAACATTTTGCTCTCTTTACTTGCGTATACCTGAAGTTGACAAATCAAATTATAAATATTGCACTATAAACCAAGAGTTGACATTCGCTGTAGGAACCAATGGCTACCGGGTGATCTGGTGTCTCCAAGCGCAGGCCCGACCGTGCCGGCACGCACGTTTGCGTGCCGGCACGACAATGCCGCCACAGTGCCATTGCTTGGCTCTTGTCGGTCTGAGACGCAGCGACGCTAGCCCGGATACTCGGCCAAAAGGAGCAGGCATGATGCATGATTTCGTAGTAAGCTGTTTTTTTACAATCAATTACAAACTCTTCAAAACACATTTCATGCCAATGCAGTGTACCGTAATCCAACTTCCGAATCACGCCCGCCACAAGGTCAGCGCCAGCTTCGACGGAGGCTGCCTGTCCAACGATGACGAGGATCGGTGACTGCATGTTTTTCCGGCGCGGCTCATCCCCAGCTCAGCATCGTTTCGCGGCATTGTCCGCTCGATTCGTCGAGGAAAACCTTGCGACAGGCACAGAGGGCGGAGCGCTTCGCGCTCCTGCCGCTCGCTCCGGTCGGCTGGTCTTGGCGTGAGCATCGCCACTGCTCTCCGCAAGGCAGCGAGCCTTCTGCGGTCACGGCGCGTGCATGCACCGGAGTTAACCGCCCGAGTGCTCATGGCGGATCTGCTCAATCGTGATCAAGCCTGGCTTGCAGCGCATTCCGACGAAATGATCGAGCACAGACTCCGCGAGCGCTACGAAGAGGCCGTGCAGAGACGCTGCGAAGGCGTTCCCACGCAGTACATCCGAAATCGGCAAGAGTTCTACGGACTTGATTTTCAAGTCAATCCGGATGTGCTGATCCCTCGCCCGGAAACCGAGCACTTGGTCGAAGCCGCACTGCAGCGCATACGTCCGGGAGACATCGTCATGGATGTCGGCACGGGATCGGGCGCTATCGCCGTCAGCCTTGCCAAGCATGCTGGCGGCGCAACGGTGATAGCAAGCGACATTTCCGGGGCAGCGGCTAGGGTTGCTAGGTCGAACGCGACAAGACTCGAGACCAGAGTCCGGTTTTTCCTAGGGGACATAACCGCCGCGATCCGATCCCGCCAAGTCGACGTGCTTGTGTCGAACCCGCCCTACGTGCCGCTCAGGGATGCTCCCGGTCTGCAAGCTGAGCTGCGATACGAGCCGCGCATCGCCATCTTCGGTGGAGAGGACGGACTCGGAGTCATGCGACGTCTCGTGGCTGATGCCGGCCGCGTCTTAAAGCCCGGCGGCTGGCTGCTGGCTGAGATCGGATTCGGCTCCCGGGAGGCGGTCGCGGCACTGTTAGACGGATCCCGGTGGCAGTCTCCGGAATTCCTTCCCGACCTTGCTGGCATAGACCGTGTAGTGGCTGCGCGCGCGCAAGCTTGAACTCGTGCCGCGCTCCGAGCAAGGATGCGCTGGCAGCAAGAGTACATTCCCTGCGGGCACGGCTGAGTCCAGAGGCAGGCCGTCCAAGCTCCTACCATGGGAGTTGCGGCCGCATGCTTCCCGGCCCGAGTGTCCGGGGCTGGCAGGCATGCAGGGAGGTGACATGAGAATCAGCAAGGTCGAGGGGATCTTGATGTCCTGCCCCTTCCCAGAGCCGATCCGCCTGCCCTTCTATGGAGGGCTGCGCACGATACTCAAGCGTGACGCGATGCTGATTCGTGTCCGCACCGACGCTGGCATTGTCGGCTTCGCGCCCGGGCCGGCACATGTACGGGCAGCGCGTGAGATCGAACAGATGATCGGGCCCTTCTTGGAAGGACGCGACCCGCTGGCGTGGCGCGACTTCGGATTCGCAGCCGGACAAGAGACCCAAAAGACCTACCACGCCGTGGAAGTGGCGGTCATCGACGCGGCCGCCAAAGCCGAGGGCGCGCCCATGTCAGCGCTGCTCGGCGGCGCGCAGCGCGACCGCATCAAATGCTACGGGTCGGCGGGGATGTACATGCCCCCGGAAGGCTACGCGGCCGAGGCGGCGGCGGTCCAATCGCTGGGGTTTCCAGCCTACAAGCTTCGGCCAGCGGCCGGACCGGAAGGTGACATGCGCACGACGAGCGCGATACGGGCAGCCACCGGACCGGATTTCGGGATCATGCTGGATTGCCACGCTTGGTGGCGCATGGGCGATCGCAGCTATTCCCCGGCCACCATCCAGCAGTTGTGCGAGGACTTGGAGCCGTTAGACCCCTATTGGGTGGAAGAGCCCCTGCCGCCGGCCGACCATGCGGGCTACAAGCGCCTGCGCACAAGGCAGCCTGTTCCCATCGCTTCCGGAGAGCACGAGCCCGACGAGGCATCGTTCTTGGATCTGATTGGGTCCGGCAGCGTCGATTTCGTGCAGATGGACGTTTGCTGCCAAGGCGGTTTCGCCATGGCACAGCGCGTGTTCACCGCAGCTGCCCGGCAAGGTATCCGTTTCGCCTTCCACAGCTGGGGCACGCTCCTGGAAGTGATCGCCGCTGCGCAACTAGGCGTGTGCTGGGACGAAAGCGTCGTGGAATGGCTGGAGTACCCGCTCCACTCCAACGGCGGCCGGCCTGGCATGTATCCCTTTCCGGCAGCGGACGAGATCCTTGCCGAGCCGCTGCAGATCGAGGCCGGCCACGTTGTGCTGCCGGATAAGCCCGGCATCGGCGTGGAAATAGACGAGTCGGTGATCGAGCGCTATCCGTTCATCCCCGGGCCGTGGTCCGTCTTTCGCATCGACTCGCCGCCCGAAACACTTGCGGTCGACGGGGACCATAGCGTTCCTTGGACGGACGCCCCGCACGAGCCCCTTGGGTACGAGCGGTAGGGCCCCGCGAGCGATCCATGCGATTCGACTTCGGATGCCCGGCGCCAAGCACTGCGGCGCGGGCCAGCGCCAAGGTTGCGCCCGGCCGGGCAATTACCAGGGCTGCGCTAGCCCTGTGCTTGGCGACCCCGCTCTTGGAGGCGGCATCCCCGCTGCGCCCTCCGGCAGGCTTGGATGCCTTCATGCCGGTCCCGGCCGACAATCCGCTCACGGCGGCAGGCGTCGCGCTGGGGGGCAAGCTGTTCCGCGATCCGATACTCTCGGCCGACTGGTCGATCTCTTGCGCGAGTTGCCACGATCCGGACAGATCGTTCACAGACAGCCGGCCCAAGGCGGTGGGCGTCTTCGGGCGGGAGGGGCCCCGCAGGGTTCCGAAGCTGCTCAACCGGGGATACGGGCGCAGCTTCTTCTGGGATGGCCGCATCGCCTCTCTCGAGGAACAGGTGCTCCAACCGGTCATCAATCAGATGGAGATGGATCTCCAAGTCTCCGAAGCTGTCGAACGGCTGGCCGCGGATGCCGGCTACCGGCTGGAGTTCCGCGAGTCTTTCGGGCGCGCGCCGAACGGGGAAGATCTGGCGCGCGCCCTAGCGTCGTACGTCCGCACGATCCTGTCTGGGGGATCCCGTTACGACCGATACTTGGCCGGGGCCAGCGAGGCGCTCGACGGCAGGGAGCGCCTCGGCTTGGAGGTGTTCCGCGGCAAGGGCAACTGCGTGACCTGCCATCTGGGCCCGAACCTGACCGACGAGCGATTCCACAACACGGGGGTGGGCTATGCAGACGGCCGCTTCGCGGACAACGGCCGCTTCGCCGTATCTGGGCGCGAAAGGGATCGCGGAGCCTTCAAGACCCCGACACTGCGCAATGTCGCACAGACAGCCCCCTACATGCACGACGGAAGCATGGCGACACTCGAGGATGTCATCGACGACTACGACAAGGGCGGGACGCCCAATCCTTACCTCGACCGCGAGATCCGGAAGCTGGATTTGAGCGCAGCCGAGAAGGCGGCCCTGGCCGCTTTCCTGGGAGCGCTGACGGGAGACGTGCAGGAGGGATGGCGGCCTTGAGGCAAGCAAGGCCGGCGAACCGGCTCACTTGTCGCCGGCCGTAAGCTTGGCGCGCAGCGCGGCGAACTCCGCCAAGTGCTGGCGAGCCGCTGCCGGATCGCCCAGCTCGCGGCCGACCCGGGCCAGCTGGTAGTGAATCTTCATCCGCTGCTGATCCCCGGCCGAGCGGTCCAGCGCCCGCGTTAAGGCCTGGCGCGCCTCGGCGAAGCGCCCGAGGTCCAGCAGCGCCTTGCTCAAGGGCTCCAGCACCGCTGGCCGTGACGGTTCGGCAGCCGCGGCCAACTCTAGGTGGGGCAGCGCTTCGGCGGCGAGCCCGAGAGCAAGCAGCGCCTCGCCGTGCCGCAAATGCAAGGAAGAGTTGTCCGGCTGAATGGCGAGTGCCTGCCGATACGCATCCGCAGCCGCCCGGTGCCGGCCGCGGCCCTGCTCCAAATCGCCGAGCGCTCGCCACGCACCAGGCAGCGCGCCGCTAACGGCAAGCGCCCGCCGATAGGCTGCGATCGCATCGTCCGGGCGGCCGTTGAGATCGTGGTCCTCCGCGGTCGCTAGGTGCGCGTACTCGGACTCGGGAGCGAGGGCCAGCAAGCGGGCCTGCTCGCGCACCGCGAGCTGCGAATAGGCCTTGGCGGTGAGATAGAGCAGTTGCGGGTCCCGAGCCGCCTGCGCCTGTGCATCCAGCAGGTGCGGGAGCGCCATTTCAGGGTCGCCGCTCTCAAGATAGGCCCGGCCCAGCCAAGCGCTCAACTCCCATCTTCCGGAATCTTCGCGGCGCGCGGCGTCGAGGTGGGGAACCGCCTCCGCGGCGCGTCCCAGCATCAACAGGTCGAAACCGAGCAGCTCGCGCGCCCGCGGCAGCTGCGGCTTTAGATCCAGCGCTTTCGAGAGCGCGTCGGCCGCAGCAGCATATTGCTCGTCCTCGTGCAGTACGAGACCTAGGTACAGATGCGCCTCGGCCAGTCCCGGCGCTGCCCGGACCGCCGCTTCCAACTCCCTGCGCGCTTCTTCGAGACGCCCGGCTTCCCGGGCCGTCACGCCCTGCCTCACATGCTCGGCGAACACGCTCGGGATCTGGGCGGCCAGCGGCGCGACGAGCAGCAGGCATCCCGCCAGCCGGGCCGTCAAGATCCGGGCTCCCGGACGATGATCATGCGGTCCGCCTCGATGTCTCGCAGCACTTGCCGCGCACCGCTCGGCCAGCGGACCGTGAGCTTGGACACGATCGACTCCGCCCCCAGCCCGAAGTGGAGGCGCGGGTCGTTGGCAGACAAGTACCCGCCGGCCGTTGTCCCGTAGCGTACCTGCTCCCGGTCGGACGGCGTCTGAACGCTGACGATCGCGCCTTGGCCATCGCGGGCGCTCGCGCGGCCCACGAGCCGGATCTGCAGCCAATGGCTCCCGCTTGCCGAGGCGTTCGAGTACAGGACCTTGGGAACGTCGTCGAGCACAGCCACGACAAGATCGATGTCGCCGTCATTGTCAAGGTCCCCGAATGCTGCGCCCCGGCCGGCTATAGCAGCTTGGAAGACAGGTCCCGCCGAAGCGCCGATGTCCACGAAGCGCCGTCCCGTGTTGAGAGCAAGCAGCGGCGGCTGCAGGTAAGCCAGATCCGGCTCCAGCATGCCGACATTGTCCAGCACATGGCTCTGCGCAGCGAACAGGTCCTTCCAGCCATCGTGGTTCAAGTCCGCGAACTTCACGCTCCAGCCAGACAGCCGGGCCGTGATCTCCGCCAGTCCCGTCTGCCGGGTCACGTACGCGAACGTGCCGTCGCCCGCGTTGCGGAACAGCGGGTAAAGTTCCTTCGCCAGTGCGGTCGCCACCACGTCAGGATGCCCGTCATTGTCGTAGTCCTCGAAGTCCACGCCCATGCCGGCAAAGGATCCGCCGTCTTCGTTATAGGCCAAGCCCGCCCGGAGCGCCTCCTCGGAGAAGCCTGCCGATCCGCGGTTCAGGAACAACTGTTGGGCTGTCGAGTCGTTGGCGACGATCACGTCCGGACGACCGTCCCCGTCGGCATCGTTGAATGCGACACCGAGAGCCTTGCCCGGCGACTGCGCGATGCCCCACTCGCTGGAGGCGTCCGAAAAAGTCCCGTCCCCCTCGTTGCGCAGGACGACGCTCGCAACCGGCGGATACTCCCGCGGCGAGCAATAGACCGGGATCCTCTCGCCGCACGGCCGGCTTGTCCGCAGGCTCCAATCCAAGTAGCGGCTGACGAAGAGGTCGAGATCCCCGTCCAGATCCGCGTCGAAAAAGCCGGCGCTAGCCGACCATCCCGGGATGCTGGCCCCGGCCGCCTCGGTGCGGTCCTCAAAGCTGCGTCCGTCTCGATTGCGATACAGGATGGTCCCCCCGTACCCGGTCACGAACAAATCGACATTGCCGTCATTGTCGTAATCTCCGGTCGCGACTCCCATGCCGTAAATGGGCTTGGTCGCAGCACTGACACCCGCGCGCTGCGTCACATCCTCGAACGACAGTCCCTGCCGGCTGCGGTACAGACGGTCATGGAGTTCGGGTGCCGAGCGGTCGACCAGCAGCCCGTCCTCGCCCTCGGCCAAGGCCCCGCCGTTGACCAGGAAAATGTCGAGGAACCCGTCATTGTCGAAGTCCAGCAGGGCCACGCCGCCACCCATCGTCTCGATCAGGTGCTTGTCCGGCGTGGGATTGGCGTGGTGCCGGAATCCAATCCCTGCCTTGCTCCTGCCGTCGAGAAAGCGCAAATCGGACGCCACGAGGGCGGATGTTCCGGCAGCGAGGGTCCCGATGCACAGGAGCGAGCAGTTTCGAAACCTCACAGCGAACACATGTCTCCATAGGCTAGGGTAGTATGCGCCGGGAGAAGCGGGGAGGTCTGGTGAGGTCGGTAGTGCGGCTGGTTGCGGCATGCGCGGGCTTGTCCGCTCCCATATTGTGCCTAGCGGAGAAGGCAGCTCCGTTCGAGTCCCTGTACCGCGAGGCCTACCAGCGGCGGCTGCGCTCGTCCGGGCCGGAGCATCCCGCCACAATCGCGAGCTTGGTGCGCCTAGCGGCGCTTCTCTGCGCTCACTCTGACGCCGAGGCGGCCGAGCCACTGCTCCGCAAGGCGCTGGCAGCCGAAGGCGCCTCCGACGCACTTGGCCCCGACGTGTTCGTGGAACTGGCCGCAACACTCGCCGCCCTCGGCCGGAACATCGAAGCGGAGCAGTTCTATAGACGCAGCCTGGAGCGCATGGATCCCAGCCCGCGCAGTGCGCGAATACTGGCAAGTATCGCCAAGCTCTGCGAGGCTGGCGGAGACACAGGCGGCGCGCGGCAAGCATACCTGCAAGCGCTTGAACGCTTTGAAGACGGCGCCCCGCTGGCAGACGATGATCGGAAAGCCAAGGCCGCGGCGCTGAACGACTTGGGCCTGCTGCTAGAGGCACAGGGTGAAATCGCGGAGGCCGAGGCAGTCTTCCGTAAGTCCGCAGAAGCCCATGCCGCAGCTTTCGGGAACGGTCACCCGAGCACGGCCGCCGTCCATGCCAACCTAGCCGGCACGCTTGCCATGCGCGGGGAGGCGGCTCGTGCCGCGACGCTGCTGGCGCGGTCGCTCGCCATCCTGCGGGCCGCGCACGGGGCGCGCAACGATGACGTCGCGAGGCTCCACAATCGGCTCGGCGAGATTTACGAAGCGATGGGCCGCTTGGAGCAAGCCGAGCAGGAGTATCTCTCCGCCTTGGAGGCTTGGCGCGAACCATCGGTCTCGCGCGGCCTAGCCCTGGCGAACCTCGGCCGGCTGGCGGGCGTCGGGAATGATCCCGCAGCTGCCGAGGCTGCGCTCGTCGAGGCGATCGGCCTGCTCGAGGCCGGCGGGGATGCCCATGCGCCGGACCTGGCCGCGGCATTCCACTCGTACGGATCACTCCTCCTGGAGACCGGCCGGCTGGATGCTGCCGAACCGGTCCTGGCAAAGGCGCTTGCCATTCGCGAACGGGAACTGGGCGCTTCTCACCCGGATGTCGCGCTGTCGCTCGTAGGCCTGGCGGGAGTCCTGCACGTGCGCGGTAATCTTGAACAGGCCGGGCCCCTCTACAGACGGGCGCTCGACATTCAACAGGCGTTGCTTGGAGCGCAGCACCCCGACGTGGGTGAAACACTTTATAACCTGGCGCATCTGTGGCTCGCCATGGGCAACAAGCGCTCCGCCAAGGGCGCGTTCGAACGGGCAGCCGAGATCCTGTCCGCGGCGTACGGCCCGCGCGATCCGGTCATGGACGAGATTCGCGCCGCGTTGCAGGCGCTGCGGTGATCCGCAATGGGGCCCGTGCAGGCCGAGGCCAGCGGACTGTGGCTTTCCGCAATCAAGTCACTGGCGGCCCGTATGCCGCCTTGCGCCGGGCCGTCGATCTGCCCAAGCGATCTCCGGCCCGCCCAGCCCTGACCAGACCGCCGCCGCAACCGGCTCCCACGGCGCACACCAAGGCCCGCAATCCCCCTGCACGCGACCGCACCCCGGCCGCCTCACTGTTTCAAGAATTGCTCAGGCAAATTCAATGTTCCCGGTGCGGAGTTGAACGGCAAAGCAGGTTGCGGCGCGGGGCTGGATAAACAGGCCGCAGGACTCTGATTCTGCCCCCCTCGGGCGGCTCATGACTGCTGGCCAGCAGCCCCCAGCGCCGCGCTTCGACTCCCCAACCTTGTGCGACCCGAACATTGAATTTGCCTGGGATATTGACACCCTGCGACCAGCGCACTGGCGGATCATGTACAATAGCTCGGCTAGGTTCGGCCGCGCTAGCACATCCGCGGCCTCAGGAATAAGGGGGTACTTCTGTGCCTAAACGCTCAGTTCTTACTACAACACTCGCTGCCATGCTCGCTGCGGGCGCACAGTTCGCGCCGGCCCAGGATTTGCGCGGCAAGGTCAGCGGCACGGTGTCGGATGCATCTGGCGCGGTGATCCCAGGCGCGAACGTCACCCTTGCCAACGACAACACGAATGTCGCGTCAACGACGCAGACCAGCGCGGCCGGGCAGTACTTGTTCAACTTCGTGCTGCCCGGGTGACGGTCGAGTCGGACGGCTTCCGCTCGTTCCGGCAGCAGAACATCCTCGTCCAGACCCGGGCCGACATCACCGTCGACGCAGCCTTGGAACTCGGCGCAGTCACGGAAACCGTGACCGTCGAGGAGGCCCCTGTCGCCGTGCAGTTCACCACGACCTCCATGGAGACCACGCTCGACACTAAGATGTCGCAGGAATTGCCGCTGCTCAACCGCAATCCCTACATGCTCGCAGCGCTCGATCCGGCCGTCAACTACCGCGGCGGTTCCGAGAACGCGCCTTACCACCACTGGGCGATGAGCCAGCTGGACGTGGGGGGCAATACGAGCACGCGCAACAACGTGCTGATGGACGGCGTGCCCCAGCTCGTCGGGGCGAAGGGCGTCTACACGCCGCCGATGGACGCGGTCTCCGAGGTGAACGTCCAGCAGAACGCCACCGATGCCGAGTACGGCCACAGCGCCGGCGGCATCGTCTCGGTGCAGATGAAAAGCGGCACCAACGACTGGCACGGCACGGCGTACTACTTCGGCCGCAATCCGGCCCTCAACGCGCGGCCCAACGCGCTCACCTCGCAGAAGAGCGTCGTGCGGCGCAGCGTCTGGGGCGTCAGCTCGGGCAACCCGATCGTGAAGAACAAGCTGTTCAATTACCTCGCGTACGAGGCCCAGGACGTCCGCTCGCCCAGCACGGTCAACCTGACACTGCCCAGATCGGCAGAGCGCGGCGGCGACTTTTCCAACAGCTTCAACCGGCTGGGAGACGTGCGCCGCATCTTCGACCCGCTCACGACCGATGCGGACGGCAACAACCGCTCGCAGTTCCCGGACAACCGCATCCCGTCCAGCCGCTTCGACCAGACCTCGCTGCGGGTGCTGGACAGGACCTGGGAGCCGAACAACCCGGGCGACAACGCCTCGGGAGCGAACAACTTCCGGCTCGTCTTCCCGATCACCTTCGACTACTGGAACCTGACGAACCGCACCGACTACAACGTCAGCGACAATCTCAAGGTCTTCGGCCGCATCAGCCGCTTCCACACGACCCAGAGCGAGCCGGACTATTCCGGCTCCGTTGCCCAGCGCCGCCAAGGCAGCGCCCGCAACAGCGTGCAGGCATCCGGCGACGTCGTGTGGACGATCTCTCCTTCGACCGTGTTCAACATGCGCGGCTCATGGTCGAAGATCACCGACTCGTTCTACACCCCGCAGGCCGAGATCGGCGCGGAGGGCCTGGCCGAGCTGTGGCCCGGCAATGACTGGTACGCCTCCCACGTGCGGGACATCCCGGCGGTTCACTTCCCGGAGATCCGGGTCGACGCGGACGCGACCACGTCGTTCGGCCGTTCGGGCTTCTGGTTCCAAGAGCCGTCGACGTATAACCTGGAGGCGAAGATTTCGAAGCAAATGGGCCGCCACTACGTCAAGGTCGGCAGCCAGTACCGCAAGCAGCTCGTGCTGGCGGCGCGCCCGCGCGGCATGCGCTTCCGCTTCAACGCGAACCCCACGGCCGACACGGCCAACAGCCCGAACACCGGCGAGCTGGGGCATGCCTGGGCGTCGATGCTGCTCGGCGTCATGCAGGACGGCAACTGGAGCAGGGCCAGGACGGTCGCGGTCAACCGCCCGCGCATCGACGTGTTCGGCTTCTTCATCCATGACGATTTCAAGCTCAACTCCCGGGTCACGCTGAATCTGGGCCTGCGCTACGAGTACGAGACGACGATGCGCGATCCCGAGTACCGGCTTTCGCGCTACCTCGACCTCAACCAAGGGCTGCCCGAGGTCGCGTCCGCGATGAACTTCGTTCCGCAGGACATCCTGGCCATGCGGACCACCCCGTTCAACTTGGTGGGAGCATGGGTGTTCACCGACAAGGACAACCCCTATGCGTGGAGCGGCCAGACCAATCTCTTCCTGCCGCGCGCCGGCGTGGCCGTCAGGCTGAACTCCCGCACGGCGCTGCGGATCGGCTATTCGCGCTACGCCACGCCGCCCATCCAGGAGAAGGGCGGCGGGGCCTCTGACAGCGGTCTCGACATCCTCGGCAGCACGCCCTATCCGGGCTACGAGATCGAAGGCAGCCCGCTGTCGTCGATCAACGGCACGCCGCGCGCGTACTTCGCCGACCCGTTCCCGAGCGGCGGCCCCCATCCCAACCCGCTGCCGGAGCCGTTCGGGCAGCGTTTCGGGCGCTTCGCCACGCTGGGGTCGAACGAGGCGAGGTTCTTCCACCAAGACTGGATGGCCGGCATCAACGACCGCTTCAACTTCTCCGTGCAGAGGGAGATCGTCAAGCGCATCGTCCTGGACGCGACCTACTTCATGAACTTCGGCAGCAACCAGCCCTTCGACCGGCGCCACAACCTGCTGGATCCGCGCATCGGCTTCCAGCACGGCGCGGCCATCAACCGGGCCACGCCCAACCCGTTCTACGGCCTGCCCCAGGAAATCATGCCGGGGCCGCTTGCCAGCCAGCGCAACATCCGTGTCCGGGATCTGCTCACCCCGTACCCGCACTTCCTCAGCAACGGCATTACCGAGCATGTCTTCCCCGGCCGCAGGGAACGCTACAGGTCGCTGCAATTGCAGCTGCAGAGGCCCTTCGCCAACGGCTTCAACTTCATCATGGGGTACAACTTCCACCGGGCCCGCAACGAGGACTTCTACGACGAAGTCGACCGGATCTTCACCTTCCAAGACGACATCCGCGGCCGCCACAAGTTCACCTTGGCGGGCATCTACGAACTGCCCATCGGGCGCAACAAGGCCTTGGCCGCGAACGCCAGCGGAGTCCTCGACAAGATCATCGGCGGCTGGCAGTTCAGCTGGCTGTACACCTATGTCGGCGGCGAGCTGCTGCGATTCGGCGGCTTGCAAGTCGACGGGGATCCGGCGATTTCGAACCCGACCCGGGAAAGAATGTTCAACACGGACGCCTTTTCCAACCTAGCTCCCTTCACGCGGCGCTCGAACCCTTGGAGCCATGCCGGCGTCCACGGGCCGCGCTTTTCGAACATCGACATGGTCTTCGCCAAGCGGACCCGCATAGCGGAGAAGCTGGAGTTCGAGTTCCGCATGGAGGCGTACAACCTCACGAACAGCTTCATGGGCGCGAACCCGAGCACCAACGTGAACAGCGGCAACTTCGGGCGGGTCGCGAGCAAGGTGCGCACGCACTTCGGCCGGGAGTGGCAGTACAGCGGCCGCTTCATCTGGTAACGCTGCCCGTAGCGGCAGAAGCGGGAATTCCGCCGGGGCAGGGCCGCAAGGCCCTGCCCCGATTGCTCGCGCGGGAGGGCGAGCGCTAGCGGGCCGCCGCCGGCTCGAGCGACCAGACCTCGTCCTTGGTCTGCTCGTGCGAGAACGCCAGCCAATCTCCGTCCGGGCTGACGCGGACAGGCCCGGGACGTTTCCACGGCGCTTCGAGGAGAACGGGATCGGCACCGCCCGCGGATGCCATCCACAGGCTCGAACCGCTTGCCGACTCGGCGCTGACCAGCAAGTGCTGTCCGTCCCCGGCCCACTCTAGGCTGAACTTCATCCGGAAAAGACGAACTAATTGCTTGTTTCAGAATGAGTTACGTCGAATCAACCTGTCATTTTACTGGAAACAGTCTTGTCGAGATCGACTCCCAGCAGAGCGAATGCCTTGGCTTGCAAGGCCGTCGGCTGGGCGAGCAGCGGAAACTCGTGCTGCTCGTCCTTGCCTAGCGTGACGTGGTTGAGCGTCAGTGTTCCCAGATGTGCGAGCAGACTCGGCAGGCCCTGCACCGGCAAGCCTTCCGGAGTCCGCTTGCTGGCGGCCTTGGCCCGGGCCGCAGGCGACACCTGCGCCGCTTCCACCGGCGAGTCGCGCTGTGCGCGAGCTGCCTCGCGCTCGCTGTCTTCAAACAACAACGGTGCCAGTTTGCGCCGCAAGTGCCATTCCAAGTAGTAGGCCAACATGCACAGAAAGACATGCCCGCGCACATGCTCGGCGCTGTAGACGTAGAACGGGCGCACTGCCAAGCGGGTCGTTTTCAACGAGCGGAAGGCGCGCTCCACCTGCGCCAGACTCTTATAGGCCGCCACCGCTTCGTGCGCCCCGAGGGCGTCCGCAGGCAAGCTCGTGCGCACCACGTACACGCCGTCCAACTGGGCCTCGGCGGCAATGCGCTCTGGCCGTCGCGACCAGTGCAGCACGTGTTCCTGCACGCTGATCTCGAAATGCTTCGCCACCTTGTAGCGATTCGCATCGCGGCCGATGCGGCGCTGGATCGCGGCCTCTTCGTGCCACGGCTTGCGCCCCCGCCGCACCTTGGCGGCCAGCTCTTCCAAGAGTTGCTCGGTGGCC
Organism: Bryobacterales bacterium; assembly: GCA_965219605.1. GTDB lineage: Bacteria > Acidobacteriota > Terriglobia > Bryobacterales > UBA6623 > VXMF01. The sequence goes on along the minus strand of CBDCOC010000003.1, from coordinate 92,194 downwards.
TGTAGCAACTCCTCTCGCTTGCGGGCGCGCTGCTCTCGCAGGCGCGGGTTCAGGCACACCAGCAGGCGCTCGCCGGGGAATTCCGGGCTGTGAATCTCAGCCACTTGATCGGGCACCAACTGGCCCGGCTGGAGCGGCGCTTCAGGCCTGGCCCCGGCCTGCTCGGCATCCGGTTCGGGCGCTTTGAGCAACTGCTGCAGGGCGCTGCTAGTGAGGGCCGAGATCCAATCCAGGCTGGCCGGCTCGAGGTCGGCGCGCAGGCGCGCCGTGGTCAGCATGCCGCGATCGCCAACCAGCGCGACTTGCTGCACGCCGAACTGCTTGCGGATGGTCTGCACTTGGGCGCTCACGGTGGTCGGATCGGCGCTGTTGCCGGCGAACACCTCCACCGCCACGGGGCAGCCGTCCGGGGCGCACAGCAGGCCGAAGACGATCTGGCGCTTGCCGCGCTTGCGGTCGCGGTTGTAACCAAAGGCGGCCAGCGGACAGCAGCGGCCTTCGCAGTAGGAACTGGTGACGTCGTAGAGGACTAGGGTGCCGGCGCGCAGGTGGCGGCGGGCGAGGCTGCGTTGGATCCAAGGCTGGCGCTGGCGCAGCCAATCGAGCATGGCCAGCAGTTCATTGCCCGCCACGGGCCCGAGAGCGAGCAGGCTGCCGAGCGAGTTGGCGGCGGAAGCGGGGCAGAGGCTGCGGGCGGTGGCGAGCTTGGAGTCGGGCTGCAGCAGGCGGGCGCAGATGGCGGCCAAGGCGAGGCTGCGTTGGCGCGAGGGGGAGCGCTGTAGCAGGCGGGGGAAGTGGAGTTGGCGGGCGAGGGCGAGCACAGCGGCGACATGGCCGTGAGGCAGGGAGCGGCGGATGGTAACGGCTTGGTCGAGGCGGGGGACAGCCACACCGCCTTGCAGGACGGTGCGGATGCCGTGGATGGCCTCGGGCGGGAGTTGGGAGAGGTTGGCGATGGTCTTGCGACGGATGCGCTGGCCCTCCCGCCAAGCCTGGCGGAGCAGGACGGCTGGGGGGCTGTTGCGGTTGGGGATGGATTCGACGTAGAAGGCCACGGGGATTACATGGAAACAAAAAATTGCAAATACAATTCTAATAAAAGATATAAACAAATGTCAAGTAAAAAAATACATGGAAACAAAAATACACCTGAGAGAGATCCCGGGAGAGTCATAACCAATTGAAAATAAAGTACTTAAAAGCGATCAAAGCCTATCCAGCCTAGGTGAAGTTCAGTCTAGGCCGGAAATTTCCCCGTAGCGCGAGCGGAGGACGGCAGTCGGCAGTCGCTCGCCCGGGTCGAGGACCTGCACCGTCTGCATGCCGCGGCCGGGGCCCGCTGTCAGCACGAATGCGATGCGATCCGACCGGCGCGCGCGCCGCAGCGTGGCGACAAGCGCTCGGCCGGCAGGGGGCTGATAGATTTGCTCGCTCTCGCGCGACGCCAGCGACTGGGACCGAATTGAGAACCGCTCTCGCCCGCTGCGCTGCGCAAAGAAGATGCGACTGGCGTCTGCCGACCACTCCCCTTCCAAGCCGCGGAACTCGCCGCTGCGCTCGACAACCGCCTGCACGGCCTCGCCGCTAGCCAGATCCATCACGAACAGCCCGGATCTTCCCTGGGCGTCCCCGCCGCTTAGCAGCAGCGAACCACTGTCGGGCGACCATCTCGCCCGCTCGATGAACGCTAGGCGCGGTGCATGCACCGTCTCACGTCCCGAGGCCAGCTCGCGCACCGTGACGCCCCGGTGCTCCTGTCCGTAGTTCTCTGTGCCGATCCGGGAAAGATAGGCCAAGAAGCGGCCATCGGGCGACCACTCGGGGCTTCGATTCGCTCCCGCGAACCGGCTTGGCAAGGCCGCGACAGCGCCCAGCAGCTTGCCGCTTGCAACGTCGAAGCGGGCCAAGAATATATCCGCGGTGCCCGCCCTGAGTCCGTAGAACAGCCGTCCGTCCTCCGTGAAGGACATTGGCAGCGCCCGCTCGAGCCCCTGCCATACCAGCACCGGATCCCCGATCGGACGGCCATCCTCGACTCGCACCGCCCAGGCATCCATCTTCCCTGCGCGGTCGCTGCCGAACACGACCGACTCTCCGTCGGGCGTCCAAAGCGGGAACAGGTCGTTGGCCGGGCTGTCCGTGATCGCAGCTTGGGCCGAGCCATCCACCGCGAGGACATGAATGTCGCGAGCGGTCGACTCTCCCGCGGGAATCGAGTCGTAGACGACGAAACGGCCGTCGGGCGAGAGGTCGATCTTCTTCGGATAGAACCAGTCCAGAGAGCGCAGCACGCGCGCCGTCCCGTCGATCGTCGACACCAGGGCGATCTGACTGACGTTGTCGCGCCGGAACAGCAAGGTCAGAACTTGGTCGCCGTCCGGTGAGAACGCTGTGGGCTGGACGAAGCCGGCCTCGGGATTGCGGTACAGCGTGCGCGGCTCGGAGCCGTCGATCGATACCGTCCTGAGCTCGTAGAACCCCTCTTCGTTGAACCACGCATAGGCAACCTGCTGCCCGTCGCGGGAGAAGACGGAGAAATAGGCGAACTGTCCGGGGGGAGGGCCGCCCGCTGCGCTGGTAAGCGCTCGGACGGAGCCTGTCTCCAAGTCCCGCACGGCGAGATTCCCTGCCCTGTCCACGAAGGAAAGCAGGCGCCCGTCCGGCGAGGGATCTCCCAGAGCGTTGCTCCCTTCGCCGTCCCAGACCGGCTTGGCCCGCACGACATCCGGCTCTGCGGCCTTAGCCGCGCCGAGGGCGCACGCCAGCGCCAGCGCGAACACGGCAGGCAAGGCCGCCTGCCACAGGCGCACTCCAGGCCCCGAGGGGAGACGCCGCCCGACGCTCGGGGGCCGCCCGGCTAGGAGTACCATAGTCCTACGATACGTCGCCAGTGCTGCAATGCCTAGAATCCGCGCACTGAAATGGACGCTGACCTGGCTCGCATCGGCCGCGCTCGGCATCTACGCCCAGCCATTGGACGTCTTCGATCACGCGCCGGACTCTTACCTTGGCGCGGATTCGTGCGCACCCTGCCATGCCGAGCAGTTCGCGCTGCAGTCCACCAGCGGCCACGCCCTGTCCCTGCACCCCGCAGCCGACCACCCGACTGCGTCGTCGTTCGCCCCGCCGGGATCGCTGCGGAGAACTGGAGGAGTCACCTACGCGTATCGCGCCGGCGAGAGGGGCCTGCATGTCGAGGCGGCAGCTGACGACTGGAAAATCACATCCCTTTTCGAGTGGGCATTCGGAGCAGGCGAGCAGGCGGTCACTTTCGTCGCACAGGTCGACGAGGGGCGTTACGTCGAGCATCATTTCAGCTACTATTCCGCAAGCGGCACGCTGGGCAGAACGCCCGGGCATCGCGATATTCCGGCCCGGGGAGCCGAGGATGCCTTGGGAGTCTACTACGAAACGTTCGGCCCGCGGCCCTCGATCATGCGCTGCTTCCAGTGCCATTCGACCGGGCCGCTGGCGCTGGGGGCCGGGTTCGCGCTGCAGCCACTCGAATTGGGGGTCCGCTGCGAGGCGTGCCACGGCCCGGGCCGCGCGCATGTCCGAGCGGTGGCCTCCGGCGAGCTTGCGCAGGCGGGCGCAGCTATCAGGAACCCGGGACGGCTGCAAAGCGACCAGCTGCTCCGGTACTGCGGAGACTGCCACCGGCCGCCGGCCTCGTCCGGGCAGGTGATCGACTGGAGCGATCCTTGGAACGTTCGGCACCAGCCCGTATATCTCGCGCGGAGCGCCTGTGTCGACACCGGGGAACAGCCCTTGGCTTGCATGCGGTGCCACGATCCGCACGGCCCGCTCTCGGCCGAGGCGGCTCGCGCTGAACGGCACTGCCTCGATTGCCACGCAGACCGCTCGCCACCAGCAGCAGCCTGCCGGGCGGCGGCCGGGCGGGCGTGCTCGTCATGCCACATGCCGCCGGTCAGACCGCAGGACGGACTGCGGTTCACAAACCACTGGATCGGCGTCTATGACACCGAGAATCCCCTCCGACCGCGCGAGAGGGCTTCACCGTAAGGAGCGGCCATTGCCAGCGCTCGCCCACATCCGGCGAACCACACAACTGGCGGCGGGCGGTATCCGGCAGTAGCGCCGCCACCACCCAACACCCGCAGCACAGCCGAATGCGCCAGCTCGGGCGGAAGCCCGCTTGCCAATTCGTGCCGGCTGCGACCCGCACGGCCTCAAGCGAACCAATTGAATGGCGGGAAGCGCCGGCTGAGCGTCGAAGAATCTCAGGGCCCTTCCCGCCTGGACAGCGCTGCGAGCTAGTCCCGCGACGCCCGGGAACGCTTGCGCAGGCGCTTGCGAGCGAGTGCCTGCTTGAGACGCCTCTTCTCGCCTGGCTTCATATAGTACGAGTGCCTCTTCACATCTTTGATGATGTCTTCCTGCTGCACCTTGCGCTTAAACCGGCGCAGCGCGGATTCAAGCATCTCGTCGGATGCAATGTGAATCTCAGCCAAGAGCTTCTACACCCCCCTTTTGGGATAGATTCTCCAACGCGGGGGAACGGTCCTTCCGCGTTCCAAGCTTTATGGTACACGCTTGGACTGACCCGGGCTCGGGGAGATGTCCGATGCCGTGAAGAAGCTTCAAAGCGAGGGATCTCGCTAAAAAATTTGTCAAGTCAACCATGCCCCCCCTGTGGTCTGCAACTCGTTGGCAGCTAGGTGCTTGTGTTCCGCGCGGAATTCCCGTCAAACGAGTTGCAGAAGTGGCCTTGCGGGATCGCTGCAATGATCAATGGCGCAAGGCAGGCCATGCTAGGATGCTTGGCATGGATTCGGATGCAAAATGGACCGTAGGACTGCTAGCACCGATAATCCTAGCGGCTGCCGGTTATATCGCCTACCGGCTTGATTCTTTAGACGCTCGCTTGCGAACAGTGGCACAGGTGCAAGCGCAACATAGCCTCAAGCTGGATCAGCTGTTGGCCGCTGAAGATGCCCCCGAAATCCTAGCGCTGCCTTCAACCACTTGAAAACAAACATGTTATCCTGCAACTTCCGTTCTAAGCGCTGATAAATCAAGCGTCTTCGAGATCCGTGACCAACATCGCCGGCCCGGATCAGCGACGTAGCGAGATCGCACTTTCGCCAGGGAAGTCGCTTGGCACCGGATAGCTGACAGCCCCCGTGGCGAGCCATTCTGCAGCGCGAACCAGACTCGTCTGGAATCCAACGCAGAGCACACGATCCGGAATGCCGGTGTCCGTATTCCAGATGTGTCCGAAGGACGAGCTGTACACCCGTCCGCTTCCGTACGACACGACCCATTCCAGAGGCCAATACTTGCCCGTGGCCAGGTGGCGGCCATAGGTCAGCACGGTCAGATCCTCGGCCGGGCCGCGAGCATACGTGTAGACCTCGATGTCGGGCGTCAGCCATCGCTGGGGGGTGCCGTGCGTGATCGGATGGTCGCCGCGTCGAATGACCGTGGTGTCCTGGCGCGGCCCATGGCTGGTCTTCTCCCCCCTCGCCTGCGGGAATCCGCCGGATGGTTCCGTCCGCATCAAGCTCCAACGCCACGCCATGATCTCTGTCGCGCCAGCCGAGGCCAATCATGCGATCATACTCGGCCCAATGCGGGAAGGCGTTGTTGGCGGAATGGAAGGCCAGCAGTCCGCCACCGCCTCGAACATAGGCTTCCAGTGCGCGCTCCACCTGTTCTGGCCAGCGAAACTCGGTCCTGCGCACGTTGTTCCAGTTGATGATGACCACGTCGTGGTCGGAAAATCTCGGACGCCACTGCCCCCATGCTGCGTCGGCAGGGTCGCCGGGAGTAGTGGTGACCGCAACTTGGAACATGCCGGTCTCGAGCAGTGTCTGCTTGATGAAGGCCGTTGTCTTGCGCCAGTCATGGTTGCTAAAGCCGTCAACCACCAGGGCTCTAAGCGTTGGCTGGCTTGGCATTTGCGGTTGAGCCGCGCCGGTCCCCACGGCAAGGGCGACACAGATCGAAGTCGGCAGCAACTTACCCCACAGCGACGGCGAGGCCCTGCGCGAGCAGGCCGCAACGGTCTCCAAATGCTTGGGATTGCAGTCCCAATCCGTACGGTGAGACGAATGCAGCATTGCCTTGCAGATGTCTCAGTATAGTGCTGTGAACTGCGATCGCTTGCCAACCCTGGCAAGTTCGGCCCCGCGGCGTCCAGCGGGCTGTTCGGACGCTAGCGCGACAGTCCTGCCGTCTCCCGTCTCACCCTAAAGCGGCTGGGCTTGTGCGACGGGGCTTGCCAGTTGCAGTGGCTTCCGTCGAACAGGCGCGCATGGAGGCGGAAACCGGCCCCGTGCAGTACAGAGCGGGCAAGCGCGCCAGTGCGCTGCATGACGTTTCTCGCAAGTCGCGCTAGCCTCCGGATCGCGCCCGCGCGCCGGGGCACGACAGCCCGGCCCCGCAAAGTACAATGGCGGCTGTGGCAAGATCCCGAATCGCCATCTATCCCGGCTCTTTCGATCCCATCACGAACGGCCATCTTGACCTGATCCACCGAGCGTCGTCACAATTCGAAGAGCTCGTCGTCGCCGTGCTGAGGCACGATACCAAGGCGGCTGAATTCCCGCTGCCCGAGCGGCTGGAGATGATCCGGGGATCTGTTGCCGGGCTTGACAATGTCCGCGTGGCCAGCTTCGACGGCCTCTTGGTCGACTTCGCCCGCCATCAGAACGCGGGCTTGATCGTGCGCGGGATCCGTGCTGTCTCGGACTACGAGTACGAGTTGCAAATGGCCCTGATGAACCGCAAGCTGGCACCGGAGATTGAAACCGTCTTCATGCTGCCAGGGCAAGACTACGGCTACCTCAGCTCTAGGTTGGTGAAGGAGATCTGCGGCCATGGCGGGGAGATCAGCGATTTCGTGCCGCCGCACGTCGCAGACGCGCTGCGCGCGCACTGCGGCGGCAAGAAAGGAAACGGCTAGTCTGGGAGTATGCAATTCTCCGAACGCGTGGGACGCATCAGCGAATCCACCACCATGGCAGTCACGGCGGAAGCAGGCAGGCTGAAGCGGGCTGGCGTTGACGTAGTGGCGCTCGGTGCCGGCGAGCCGGACTTCGCGACTCCGGAACATATCAAGCAAGCGGCCATCCGGGCGATCGAGAGCGACTTCACGCGCTATACCGCCGCGGGCGGCATTCCCGAACTGCGCGAAGCAATCGTCGCATGGCACTCCCGCGAGTTCGGCACCCGCTACGCACCCAGCGAGTGCATCGCGACGGTAGGCGGCAAGCATGCCATTTTCAACTGCCTCGGAGCGCTGGTCGGGCATGGCGACGAGGTGATCTTGCCAGTGCCGTATTGGGTGACGTTTTTCGACGTGATCAACTACTACGGCGGCACGGCGGTCAAGGTCGCAAGCAGCGAGGCAAACTCGTTTTCGCTGACCGCAGCGGACATCGAGGGCGCTCTCACGGACCGCACGAAGGCGGTCATTGTCAATTCGCCGAACAATCCTTCCGGGGCCGTGGTGAGCCAGGCCGAGTTCGAGAAGATCCTAGCCCTGACGTCAAGCCGCGGGGTTACGCTGCTGTCGGACGAGTGCTACAGCCACTTCGTCTACAGCGCCGATCCGTTCTCCATCGCAGCGGCGCCCGCGGCCAAGCCCAGCGTGGTGGTCGCCGGCTCCCTCTCCAAGACATTCGCCATGACCGGCTGGCGCCTCGGCTACCTGCTGGGCCCCGGCGACCTGATCGCGAACGTGAACAAGCTGCAGAGCCACTCCACGTCCAATCCGAACTCGATCGCCCAGAAAGCGGCCGTGGCCGCCCTCAGCGGCCCGATGGGGCCTGTCTACGACATGCTCGAGCAGTACCGCGAGCGGCGCGCCTACGTGGTGGCCGCCTTGAACGAGATTCCCGGAGTGAGCTGCCCCCAGCCGCACGGAGCATTCTACGCGTACCCCAACATCAGCTGCACCTTCGGCAAGGGCGGCCTGGACTGCGCCATGGAATTCGCCCGCAAGCTGCTCAGCGAAGAGCACGTGGCGGTTGTGCCGGGCGAGGCCTTCGGCACGTCCGAGCAGGTGAGGCTCTCCTACGCAGCCTCGATGCAGGAACTGGAAGAAGGCATCCGGCGCATCCGGCGCTTCATCTCCAGGCTGACGTGAACCGACTAGAGCCGCTGAAGTTCTGCCCCGAACTGCGCGAGAAGGTCTGGGGCGCGCACGACCTGACACCGATCTTCGGGCGGCAAGACCGCCCCATCGGCGAGGCTTGGTGCCTGCACAACGGGAGCACGGTCGACGGCGGCCCGCTGCACGGGCGCAGCGTCAGGTCGCTGGTGCGGGAGTTCGGCACGCGCCTGATGGGGCCGGCTTGGAGCACCGCGGTCAAGCCGCCCCATGCCAAGCTGGCCTACCGCGGCGTGCCGCGCTCTGAATTCCCGGTGCTCGCCAAGCTGCTCTTCGCCGAGGGCCAGATCTCCATACAGACCCACCCAGACAACAAACTGGCGCAGAACGGCTGCGGCAAGACCGAACTCTGGTATGTCATCGCCTCGCGCGACGGGGCGCGGCTCGGCCTCGGCCTGCGAGAGCCACTGGACAGCGGACAGCTTTGGCAGGCGGCGACGGACGGCACCATCGAGGACAAGTTGCACTGGGTGCCAGCAGTGCCGGGCGAGTGCGTGTTGGTGCCGGCCGGCACGGTACATTGCGCCGGCAGCGGCGTCGTGCTGTGCGAGATCCAGCAGAATTCCGACAGCACCTACCGGCTGCACGATTACGGGCGGCCGGGGTTGGACGGCAAGCCGCGCCAGTTGCAGATCGAGAGCGCCATCGCCGCGGCGAAGGTGCATGTCAAGCCGGAAACGGAGCTCCCGCGGGAAGCTACGAGCAGGCCTTGCCTAGTGGAGCGCTTGGGCCGCTGCTCTTCGTTCGCCGCGGAATTGCTGAGCTGGGAGCATCCCTTTGTTTACTCGCCGGATCCGCAGCGCTGCCACCTGCTGGCCTGCGTGCGCGGTGCGGGAACGCTGAACGGGGCTGGTTTCCGCGCCGGAGATACCTTCCTGATCCCGGCCGAATCAGCGCGCTTCCATGTGGACGGCGGAGAAGTGCAGGCCGTCCGGGCATACCTGCCCTGACCTGGCGTGACCGCCAGCCGACTGGCCCTATCCGCCGGGTAGCGGCCCGCCCGGCGAACTACCCCCGCCAAGAGAGGCAGAGGCTGGCGCGCGACAGGGGCCCTGTCGCGACAGACTTGCAGGCCCGCGCACGGAACTCTGGCTGCGCGCCAGCCGACGGCTATGCCGCCTGACGCCTGTCCCACGATCTTCGCAACGACAAGGCCCAGAGCGCGGCCGGACCGAGCATCGCGAACCCGAGACCCAAAGCCCCGCCGCGAGCGGATAGGCCCATGTCGAGAAACTGCCCCATGCAATAGGTCGAAACAGAAGCCGTTGCCATGAACAGGCCCATGTCAGCCGCGAAGACCCGGCCAAGGAACTGCTCTTCCGTGTTGAGGTGTAGCAGCGTCGTCGAACACACCCACACCAGCGAAGCCCCACCATGGGCAAACACCAAGAAGAGACCCGCAAGCGGCACGACGAGCGTCTGGCTGAACAACATGTAGCCGCAACCGGCCGCAAGATAGCCCATCAAGACCGTCCAGCGCATGCTGTTCTGGCTCTCGCTACAGCGCCGCCCCATCAGCAGCGGCCCGAGCGTCGAGCCTGTCCCCTGGAAGGCGAACAGCACGGCCATTCCCAGAGCCGGGCTGCCCCCGGCGGCGAACTCGCCGCTGCCGAGAATCGTGTTCAGGACCACCCTCGCCCCCATAATTCCGAGACCGAACTTGAGCGTGAGCAGAGTGGCAAGGCGCCAATCCCTGACCATGTACAAGAAGCCCTCGGCAATCGGCCGGAAGCTGAGCGCAGACCACCACGACTGCTTGCGCAGCCCGGCCAAGTGCCGTTCGAAGGCCCGCACGCGGAAGACGAACCAAGCGGACAGCAGGAAGGACACCGAATTGGCGGCGAACACGAACCGCCGCCCGAGATATGCCACGGCCAGGCCGCCGAGGGCGGCACCCATTGTCACGGTGAGCGACCACGTTGTAGAACCCAGTGCATTCGCGGCGGGCAGGTCCTGCCGTTCGACCAGGCTGGGCAGAATGGCGCCGCGCCCGGCCTCGAAGAAGGCAGCCGTGCCGATCTCGAGCGCCAGCAGCATGTACAGCCACGGCAGATGCTCGCGGCGGTCGATCAAGAGCATGCATAGGACCAAGGCGGCGCGCAATAAATCGCTCACCAACATCACCTTGCGGCGGCTCAGACGGTCATTGGCCGCGCCGGCGGTGGGGCCCAGCAGCATCATGGGCAGGATCTGCAGGATGGCAGCCCATGCCACGAGTTCCGCGCGTTCGGTCAACTCCAAGATCATGGAGTAGATAGCGACCGAGTAGAACCAATCGCCCGAACCGCTGATCAGCTGCGCGATCCAGACCCTGCGAAAGTTGGGCGAGCGCTTCAGCAGCTGCAGGTAGCCGCGCAGGGAAACTTGGGACGCCACTTCCGCAGGCTCACGCCGAGTACAGCCCGGTCCGGTCCTTGGCTCGCCTGAGCGTCTCCGCAGCGATGGGCGCGACGCGCTCTGCACTGCTGCGCAGCACCGAGCGCAAATGGGCGCGATCCCCCATGAGCTCTGCGTAGCGCTGCTGGATTGGCTCCAACTTGGAGACGATCATCTGCGTGACATCGCTCTTGAGCGCTCCGTAGCGCATGCCGGCAAAGTGATTCTCCATCCGCTCGTCGCTCCAGTTGCTGAAGGCCTGGAAGATGGTCAGCAGGTTGGCGACGCCTGCTCCCGGATCGGCCCAATCGATCGCGGGCCGGGAGTCTGTCACGGCCCGGCCGATCAGCTTCTTGACCCGCCCCGGCGGATCGAGCAGGCTGACCGAGTGATTGGGAGCGCCCGCCGACTTGCTCATCTTCTTCGTGGGATCGTCCAGCCCCATGATGCGGGCCCCCACGCCCGGCAGCTTGGTCTCGGGCACGACGAAGGTTTGGCCGTACAGCTTGTTGAAACGTTGCGCGATATTGCGCGTCAGCTCCATGTGCTGCGCTTGGTCGTCGCCAACCGGAACGGCCTTGACCTGGTACAGCAGGATGTCGGCCGCCATCAAGACCGGGTAGACCAAGAGACCAGTCCCCACCGAGTCTTGGCTCGCGCCGGCCTGCTGGGCCTTGGCCTTGAACTGCGTCATGCGGCTGAGCCAGCCAAACGGAACGGTGCAGGTGAAGATCCAAGCCAGCTCGACATGGGCGGGGATCCGCGATTGGACAAAAATCGCCGAGTGCGCTGGATCGATCCCGGCGGCGAGGTATAAAGCGGCCACCTGCTCGCAGCTCTCGCGCAATGCCTTTGGATCCTGCTGAACCGTGATCGCGTGCTGATCTACGATGCAGAAGATCGGCTCGTAATCGTACTGGAGTTCCGCCCAGTTCCGCAGTGCGCCCAAGTAGTTGCCGATGTGCAACGCACCAGTGGGCTGCATGCCCGAAAAGATCCGTGGCTTCATGGGCGGCAAGGCACGGTCTTCATTCTATCTCTTGCCGGCGGCCTGGTGTGAAACACCCTAGCCCGCCCCTGCCCCCACAGCGTCCCGGGAAGCAGTTTGTGCAGTGTCGGGAAGCAGCTGGTAGCCGAGATCCTTAGCTGTCGTTTTGAGGTAGGCCAAGGTCCGTTGGCGATGGCGCTGCTCGTAGGCCGCCTCGCCCTCGTCAACGTAGTCCTGGCCGAAGCGCAGCATGCGGTATACCAACACCGCCAGCTTGCGGGCGGTGGCGAACACCGCCGTCTTCATCCCCTTGTGCCGCGCCTTGCGGCGCAGCGCCGCCCCCAGCGCCGACTTGGACCGGATCAGCGCCGTCGCCGCCATGCGCAGCGCGTTCGACGTGCGCGTCGCTCCCAGCCCGCGCTGCCGCTTGCCCGCCAACTGCTGCCCGCCCGATACCGCGTGCCGCGGCGCCAGGCCCAGCCAGCTCGTGAAATGCCGCTCGCTCGGAAACGACCCCAGATCCGTCCCCACCTCGGTCAGGATCGTGCGCGCCGCCCCCGCGCTAATCCCGTCGATGCGCGTCAGATCCACGCTCGCGTAGCGGTACAGCGCCGTCCGCAGCGGCTGCTCACCCCGCCTTCGGATGGCTTTCTCCTTGGCCGCGTTCGGGTGCCGCGGACACTCCTCCGCGCTGCATTCCTCGCCCGCCTGCTGCTGCAGATCCTCTTGCAGCTTCTGCTCGTAACCGTCCATCTCGGCCTGCACCGCGTCGTACAGCCGCAGCGCACTGCGCAGGTTGAACAGGTGCTCCTCCCGCCAGTTGCCGCTCAGGTACTCCACGAACTGCTCCTCCGTGTGCTTGCAGCGCCCCGAGCGCAACTGCGCCAACTGCTCCGCATCGCGCTGCCCCGCCACGATCGCACGCACGATCGCCATGCCTGTCTGCCCCGTCAGATCCGTCACCGCCCGATGCACCTGCACGTTCATCTGATCCAGCGCCCGCTGCATCCATTGCACGCAGCGCGTGCGCTCCGCCACCAAGCTCTGCCACTGCCGGTGCAGCGCCCGCAGCTGCGTCACCGTCTCGGGCGGCCGGAACGAGCCCCGCAGCAGGCCGCAACTGTGCAGCCGCTGTAGCCACTGGCAGTCCAGCATGTCGGTCTTGCGCCCCGGCACGTTCTTCAACTGCCGCGCATTGACCAGCAACACCTCGAAACCGCGCTCCTCCAGCAACTCGTGCAATGGGATCCAGTACACATACGTGCTCTCCAGCGCCACCGATTCCACGCCTTCGGCCGCCAGCCAGTCCGCCAACGCGTCCAACTGCGCGGTGGTCGTGCCGAACGTGCGCACGTTGGGCCTGCCGTCCGCACGTGGCGGCCCGCAGGCCCAGTGCTCGCGGCTGCCGAGGTCCACCCCCGCCACCTGCGGGCGCTGCACCGGCAGGTCCCGCTCCGGCTGCTCTCTTGCCATATCTCCCTCCTGCTGCTCCTGTCTCACACACGGAAGGCCCCGGCCCGGGTTGGCAATTGCTCTGCAATGCTGGTGTTGAGGAGTGCTTCCGAAGAAACCTCGCTAGTGAATGATCGCTCGCCCGGACCCAGACTGGCTTTGGGGCAAATACTGCACCAATGAAATTACGGGGCTTGACTGCCGGAACCCTCCGCTCTGATTCTACGCCAAGCCACGTGTTTCCAACCGAATGATCCGGGCCCCGCCCGGGGGCGCGACTGGCTTCGAGCGGCGCCCCGAGCATCCGCCGAGGCACGGCCAGGGAATGCCTAGGCTCAAAAAAGGCGCGGACCGGGGGCACATGCGCGGCATGCTTTACGAGAATGCCGGCGCGACTCCGGAAAGCGTCGCCGAAATCAATGCGGCCACCAGCTGCGAGGGCGCTTCGCAAGCAGCCAGCCGCGTGGCGGGATCGGTCGGCAAATTCAGCGCGCCACTCGGCCCAAGCCCGCCCTGCGCAGGCTTCCAGCCGGGATTCTCCCGGCCTGGCGAGCGGCTCTTGTCGCCGCCTGTCCGGCACTGCGGCCTAGAGCCAGTCGATCCCGGCCAAGGACCGACGCCCTAGAACCCGACTCCGCCCCCTCCGAAGCCGAAAGTGACGCCGACGCTCAGGATGCGCGAGTTAGCCGTGTTGCGGCCCGCCACGACCTGCCCGACGAAAGCATTCACGCTGACAGCGCCCGTGACGCTGGCGATCAACCGCCCGCCCACCAGATGCACGTCCTCTTCCAAGCCCGGGAACCGGCTCGGCGAGAATCCTTCGCCGCCAATGTCGATACCGCTCAGCGCGTTGACCATCCTGTAGTCGACCCCGACCGTTACCCTGTCGCCGACCGGCACGAAGAGGCTCAGGTTGGCGAAAACGTCCGAAGGGATGTCCACCGTCTCCGCTCCCGCCGCGCCGCCGACCGCCTGCCGGTTGACCTCGGTGCTGGTGCGGTTACGGTAGCCGATTTCGCCTGAAACACCGGCCAGGCCGCCAAACTTGCCGACGATGAGCGATGTCTCGATCCCGTTGCCGCCATCGCCCAGCGAGTTGATGTACCCAGTGTCGTAACCGCCGGACACGATCGCCCCCACGCGCACCGCGACGCTCGGTGCGCTGGAAACCAGCTCGTCGACGATCCGCCATGTCACAGAGAAGTTGGAATCGAACAGACCGCTGTAGCTTTCCTGGCCGCCGGAGGGGCCGACTGCGCCTGCCACGAAGCTCCGCGCCCAGCCGGACTGCACGTCCAGCGCTACGGAGTCGTTGATGGCGTAGTTGGCCCCGAACCACACCGTGTTCTGGGCCAAGTTCGCCCCGGTGGCCTCCAATGGCCCTTTCACCTTCGTCGTCTGGCGGAAGAACTCGCTGGCGTCTTGGTTGACATACGAGATGCTCACGGATCCCGTGCCCGGCTCGCCCAGCCATGCGGTGCCCTGCGCCAAAGCGGGCGAGGCGGATACGAGAAGCACCAAGGCCGCGAGAGAAATCTCGAAGGTCCGAATTTTTTGCAACACTCTCTGTCTCCTCTTGATGCGGAAGCGCAGGCAAGCTTAGAGCTACAGCTTGAAGCGCCGGGTCAGGAAATAATGCACCAGTTCCATCTTCAGCTTGCAATCCCCGTCCGCGACGCTCCCGCCGCCGCAGATCTTGGCCACCGACGCGTCATCCGACGATCCGGTCTGCTTCCCGCCGTGAACAGCCACGAGACTGGCAGTCAGGCTGCGGGCCCGTTCACGGTCCAGCTCGTCTCTCGACAGCGGGCACGAGGCGCAGGCCAGCAGGTCGAACGTCAAGGCCTTGCCCTGCGAATAGGCCGCCTTCGGACTCACCTTGCCGGCCCCCGGGCCAACCGAGCCGGAGGCCGAGGCCGCTTCCGGGGACAGCCATCCTGCACCGATAGCCAACAGCGTGATTGCAAGCACGGTTCTCGACATCTTCTTCCCCTCTCCCGACCGCCGTTCTCCTATCGAGACAAGCGGCGCATTGCTCTTCCACGACGGGCTGGGAGCCGTCTGCAGAACTAGCGTTGCAGTTCGTTCAGACTCCAATTATAGTCGTATTCGAGCGCCCCTTCGTATCTTTTTAGGAATTCTGCCAAATCGGCGTCTGCATATCGAACGAGGTGCGCGATGACAGACTTCTCCGTGCCACCGAAGTCGCCAGCGTACCAAGAGTAGATGCTCGAAATAATGACGAAATCTTCATCGACAACGTCAACACCGCGCGAGTGGTTCACGTAGGCATGCGCGCCGGCTTCGAGCAGCATTTCGGTGTTCTCGGCGGTGAAGGCCGTTTTCGCCAGCTGCGGGCAGCCGTAGGCGGCGCAGTTCACCGCGTAGTGAATGCGCTTGTCCTGCCAGACAGGGCGCAGGATGTCGTGCTCGATGTTGTCCAGCGTGAGGTCCTGGCCGGCCACATTGGCATGCACGTCGCCCCACGGCCCTGTGAGCGGCACGATGCCCTCGTGAATATTCTTGATCGACTCCACGGGATAGGCGTCCAGAACCACGCTCACCGTGAGCGCGTTGTAGAGATTGATCCAGTACGCCATCTGCTCGGCGCGCGAATAGTCCCGGGGGTCGATGCCTTGCAGATACTCGAGATACCCGGACAGCGCCGCCTCATCAGACGGATTCCCGGACAGCGCGGCGTAGTCTACGAGATTGACCCCGGAGGAATCGGGCGCGACGTACGTGTCCAGCACGTGCTGCCAAGGGCCATGATCGATCCGCTCGACATTGGACTCGTCGCTGCGATCCCAAGCCGGGTTGAACTCTGCTTGGGGGCCGCCGCAGGCCACGGCCAAGACCGACCCGACAAGGATGCTCGCGGTCATGCCACACTGCTCTCCACGGCGTGCCCGTCGCACATCCGGCACACTGCCGGCGCGGCTATGGCGGTTGATGGCCGGCTTGCACCCCCCGTCCGGCAGGCCTGAGCCCGCGCTCAGGATCCCGATTGGCTCCGCGATCATGCAGATTCAGTGTACACGGCCTCCCGGGGGACCTACGGGCAACCTTGGCGGCAAATCGGACACAGACCTTCTCCTGCCACGATGCGATGAGGTCAGCCCGAATAGGCAAGGCGATCAACCGCCCGCCGACCCATCGCGATGCCGGAGACGAACCCAGTCGCAGCCGAGACCGCACAGGATCAAGCCGAATTCCAAGCAGCGCGCCCACGGCGGCTGCCCGTACGGGTGCATCGCATAGTCCTGTAGGTTCAAACCGCTCACATAGCTGAGCAGAACCGCGAATGACGCCGTCCATGCGCAGATGCTCGGCCGTATCGCCGCGAACGGCAGCAGCCAGAGCAGGTACCAGGGATTGATCACCGGGGATGCCGCCAGCAATGCGCCGAAGACCCAGTCCCCGCGCAGGATGCGCTGGCCGCCGCCCCGCCAGTGATGAATGCCGTACCACGCCCAGAACAGCGCGAACGCAAGCCCCAGCGCCAGCCTGGCCTCGAAGGGGGGCAGTGCGAACTTCAGCAGCGCAAACAGGAACGAGTTGAACTCTCACTCCCGGGCGAATTCCCGCAAGGAGACCAGGCCGCTCCCGCCCTGTAGCACGAACGGCGAATAGACCAGCGCGAAGGTGAAGGCGAACAGCAGCCAATAGCGAGCACGCCTTCCGGCCAGCAGCAAAGGCGCCAAGATCAGGCCGAACTCCTTGGCACCCGCAGCCAACCCCAGCGTGAAAGCGGAGAGACCCCAAGAGCGGTTCCGCGCGAGAACGACCGATGCCAGCAGCAGGCAAGCGCCGACGCCGTCCGGGTGCGCTGTGAAGGCGATCTCCTTGATCACCAGCGGGCACCAGGCATACAACAGCACGTTCCGGCCTGGCACCAAGCGCAGCAGCAGGGCGACGGCAACGAAGTCGAATGCGATCAAGATCGACTGGAGCGCCGCGACGCTGCCGGGCTTCAGCCAATAGCCGAGCAGGAAGACGAACTGCATCACCGGCGAATAGATCGTGGGCAGATCCGGATAGTTGACTTGATCGAGAACGGGCTGCATGGCGGGAGCCACGCTGGGGTCGACGAAGAATTCCTCGGGCGACGCGCCGTAAGGCGTGCCGGCAGTCGCGAAGCGATAGCCGTCCCAGAGGTACCGGTAGAAGTCATCCTCATAGAAAGGGCCGCCAGCCAGCCCGCAGATCCGAAAAACCACCATCCAGAGAATGAGGCGCCCGCGCGGAAATTCCTGCTGACTCCGCCAAAAGTGCAGATAGAGGCCTGCGGTTGGCAGGCCGGTCCAAGCAACCAGCAAGAAGAACGCCGACAGCGGTGGTTCCCCTGCCTGCCGCGCGAGCACGGCCAGCGCTGCATATCCCAATGCACACCACAAGCCGACGGCATCAACGAACCATGGTGTTGACGAGCTGTTGCGCACGCGTCGTGCCTCGACCGGCTCGTTTCCGACTGAAAATGGCCCGATCATGGCAACCCTCGCATCGCCGAATCAATTGCAACCGGTCGCGCCTGAAACACGGCGACCGGTCGCGTCGCGCACAGCGGAATAAGGCGGGCAGCCCATCCGCACCGAATTCAGGCCGCGGGGGACGAAATCGCCGTTTCATTGTCGCAGCCCGTAATGGCTGCCGTTCGATCTTCCACCAGATCAGACCGCGAAGATTCCAAGCAGCCGGGTGTGGCAGGCGCGATCCTGCAGCCCAGAACGGCGCGGCACTTTCAGCGCGACGGGCGGCAAGAACCGGCTAGTGGTCTATCAAGCAGTGATTTTGGGTAGACGGACTTGCGCTTGGAGCGAGCATCGGTGACTTGCAACTGCCAGTCCCTCCGCGCTGGCGCGTTTTGATGTCGCCTGACCACAGTCGTGGCAGACTGCCGGTTACCCGACGAGCCCCGCACAGATCCAGACGTGCGCACTAGCGCACCCGGCTCCTCCCCCGCTATCAACGGCTGTCCGCTTGGACGGCTGTGCCGCTCCGTTCCGCCCCTGCCAGCTCGAGTCTGCGTTCGGTGCTTGGCCGACACTGCACCACTCCCGCTGTGCTCAGGCCTTCCCTCCCCCGAGACTCCACCAGGCGGCTGCCCACGTCTTGTTCAACGGCTTCTTCGGTGCTACGCCTGCGTCCAACTCCTCCCCACCGTCCATCCTCCGCTCAGCTTCTGCCTACGCTGTGGCGACTACCGTGCTAGCGCGCCAAGCTCCAGCAACGTGCTCTTACGAATGCGAGTACCCTATGAGCTTGAATCGCTTTCCCGAGAAAACCGTGCCGCTGTCTTTTCCGGGTAGGATCTCTAGTTCCTGTTGTAACCGTTCATTCTCCCGTCGCGGGCGGATCAACTCCTCCCGCTCGACATTCTGCGGGCCGTGCTAGCGCTCGGTTTTCTGCACCCAGCACCGCACCGAAATCCTTACGAGATGTCCGATCCTCAGCCCGCTGCGCATGGGCTGGATGGACAGCCTGCATCCCATTCACTACACGGCCTTGTTCCGCAACTCCTGCTGGCAGGCTTTGTAGAATGGATTTTAAGCGCCGTTGAGCAGTCCACATTCAAGGGCCAAACCCGCACCATCTCATGACGATTACGAGAGCTTCTCTTTATAAGCAAGCTCTGACAGTTCTTTCAGGAGACTCGCTTTCCCCTCAATATGCGCTCGGTTCAGACGGAGACGATAGGTTCCCCAGTGCTTGTTGTACCCAGGTGTACTGATGTCAGTCTCATCGATCTTCGTATCGATAACTTCGGACTGAGGTAACCTTATTTCGAAGATGAGATGTGTTTTCTTTGGCATAAAACGCACGAAATTGTAAGGCTTTCGTTCCTTTTCTATTCCGATGTAAGACTTGTTATAATTCAAATTAAGTGTCGAATCTATACCGCGTAATATTTCGAGTATTTTATCAGCTAGAGAAACCGTTGATTCTGTTGCTTTATTTACCCAATATTTTCGATCTGCAGGCGCTTCTATCCTATCTTCATCAACTAAACCACGTGAGAATTCATCCATGATCTTAGTGAATACAAGCGTAAGATTATCACCTACCTTAAGAGCCTCCATCTGAATAGCAATCAGGGGCATAGTTCCATTAAATAGAGAGACTACATTTAAAAATCGGCTTGTGATATCTTCTGCGACAAGCACAGCACAATGCTCATATTCTGGCCGCCTCTTCCTCTCAATGTCCCAGTATTCAATTGTGCGAATGATATGAGTTTCATCTGTTGCTCCTAACTGCAATTCTACCTCATATCGCCGTGCATTTTCCATGTCTTCAAGCAAAAGATCTAGGCGTCCACCGTGAGGTTGCTTCAGTTCCTTAGCAAGCAGTTGCAAATCTCCAATCCCGAGAATTGAAGGATCTTCTGCAATGATGCTTTGTACCCATTTTTCACTGATTTCGGCATCATTCTTGAGATTTATTCGTTCAGCTTTCAAATATTTTCTACTCATGATCAGTCCTCTATCTAGTGTCAATGCCTAGCTTCGCCGGTCGCTACCAGCGAACGCAACAAGCGCGAGTGCCGGGTGCATTTCTCTCGCGACCATCGAATTCTACCACAGTCTGCCGCTAGTGGGTTCGTCAACTTCAGCATTTCGAGTTAGATATGTTTCACCGGGGATGGGCGACGACCCCGGAAAAGGACGATGAAGAAGTACATTGTGCGGCTCACGGGCGAGGATCGCAAGTGCTGCGAGGCCAAGATCGGCAAGTTAGCCGGCAGTAGTCAGCAGGCGCGGCGCGCCCGGATTCTGAAACAAATCGATGCGGACGGGACAAACTGGGCCAAGCAGCAGGTCGCGGCTGCGTTTGACTGTCATGTGCGGACGGTCGAGACTCGGCGGCGCTGCAAGGTTGGCGGGCAGCCACGGCACGGGAACGTTCTACCAGTCGTTCGAGCCGTCTCGGGGCCGTGCGCTAGAGGCAAGCATCTCGAGTCCGACATCGTAATGTAGAATGGTCGGCGAGGCTTGATGCGTGGATTTGGCTTCCGCCGCTGGACAGGCCTCTTCCCGTAGGCCTAGATCGTGGATTTCGACCAACTGCACACTTTTCTTGAGATCGTCCGCCTAAACAGCTTTTCCAAGGCGGCCAAGACCTGCTACCGCACCCAGCCAGCCATCAGCGCCCAGATCCGCCAGATGGAGCAGGAATTGGGCACGCAGTTGTTCGACCGGTTCGGAAGCCGCATCACGCTGACAGTTGCCGGGCGCACGTTCGCCGAGTACGCCAGGAGCATTCTGGACCTGCGGCGCCAAGGGTTCGATGCAGTGCGCGACCTTGAGCAAGTGCCTAAGGGCGAGATGAGCATCATCGCCAACGAGGCGACCTGCATCCACGTGCTGCCGGGCGTGTTCGCCCGCTACAAGGAGCAATTCCCAGAGGTGCGGATCCAAGTCGTCCGCGCCTATGGCGCCGATATCATCGACGCGGTCTTGGACAACTCTGTCGACTTCGGAGTGACGCATCTGCCGCTTCAGGAAAAGAAGCTCGAAGTGGTCCAGATCTACTCCGACGAGATCCGGTTGATGACCAGTGCCAACCACCGGTTCGCCCGCAAGAAGACGATCGGCCCGGAGGAGATCGTGGAAGAGGACCTGCTGCTGCCGAAAGCAGGGCGAACTCGATCTCGCATCAACGAGTACCTGGATCCCTGCGAGGGCAAGGTGCGTATTTCCATGGAACTTGAATCCAGCGAGATGCAAAAGCGTTTCACCGAGGCCGGCCTCGGTGTCACTTTCCTAGCAGTGACGAGCGCTCGCGAAGAGCTCATGTCGGGGCGCCTGCGAGCGATCCGCCTGCTGCCGTTGCCGATGATCCGAACAATCGGGCTGATATACCGCAAGGACAAGGCCCTGTCATTGGCATCCTTGGGATTCATCAAGTTGGTGAGCGACTTTGCAGCCAAGACGGGCCTCGGCCTGCCCGCCGTGAGGAGTGCGTCATGAGGTGGGTCTTGAAGACCTCCCACCTGATCGTCGGGACAGGCGACGGGGATCGTGCCTACCGGTCGATCAAGCAATGCCCCCCGGACATTCTTGGCCATTTCAAGAGCAGCCTGGCCGCAGCTGACAGTTGCACCATCGTGATCGCTAACCGTGAAGCCCTCGAGTCGATCCGCAGCCAAGCCATCGCCGCCCCTAGCAACATCGCGCAGGCCGAGGAAACGGCACGAGAGCGGTTCACCATGCCCCGCTGGCAAGTCTTGGCGGGCTGGGTCCTGGCCGCGCTGGCCGCGCTCGTCGCCCTGCTGGTGTGGGCAATGCACGGCTGAGCGCAGCTCAAGTCCTGGCACGAGCGCAGATGCAGCGTCAATGCCCGCCTGCATGGCCCCAGCCGGATGCGCCCGGCTGGGCACCAAGGGCGGCGGCGATCTGGCCATGCCTACCCGACATCAGTAGGATAGGTAGGTAATGCGTTTAGTCTCCGTACAATCCTCCGACGGCTCGCAATTCCCGGGCGCAGTCGTCGGCAACGATATCCACGACCTTTCCGCAATCTGTCCGGACATCCCAGCATTCCTAGGCAAGCTGGATGAGTTGACTGCGGATGCGCAGGGCCTGATCGCCGAGGGAAAGCCCGTCGCGCAATTTGACGAGGCCACGCTGTGCGCGCCGGTGCCCCGCCCCGGCAAGTTCATCTGCATAGGCCTGAACTACCGAAATCACGCCATCGAATGCGGCATGGAGATCCCCGAGATCCCAACGGTGTTCACCAAGTACGGCAACGCGGTGTGCGGCTGCCGCCAGCCGATTGTTCTGCCTTCCGCCTCCAGCCAAGTGGACTACGAGGCCGAGCTGGCCTTCGTGATCAAGAAGGAGGCCAAGAACGTCAAGGCCGGCGACTGGCGAGAGTACGTGGCGGGCTACACCTGCGTTAACGACGTGAGCGCGCGGGACTTCCAGCTGGCAACGTCGCAATGGACCATTGGCAAGACCTTTGATACGTTCGGCCCGATGGGGCCGTGCCTAGTCACGGCGGACGAGATCGAGAATCCGAGCAATCTGCGGATCTGGCTCGATCTCAACGGCGAGATCATGCAGGATTCCAACACCGATCAACTAGTGTTCGGCATTCCCGAACTTCTGGAGTATCTCTCGTCGGTGATGACCCTGAACAGCGGGGACACCGTCTCCACGGGGACACCCCCGGGTATCGGCATGGCCCGCAAGCCACCGGTGTATCTCAAGCCGGGCGATGTCTGCAAGGTGGGCATCGAAGGTATCGGCGTGCTAGTCAACGAATGCGTTGCCGAGGATGCTTAAGAGGATCATGCAGTGCCTGCGACAATGGCATCTATAGCATTGCATATCAATCGGTTGCCTACAATCGAAATAGACGGGGATCGCGCTGGCAGCCGGCCGTTCGCCAGGATACGGCCCATAGTCTGCGATCTTCGTCGGGCGGGAACCAACTGCGAGTCGTGAAGCCTGCTGAAACTGGCCGATGACCGCCCTTGAAGCTTGGTGGAGTCCGTGGCGACAGGCCGAAAACCTGCTCATCCTGCATGTCGACCTGCGCCCCAGCCCGGCCCGCGAAGAAAGAGCCCTCGCGCTGCTCGACGAATCTGAGGCGAAGCGTTGGAAGAAGTTCGGGAGCAAGGCCGCTCGGCGACGGTACGCGCTTTGCCGCGCGGCGCTGCGGGTCAACCTCTGCGATCGGCTGGGGTGTTCGAACCGCGAGCTGTCCTTCGGCTATCTCCGGCACGGAAAGCCGTTTGCAAAGGTGAACGGAGCACCTTCCGGCGGGAGCTTCAACTTGAGCCACAGCGGCCAGCACGGACTGATCGGATTCTCGTGCCTCGACAGTATCGGCGTGGATCTGGAGGTGCGAACTCCCCGCAGGGATTTCGACAGCATCGGCAGCCGCATTTATGGACCGCTGGAACGTCGTGCGCTGTCTACAGCCAAGGACGAGGAGAAGGCTGATATCTTCTACCGGTTGTGGAGCCTGAAAGAGGCGCTCATCAAGGCCCTAGGCACCGGATTCTCGCTGAGTCCATCCGGCTTCGAGGTGCCGCAGGCAATGATCGATGGCGAGCGGTCCAGGCTGTTTCGCTTCCCGCACTTGCCATCGGAACTGTTTTGGCTGCAGGACCTTGGAGAGCCTCGGTTCGCTGCCGCCAGCGCTTGCCGGCTGGCAGCGAGAGATGCCGGCACAAGCGGAACACTCCGCTAGCAGCCCTGCCGCGCACATCGTCCCAGCGCTAGAGCATGCATGCCCCCGGGCCGCGCTGCGCACCTGCGGCGCAAGTCCGATCTCGCCCGGCGTCACTGCCGCTTGACAGCCGCGAGCCGGGCTTGCGCCCTGGACAATGCCTTCTGCGCTCGCTCCACGTCAATCTCGAACGAGGATAGCCGCAAGCGCTCATCGGCGCGTTCTAGTGCCTGGCGGGCGCGCTCTGCGTCGATTTCATCCGAGCGCTCCGCCTTTTCGGCAAGGACACGGACGCGATCTGGCAGGATTTCTACGGCCCCGCCATCTATGGCCAAGTGTTCCTCCGCTCCCTGCTCCTCCGCATACGTCAGCACGCCGGTGCCCACTTCGGCGAGAAACGGGGCATGGCCTGGCAGCACACCGGCATAGCCCGTGGTGAGGGGCAGTTGGACCGATCTGGTGCCTTGATGGAGCACTAACTTACCGGGGACAGCAACTTCTAGCAGTACGGTGTTATCGGCCATCGCAGTTGCGGTTGTATCCGAACAGGGGGCACTCCGCAAAGCACTGGCGGGGATCGCGAAAGCCCCCGCCGCGGAAGACCCGCTACAACTAGTGTACGCCTTCCGGAAGCGCGCGGAATAGGAGGCGTCGACCGTACGTCCGATCAGCTTCGCGTGAGCCCAGGGCTCATGGCGATTGAACAAGGCACGAGTGCGAGCCGGCGGCCATGCTCGCCAGTCTCTGGCGTGGCCGGCGGGGGCGCCACGGGATTGGCCCGAGGCGAACCACCGCGATGCCGTCGCACGCCGTACCTTGGCAGATCCTGCCAGCGCTCCGCCCGGCCACAGCTGCACTGGTTCCCATCCGCTGCTGCACGGAGTAACCAACGCCACTCCCGGACGGTCATTGCTTGCAGCACTCATGAGCAGCCCCGGCAAATTGAATCGTCGTGAATTCTTGGGCACGGCCGCCTTGGCAAGCGCGGCCCTGGCAGCCGACCCGGCCGTGGGCGCGTCCGCCACGCCCGAGAGACTGGTCGCCGAGCTCTACAAGAGTCTCACGCCGGAACAGTCTGCGACGGTGGTTCTGCCGTTCGACAGCCCGTTACGCTCGCGCGTGGAGAACAACTGGCACATCACGGACGCGCGAGTCGGCCGGTTTTTCAATCCCGACCAGCAGGCGCTGATCGAGCAAGTCTTCATGGAATTGCACGCGCCGGAGTTCTCCACATCCCTCAAGAAGCACGTCAGGGACGATTTCGGAAGCGTTCGGAATCTGTCCGTGGCATTGTTCGGGACGCCCGGCTCGGGAAAATTCGAGTTCGTCATCACCGGCCGGCATTGCACGGCCCGCTGCGACGGAGATTCCGTCGCAGGCGCCGCTTTTGGCGGACCGATCTTCTACGGGCACCAAGGCGAGCGCTTCTTCGAGCAGCCGACGCACCCGGGCAACGTGTACTGGTTCCAAGCCCAGCAGGCCAATGAGGTGTTCCGCGCTCTCGACGGCAAGCAGCGCTCCGCCGCCTTGCAGCCGCGGGCGCCGCGGGAGCGCAGCGTGTACACGGTGCAGCCATCTTCCGCCCCCGACGGGTTGCCGGTCTCGGAGATGTCAGCAGACCAGCGCCAGCTCGTGAGCGAGACTCTGCGCGACCTGCTGGCGCCGTTCCGCCAGAGGGATCGGGACGAGGCCATGCGCTATATCCAAACCGCTGGCGGCGTGGACAGGCTGACCATGGCCTTTTATCGGAACCAAGACCTCGGCAATGACGGCGTGTGGGATGTTTGGAAGCTGGAGAGTCCTACGATGGTCTGGTACTTTCGCGGCTCGCCCCATGTCCATGCCTGGGTCAACATCCAAGAAAACCCGGGCTGGACAGCACCGGGCGGCTCCGCCAGCAGCGGGCGGCAGATCTTCGGCGCATAACGCCAGTTCCGGCCGCCCGTCAGCGGCCCTGCAATTGCGCCAGAGCTTTCCGTGCGGCGGCGTGCCCGGGCACCCGCTCCAGCAGCTGCCGCAGCACCTGCCTGGATCTCGCGTACTCGCCGCGGTCCGCATGCAGCCGCGCTAGGTTCATATACGACGTGTCGAAATCGGGAACTCGCTCGATACCGAAGCGGAGGGCGGCAATGGCGTCCCCGACCTGCCCCAGCTGCACGTAAAGGATCGCCAGATTGTTGATGGCTTCGATGTGGTCGCGCCGGCCCTCGATCGCCTGCTGGAAGAGAGTGCGCGCCTCCTGCATGCGCCCCCGCTTGGCCAGGACCAGGCCGAGCTGGTTGGCAGCCTCGGCATCGCCGGCATCCACGGCCAAGGCACGGCGCAGCAGCCGCTCTGCCTCGGCTGCATTGCCGAGGCGGCTCTGCGCCTGGGCGGCATTGATCAGCGCGTAGGGAAGGTCGGGGTTCAGCCCCAAGGCTCTTTGGAAATGCCCCGCAGCGGACAGGAAGTCCTCGCGCGCCATGGCCAAGCCGCCGAGGTTATTCCAAAGCTGGGGCGATTCGGCGTCGATCGACGCTGCCCGCTCGAGTGCGAGACCGGCTTCGGCGAGATTGCCTGCTTGGAGTTCAATCTGCCCGATCGCCAGCCATGCCTTGAAGTTTCCCCGCGGCGCCGCTGCCGCCCTGCGGAGGTAAGGCAGGGCCAGCCTCGGATAACCGGCCTGCCAGAAGGCGGCCCCCATGCGAAAGTGGTTCCTCCTGCCGGAAGTCATGTAGTAATCCCCGCCAAACGGCAGGTGCGTTTCGCGAGCGGGCAAGTCCAGGCGCTCGAGATCGCTTCGCAGCGTTGCCTCGTCCGGCACTCCCGGGTAGACCTTGCGAACGCTGCCCTGCGAGTCGACCAGCAGCGCCATCGGCAGTCGAAGCCCGGTGCGGTAGTCGAACAAATACCTCCGGAAGATCGCGAAGGCAGCGACTCGGTCCGGCTCTGCAGCGCTCAAGTCGACAACTCGGGAGTGCAGCGTCGAGGGAGCTTTCTCCAGCCGGCCGTCGGACAGGATCAGAAGTCCTCGCTCGGCCGGTTCCGGCAGCGGCACGGGATCCATCAGCCAAGTTGGCTCGAAGACATGGCGGTTGTCAGGCCGGACCGGTGTCCAAGGGCGTGGCACAGCCTTGGCCGCAGCCAGGCGAGTGCGGCTGATTTCGGCCTCGCCCTCACGAATGCGAAAGCGATAGCCCGCCGCCAAGCTGGCGAAGGACTGTTCGTTGCCGGACGGCCACAAGACCCTCACGCTGCGCGCGACCGTGCGCTCGCCCAGCCCGAACGACAGGCGCTTGGTGTGCTGGGAAACGTAGCCCGACCCTGCCGACAGGGACTGCGCGGAGATGCCATCGGCCGTCTCGACCTTGACGATCGCGCCGATCGCGTCGCGATTGGAGGCAGTGCCTTCCAGCTCGATTACCAAGCGGTTGCGCTTCGCCGCCGACTCGTTGCGAAAGGCCCGCAATTGCGGGCCCAGCCGATTCTTCAGCAGCAAGTCGAGGCACCCGTCGCCATTGAGGTCGGTCACCGCGAACGCCCGGCTGTCGGCCGCTAGGTCCAAGCCCGAGATTCCGGAAACATCGCGGTACCGACCGCCCCGGCGGGCGTAGAAGACGTTTGGCTCGTTGCCATTCCAGCTGTAGTCTTCCCTTACCATTTGGTTGAGGCAGTTCCAGCCCGTTTCGTAACCGGGAACCGGCGTGGCGTCCGCGGCGGATTGCGCCACGACCTGGCGCCAGAAGAAGCTGCAGAGATCCTTGCCCGGCGCATGCGTGATCATCCCGGCCGTAACGAGAATCTCCGGCGTGCCGTCGAGGTCGAAATCGAACGCGTCACCGGACCACGACCAGCGCCCCATCTCCACGCCTTCCGTTTCTGCGGTGTACTCAAGCGTGCCGTCACCGCGGTTCCGATACAGGGAGTTGCCCTTCGTGTGGCCGTGGAAAGCTTCCCGCGAGGCGCCATCCCGGACCGGGCCGAACTGCGGATCGCTGACCACGCGCTGCCCGGCGGCTGTCCACATGTTGGTGACGTACAGATCCAGCCGCCCGTCACGGTCGTAGTCGAACCAGGCCGCGCTCATGCCAGGGCCGACATCCTGCACGCCCCGCGCCTCGGCAATGTCCTTGAACATCCTGCCGGAGCGCTTGTAGAGATTGTTCCGGCCAAAGTCGTTGGCAACGTAGAGTTCCGGCCAGCCATCCTCGTCGTAGTCGCACCATGCGGCCGCGAAGCTGTAGCGGTCGTTGTTCTCGCCGAAGCCGGACTCCGCCGTCACATCTACGAAAGACCCTGTGCCGTCACCTTGCAACTCGTTGCGGAACAAGAAGTTCGGGGGACCGTTGCGTGCATCGTGATAGGGCGCGGGATAGCGGTACTGGTCTTCGCCCTGGAAATACAGGTACGAGCACAGGTACAGGTCTATCCTTCCGTCGCGGTCATAGTCGGCAGCAGCCATGCCGGCGAAGGTGCCTTGGGGCTGCTGCTTGAATTCGAACGCCCCCGCGCGGTGGCGGAACCGCCCCGAGCCATCGTTGAGGAACAGCAGCGGCCCGGCGGACGTGAGCACGACCAAGTCTTGGGAGCCGCTGTTGCGCAAGTCCAGGAACAGCGCCTGGGCGGTGTTGTCCAAGACCCCGACACCGGCCTGCGCGGTGCTGTCCTCCCAGCTGCCGTCGGCCTGCCGGCTGTACAGCCGGTTCGGCAACCCTCCCGGCTGGCACACGTAAATCTCGTCCCAGCCGTCACCGTCGATATCTCCCACCGCCACGCCCTGGTTGCCGTAGACACCGATGCCAGAGGCTGTGTCCAGCCTCGACCTCCAATAGGGAACGCCCTTGGCAAGCTGCTCCCGGAATGAGTCGAGGTGCGCGAATAGTTCCGCCGTGGCCTCGACAAACAATGGCCGCGGGGAGCGCGCGAGCGTCTCTGAGACAGGCTCGAAGCGGGACAGCCGGCCGTCCCTCCAGCGCATGCGCCACTGGCCCACGCGATACTCGAGACCGTCCGCGGTCTCGGAAGCGATTTCGAATCGCACGATCTCGCCGGGAAGCGCGTGAAAGCCTGCTCGCCGCACCGTGCCGAGACCGGCGATCCAGCGGCGCAGGCCAGCGGCGAAACCTTCCTCGCCCGCGCCGAAGCGCGCCTCGCGCACCTGCCCCTCTCCGACATACTCCAACGGCATCGGGGTCGGCCCGCGGAAGTCCTCGGCCAGCGGGAGCTCGCTGTCCGCCACCATGGCAGACAGCCTCCGCTCGATCTCCATGCCGCGCTTTTCCAGTTCGAAGGAGTCTTCGTCCGGGTCGACTAGCACGCGCAAGTCCGCGCAGGGCCCGGTCGCGCGGAACCGTGCCAGGGGAAATTCCTCCGCGGCCGGAAGCGATCCCGGACGGAAGGCAGCGCCCGCGGCCAGCCATGCAAGGAAGTCGCGGCGATGCGGCGCCATCACGCCCGCATCCACCCGACAGGAATCTGCGCGGCCAGCATACCGCTAGCGCGCTGCCTCGCTTCTACGCGCATTGCTCCAAGCGGCATTTGGCGTTGCGTCACTATTGCGGTCTCAGGGCCTGCACCCGCGCCTCAAACGCCGAGATCGCCCGAGCCAGGTCGGACGGCTTGCGCAGGATGAACTCGCGGCCATCCATGGCTCGCACGAAGTTAGCGATGGCCCCGTGCCAAGCAAAGCGCGAGGCGTCGAGGAACGCTACCGGCACCCCTCGGTCGCGGTAGCCGTCCAAGAAACCGGATGGCAGGCGCTTGCCGAAATGCATCTCATGGCCGATGAAGACCACCCCGTCGGGAATCTCAGACGGCTGTAGCTCTTGGGCCAGCATGCCCTGGAAGAAATCCATCTCGCTGCCCCGCATGAGGTCCCTGAAGTCGACCGTGTCGGGCCTGAGCTGCTGGATCACCCTGCTCAGCGGAGCGAAATCGATGGCGGGCCGGTAGTCTTGGCGAGACACGACGCGCTGGTCTTCGAAACTGAACGCCACGACTGAGAACTGGTTGAAGTGCCGGCTGCGCCCGAACTGCCGAAGCGCGGCGATATGCGGCAGGATGTGGAACCGCCGGGGCCGGGCCACCCTGCCCCGGCGGCCCAGCACGTCCAAGCTGAGAAAGATCTTCAAGCGGCGCGGCCACCCCAGATGGCTGCGCTCAATCGCCTCTTCGTTGCGAAACACGTACATCGCCGTGTCCACGATCTCGCCAGGCCCTAGCGTCACCTCGACCGCACGCTCCCCGCGGGACAATGCAGCCTTGAACTTCCTAGATCCCTGGCAAGACCGGCCTTCGGCGTCCTGAATGCGCCACTTGCTGCGGTACTCCCCACGGCCGAGCGAGACCGCGCTGGGAAAACGGAACTCCCCGGAGGCTCCTTGGGGAACCGCCTGCAGGGCCTCCAAGCGATGCGATATGCGCCTCATTCGGCCGGGGGTGCCGTTGATAGGCTCAACCTCCATGACGATCTGGAGATCGGCCTTGCGCTCCCAGAACTGCTTGACCGGCAGAGTAAACCAGTGGCCAGCGACGAAACGGAACTCGAAATCGAGGACAGGCCGCAGCGGCGCGGACTTGCAACGCAAGGCATCGCTACCTGACAACTGGCCGGGCAACGCCCCCGCCAGCGCGATACAGATCAGCATTCGCGTCAACGTGCGCATCAAGCCTTGGCGGCCGCCACAGTACCACGATAGCGCCTAGCGATTGCACGCAGTTAACACAGAGTGTGGCTAACGTGAGCCGGGAGAGTGCAGATCAGGTTGCGTGTGCTCAAGCCGGAGACGGTGCAGTGGCTGCAAGAGGCTTTGTTGCGGGGAGGAGCGGCTGGGTGCGGAGGTCTCGGGCTGCGGCTGTAGTATTTGCTGAGGAGCCGCACAGGGCCAGTGAAGGTACTCAGTTTCGTGTCGACACCTCTGCGGCTACATTGGATCGAGAGCGTCAGCACGGACTACAACCGCCGCTGCTGCGGAAACCAGTGTGGTGGCGGACCGGGGTACGGACGAACTACACGGCCTCCGTTTGGCAATGCGTGGGTAGACAGCCAACCAGCCCCCAAGAGTGCGTCACACTGTGCCCCCGAGTGATCTGGCCGCGAAACTTGCTGAACCTCTTCTGATCAGACACATTTAATGACAAAAAAACGGCATTGATTTAGTTGCAAATCATTGCAATATTAATGAGGAGAATTAAGAGAAAATTTCTTACCTGTATCTCTAATCAACTTCAAAGTGAACAATTTCAGTAAAGTCATGAGTTATGAAGTTTCGAGCTCTATCTCGCAGAGTCATTTCAGCAAGCCCCCAAATTCCAGGTGCAGATCCAGCAGGCAAAAGCACGGACCATTCAAACTCCTTACATTGGTGTGGATCGTCAGATGGAAATAGAGTTCCTTTGACTTTTTGAATCCAAAAATGATGATCGATTCCTTGTGGATCACGCAAGTAAATTGAAGCTAACAAAAAACCCGATATATCATCTCTAACGCGAAATTTAAATGTGACAATTGTTTCTCCATTGGGAGCGCTTGGATTGGTTGGTTTGGCATCTATTCGAATAGTATTGAGATCTACCTAGTGCCTGCGACAAAACCCCCTAAAATCCGATCTTCTCTAAAAATATGCGCCGATTTATGGACCCATTGGGGGCATCGTTCAGCAGAATTTCTCCCCTGATTGGTAAAAATATGTCAAGAAATCTGGCTGAGTTCGACTCACTGCCTGCTTCAGATACACTCCGCCCTGCCGGCCTTCTGCCAGCTCTCTTTTTTCTCTTTCCCGTCTCGATGACCGCTGCTATGCGGCTATCTTTAGCCGCTCTTTCTTCAGTCTTTCTCGTTCCCTTCTCTGGAGTATCAATCCTAGCCGATGCACGTTCGCTGCCACCACTGACAACCCAATCGCCCGCTCGAATCCTGCCCGACCGTGCTCTCGCACTCGATCCAGTCCTCGCTGCTCCAAGTTCGCGATCGCCGACTCCACTGCCGGATGCTGCCGCCGTCTCTCTACGTACTCCTGTGCTTCTTCCCGCTCTTTATCTGTCTCACTCAACCGCCCCTTCTTCGGCATCACGTTCCGCGCCAGCATGCCATCCAACCGCTGCCGATTCCCAGCACTGTAGTACCCCTTGTCAAAACTGCATCCCTGCAATCCCGGGTACTCACTCTGCACCTGTTCCACTATTTCGACCGCCACATCCACGTCCTGCTCCGTCCACATGATACGATGACCTAATATAAACTGTTCCGCGCTCTCCACGATTGTTACCGGCACTCCTAGCTCTACCAGAACACCCGCTTTCCCTTTTACGCACCAGCGCGTATGATCTTCGAAAATCGAATACACTTTCTCCTCTTGTGGGATCGTCTCGCCTTGCAATATTCTCCGCTCCACTTGCCCCGCCAGTTTCCGCCCCAATCCCGCAAGCCGTTCTATTTCCTTGATCTCTTCCTTGCTTGCCCTGCTCTCCCGCAGATTTTCCAAGCTCCCCTCAGCTCGTTCTAGCAACCTTTCACACTGCGTAACTGCCCAGCTAGTTGAC
The DNA here is from genome assembly GCA_965219605.1 of Bryobacterales bacterium. GTDB lineage: Bacteria > Acidobacteriota > Terriglobia > Bryobacterales > UBA6623 > VXMF01. Next base: position 60,542 of record CBDCOC010000003.1, on the reverse strand, counting down.
AGGGCGTGGCAGAACATGTAAACTAGAAAGTGTTCTTGAATGGCGGGCGATAGCGAGATCTTGGCGGAGCGTGAGCGGTCGCTACAGGCGGAGCCTGCCACAACCTTGGCGCAACTGTGTGCGGAGCGTGACGAGTTGCGCACGGACAACAGCAAGTTGCGCACCCAGAACACGAAGTTGCAGGAGGAACTGTGTGCGCTGCGCCAGGAAGTGCAGGAACTGCAACGGCGCTTGGGGCTGAACAGCAGCAACAGCGGCAAGCCGCCGTCGAGCGACGGCTTGGCCAAGCCGCCGGCCGCGCCGCGCACGCGCAGCCAGCGGCGGCCGAGCGGCAAGCGGCCCGGCGGGCAGCGCGGACACCGCGGCACGACGCTGCGGCAGAGTGCCAGCCCGCAACGGACGGTGAGTCACCTGCCGGCGAGTTGTGCGCAGTGCGGCGCGGCCTTGTCGGCCGCGGACATCGTCGGCGAGCCGCAGCGGCGGCAGGTGTTCGAGTTGCCCCCGCCCCCGCCGTTAGAAGTGACCGAGCATCAAGCGCAAGCCTGCCGCTGCGGGCAGTGTGGCAGTGTGACACGGGCGGTGTTCCCCGCGGGCGTGAACGCCCCGGCGCAGTACGGCGAGCGCTTGGCGGCCACGGCCGTCTACCTGCAGAACACGCAGTTGCTGCCCGAGCAGCGGCTGGCCGAGGTGTTTGCCGATTTGTTCGGCGTCCAGTTGTGCAGCGCGAGTTTGGCGGGCATGACGCGCAAGGCAGCCCAGCGCTGGCAGGCTTGCACGGAGCAGATCCGCGATCTGCTAGTGAATGCGGACGGCGTGAAGCACTTGGACGAGACAGGCATGCGCATCAATGGGCGGACGCAGTGGTTGCACGTGTTGAGCACGGCGGGGCTGACGTTTTACCGCACGAGTGAGCGGCGCGGCAGCCTGCTGGCGGGCCTGCGCGGGCTGCTGGTGCATGATCACTGGGCGCCGTACTTCACGCTCCAGGGGGTGCAGCACGCGCTGTGTCACGCGCACCATTTGCGCGAGTTGGAGGCGGTGGCGCACCTCGACGGGGCCGCTTGGGCGGGGCGCCTGCAGCGGTTGCTGCAGCGCGCCAATCGCGTGATGCACAGCGTGCGGCAGCGGGCTATACCACTGCCCCGCTCGCTGCTGATGCGCCTGGAGCGGCGCTATGACCAAGTGCTGGAGGCGGCGCTGGCGGAGTATGCGGCGCAGCCGCCCTTGCCGTCCGGGCGGCGGGGGCGCCCGAAACGCTGCAAGGGACACAATCTAGCCTTGCGCTTGGAGCGGCGGCGGGCGGAGGCACTGCGTTTTCTGCACGACGCCAAAGTGCCGTTCACCAACAATCAGGCCGAGCAGGATCTGCGCATGATGAAGTTGAGAATGAAGATTTCGGGCAGTTTCCGCTCGACCCAGGGAGCTGCGGATTTCGCCATTCTGCGCAGCGTGCTGTCGACCGCCCGCAAGCAGGGCCTGAACCGCATCGAGACCTTGGCGCAAGGGCCGACCGCCTTCTGGTCCAAGTTAGTCACCCGGCCCACCTCGGCCAATCCCTGATCTGTGCTGCTCCTGCTCACTAGCTGGGCAGTTACCACACTGCTTCAAATACGCCTTCACCCCTTTCTCTTGATTCTTCCTCCTGCGCCTCGTCCGCACTCTTTGGAACAGTCTCCTCACCTTCCCTTCCAACTTCTTATGCTGCCGCCAGCCTGTCTCCCCTTGGGCCTCACTCGCCCGTGCGATCGTCCGTAGCAGACTCCTCATTGCATCCCACAGCAAACTTACATCCGTCGGATAATGCACGTCTGTCTCCACCACGAACGAATCGCAACGCGCCGCCAACTCTCCTGCCACATCCTTGCCTAGCACTTCGTAGCCAGCTCCCACCACCAAGCGGTTGACAGCCGCTAGTAACTGCGGAGTCAGTAGCGACACGTTGCGTGTGATCGTGCGGCAACTGGCCACTGTGCTGTCCCAGTCGCTGAGTCCCATCATGCGCCGCACACTGCGATGCTGTCCAGCTAATTCATGCCAGCGATCATAATCGCAATTCAATCCCTGACGCAGCAGTCCCAGCACCAATATGCTCCACAGACTCATGCCCGGACGACCGTTCCTGGCGTCCAAGCACGGCCCGTATGCTTGCCTCTCACTGTCTGCGCTGTCCGCCTTGCTCTTGTCCGCGAGCAGATGCGTCTCCAGCAGAGTGAATAGCTTGGCCCGCAACTCAGCATCCGACCAAATCTGCTGCAAACCGCGCAGCACGGCGGGAATATCATCCCGGGACTGCGGATCGAGTGGGATGCGCTCAATATCGATTTGGCCGATGGCTAATTGTGGATTTAAGACGACTCTCATGGGTGCCTGCCAGACGAAGATCGTAGCAAATAGGCCGCCAGCGGGCCAGGGCTAGCCAGCCGCTGTCATCTTCGTCGGCGTCGATTGCTATCAACTCATCTATTTTCAATCATTTAGAAGCTTTTGTCGCAGGCACTAAATATGATGGTTTAATATCTCCATTTTTCGTGATTAACTCAATTTGTGGACCGTCTTCATCAACAAAAGATTGTTCGGGGCGTAAGCCGTGTTTGGGGTGGCCATGCTTCGGATGCCTGAAATACACTCCAAAAGCATTTGATGCAAAATCCATCATTCTAATACGGTTCAATGTGTAAACTGATGATGGTACATAGTGTGGCATAATAAAATCAACACTGCAAATCTTGCGCTCAGAATTGTACATACCGTACTTGTCTAAACGATACGTATTAATAATTTCATCATTGATGGATGCCAAGCACGCCCATTTCCGCATTCTCCCTGAATTTTCATTCACACCCCACATGGCGTGAATAATCTGAACTTCTCTACCCTCTCGAAAATCACTCGACTTAGTGAGTGATGCGGAATCTTTTACGTACTGTGGCGGTATAGTGTCTTCCAGCGGGTTACTGATAAAGAGTGTCCAGCCAAAGTCGTTGATACCCTCCAGCCGTTTGTTCCCGTGTTCGTCCCTAAGTGCAATCTGCCTTGGTCGCCAGTAACCTGCTTTAGAAAAACGATTGATTTCGAAACTTCCAGCCAGCACAGTTCCGGGACTTCCACGGGGAACTCCAACTGGATAAAGAGACACATCCTTGAATGTACCTATCTCACTGAAGATGCTAAAATAAGCACGTTTTGCTCCTTCTAATACATGGTCTTGTGCATGAATTTCGATTTCGATTTCAATATGCTTGTCTTCATTAGACGATCCATCAACCACGATATCAATACGGCGAATTTTTCCCGGAAAGACATAATCAGGAAACAGATTATAGACTTCAAATGTCAGATCTTCGCGAATCTTGGAGATGTAGATTTTGCCCTGCATGATTCGATCTCGGACAAATTCGTACTTGCCGATTGATCGAGATCGCAGTTTTCGTGGATTGACGATGAAGTAAGCAATAGATTCCGCCATGTCTTCGTTCGGATCAACAGCATGTGCGTAGGCGGAGACAAATTCCGTCTGCTTTGTCGTCGCCCAGCCACTGTGGGTGTTCGGATCGCGATACCAACCCCCAAGTTTGATCCAGTCCTGCTTCAGTTGTTCGGCGAACAGGTGCTCCCAGAGGAAGTGGGCTTTTTCATGAATGATCAAGCGGTGTGTGTGCAGCACGGACGATGTATCAAATGCCTTGTCCATGAATTCGATATACCCCGCGTGAGTCCACGCGATGGCTGGAGCTGTCGGATTCCAAGGATTTGGAGTTCCATCTAGGTGACGGACCAAAAATTTGAGTCCAGGAATGGCATGCATGCCGACCGGAATTTCCTCCAAATTGTTGATGATTTGCACGATTTCTTCTGGATGAAACGATTGAAAACGAGAAGCTGGCTCATCTGTCGTATTGGCAGTCAAGGATCTATAATCTGTAATGCGTGTTGTCAAGTTATAACGCTTTTGAAGAATCTGCTCATAAGCCTTTTCGTTCCATCCATTGTCCGTGACAAATCGCACTAAATCATGATGTAATCTTGCGGAATAGTAGACACCTTTCTTGCCGTCAATGTACACAATTTTTGGGTTTGAATTTGCGAATGCAGATTCTGAAATTCTGATCCTCTATACTACGTACCCCGTTCTCCTCATTAATTTCTACAATCTGTATATCATTGGGGAGATAATTTTGATCAATAAACCAGTGACTTTCTGGTAAATTTTTCCGATCATAAGGATTCCTATTTTGTTGAGGAATTTTTTCCATTATTTGCAGAAGTCGGTAGGCATGTTCGGCTGTCCAAGAAGCACTTCCATCCAAAAGCGAAATATTGTAATTGTGATGAAGTTTATCAGCTACAGAACTGTCAAATACTGTGATATTCTCACTGAGAAATTGAACTTTACGCGGTTTAGAAATATTCGATTTGTACTCGAAACCAGACGTGCTTTGATCCTCTTCCCAGTGGAATACAAATGTGTCTTGATCCAATTCTTGAAGTACAAATTCAGGTTCAGAATTTGTTGCCCATATAACTGCTCCACGTTCTACTCGGAACGGATGGGCAGGAGTCGATTTAAAGCCCGGCTTTCGAACCTTTACTGTATAATCTCCATCCGCGATGCCAAAAAAAGCGAATTGACCGCGAGAATCTGGGCTGGCAGTTTGTAGCACTCCATGGCTGCTCAGAATCACTTGAACATCATCAAAGCCATTAACATTTGAAATCCCCGAGATTGAGCCTTGAAAAAAGCCTCCATCGTTCGCGAATCCAGTTGGCAGGAATGCCAAGACAGCCAAGAGAATGAGGCGGGCTAAGCTTTGGATCAGATACTTGGGACGCATCAACACTCCCTGTCAGCTACTCTGCTGACATGGTAACGCTGCTGGGCTGGGCCGAGTCTACCACATCGGGGCTAGCTGGAACGAAGTCAATCTGCTTTCAGCAGACTGGCAGTACCGTGTCGACCTGCTGCGCCCTTCAATTCATGGCCAGATCCAACGCTAGGCAGAAAGGCAGGCGGAGCAAGCGGGGCTTGCTAGCGACTGGCAAGATGTCCGCCGCGGATATCCTCAGCCACACTGCGAGGCGCTGCTGGAGCATTGCCGGCTGCATGCAATAGCGTACTACTGGTACCGGACACGATCACGCTGAGCTACATCGGCCGGAGCGGCAGCACGTTAGGTCCGGATGCGCTCACGAAACGCTCTTCGTGCGCATGGGGGCTGTTCGTACATGCAGGTGGCGGGGTTTCACCGAAGGGGACCGCTAACGGGGTGGCGCGGATCACGTGTCCGCTGCTGGGGCCAGTGGGGCGGGCGGTGGAAGCACGCATAGACTTGGTCGAACCGGTGCTGTGGAATCGCCTAGGAGCGATCGACTCGCCGGAATAGTGTGAATCTGCACAGCCTTTGTCGAGCGCCGCCAACTGCGCCCAGCGCGCGAGCGCGACCAACCGTTGGGCCCGGACATCCGCGCGTGGGTGGCGTTGCTGTCTCGCATGGTCGGCTGGCGGGCCTGCGTGCGCTTGCAGGCGCTGGTACTCGGTGTCCAAAGGCTGCGCGGCCGTGACCGATCTTTGCAAGGGAGCACGGTGCGGGGCCACTCTACACTTACTGCCAGCGTCAGCTGTCTAGAATCGCTATCGATAGCGCGAAAAACCGCACTGGTAAGATGGGACATCCGCGGGCCAGCCGCTGACTCCTACCCGCATCTTGCCTTCGCAAGCGCCCCCGCCCAAGATCTGGCCCGCTGCCGACGGCGCATGGCAGATCCGTCTCCCGCTACCTTGGCAGTTAGCCAGCGTAAACGTGTTCTTGTTCCAGCGCGGCGACAGCTACCTGCTACTCGACACGGGTATCCGCTCCGAGGACTCGCTGCGAGCGCTGCAAGCCTCGCTCGTGTCCTTAGGAGTGGATTGGGTGGCGATTCAGGAGATCCTTGTCAGCCACATGCATCCCGACCATATCGGGGCCGCCGCTGAGTTGCGGCGGCGCTGCGCCGCACCGGTGCGCATGCCGCCTGCTGAAGCAGTCTTTGTCCGGCCGCTAGGCCTGCATCGCAAGCACTTCGCCGAAACAGCAGCCTTCCTGCTGCAGCATGGCGCGCCCGCAGATGTCGAGCAAATGCGCAGCGCGGCCGCACGTGTGGCGGATACCTACGAGCGGCTCGAGGTTGACGGCGGAATTGAGGCTGGCGAGCGGATTGAGTTCGACGGCGGCACATTGGAAGCGATCTCGGCTCCCGGCCATTCCCCCGCGCAACTCTGCTTCTACTGCCCTGAGCAGAAAGTGCTGTTTTCCACGGATGCAATCCTGCCGTCCGTCACGCCGAATATCGGCTTGCACTGGTTCTACCAAGGCAATCCGCTGGGCGATTACTTCCGAACAATGGAAGCGCTCTACCAGCTGGACATTGCCCGCATCTTGCCCTCGCACGGCAGGCCGTTCCAAGGACACCGAGCGTGGATCGCCAAGACCCGCACGCACCACCGCAACCGCTGTGACAGCATTGCCGGCATACTGGGCCGCGAGCCGAGGCATGGGTACGCCATCGCAGGGCAGATCTGGGGCCAGGAGCGCAGCTTGCTACACCGTCGCTTCGCCATGGCCGAAGCGCTCTCGCACCTGCAATACATGGCACTGGAGCGTCGCGTCAGCTCGACCGTCGTGGATGGAGTCAAACACTGGACGAGCCCCTGACGGGCCGTGCCGAGGCGCGCTATTCCTGGATCATGGCTTCTTATCGGGTGGTTGCAGATGGCCCGCTGGACGAAACCGTCCTAGGGTTCGCCGGAGCGGACATCGAATTCCTGCCGTGGCCGCGGGACGAAGGCCGCTCATCCACCCGTGTCGACGGCATCTACACCTACGGCCACCCGCGCGTGGACGGTGCCATGCTGGACAGCCTCCCGGGCGCCCGGGTGATCAGCAACTACGGAGTCGGCGTGGACCACATCGACGTCGTCAGCGCCTGCCAGCGGAATATACCGGTCGGGAACACTCCCGGCATTCTGGAGGGCACTACGGCGGACACCGGTTTCGCCCTGCTGCTAGCGGCAGCCCGGCGCGTGGTCGAGGGCGACCGCTACGCCCGCTCGCCCCAGTTCTCGCGCTACGACCCGGGCCACATGCTGGGGCGCGAGGTCCATTCCAGCACGCTGGGAATCATCGGACTCGGAAATATCGGCGGCCAAGTCGCGCAACGGGCGCGGGGCTTTAACATGCGCGTGCTGTACCACAATCGCCGCAGGCGAGCGGCGGCCGAGGCGCAGTTCGGAGCCGAGTACGCATCCTTCGCACGGTTGCTCGCCTTGGCGGACCACGTCATGCTGACCTGCCCCCTGACCGTGTCAACGAATCGCATGATTGACGCCGCAGCCCTGCGCAAGATGCAGCGCACGGCGACACTGGTCAATATCGCCCGCGGCCCGGTCGTGGACACGCAGGCGTTGTACGAAGCCCTGCGCGAGCGACGGATCGCGGCCGCGGGACTGGACGTCACCGATCCCGAGCCGCTGCCTAGGGATCACCCCCTGCTGGCATTGGACAACGTTACGATCCTGCCGCACCTCGGCAGCGCAACGATCGAAACACGCCGCAAGATGGCCGAGATCTCAATCCAGAACCTGATGCTCGGGCTGCGCGGCCAGCAACTACTGCACGCCGTGGCACCCTGAAGCGGCCAGCGGCACCGCGACGGCGGGGATCCTTGCTTCCGGATGGCGCCAGGCTACAGCAGCCGCTCGATCTCCGCAGCTAGCACGCCCTCTTCCATACGTCCGGGATGATAGAGGCGGACCACGCCCTCGCGATCGACCAGCACCAGTGTGGGTGTTGAACTCACGCCAAATGCGACGAAGTTCTTGCCGCTGATCGGCACGGCGACAGCAGACAGCAGCGGATGCGCGGCCACGCGCCTATTCTGCACGTGCTCGCGCTCGATCTCTGCGCTGACAGCGCGGCCGCGTTCCAAGTAGCCGTACAGCCGCGTGGGGGCAACCACCTGCAGCCCCTGCCCGCCGAAGCGGCGCCGCAACCGCAGGAGTATCGGCTTCTGGGCTTCGCAGTCTTCGCACCAGTGCGCCCAGAAGAAGAACAGCGTCACCTTGCCGGACAATTCCGCCGGATCGAATCGGTGCGACCCCAGCCATGAACTGGTGTCGAGCGGCGGCATCGGCCTGCCGGCCAGATCCAAGAGCAGCAGGTTCTTTCGCAGCCGGGTCTCGATGCTGGTGCCGGCGTACTTTCGCAATTGCTCGCGCAAAAAAGACACGGCCTGGCCTTGGTCTCCCAGCGCCGCGTAGAATTTGCCCCGCGTCTCGACAGCCGCGCCGGTCGCGATCGCGAGCGGGCTTTCCGGGTCGGCATCCAGCGGGCGGCTCTCTAGGAGAAGCTCGCAGCCCTCGAGCGTGAGTTCTGCATAGTCCGCCGCCAACTTCCAATCGCCGCCGATAGCGCCGGCGCGGCCAACCCAGGACATGGCCTCCAGCCATTCGGCGCTCAGACGCTCGCCTTGCGGGCGAAGATCCTCGAACAGCGCGCGCGCTTGGGCGGGCTGTTCGGCAAGAGCCAGTGCCTTGATCTCCTTGGTTGGCGGCTCAGCCGCCGCTGCTGGCAGCGGTGCCAAGGCGCCGATGGCCACGAGCCACGCCAGGATCGCGTTCATGCTCCATCTGGATAGCAGGACCTGCAGCCCGGCACAGGCGAGCAGGCCGGGTGGGTTGCGAGGACCTTGCGCCAGCATGCCCTGCGGAGGGCGGCGGGAATCGCATGGATCGTCAGTCATCGGCAAGCACCGCAGCCCTGTCAAGGCGTGTCGGCCAAGAGCCAGGCCTGCGGATCAATGGCAACGCGGGAAGCGGGATTGCGCAGGACGATAGACACGGCAGGCGGGGCTGCGCCGTCTCCCACGCTCACTGTCTTGACGAGCGATCGGCCCGGCAGAGTATGCACTTCCACCGGGACTTGCAGCGGGAAATACTCCGGGACCCCGGTCTGGGTGATACGCATCTCGAATTGATGGCGGCCTGCGCTGGAGGTTTGGCCCCACTCCACGGCCAGGCGCGGGATGCCCGTTCCATGCACCCACTGGTCGAAGAAGTCGCGCAGCTCCGGGTCGACGTGCGCGGCGGGCACGAATCCTGCCGCCAAGGCGCGAAACTGCTCCGTGCTGACCGTGCCGCCCCGGTACCGCTCGCAAAGCGCGCGCAGCATCGCGAAGAAGTTCTCGTCGCCGGTGATGCCGCGCAGCATGTGGAGGATCCAGGCACCCTTCTCGTACACGATGACTTGGTAGGCCTCGGGCAGCTTCGAGGTCCGCAGCCGATGCCCCAGAATGATCGGGCCGGCACTCTCGACGGTCTCTCCATCCACCTTGCGCAGCAGGTTGTCCCGGAATGCAGCCAGCGCCTTGTTGCGTTCCGCGACACCCTTGCGATGCTCGAGCCAAAGCAGGGAAGAGTAGGTGGCCAGCCCCTCCATGATCCAAGCATCGCGGTCCAGCTCGGACGTGACCACATTGCCCCACCACTGATGGGCGATCTCGTGCGGCCGCATAAGGTCGGCAAAGAACCGCTGCAGATCCCCGGAAAGGTTTCGGAGCGGCCGGTCGCCCCGCTCGAAATAGCTCAGTGTCGAGGCGTAGACCAAGCCCGGAAAGCCTTGGCCGAACTTCCCCGGCACGGGCGAAACCACCGTGACGGGCATGGCGGGCTCGCCGAAGCGCCCGAGAAAGTAGCGAAACGCATCGGCGCTCTCATCGGCGATCCGCTCGATACCCTGGGAGGGATCGGACACCGGCAACTGGGGCAACACCATCACCGGCAGTCGGAGCCGCCGGGCAGGGCGCCCGGGCAGGGCTGGCTCCGGCAGCATGACGGGCGCTCGCGGCGGTTGCAAACGACGTTCGACACTCTTGGTAGCGCGAGCTTCGATACGGAAACCGTCGACTGCACGGCTGGCCGAGGCAAAATCGCCGAGGTTGAAGCCAGCCAAGCGGATGGAGCCGCCGCTGGTAAAACGTGACATCCGCATGCCGCCCTCGGCGGCGTGCTCGACGCGCTCCCCCGTGGCCACCAAGTCCAGCTTTGCCGGATAGCGGAACTCGAGATCGAAATTGGCGTGCTCCCGGCCGATGCGAGGATACCAGCTGCCTCGATCGCCGACATAGTACACGCCCGATCCGGCATCGGAGACAACCGTGCCCTCGTATTCGAATACGATGGGGTATCGCCCGGCAGCACTCACGGCTTGCGGCAAGAGCACGACAGCGGCGTCATTGTCGGGGCTGCGCCGATGCCTGGACAGGATCTGGGCCTGCTGGAGGAATTCGACGGGTTCGCCGGCAATCCTGACGGCACTCACCCGCAGCTTGTCCGAGATTTCAAAGCTCAAGGCGCGGGCCTCGGCATTGCCGAGGTCCAGCGTCGCCTCGGCCTGCACCTGCATGCGAAGATCGTCGCCAAGGCTGGCTCTGATGCGGTAATCCCGCAAGCTGGCGCGGGGCGGCAAAGCTTGCCTGAGACCGGTGCGCACCGAACGCGACTCGAAACGAGACCAGATGTCGTAGTATGCGTCGCCCTGCCGCTGCACCGATTGCCCGGCCAGCACCTGTTCTGGCAGGGTGTGGTCCACGACTACGTCAAAGCGCCCGAGTTTGGTGCCGCGGATCGCGGCGACGAAGAACCCCTCGGCGGCCGGCCCGTTCGAGTACAGGTCGGTGAGCACGCGCAGTGAAGATCCCTTGATCAAATTGCGCAGAACACTGGTCCATACCGACGCAACCCGCGCCCCTGCGGTGGTGTCGCGATGATAATCGGCAGCGCGCCGGATCGCTGCCTCGAGGGCCTCGGACGTATCGTCGGTGAAGAACATCATGGCATTGCGGAACTTCTCGTCGAGAATCGTCTCGCCAAGAAACCTTGCCATCGACTGCCGCTCGGACGGCAGCGGGGGGATGAGCAAGACCTCTCCGACATCGGTCGGCGTGGTAGCCAAGAACAGAGCCGCAATCGTTCGGCCCAGCACGGGCTTGGCAAAGATCAGGTGCCCGTCCGTAAAATACAGCTTGACGTCCTCGCGCTCCAAATAGGCGTCGCGCACGCGGTAGCAGCGCTCGGCGTCCCATTCCAAGGAGCGGATCTTGTGCAGGTCCTCGGCCCCGCCTGCAGCGCCCAACGCGACAGCCGCCAAGGCGATCCCTGCTGCCACGCGCACGAACATCAGCCGTCTCAAGTCGCATTGTAGAACCCATGCCGGGTTTTGTCTCTCGGCAACCCGATCCCGGTCTCCGCGGCCGGCTTGCCCGCAGCGAGCACGGGGGCGGCCGCGCTACGCACGCACACTCGCGAGCAGTCCTGCTGCGGCATGCCAGCGCCAACTGCCGCGGCTGCGGCGCAGCAGGCCGCCGGGATGAGAGGGTGGCTGGAGCTAGCGCCGGCCCAGCCACTCCGCGGTGTCGCGCAGAGCCTCCCCGAAACGATCCAAGATCTGATCGATCTGCGCCTCTCTCACGATCAGCGGAGGCGAGAAGGCGATCGTATCCCCCAAGGCGCGCAGGATCACGCCATGCTGCACAGCTCTGGCCATGCAATGCGCTCCGACGCCAAGTGCCGGCTCGAAAGCCTGCCCGGTCGCTTTGTCAAGCACCAACTCCACGGCCGCCACGAGTCCTACGCCCCGGATCTCTCCGACCAGCCCGTGGTCTGCATACCGCTCGCGCAGTCCCTCCTGCAATCTAGGGGCAAGCCGGCGGGCGCGTGCGGCCACATCGATCTCCTCGTAGATCTTGAGGCACTCCAGCGCAACCGCCGCGCTGACCGGATGACCGCTGTAAGTGAAGCCGTGGGCGAAGGTTCCGATCTCGTCGCTGCCCTGCCGCAGGACGTCATAGACCCTCTGATTGACCATCACGGCCGAGATCGGCGCGTAGCCTGCCGACAGTTGCTTGGCCGTGGTGAGGATGTCCGGCTTGATGCCGTATGTCTGCGAACCCCACAGGTTCCCGGTCCGTCCGAAGCCGCAAATCACCTCGTCTGCGATGAACAGCATCTTATGCTTGGCAGTGATGCGCTGCACTTTTTCGAAATAGCCTGCCGGGGGTAGCAGCACTCCTCCAGCTCCCATCACGGGTTCGGCGATCATCGCCGCAACAGTTTCCGGGCCCTCGGCGAGGATCTGCCGGTCTAGCTCGCTGGCGAGACGGGAGGCGTACGCCTCTTCGGACTCGCCCGGGTGAGCTCCGCGGTAATAGTGCGGCCGCGCGGCGTGAATGATATTAGGAATTGGCAGATCGAACTTACGGTGGTTGCGGAGGATGCCGGTCAGGCTTGCGGCCGCAACCGTGGAGCCGTGAAATCCGTCTTGGCGGGCGACGATCTTCTTCTTTTCGGGCTGTCCGAGAGCGTTGCTGAAAAACCAGACCATCTTGACGACTGTGTCGGCTGCCTCCGATCCGGAGTTGGCAAAAAACACCTTCGACATCGGAACCGGCGCAAGCTGCAGGAGCCGCTCGGCCAATTCGATCGCCGGCGAGTGGCTGCGTGAGCTGAACAGGTGCATGAAGGGCAGCGTTTTCAACTGCCGATAGGCCGCCTCCGCCAAGCGCGGCTCATTGAAGCCCAAAGACGCGCACCAAAGCCCCGAGGCTGCCTCTAAATAGGCCCTGCCTTCTTCGTCATAGACCCAAGCGCCATCCCCCCCGGTGATAACCAAGGCACCCTCCCGCTCGTGGCTGGCTGGATTGGTGAACGGGTGCAGGATACTGGCAACATCCCGGTTCGCACTGGTCAAAGAAACCGCCTAGCCCGGATATCTCACCACGGGGAGTAGGCATGAGGCATGATTTCGTGGTAAGCTGTTTTGTTTCCAATCAATTACAAGCTTGCCGAAAGCACACCTCATGCCAACACAGTGTACCACGATCGAACTTCCCAAGCACGCCCGCCGCCAGGTCAGCGCCTGCTTCGACGGCGGGCGCCTGTCGAACGATGGCGGAGCCCTGCTGCTGGCGGCCGCCGACCGTGCCTTGCGGCTGACCGCCCGCCTGGCAGGCTGCTTTCAGGATTACCGCCAGCGGGGCCGCTGCGAACACGCGGTGCAGGCGCTCAGCGCCTGTTCGGCCTGGCCCTGGGCTACGAGGGTCTCAACGATCACGACACGCTGCGCGACGACAGCCTGCTGGCGCTGGCGGTGGGCTGTGCCGACGTGACCGGCCAGAGTCGCGTGCGCCAGCGCGACAAGGGGCATCCGCTGGCCGGTTCGAGCACGCTCAACCGCTGCGAGCTGGGCCGGCCGGAGCAGGCGGCCAAGGATCGCTACAAGCGCATCGTGGGCGCTGCGCAGCAGTTGGATCGGCTGCTGGTGCAGTTATTCATCGAGATGCAGGCGGCGGAGCCGGAGGAACTGGTGCTGGACATAGATGCCAGCGACGATCCGCTGCACGGCGAGCAGGAAGGGCGCTACTTCCACGGCTATTACGACTGCTATTGCTACCTGCCGCTGTATGTGACCTGCGGGCGGCACGTGCTGAGCGGGCAGTTGCGCACGGCGGATGTGGATCCGGCCGTGGGGGCGCTGGCCGACGTGCAGCGCATCGTAGCCCAACTGCGCGAGCGCTGGCCGCAGGTGCGGCTGCTCGTGCGGGCGGAGTTGGAGTCGCACGCGGCGCGTGGTGGGCAAGGCAGCATGGCTGCCGGGGCCGGGCCGCAACAGCAACCTGCGTTTCGTGGCGAGTTGTACGAGCAGTTGGACTGTGCACGCGGAGACATGGAGAACCGCAGCAAGGAGCAGCAGTTGGACTTGTGCGCCGACCGCACCTCGGCGAGTGCGCTGCGGGCGAACCAGTTGCGCTTGCAGTGGGCCTTGTTCACGGCAGCGCTGCTGGAACAGATCCGCAGCGGAGCGCTGGCCGGCACGGAACTGGCACAGGCGCAGTGCGGCACGCTGCGGGTGCTGTTGTTCAAGGTCGCGGCCAGCGTGCGGGTGAGCGTGCGCCGCATCCGGGTGCCGCTGTCGTCGTTATTCCCCCGCCAAGAACTGTTCGCACACTGCCTGGCCCGCCTGCGGGCGAGCTAGCGCACTGCAGACAGACGGGACGCTGCGGGGCCAGGGCGGCTCCAGAGGCAGGTGTGCGTACAGCGTGCCGCTAGGCCACCCGCCAGGCGGCCAACGGCGCTATGTGACCAGAATACAACAAGCGCACTATCCAATGTTCCCATTGTGGGGCACTCTGACCATGATTCTCGGCTGCGAGCAAAGTTGGTGAGATATCCGGGCTAGCCCACCCGCAGACCTACTACGACGGCAACCGCGACGAGGCGCTGCAACTGCTGTTGCACCCCTGCCGTCCGCCGGACGGGCGCTAGGCCGTCACAGCGCTAGGCCCGGCGGGCCGCCGAGCCGCTGGCTCAGGCCGCCAGCGGCGCTGGCGAGCGCGGTTCCCTCGTCTGCGGCTGCCCGCACCCCGTAGCAATTGGAGCTTATAAGGATGGGTTGACAGAGCTGCCGATCTTCGCCAGCTTTCTGCACTCGTCGCGATCCCCGTCCATCACGGTGGCAATCATACGTTCCTCGTACTCGACTAGCAACTCGATCAAGCGCTCAGCCCTTGCCACCCGCCGCCGCAGCGATTCCCTTGCCGCATCGAGACCCGTCAAGGTTTCCGGCGGCGAGTGACAGCCCGCCGGCAGTTGCTGCCGGTAGACCTCCTCTGCAAAAAAGAGCGAGTCTAGCAGCTCTGTCAACCCATCCTTATAAGCCCCTAGCAATTGCTCAAAATCGGCAAAATCCTCGCTGCGGCGGCGTGCGCAACTGCACTTTGGCCGCCCCTAAAGCGTGGTTTTGCCCCATCATAGCTCCTACCAGCCGATAAAGAATCAGCGGTGCCTGCGAGCAAAGTTGGTGAGATATCCGGGCTAGAACCGCAGCTTTAACGTGTACTGGAAGATCCTGGGCCCGCCGCCACGACCGATGTTTCCCGTGCGAGTGAAGAATCCGCCGCCAACTCCGTTGAACTGCCGGAATTGGCCATTCATGAGGAAATTTGTCCGGTTGGTGAAGTTGAACGACTCGACCCGCAGTTGCAGGCGCATTCCTTCGCGGACTTGGAAGTTCTTCGACACAGCGAGGTTCGCCGAGAGCCGGCCCGGTCCGTCGAGTATGTTCCGGCCGGACGTGCCGGGCAGGAAAGCTTGTTCCGGGCAGTGCAACGGCGTGCCGGCTACCGGGTCCGCGTCCATGCAACCGGGCACGTTCTCAAAAGCCCTCGTGTCGTAGAACGGGTAGTCGATCCCCCGCTTCGCGCCAAGTGCTGGGTCGTCAGCCTGCGAGCCGTGAGCGATCCGGTTGGGGCGTTGCGACTCGCCTAGGTTCTGGTCCACATTGGCGGCCGTGACAGTGAACGGCGAACCGGAGTACGAGGTATGCGTGCCCGAGAGCTGCCAGCCGCCGAGAATGGCTTGCGCGGCGCTCCCCCACTGGGCTCCCCAGCGGCGCCCATGCCCGAACGGCAGGTTGTAGTTGCCGGCCAGCGTGAACACGTGGCGACGGTCCCAGGTCGAACGCCCGCGGTCGAGTTTCAGGTCGTTGCGATTCAACGCGTTGCCAAAGTCCGTGGCACCCCCTCCCTGCGTGCGGGACGCATCGTCGATCGACTTGGAGAACGAGTAGTTGACGCGCCAGAACAGCCCGCCCCGACTGCGCTTGCGCCAAGAGATGTTGGCGGCGTTGTAGTTGGAGTTCGAGCCGGTGCTGTAGAAGTTGATGGCGTTCCAGTCGGGGTTCGGCCGCAGCGACTGGGGATCCTGCCCGTCGGCGTAGCCCCCTTCCGCCGTCCGGCTGGCGAGGAACCACTCGCGCGTGCGGATGGCTTGGTTGTGGTCGTAGCGACGGATGAGATGGGTTCCTTTCGAACCGCGGTAGTCGATCTCCACGCTGGCGCCGCCGGGCAGTCGGCGCTCGAGCGTGAAGTTCCAGGACTGCAAGTATGACTGGCTCGGATTTTGCGTAATGCCGTTTGCGCTCGGGCGACCGCGAGTCCAGCTTCCGCCAATGACGACGTCGCTAGCCAGCGTGCCTAACGGGTCACGGAGCAGCAACGAGGGCGGCCTGGACGGGCTTGCGTTCCGCCCCGCATAGTTGGTGTTGATCGAGAAAGGGAAGATATTGCCCAAGCTGTTCCGGAAGGGGCCCAGGATCGTGCCGGCCATGAACATGCCGTAGCCCGAGCGGAGGACTGTCTTCTTTGTCAAGCGGTAGGCGAATCCGAAGCGGGGCGTGAAGTTGTTCCAGTCCGTCTGGATCACCGAGCGCGGAAAGCCCGCCTCTTCTGCCGTCAGGAAGCGACCTTCGAGATTGTAATCGCCGAGCAGCTTGTCGAAATTGTCTGGAAGGTTGCGGTCACTGGCAAGGACGATCTTGTCGAGCTCGGGAACGTAGCTGCCCATGCGCCCATTCACGTCCCAAGGCATCTGGTTGACCTCCCAGCGCACTCCAAGGTTCAAAGTCAGCTTCCGAGTGATTTTCCAATCGTCGTTGAAGAACGCCCCCATGGCGACTTGGCGCCAGTCGGGGGCGTTGATTCCCTGCCGGACGCTGAGGCTGTGCAACTGGCCGAGATACATGTCTGCGATCGGGCTGCCTAGGTGCGTGCATGCCGCCGAGCTGCAGCCTCCGGTGCGGAAGCCGCGGAAGCGATAGCTGCCCCGGGCGTTGTTAACGCTTGGTCGCCTGTACACCACGTAGTTGTAGTTGAATCCGTACTTCAGGGTGTGCGCGCCCTTGACATTGGTCAGAGTGACGCCCCATTGGATGTCCCGGATGTCCGTGATGACGGGCACATTGCTTGCAGTGCCGAGATTAGCGTGGTTGTCAGCATTGACCAAGGGGAAGTCGTCAATGCCGGGGTACAACTCCCGGTCCTGCTCCGAGAGGAAGTCGGGCATGCCGAGTTCACGTATGATGTTCTGTCCCGAGAAGGCTCCGTGCTGCAGCAAATCGTTGCCGCTGAAGCCGAAGCGGGCCTTGATCAGGAACGACGGAGAGAACATGTGCGTGTAGTCCGACCCCACCAAATAGCGGTCGTCGTCGCTGAGGTTGCCGAATTGGGGCAGCGGGCTGCCCGCGAACGGGTTTTGGTTGTTGTTGCGGCGGTGCTGCAGGCGCGCTGCCAAGTTGTTCTCCCCCAGCTTGTGGTCGATCTTGAACATCGTGCTGTAGAACTTGTCAGTATCAGTCGCGACCACGATGTAGTTGAACAAATCCCTCCGATTGCTTAGGTTCGGGAGCGGGTACTGCTCGAACAGTCGCAGGGACACGGGGTCGGCGCGGCTCATCGGAATAATATCGTTCGGGAAGCAGGCATCCGACTGCGCGCCCTTGCATGCTCCTTGTGCCGAGCGATCATGGATGGCGAACTTGCCCCGCAGGTCGTCGAGCGCGGCTTCGTCGCTCAAGTCCAGCTGGTTGTTGAGATTACGCAAGCCAATGGACTGGCTGAAGTCGCCGCCGACTTCCCGCGGGAGCGGAACTCTTGTCAGGCGCGTCAGTTCTTGGCTACGGCGACGTAGCTCGTAGCTGGCCATGAAGAACGTCCTGTTCCTCTTGATGGGGCCGGTCACCGTCGCGGAGAACTGGTTCTGGAGCAGGTTGTTCCTTCGCTGCGGGAAGAACCCTCGTGCATCCAGCACGTCGTTGCGCATGAAGTGGCTGAGGTTGCCGTGAAGCTTGTTCGTTCCAGAGCGCAGGGTCATGTTCAGGATGCCGCCGGCCATGCGCCCGTACTCCGCGGAATAGCCGGAAACTTCCATCTTGAATTCCTGCAGGGCGTCAAGGTTCGGGCGCACCTGTGCGCCCCCGCCCTGCACGTTGCGGTTGGCGAAGCCGTCGACGTAGAAATTGGTGTTCGTGGGCCGTGCGCCGTTGATGGAGGCGAACGAGCCCTGGGCGCTTTCCCCGGGCACTACCCCGGGAACGAAGAAGGCGAGGTCGGTGAAGTCGCGCCCGTTCAAGGGCAGTTCCTGGATTTCCTCCTGGACGATCACATCGCCCTTGATCATGCCGTTCTCGGTGTTCAGCATTACGAGCTGGGCATCGACCGTCACAGATTCCGTGACTCGACCGACCTGCAGTTCGATGTCCACGCGCCGGCTGTCGCCGGTCCGCAGGACGACGCCTTGCTCGACATGCTGCTGGAAGCCGTCGGAAGTGATGATCAAATCGTACTGACCGGGAATCAGCGCCGTGAACGTGTAGCCGCCACTCTCGCCGGTCGACTGCTCCTTGGAAATCGCGGTTCCGGTGTTGATCAAGGTGACCTCGGCCGCGGGGATGACGCCTCCGCCGGTGTCCGTGACAACACCGGTCAGCGTCGCCAGGTTCGCTTGCGCAAGGACGGGCGGTACGAATAGCGCCACGATTGCTAGTGGAATAGCCGCTTGTTTAGTTGTCATCTCATTTTTCTCTTAGAACCCCACTGCCCGAGATCTCCGCCAGCGAGCTGGCAAGTAGTGTATAAGCTTCTGCGTTAGTATGTCAAGCCCCAGCCTCTTCCAATGCCAAATGAGCCTGACGGGCGGGATTGTTTCCAACGGGAAATGAGCCTGAAGGGGGCTCGCGCGGGGATGTGAGAACCATGGGAGGATGGTTTTGCATCTCAATCTGGACACGCACAAGACGCGCGCGGACATCCTGCGCTTCTTGGAGGGCAACGCGGCAGGCAGCGTCGTGGTGCCGGATCGCGCGGCGGCCTACGAACACAGCGGGCAGGTCTTGCGGCGGTTTTCGTACTGGCGGCTGAGCAAGCCGGACCGGGGGCTGCTGAAACGCTACCTGGAACGCACGACGGGCCTGTCGCGGGCGCAGCTGACGCGGCTGGTGAAGCGCTATCTGGCGAGCGGGCAGCTGCGTGCCGGGCAGCGCGGAGCCGGGCGGCGCTTCCAGCACAAGTACCAGCCGCAAGACATCGAACTGCTGGCCGAAACGGACGAATTGCACGGCACGCTGTCGGGGCCGGCCACGCTGGCCCTCTGCCAGCGCGCTTGGCAGCTCTTCGGCGACGAGCGCTTCCAGCGCTTGGCGCAGTTGTCGAACGGGCACCTGTACAACTTGCGGCGCAGCGCGCGCTACCTGCGGCGCTTAGGCAGCAAGGCCGGCACACGCCCGGCGGCGGTGACGATTGCCGAGCGCCGGCGGCCGCGCCCCAACGGTCGCCCGGGCTATGTGCGGGTCGATTCGGTGCATCAAGGAGACCGCGGCAAAGTCAAGGGCGTATATCACATTAACTTGGTCGACGAGGTGACGCAGTTCCAGTTCGTGGGCAGCGTGGAGCGCATCTCCGAGCACTTCCTGCTGCCGGTGCTGGAGGACCTGCTGGGCGCCTTCCCGTTCCGCATCTGCGGTTTGCATTCCGACAACGGTTCCGAGTACATCAACCGCCGCGTGGCGAGGCTGCTGGAGAAGCTGCGCATCGAGCAGTTCACCAAGTCGCGCCCGCGGCGCAGCAACGACAATGCCTTGGTGGAGTCGAAGAACGGCACGGTCGTGCGCAAACAACTCGGCTACGGGCATATTGCGGGGCGGCACGCCGAGCGGTTGCACCAGTTCAACCGCGAGGTGCTCTCGCCGTACCTGAACTACCATCGTCCGTGCTACTTCCCGAGCGAGGAGGTGGACGCCAAGGGCAAGCTGCGCAAGCGCTACCGGCAGCAGGACCTATGCACGCCGTATGAGCAGCTGAAAGCGCTGCCGGAGGCGGCGGCCTGCCTGCGCGCGGGGCTGGACTTCGCGCAGTTGGATGCGGAGGCTTACCGCATGAGCGATCACGAAGCGGCGCGGCAGTTGAACGCGGCGCGCGACGAGCTGTTCGCGGCCATCCGTGCGGAGTAGTGCGGGCCATTGCGGGAAAAGAGCGGTTACAGGCTCACTTGGCGTTGGAAAGCGGGGCGGCCTCGCAGCCAGCGGTCGTGGCGCGGGGGCTAAGCCTAGGCGCGTGGCGGCAGCGCTCAAGGCCGGGCAGGGGCAGCCTGATTAAAACAAAATATAATGAAAATGTGCTGGTGGCTAGCCACCAGCACGCTCCCCGCTCTGCCCAGCCCCCGTCTCGAGCAGGCCTGTAGCGGGCAGCGCGGCTGCGCCTCCTCCCCCCAGTACCACCTCCCCACTGGGTGTATCATGAACTCACTCTCACTTCTTCTGCCCGGCCCCCCTTCAGTCTCATTTTCGGATTGGAAAGGACTGACCCTAAATCCCCGGTTAAGCTGCGGAGCAGCAGGGGCAGGCTGATTTGGGGGCCAAATCTGGGCAGCCAGTCCGGTTGCAGTAGCTGTAAAGAGCAGTTTTGGCGCAGACCACGGGTTGTAGCGTGCCACCCGTGCGGCCCACCAGCGGCGCAGTGCGGCCCGCAGCCTGTAATGCCGCTGCCAGACGCACCGGCGGCCCGTTCCCAGCCCCGGAGCGGGCGATTTGCCTGCTGGCGCAGCCCAGTGCGGCAAGAGCGTGCCTAGCGGCAGCCCTGCGGCTGCTGCGGGCACGCCTCGGCGGGCCGGCGCTTAGCCCGTTCCGGGCGGTTCCAAGCTGCCCCAGGCCTGCGCCAGCCATGCCAGCCGCAGATTGCCGCGCGCGCAATGCAGCCGCCAGCGCCGCCCGCTGCGCGTCAGGCGCGCCACGCTGCGCACCAGCTGCCGGATCAGCACCCCCAGCCCGTGCCCGTGGGCCGTCTCCGGCAGCATCTGCGCTGGCAGCCCGCGCAGCAGCAGTTGCGCCAACTGCCCGCACAGGTAGTAGGCTTGCTTGGCCGCGTAGGACTTGCACGGCGGATGGTGCAGGTTCAACTCCTGTAGCGGTCCCTTGCAGGCATTCTCCTGCCCCTGCTTGGCGCGGTGCCGCCGCACCAATTCCACTAGCGGCAGATCGTCGCGGCTGACCAAGATGAAGCTGTAGTGGGGCAGCAGCAGCCGCTGTCCGTCGGCGTGCGTGCGTCGGAGCACCACGCAGGCCTCTTCGTGCGGCCAGCCGCTGGGCTGGTAATCCATCAACAACGCCTCTTCCTGCCGCTCGTTAGCGAGTGGCGTCCAGTCCTCGTCGCGAAACTCGCAGGCCGCCAGCCGCTCGCAATGCGCGGCGAACGAGGGCAGCCGCAATTCCGTGAGGCGCTGCGGCAAGGCGCTCAACTCGCGCTCGGTCATGCCGACTCCCGTCCCAGCAACTGGTCGTAGACGGCCAGGTCCGGTTCCGCCAGGCGCAACTCGCAGGCCGGCTCCAACTCCGGGCGCGCGGCGCCGACCGCCGTCCGCAGCTGCTCGAAGTCCGGGCGTGCGCCGCGCTGCAAGCAGGCTTGCAAGGCCGCCTCCACGCGCGTCTGCCAGGTGGTCGCCGCCAAATGCAGGATGCGGATGTATTCCAAGTCCGCGCTGTGCGCCACGCGCCCCGCACACAAGCGGTCGTAGGCCTTGCGGAACACCGCCGTCGGGAACATCTCCTCGCGGTAGCGGTACTGCGCGAACGCGCCCGGCTTGCGCAGCAGCGAGTGCACCACGTGACGGTAGTCGATCCGCCCCAGCTGCTGGCCGCGCGCCCGCTCGTGGCGCGCCACCAACTGCCCGCCATGGTGCAACTCGACCCGCTCGGCGTACAGCCGCACCGTCAACTGCTCGCCGATCAGCCGCGCCGGCACCGAGTACACCTTGCTCGCCACGCGCACCACGCTGCCGCGCGTCACCGTGCGCCGCTGTTCGCGATACACCGGCAGGCGCCGCGCCGGCAGCGGCCGCAAGGCCGCCCGCTCCTGCGCCAGGCGCTCCCCGCGCCGGCTGTTGCGCTGCGCCACCAACTCGCCCAGCAGCCCGCCGGTAGCTGTCCAGCGAGCGGAAATCGCGCGTCCCCGCCAGCCGCAGGCGCTGCTCCAAGGCGCGCTTGAAATGGCCGTGCGCCGCTTCCACATCCCCGTTCTCGTGCGCGTTGCCCGGATAGTTGCGACTCGCGCTCAAGCCGTAGTGCGCCAGGAACTCTTCGTAGGCCCGGTTGAACGCTCGCCCGCCCGAGTGGCGCAACTCGTGCGTCGCCGCCGACAGGTTGTCGGTGCGCTGCTCGCGCGGCACCCCGCCCAGCTCCCACAGGCTTTCCTGCAGCCCGCCCACCAGCGCCTCGAACGTTTCCGAACCCGCCAGCGTCACGTGCTCCCAGTTCGAGTACGGCAGCACGCAGCGGTACAGCAGGTGGCGGTACGGCTCGCCGCCGATCGTGATCTCCAACGAGCGCATGTCCGTGAAGTCCGACTGGCACTGCACGCCCGGTTCCCGCTCCTGCTCGAAGTACACTTCCTGGCCCGGCCCCTGGCTGGCCCGCCACTGCCGCACGCGCCGCTGCAGCGTGCGCAACTGGCCCGCCTGCAACTGCCCCGCATGGCGCCGCTGCAGTTCCTCGAACAGCGCCTTGGCCTGCAGCCCCGGATCCAACTCCAGCAGCTTTTCCCACTCCCCCTGCAGTGCTGCCAGTGGATCCGCCCGCGTGCGCCAGTCATGCGTCTTGCGGCTGGCGCTCGGCAGTTGCTCGCGATCCCGCCACTTGCGCGCCGTCCGCTCGCTCATGCCCGCTTGCGCCGCGGCTGTCGCCAGCGGCGCCTGCTCTTCAATTGCCTTCATCAGTAGCCTCACTTGTTGGTCTGTGACCATCGACTCCCACCTCCCTAGGGAAGCTGTGAGTCTAGCCGCCAACCCTCGGCCCGAACCGGCAATTCTAATTGTCGTTACCCGGCAGTTTTAATTGTCGTTAGACAGGCCTGCGCCGGCCGCCCGCGCCGCGCCTTGCAGCCCCGACTCAGCCCGACGTACTGCCAATTCGCCGCCCGGTAACACGTCCCGCGATACGCGCTCGGATCCACATACGTCTCCAGCAGCACCGGGCGGTAACCGTGTTGCCGCTGCCAGTCCCCCGCCACTTGCCGCCCCACCAAACCCAGCGCATGACTCGCTAAGTGCGGCACCGTGACCCACGGCAGCAGCAGATAGCGTGCGTTCCGCACGATGCGCTGCAACTGCTTGCGGTGCTCGGTCCCCGTCCAGCCGATCCACGCATCCCGGCAGGCCAACTGCCGGGCCGCGAAAGCAAACAGCAGGCAGCCCAGCAGGCGCTGCTGCCGATCCCGCAGGTAGTAGCGCAGATGCACCCCCAGCGGCCGCCGCTAGCCCAGCGGATGATAGCGCTGCACCCATTCATTCCAGCGCCCGATCTCCGGCTGGGCCGTCACCATCTCCAGCCGCACGGGGCGCAACGCGCTCAGCGGCCCGCGCACCGGGGCCTGCGCTGCACTACCCGCTCCCACGTTCAGCGGCTGGTTCGCACCCGGACCCGCATGCCGTTTCGCCGCCAGCCGCACGAGCCCGAACCGCTCCATCTCTTCCAGCACGCGCACGGCCAACTGCTGGCGGTTGCGGCCGCGCGGCGTGCGCCAGCCCAGATGCTCGCAGATCGTGTGCGCCAGTTCCGTCCGACTCAGCAACGGCAGCGCCGCGACGGTTTCCTGTATGCCGCTCAGCTTGCGCCGCGTGAGGCGCTGGCCGGCCAACGTCGTCGTCTCCAGCCGCTCAATCCGGGCGTCGATGGCCGGTTCTCTAGGCACTCCATTCCACGCTGCCACAACCGGCGGCCCTGAGTCACCCCCCGCTGGCGAACCATTGCTCAGGCCTTGGCCAGCACATCCTCACCGCGGCCCTGCTAGCCTCCCATCCACTACCACACTGAATGCTTACGTGTAAGTTGGGCCTAACGGTTCCGTTTTTCGTCGTAATACTGGTTCTGCTCTTGCGGCTCCACGGCATTCGTTGCCTTGCGCCAAGCGATCAGCTCTCGGTGCAACTCGCGGGCCTTCGCGGGCACGGTATCCGCCATGTTGCGCGACTCGCCAATGTCGTTAGCGATGTTATACATCTCCAAGCGCCTGTCTTCAAAGAATTCGATCAGCTTCCAGTCGCCCTTGCGAACGGCGCTCGCGGGAGTTGCGCGGCCTGTCAGGTACAGCGGGTAGTGCCAGAAAATCGCACGATCCTCCAGCGCGGCTTGCTGCCGGAGAATCGGCGCGAAGCTCTCTCCGTCGACCGGCTGGACATCCGGCAAGGGCACGCCCGCCAACTCCGCGAAGGTAGGCAGGAAATCGACGCTGCTGATGGGCGTGTGCGATTCGGAGCCCGGTGCGATCACGCCGGGCCAAGCCATACAGGTCGGCACGCGGATCCCGCCCTCGTACAAAGATCCCTTGACACCCCGCAGGGGCTCGTTGATGGAAACGTTGGTGCCGCCGTTGTCCGACGAAAAAATGACCAAGGTGCTCTCGGCGAGATCCAACTCGTCCAAGGTCTCGAGGATGCGGCCCACGCTGCTGTCAACGGCCTCGACCATGGCTGCATAGGTCGGGTTGTAGCGATTGTCGTTTTTTGTCCACGATGCGAGCTTCTCCTCGTACTTCGCGACTAGGCCGGCGCGGGCGACAAGCGGGCTGTGAACATCCCAGTGCGAGAGGAACAAGAAGAATGGTCGGTTGTGGTGGTCGCTGATAAACTCGACACTCGCGCCGGTCAGATCAAACGTCACCTCGGGATCGCTGTAGTAGTTCTTCTCCCTGCCGGGCTTGCCATTGCTGCTGACAATGTCGAATCCCTGCCTATCGGGCCCGAGCTGCCACTTGCCGAGCCTGGCCGTTACGTAGCCGCCCTGCTTGAGCACTTCTGCGATACTGGCAACCCTTGGCGCCAAAGCTTCCCGGACCTCGAAGGTGTCTGGGATCGAATCGGTGACGCCAATCTGTTCCCAGAAGCGTTGCTGCACTGGTACGGCGAGCTTCATCATGCGGGGGTCGATCTTGGATCTGCCTCCCGGCGTGTAGATCATGTGGCGCGGCGGATACATGCCCGAGATCAAGCTGGCCCGTGTTGGTGCGCAATTCGGCCCACTGCTGTAGGCATTGGTGAAGACCATCCCCTCTTGTGCCATGCGGTCCAAGTGAGGTGTTGAATAGAACTCGTCGCCGTTGAAGCCGACATCGTTCCAGCCTAGGTCGTCGGCAAGGATCAGGACGATGTTCGGCGGCTGCCCGCTGGCTGCCATGTCCGAAACGAACGCCAGTAGGATTGCCTGTAGGATTAAATTTTTCATGGCCTTGCCCAGTCTTCCGTCCTCTGCCGATTCCGCCCCGATCCGATGGGGCCCAAGGCAGGTCTTTGTCAGAGTTGCCAAGAATTAGGATATCCCAAGCGGATACCACAGAATCGTCGTGTCCACGCGCGTGGCTGCTCAACGATAATTCCGCCCGAATTGCAGATGCCCCAGTAATATCATGGCCGCTAGGGACGAACTCGAGCTCTCGCCCCTAGCGGCTGGAATTCACCCCAGCCGCTTGACTGTGCCTTTCCACAGCGCACTAGATATCCGGGCTGGCAGTTCAACTAGCCCAGAGCTCGTCCAAGGGGCTGTAGACATCCTCGTCAGACAACGGAACATAACGGTAGCCCCGCCCCAGCGGATCATCCAAGCGCATTGTTGTCCAGTCGATGCCCAAGGCTGAATATATCGTCGCCTCAATGTCCTCTGGACGCACGTCCCGCTCACGAGACCACCCATGCTCAGTTGTGAAGGATCCGGGTCCCCGCCCGCCAGCGTTGTCATTGGTGGCCCCGATCACGGTGCCACCCTGTACGCCCCCGCCGGCGAGCACATAGAACATCTGCTGGTAATGATCCCGGCCCTCTCGTACGTTCGACAACTTCCCCGGCGTGCGTCCGAATTCCCCGCAGGCCAGCACCAGCGTCTCCGCCAAGCGCCCAGAGGCGTCTAAATCCTCGATCAGCGCTGCGAAAGCTGGATCGAACTCTAGCATTCTTTTCGGCAGACCGTAGACTTGTTGCGAGTTAGGCGGGTAAATACCATCGTGATGATCCCAAGAAAGCGCCCCCACTTGAATGAAGCGCGTCCCTAGATCTTGCTCAATAATCTTTCTCGCTGTCAGTAGGGCACCACCGAATTGAGTCCCGCCGTACCGCATCCACTCCTCCTGCGTGTAGCTGAACGCTGCCGTAACGTCTGGATTGGACACAAAGGCGCGCGCTTGTTCGTAGTACTCTGGCAGTCCCGGCCCGGTCGCCGAGGCCGCCTGCAGCAGCGACCATCGTCGCTGGAACGCGCCCAATCCGTCAGGATGATCTGTATTCGCTAAGCCCGTCCCGGCCGATGCAGCCCGCATCGGGCCGAACTTCGGCTCCAAGTACCCTTGCCCTCCAATGTTTCCCGCCCTGAGCGCGATGAAACCCGGAAGCAGCTGGCGTGGCTGCCGTTCAGCCTCTTTCTCCAAAGCTACCACACTGCCAATGTGGGGGGCGATGCTCGCGATAGGCGAACTTGGATCGCGACCGATCTGCATCCACTGTTGCGCGAGCGGGTGTGCTCGGGCCCACGCCTGGGCCGAACGCACGATGGCGATCTTGTCCAGTACGCGCGACGTGTTCCCTAGCATGAACATCGGTATGGTGACGTCGCCGAACGTCTCCGGCGCGAAGTAGCTCGGCGTCACGCCCTCGACATGCTTGAAATCGAAAGTGTCTACATGGCTGGGACCACCGCGCATGAACAGGAAGATCACGTTCCGCGCCGTATTGTGCGGTTGGACCGCTCCCCTCTCGGAGGTGGTCTCCGCCATTGCTGGAAGGCTGCACAGGAAGCTCCCCGCCAAACCGCTCAGCGAATCCCGGAAAAAGCATCTGCGCGACAGATGAGGGCGTTCAAAGAAACTCGCATGTACCGGCTGTCTACTCCTCACCACTTTCTCCAATCGTTGTCGTTCCGTCATGATTATGCCTCCTCTTACTCCTCTTGACAATGCACTGAATTTGCTCAGTACTTAATATAGAACTCAGCGCGATTTAATAGCGCCCAAAGCAGATCCTTGGACCACTCCATGCGCTTGCCCTCCGGCGCGCCAGCGAGGTGCTTGCTGAACATCGCAAGTTCCTCGCTGGTCGGAGAACGGCTGAATGCGCTAAGGTACAAGCCCGTCACGATCTCATTATCCGGCTTGTCTACCAGTTCTGCCAGCGTGCCGCCCGTGTCGGAACTTTGCGTCAGGTGCTGGAACACGAAAGGATTGTTCATCATGCTTAGTGCCTGCAATGGGCTCGTCTCCCTGCCTCGCGGTGTTTCCTGGCGATCTCCCGGTAGGAACACCCCCAAAAAATTCCGAACATTGTCTCCATTCTTGGCGGGCATGTTGACCACGTCTGGAAACTGCATCGCGAACTGCACATTTCCTAAAGCTGCGGAAACTTTGTAGTTGCCCCGCATACCGGTGGCAATCAAGATTGCGTCATGCGCCTGCTCCGCGGTGAGACGCGTTGCGTTGTGGCGCACGAAGTACCGTTCGTACAAGGGATTGAACACGCCTTCGTAGCGCGAGGACAACTGGTAGGTCTGGGATGTCGTAATCTCGCGCATCAGCCACTGTAGGTCAAACCCGCTCTCGCGAAACCCGTTCGCCAGCCATTCCAATAAGCCCGGATGCGAAGGCTGAAGCTCCCGGCCTTCCGGCAGGCTAGTAGGATCCAGCCGATCCAAGTCGAACTGGTCGGCCGGCTCGACGATTCCACGTGCAAAAAATTCCCGCCAGACATAATTTACGGCGGCCCGCGCGAATTGCGGATCGCTCGTCACGTACAGCCCGATCTGCTTGCGCAGCCGCAGTTTGGGGTCTACCGCTATCCCCTGTGCAAACGGGTAGGCCGGTGCTACGTGGCGCGGCTCGTAGGACCTAGTCGGTCGATTGCCGCCTTCAGTCCACGCCAAGTAACGGCCAGCCGCCCCCTCCTCTGTACCCGCTCCCTGTCCGCGCTTCAGATCTTTAAGGACGAAGTAGCGCACCGGTATTGATTTGCCGGGTTCCTTCACCCTTGGCCGCCACTTGCGGTTGATTTGCGAGAAGAATGCGGCCATCCCCCAAGCGTCCAGTCTCTTCGCCCTCAGGCCCCATGCGCTGTTGGATTCCTCAAGACGCCCTTCCCCATCGTGGCAAAGAATGCAATCCATAGTCGAAATTCCCAAGAAATCTCGCGACGTTATGTAGGCCATCATATCGAAGGTGTCTTGAAACGGCCCTCCTCGCTGGCGCCCGCCGATCACGTACCCGACTGGGGAAGCTCGGATAGGATACTTTTTCAGGTTTTTATAAATATTCCTGTACTCCTTCGCCTCTGAGTACTTGGATGGGTAATCCCGCCCATCGCTGACTCCTTCGGCAGCCAGTAACTCGCGCACCATCTGGTCATATGGTTTATTCGCACGCAGCGAATTGCGTAGGTACAAGTGCAAGGAATCTCTCGCATGGTAGCGACTCCCATTGCGGTCTGCAATCGTGTTCTTGTAGAGATCACCTAGGAACATCGTCCAGCGATCAGCCCATTCCGGCATGCCCAGCAGCGTGTCGACTAGCCTGGCGCGCTTGTCCGGGGAGGAATCGGCTAGGAAAAGGACTACTTCCTCTCGGGTGGGAATACGACCGGTCAGATCCAAGCGCACCCGCCGCAGGAACTCGGCATCCGTGGTCAGGTCGGCTAGCGGAATACCTGCCTGCTGCGCAACTCGCTG
Organism: Bryobacterales bacterium; assembly: GCA_965219605.1. Taxonomy (GTDB): domain Bacteria; phylum Acidobacteriota; class Terriglobia; order Bryobacterales; family UBA6623; genus VXMF01. Next base: position 31,938 of record CBDCOC010000003.1, on the reverse strand, counting down.
CACGCAGTCGTCAATGCCTGTGCATGTGGCCATGCTGCTCGCCACGGGAGTCTGCCTGTCTGGCAAATAGAATGGGCGCGCCGTGCCGCGGGGCCTCGGAATCGTGGCCAGCAGGTCACGCGTGTCCTTGGCGCGAGTCGCCATAGCTTGGATGTCCTCACCTGCCTGCAGCCCGAGGTAGCCGGTTCGCCCGGGACTGAAATACGTGCATCCGCCGTGATCCGGGAACACCTCCTCTTGGACTTGAGCCAAGCCAACCCCAGCCAGCAGCACTACCAACGCGCAATTACTGGCTGTAATGCCCAACATATGTCGTTTCATGCAAAGCCTCCCCCTACTCGACATGCACGGCGCAAGCCAATCTCAAGTATGACAGCGCACACGGACACGGCGTGACACACATGGCACGAGAGGATGCACACTGCTGTTGTCAGCCGTTCCGGCATATAGAGCCGCTATAGTATAGCACCAACCTCTAGTGGTCTGTCAAGCTTAGTCGCGCCCCCGGGCGGTGCCCGGATCATTCAGGCTGAAACACGTGGCTTAGCGTAGAATCGGAGCGGAGGGTTCCGGCAGTCAAGCCCCGTAATTTCATTGGTGCAGTATTTGCCCCAGGGTTAGGGCTCTCGCCAAAACAAATTAACCATTACAGGATCTGGGTGAGACCGTGTAGTGCCACTCCCCATGGAACGCATCGCGCTGGATCGATAGGCTTTGCAACTGAGCGTCGGTCACCTTCTTGCCCGTGCCATAGCGGTTTTCGTCCAAGGCCGAGCGGATGGTCAGACCGCCCTTGGTCGTCACCGCCCCGATCAGGTTCACGACCACTTCGCGACTGACCAGCGGGCGCCCCCTCCAGTTCTGCGTAATGTAGCTGAACATACGGTGCTCGATCTTGTTCCACTTGCTGGTCGCGGGTGGGAAGTGGCACACCGACACCTGCACTCCCAACTCGTCCGCCAAGCCTTGCAACTCCAGTTTCCACAGGCGGCTGCGACTGCTGTTCGAGCCACCCCCGTCGGCTGTCACTAGCAAGCGCTTGCTGCCGGCATACGCTACGCTGCCCATCTCACGCCACCAGCGCCGCAGCGTCTCCACCGCGTCTCCACCGCGAATTCCGCAGTGTCCTGGTCCACGCCCACACTCACCCAGCCTGCATTGGCCGTCAGATCATACACCCCATAGGGGATCGCCTTGCCCTGCTGCGGGTCTTGGAAATCATGCACCTCCACGGCTACCGGTTCCCCCTTGCGCTGCCATTCCCGACCGGCATTCCGGTAGCGCCCGACGAGCTCTTTCTTGTTCGCATCCACGGACACCACCGGCTCGCCCCGTTGCTGAAACTCCTGCACGCGGCGGTTAATGTGCAGGAACTGCGCATCGCGATCCGGGTGCTGCTTGCCCTCCAGCGTCTTGCGATTCGCTTGCAAGCTGTAGCCCAGCCCGTGCAACAGGCGGTTGACCGTGCGCTCGCTGATGGTGTGCCCTTCGCTACGCAACTCCTGCGCTAAGCGCGCTGCGCTGGCACAAGTCCAGCGCAACGGGGCCATCGGATCCCCCCGCGTCACCGCCTCCAGCTTACGCTCCAAGGCCGTCGCCAACTGCGGGTCCTGTGCCAGCCGCCGCGGCCGCCCGCCACCCGGGCGCCGCTGGCGCTGTCCGGGGGCGGGGGCGGCCATGGCTCCGCTCTCCAGTTCGCGCAACCCGCCGCGTACCGTGTTGCGCGACAGACCCGTCGCTGCCGCCACTCGACTGATGCCCCCACGACCGAGCGACTGCGCCTCGACTGCCGCCCACAAGCGCCGCGTCCGCTCGTCCAGCCATGGCTGTAACACGACAAACTTGGCCTTGATGCTCTCCGCTGTCCCCTGCATCGCAACCATGCTAACAAATCGAACCCCGAATGTTCAATTTGTTTTGGCGAGAGCCCTTAGTCTGGGTCCGGGCGCGCGATCATTCCCTAGCGAGGTTTCTTCGGAAGCACTCCTCAACACTAGCATTGCAGAGCAATTGCCAACCCGGGCCGGGGCCTTCCGTGTGTAAGACAGGAGCAGCAAGGAGGGGAGATATGGCGAGAGAGCAGCCGGAGCGGGATCTGCCGGGCAGCGCCGGCAGGTGGCGGGGGTGGACCTCGGCAGCCGCGCGCACTGGGCCTGCGGGCCGCCGCGCGCGGACGGCAGGCCCAACGTGCGCACGTTCGGCACGACCACCGTGCAGTTGGACGCGTTGGCGGACTGGCTGGCGGCGGAAGGCGTGGAATCGGTGGCGCTGGAGAGCACGTATGTGTACTGGATTCCATTGCACGAGTTGCTGGAAGAGCGCGGTTGCGAGGTAGTGCTGGTCAATGCGCGGCAGTTGCAGAACGTGCCGGGACGCAAGACCGACATGCTGGACTGCCAGTGGCTGCAGCGGCTGCACAGTTGCGGCCTGCTGCGGGGCTCGTTCCGGCCACACGAGACGGTGACGCAGCTGCGGGCGCTGCACCGGCCGTGGCAGAGCTTGGTGGCGGAGCGCACGCGCTGCGTGCAATGGATGCAGCGGGCGCTGGATCAGATGAACGGGCAGGTGCAGCGGGCGGTGACGGATCTGACGGGGCAGACAGGCATGGCGATCGTGCGCGCGATCGTGGCCGGGCAGCGCGCTGCGGAGCAGTTGGCGCAGTTGCGCTCGGGGCGCTGCAAGCACACGGAGGAGCAGTTCGTGGAGTACCTGAGCGGCAACTGGCGGGAGGAGCACCTGTTCAACCTGCGCAGTGCGCTGCGGCTGTACGACGCGGTGCAGGCCGAGATGGAGGGTTACGAGCAGAAGCTGCAAGAGGATCTGCAGCAGCAGGCGGCCGAGGAATTAAGGGCGGAGGAGTGTCCGCGGCACCCGCACGCGGCCAAGGAGAAAGCCATCCGGGGGCGGGGCGAGCAGCCGCTGCGGACGGTGCTGTACCGCTACGCGAGCGTGGATCTGACGCGCATCGACGGCATCAGCGCGGGGGCGGCGCGCACGATCCTGAGCGAGGTGGGCACGGATCTGGGGTCGTTTCCGAGCGAGCGGCATTGCACGAGCTGGCTGGGCCTGGCGCCGCGCCACGCGGTATCGGGCGGGCAGCAGCTGGCGCGCAAGCGGCAGCGCGGGCTGGGAGCGACGCGCACCGCGAGCGCCCTGCGCATGGCGGCGACGGCGCTGATCCGGTCCAAGTCGGCGCTGGGGGCGGCGCTGCGCCGCAAGACGCGGCACAAGGGGATGAAGACGGCGGTGTTCGCCACGGCCCGCAAGCTGGCGGTGTTGGTGTACCGCATGCTGCGCTTCGGCCAAGACTACGTCGACGAGGGCGAGGCAGCCTACGAGGAACGCCATCGCCGGCGCACCTTGAGCTACCTTAAAGCGACCGCTAAGGAGCTCGGCTACCAGTTGGTTGCCGCTGCGGCACAGCCCGCTTCCAGGGAGACCGTTGGGGCGGGGGCGGGCTAGGTGTTTCACACTAGCATAGTGCCTGCGACAAAACCCCCTAAAATCCGTTCTCCGCTAGCAAAACGGGCCGATTGGTGAGCGGAATAAAGGCTTGTTGCAGCAGGCCGAGGTTGTTGCCAGGCGAAGATCGCAGCTAATGGGCCAGATCCGAGCCAACGGACCGCCGCCCGCCGAATCTTCGCCTGCGTCGATTGCCCGCAACCGTTTTGAATACAACGACATGGATGCTTTTGTCGCAAGCACTAGATAGTGCCTGCGACAAAAGCTTCTAAATGATTGAAAATAGATGAGTTGATAGCAATCGACGGCGGCGAAGATGACAGCGGCCGGCCAGCCCTGGCCCGCCTAGCGAGCGGACACAATTGAAGCAGGAATTTGGAGACGCTGCTGAGTTGCCGCTGACAGGCAGCCCGGATCAGAGCAGGTAGCGCCAGCGCTGCTGCGTATGGGGCGCAGAGCAAGCAGTGCGGCGCGGGACTGGCGCTGGATGCCTGCCGCCAGGGGCGGGCGGAGAGGATGGCCGAGCGGAGGCCGGTCGCGCGCGGCTGCCAGCTGGCCGGCGCGCAGCGTGCTGCGGGGCCAGCAGCCGCTCGAGAAACAGCGCTGCGAGGGGAGCACGGAGCAGAGCGGCACTCCCGCGCCGGTTGTGCGCCGTGGGGGGCAAGCGCCTAGGGCGGCCCGCGCAGGGCCTGGCGGTAGCGCACCATCGCTTGCAGTTGGCGGTAGGCCTTCCACAGCACCTCGTTGCCCGGCAGCGGGCGATGCAGTTGCGGTCGCCAGCCGCGCAGGCGCGCCAGCAGGATCACCCAACTGCGAATGTCAGGGGCCGGCGGCTGGCCGCGTTCGCGCGGCGGGCGCAAGCGTTCGGCCTCGGCCACCTCTGCGATCACCGCCATTTCGTCGCTGGTGAGCACTTCCTCGGCCGGCGTCTGCGGCGCATCGCGGGCGTAGCGCTCCATGCTGAACACGCGCCAAGCGGTGATGGCGTCAAAGGCCAGGCACTTGCACAGCGCGGACGCGCTGTGCAGGCGTCGATCCTCAATGCGCGTACCGCTTTTGAGCAGGCGGAAATACTCCTCGATCGACCAGCGCCGCTCGTACCAGCTTGCGAGGCGCTCGGCCCACTGCGCCGTGCGCTGGCCCTCGCTGGAGAGCAGCAGCCAGTCCAAGGCCTCCTCGCCGGGCGGCGGGTCGGGTTCCAGCACGCGCACCAGCCACATTTTGAGCGGGGCTGCCGCGGGCCGCCCTTGGGGCGGCAGCAACTCCACCTGCCCGATCGTGATCTCGGTGCGCGCCGTGCGTTTGGCGCGCGCCCGTTGGCCGCCTTGCGAGTCGATCTCCACCAGCCGCTCGCGCACCAGCGGCTGCTCGAAGTCCGGCTGCGCTGCGATCGGGCGGATCATGCGCGCCCGCAACTCGGCGTCCCACACGCGTACCTTGCGCTTGCGCCCCAGGTTCACGCGCAGCAGCAAGCCGGCCTCGGCCGGGCTGGCGGCTTGGCGCTCGAACAGTTCGAAAATGTCGCTTTCGCGATCGCCGACCACCACCACGTGCGTCTGCGCACTGCAGCGCCCCAATTCCTGCCCCTGCGCCAAGCCCCGCAGCCAGCGCTGACTCTCCTTCTCTTCCTCCGCCTTGGGCCCCGGGTCCTGCTCCGGGCGCGCCCAGCACTCCAGCCCGCTCACGCCCAGCGGGCGCCCGCCTGCGGTCAGCCCCAGCGCCGCATGCACGAACAGCCCGCGCGCACTGCTGGAGCGTTGCTTGAGCGGCCCCAAGCCGCTCGTGCAAGCTTTCAAATTGGTGTAGTTGAGCGTCGTCGTGTCCTGCACCAGCAACAGCGTCGACTCCTCTTGCACGCGCTCCAGCAGGGCCTCGCGGTGCGGCTGCAGGATGTCCTCCGCGCTCACTTTCTCATTGTGCAAGAGGCGCGTCGCCGCGCGCCGCGCCGTGGGCTGCGGGAAGATGGCCGGCAGATCCTCGCCGGCCTGCCGCTCCCAACTCTGCCCCATCTGCTCCAGCCGCGCCCGCAGCCGCCCGTCGCTCAGATCCGAGCGCAGGAACTCGCGCCGCGCCCAACTCGCCTCCTCGTCCAGCACCAACTCCGGGTACTGCCCCAGTTGGCGCTCCAGCGGCTGGCACAACTGGCTGTGCCAGTCCTCTTGCAAGCCGCGCAGCCAGACCGCCTTGGGCTCCACCGCCACGCCGCGGGCCGTGCCCGGCGGGCGCCCCCGCGTGTGGCCCACGCACTGCCAGCCGGCCGCTTGGTAACTCGTGCCCCGGCGCTCGCCATGCACGCAGGTCTCGACCAGCCACGGGCGCACGCCGTGCGCCTGCTGCCAGTCGCTGGCCAGCCGTGTCAGCACCTGGCCCAGCACGTGCGAGGCCAGGTTGGGCACCTGCACGCTGGCCAGCAGCAGGAAACGGTCGTTGTGCAGCACGCGGTCGATGCGCGCACCGCGGCGCCGCTCGTCCCAGTCCAAGCAGGCATCGCGCGGCCCCAGGCGCAACGGCGCGGCCACGAACGAGAGCACGCCCAGCGGCCCGCATGCGGCTTGCAGCAGATAACTCGTGCCTGCGACAAAAGCATCTATGTCATTGTATTCAAAACGGTTGTGTGCAATCGACGCAGGCCAAGATTCGGCACGAGGAGGCCCGTTGGACCGAATCCGGCCCGGTAGCTGCGATCTTCGCCTGACGACAACCCACTGCGCATCGGGTAGCCTGCTCCAAGAAGCCTTTATTCCGTTCACCAATCGGCCCGTTTTGCTAGCGGAGATCGGATTTTAGGGGGTTTTGTCTCAGGCACTAACTCAGCCGGCAGCCCGGCGCACGGCCCGCGCCCAAGGGATGGTGCGCGCTCAGCAGGCTGGCGCACAATTGCCGTTCGCTCGCGCTGTGCGCCAGCTGCACCTGCACCGCGCCGAGTGCGGCCAGCGTGCCGCGGAAGCTGGGCACCGCCACCGGCACTGCGGCCCGTGCGCCCCGCCGCTCGCGCGGCGGCCCCGCCTGCGCGGCCGGCAGTGGCAAGCCCAACTGCTGGGCCAGCGCTGGCAGCGCCTTGCGCGCCGAGGCCGTGCAGTACACTCCCTTGGCGTTGCGCCACTGCTCCTGCTCGCACACGCCGCGCCCCAACGCCGCCCGCGTCAAGGCCCCCCGCTGCAACTCCGCTCGCAGCCAAGCCACCGTCTGCGGTCGCAGGATGCGCTGTCCGACCCGCACTCCCTTCTTCTTACACCCGCCATGCCTCCTGTGTCAGGTCTGTCCGCTCGCTAGCTGGCCCGCTGGCGGCCTATTTGCTACGATCTTCGTCTGGCAGGCACCCATGAGAGTCGTCTTAAATCCACAATTAGCCATCGGCCAAATCGATATTGAGCGCATCCCACTCGATCCGCAGTCCCGGGATGATATTCCCGCCGTGCTGCGCGGCTTGCAGCAGATTTGGTCGGATGCTGAGTTGCGGGCCAAGCTGTTCGCTCTGCTGGAGACGCATCTGCTCGCGGACAAGAGCAAGCCGGACAGCGCAGACAGTGAGCGGCAAGCATACGGGCCGTGCTTGGACGCCAGGAACGGTCGTCCGGGCATGAGTCTGTGGAGCATATTGGTGCTGGGCCTGCTGCGTCAGGGATTGAATTGCGATTATGATCGCTTGCATGAATTAGCTGGCCAGCATCGCAGCGTGCGGCGCATGATGGGACTCAGCGACTGGGACAGCACCGTGGCCAGTTGCCGCACGATCACACGCAACGTGTCGCTACTGACTCCGCAGTTACTAGCGGCTGTCAACCGCTTGGTGGTGGGAGCTGGCTACGAAGTGCTAGGCCAGGATGTGGAAGGAGAGTTGGCGGCGCGTTGCGATTCGTTCGTGGTGGAGACGGACGTGCATTATCCGACAGATGTAAGTTTGCTGTGGGTAAGCATGCAGTGTGGTAGTGGATGCGGACAGGTAGAGGAGCCGCAGCCATCGGCCTGCTCTGCGGCGTCTTGGCCACCGTCCAACTGGCCGGTCTCAACCCCTATACTTGGCTGCTGGACTAGCTCAACGCCTGCGCCGCCAACCGCGGCCAGCCGCCCGCCCAGTTGGACCCTTGGCTGCCGTGGTGCATGCACTCGGCCCGCCAGCAGGCACTCCGCCAGCCGCCCGCCCAGCCGTGGCCGCTTGCCAACTACGCAGATCTCTTCCAAGACGCACGGCCCGAACTCCCGCTGGCCGCCTAGCCCGGATATCTCACCAACTTTGCTCGCAGCCGAGAATCATGGTCAGAGCGCCCCACAATAGAAACATTGAATAGTGCGCTTGTTGTACCCTGGTCACATAGCGCCGTTGACCACCGGCGCAGCGCCTGCGCACACGGGATCCTCAGCCGCTGGCCGCCTGGCGGGCGGCCTAGCGGCACGCTGTACGCACACCTGCCCCTGGAGCCGCCCTGGCCCCGCAGCGTCCCGCCTGTCTGCAGCGCGCTAGCTCGCCCGCAGGCGGGCCAGGCAGTGTGCGAACAGTTCCTGGCGGGGGAATAACGACGACAGCGACACCCGGATGCGGCGCACGCTCACCCGCACGCTGGCCGCGACCTTGAACAACAGCACCCGCAGCGTGCCGAACTGCGCCTGCGCCAGTTCCGTGCCGGCCAGCGCTACGCTGCGGATCTGTTCCAGCAGCGCTGCCGTGAACAAGGCCCAGTGCAAGCGCAACTGGTTCGCCCGCAGCGCACTCGCCGAGGTGCGGTCGGCGAACAAGTCCAACTGTTGCTCCTTGATGCGGTTCTCCATGTCCCCGCGCGCACAGTACAACTGCTCGTACAACTCGCGCGTGCCCCAGCGCTGCCGACTCAAGCTCGTTACCACGAAACGCAGGTTGCTGTTGCGGCCCGGCCCCGGCAGCCATTCCGCCTTGCCTACCACGCGCCGCGTGCGACTCCAACTGCGCCGCGTGCGGTAGCTGAACTCGCGGTAGCAGCGCGCGCTCTGCCCGCTCACCAGCCCCCGCCGCCGCGCCCGCTCGCGCTGCTGCCGCACGGCCCGCTGCAGGCGTGCGTTCTGCGCCAGCCCGAACACGTAGTCCACGCCCGCCTGCTCTTCGCACCACGCCATCAAGGCCTCGCGGCAGAAGCCCGCGTCGCCCCGCACCAGCAGCCGCACCTGCGGCCAGCGCTCGCGCAGTTGGGCCACGATGCGCTGCACGTCTTCTAGCGCCCCCACTGCCGGATCCACATCCGCCGTGCGCAACTGCCCGCTCAGCACGTGCCGCCCGCAGGTCACATACAGCGGCAGGTAGCAATAGCAGTCGTAATAGCCGTGGAAGTAGCGCCCTTCCTGCTCGCCGTGCAGCGGATCGTCGCTGGCATCGATGTCCAGCACCAGTTCCTCCGGCTCCGCCGCCTGCATCTCGATGAAGAGCTGCACCAGCAGCCGATCCAACTGCTGCGCATCGCCCACGATGCGCTTGTAGCGATCCTTCGCCGCCTGCTCCGGCCGGCCCAGCTCGAAGCGGTTGAGCGTGCTCGAACCGGCCAGCGGATGCCCCTTGTCGCGCTGGCGCACGCGACTCTGGCCGGTCACGTCGGCACAGCCCACCGCCAGCGCCAGCAGGCTGTCGTCGCGCAGCGTGTCGTGATCGTTGAGATCCTCGTAGCCCAGGGCCAGGCCGAACAGGCGCTGGGCGCTGAGCGCCTGCACCGAGTGTTCGCAACGGCCCCGCTGGCGGTAATCCTGAAAGCAGCCTGCCAAGCGGGCGGTCAGCCGCAAGGCACGGTCGGCGGCTGCCAGCAGCAGGGCTCCGCCATCGTTCGACAGGCGCCCGCCGTCGAAGCAGGCGCTGACCTGGCGGCGGGCGTGCTTGGGAAGTTCGATCGTGGTACACTGTGTGGACATGAGGTGTGCTTTCGACAAGCTTGTAATTGCTTGGAAACAAAACAGCTTATCACGAAATCATGCCTCATGTCTACTCCCCGTGGTGAGATATCCGGGCTAGCCGCTCGCCTGCCGCCTGGACCGCTTCCGCAGCTCCTCTACCTGTCCGCATCCACTACCACACTGCATGCTTACGACAACCCGATCGCCCGCTCGAACCCTGCCCGTCCGTGCTCTCGCACTCGATCCAGTCCCCGCTGCTCCAAGTTCGCGATCGCCGACTCCACTGCCGCATGCTGCCGCCGCCTCTCTACGTGCTCCTGTGCTTCTTCCCGCTCTTTATCTGTTTCGCTCAACCGCCCCTTCTTCGGCATCACGTTCCGCGCCAGCATGCCATCCAACCGCTGCCGGTTCCCAGCACTGTAGTACCCCTTGTCAAAACTGCATCCCTGCAATCCCCGGTACTCACTCTGCACCTGTTCCACTATTTCGACCGCCACATCCACGTCCTGCTCCGTCCACATGATACGATGACCTAATATAAACTGCTCCGCGCTCTCCACGATTGTTACCGGCACTCCTAGCTCTACCAGCACACCCGCTTTCCCTTTTACGCACCAGCGCGTATGATCTTCGAAAATCGAATACACTTTCTCCTCTTGTGGGATCGTCTCGCCTTGCAATATTCTCCGCTCTACTTGCCCCGCCAGTTTCCGTCCCAGTCCCGCAAGCCGTTCTATTTCCTTGACCTCTTCCTTGCTTGCCCCGCTCTCCCGCAGCTTCTCCAAGCTCCCCTCCGCCCGCTCTAGCAACCTCTCACACTGCTTCAAGTACGCCTTCACCCCTTTCTCTTGATTCTTCCTCCTGCTCCTCGTCCGCACTCTTTGGAACAGTCTCCTCACTTTCCCTGCCAACTTCTTATGCTGCCGCCAGCCTGTCTCCCCTTGGGCCTCACTCGCCCGCGCGATTGTCCGTAGCAGACTCCTCATTGCATCCCACAGCAAACTTACATCCGGCGGATAATGCACGTCCGTCTCCACCACGAACGAATCGCAACGCGCCGCCAACTCTCCTTCCACATCCTGGCCTAGCACTTCGTAGCCAGCTCCCACCACCAAGCGGTTGACAGCCGCTAGTAACTGCGGAGTCAGTAGCGACACGTTGCGTGTGATCGTGCGGCAACTGGCCGCGGTGCTGTCCCAGTCGCTGAGTCCCATCATGCACCGCACGCTGCGATGCTGGCCAGCTAATTCATGCAAGCGATCATAATCGCAATTCAATCCCTGACGCAGCAGGCCCAGCACCAATATGCTCCACAGACTCATGCCCGGACGACCGTTCCTGGCGTCCAAGCATGGCCCGTATGCTTGCCGCTCACTGTCTGCGCTGTCCGGCTTGCTCTTGTCCGCGAGCAGATGCGTCTCCAGCAAAGTGAACAGCTTGGCCCGCAACTCAGCATCCGACCAAATCTGCTGCAAGCCACGCAGCACGGCGGGAATATCATCCCGCGACTGCGGATCGAGTGGGATGCGCTCAATATCGATTTGGCCAATGGCTAATTGTGGATTTAAGACGACTCTCATGGGTGCCTGCCAGACGAAGATCGTAGCCAATAGGCCGCCAGCGGGCCAGGGCTGGCCAGCCGCTGTCATCTTCGCCGCCGTCGATTGCTATCAACTCATCTATTTTCAATCATTTAGAAGCTTCTGTCGCAGGCACTAGATAGTGCTTGCGACAAAAGCACCTATGTCGTTGTATTCGAAGTGGTTGCGTGCAATGGACGCAGGCGAAGATTAGGCTGGCAGCGGCCCGTTTGCCCGGATCTGGCTCGTGAGCTGCGATCTTCGTCTGGGGACAATCCACTGCGAGTTGTTCAGCCGGCTCCAATAAGCCTTTATTGCGCTCACCAATCGGCCCGTTTTTCTAGCGGAGAACTGATTTTAGGGGGTTTTGTCGCAGGCACTAGATAACGATGTTGCGGGGCACAGCCCTTGCCACCACTTTGCAATCCGATCTTGCGCCCGCCTCCGCTACCCATTACCTTACTGGGCACTGGCCGACCCGCTGCTAACGGTCCGGCACCCGTTTCATGCTTACGGGGTGGCTGCCTGCAGCTATGAGTGTTTAGTCCAATAAGTCGGCCCCAAACGAGCCATTCAGCTCACCGATGCCGCCGAACGGGGAAATCGTGTACCATCCGATCACTGCTAGGGGACCGTCTAAAGAGCTTCCTGTAAAGTGCCCTGCCAGAGTAGCTTTGCTCTCGTGTTTTGTTAGAAAGTTATCTAATCTTACGCTTACACCATGTTTTGGTCGCGCTGGCTGTACACCTACTGAAAACTTCATTTCTGGTCCTCCAGTAGCCCGGAATGGCAAGGGATCAAAGACGATATCGAGCACAGGGACTCCATCACCGGCCCGTAATGGTTCACCACCGGCGGCACCTATCGTAACAAAGTTTTGCAGGACAGCCGTCAATAGTCCTCCAGCTGGTGCTTTATCATTCCAATGCACATACATATCGAAGTCTCCCCTGTACGGAGTTGCGGGGTTAGACAATAACCCGACTGTCGCCCCCGAGTAGTGTGCACGGCCATCTCGAGGAAAATCTATGTCCGAAAATCGTAGCCGACTGGCACTCAAGCTACTGTAGGCAAATAGATCCGGACTTCGAATCTCTGGCGCTGGGGCTGATGCAGTTGGCCAGAGGGAAAGATACCAGACTCCAAAGCCCGTGTAATCGGTCTTATAAGCCCACGCTCGCAGTTGCGATTCTGATCTAAAATAGATTTCATTCACGTAGTCAACATTTATGGATTCCAGGAGGAAAGGTGGGGCGGCTGTTGGCACGAACATGTCACTCCCAAACTTTTTCAGTGTAGCTTGCAGGTTGTCTAAAGAGGACAGGGACCAAATGAGTTCGTCGGTTCTTTCGAGCGCTAGGCCACTATCAAAGTCGCTAGCGGGGATATCTCCAATTCTGGCAGGTGGTGATGCGATTCTGGGAGGCAAGCGGTTCTGAAATGAAGTTGATCCCCCTCCTAAGTTAGGGTCAAATATGTAGGTGAGCATGATTTCCTGTACACTTTCCCATATATTTCTTTGTACCTCTGGAAACAGTTTGGCTTCGTGCAGTATGCTCAATTTCCGGCCTCGATCGTCAAGCAATTTCAAGGCCTCATCCCGGAAAATCATACCCGAATGCGTGCTTCCCTTGTCTTTCATAGCCAGCAGTGTTTTCAGATCGATCTTCAAATCCTGAAATTGTGTGCTACGGACATGTCCGCGGTTAAGATTGTCCGTCTTCTGTCGCTTCCAGATAACTCGTTCGACTTCGAGATTCAAGCGACCATTTGACACTGTCGTCAATTCCTTTACACTCGGCAGCTCGCCGCGTTTGCTTAGTGACGTCCTCACACTCGTGCCGTCACTAGCCGCCGGTCGTTTATTTTGAAATCTTCTGCCGCTAACTCGCCCAGCTGAGAAGCTACCCGCGAGGTATAGGGGGCTTCCCTTGTTATCCCCGATGGCCCAAGTGCCGATTACGTAATCTCCAGAGTTGCCGTTATTTCCCAAAATTTTTCCGTGGAATCTCGTGGGAATTCGTATGGGACTCGTCTCACCTCCTATTCTTACAGGAAAATAGATGGCAGCTTGTGGGGAAACAGGCGTATCTGGTGGAACTCGCGTGGTTGCGTTGCCTTGCCCCCAGAAAGCATAAGCCTTCAACATCTCCGTCAAAGATATGGCTTCTGGTGCTTCTGATTGCGTTTTTGAGTACTGCCATGGTTCTCCGCTGGCATTCCGCAAGTTCGTGACCAATGCATGCACCCGATTTCTGGAGAAATTAATCGAGATCGCGATGTCGCCGGAATAGTGCGTGCTGTCTTGACCGATGGCTAGAGTCTCCCCCTCGTAATTGATGCTGCCTATTAGACTCACGTCCCTAGTGTAGTCGGTCGGCGAGAGCAGGCTAAAGACGAACGCCCCTAATTCGCTTATCTGGGCCTCGGTGAGCGCGTTGGATCGGCTCTTGCGGCTCATCACGCCGAGGCGCGCCACATCGTCGATCACACGGTAGGATACCGAGGTTTCCCATGCCACTGTATCGAAGATTTCCTGCGCCGACTTACTTTGTCTACTTATCCCCAAGGCATGTAGTACGCCACCATCCTGTAGTGCAGCGGCGAGGCCGCTTGGGCTCGATAGCGCCGTGATGATCTCTCCAAGCTCTTGCTGTGCTTCACTGCTCTCTGGAACTCCAAAATCTTGGATTGGTCCGAAGACTTTTTCCAATGAGCCCTTGACGTTCATTTCCGCCGTATCCCAGAAATTGTTGACGACCACATCGCGTATATCATCTGGGAGAGATTCGAATTTGGTTTGGATTTCCACCAGATCCGAGTATGCAGAGGCTACGTAGTTCGGGCCGGTGACTCTGGACATGCCGCTACCGAGCAAATCCGTGAACGAGTGCTGCTCTAGCAACGTAACACTGCCGTCGGCGGCGAGGATGGGTAATATCAGTGCCGTCTGCTTCTCATTCGCCGACGTCTCGAGAATGTCATTTAGGATGGCCGGTGCCGCCCTCAGACCGCGCGTGTAATATGACGGTCTGATTGGTACTAGATCCAAGCGCGCACCCGCTAGGCGTTCGCCGTCCACTAGCGTGATGCGGTAAATTCCCAGCTGGGTGTCGATGTCGGCGAAGCCCGAATTTGGTACAGATGCACCTGCCACATTGTAGCCTGAGCCGTCCTCCTTGACCATGGCTGTCAAGTTGGTTCCCTCGATCTTCACCAATTCAGGATCGTAGCGCGCCGTCCACGTTCCGGCGGCGTACGACAGCGTGTAAGTGTTGCCGATATCCGATATCACCTTGCTGCCGTCCATGACGGCTTGCGAGCCCCATCGCCAAGATCTGTCCTCGCGGCGCACCAGTGTTGCCTGTTGGTCGCCCAATTGCAGCGTTGCCTCCTCCGGGCGGTATGTGCCTCTCCACATGCCAGCTTCGTCCAGCGTTAGCACGTAGCTGCCGCCATTGGCGTGCTCATGCACGTGGCCGTCACTGATTTTCATCTCTCCTAGTAGCCAACTCCTATCCTCTGCCTGCGTTAGCTGTAGCTTGCCGCCAGCTTCGCCCAGCGTGACGTCCTGCATTGCAGCTAGGTGCATCACGTGCACCGGCATGCGCCCGCCGGGGGACAGCATCACGGCGTAGACGTTGCCGTTGGTCGCCGTTACGCGCGTGTCGGCTGTAATGTGAACCGCCGCGCCGTCGATCATGATCGAATAACTGCCGTCCTCGCTGTGCACCACGTCGAGCACGTCGCCCGACACGCCCAGCGGGATGCGCACCATCGCCGGCACGTACGTAGCCGCGAACATGCCGTCGGTGCCAATCGTCACCGTGTACGTGTTGCCGTTCCCCGCCGTGACATCTGTGCCGTCTGCCAGAGCACCGCCATCTCCGGACTGGGTGGCGTACTGGTAGGAACCGTCCTCAAGCCTCTGAATGGAAATGTTTTCACCGCTCATGCCCAACGCAAGCGATATCGGTTCTGGTGTTTTGTAGGCGGCGCTCCAAGTAGTGCTATCCAAGGTCAGGGTATAGACGCTGCCGTTGGCAACCGCCACCTCAGTGCCGCTGGCGAACACCTCGCCGTCGAGTGTGTAGCCCCCGGAGGCAGAGGTGATCAACTCGATGCTATGCCCGCTCGCGCCCAGTAGGACTGTGACGGACTGCGGCACGAACGGCTGCGGCGGCGTTCGCACTGCGGGTGGTCCGCCACCGCAGCCGACCAAGCAGAACGGCAGCGAAATCAGCACGCCCCGGCGGGTGCTCCGTCGCATTGTTTTGATCCACGCAACCGCCCGCATAACAATCCCAAACGCTAGGGAGCAGCGCTAGGTTCTGGCCCCAGCCACGTCCACGCTTCCAGCCAGTTTGTGTGGCCGAAAGCTCCCACATAGTCAGCGTTCGTGTCAAACCAGCCGTCGGACGGCGCCAAGGCTGGCGATCCCATCCGCAGGGCCTGCGCCTTGCGCTGCGGCCTTGGATCCGAGCAATTGTCCCAGTCGACATTGACCAACTCGGGATCCTGCTCGAAGATGTGCTCTCGCGGCCCCGCCAGCTGACCTGCGTCGCCCGCCGATACGGCGATCACATGCGAAATGACGCCCCCAGCTTCGGTGAATCGTGCCTTGGACAGTTCGTCTGCAAAGCGCACGGCACCGTCTCTGAGCCCATGGACGACGATGTTTCGGATAATAGCCCCCCCCTGCCGGATCATGATTCCCGCCTCGCAGTCACTGCGAACCTTCGACGACTTCGCCACGGTGACACCGAAGATCTGAGGACGGCTGGCCAACCCCTCTGCCAGCCCGATGCCGTGCGTACTGGCCTCGATACCGCAACCGCCCGGCTGCTGTACGTAGACATGCTGCAACCGTCCCGCCCAGCCGCCCTCCCACGCTATCCCGTGGCCAACCGACCCGCTGGCGACGCAATACCGGCAATCGCTCGTGCCCCCCGCCATGCGGATCCCCACTCCCCCGCTGGCATGGGACTGTAGATGATCAATGGCCGTCCCGGAGCCAACGCCGTAGAATGCAACCCCCGCCCCGTACGATCCCGCACCAGCGAACTCCACGCGCACGTAACGCAGCACGCCGCTCGAATCCGCGGGGGCGTCTCCACCGTACAGCCCCCGATTCGGCGGGTCTATTCCTGACGCGTACGGACGACGGTCCCCGGTCGGTGCCTGCCCGAGCAGTACCAGACCGCCCCAGCAGCCCGGTTCCCGCTCACCCACCTCCGCGTCGCAAGTCAGGATCACCGGCTGCTTGGGCCTCCCCTTGGCTATGATCCGCCCCCCGCGCTCCACCACGATGACGGCTGCCGCCCCGCGTGCTAGCACCAAGGTCCCCGCTTCCAAGTTCAGCGTCGCTCCGGCTCGCACATACACCGGCCCCCGCAGTACATGGATTCGGTCCGCCTCCCACGTTGTGCTCTCCAAGATTTCTGTCCGCTCACCACTCTCTCCGAGAACCAAGGGTATCTTCTTCGTCACCACGAATGTGGCCGCCACGCGCTTCACCGGCACAGTGCGATCACTGCTGCGCAATTCGGCCACTAGCCGCCAAGTTCCTTCCTGCGCCAGTCGACCGGTCCAGATCAGCGACGGCTTCATATCCTTGATGCGCGTGCCCCTGTTGGATGGAACAAGGGGCCCGAAACCGGTCACATGCCCGCTCTTCCATCCTTTCCAGTACTGCCGGTCGCCGGTCGCAGTGTCTTCGAGAAACACCGTTTGCGAGTAACGCTGCACATCGTCCATCGCTTGCATCGAAAGGTAGGCATGAATCGTGTTCCGCAAAGTTGCATACCCTATTCTGTCCGTCCAGATCGACAGCTTCGCAGGCGAGCGGCGAATGGATGTCGCTGGATCCTGGTAGCCGTCCCTCGACACCTGTCCGACTGCTGCGTTCGGCAGGAACAGGATCGCCAGTTTACAGGCAATTGCCAACCCCCATAGCCTTGCTCCAAAACCTAGCCCAACCTTACTGCGCACGATATTGCTCCTCGCCGCCGAACCAAGTCCACTGCTCAAGCCAATTATTGTATGCGAATGCCCCCACATGCAGTTCCTCCCTGGCATGGCTCGATTCAGCCGACACAGGCACCGCCGCCTCCGGCACCAAGGCCCGGGACTTGATGCGCGGCCGCGGATCTGGGTTGGGTTGCGGGCGCATGGTCAAAAGTTGCGGCAGATGTATCGGAATGCGCATCCGAGTACTGATTGACCGGTTCACCGTTCCCCTCCAGTTGGAGCCGAAGATAAAGCTTATCGCGCTGTTACGACGGAACTGCTTCGCGCCCCCGGCCTCGGCCATGATCCCGTAACCGCCAAATCCTGACACTATGATATTCTTGGCTTCCAAGATTGCATTAGCGCCCACCAACTCAATCCCTGATGCTGATCCCTTGCCCGAGCTATCATGTCTGCCTAGCAGGGTTGCATTATATATCCTCGCATGCACTCCCTGCTTGTTGCCCGCAATTCCCCGAACTCCCGATGCGGCAGGATCTTCCTGCTGCACATACAGATCTTGCAGCAATCCATTGAAGTTGTCGCTCCACAGTATGCCCGCCTGCCCGGTGTTGCTCGCCACGCAGCGGTAGCACACTACGTTGCCACCTCGGAAACGGAAGCCTTGGCCCAGTGACGCATGCACCTGTACATGCTCAAGCACGGTTGCTTCGCTCACTTCGAGTAGATCCACAGCCGGGCCTGCTCCTTCCGGCCAACCGCCGGCGAATTCCACGCGTACGTAGCGCAATTCTCCGCTCGATACTTGCCCGAGTTCAGTGGATTTTTTTGCGCGAATCTCCAAGCCCCCCCAACACCCTGGGACACGCTCCCCGATCGGACTAGCGCAGGTCATCACGATTGGCTTTTCACGTCGCCCCCGTGCCACAATGCGCCCTCCGTCCAGTATTATAATCGCGGCACCTTCCTTTGCCAAAATATGCGCTCCTGCCTCAATTTGCAAGGTTACGCCGTGCGGCACCAACAAGCGCCCTTGCAAGACATGGATCATGTTGCCAAGCCAGCGCTCATCGACCTCGATGCGGCGCTCGCCACCTTCTCGTGCCACCATGACCTGACCTCCGCCCGCCAGCATGAATCGGGCGTACGCTCGTTTGAACGTATATGTCCCACTCTTGTTGCGCAACTCGGCTACGAACTGCCAATGCCCGGCCTCAGGTACAAGCCCTTCCCACACTAGCTGCTTGCTAATCCGCCGCAACCGCCGGGGCCATAGCGCCGGCTCGGATTGACCGTGGATATCGATGACCTTTGTGGAGAAGCTTGCCGGTTGCCCACGAATATCGAGCCAGGCCCGCTCGCCCGTGGACAGTTCCGTACGATAGATGAATACAGCGTAATCCTGCTCCTGCCTGCGGGGATCGATGTCCAAGTACAGTTGCATCCTGTCTCCGGGTAGGTATGTTAGCTTATCCGTCCAGATTGCCATGCTAGGAGCGTCCAAGACTTCCTTCTCCCTGCCGCCGGTAATGACCTCGGCTACAAACGTCGACCCAACCTGCACGATTACGACCGTTACATTGTGATCGAATCTGTTCCCGTTGCTGTCAGTGGTGATCACCGTTACAGAGTAGTTCCTCTTTTCGTCGTTCACCTTGTTTTTCAGCGTCAATATCCCATCTGCGCTGATGTCAAAAAAGTCCTTGTCGATGCCGATGATCGTGTAGCTCGACAACGTGCCTGCTTGCACGGCTTTGACTGGGTCTCCACGCGGACTGCCGCTGTATGCTTGGCTACGCGGCTGTAACACCGACCGTGGAGCAGCCTTCTTGGCCAAGGGGCTGGACTGACGATCAAGGGGAATCTTCGACACATCGCGCATCGCCGTATCGACAGCCGGAAAGGCCGACGGGCTGTTCGTATTGTCCTCTACATCGAGCGTGATTCTAACATCGTAAACTTCTCGATACTGATCACTTTCGACCTCTACAGTTAGTTCAGATACTTGAGCTTCGATCGGCACTGAGAAGCTTATCTTCCCTTTGTTGGCATCGATAGTTGGAGATATCTCGTCACCTTGCCATACATGGAGCAGTTTGTAGGAAAAGGGATCCTGGCTTACTTCGACAGTCACAGCGACTTGCCCCGTGCCGCCCTTGCCGTCGTCGGCCGTGAGCGTCAACTGGTAGCTCTCCCCCGCCTGCTTCTCCAGCGGCTTGGCCACCTGCAACTGCCCGTTTGTCCCGACGACGGTGAACCACTCCTCGTCGCCGCTGCCCGTCAGCGTGTAGGTCAGATCGTCGCCGTCCGGATCCTCGGCCCTCACTGCCGGGCGGAGCTTGTGGCCGACGAGCGCGTTGCGCGGCACGTGGCGCGTCGCTGTCGCACTCTCGAAAGCCGGAGCGCGGTTCGCCTCCACCACTTTGACAGTCACAGCGACTTGCCCCGTGCCGCCCTTGCCGTCGTCGGCCGTGAGCGTCAACTGGTAGCTCTCCCCCACTTGCTTCTCCAGCGGCTTGGCCACCCGCAACTGCCCGCTTGTCCCGACGACGGTGAACCACTCCTCGTCGCCGCTGCCCGTCAGCGTGTAGGTCAGATCGTCGCCGTCCGGATCCTCGGCCCTCACCGCCGTGCTGACATTGCTGCCGACGAGCGCGTTGCGCGACACGCGGCGCGTCGCTGTCGCACGCGCGAAAGCCGGAGCGCGGTTCACTACCTCGACAGTCACAGCGACTTGCCCCGTGCCGCCCTTGCCGTCGTCGGCCGTGAGCGTCAACTGGTAGCTCTCCCCCACTTGCTTCTCCAGCGGCTTGGCCACCCGCAACTGCCCGCTTGTCCCGACGACGGTGAACCACTCCTCGTCGCCGCTGCCCGTCAGCGTGTAGGTCAGATCGTCGTCGTCCGGATCCTCGGCCCTCACCGCCGGGCCGACATTGCTGCCGACGAGCGCGTTGCGCGGCACGCGGCGCGTCGCTGTCGCACTCTCGAAAGCCGGAGCGCGGTTCACTACCTCGACAGTCACAGCGACTTGCCCCGTGCCGCCCTTGCCGTCGTCGGCCGTGAGCGTCAACTGGTAGCTCTCCCCCGCCTGCTTCTCCAGCGGCTTGGCCACCTGCAACTGCCCGCTTGTCCCGACGACGGTGAACCACTCCTCGTCGCCGCTGCCCGTCAGCGTGTAGGTCAGATCGTCGCCGTCCGGATCCTCGGCCCTCACTGCCGGGCGGAGCTTGTGGCCGACGAGCGCGTTGCGCGGCACGCGGCGCGTCGCTGTCGCACTCTCGAAAGCCGGAGCGCGGTTCGCCTCCACCACTTTGACAGTCACAGCGACTTGCCCCGTGCCGCCCTTGCCGTCGTCGGCCGTGAGCGTCAACTGGTAGCTCTCCCCCACTTGCTTCTCCAGCGGCTTGGCCACCCGCAACTGCCCGCTTGTCCCGACGACGGTGAACCACTCCTCGTCGCCGCTGCCCGTCAGCGTGTAGGTCAGATCGTCGCCGTCCGGATCCTCGGCCCTCACCGCCGTGCTGACATTGCTGCCGACGAGCGCGTTGCGCGACACGCGGCGCGTCGCTGTCGCACGCGCGAAAGCCGGAGCGCGGTTCACTACCTCGACAGTCACAGCGACTTGCCCCGTGCCGCCCTTGCCGTCGTCGGCCGTGAGCGTCAACTGGTAGCTCTCCCCCACTTGCTTCTCCAGCGGCTTGGCCACCCGCAACTGCCCGCTTGTCCCGACGACGGTGAACCACTCCTCGTCGCCGCTGCCCGTCAGCGTGTAGGTCAGATCGTCGCCGTCCGGATCCTCGGCCCTCACCGCCGGGCCGACATTGCTGCCGACGAGCGCGTTGCGCGGCACGCGGCGCGTCGCTGTCGCACTCTCGAAAGCCGGAGCGCGGTTCACTACCTCGACAGTCACAGCGACTTGCCCCGTGCCGCCCTTGCCGTCGTCGGCCGTGAGCGTCAACTGGTAGCTCTCCCCCGCCTGCTTCTCCAGCGGCTTGGCCACCTGCAACTGCCCGCTTGTCCCGACGACGGTGAACCACTCCTCGTCGCCGCTGCCCGTCAGCGTGTAGGTCAGATCGTCGCCGTCCGGAT
Source organism: Bryobacterales bacterium (assembly GCA_965219605.1). Taxonomy (GTDB): domain Bacteria; phylum Acidobacteriota; class Terriglobia; order Bryobacterales; family UBA6623; genus VXMF01. The sequence goes on along the minus strand of CBDCOC010000003.1, from coordinate 10,987 downwards.
CCTCGGCCCTCACTGCCGGGCGGAGCTTGTGGCCGACGAGCGCGTTGCGCGGCACGCGGCGCGTCGCTGTCGCACTCTCGAAAGCCGGAGCGCGGTTCGCCTCCACCACTTTGACAGTCACAGCGACTTGCCCCGTGCCGCCCTTGCCGTCGTCGGCCGTGAGCGTCAACTGGTAGCTCTCCCCCACTTGCTTCTCCAGCGGCTTGGCCACCCGCAACTGCCCGCTTGTCCCGACGACGGTGAACCACTCCTCGTCGCCGCTGCCCGTCAGCGTGTAGGTCAGATCGTCGCCGTCCGGATCCTCGGCCCTCACCGCCGTGCTGACATTGCTGCCGACGAGCGCGTTGCGCGACACGCGGCGCGTCGCTGTCGCACGCGCGAAAGCCGGAGCGCGGTTCACTACCTCGACAGTCACAGCGACTTGCCCCGTGCCGCCCTTGCCGTCGTCGGCCGTGAGCGTCAACTGGTAGCTCTCCCCCACTTGCTTCTCCAGCGGCTTGGCCACCCGCAACTGCCCGCTTGTCCCGACGACGGTGAACCACTCCTCGTCGCCGCTGCCCGTCAGCGTGTAGGTCAGATCGTCGTCGTCCGGATCCTCGGCCCTCACCGCCGGGCCGACATTGCTGCCGACGAGCGCGTTGCGCGGCACGCGGCGCGTCGCTGTCGCACTCTCGAAAGCCGGAGCGCGGTTCACTACCTCGACAGTCACAGCGACTTGCCCCGTGCCGCCCTTGCCGTCGTCGGCCGTGAGCGTCAACTGGTAGCTCTCCCCCGCCTGCTTCTCCAGCGGCTTGGCCACCTGCAACTGCCCGCTTGTCCCGACGACGGCGATCTGACCTACACGCTGACGGGCAGCGGTGACGAGGAGTGGTTCACCGTCGTCGGGACAAGCGGGCAGTTGCGGGTGGCCAAGCCGCTGGAGAAGCAAGTGGGGGAGAGCTACCAGTTGACGCTCACGGCCGACGACGGCAAGGGCGGCACGGGGCAAGTCGCTGTGACTGTCAAAGTGGTGGAGGCGAACCGCGCTCCGGCTTTCGAGAGTGCGACAGCGACGCGCCGCGTGCCGCGCAACGCGCTCGTCGGCCACAAGCTCCGCCCGGCGGTGAGGGCCGAGGATCCGGACGGCGACGATCTGACCTACACGCTGACGGGCAGCGGCGACGAGGAGTGGTTCACCGTCGTCGGGACAAACGGGCAGTTGCAGGTGGCCAAGCCGCTGGAGAAGCAGGCGGGGGAGAGCTACCAGTTGACGCTCACGGCCGACGACGGCAAGGGCGGCACGGGGCAAGTCGCTGTGACTGTCGAGGTAGTGAACCGCGTTCACTACCTCGACAGTCACAGCGACTTGCCCCGTGCCGCCCTTGCCGTCGTCGGCCGTGAGCGTCAACTGGTAGCTCTCCCCCACTTGCTTCTCCAGCGGCTTGGCCACCCGCAACTGCCCGCTTGTCCCGACGACGGTGAACCACTCCTCGTCGCCGCTGCCCGTCAGCGTGTAGGTCAGATCGTCGCCGTCCGGATCCTCGGCCCTCACCGCCGGGCCGACATTGCTGCCGACGAGCGCGTTGCGCGGCACGCGGCGCGTCGCTGTCGCACTCTCGAAAGCCGGAGCGCGGTTCACTACCTCGACAGTCACAGCGACTTGCCCCGTGCCGCCCTTGCCGTCGTCGGCCGTGAGCGTCAACTGGTAGCTCTCCCCCGCCTGCTTCTCCAGCGGCTTGGCCACCTGCAACTGCCCGTTTGTCCCGACGACGGTGAACCACTCCTCGTCGCCGCTGCCCGTCAGCGTGTAGGTCAGATCGTCGCCGTCCGGATCCTCGGGGGAGAGCTACCAGTTGACGCTCACGGCCGACGACGGCAAGGGCGGCACGGGGCAAGTCGCTGTGACTGTCAAAGTGGCGGAGGCGAACCGCGCTCCGGCTTTCGAGAGTGCGACAGCGACGCGCCACGTGCCGCGCAACGCGCTCGTCGGCCACAAGCTCCGCCCGGCGGTGAGGGCCGAGGATCCGGACGGCGACGATCTGACCTACACGCTGACGGGCAGCGGCGACGAGGAGTGGTTCACCGTCGTCGGGACAAACGGGCAGTTGCAGGTGGCCAAGCCGCTGGAGAAGCAGGCGGGGGAGAGCTACCAGTTGACGCTCACGGCCGACGACGGCAAGGGCGGCACGGGGCAAGTCGCTGTGACTGTCGAGGTAGTGAACCGCGCTCCGGCTTTCGAGAGTGCGACAGCGACGCGCCGCGTGCCGCGCAACGCGCTCGTCGGCAGCAATGTCGGCTCGGCTGTGAGGGCCGAGGATCCGGACGGCGACGATCTGACCACCCGCAACTGCCCGCTTGTCCCGACGACGGTGAACCACTCCTCGTCGCCGCTGCCCGTCAGCGTGTAGGTCAGATCGTCGCCGTCCGGATCCTCGGCCCTCACAGCCGAGCCGACATTGCTGCCGACGAGCGCGTTGCGCGGCACGCGGCGCGTCGCTGTCGCACTCTCGAAAGCCGGAGCGCGGTTCACTACCTCGACAGTCACAGCGACTTGCCCCGTGCCGCCCTTGCCGTCGTCGGCCGTGAGCGTCAACTGGTAGCTCTCCCCCGCCTGCTTCTCCAGCGGCTTGGCCACCTGCAACTGCCCGTTTGTCCCGACGACGGTGAACCACTCCTCGTCGCCGCTGCCCGTCAGCGTGTAGGTCAGATCGTCGCCGTCCGGATCCTCGGCCCTCACCGCCGGGCGGAGCTTGTGGCCGACGAGCGCGTTGCGCGGCACGTGGCGCGTCGCTGTCGCACTCTCGAAAGCCGGAGCGCGGTTCGCCTCCGCCACTTTGACAGTCACAGCGACTTGCCCCGTGCCGCCCTTGCCGTCGTCGGCCGTGAGCGTCAACTGGTAGCTCTCCCCCACTTGCTTCTCCAGCGGCTTGGCCACCCGCAACTGCCCGCTTGTCCCGACGACGGTGAACCACTCCTCGTCGCCGCTGCCCGTCAGCGTGTAGGTCAGATCGTCGCCGTCCGGATCCTCGGCCCTCACAGCCGAGCCGACATTGCTGCCGACGAGCGCGTTGCGCGGCACGCGGCGCGTCGCTGTCGCACTCTCGAAAGCCGGAGCGCGGTTCACTACCTCGACAGTCACAGCGACTTGCCCCGTGCCGCCCTTGCCGTCGTCGGCCGTGAGCATCAACTGGTAGCTCTCCCCCACTTGCTTCTCCAGCGGCTTGGCCACCCGCAACTGCCCGCTTGTCCCGACGACGGTGAACCACTCCTCGTCGCCGCTGCCCGTCAGCGTGTAGGTCAGATCGTCGCCGTCCGGATCCTCGGCCCTCACCGCCCGGCCGACGCTCACGGCCGACGACGGCAAGGGCGGCACGGGGCAAGTCGCTGTGACTGTCGAGGTAGTGAACCGCGCTCCGGCTTTCGCGCGTGCGACAGCGACGCGCCGCGTGTCGCGCAACGCGCTCGTCGGCAGCAATGTCAGCCCGGCGGTGAGGGCCGAGGATCCGGACGGCGACGATCTGACCTACACGCTGACGGGCAGCGGCGACGAGGAGTGGTTCACCGTCGTCGGGACAAGCGGGCAGTTGCGGGTGGCCAAGCCGCTGGAGAAGCAAGTGGGGGAGAGCTACCAGTTGACGCTCACGGCCGACGACGGCAAGGGCGGCACGGGGCAAGTCGCTGTGACTGTCAAAGTGGTGGAGGCGAACCGCGCTCCGGCTTTCGAGAGTGCGACAGCGACGCGCCGCGTGCCGCGCAACGCGCTCGTCGGCCACAAGCTCCGCCCGGCAGTGAGGGCCGAGGATCCGGACGGCGACGATCTGACCTACACGCTGACGGGCAGCGGCGACGAGGAGTGGTTCACCGTCGTCGGGACAAGCGGGCAGTTGCAGGTGGCCAAGCCGCTGGAGAAGCAGGCGGGGGAGAGCTACCAGTTGACGCTCACGGCCGACGACGGCAAGGGCGGCACGGGGCAAGTCGCTGTGACTGTCGAGGTAGTGAACCGCGCTCCGGCTTTCGAGAGTGCGACAGCGACGCGCCGCGTGCCGCGCAACGCGCTCGTCGGCAGCAATGTCGGCCCGGCGGTGAGGGCCGAGGATCCGGACGACGACGATCTGACCTACACGCTGACGGGCAGCGGCGACGAGGAGTGGTTCACCGTCGTCGGGACAAGCGGGCAGTTGCGGGTGGCCAAGCCGCTGGAGAAGCAAGTGGGGGAGAGCTACCAGTTGACGCTCACGGCCGACGACGGCAAGGGCGGCACGGGGCAAGTCGCTGTGACTGTCGAGGTAGTGAACCGCGCTCCGGCTTTCGCGCGTGCGACAGCGACGCGCCGCGTGTCGCGCAACGCGCTCGTCGGCAGCAATGTCAGCACGGCGGTGAGGGCCGAGGATCCGGACGGCGACGATCTGACCTACACGCTGACGGGCAGCGGCGACGAGGAGTGGTTCACCGTCGTCGGGACAAGCGGGCAGTTGCGGGTGGCCAAGCCGCTGGAGAAGCAAGTGGGGGAGAGCTACCAGTTGACGCTCACGGCCGACGACGGCAAGGGCGGCACGGGGCAAGTCGCTGTGACTGTCAAAGTGGTGGAGGCGAACCGCGCTCCGGCTTTCGAGAGTGCGACAGCGACGCGCCGCGTGCCGCGCAACGCGCTCGTCGGCCACAAGCTCCGCCCGGCAGTGAGGGCCGAGGATCCGGACGGCGACGATCTGACCTACACGCTGACGGGCAGCGGCGACGAGGAGTGGTTCACCGTCGTCGGGACAAGCGGGCAGTTGCAGGTGGCCAAGCCGCTGGAGAAGCAGGCGGGGGAGAGCTACCAGTTGACGCTCACGGCCGACGACAGCGACTTGCCCCGTGCCGCCCTTGCCGTCGTCGGCCGTGAGCATCAACTGGTAGCTCTCCCCCACTTGCTTCTCCAGCGGCTTGGCCACCCGCAACTGCCCGCTTGTCCCGACGACGGTGAACCACTCCTCGTCGCCGCTGCCCGTCAGCGTGTAGGTCAGATCGTCGCCGTCCGGATCCTCGGCCCTCACCGCCCGGCCGACATTGCTGCCGACGAGCGCGTTGCGCGGCACGCGGCGCGTCGCTGTCGCACTCTCGAAAGCCGGAGCGCGGTTCACTACCTCGACAGTCACAGCGACTTGCCCCGTGCCGCCCTTGCCGTCGTCGGCCGTGAGCGTCAACTGGTAGCTCTCCCCCGCCTGCTTCTCCAGCGGCTTGGCCACCTGCAACTGCCCGTTTGTCCCGACGACGGTGAACCACTCCTCGTCGCCGCTGCCCGTCAGCGTGTAGGTCAGATCGTCGCCGTCCGGATCCTCGGCCCTCACCGCCGGGCGGAGCTTGTGGCCGACGAGCGCGTTGCGCGGCACGCGGCGCGTCGCTGTCGCACTCTCGAAAGCCGGAGCGCGGTTCGCCTCCGCCACTTTGACAGTCACAGCGACTTGCCCCGTGCCGCCCTTGCCGTCGTCGGCCGTGAGCGTCAACTGGTAGCTCTCCCCCACTTGCTTCTCCAGCGGCTTGGCCACCCGCAACTGCCCGCTTGTCCCGACGACGGTGAACCACTCCTCGTCACCGCTGCCCGTCAGCGTGTAGGTCAGATCGTCGCCGTCCGGATCCTCGGCCCTCACCGCCGTGCTGACATTGCTGCCGACGAGCGCGTTGCGCGGCACGCGGCGCGTCGCTGTCGCACGCGCGAAAGCCGGAGCGCGGTTCACCTCCGCCACTACCGTAGTTGCGGGCGTGAATTGAATCGTCAGCAGAAGCACTGCTAACCGTTGGATTTGAAATCGATCTCTGCGAGTCAATCCCAGCAACACAATTTACCTCACCAAGGTCGCGTAATGCTAGCACAAAGCCTCTTCCAATGCCAAATGAGCCTGACGGGCGGGATTGTTTCCAACGGGAAATGAGCCTGAAGGGGGCTCGCGCGGGGATGTGAGAACCATGGGAGGATGGTTTTGCATCTCAATCTGGACACGCACAAGACGCGCGCGGACATCCTGCGCTTCTTGGAGGGCAACGCGGCAGGCAGCGTCGTGGTGCCGGATCGCGCGGCGGCCTACGAACACAGCGGGCAGGTCTTGCGGCGGTTTTCGTACTGGCGGCTGAGCAAGCCGGACCGGGGGCTGCTGAAACGCTACCTGGAACGCACGACGGGCCTGTCGCGGGCGCAGCTGACGCGGCTGGTGAAGCGCTATCTGGCGAGCGGGCAGCTGCGTGCCGGGCAGCGCGGAGCCGGGCGGCGCTTCCAGCACAAGTACCAGCCGCAAGACATCGAACTGCTGGCCGAAACGGACGAATTGCACGGCACGCTGTCGGGGCCGGCCACGCTGGCCCTCTGCCAGCGCGCTTGGCAGCTCTTCGGCGACGAGCGCTTCCAGCGCTTGGCGCAGTTGTCGAACGGGCACCTGTACAACTTGCGGCGCAGCGCGCGCTACCTGCGGCGCTTAGGCAGCAAGGCCGGCACACGCCCGGCGGCGGTGACGATTGCCGAGCGCCGGCGGCCGCGCCCCAACGGTCGCCCGGGCTATGTGCGGGTCGATTCGGTGCATCAAGGAGACCGCGGCAAAGTCAAGGGCGTATATCACATTAACTTGGTCGACGAGGTGACGCAGTTCCAGTTCGTGGGCAGCGTGGAGCGCATCTCCGAGCACTTCCTGCTGCCGGTGCTGGAGGACCTGCTGGGCGCCTTCCCGTTCCGCATCTGCGGTTTGCATTCCGACAACGGTTCCGAGTACATCAACCGCCGCGTGGCGAGGCTGCTGGAGAAGCTGCGCAGCGAGCAGTTCACCAAGTCGCGCCCGCGGCGCAGCAACGACAATGCCTTGGTGGAGTCGAAGAACGGCACGGTCGTGCGCAAACAACTCGGCTACGGGCATATTGCGGGGCGGCACGCCGAGCGGTTGCACCAGTTCAACCGCGAGGTGCTCTCGCCGTACCTGAACTACCATCGTCCGTGCTACTTCCCGAGCGAGGAGGTGGACGCCAAGGGCAAGCTGCGCAAGCGCTACCGGCAGCAGGACCTATGCACGCCGTATGAGCAGCTGAAAGCGCTGCCGGAGGCGGCGGCCTGCCTGCGCGCGGGGCTGGACTTCGCGCAGTTGGATGCGGAGGCTTACCGCATGAGCGATCACGAAGCGGCGCGGCAGTTGAACGCGGCGCGCGACGAGCTGTTCGCGGCCATCCGTGCGGAGTAGTGCGGGCCATTGCGGGAAAAGAGCGGTTACAGGCTCACTTGGCGTTGGAAAGCGGGGCGGCCTCGCAGCCAGCGGTCGTGGCGCGGGGGCTAAGCCTAGGCGCGTGGCGGCAGCGCTCAAGGCCGGGCAGGGGCAGCCTGATTAAAACAAAATATAATGAAAATGTGCTGGTGGCTAGCCACCAGCACGCTCCCCGCTCTGCCCAGCCCCCGTCTCGAGCAGGCCTGTAGCGGGCAGCGCGGCTGCGCCTCCTCCCCCCAGTACCACCTCCCCACTGGGTGTATCATGAACTCACTCTCACTTCTTCTGCCCCTCGGCGGGCCGGCGCTTAGCCCGTTCCGGGCGGTTCCAAGCTGCCCCAGGCCTGCGCCAGCCATGCCAGCCGCAGATTGCCGCGCGCGCAATGCAGCCGCCAGCGCCGCCCGCTGCGCGTCAGGCGCGCCACGCTGCGCACCAGCTGCCGGATCAGCACCCCCAGCCCGTGCCCGTGGGCCGTCTCCGGCAGCATCTGCGCTGGCAGCCCGCGCAGCAGCAGTTGCGCCAACTGCCCGCACAGGTAGTAGGCTTGCTTGGCCGCGTAGGACTTGCACGGCGGATGGTGCAGGTTCAACTCCTGTAGCGGTCCCTTGCAGGCATTCTCCTGCCCCTGCTTGGCGCGGTGCCGCCGCACCAATTCCACTAGCGGCAGATCGTCGCGGCTGACCAAGATGAAGCTGTAGTGGGGCAGCAGCAGCCGCTGTCCGTCGGCGTGCGTGCGTCGGAGCACCACGCAGGCCTCTTCGTGCGGCCAGCCGCTGGGCTGGTAATCCATCAACAACGCCTCTTCCTGCCGCTCGTTAGCGAGTGGCGTCCAGTCCTCGTCGCGAAACTCGCAGGCCGCCAGCCGCTCGCAATGCGCGGCGAACGAGGGCAGCCGCAATTCCGTGAGGCGCTGCGGCAAGGCGCTCAACTCGCGCTCGGTCATGCCGACTCCCGTCCCAGCAACTGGTCGTAGACGGCCAGGTCCGGTTCCGCCAGGCGCAACTCGCAGGCCGGCTCCAACTCCGGGCGCGCGGCGCCGACCGCCGTCCGCAGCTGCTCGAAGTCCGGGCGTGCGCCGCGCTGCAAGCAGGCTTGCAAGGCCGCCTCCACGCGCGTCTGCCAGGTGGTCGCCGCCAAATGCAGGATGCGGATGTATTCCAAGTCCGCGCTGTGCGCCACGCGCCCCGCACACAAGCGGTCGTAGGCCTTGCGGAACACCGCCGTCGGGAACATCTCCTCGCGGTAGCGGTACTGCGCGAACGCGCCCGGCTTGCGCAGCAGCGAGTGCACCACGTGACGGTAGTCGATCCGCCCCAGCTGCTGGCCGCGCGCCCGCTCGTGGCGCGCCACCAACTGCCCGCCATGGTGCAACTCGACCCGCTCGGCGTACAGCCGCACCGTCAACTGCTCGCCGATCAGCCGCGCCGGCACCGAGTACACCTTGCTCGCCACGCGCACCACGCTGCCGCGCGTCACCGTGCGCCGCTGTTCGCGATACACCGGCAGGCGCCGCGCCGGCAGCGGCCGCAAGGCCGCCCGCTCCTGCGCCAGGCGCTCCCCGCGCCGGCTGTTGCGCTGCGCCACCAACTCGCCCAGCAGCCCGCCGGTAGCTGTCCAGCGAGCGGAAATCGCGCGTCCCCGCCAGCCGCAGGCGCTGCTCCAAGGCGCGCTTGAAATGGCCGTGCGCCGCTTCCACATCCCCGTTCTCGTGCGCGTTGCCCGGATAGTTGCGACTCGCGCTCAAGCCGTAGTGCGCCAGGAACTCTTCGTAGGCCCGGTTGAACGCTCGCCCGCCCGAGTGGCGCAACTCGTGCGTCGCCGCCGACAGGTTGTCGGTGCGCTGCTCGCGCGGCACCCCGCCCAGCTCCCACAGGCTTTCCTGCAGCCCGCCCACCAGCGCCTCGAACGTTTCCGAACCCGCCAGCGTCACGTGCTCCCAGTTCGAGTACGGCAGCACGCAGCGGTACAGCAGGTGGCGGTACGGCTCGCCGCCGATCGTGATCTCCAACGAGCGCATGTCCGTGAAGTCCGACTGGCACTGCACGCCCGGTTCCCGCTCCTGCTCGAAGTACACTTCCTGGCCCGGCCCCTGGCTGGCCCGCCACTGCCGCACGCGCCGCTGCAGCGTGCGCAACTGGCCCGCCTGCAACTGCCCCGCATGGCGCCGCTGCAGTTCCTCGAACAGCGCCTTGGCCTGCAGCCCCGGATCCAACTCCAGCAGCTTTTCCCACTCCCCCTGCAGTGCTGCCAGTGGATCCGCCCGCGTGCGCCAGTCATGCGTCTTGCGGCTGGCGCTCGGCAGTTGCTCGCGATCCCGCCACTTGCGCGCCGTCCGCTCGCTCATGCCCGCTTGCGCCGCGGCTGTCGCCAGCGGCGCCTGCTCTTCAATTGCCTTCATCAGTAGCCTCACTTGTTGGTCTGTGACCATCGACTCCCACCTCCCTAGGGAAGCTGTGAGTCTAGCCGCCAACCCTCGGCCCGAACCGGCAATTCTAATTGTCGTTACCCGGCAGTTTTAATTGTCGTTAGACAGGCCTGCGCCGGCCGCCCGCGCCGCGCCTTGCAGCCCCGACTCAGCCCGACGTACTGCCAATTCGCCGCCCGGTAACACGTCCCGCGATACGCGCTCGGATCCACATACGTCTCCAGCAGCACCGGGCGGTAACCGTGTTGCCGCTGCCAGTCCCCCGCCACTTGCCGCCCCACCAAACCCAGCGCATGACTCGCTAAGTGCGGCACCGTGACCCACGGCAGCAGCAGATAGCGTGCGTTCCGCACGATGCGCTGCAACTGCTTGCGGTGCTCGGTCCCCGTCCAGCCGATCCACGCATCCCGGCAGGCCAACTGCCGGGCCGCGAAAGCAAACAGCAGGCAGCCCAGCAGGCGCTGCTGCCGATCCCGCAGGTAGTAGCGCAGATGCACCCCCAGCGGCCGCCGCTAGCCCAGCGGATGATAGCGCTGCACCCATTCATTCCAGCGCCCGATCTCCGGCTGGGCCGTCACCATCTCCAGCCGCACGGGGCGCAACGCGCTCAGCGGCCCGCGCACCGGGGCCTGCGCTGCACTACCCGCTCCCACGTTCAGCGGCTGGTTCGCACCCGGACCCGCATGCCGTTTCGCCGCCAGCCGCACGAGCCCGAACCGCTCCATCTCTTCCAGCACGCGCACGGCCAACTGCTGGCGGTTGCGGCCGCGCGGCGTGCGCCAGCCCAGATGCTCGCAGATCGTGTGCGCCAGTTCCGTCCGACTCAGCAACGGCAGCGCCGCGACGGTTTCCTGTATGCCGCTCAGCTTGCGCCGCGTGAGGCGCTGGCCGGCCAACGTCGTCGTCTCCAGCCGCTCAATCCGGGCGTCGATGGCCGGTTCTCTAGGCACTCCATTCCACGCTGCCACAACCGGCGGCCCTGAGTCACCCCCCGCTGGCGAACCATTGCTCAGGCCTTGGCCAGCACATCCTCACCGCGGCCCTGCTAGCCTCCCATCCACTACCACACTGAATGCTTACGTGTAAGTTGGGCCTAACGGTTCCGTTTTTCGTCGTAATACTGGTTCTGCTCTTGCGGCTCCACGGCATTCGTTGCCTTGCGCCAAGCGATCAGCTCTCGGTGCAACTCGCGGGCCTTCGCGGGCACGGTATCCGCCATGTTGCGCGACTCGCCAATGTCGTTAGCGATGTTATACATCTCCAAGCGCCTGTCTTCAAAGAATTCGATCAGCTTCCAGTCGCCCTTGCGAACGGCGCTCGCGGGAGTTGCGCGGCCTGTCAGGTACAGCGGGTAGTGCCAGAAAAT
>CBDCOC010000002.1:0-1121345 GCA_965219605.1 Bryobacterales bacterium | reverse complement strand
TTCGGAGCGCTGGGCGCGCATGTTGTCGGCTTCGAAGTCGCGGGTGGCGATGCCGGTCCGTCGCGCGCTGCCGAACATGTGCTCGAACGCGGACCGCTGGGGGGCGTCCAGGAGTTCGGCCACGGAGCCCAGCGAAGGGAGCGGCCGCGTCCGGGCGAAGCGCCGCGCCGATTCGTTGAATTTGAGGATTTTGCCGTTCTCGTCGACCGAGATGACCGCGGGTGTGATGCTCTCGAGGATGGCATCGATGAGCTGGCGGCGCTCCTCGATCTCGGTATTGGCGCGGGCTAGCTCGCGGTTGCTGCGCTCGAGCTGCTCGGTCTTGGCTTGCAGGGACTGCCCCATCTGGTTGAACGATTCGACCAAGGCGCCTAGCTCATCGGCTGCTGCCGTGCGGACCCGGTACCCCAGCCGCCCGCCCGCCAGCTCGCCCGTCGCGGTCACTAGCGCCTCGACCGGGCGGGTGATTTGCCGCGAGGTGAACTGGGCCATCCAGACCGCGATGAACAGCGTGAAGATCGTTATCAGGGCCAGCAGGTAGACATAGGTGCGCCACATCGCCGGGCGGGCTGCCTCGAGATGCCTCCACTGGTTGACTTGCGCTTGCACGAACGCTTTGTCCTGCAGCATAGAGGCCGGCATCCGCCGTGCCAGCAGCAGGCGCGCCGAAGCAGCGTCTGCGGATTGCACGGGCACCGCCGCGTAGAGCCATCCGCCCGTACTGCCGGTTTGGCTAGCGGCGGAAGGGCCTGACAGCAGTCGCTGGAGCGCCGCAGGCGGCGCATCGGCCGAGACTGTCGCCATCTGCGCACCGGACGTGCCAATACCGCCGATGCCGAGGTAGTGCGCGCCGGCGCCTTGGGCTAGGGTTTGCAGGGCTGAGTTGTCACGCTCGGCACCCGCGGCCAGCCTCCCCGCGATGTGCCGAGCTCCTCTCTCCAAGTCTGCGAGCATTTCCGCAGCGGCGGTGTCCGCGATGCGCTCCGCGCTTTCGAAGACCCCGACTGTGGGCTGTGAAAACCACTTGTCGAAGTTGCGGTTCAATAGCTGCAGCGAGTAGACAACGTGGGCGGCGATCGGCAGAACGCTCAGGGTGAGCACGCCCATGACCAGCTTCGTCTTCAGGCGCGAGCCGAGGACGTTGCCGCGGCGCTCGACATAGAGCTTGAGCAGGTTGCGGAACAGCAGGAATCCGAGCGCTACGGCCCCCAGCACGACGCACGTCGAAAGTGTCCACAGCACGTATGTAACGCTCGAGTCCTCGGGGCGGAAGTCACCGAAGTCCAAGGACGTGAGCCAGAAGCATGCCGCCAGCAACACCAGCAGCGGCGTCGCGTAGGCAATGATCGTCACCAGTTCGCTGCGTTTGATCAACGTGTGGTCATTTTAGCGAGTGCTGCCTGTCGTGGATCCGTCCGCGGGGAGCGCGGGATGCGACAGGGCAGGGCGGGCTGCTTGCCCGCATGTCGCTTCGCTGCGAGCGCGCGGCAGGACTGGGCCGCTGCGCAGGAAGCCATCGAAGTTGAACAGGAGCGAGACTTGGGCCTCGTCGGGGAAATGATCGGCTTTGGTCAGGTTGAACATTTCGGCAATCGGCTTGATTCAGACACGCTCGCCACGCCGGAAGCGCCATGAGATCCGGAAGTTTCAGGTCAGGACTGCGTTTCCTTGCCGGGCGTGCTGCGCTGCAGGATGGCTTCGTCAGAGCGGATCTGCTGCGAAAGTTGCGCCACGCGCATGCCGCGCCCCTCGTTGCGCGAGATCGACCCATGCATGGCCGGGAACTGCTACACTTCTAGATAGTGCCTGCGACAAAACCCCCTAAAATCAGTTCTCTGCTAGCAAAACGGGCCGATTGGTGAGCGGAATAAAGGCTTGTTGCAGCAGGCTGAACAACGCGCAGTGGGTTGTTGCCAGGCGAAGATCGCAGCTAATGGGCCAGATCCGAGCCAACGGACCGCCGCCCGCCGAATCTTCGCCTGCGTCGATTGCCCGCAACCGTTTTGAATACAACGACATGGATGCTTTTGTCGCAAGCACTAGATACATGCAAGAAATTGTAAAACCCCGATTCCTGCCAATCTTTGCCGCGCTCGCTCTGGCGGTGACTCCTGTCGCTGCAACTGACGGCGACAACACCGTCGTTGACAGTGGCGACGACGTTGCCGGCGATGCCGCTGGCGGCGACAGCCCCTGCTCGGACCGCCGGATCTCGGCAAACTCGGTGCGCACGCTGGATGATGTTCAGACGTTCGTGGAATGCGCCAAGCAGTTCCTCGACGACAACGGCCCGCAGGCAGCCTTGCAGGCCTTCAACGAGGACGGGCGTTGGAAGCATGGCCCGACCTATATTTTCGTGGTCGAATTAAAGCCATCCGGCAAGACCGCGAGAACGTTCGTGTTCCCGCCGGATCCAGCAACGCAGGGCACGATTCGGGGCGCGTCGATCGTGGACTTCGGAACCGATCTCTACGCCGAAAGGTACCGCATCCTGCGCAATCGGGACTCCGCTTGGACGTACTATACATTCGCCCACCCGGTCACTGGCGCTCGGCTGCCCAAGGCATCCTACCTGGCCAAGGTGGACTGGATGGGCAGCCCGGCCGTCCTCGGCGCGGGCTTGTACGCGCCCGATCTGCCGGGCAGCTGCCTTGCCGACGAGGTGAACGCCGCCGCGCTCACGGCAAATCCGGGCGAGGAAGCGCTGCAGGCCTTCGTGCGCTGCGCGACCTTGGTCGTGGAGGAGGAGGGCTATGCAGCCAGGCAAAAGCTGGAGGAACACTCGCGCTGGCGGGACGGCACCAGTTATGCCTTCGTTCTGGACAGGATGGGCAACCAAGTCCTCACGGGCAACGGACTGCGGGTGAACGGCAATTCGTTGCACGAGTGGCTGGCCAAGGACCCCTACGCGGATCAGTTCGGCGGTCGCGAAATGGCGGATGTCGGCGATACATTCGGCGAGAGCTTCATCTACTACAACTACGTCAGCCCCTACACGGGGACCGTGTTGCCCAAGGCAGGGTTCTTCAAGCGCGCGGTGGCGCAAGGAATTCCGCTGCTGGTGGGAGCCGGCTACCAGCCTGAGGCGGCCAGCGGCGCGGCGCAGCCAGGCTGCGCCGACAACTACGCAGCGGCGGCGGCGGTGCAGACGAGGGAAGACCTGCGCGCGTTCGTGCAATGCGCGGCGGAGTACGTCAAGGAGCACGGCGCGGAAGAAGCGCGGCGGGCGTTCAACGAGGACGAGCGCTGGAAGGCGGGTCCCATATACGTGTTCGTGGACGGGATCCAGCCGTCCGGGGTAAATGCCGTGGTGCATGTGTACCCGCCCGAGCCGGCGCGCGAGGGATCGACATGGGGCGCGGCGTTGGTCGATGCCTTCGGGAGCGACTACTACCACGAGCTGCATCGGATCCTGTCGATCGTCGACGAGGGGTGGATCCACTATGCGTTCGCGAATCCCGAGACGGGCCTGGAAGAGACGAAGAGTTCGTACGTGATCGAGATCGACTGGCACGGGGAGCGGGCAGCTATCGGGGCCGGGATCTACAGGCGGGATCTGCCCGGAACTTGCGATCCTGACCAAGTCAACGCCATTGACATGCACTTATATCCTAGTGATGCCAAGTTGCAGGAATTCGTGCGATGTGCGGCGCATCTGCTGCAATCAGGCGGTCAATTCGCGATCCCGATCCTCACCAAGCACCCCACTTGGAATTACGAGTCGATCTATGTCTTCGGGGTAGATCCGCGCACGGGCGAGGTCAAGTTCAGCGGCAACCCGTCCAGTTTCGATGTGTCGGGCCGCCAGCCGGAAGTGCTATGGGAGGGGCGGGACCTGAACGAGGCCGCCCTCGTGTTCGGGGAGACCTTCTGGTACTACAACTTCTTGAACCCCGCCAAGGGCATGGAGCAGAGCAAGGTGTCCTTCGCGCGCCTCGTGCATACCAGCGATGGCCCGGTCTTGGTCGGTTCGGGATACAATCCGTAGCTAGGGCGCACCCCATAGCGCTCTGGCCCGGGCCTTCCGCAGGGCGCGGGTTTCCCGGCCCGCTTGCGGGCGGTGCCGGAAGGAGGGCGCGTCCTGCGGTTCCGTGCGCTCTTTCCGCGCGGGACAGGCGAGAATAGGATAGATGGTCTTCGTCGTTGACAACTACGATTCGTTCACCTTCAATCTCGTGCAGTACCTCGGGGAACTCGGGGCGTCGCCCGTTGTCAAGAGGAATGACGAAGTCACGGTGCAGGAGATTCGCGCGCTGAAGCCGGAGCGGATTCTGGTCTCTCCCGGCCCCTGCGCGCCCAAGCAGGCCGGGATTTCCGTCGACCTGATTAAGGAGATGGCGGGAGAGGTGCCGATCTTGGGCGTCTGCCTCGGGCACCAGTCCATCGGCGAAGCGTTCGGGGGCAGAGTCATCCGCGCTCCGTACTTGATGCATGGCAAGACGAGCGTGGTCCAGCACGACGGCCGGTCTATTTTCGCGGGCGTGGCACAGAATTTCGTCGCGACGCGCTATCACTCACTGGTTGTCGAGCGCGAATCGCTGCCGGAGGAATTGCAGGTTTCGGCTTGGACCGACGATGGCATCATCATGGGTCTCCGGCATCGGCGCTTCGCCGTCGAAGGTCTGCAGTTCCACCCCGAATCGATCCTGACCTCTGTGGGCAAGCAACTGCTGGCGAACTTTTTGGGCCAGTGCCGCCCGGATCTCACACCTAGCACCTAGGCGAACAGCTAGCCATGCAGGAGGAATCGGGGGAGCTACGACAATGGCAAAGTTGAGGATGGCTTGCATGCGATCATGTTTCCCGTCCGCGAGGTCGACATTGAATTTCGCTGGGGAGCACACTGAGGGTCTTGATTGGAAGAGGCTTAGATGTGTTACTGTGTAGTTTGAGGGCAACGGTGGAGGCAAGGAGAGAGTCGAATCCTCAGGACGTGAATTTTCAGCCGGGTCTGCAACAAGACGCCCTTGCGCCAGCCGAGCTGTTTTCGCACTAGCCCGGATATCTCACCAACTTTGCTCGCAGCCGAGAATCATGGTCAGAGCGCCCCACAATAGAAACATTGAATAGTGCGCTTGTTGTACCCTGGTCACATAGCGCCGTTGACCACCGGCGCAGCGCCTGCGCACACGGGATCCTCAGCCGCTGGCCGCCTGGCGGGCGGCCTAGCGGCACGCTGTACGCACACCTGCCCCTGGAGCCGCCCTGGCCCCGCAGCGTCCCGCCTGTCTGCAGCGCGCTAGCTCGCCCGCAGGCGGGCCAGGCAGTGTGCGAACAGTTCCTGGCGGGGGAATAACGACGACAGCGACACCCGGATGCGGCGCACGCTCACCCGCACGCTGGCCGCGACCTTGAACAACAGCACCCGCAGCGTGCCGAACTGCGCCTGCGCCAGTTCCGTGCCGGCCAGCGCTACGCTGCGGATCTGTTCCAGCAGCGCTGCCGTGAACAAGGCCCAGTGCAAGCGCAACTGGTTCGCCCGCAGCGCACTCGCCGAGGTGCGGTCGGCGAACAAGTCCAACTGTTGCTCCTTGATGCGGTTCTCCATGTCCCCGCGCGCACAGTACAACTGCTCGTACAACTCGCGCGTGCCCCAGCGCTGCCGACTCAAGCTCGTTACCACGAAACGCAGGTTGCTGTTGCGGCCCGGCCCCGGCAGCCATTCCGCCTTGCCTACCACGCGCCGCGTGCGACTCCAACTGCGCCGCGTGCGGTAGCTGAACTCGCGGTAGCAGCGCGCGCTCTGCCCGCTCACCAGCCCCCGCCGCCGCGCCCGCTCGCGCTGCTGCCGCACGGCCCGCTGCAGGCGTGCGTTCTGCGCCAGCCCGAACACGTAGTCCACGCCCGCCTGCTCTTCGCACCACGCCATCAAGGCCTCGCGGCAGAAGCCCGCGTCGCCCCGCACCAGCAGCCGCACCTGCGGCCAGCGCTCGCGCAGTTGGGCCACGATGCGCTGCACGTCTTCTAGCGCCCCCACTGCCGGATCCACATCCGCCGTGCGCAACTGCCCGCTCAGCACGTGCCGCCCGCAGGTCACATACAGCGGCAGGTAGCAATAGCAGTCGTAATAGCCGTGGAAGTAGCGCCCTTCCTGCTCGCCGTGCAGCGGATCGTCGCTGGCATCGATGTCCAGCACCAGTTCCTCCGGCTCCGCCGCCTGCATCTCGATGAAGAGCTGCACCAGCAGCCGATCCAACTGCTGCGCATCGCCCACGATGCGCTTGTAGCGATCCTTCGCCGCCTGCTCCGGCCGGCCCAGCTCGAAGCGGTTGAGCGTGCTCGAACCGGCCAGCGGATGCCCCTTGTCGCGCTGGCGCACGCGACTCTGGCCGGTCACGTCGGCACAGCCCACCGCCAGCGCCAGCAGGCTGTCGTCGCGCAGCGTGTCGTGATCGTTGAGATCCTCGTAGCCCAGGGCCAGGCCGAACAGGCGCTGGGCGCTGAGCGCCTGCACCGAGTGTTCGCAACGGCCCCGCTGGCGGTAATCCTGAAAGCAGCCTGCCAAGCGGGCGGTCAGCCGCAAGGCACGGTCGGCGGCTGCCAGCAGCAGGGCTCCGCCATCGTTCGACAGGCGCCCGCCGTCGAAGCAGGCGCTGACCTGGCGGCGGGCGTGCTTGGGAAGTTCGATCGTGGTACACTGTGTGGACATGAGGTGTGCTTTCGACAAGCTTGTAATTGCTTGGAAACAAAACAGCTTATCACGAAATCATGCCTCATGTCTACTCCCCGTGGTGAGATATCCGGGCTAGGAGAGCGCGATGAAACCGATGCTTGATTCAGAATGGGCTCTGAAGGATGCTGCGCCTGAGACGCTGGCCCGATCTCTGTTTTGTCCCTTGACACCTCGCGTCCATAATCGGCACAGAGCAGTGTCGGGTGGCCCCTTACTCGCAGAAAGGAGGAAGCATGTCAAAGAAAAATACAAGCACTGTCGGAGATGAGGGACATTCCGGAGTAGAAATAAAGATTCCCGTCAACTGGGACAAGGCCAACTTCGATGATTTGGGGTCACCCCAGTATTTCACACACTTTGTCTTGTAGAAAAATCCTTCCGGAGATATGATCTTCATACTCGGGTATGTGGAGCCACCATTGGTCTGGGGCGATCCAGAGCAGCAGATAAAGATGATCCAAGAAAAGTTTGAAAAGAGAGGCGTTACACCGATTCCTGTCGCTAAAATCGCCTGCACTGGTCGCACGGCGCATGAACTTCTGGGAATCTTGAAAGCTCAGCTTGAGAGCGGAAACGCGGAGGTAGAAAAATGACAGCCATGCACAGTCTCAGGTCGCACAGCCTCAAGCCGTCTTCAAACGGCTCAGAGTTTAGCTGTCTTCCCGGCGCACTGGGTCCGATGGAGCCCCTCTACGTTCCGTTTCGACCCGTACGGCGACAACCCGCTCTCGAAAGTCTGGAACAGCCGTACCGCGTGGAGACAGACGGAACCGTGCGGTTTGAATACAGTAAAATGGAGCGCGGGAGGCCGTACCCGTTCCAGATTGGCGATCGTTGGCTAATCGCTGTGTTGGAACTTGGAGAAAGCCAAGCCAGTCGCGCCCCCGGGCGGGGCCCGGATCATTCGGTTGGAAACACGTGGCTTGGCGTAGAATCAGAGCGGAGGGTTCCGGCAGTCAAGCCCCGTAATTTCATTGGTGCAGTATTTGCCCCAAAGCCAGTCTGGGTCCGGGCGAGCGATCATTCACTAGCGAGGTTTCTTCGGAAGCACTCCTCAACACCAGCATTGCAGAGCAATTGCCAACCCGGGCCGGGGCCTTCCGTGTGTGAGACAGGAGCAGCAGGAGGGAGATATGGCAAGAGAGCAGCCGGAGCGGGACCTGCCGGTGCAGCGCCCGCAGGTGGCGGGGGTGGACCTCGGCAGCCGCGAGCACTGGGCCTGCGGGCCGCCACGTGCGGACGGCAGGCCCAACGTGCGCACGTTCGGCACGACCACCGCGCAGTTGGACGCGTTGGCGGACTGGCTGGCGGCCGAAGGCGTGGAATCGGTGGCGCTGGAGAGCACGTATGTGTACTGGATCCCATTGCACGAGTTGCTGGAGGAGCGCGGTTTCGAGGTGTTGCTGGTCAATGCGCGGCAGTTGAAGAACGTGCCGGGGCGCAAGACCGACATGCTGGACTGCCAGTGGCTACAGCGGCTGCACAGTTGCGGCCTGCTGCGGGGCTCGTTCCGGCCGCCCGAGACGGTGACGCAGCTGCGGGCGCTGCACCGGCAGTGGCAGAGCTTGGTGGCGGAGCGCACGCGCTGCGTGCAATGGATGCAGCGGGCGCTGGATCAGATGAACGTGCAGGTGCATCGGGCGGTGACGGATCTGACGGGGCAGACAGGCATGGCGATCGTGCGTGCGATCGTGGCGGGGCAGCGCGATGCGGAGCAGTTGGCGCAGTTGCGCTCGGGGCGCTGCAAGCACACGGAGGAGCAGTTCGTGGAGTACCTGAGCGGCAACTGGCGGGAGGAGCACCTGTTCAACCTGCGCAGTGCGCTGCGGCTGTACGACGCGGTGCAGGCCGAGATGGACGGTTACGAGCAGAAGCTGCAAGAGGATCTGCAGCAGCAGGCGGGCGAGGAATGCAGCGCGGAGGAGTGTCCGCGGCACCCGAACGCGGCCAAGGAGAAAGCCATCCGAAGGCGGGGTGAGCAGCCGCTGCGGACGGCGCTGTACCGCTACGCGAGCGTGGATCTGACGCGCATCGACGGGATTAGCGCGGGGGCGGCGCGCACGATCCTGACCGAGGTGGGGACGGATCTGGGGTCGTTTCCGAGCGAGCGGCATTTCACGAGCTGGCTGGGCCTGGCGCCGCGGCACGCGGTATCGGGCGGGCAGCAGTTGGCGGGCAAGCGGCAGCGCGGGCTGGGAGCGACGCGCACGTCGAACGCGCTGCGCATGGCGGCGACGGCGCTGATCCGGTCCAAGTCGGCGCTGGGGGCGGCGCTGCGCCGCAAGGCGCGGCACAAGGGGATGAAGACGGCGGTGTTCGCCACCGCCCGCAAGCTGGCGGTGTTGGTATACCGCATGCTGCGCTTCGGCCAGGACTACGTTGACGAGGGCGAGGCGGCCTACGAGCAGCGCCATCGCCAACGGACCTTGGCCTACCTCAAAACGACAGCTAAGGATCTCGGCTACCAGCTGCTTCCCGACACTGCACAAACTGCTTCCCGGGACGCTGTGGGGGCAGGGGCGGGCTAGGGTGTTTCACACCAGGGCTGCCAGGGAAGCGCTCTCCGTCACAGTCCACGCCCGGGCCAGTTGCAGCGATCCAACCAACCAATCGGGCGGCGCCGCGAGCAACTGGCCCAGGCTGACCGCCCCTCGAACCCGCCGATTGCGATCGATCACAAACAGCGTCGGCGCGACCGACTCCCGCTCTTCGCGCAGACGGTCGATCGCCCGTTCGACGGTAAGGTCGTCATACAGGGTGCAAGGACGCAGATCGGCCGCGGCCCCTGCCGATCCGGCAGGGTATCGCAAGGCTCGCCGGATCCGTTGTCGCGGCCGATCGGCCAGGCCCTCCAAGATACCCTCCCGCGAGGCTTCGGTGAGATTGCGCAGCAGAGCCGCGGACGTTGCCACCGGACACACTTGCAATACCTCGCGAAGCGCCGCCGCGGGCATGCGCTCGAGACAGGCAGCTGCCTCGGGGGGCGGAAGCAGAACCAAGACACCAGCTGCGGTCTCTGGCTGCGTGTCGGCTAGCAGCTCTGCCACCCTTTCCGGAGGGCATCGCTCCAAAACCCGCGCCGCTTCGGCAGGGTTGCAACGAAGCTGCTCGAGCGCCAGGTCGCGAGTGCCGGCGCTGCTCATCGTTCGCTCCCGACCACGACGAGCGCCTCGTCGCAGTACTTCCGGGCAGGCAGGTAGAGCCGGTCCGCGCCCACGGCGATCACGATCGATGTGGGAGTGATCTCGAGCACGGCCCCTTCCGTCTTCCCGACTCGCACCCGGTCGCCGACGCTCAGGGCTTTCGAGGCGTAGTAGGAGGCCATGATGTTGGCGACTACGGAACTCGATCCAAGCCCGAACGCCAAGGCCATAGCGCCGAGTATCGACGCGAGAACGACCGTTGTCATCGCGACAAAGATGCTGCCCTCCACGCCGATTTGCTGGACGCCGACGATCAGTGCGACTGCAAGGATTCCGGCCTGGGCCATCCGGCCGAGGACGCCGGGATTCGAAATCCCGGCTTGGGCGGCAATGCTGGACGTCCACTGGTGCGCGAGGCTCCCGAGGCTCGCGCCCGCGAAGACCAACACGAGCGCCAGCAGTACCTTCGGCAGGAAATACGCCAGGCTCTGCAACAGTTCCGCGGCGAACGGGACCGAAAGCTGGTCGATCGCCGCGGTTGCAAAATAGAGGAGGATCGTCCAGTAGACTCCGCGTCCGATCACGGTTGGGGCCGCGCGCCACAGGCCCGCCCCCCGCAAGGATCCGCTCTTCTCGATGCGGGTCTCGACCCGGCTGGAAACCACTCCCACGATTCTGCGGGCGAGTGCGCCGCACACGCAGGCGAGAGCCCACCCTCCCAGCAGCCACACCGTAGCGGCCAGCAACTGCGGGGCCCCGCCCTTGATCCACTCGAGCGCCGCCTCCAGAATCTCGGTCAACTTCGGAACTTGCATGGTGTCTCCTCTTGGACCAGCGCTTTTTGCTCGATGCGATCAGTCAATCAGCCCTCCGGCTGTCCAGTCTCCTCCGCGCCGGCTGGAAGTTCGGGCTCGATTACGGCGTGGAAGAGCTGCGAGAGGACAGACAGCCCTCCGACCAACGACCACAGGTGTTCTCTCGCTCCACCTGCTTGCTGCAAGAGTGCCGGAGCGAGGGATGACTGCCCCTAACACGGGCACTCTGCTGGCACGCTCTGCCGGTGTCGCAAGTCAAGTCGTCGCTTAAGCTCATCGCGTCACCCGCACTGAGTGGGGTTAAGCAGCCTAGCCTAATACATGTTCACACATTACCGGCCGGCCAGCTCTGCCGCGCTGCCGGCCGGCCCGATTCAGCCCAGGGCCGGGGACGACTCGGCCAAGGACTGCAGCCGGTTCAAGCGGGCATAGATGCCGCCCTGCTGCAAGAGGTTCTCGTGCGTGCCAAACTCCATGACCTGCCCTTGGTGCAGCACCAAGATGCTGTCGGCCCGGCGAATGGTGGACAGCCTGTGAGCGATCACGATCGAAGTCCGCCCCGCGAGCAATTTGGAAAGCGTGTCGCGGATATTGCGCTCGGTGTCCGGATCCACGCTCGACGTGGCCTCGTCCAGCACCAAGAACGGACGCTCGTGGACCAGGGCGCGGGCGAATGAAATCAGCTGCTTCTGGCCAACCGAGAGCCCCGCGCCGCGCTCGAGGACCGGCGCGTCATAGGCCCCGGGCAACGCTTCGATGTGATCCGCCAAGTGGGCGCTGGCAGCGGCCTCTCGGATGCGCTCCTCAGGCACGCCGGGATCGCCGAGGCTGATATTCTCGGCGATCGTGCCCGAGAGGAGGAATGAATCCTGCTGTACTACGCTGAAGTGCTGCCGCAGCGCTTCCGGGGACCACTCCCGGATGTCCCTGCCGCCGACCAGGATCGCTCCGGACTGGATTTCGTAGAAGCGCAGCAGCAGGTTGACAATGGTGCTCTTGCCCGCCCCGGTGTGGCCGACCACGGCCAGCATGCCGCCGGGCGGGACGCTGAAGCTGACGTCTCGCAGAACCCAGACACCGTCCTTGTAGGCGAACCAGACGTTGCGGAATTCGATGCTCGGCTGCTGGAGATCAGCCCTCTCGCCAGTCACCTGCACTGCATCCGGACGGGTGTCCAGCAGTTCGAAGATCCGCTCGGCCCCGGCCATGGCGGCTTGCAGGACGTTGTACTTCTCCGCCAGATCTTGGATCGGGCGGAAAACCTTGGTCCCGTACTGCAGGAATGCCAGCAAGACACCCAAGGACACGCTGCCGGCAACGACCCACGCGCCGCCGAAGACGACCAGCAGGCCCACGCCCAGCACGCTGACCCACTCTATGATCGGAAAGAACACGGCATGCGCCCGCACCGACCGGTAGTTCGCCCTGCGGTGCTCGTCATTGATGGCGGCGAAATCGCGCAGCGCTTGCCGCTCGTGGTTGAACAGCTGAATCTCGGAAATGCCCGTGAAGCACTCCTGCAGGAAGGAGGCAAGCTTTGCGACGGCCTTGCGCACGTCGCGGAAGCTGCTGCGGGCGCGCCGGCGGAAAATCACGCTCACGACCCATACCAGCGGGCCGATGCCAAGGTAGACCAAGGTCAGGCGCGGGCTGAGGTACAGCATCGCGCCGAAAGCGAAGAACAGCGTGAGCACATCACCGGCCACGGCGACCAGGCCCGAGGTGAACAATTCGTTGAGCACGTCTACATCGGTGGTGGCCCGTGTCACCAGCCGCCCGCTCGGCGTGCGGTCGAAGTACGATACCGGCAGGCGCTGCAGGTGCTCGAACACCTGCTGCCGAATATCACGCATCACCTGCTGGCCCGTCCAGTTCATCGCGTGGATCTGCACTGCCCGCGCCAGCGCGCCCAGCAGCAGCGCCGCCAAGGACAGCAGCGCCAACCACAGGATGCCTTGCAGCGGCTCTGCCGGAAGCCAGGGATCCAGCAGCGAATCGGTCGCCGGATCAGGCATGAGATAACGGTCTACCGCGACTTGCGTGAGCACCGGCCCGATCACACCCAGTGCTGAATTCAGCATCAGCAGCACGAGCGAGGCGGTCGCGAACAGGGAATACGGCCGGAGGTAGCGCCACAGGCGCTTGAGGATGGCCGCGTCGTACAGCGGAGCGTCCGGGAGCACCTCCCGCGCCGCCTCTGACCCGATGCTGCGCGCAGGGCTCATGGCTTGGCCAGCTCCTCTTCGATACGCTGGCGCTCGTGGATACGAGCGTATAGCCCGCCCCGCGCGAGCAATTCCTCATGGGAGCCGACGTCCACCACCCTCCCCGCGTCCATCACGACGATCCTGTCCGCCAGCCTGGCAGCCGCGACGCGGTGCGTCACTATCAGCAAGGTGCGATTGGACGAGGCCTGGCGAATGCGGGCCAGCAGGGCATGCTCGGTCTCCGCGTCCAGGCTGGATGTGGCGTCATCAAGCACCGCGAAGCTGGGATCGCACACCAACGCCCTGGCGAGGGCGACCCGCTGCTTCTGGCCTCCCGAGAGGGTGATGCCGCGCTCGCCTACAAGCGTGTCCAGCCCGTCCGGAAAGGCGTCCCCGTCTGTGTTCAGCAAGGCAAGCTCGGCGGCCGCCCGGATCTCGGCGGCGCTCGCTTGCGGCCTTCCCAGCCGGATGTTTTCGGCAATCGTGCGGCTGAACAAGAACGTCTCTTGCGGCACGTATCCGACCTGCGCGCGCAGCATTCCGAGCGAAAGTCGCCGGATGTCGATGCCTTCCATCGAAACCGCGCCCTGAACTGGGTCGTACAGCCGAGGCACGAGGCTGGCGATAGTGGACTTGCCGCTGCCGACCGGACCGATAATCGCCAGCGACTCCCCTTCCGGCACGAGAAGGTTTACGTCGCGGACAGCCGGTTCGCTGGCGTTCGGGTATTGGACGCAGACGTCCTGCCACATGAGCGGCCCGCGGATGTACTCATAGGATCGCAACACGTCGGGCGCATCGGCGATCAACGGGCGATGGTTGAACAGCTCATTGAGCCGTCCGAGCGAAGCGACGCCCCGCTGGGTGATGTTGACCACGACACCCATGCCGATCATGGGCCACGCCAGCATTGCCAGGAAATAGATGAACATGGTGAAAGTGCCGACCGTCATCGCGCCCGTCAGCACGCGCCAGCCTCCGAATCCCAGCATGCCGATGCCAGTCAGGCCGACCAAGAGTTCTAGCAGCGGGTAGAAGGTGCGCCATATGCGAATCAGTCCGAGGCTGGCCTCGACATAGCCCGCATTGGCAGCTGCGAAGCGCCTGACCTCGGACGATCCCTGGCTGTAGGCCCGCAGCATCCGCAGGCCGGCCAAGTGCTCTTGCACGCGAACACTGATGCTGGAAAAGTGCTGCTGCACGGTCTGGAACTGTTCGTGCGTGCGGCGGCCGAAGTAGCCCACCACCACCGAGATCAGCGGCATCGGCGCGAGAATGGCCAGCGTGAGGAACCAGTCGGTCCAAGCCATGATGGAGAACACCGCAGCGGTCACAACCCCGATCTCGGCCGAGTACATCAGTCCGGGGCCCAGCAGCGAGCGCACCTGGGCGAGATCGTTGGTCACCCTCGCCATCAGATCCCCCGTGCGGTAGCGCTCGTAAAACCTCCGGTCGAGCGTGACCAAGTGGGCGCTGAGATCATTGCGCAAGTCAAACTCGATGTCGCGCGAGATCGTGATCAGAATCCAGCGCATGGCGTACTGCGCGACACCCTTGCAGGCGGCGACTCCCAGCAGCATCCAGACGGCATCCAGCGCCGCCGCGCGCTGCCCCGCGGCCAGCAGGTCCACCGCGCGCCCGATCAGCAGGGGCACGCCGGCCGCCAGCACGCCCCTAAATAGCAGGGCGGCCAAGCCGCCGGCGTAGCGCCAGCGGTAGCGGAACAGGTATGGGCCGAGCCTGCGCAGATCTGCCAGCAAGGTCGCCTACCCGTGGTAGAGCATCCCGTAGATGATTACACCCGTGACCGAGACGTACATCCAGATCGGCCAAGTCCAGCGCGCAAGGGCGCGGTGTCTGTCAAAATTACCGCGCCATGCCCGCAGCAGCGTAACCACTGCTAGGGGCAAAACGGCGATCGCCAGCACGACATGGCTGATCAAGATGGAAAAGTACACGGGCCGGATCCAGCCTTGGCCGGGAAACGGCACGGATCCCACCTGCCAGTGGTAGACCAGATAGCTGGTGAGAAATGCCAGCGAGGCGCAGAAAGCGCAGAGCATGCAAGCCCGGTGCTTCTGCACCTCGCCACGGCGCACGAAGACATAGCCCAGCAGTAAGAATACGGCCGCCAGGGAGTTCAGGCTGGCATTGAGTGCGGGTAGGTCGGTGAATTCCATGTTTCGGATCGCGCCATGCCGCAATTCAAGCCAAATGCGCGGCGTCAGGCTGCGAGGCCCTGTGCCAAGCAGCGAGCAACATGACCGCGCCGAAGCCTCCGAGCACCAGCCATGACAGTTCAGGGGCGGGCGCCATGTCGGCTCCGGGCGCGCCAAACAGCCTGCGCAGCTCGGCTACGCCGTATGCCAAGGGGTTGATCGCGGTCAGCCAGCGGACCCATGCGGAAGAGCCGTCCAGCGGGAAGACGCCGCCAGACATCAGCCACATCGGCGCCAGCACTAGATTCATGATCGAGTGGAAGCCCTGCACGGAATTCAGCCACCAAGCGCAGAAAAATCCCAGAGCGGTCAGGCCGAATGCCATCAGCAAGAGCACCGCGAAAACCATCGGCAGCGCGCCAAGATCGAGCGAGATCCCCGCCAAGGGCGCTAGCGGCAGAAGCAACGCTGCCTGGATGGCCCCGAGCGTGGTGGCGCCGCAGACTTTGCCCAGCACCAGCGCCAGGCGAGACACGGGCGCTACCAGCACGCCAAGCAGGAAGCCCTCGCGTCGATCCTCGATCAGGGAGATGTTGGCGAAGATGGATGTGAACAGCACGCTCAGCGCCATCGTGCCCGGAAAGAAGAACTGGCCGTAGCTGCCCTCGGCTCCCAGCAATGAAGAGCCGAAGCCGGAACCGAGCACGAACCAGAACAGCAGCGGCGTCGATAGCGTGCCCAAAATGCGGCTGCGCTGGCGGTAGAAGCCGCGCAACTCGCGCCGCCACAGCGTGGCAGCGCACAGCCAGAAGGTGGCGCTGCTTGGGGTGCGGTCGCTTGCCACGGGCAGAGGAGCAACCGCCCCTTGGGGCACATCGGACATCGGGCGGATCAGCGGCGGAATCGCGGAACGGACAACCGTGCGTATATTTTAGCGCGGAGTCTCGGTCCCCCTCACAACTCCAGCAGATAGCCCTGCTTGCCAACATTGGCTGCCAGCGTCTCGCCCAAGCGCGCGACCCGTCCGGCGCCTTCATGGACATGCCCGCAGAAGCAGTACTGCGGCTGGTGCTCGTCCACGTACTCGCGGACAGCCTTGGAACCGAAGTGCAGGCCGGGGGCAGCCTCATCCAAGGTTGTATTCCAAGGCGGCGCATGGCACACCAAGACCTGCGGAGACCGGCCGGCGAAGCGCGCCAGGCGGGCAGACAGATCTTCCTCCGAATACTCCCCGGGCGTATCGAACGGCGTCGGATTGGAATAGCCCAAGCCCGCGAAATGCATGCCGCCGACCTGGTAGACCACCTCGTGGAAATTGCGAAAGCCGTGATCTTCGCAGAACTTGCGCACCTGCTCGTCGGTTTCGTTATTGCCCGGCATAACCCAGAGCCGATCACCCAGCGCGGCGAGCGCTTCCGCGCACGGGTCGAGCGGGGCCGGGTGGGTGACTAAGTCGCCGGCGGCGATATAGATGTCAGCTTGGACGGCAACGGCCTGCCGCAAGCTAGCGAAGTCCGCATGAATGTCCGAAAAGATCTGGACGCGCATCACGAGATTCGGCCAGGCTTGGGATGCCGCCGGGTGGCGCCAAGCCTCTCGGCAGCTTTCTCGAGCACCCGGGCCTCCGCCTGTTCCCTGCCCTCAGCCGCGGCGCGGGCGATGCTCGCCCCCGGCGAGACGTTGTCCGCCTTGGCGTGCCAAGTCTTGCCGATGCGGTAGGTGGTGATGCGAACCGGCCAGCCCGCCAGTTCGAGATCGGCGGTGCTGAAGTCTTCCGCCCTCATGTGCCGCGCTCGACCGGCGCCCCGACTAAGTTGCCCCACTCGGTCCACGAACCGTCGTAGTTGCTCACAGCGTCAAAGCCTAGCAGGTACTTGAGCACGAACCACGAATGGCTTGACCGCTCCCCGATGCGGCAATACGCCACAATCGGCCTATCGCCGGCGATGCCTTCCGCCGCGTAGAGTGCGCGCAAGTCGCCGGCGGTCTTGAACGTGCCGTCTTCAGCGCAGGCCTTGCCCCAAGGGATATTCCGCGCCCCCGGGATGTGCCCGCCGCGCTGGCAGGTCTCGGGCAGGCCTGGCGGCGCGAGGATCTCGCCGCTGAACTCGGCCGGGCTGCGCACGTCGACCAGATCAACCGTGCCGGATCGCACGGCATCCCGGACACGGCCAAGGAACGCCCGGATCGAAAGATCGGGATCTGGCGCGACATAGTCCGCCGGTGCGACTTGGGGGACGTCTAGCGAGAGTTCGCGCCCCTCGGCCAGCCACTTCACGCGGCCGCCGTTCATCAGCCGGACATCCTCGTGGCCGTAGATTTTCAACTGCCAGAATGCCCAAGCCGCGAACCAGTTGTTATTGTCGCCGTACAGCACCACAGTCGTATCCTTGGCGATGCCGCTGTCCCCCAGCAACTTCTCAAAGCGGTCTTTGGGCAGGATATCGCGCACGAGCGTGTCGCAAAGCTGGCTGTCCCAAGCCCAGCCGATCGCGCCAGGCACGTGGCCCTCGTCATACGCGCTCGTGTTCACATCGACTTCGACAACGCGAACGCCGGCGTCGCGGCCGTGTTGGGCCACCCAATCCGTAGTGACCAGCACTTCTGGATGCGCATAGCTCGACATCTTCATTCACTCCCCTGCCCCCAGCTGGCAGGCCCGGTTGATCAACCACTGATTATAGCCGGGGCCAGATCGGCCCGCGCTCGAAGCACAGCGAATCCATCGGCTCAAAGCAGGCGGCCTGCCCGCAGCCGCCATCTCCAGCCGGGCCGACTGCGCATTCTAACGCTGATGCGTAGTTGCCGACGATGTTGGGTTACCCGGGCGGAGAGTTCGGTTCCGGCCCCAGCCATGCCCAACCTGCCAGCCAGTTCGCGTGGCCGAAAGCCCCCACATGGTCAGCGTTTGTGTCAAACCATCCGTCCGACGGCGCCAACGCCGCAGATCCCATCCGCAAGGCGAGCGAGCCGCGCCTCGGCCTTGGATTCGCCGAGTCGTCCCCGCGCACATTGACCAGTGCGGGGTCCTGCTCGAAAATCCGCGCTCGAGATCCCGCTCCCTGGCCGGCACTGCCTGCCGACTCGGCGATCACATGCGCGACGCTGCCGCCCGCCTCGATAAATCGCGCCCCGGCCGATTCATTCTCGAAGCGCACGGCGCCAGCTCCGAATCCATGCACGGCGAGGTTTCTGACCGTGGCGTCCGCGCCTTGCCGGAACATGATTCCTGTATCGCAGTCGTTGGCACCCGCAGAGGGCTTCGCCAAGGTGACACCGAACAGCTGGGGACGGCCGGACGGCACTTCGGACAGTCCGATGCCACGCGTGCTGGCCTCGATGCCGCAGCCGTTAGGTTGCTGCACGTAGACATGCTGCATCCGGCCCGTCCAGCCCCCCTCCCAAGCGATTCCATGCCCGGCAGATTCGCTTGCGACGCAATACTTGCAGTCGCTTGTGCCGCCCGCCAGGCGAATCCCTGCTCCTCCGCTGGCATGGGCTTGCACGTGGTCGAGGACTGTCCCGGATCCGACGCCATAGAGTCCAATCGCAGCCCCGTCCGATCCCGCGCCCGCAAATTCCACGCGCACGTAACGCAGCACTCCGCTCGAGTCGTCAGGCAGGTCTCCGCCGTACAGCCCCCGGGCGGGCGGGTCGATCCCGGGTGCGTTCGGACGGCGGTCTCCTGTCGGCGCCTGCCCGAGCAGAACCAGCCCGCCCCAGCAGCCCGGCCTGCGCTCGCCCACCGCGGCATCGCAGCTCAGTATCACCGGCCGTTCGGGCCGACCTTCTGCCAAGATTCGCGCCCCGGGCTCGACCACGATCGATGCCGCCGCCCCGCGCGCCAGCACCACGCTCCCCGCTTCCAAGCTCAGGGTGGCTCCGGCGCGCACATGCACCGGCCCCTGCAGTATGCGGATCCGCTGCGCCGTCCAAGTCGTGTCCGAAAGGATTTCTGTCGTGCCACCGCCCTCCCCCAGCACCAGCGCCATCTCCTCCGACACCACGAATCCGGCCGCCGCGCGCTTCACCAGCACGCTTCGATCGCTGCTGCGAAATTCGGCCACAAGCCGCCATGTCCCTGGCTTCGGCACCGGCCCGGTCCAGATCAACGACGGCTCCATGTCCCTTACGGGCGTACCTCCCAGGGCTGGATCGAGAGGCCCGAAGCCTGTCACGCTCCCACTCTGCCAACCTTGCCAGTATTGCCGCTCGCCGCTGGCGGTGTCTTCGAGATACACCACTTGGAAGTAGCTCTCCGCATCGCCCATCGCTTGCATCGCCAAGTAGGCCCGCATCGTTTGCTGCGACGCTGCGTAGTTCAGCCTGTCTGTCCAGATCGACAGTTGCGCAGGCGAGGAATCAATTAATGCCGCTGGATCCCCGACATTCTGGCTCACCTGTCCGACCGCTGCAACCGGGACGGCCAAGGCGGCCAGAGTGCGGGCCGTTGCCAGCCGCCAGCGCAGCCACGCCCGGCTGAGTCCCGCACCCAGCCCGCTCCCGCCTGCGGAAGGCGCCGCGGATGGCCATGCCCTCCGAGCGTGTCTTCTCTCATTCTGTCGCACGATATTGCTCCTCACCGCCAAACCATGTCCACTGCTCAAGCCAGTTGCGGTACCCGAACGCCCCCACGTGCGGCTCCCTGGAACGGCCGGATCGGGCCAGCGGCGGCACCGCCGCCAGATCTGCCACCAAGGCCCGGGATCCGTTGCGCGGACGCGGGTCCGGGTTGGGCTCCGGGCGCACGTTCAAGAATTGCGGCACCTGTTGCGGGCTTGGCTCGGGCACATATGTGGCAATCGGCTGGTTTACCGCTCCCATCTCGTTCAGGCCGAGGATCAAGTTTCCCAAACTGTCGTCCTGAAATCCTGTCTCAGCACCGTCCCTGACCTCGATCCCATATCCCTGAAACCCTGTCGCAATCACATTCCGGGCGTGCAATCCCGCTTGCTCGCCATCCAGCCGGATCCCCGATCCCGGCTCCGACTCTGCACGCGGGCCATCCCGGCTGCCTACCAAGGTTGCGTTGTAGATCCGAGGGCGGGCGGGCTGGTCGCCTGCGATTCCCCATACCGCCGATGCGGCAGGTTGCGTATGCTGCACGTACAGATCTTGGAGCAGTCCTTCGAAATTCTCGCCCCACAGTATCCCCGCCTGTCGGCCATTGCTCGCCACGCAGCGGTAGCACGCTGCGTTGCCACCTCGGAAGCGGAAGCCTGGGCCCAGTGACGCATGGGCCTGCACGTGCTCGAGCACGGTTGCGCCGCTCACTCGGTGCAGGGCAACGGCCGGGCCTGCTGCTCCTTCTGCCCGGCCGCCCGCGAATTCCACGCGCACATAGCGCAACTCCCCGCTCGATTCCGGCCCAGCGCTCTCGCCAGTGCCGGTGCTCTCGCCACTAATCTGCAAGCCGTCCCAGCAGCCGGGAACACGCTCTCCGATCGGACTTGCGCAGGTCATCACGACCGGCTTCTCGCGCCGGCCTCGCGCCACGATCCGCCCTTGGGGATCCACCACGATCGCGGCTCCCGCCTCAGCCAAGACATGCGCTCCCGCCTCAATCTGCAAAGTTACGCCAGCGGGAACGACCACGCGCCCGCGCAGTAGATGTATCGTGTTGCCGGCCCACTGCTCGTCAGCTTGCAATTGGCGCTGCTCCCCTGCGCTCGCCACCACGGCAGTGCCCCCTGCCGCCACCACGAATGTGGCGTAGGCGCGCTTCAATGCATAGGTTCCGCTGCCGTCGCGCAACTCGGCGACGAACTGCCAGTGCCCGGCCTCGGGGACCTCGCCTTCCCAGGCCAACTGCTTGCCTCTCGGTTCCAGCTGGCGAGACCATAGCGCTTGCTCGGCTTGGCCGTAGATATCGATAGCCTCCGGGAGGAAACTTGCAGGCTCGCCGCTCAGGTCCAGCCAGACACGCTCGCCCGTTGCCAGTTCCGTGCGATAGACGAATACAGCGTACTCCTGCTGCTCTCGCATGCGGGGATCGATGTGCAAGTACAGCTTCATATCGTCTCCGGGCAGATAGGCAAGAGCATCCGTCCAGATCGCCACCCCCGGCTCCTCTACGCTGGCTGGACGCGTATTGCCCCCTTTCGTCACATTGACCGTGACAGTGATGGAGGCCGTGCCCCCTTTGCCGTCGTCGACTGTCACCGTCACCGTGTAGCTGCTCTTGGTCTCGTAGTCGAGGGGCGCCTCGGTCTTCAAGCGCCCCCTCTGGCTGATCGTGAACGCGGCCGCGTCGCTGCCGCCCAGCGTGTAGGTCAGCTCGTCGTTGTCATCGTCCCTGGCGCGAATCGCGGGCTCGATGTTCGATCCGACAGCTGTG
Source organism: Bryobacterales bacterium (assembly GCA_965219605.1). Taxonomy (GTDB): domain Bacteria; phylum Acidobacteriota; class Terriglobia; order Bryobacterales; family UBA6623; genus VXMF01. The sequence continues at coordinate 1,100,011 of CBDCOC010000002.1, read as the reverse complement.
TTTTCCGCCACTTCGCGCGTCGCCGCCGCGCCTTCCGCGAAGACCGGCGCACTGTTGTCCCGCTGGACCGGCGGTTCGTTTTCCACGTCGGTGACATTGACCGTGACAGTGATGGAGGCCGTGCCCCCTTTGCCGTCGTCGACTGTCACCGTCACCGTGTAGCTGCTCTTGGTCTCGTAGTCCAAGGGGGCCTCGGTCTTCAAGCGCCCCCTCTGGCTGATCGTGAACGCGGCCGCGTCGCTGCCGCCCAGCGTGTAGGCCAGCTCGTCGCTGTCTTCGTCCGTGGCGCGGATCGCAGGCTCGATGCTTGATCCGACAGCTGTGTTTTCCGCCACTTCGCGCGTCGCCGCCGCGCCCTCCGCGAAGACCGGGGCGCTGTTGTCCTGCTGGACCGGCGGCTCGCTCCCCACACGGGTGACATTGACCGTGACGGCGATGGAGGCCGCGCCCCCTTTGCCGTCGTCGACTGTCACAGTCACTGTGTAGCTGCTCTTGGTCTCGTAGTCGAGGGGCAGCTCGGTCTTCAAACGCCCCCTCTGGCTGATCGTGAACGCGGCCGCGTCGCTGCCGCCCAGCGTGTAGGTCAGCTCGTCATTGTCGTCGTCCCTGGCGCGGATCGCGGGCTCGATGCTCGATCCGACAGCTGTGTTTTCCGCCACTTCGCGCGTCGCTGCCGCGCCCTCCGCGAAGACCGGCGCACTATTGTTCTGCTGGACCGGCGGCTCGCTTCCCACACGGGTGACATTGACCGTGACGGCGATGGAGGCCGTGCCCCCTTTGCCGTCGTCGACTGTCACCGTCACCGTGTAGCTGCTCTTGGTCTCGTAGTCCAAGGGGGCCTCGGTCTTCAAGCGCCCCCTCTGGCTGATCGTGAACGCGGCCGCGTCGCTGCCGCCCAGCGTGTAGGCCAGCTCGTCGCCGTCTTCGTCCGTAGCGCGGATCGCCGGCTCGATTTTCGATCCGACAGCTGTGTTTTCCGCCACTTCGCGCGTCGTCGCCGCGCCCTCCGCGAAGACCGGCACACTGTTCGTTCCCTGAGCTTCAGCGCGAGGAGTTGCAACCCAGCAAAGGAGAACGATAATTTGCAGGGCTATTGAAATCGGCTGGCAGGTGTGGTGCCGAAGGCGGAGATCGCGGGGCGTGGGGCTCTTCATGCCAGGTACATTTTTTAGTTGGTGCATGCTGCGTGTGAGGGGAGCGGATCGCCTCTGGTGAGGCTAGTGGCGTAGCGGGCAGGAGTCCCAACGACTCGTTGCGCGGGCGCTGCAGCGGGATTTGCCGGGCGTGGACCGGGTGGCCAGGCCGAGTAGGCGCAGCGGGAGTGTCGCCAGCACGATGCGGCTGCGTGGGGCCGAGCTGGGGCCGAGCTAGTGCCGGGGTGCTTGTAGCAGGCAGTCGAGGGCCTCCTGCGGGCGGGCCGCGAAATGGCGGTTGGCCTGCGGCAGGTAGCGGAATTGGGGCAGGCCGCGGATGATCGAGATGGCGGTGTTGGTCAGGCAGGCCAGATTGCGCGGCAAGTCGCGCACATACACGCGGCAGCGGTCTTCGTCGTAGGTGAAGTCGCGCACGTAGTGCAGGCGGTTTTCAATGTGCCAATGCTTGCGCAGCAGTTGCGCGAGTTGCTGGGGCGTGGCTTGCGCAGGACTCAGCGAAGTCAGCGCGTAGGTCACTTCAGTGCTGCACTTGCCGGTCTTGACGTGCTCGCGCCGGCGCTCGACGCGGATCGCCTGCTGGCGACCGTACAGCTGGGCAGAGTCGTCCCAGACCGCAGCGCTGATGTCCTTGACCTGGTAGCTGCGGTGCTCGATACGGCCATGCTTGCGGTCGCTGGTTTCCACCAGCGGGCAGTCGCTGAAGTCCATGCTGCGCAGGTCGGCGAGGATGGTGGGCTGGTTGCCCTTGATGGCGGTGATCAGGTACTCGGCCTGGCACTCGTCGAGCACGCAGCGCGCCGTCTTCTGCTGGGCGTGCAGCGCGTCGCCGGTCACCACGCGGCCCTGCAGCGGCAGTTGCCGGGCCAAGTCGCAGAAGGCCGGGATTTCGTTGCTTTTGCTGTCGATCTCGAGTTGCCCCAGCACCACGCCGCTATCCTGTTCCACGGCCGCGAGCAGCATGCGGCGCCCCGGCTTGGTCTGCTTCGAAGCCCCGCGCACGTCCTTGCCATCCAAGCTCACTGCGGGCAGCTGCGCCGGCCCGCTGCCGGTCGCCGGCGCCGCGTCCGCCGCTGGCCAGGCTTGGATGTGCGCGCTCTGCTGGCCGGCCCAAGCGCGCGTGGCTTGTTCCAGCGTCTGCGGCTCCAAGCTCGCCAAGATGTTGTGGAAGGTGGTGATCGAAGGACTCGTGTAGCAGTCCTTGCTGGGGCTGCGGAAACACTCCACCGCCGCCCGCTGGCCCTGGTCCAGCAAGGCTGCGAACTGGGCGCAAGCGGTCACGCCGCGGTAGCCGCACAGGCGCGCCGCCACGGCCAGCGTCAGCACGCAGCGCAATTCGTAGCGCTTGCCGCGGGCATGCCGGTACTCGGGTACCTCGCCCAGAAACTCGAACAGACTGCGCAGCGTCTGCGCGTCCGGTGGCTGGCTGCGCTCGGGCCCCGCCCAGCGCGGATCGTCCGCGCTGTGGGCCAGTTGCTGCGCCGCATGAGCTTGCACTTCGTACACAAACACCTCCTTGGGTTGGCCGTGGCGGCGCCACTGCGGCTGGGCCGCCGGCACGCGCGCGTAACCGCCGCTCTGCCCCAGCCAGCGCCAGTTGGCGGCGCGGTAGCACGTGCCGGCGAAGCGTTGCCGGTCGACGAACGACTCCGCCAGCAGGATCGGAAAGCCATGCGCCGCCAGCATGTCGTCTGACAGCCGCCGCACACTCAAGCCCAGCACGCGCGAGGCCAGATTGGGCTGGCCCTGCCAGGCGGGCAGAATCACAAAGCGCGAGTTCTGCAACACCAGGTGCAGGCGCTGGCGCCGCTGCTGCGCCGTCCAGCCGATCCAGCGGTCGCGAGCCGCCAGCTTGAGCGCGGCGGCCTGCCAGCCCAGCAAGGCGATCCACTGCTCGCCGAGCGTGGCCACCTGGCGCAGGGCCTTGCCGAACAGGCCCGTGAACGACAGATAGTGGTGGGCCGCCATCAAGCGATCCCAGCGCCGGTGCTCGTGCGCCCCCTGCGTGGGACGCACGCGCACCGTGCGCAAATCCAGCTCGCACCCGCCGCTTGGCACAGCCACTATAGGCCAGCCTGACAGATTGACAACAAAATGTCCAGTCCCTGCCGCCCATTCCGCTCGGCAGCCGACCTCCGAGCGGCTAACTGCTAGACACCGCCCCTATCCAGCCTGCCCTGCTCTGCCTCGAATCCGGACTAAAAAATGGCCCTGCCTCTCTGGCACCCAGCGGCAAGATCTGGTTCCACAGGATCTGCCCGTCATGGCTCACCGAGATCGGTAAGGCCGCGGATGCGTGATTTTCGAATTCGATCGGAAAATACCAGCGGGCCCGGCCGGATTTGAGCAAGCCCGGCAGCGCTACCGGCTGTACCCGGCGGGGAGCCCGCACTCGCCAGGAAAATGTGCGCTCCATGGAGACGATATGGTCGATGAGCAGTCGAGCGCCTGAATCTTGCTTGGTCACGGCTCGAAACGTGACGGAGCGGCGGGCTTCAGTCGGATTCTGGCCGGCCGCGACAGCAGAGGGCCGCGCCAGTTCTACGACTGCAAGTTGCCAGCCGCGAGGCGGCGTCTCTCCCGACCATACGCGGTATTCGATCGGCCTGCCACCGGCCCGCGGGTAGTCACGAACTCGGATCCGGAAATCACGCAGGGCATCCCCCTCTGCCTGCCACCAGAAGCTCAGGCTGTGCCTGTCCGTAACGTTCAGCCCTGATCCGGAGAAATCGTAAGAAATCGCCCCAAGCTCCCCGGCGGGTATCGAGACAGCAACGGCGGCACTGCCCTCTTGGGCGTTATCAGACAGCTCTGTGCGCCCGGACCACCCCGAAAGGTTCTCGCAGCGTGTCAGTGTCTCTATCGGCGCTGCGGCAATGCCAGTCCAAGCACCCAGCAGGACAGGGATGCAAGTGAGGAGTGATCGCAGCATCAAGAAACGTTGGGCGAATGCCTTGGAACGGAGTATAACAGCAGGCCGGAACGGACCGAAGGCCGACGGAAGTGCCGGGGCGTTCCGGCAGGAATCCACCCCTGCGCGCGCATGGCCCCAGCTGGGGGCCCTGTCTCCCGTCTGACCGCAAAACTGGCGGGATATTCGGGCCACGGCGGCCGCAGGGCGAGTCTTGCAGCGCCCGCGCGAAGGACCGCGGCCCGAGAGCAGCCCGGCGCCTGCTGTGTAGGATGGAATTGCTCATCACCTCACCGCCATAAGGGCATCCGCGGGCAGGCGAGACGATGAGGTTTTCGGATGCTAGAGATCGCACTGCTCCTGGCTGCCTGCGCGCTGGCGATCCTCGTTGTGAACCGCCTTGCCCCGGGTCCCGGATCGTTGGCCCTGTCCTTGGCGCTGGGGGCGGCCGTGGCGGCTGGCGTGGCCTACTGGGATCCGCCAGCGGACGCTCCTCTCCCGCAGAGGCCCTTGTCTCTGCGCGATGCAGGAGACCGCAGTGCGACCGGCTACGCATCCTCCGACACATGCCTCCCTTGTCACCCCCGCCAGCACGCGAGCTGGCACGAAGGCTTCCACCGCACCATGACCCAAGTCGTCACCGAAGAGACCGTCTTGGCCGATTTCGAGGATTTGACGCTCTACTTCGACGGCCGGCCCTATCGCTTGTTTCGCTCGGGCGGAAGTTTCTGGGTTGAACTAGCCGACCCGGACATGGTCGACCAAGCCCTGGCGCTGGCGCAAAAGGGAGACTTTGCACAAGCCCGGCAATTCGCCAGCACGATCCCGCGGGTGACCCGACGCATTGTGATGTCCACCGGGTCACACCACTACCAGCTCTATTGGTACCCCTCCGGCAAAGGTCGCGAGCTTTACATGCTGCCATTCGCGTACCTGATAGAGGAGCGGCGCTGGGTGCCTCGTGTTTCGGTGTTCCTGACACCGCCGAACCTGCTCGAACCGCGCAAGGTCTGGAACCGCGACTGCCTTCCGTGCCATGCCACCGGAGGGCGCCCGCGATACGAGCCCGGCGGCCAAGGCCCGCCGGACACGCGGCTCGCGGAGGCCGGCATAGCATGCGAGGCTTGCCACGGCCCGGCGGCGGAGCACGCCGCCCTGAACCGCAATCCGGTCAAGCGCTACCGTCACTACATCGGCGGCCATCCCGACGCAAGCGTCACCCAACCGCGCACGCTCGGCCCGCCCCGGGCAGGAGAGGTGTGCGGGCAGTGCCACTCTCTCCACACGCAATACAACGGCGAGGACTGGGCTGCCTCCTTCGTGGACGGCGCGCCGTACCGCCCCGGGGATGACCTTGGCGAGACGGCCTATGTGGTGCAGCCCAAGACACTCGCCGAATCACCACTCATGGAGCAGTTCGTGCGGGAGCGGCCGGGGTTGCTCGACGAATGGTTCTGGCGCGACGGCGAGATCCGGGTCGTCGGCCGGGAATACAACGGACTGATCGAGTCGCCCTGCTTCGCAGGGGGCGAGTTTTCTTGCTTGTCTTGCCACTCGATTCACGAGAGCGAACCGGACGACCGGCTCAAGGCCGGCATGCGAGGCGACGCAGCCTGCACGCAGTGCCATGCCGAACTTGCCGGGTCCCTGACCGCCCACACGCACCATGCAGCGCCGTCCGCGGGCAGCCGCTGCCAGAACTGCCATCTTCCGCATACGAGCTACGGGCTGCTCAAAGCCTCCCGCAGCCATCGGGTGTCCAGCCCGTCTGTCGCGGCCGATCTCTCCGCAGGGCGCCCGAACGCCTGCAACCTTTGCCATCTGGACCGCCCCTTGGGATGGACCGCAGAGCACCTCGGCGACTGGTACGGCATCGCCGCGCCAGCCTTGGACGACGAGCAACGGCACCTGCCTGCCGCGCCCGTCTGGCTGCTGCGGGGAGATGCCGGAACCCGGGCGCTCACAGCCTGGCACTTCAGCTGGCAGCCGGCTCTCGAGGCCTCGGGCTCGGCCTGGCAGGTGCCGCTGCTTGCCCCCTTGCTGGACGACCCCTACGATGCCGTGCGGTTCATTGCCGGGCGGTCGATGCAGAAATTGCTCGGGGGCGCTGACTTCGCTTACGACTTCCTGCATCCCCCGGCCCGGCGGCAGGCGGCAGCGGCCCGGACTGTCGAGGCCTGGAGGCCGGGTTCCCAAGAGTTGCCAGCGCCCTTTTTCGCCGCTGACGGCAGCACCAACGCGGAATTGATCCGCAAGTTACTCGCGGAACGGGACGACCGTCCGGTTCATTTGGTCGAATAGGTCTAATCGCATGCCCCCGACAATGTCGCAACCCGTCGCATCCCTGGCCAGAAAACACGTGCGTTTCGGCTGGCTGGCGCTCGCCGCGTTCGCCGCCGGGGGCCTCGCGCTGGAAGGGTTTCACGGGTTCAAGGCCGGATGGTATCTCGAAGAGGCCTACGAGACGCGGCGGCTGCTGTTCACGCTGGGGCACGCCCACGGCGCGCTCCTCGCCCTGATCAACATCGTCTTCGGCGTGACATCGGCGCTGCTAGGAGGACGCCATGCGAGTCTACTGCAGGTTTCGCGCCTGCTCCTAGCGGGCACCGTGCTGCTGCCCGGCGGCTTTTTCCTCGGAGGTTTCGGCTTGTACGGCGCTGATCCGGGAATCGGGATCTATCTGGTCCCGATCGGCGCGCTGTGCGTACTCGCCGCATTTGTCCTCGCCGCGTTCGCAGGCGGCACCCCCGCGACCGAGACGGAGCCGACGAGACTTGCCAGCGGCAGCCGCGCACGATCGAGAAGGAGCAAGCGCTAGGCCCGCTTGGAGCGCGCACGCTGCCTGCAGAAAACAGAGCGCAAGGACTGAATCGCTTTTTGATCGGACCCGGCGTGCAGTGCGCAATATGTCCCCCAAGGCACTGGCGCTGCGGTAGTTGCCCGCCGACGGTATACGGCGCTACGGCTACCGCCCCTGCTCGTGGAGGCTTTTGTGGCCCAAGAGCAGCGTGGCGGTTCGCTGGCAACCGCCAACTGGCAGTGCATCGTCCGCACGGCCGGGGGGCGATCTGACTGCATGACTGGAGCGTAACTGGCACGCCGAGTTGGGCTTGCCCGCGGCGGGCCTCCGGCGAGTGCGTGCAGCAGGAATTCAGAGCGGCCCCGCTGGGCGATGTACGCTGGAGTCGGAGGCTGCTACAGAGCGTGCAGATCCAAACCGCCGCTCCGCGCAAGTCCTTTCTCAGTGCAGCACAACAGGACTTGTCTGCCATGCGCGGCTATTACCGCCTGATCGACCAGCCGGCGGACTCGGGGGCGTGTACGCGATCTTCGCCGGGCAGCAGAGATGGGGGAGTGTGGATGAGCTGATGAGCTACTGTGGGCACAGCACGACCGTGTGCTGTACACCGGTGAACCGGGGCTGTTCGCGGCGGTGTGCAAGTAGGCCGCGCAGCGGCGTTTGCAAATTCGAGCGGGCGGTGACGATCAACACAGCGGGCGCTTGGCGGCCATGACGCTGCTGGATCGCAACACGCAAAGAGGTATCCTGAGCATGTCTCTGAACGCGAAGTACACGGATTTCGGAGAGGCTTGAGCATGTCTATTGTCAAACGGACCGGAACCCTGTCTCGGGATCCCATGCGGAAGGCGACCTTAGAATTATTTGGTGCTTATTAAGGATGGATTGAAAAGCTTGCCGGTCTCGCTCTTCTCTGCAGAGCTTCCGTGTTGAAAGTCAAGCGGCAATAGCTGCCAGCGGGCCGGCTCCCGTCGCCGGAAACCTTGGCGGGTCTCGATGCAGCAAGGGAATCGCTGCGGTGGGTGGCAAGGGCTGAGCGCTTGATCGAACTGCTGGCCGAGTAGGAGGAACCCATGATTGCCGCCGTGCTGGACGGGGATCGCAACGAGGGCAGAAAGCTGGCGAAGATCGGCAGATCTGTCAACCGATCCTTATAAGCCCCAAAATTTACGTCGGCGACAATTATAATTTTCCAGTCACTGCTCACGCCCGGGCTGGAGGATTTGAGTTTCGGGCTGAGCATCAGGCGGGGCCTTGTTGTCGTGGGGAGTGGGGCCGGCACCGGCGTCTGGTGCTCGCCCAGCCAAGGTGGCCGGAACTCTGGCCGGGCCGCCGCGCTTGCTGCTCGTCGGCGCTGCGTGCCATACTCAAGCTGGCGTGCGCAAGTTCAACCTGGAAGGCCCAGTCGAGGCGCAGCGCCACTACTGCATCCCGCCGCTGGACCGCATTCAACTGGACGAAATTCTCGAACTGATCGCCGACCGGCGCTACTTCGTGCTGCACGCGCCGCGCCAGACGGGCAAGACCTCGACCTTGCTGGCACTGCAAGACCGACTCAATGCGACGGGCGAATATCGCTGCCTGTACGTGAATGTCGAAGGCGGCCAAGCGGCCAAGGAGAATACGGCGCGCGCCATGCAGACCATCCTAACGGAGATGGGCACGCGCGCACGGCGTGTGTTGCAGGACGGCTTCGTGGAGCAGTCCAAGGCGGCCCTGGCGGCCGAGTGCGGGCCGGACGCCTGCCTGGCCGAATGCCTCACGCGCTGGGCGGAGCGCGAGGCGCGGCCCTTGGTCCTGCTACTGGACGAGATCGATGCCCTGGTCGGCGACACTCTGATCTCGGTGCTGCGCCAGTTGCGCGCGCGCTACGACATGCGGCCGCAGCATTTCCCGCAAAGCGTGATCCTGTGCGGCGTGCGGGACGTGCGCGACTACCAGATCTATTCCAGCCGGGAGGGGGCCAACGTCAGGGGCGGCAGTGCCTTCAACATCAAGGCCGAGTCGCTGCGCCTCGGGGATTTCTCAGCAGACGAGGTGCAGTCCTTGCTAGTGCAGTACACGGCCGAGCGCGGGCAAGCCTTCGCGCCGGCGGCGGTCGAGCGCCTGTGGGCGCTGACCTGTGGCCAGCCGTGGCTGGTCAACGCCTTGGCATATGAGGCTTGCTTCCGGGCCAAGCTTGGTACGGCCCCGGCGCGGCCCGTCGGCGTGCCAGCGATCGAGGCGGCCAAGGAAGCGCTGATTGTGCGCCGCGTGACGCACCTCGACCAACTCGCGGACAAGCTGCGCGAAGAGCGCGTGCGGCGCGTGATCCTGCCCATGCTGGCCGGGTCTGCGGATTGGGACTACTCGCTGCGCGACTTGGAGTATGTGCGCGATCTGGGCTTGGTGGCCGCCAAGGACGAAGTGCGCATGGCGAACCCGATCTATGCCGAAGTGGTACCGCGCGAGCTGACCGCAGCACTGCAATCGGGGCTTGAGCTGCAAGTCAAGCCGGAGTGGTACGTGCAGGCCGACGGCGGCTTGGATGTGGCGGGGCTGCTGAGCGCGTTCCAGGGGTATTTCCGCGAGCACGCCGAGTCGTGGGTGGAGCGCTACCGGCACGCCGAGGCCGGGCCGCAATTGGTGCTGCATGCCTATCTGCAGCGCGTGGTCAACAGCGGCGGGCGCATCGGGCGCGAGTACGCGGTGGGCCGCGGGCGCACGGACTTGTTGATCGAGTGGGGCCGCAGCGGAGGGAGCCAAGTGAGTTCGCGCAAGTATGTCATCGAGTGCAAGGTGCGCCGGGACAAAGTCGGCTGGGAGAGCTTGCTGCGTGAAGGGCGCCAGCAGACGGCCAAGTACATGGACCGCTGCGGGGCGGAAACGGGGCACTTGCTGATTTTCGACTCACGGCCGGACCGCTCGTGGGACGAGCGCTTGTTCCGCCACGAGCCGCAAGCGGGCGAACTGCCGATCACTGTGTGGGGGCTGTAGTGCCGGCTGCCCTTGGCGGCACGCGCCCCATAGCAACAACGCTGCCCGCGTCCCCAGCCGAAAATTTCTGCGGCCGCGCTAACCGGGTCGGCCTGCGCTGGCTGACCGGACCCTGCTAGCCGCGGCAACGGTCGTGCCACGACGCTCCGCGCTTGGGCGCTGCTTGGGCACGGGCCGGCTGGCGAACTAACGAGGGGAGTGCTGGTCCGCCATAACCGTTGTGCATGCCGCACACTGCGGCCAAGCCAGTGCGCCCCGGCACCAACGCTGTGCCGGGGCAGATCCCGTACTTGGCGAGTTGGCCCGCCTGTGCGCTCCTTTGCAGGCGCTCGGGGTAACGTATGGGCACACGGTATGCGCTGCTCCTAAGTACTGCTGCGGGGCGTCGCCAGCGCTTGGCACGATTTCCAAGCCTTGCAACAGGCCGCCGCGGCTGTGCGTCGACTCACGCACCGCCAGGCGCTGTTCTGCGAGTTGCGCGACATCCTGCGCCTCTCCCCCGCGACCTGCCGCACGGCCAAGGCCCGCGCCCCGAACCGCTCTCCCCCGCCGCCCAAGCCACGCGCCTGCGAGCCATTGCCGCCGCCTGCCAACGCTACCACCACAGCCTGCGCCAACGAGTCCGTAAGCTACCCCGCCCGTGCTGCTGAGCAACCACCCGCCGCCATCTTGCTGGACTACTTGGAGCGCTACGCTCCCAACTCTGCGGCCAGCCTGTGCTGCACGACCAGCAGGGGCGCGTAGTGGCGGTTGTGGCCCGCACCAACAACGTTTTGGAGCAGTTCTTCGCCCGCGCCAAGCAAAGCTTGCGCCGCCGTGTCGGGAGTGCCCATTTGAGCCGCGACATGCAGGACCAACCAGCCCAGGTGGCGCTTGTCGCTAACCTGCGCCAGCCCGACTATGTCCGCCTCCTCTGCGGCACGCTGCCCGAACTGCCACTGGCCTTCGCCAGACTCGAGCCCCAGCCCGCTAGCAGGCCGTCTCCCTTGCAGCGTGACAATTCCCATGCCGCCCTGCGGCGACGCAATCGGATCTGAGCCGCACAAGCTACCCAGAGTCCGCCCCCGGCGCAACCCCCCGCTGCCTAGAACTCCAGATTCCTAACGGAATTCTGACGCGGTAGATGGCCTTCCCCGCAAAGAAGTCTATTGGAGGCGGCCTCTTTCACGGGCCGCCCGAAGCTCCCGCGCCTGCTTCCGACCGGCCCGCTCCTCTCGGCGGCACAAGGCTGGCAGGCGGCGATAGCGGTCGCATTGCCGGCGATACGGATACGAAGGAACGGCGCATAATCGCAGCGGGCGTTCTGGTCACGTCGGCAACGACACGACACAAGGACGCTGGTACCAGCGAGGCTGGAATGACAGAGACCGCACTCGGTGCTATAGAATAAGCGGTGATCGGTGGGACGTAGATTGCGGACATTCAGGACCAAGGCGTTTGCCCGGTTGGCTGATCGCAAGGGAATCAACGATGCTGCGTTATGCGGGGCGGTGGATCGCGCTCGTCGCAGCTCGGTCGATGCCGGTCTGGGTGGCCGCACGCGAGGCAGCGCTCGGACTCACCGAGGCCGATCTGATGTCCAAGCGAACCATGCGGGTGGGCGCTGGTGGCCAAGAACAGCCTTGGTGCGGTAGCGTAAAAACACAAAACGATCCTGCCTCCGCTCTGCGAGACTAGGGCGTGCTCAAGTTCAAACTGACCCGGCAATTGTATCATGAGCGCTAAGTCTGCAATTGAATGGACCGATGCAACTTGGAATCCGGTGACCGGTTGCACGAAGATCACCCGTGGCTGCGACCACTGTTACGCAGCGCGCTTCGCCGAGCGCTGGCGCGGCGTTTCCGGGCACCCCTACGAGCAAGGTTTCGATCTTCGACAGTGGCCGTCGCGGCTCGACCAGCCCGCACGATGGCGCAAGCCACGAATGATATTCGTTAATTCCATGAGCGACTTGTTTCACAAGAAGGTAGAGCGGAGTTTGGTAGACAGCGTATTCGAAACGATGGAAACGGTAGACAGGCATGTCTATCAGATCTTGACAAAGCGCAGCTCACTTATGAGAAGCTATCTGCGGCATCGGTACACCGACGGTTCAGCTCCCGACCACATCTGGTGCGGAGTGTCCGTTGAGGATAGCTCGGCAACGGCAAGAATCGAACATTTGCGAACTGCACCGGCCGCGGTGCGATTCCTCTCGATTGAGCCGCTCTTGGGCCCCATCGGAAAGATCGACCTAAGCGGAATTTCTTGGGTAATCGTCGGAGGAGAAAGCGGCCCACAAGCCCGCCCCATGCAGTTGGAGTGGGTCTTGGACATACGCGACCTCTGCTCCCGTTCTGGCGTGCCGTTCTTCTTCAAGCAGTGGGGCGGGCAAACGCCGAAGGCCGGTGGCCGCAAGTTGGAGGGGATGGAGCATAGCGCAATGCCCGCGCTGTTGACCGAGAAGGACAACCATGCCGTTCAAATGGCACCCTGACGGCCCACCGCCGTCCATTGAAACGCATAGCAAAGCGAAACTGAAGGTTTTGCGCAGCTATCTTCGGGCATACTTCGACAGATTGAACGTCAATCCAGTCCGAGAGGGGTTCAAACTCGACCTTATTGACGGGTTTGCGGGCGGAGGCTTGTTCCTTGACGCGACTACCGAGGTTTCGGGTACGCCCCTGATCATGCTCGAAGAAGCCGAAGCGGCAGGCGGCAGGCTGAACGAGAGGCGCACAAAGCATCTGCATATCGATTGCAGGTTCTACTTTGTCGATAAGGAGCAAGCGCACACAGACCATCTTCGAAAAGTCCTCGGTGAGCGTGGCCATCATGTCGATGACGACAGGATAGTTGTCAGAAACGGACCCTTCGAACAGGAAATCGAGAGCATTATTTCATCGGTTCGGCAACGACAACCTCGCTCGAGACGTGCAATTTTCCTTCTCGATCAGACCGGGTTCTCGCAGGTGCAACTCTCGCTCGTGTCCCGAATTTTTAGCGAACTCCATGCTGCCGAGGTGATACTCACATTTGCGGCGGATGCACTGGTTAACCATCTGGCGGAAACTCCATCGATGGCCAAGGGGGTAGCACCGCTTCAGTTAACCGATTCTCAGATTTACAAACTGATACAGCAAAGAGACGGAGACGGCGGCAGGGCGCTTGTACAAAGAACGCTGCGCCAGCACGCCCGGAACATAACCGGCGCAACGTACGATACGCCTTTCTTCATTCGGCCACAGCAGTCGAGGCGAGCCTTGTGGTTTCTCCATCTTTCAAGACATCCAACGGCACGTGACGTGATGATTCAACAGCATTGGGACATTCATAATATCTTTGAACATTACGGACAAGGTGGATTCGGGATACTGGGCTGGGATGCCTTGAAAGTCTCGGAGACCCTGCCATTGTTCAAATTCGGTGAACTCGATGAAGAGAACATGCGAACAGAGCTACTGGATTCTCTTCCCAAGGAGCTGTTTGCGCTGGTGTCTGAACAGCCCGTCACAATAGACGTGTTGCGGCACATGCTTGCGAACCAAACAGCGGCGCGCTTCTCCGATTTGGACCAAGTGATCATAAGACTCATGAAGGAACGAGAATTTGAAATTCTCAATTCGGAAAACAAGAAGCGGTCCCGATCAGTTCAACGACTCGCCCCCACAGATCGTGTGGCGCTTCCTTCCACGCTGTTGCTCCCTGGGCTGTCTCGCCGAAATAAGAAACAACCATGAGCGGCGGGCAATCACCCCGAGGGCATGAAACTGTGTGTACTGCGAGGAGCACTCAAGAGAGTGCCGCTGTCCGTTGGTGCGAGGTAGAGTGGATTCCGTGATCCGCTGCCTTGGTCCATAAATCGGGACTGCCCCTGAGATCGACGCGACTCGTCTTCGCTTCGCAACGGACCTAAGACGTTGTCAGCCCGCAACAGCGGGGTGGGGGTTGTTGCATCCCCGCGTCCAGCAGTTTCACAGCAAAGCAACCAATCCGAGAGCTTCCGTGTTGAAAGTCAAGCGGCAGGAGCGGGAAAAGAGGGCGCCAGTGGCAGGCGAGGGGGCCTGGCGTGGAGTGCCGGGCAGCGAGGAGCAGGCAATTCATGCGAGGGCCTCGGCAGGGCGTGCGGGCGGTTCGGGTTGCCAGAGGCGATCTTCGCGCTTCGCGCAAGAGGGTGTCGAGCAGGCAGGCCAAGCGGCGCATGACAGCCACGAGGGCGAGCTTGTGGAACTTGCCGTTAGCCACTAGCAGGCTTGGGCGACGGGCTGGCGGCGGGTGGCAGACAGGGCGGCCATGTAGAGCAAGTGGCGCGGCTGGGCGCGCCCGCCGCGCATCGAGCGAGTGCCGCGCCGTTGGCCGGAATCGCGGTCGAAGGGAGCCAGCCCGAGTAGCGCGGCGGCCGGGCGGCGGCCGAGCGAGCCGAGTTCGGGCATGGCAGCGCAGAGGCAGGCAGCGTTGAGCGGGCCGCAGCCGGGGATGGACTGGATAATCTCAGCGCGGCGAGCAAGCACGGCATCGGCGGCTAGGCAAGTTTGTAGGTCACGGTCGCAGGCGGCGCGGGCGGCCTGCAAGCTGGCGAGCGGCTTGGTCAAGCGGCGCGCCGCTTGCGGGTTGAGTGCGGCGGTCAGCTTGCGCAGGGTGCCGAGTTGTTCGATAAGCTTGCGGCGAGCGACAAGCAAATCCTGGAGAAGTTGCAGGTTATCGGCTTGTGGCGGGGTCGCTTGCAAGTCAGCGAGACGACCGAAACGAGCCAGTCGCGCCCCCGGGCGGGGCCCGGATCATTCGGTTGGAAACACGTGGCTTGGCGTAGAATCAGAGCGGAGGGTTCCGGCAGTCAAGCCCCGTAATTTCATTGGTGCAGTATTTGCCCCAAAGCCAGTCTGGGTCCGGGCGAGCGATCATTCACTAGCGAGGTTTCTTCGGAAGCACTCCTCAACACCAGCATTGCAGAGCAATTGCCAACCCGGGCCGGGGCCTTCCGTGTGTGAGACAGGAGCAGCAGGAGGGAGATATGGCAAGAGAGCAGCCGGAGCGGGACCTGCCGGTGCAGCGCCCGCAGGTGGCGGGGGTGGACCTCGGCAGCCGCGAGCACTGGGCCTGCGGGCCGCCACGTGCGGACGGCAGGCCCAACGTGCGCACGTTCGGCACGACCACCGCGCAGTTGGACGCGTTGGCGGACTGGCTGGCGGCCGAAGGCGTGGAATCGGTGGCGCTGGAGAGCACGTATGTGTACTGGATCCCATTGCACGAGTTGCTGGAGGAGCGCGGTTTCGAGGTGTTGCTGGTCAATGCGCGGCAGTTGAAGAACGTGCCGGGGCGCAAGACCGACATGCTGGACTGCCAGTGGCTACAGCGGCTGCACAGTTGCGGCCTGCTGCGGGGCTCGTTCCGGCCGCCCGAGACGGTGACGCAGCTGCGGGCGCTGCACCGGCAGTGGCAGAGCTTGGTGGCGGAGCGCACGCGCTGCGTGCAATGGATGCAGCGGGCGCTGGATCAGATGAACGTGCAGGTGCATCGGGCGGTGACGGATCTGACGGGGCAGACAGGCATGGCGATCGTGCGTGCGATCGTGGCGGGGCAGCGCGATGCGGAGCAGTTGGCGCAGTTGCGCTCGGGGCGCTGCAAGCACACGGAGGAGCAGTTCGTGGAGTACCTGAGCGGCAACTGGCGGGAGGAGCACCTGTTCAACCTGCGCAGTGCGCTGCGGCTGTACGACGCGGTGCAGGCCGAGATGGACGGTTACGAGCAGAAGCTGCAAGAGGATCTGCAGCAGCAGGCGGGCGAGGAATGCAGCGCGGAGGAGTGTCCGCGGCACCCGAACGCGGCCAAGGAGAAAGCCATCCGAAGGCGGGGTGAGCAGCCGCTGCGGACGGCGCTGTACCGCTACGCGAGCGTGGATCTGACGCGCATCGACGGGATTAGCGCGGGGGCGGCGCGCACGATCCTGACCGAGGTGGGGACGGATCTGGGGTCGTTTCCGAGCGAGCGGCATTTCACGAGCTGGCTGGGCCTGGCGCCGCGGCACGCGGTATCGGGCGGGCAGCAGTTGGCGGGCAAGCGGCAGCGCGGGCTGGGAGCGACGCGCACGTCGAACGCGCTGCGCATGGCGGCGACGGCGCTGATCCGGTCCAAGTCGGCGCTGGGGGCGGCGCTGCGCCGCAAGGCGCGGCACAAGGGGATGAAGACGGCGGTGTTCGCCACCGCCCGCAAGCTGGCGGTGTTGGTATACCGCATGCTGCGCTTCGGCCAGGACTACGTTGACGAGGGCGAGGCGGCCTACGAGCAGCGCCATCGCCAACGGACCTTGGCCTACCTCAAAACGACAGCTAAGGATCTCGGCTACCAGCTGCTTCCCGACACTGCACAAACTGCTTCCCGGGACGCTGTGGGGGCAGGGGCGGGCTAGGGTGTTTCACACCAGCGCCATCGCCAACGGACCTTGGCCTACCTCAAAACGACAGCTAAGGATCTCGGCTACCAGCTGCTTCCCGACACTGCACAAACTGCTTCCCGGGACGCTGTGGGGGCAGGGGCGGGCTAGGGTGTTTCACACCAGTCCCGCCCCCGGGCGGTGCCCGGATCATTCGATTGGAAACAGTGCCGGTAGGGTCTGCTAGACTCGTGCGCAGGCACGATTCCGGCAGTCAGGCCCCGTCACGTCATTGGTGCAGTACTTGCCCCAACACCAGTCTGGGTCCGGGCGAGCGATCATTCCCTAGCGAGGTTTCTTCGGAAGCACTCCTCTAAGCCAGCATTTCAGCAATGCCACCCCGGGCCGGGATCGCTGCCTCCGAGCAGTGCTCGGGGGAGCGTGGAGGGAGCGCCGCGGCCCGGCCCGGGCGGCGGGGAGGGGGAAGTTGTGTTCCGAGTCTCAAAAACCGCCTGATTGTGTTTCAAGCCAGTCGCGCCCCCGGGCGGGGCCCGGATCATTCGGTTGGAAACACGTGGCTTGGCGTAGAATCAGAGCGGAGGGTTCCGGCAGTCAAGCCCCGTAATTTCATTGGTGCAGTATTTGCCCCAAAGCCAGTCTGGGTCCGGGCGAGCGATCATTCACTAGCGAGGTTTCTTCGGAAGCACTCCTCAACACCAGCATTGCAGAGCAATTGCCAACCCGGGCCGGGGCCTTCCGTGTGTGAGACAGGAGCAGCAGGAGGGAGATATGGCAAGAGAGCAGCCGGAGCGGGACCTGCCGGTGCAGCGCCCGCAGGTGGCGGGGGTGGACCTCGGCAGCCGCGAGCACTGGGCCTGCGGGCCGCCACGTGCGGACGGCAGGCCCAACGTGCGCACGTTCGGCACGACCACCGCGCAGTTGGACGCGTTGGCGGACTGGCTGGCGGCCGAAGGCGTGGAATCGGTGGCGCTGGAGAGCACGTATGTGTACTGGATCCCATTGCACGAGTTGCTGGAGGAGCGCGGTTTCGAGGTGTTGCTGGTCAATGCGCGGCAGTTGAAGAACGTGCCGGGGCGCAAGACCGACATGCTGGACTGCCAGTGGCTACAGCGGCTGCACAGTTGCGGCCTGCTGCGGGGCTCGTTCCGGCCGCCCGAGACGGTGACGCAGCTGCGGGCGCTGCACCGGCAGTGGCAGAGCTTGGTGGCGGAGCGCACGCGCTGCGTGCAATGGATGCAGCGGGCGCTGGATCAGATGAACGTGCAGGTGCATCGGGCGGTGACGGATCTGACGGGGCAGACAGGCATGGCGATCGTGCGTGCGATCGTGGCGGGGCAGCGCGATGCGGAGCAGTTGGCGCAGTTGCGCTCGGGGCGCTGCAAGCACACGGAGGAGCAGTTCGTGGAGTACCTGAGCGGCAACTGGCGGGAGGAGCACCTGTTCAACCTGCGCAGTGCGCTGCGGCTGTACGACGCGGTGCAGGCCGAGATGGACGGTTACGAGCAGAAGCTGCAAGAGGATCTGCAGCAGCAGGCGGGCGAGGAATGCAGCGCGGAGGAGTGTCCGCGGCACCCGAACGCGGCCAAGGAGAAAGCCATCCGAAGGCGGGGTGAGCAGCCGCTGCGGACGGCGCTGTACCGCTACGCGAGCGTGGATCTGACGCGCATCGACGGGATTAGCGCGGGGGCGGCGCGCACGATCCTGACCGAGGTGGGGACGGATCTGGGGTCGTTTCCGAGCGAGCGGCATTTCACGAGCTGGCTGGGCCTGGCGCCGCGGCACGCGGTATCGGGCGGGCAGCAGTTGGCGGGCAAGCGGCAGCGCGGGCTGGGAGCGACGCGCACGTCGAACGCGCTGCGCATGGCGGCGACGGCGCTGATCCGGTCCAAGTCGGCGCTGGGGGCGGCGCTGCGCCGCAAGGCGCGGCACAAGGGGATGAAGACGGCGGTGTTCGCCACCGCCCGCAAGCTGGCGGTGTTGGTATACCGCATGCTGCGCTTCGGCCAGGACTACGTTGACGAGGGCGAGGCGGCCTACGAGCAGCGCCATCGCCAACGGACCTTGGCCTACCTCAAAACGACAGCTAAGGATCTCGGCTACCAGCTGCTTCCCGACACTGCACAAACTGCTTCCCGGGACGCTGTGGGGGCAGGGGCGGGCTAGGGTGTTTCACACCAGGCGGCCGCACCAGCGAAGCCATGGGCAAGGCGCTGTCGAAGGGCCAAGAGGATCCCGGGGAGGAATCCTACGAAGACCGCATCAATCGCCTGATAGAGTCGCGCAAGCTGCTGGCCAACGCCAGCTACTTCGCCTTCACGGCGACGCCCAAGAGCAAGACGCTCCAACTCTTCTGCCGGCCGGAGCCGCAACCGGACGGAGCGGCCAAGCCCCGCGCCTTCCACAGCTACACGATGAAGCAGGCGATCCAAGAAGGGTTCATCCTCGACGTGCTCAAGCATTACACGCCAGTGGCAAGCTACTACAAGCTTGCCAAGGCGGTCGAGGACGACCCGAAGTTCGATGGCAAGAAGGCCCGCAAGAAGCTGCGGCGCTTTGTCGAGTCGCACGAGCACGCGGTGCGGCTCAAGGCCGAAATCATGGTCGACCACTTTCACGAGCAGGTGCTGGCCAAGCACAAGATCGGCGGCGAGGCGCGAGCGATGGTGGTCACCAACGGCATCGAAGTCGCAATCCAGTATTTCCAAGCGATCCGCGACTATCTCAAAAGCCGCAAGAGTCCGCATCGAGCGATCGTGGCGTTCTCGGGCGAGCACGAATTCGGAGGCGGCAAGGTGACGGAGGCATTGCTGAACGGCTTTCCCGCCAGCCGCATCGCAGAGAAGATCCGAGAGGCGCCCTACCGTTTCTTGGTTTGCGCGGACAAATTCCAGACCGGGTACGATGAGCCCCTGCTGCACACGATGTATGTCGACAAGACGCTGTCCGGGATCAAGGCAGTCCAGACGCTCTCGCGCCTCAACCGCGCGCATGCGAAAAAGCACGACGTATTCGTACTGGACTTTGCGAATGAATCTGCTACCATCGCTGAGGCCTTCCAGACTTTCTACCGCACGACGATCCTAGCTGACGAGACCGATCCCAATAAGCTCCACGACCTGCGGGCAGACCTCGACCGAGCCCAAGTCTACTCTTTGGAGCAGGTCGGCACGCTCGTCAAGCGGTATCTGGAGGGGGCTGGTCGCGAACAGCTAGACCCGACGCTCGATGTTTGTGTAGGTGTCTATTTGGACGACTTGGACGAAGACGGCCAAGTTGATTTCAAGGGCAAGGCTAAGGCATTCGTGAGGACGTACGGCTTTCTGTCGTGCATCCTGCCGTACGCTAATCGAGATTGGGAAGAACTCTCGATATTTCTCCAGTTCCTGATTCCCAAGCTTCCGGCACCTGAGGGAGAAGACCTCTCCCAGGGCATCTTGGATGCCATTGACATGGACAGCTACAGAGCCGAGAAGAGCGCAGTGCAGGAAATCCTGCTGTCGGACGAGGAAAGTGAGATCGAACCGGTTCCAGGCGTCGGGGGCGGTCGGCGCCCGGAACCGGAGATGGACTACCTCTCGGCCATCATCAAGTCATTCAATGATCTCTTCGGCAATATCGCTTGGGAAGATGAAGACCGAGTGCAGAAGTTGATCACGGAAACCATCCCTGCACGGGTATCGGAAGATGTTGCGTTCCAGAATGCCTTGCATAATTCAGACGAGCAGAATACCCGCGTCGAACACCGCAAGGTGCTGCAGCAAGTGATGGGATCCGTGATGAAGGATGACACGCTCCTCTTTAAGAAATTCTTCGATGACGAGGGCTTTCGCAACTGGATGGAGAATGCAGTGTACCGTATTGCCAGTGAGCAGGCAGGGTCTCGGTGATTCAATGCCTCTGTCACATGTATAGGAAAGTGCAACTGCACAGATCTTTTGCCTGATTGACCGTTAGCCTGAAGTCTTGCGCATCCATGCTTGCACTTGGATCCGGCCCGGCTGCGAGTGCTTTGCGGCTATCTGCTGGCAGCACGAACCCGCGCTCTCGGACGCCCGGCCATTTTACCCCTTGGCCAGCAGTTTGGAACGGGCGTTCAGGTTCGCGGAATCCGCAAACAGGCGCTATCCGGCCGCCTGCGCCTGCCGCTTCAAGCGGCGCTGCCAGTTGGCTGATTTCGTGACCCGCCTCGCCTAGGTGGCAGGGCATGCCCCGCTGGTTACCAATTCTGACTGGAACTGCTGGGGAATCGGCTTCGCCCAAGGTGTGTCAGGACACGCTGGCCAGAGTTCACAACAAGACCAACCCCAGCCGGGATTGTCACAGCTATACGTCAAGGGCCGTTGCCGAGTTGACTGCCACTGGCGCGGGTGCCGGCTCGTTGGAGACAGGAACGCCTGTACCTGCTCCTACCAGGCCAATTTGAATGCTCTTCAGGATTTCGCCGATATCGTCAATCTTTGATTCCAGCCTATCCATGCGTGCCTCTAACCTATCCATGCGTACCTCCAGCGAGTCCATGCGCACTTCCAGTGAATCCATGCGCGCTTCCACTCTGCTTAACCGTACTTCCACCTCGTCCAAGCGTGTGTCCAACCCGTCCACTCGCTCATCCAGATCTCAAATTCGCACACCCAGATCCGATTTGATTTCGCACACCTTGGGCAGGATTATTCCCGCCAGCCCTATAAACAAGACAAGCAGGGGCCAATAGTCCTGCCACAGTACGATCACGCGTGGCCGCTTGGCGGGTTTCGGTTCTGCCGCTAGCTCCGACTCCTGGGTGCGTGTGCCCGATTGTTCGATCACGTCGGATTGTGAAGTTTGTTTCCGCACGTCGCTTCAATCCAAGCTGCCTCGTCCTCCTCCGGCGATAATTGTAATTAAAACGAGAAGCTGGCGGATCCCTTCCATGCGCGGGGGGCGGTCGTGCCCCTGTTCGGCTACGAACGCTCGCTGCCTGCCTTTCCCCGACGGGCACCGCAACGTCATCTTCGCCCGGCACGCCCTGCCGGTCTCGGACGCCGGACGGCACGGCGCGGCTGTATGCCTACCTGTGCGGGAACGGCGGCATCTCCATGTCGCACAGCTCGGACGCGGATTGGCCCGAAAACGATCCCGAGATCGAGCCCTTGATGGAGATCTTCCAAGGGTGCTGGGCCAGTTACGGCCAATGTTAGACTCGGTCTAAGATGGATCGCCAATGCCGGTAGATTCCCTCGCAAGCGGAAGCATGACGGCATTGCTTGTCGACGACGAAGCCTTGGCCCGCCAGGAATTGGGCTTCCTGATGCAGTCATTCCCTGAGATCGAGGTTGTCGGCGAGGCGGCTGACGGCTATCGCGCGGTGGACCGGGTGGCCGAGCTTGCCCCCGATATCGTCTTTCTCGACGTGCAAATGCCGGGCCGCAACGGGCTTGAGGTGGCGCGGGAACTGCTCGCCCGGGGCGGCAAGATCCCCTACATCGTGTTCGCTACGGCCTTTGACCAGTACGCCGTCGAGGCTTTCGAAGTCCACGCCGCGGACTATCTGCTCAAGCCGGTCGAAAAAGACCGTCTCGGGCGGGCGATCCAGCGGGCGCAGCAGCAGCTGCTCTCCCCGGAACGCGAATCCGAGCGCTTGGCCCGCCTGCTGGCGACCATTCGCAGCCAGCCCGCGCCGCCCACCAAGATCCTGATCCGCGGCGGCGATCGCATGATGCTGGTCGACGCCGCGGATGTCATCTTCGCCACTGTGGACGGCGGCGCAATTCGCATCGTGGCGACCGGGCTGGACGGCCACAGCAACTACAAGACGCTGGATGAGCTGCAATCGACACTGGAGGACCCGCGCTTCTGGCGCCCGCACCGCTCCTACATCGTCAATATCAACCGGATCAAGGAGGTGCTGCCTTGGTTCAAGTCGAACTACCAGCTGCGCATGAGCGATCCGGACGGGACCGAGGTGCCGGTCAGCCGCGGCCAGACCAAGCGGTTGCGCGAGTTGTTCAAGCTGTAGGCAGGCCGCAGGAGTGCCGCAGTCCCGAGCGTTCCCCGCCGCCGCCGGAGATCTTGCCCCGGGCCGGATGTCCGGCCTGCTGGCTGCGGCCCTCTCGGCGCTCTTCGCCGCCGCGCTGGTCCCGCTACCGGCCCAGGTCGTGGGTGGCAGCGTTTCCGGCACGGTCATCGGACCGTCAGGCGATCGGGTGCCGGCGGCTGTCGCTGCCGTGCATGCCGAGACCGGCCGCGCATACCGCTCGCCGGCCAGGCGGGAGGGGACGTTCGTGTTCCCGCTCCTGCCGCCGGGGGCCTACGACCTGACACCGACGGCCGCCGGGCTGGCCGCCCCGGCGGCGCGTGTCAGCGTGCGTGTCGGCACCAGCCTGCAGCTGCGGCTGGAGATGGCGCTCGAAACGCTCCAGGCCAGCGTGGAGGCCGTGGAGTCCACCCCCTTGGTCGAGGCTGAAACCGCCGCGCTGGGCACGGTCATCGGGCGGGACAGGATGCGCAACCTGCCTCTCAGCCAAAGGGTGTTCCTGCCGCTGACGCTGCTCGCGGGCGGGACGCACTCGAGTGCGCCGGGCTCGGAACTCTCCTTGCAGAACGACAGCGGCTTCCACGTGTCGGGCGGCCGCGAGACTTCCAACAATTTCCTGCTGGACGGCATCGACAACAATGACGTCTACATCAACCGGATCGTGGTCAGCCCGCCCTTGGACAGCGTCCGCGAGTTCCGCCTGCACGCCTCGGGCTACAAGGCTGAGTTCGGCCGCAGTGCGGGCGGGCAGGTGAACGTGGTCAGCCGCTCGGGCACGCGCGAGCTGCACGGCACGGCATACCACTACTTGCGCAACGAGGCGCTGGATGCAGCGAATTACTTCGATCCGGCGGACGCGCCGCAGCCGCCGTATCGGCGCGGGCAGTTCGGCGGAGCGCTGGGCGGGCCCTTGCCCGGCCCGCGCGCGTTCTTCTTCGCCGGCTTCGAAGGGACCCGCATCGACGACGCCGCGACGCGAACGGCGTCCGTCCCCACTGCGGCCCAGCGCGCCGGGGACTTTTCCGGCAGCGCGGCAGCGGTGATCGACCCGCTGGCAGCAGCGCCGTTCCCGGACAGCCGTGTTCCCGTGTACAGGCAGGATCCGGCCGGCGCCGGCGTCGCCGGGTACTGGCCCGGCCCGAACCGCCGGGATGCCGTGCAGAACTTCGTCTCGACGCCCGCCGGCGACGCCCGCATGAATCAGGTCACGGGCCGGCTGGACCACGATCCGCGCGCCGACAGCCGCGCCTTCGCGCGCTTCAACTCCGCCCGCCTGCGCAGTTTCAGCCCGTTCGCTGACTCGGACGTGCCCGGCTTCGGCAGTTTCACGCTCGACCGGGGCCAGCACTTGGCCGCGGCCTATTCGCAAGCGTTCTCGCCGCTGGCCCTGCTAGAGGTCCGGGCAGGGTTCAACCGCCTGCGCCGCGAGGTGACGCACCAGAACGCCGGGCGCGATATCTCCAGCGAATTGGGCATCGCGGGATTGACGTCCGACCCGCGCTTCGTCGGCTTTCCCGGCGTCCATGTCGGCGGCTATGCGAGCTTGGCGGACGACTCCGCCCTGCCAATCCTGCGCGCAAGCGCCACGCTGCACGTTGCCGCCAGTCTCACCCGGGCGACCGCCAAGCACCGCCTCAAGTGGGGCGGCGAGCTGCGCCGCGTGAGCATCGACGGCACGCAGGGGCTGTTCGGGCGGGGCCAGTTCAATTTCTTGGGGGCGATTTCGCAGCACCCCGTGGCCGATCTGCTGCTCGGATTCCCCACGTTCAGCATCCAGACCGTCGTGGACAACGACTTCCGCCAGCGCGCGGGGTACCGGAGCGTGTTCGCGCAGGATGACTGGACGCTGGCCCCGAGGCTGACGCTGAGCGCCGGGCTGCGCTACGAGTACAACGCGCCCGTCCATGACGCCGGCGACCGCTTTTCGCAGTTCGACCTCAACACGCTGCAGCTCGTCGAGGCGGCGGCCTCGCCGCTCGGCCGGGCCGGCTATGCCGCGGACCGCAACGACTTCGCCCCGCGCCTCGGGATCGCGTGGAACCCGCTCGATTCCACGGTGCTGCGGGCCGCCTACGGCGTCTATTACGACGTGACGGTGCTGGAGGCCAACTCCGGCCTGTACTTCAACCCCCCGTACTTCGACCTCCGTCTCTTCCTGCCGTCGCAGTCGCACCTGCCGCGCCTGTCGGACCCGTTTTCCGGCCCGGGCATAGCTCCGCCGGCGTCGGTCAACACGCTGCAACCCGACTACCGCACGGGCTACGCCCAGCACTGGCACTTCGGGATCGAGCGGGCGCTGCCCGGCCAGCTGGCGGTGCGCGCCTCGTACATCGGCTCGAAGGCGACCAAGCTGCTGCGCCGCAGAAACCTGAACCAGCCCGCGCCCGGCGCGGGCGAGGTCGACGCCCGGCGCCCGACCCCCGGCTTCGCCAACATCGTCCTGTTCGAGTCGGGCGCGTCCTCCAGCTACCATTCCGGCGTCCTCGCTCTGGAACGACGCTTCGGCGGGATCGCCGGCTTCCGCGCGGCCTATACCTGGGCGAAATCGATCGACGACACCTCTGCGTTCCTGGGATCCTCCGGCGACCAGTCGTTTCCGCAAGACAGCCGCGACTTCCGGGCCGAGAGAGGCTTGTCCAACTTCGACCAGCGCCGGCGGCTGGCACTGTCGCTGCAACTGGCATCGCCGTTCCGCAGCCGGCTGCTGGGCGGCTGGCAGGGGTACGCGATCGCCAGCGCCGGCAGCGGCCGGCCCCTCACGCCCCGGCTGGCCTTCGACAACTCCAACACTGGCAACACCGGCGGCATATTTGGCACGGACCGGCCGGACAGGATCGCTGGCGCGGCGGCCGCAGGGCCGGGGCCGGGCCGCTTCCTGGACGCGGCGGCGTTCGCCGCGCCCGCGCCGTTCGCCTTCGGCAATTCCGGGCGCAACATCGCGCTCGGGCCGGGCTTCGGATCCGTGGACTTGGCGGTCGTGCGCTCCCTGCGCTGGGCGGAGCGAAGCACGGTCGAACTCCGCCTGGAGGCCTTCAACATCGCGAACCGCATCAATTTCGACCTGCCCGAGCGGACGTTCGGCCAACCCGCGTTCGGGCGGTCCTTGGCAGCCGGCCAGGCGCGGCAGTTGCAGCTCGGGCTGCGGCTGGCTTTCTGAGACTCCGCGCTGCCGGATTGCGAGGAAACGCGGCGGCCCGTGCCGGGGGACTGCACGCCGGCGGCCCCGCCGGCGTCCTATGCCTCATAGGGAGCGGCCTGATTTGCCCGGATTCACCGTCAAGTACACGGATCCGCGGGGAGAGATCCGCGAGGAGGCTGCCGCCGCGGATTCCGCGCGCGCGGCGCGCCGGCAGTTCACCTCGCGGGGCCTGCTGGTGCATGCCGTGCGCGAAGAGCGCGCAGCCGCGCCTGCCGCGGGCCGCCGCCAGCGCGGGCGCCTCGACCTGCAGCAGTTCGTGGTGTTCAATGCGCAGCTGCTGGCCTTGATCCGCGCCGGGATGCCCATCCCGCAGTCGCTGCAACTGCTGGCCGGAAACATCCGCAACAAGGCCCTGGCAGCGCACATCGCCGCGGTCCGCGACCAGGTCCAAGTCGGCGCGTCGCTCTCGGAGGCCTTCGCGGCCCGCAAGGCATTCCCCCCGATCTATGTGACGTCCCTGCTCGCCGGGGAGCGCTCGGGAGCGCTCGATGCCGTGCTCGAGCGCTACGTCGAATACCAGAAGCTCTCCCTGGCAATCCGCAAGAAGATCCTGGTGTCGCTGATCTATCCGACGATCTTGGTCGCCCTGGTGCTCGCGCTGGTGGTGTTTCTGGTGACTTACGTGGTGCCGGAGTTCGCGCAGCTCTACGAGACCATGGACGCCAACCTCCCCGTGTCGACGCAATTGCTGGTGGCCTTGGGCGCCGCGGCGCACGACAACGCCCTGGCCTTGCTGGCCGCCGCGGCTGCCGCCAGTGCTGCCGTGACCTGGGCGCTGCGCCGCGAGGGACGGACCCGCCTTGACCGCTTGCTCCTGCGCGTGCCCGTGGCCGGCCAGCTCTGGATTCGCTACCAAGTTGCCCAGCTGGCGCGCCTGCTGGGCACGCTGCTCTCAGGCGGCGTGCCGCTCGTGCGGGCGCTGGAGACCGCGAGCGAGTCGCTCGGGTCGGGGCTGCTGCAAGGCAAGCTGGCCGCGGTCCGGGCGAAAGTCCGCGAAGGGCAGACCTTGGCCGCCAGCCTGCAGCAAGCCGACGTCTTCCCCCCGCTATCGGTCGAAATGGTTCGCGTCGGCGAGTCGACGGGCGCGCTGCCGCAGATGCTGGCGTCCGTCGCGGAATTCTTCGACGAAGAGGTCCAGACCAAGACGGCGGCCCTGCTGAACCTGATCGAGCCGGCCATCATGGTCTTCATGGGGATCTTCGTCGCCTTCGTGCTCATCTCTCTGTACCTGCCGGTCTTCAGCCTCGCCGAGCAGTTCTGAGCGCGGCCGGCTTGCACGCTGCGCGCCGGCCGCTCGTCTACACCTATTGCACTGCGCAAGCTCTGCGCCTGCCTATGTCCACGCCCGCGGCAGCGACTGCAACAGGGTCCGAGACGGCCGAGCAGGACGCTCGGCGCTTGGCCGAGCGCTACCGCTACCCGTTCCTCGACCTCGCTGCGGTCCGTATCGACAGCGAGCTGTTCCGCTCGATTCCGGTCGATCTGATGTTCCGGCACAATTTCGTGCCGCTCGCAGAGAGGGACGGCGCGCTGGAAATCGCCATCTCGGATCCGAGGTGCCTGCCCGAACTCGACGAGATCGCCTCCCTGCTCGGCAAGAAGCTGCGGATCTCCATAGCCGCGCTGCCGCAGATCAACGGCTTGCTCGACAAGACCGAGCAGTCCCAGCGAGTGCTGGAGGAAGTCACCGAGGGGTTCACCTTGGACGTCGGCGCGGCGGAGGAGCAGGACGAGACCCTTTCGATCGACAAGCTCACCCAGGCCACCGGCATCGCGCCAGTGATCAAGCTGATCGACACGACCGTGTTCAACGCGCTCGAGCGGCGCGCCAGCGACATCCACATCGAGACGCGCAACGCGGACGTGGCCATCAAGTACCGCATCGACGGCGTGCTGCACTACGCCATGTCGCCGATTGCCAAGGACTGGCACGAAACCATCCTGTCGCGCCTGAAGGTGATGAGCGACCTCGACATCGCCGAGCGGCGCGTGCCGCAGGACGGCCGCTTCCGGGTGCGCTACAAGGGGCGCCAGATCGACTTCCGCGTGTCGATCATGCCCACCGTGTTCGGCGAGAACGCGGTGCTGCGGATCTTGGACAAGCAGTCCATGAGCGAGAAATTCCAGCAGCTGTCCCTGGACGTGGTTGGGTTCAGCGCTGCGGACCAGCGGCGCTTCGGGCGCTACATCCGCGAGCCGTACGGCATGGTGCTGGTCACCGGCCCGACCGGTTCCGGCAAGACGACCACGCTGTACGCCGCCCTGAGCGAGATCCAGAGCGACGAGGAGAAGATCGTCACCATCGAGGACCCCGTCGAGTACCAATTGCACGGGATCACGCAGATCCCCATCAACGAGAAGAAGGGGCTGACGTTCGCGCGCGGCCTGCGCTCGATCCTGCGCCACGATCCCGACAAGATCATGGTGGGCGAGATCCGCGACCCCGAGACAGCCCAGATCGCGATCCAATCGGCGCTGACCGGCCATCTGGTGTTCACGACCGTGCATGCCAACAATGTGGTGGACGTGATCGGGCGCTTCCTGAACATGGGCGTGGAGGCCTACAATTTCGTCTCGGCCCTGAATTGCATACTGGCCCAGCGCCTGGTGCGCGTGGTCTGCCCCCACTGCCGGGTCAAGCGGCGCTATGCGCCCGAGCGCCTGGCAGCCTCTAACCTGCCCGCGGGGGAATGGGCCGGGTTCGAGTTCACCGAGGGCCAGGGCTGCATCGAGTGCTCGGGCACCGGCTTCAGGGGTCGCTCGGCGATCCACGAGCTGCTGGATATGTCCGACACCATCCGCGATCTGATCCTAGCCAAGCGGCCGAGCTCGGAAATCGCGCGCGCGGCCCGGGCGGAGGGCATGCGGACGCTGCGCGAATCCGCCGTCGAGCGAGTGCGCGCGGGCCTCACCACGCTGCGCGAGATCGACAAGGTCACGTTCATCGACTGAGGACGGGAATGCTGCTCCAAGCGCTCAACCGGCTGTGGCCGGACCCTGAACCCGGGCTGGTGTTCGAAATCGGCGATGGCGTGCTGGCGGGCGCGCGCCGCCGCGGGGCGGACATGCTCGCACGGGCGGAATGCCCGATCGCCGCGCCGGACCCGGGGCAATTGCCGGCCCGGCCGCCGGAGGGACTGCAAGCTGCGGTCCGGGCAGTGCTCGGCGAGCTGCGGCCCGTCCCCAGCTCGCATGTCGCGGTGCTGCTGCCGCACGCGGCGGCCCGGCTGGCGCTGTTCGAGTTCGACAAGCTGCCGCGCAAGGCCCAAGACTTGCGGAAAGAGGTGGAAGAGCGCTTTCGGAACAGCCTGCGGCTGGACTTGCGAGCGGCCCGCATCGCCTTGCGCGCGCAGCGCGGCGGCGGCCGCCCGTCCGTGCTGGCCGTGGCGGCCGCCAGCGAGTACGTCCGCGGTTGCGAAGAGGCCTTCGCGGCGGCCGGGCTGCGCCCGGGATACGTCGGCTCGTCCTGTGCCGCCGCGCTCAATCTGGTGCGCGAGCCCGCCATGTCGTTGCTGCTGATGCAAGGCGGGCAGGCGATGACCCTCGCCGCGGTCGAGGCGGGGGCCGTGCGCTTGTTGCGGCATGTCGCGCTGCCGAATGCCGCCGGCGCGGACGAGGCCAGCGCCGTGCAAGAGGTGCTGGCCGATGTCTTCCCGACACTGGTGTACATCGAGGAGAGCTTCGGGCGCGGTGTCGCGCACCTGCTGGTAGCGGGCTTCGGCCAGTTGCAGGCCGCGCTGCTCGCAGCCCTGCCGCAGGAGCTGGCCTCTCTGGCCAGTCCCTTGCTGGCGAACGAATCGGCCAGCGCGCGGTGCGGCGCGGGCTTGATGGGGTATGTCCATGGCTGATTCCTTGCGCGACGCGCTGCGGCCATTGCGCGCCCATGGCCGGCCGGGTCCGGGCCTGAACCTGGCGACCAGCCCGGCTGGCGGCTACCGCGCCTTCTTTGCCCTGGCCGGCGTTGTTGCGATATTGTTGCTAGGGCTGTCGGGCCTGCTGCTCGCCAGCTTCCTGCGCACGGAAGGGAAGCCCGAGCAATTGCTCGGACGGCAGCGGGAATTGCTGGCCGAACAGCGCCGCTTGGCGGATGCCGGCGCGGCCGCCGCGCGCCAGATGCAAAGCGACAGCACCGCGGAAATCCTGGAGCGCACGGCGTTCCTGAACGCGCTGCTCGTGCGCAAGGGCGTCTCGTGGAGCCGCACGTTTCTCGACTTAGAGGTTGTCCTGCCCCCCGCCGTGCGGATGCTGACGATCCGGCCGGAAGTCGCCGCCGGCGATGCCATCCGCCTTGACATGGCGGTCAGCGCCAAGTCGCCGGCGGACTTCATAGGATTTCTCAAGGCCTTGGAAGAGTCTGCGCTTTTTCGGGCGCCCGCGGTGCGCGGCAGCGTGCCGCCCAGCGACGGGGATCCCACGTTCCGCTACCAGCTCACGGTGGAGTATGGCCAGCAGATCTGACCACGCCCCCGGGCCGGTCGCCCCGACGGAGTGGTACCGGCGCTACTCGCCCCGCAGCGTGCTGGCGGCGCTCGGCGCGCTGGCCCTGTGCAACATGGGGCTCTACGCGCTGGTCGTGCGCCCGGCCACTCGCAGCGAGGATGCGCTGCAGGCCCGCAACGCGGCCTTGGCGGCCCAGGTGCAGCAGTCGCGGTCGAGAGTGGAGGCCGTCCAAGCCCGGGCGGCCCGGATCGCGCAGGCCGCGACCGATGGCAGCGCTCTCGCGCAGGAAATTGCCCTTCCCCGCCAGAGCGCATTCTCGGCCCTGCTGACAGAGCTGGGAGCGGCCGCAACCGAGGCCGGAATCGAGATCCGCGAGACCAGCTACGCTATCAAGCCGCTCGATGGAAACGAGCAGTACGGCACGCTCGGAGTCAACGCAAGCTTGCGCGGGCGGTACGACAACTTGCTACGGTTCCTGTACCAGCTTGACCGGTCCCGGGTCTTCTTCATCATCGGCTCGCTCGGCGCGACCCCGCGCGACGACGGAGCTCTGGACGAGCTGCAGGTCAACATGCGTTTTGACACGCTAGTGCGGGATCTTTAGGAGGCAATGTTGGAACTCGGCGCCAACAAGAAATCGCTGGTGCAGCTGGCCGCGGCATTGGCCGTGCTGGCGGCGGTCGTGTACGTGCAGTTCTTCGGCAGCCAAGGCGGCCGTCCCGCGCGGCCGGCGGCTGCGCCGGGCAGTTCGAGTCCGGCGCGTGCCGCCCGCGGCGCCGACAGCGGCCCGCCGGCAGATCCCTCGCGCGATCCTGCGGCCGACGCGAGGCTCCGCAAGGAACTTCTCGAGCGTGTCCGCGCCATCGAGGCGCCGGTTGTCGACCGCAACATATTCGCTTTCGGGCGCCCTCAGCCGCGCGAGTTTACAGGCCCCACCAAGGAGGAAGCGCAGCTTGCCCAAGCCAGGCTGGAAGCTGCCGTCCGCAAGCCGCCGCCGCGACCGGTCCCGAAACCGGCTCCGAAGCGGGCGGCGCGCCCGCCGGATTGGAAGTACTACGGGCTTGCCAGCGCGGCGAATTCCGAGGCGCGGCAAGCCTTCCTGCTGGACGGCGAGGAGATCTTGCTCGCGTCCGAGGGGGCGCTGTTGCAGGGGCGCTACCGGATCACCGGCATCGGCCTGCAGGCCGTCCGGCTCGAAGACACGCTAGAGAACCAGCAATTCTCGATCCCGCTGGATTTTCCGCAATGAGAGCCGGGCAGGACTCCGCTGGCCACGCCGGCGAGGGCTATGCACTGCTTGCGCTGCTCGCCACCAGTGCTGTCCTATTGGCCGGCCTGGCCGTCGCGATTCCCCGCCTGGCGCAGCAGTCGCAGCGCGTGAAGGACGAGCGGCTCATCCAGCACGGCGAGCAGTACCGGCGCGCGATCGAGCTCTATTTTCGCGAGCACAAGAAGTATCCCAAGGATCTCGACGACTTGGAAGACACGAACGGCGTGCGCTACCTGCGCAGGCGCTATCCCGACCCGATGGGAGAGGCGGGGGAGTGGCGGTTGATCCACATGGGCACGGACGGGCGCTTCGAGGACTCCCTGCTGTTCGACACGGCTAGGGACGTGCCCGCCGGAGCCCTCGGCCGAACGGCGGGTTCCGTGACGGGGGCCGGCTTGGCCGGCCTGGCAGAATCTCAAGCGGTTCAGGGGGCCGGCTCCCTGCCGGGCGTGCCCGGCGCACCGGATTCGCCGGATCCGTTCCTCGCGCAGGTCCCCGCGCGGCCTGAACGCTTCCGGGCAGTGCGGGAATCCGCCGCGCCGGACCTTGCCGTCGCTACGCGCTACAGCCAAGGGTTCGAGTTCAACCCTGTTGGCGACGAAAGCCCGCCAGATCCCGGCCAGCCGCCGGACTACAGCCGGATGCTGCCCAGCCAGGTGCCGATGAACGAGAACGCGCGCCCGTACGCACCGCAGGATCCGGCTGCGGGCATGGGCGCGAGCACTCCCGCCCCTCAGCCGGGAATGCCGCCGCGCCCGGGGGCGCCGCAGCCGGGCCGGGGTGCCGCAGCCGGGTCGCGGCTAGGCGGGCCGGTGGAAGGCGCGTCTGTCTCGGGCGCGACCGGAATGATCAACCAGCTGCTGACATCGCCCCGTCCAGGGGGGATTGCCGGGCCTGATTCCGCCACCCAGGCTGTTGCCGCCGTGCCTAGGTTTGAACGGGGCATTGCCGGGGTCGCGAGCCAGAGCGAGGCCACTGGCGTCAAGGTCTACAACGGAAGGCAGGCCTACAACGAGTGGGAGTTCGTCTATGACTACCGCGACAATTCCGGCGCAAGCGCGGTCGCGGGGGCTGTTCCGCCCGCGCCTCCGAGCCAGCGCGGCAACCGCCAGCCAAGCCGCCAGCGCAGCGCCCGCCAGCAGCGCGGCCGGCCGGTGCGCTGAGGCCCTCTAGCCCTAGTTCGCCACTTTCCCCCAAATTGCCGGCACGGAGCATATTTTTTTGCTGCCGCTACTGCTCCAAACTGGCCGATAATCTTTCTTTAGATTTATTATCTTCGTAATCTATTTGCTTTATAGTCTTATGATGCTCTCTTAAAGCTTTTTGTAGTGCCAACTTCTTTTTTGACCCCCTTGACACCCCCTAGCCCCCTCTGCCACCCTACAACTGAGCGCTCATGTTCATCCGTGCCACCAAAACCCACTCCGTCGGCGGCCAGCCCGGCTACAGCTGCCGCCTCGTGCAGTCCGTGCGCTGCGGCGCGGCGGTGCAGCAGAAAACCCTGCTCAACCTGGGCACCGATTATGCCGTGCCGCGCGCGCTGTGGGCCGACGTCGCGGCCCACGCCGAGCGCCTGCTGCGCGGCCAGAGCGCCCTATTCGAGGTGGCGCACGAAGTGCGCCTGGCGGCCGAGGATTTGGTGCGTCGCCTGCGCGCCCGCGGCTTCGCCAGCGAGCAGCCCGCCGCCGAGCAGCCAGTCAGCGTCCAGTTGCATACCCTGGCGCACTGCGACGCCCGCTCGGTGGGCGGCGAACGCCTGGCCCTGCGCGCCTTGCAGCAACTGCGCTTGCCAGCTTTGCTGCGCGCGGCCGGCGCCTCGCAGCGCGACGCGGCCATCGCCACCGCCCTGGTTATGGCGCGCATGCTGCATCCCTCCTCCGAACGCGAAGCGCAGCGCTGGCTGCGCGACCACAGCAGCACTCTCGAACTGCTCGGACTCGACACCTCCGGCGGCGTCTCGCTGGCCAAGCTGTACCGCATCGGCGACTTACTGTGGAAACACCGCGAAGCCTTGCAGGCCGGGCTGTTCGCCCGCGAGCGCGACCTGCTTGGCCTGCCGCGCACGATCGTCTTCTACGACCTGTCGAACACGCATTACACCGGGCGCGAGAACGCCGGCCTGCGGCGCTTCGGCAAGTCGAAGCAGAAGCGCAACGACTGCCCGTTGGTCTCGCTGGCCATGGCCTTGGACGGCTCCGGCTTTCCGCGCCGTTGCGAGATCCTAGCCGGCAATGTCTCCGAGCCGGGCACCTTGCAGCCGCTGCTGGAGCGGCTGGACGACGAGCGCCAAGAGGGGGCGCCGCGGCCGACCGTGGTGTGCGATGCGGGCCTGGCCAGCGCGGCGAACCTGAGCTGGCTGCGGGAGCAGGGCTGGCACTGGATCTGCGTCAGCCGCGAGGCCAAGCCACAGCCGCCGGCGGGCGAGCCGACGGCCCAGCTGGAGACCAGCGGCGGCTACTGCGTGCGGGCCTGGCCACTGCCGGCGGAGACAGCACAGGCTGCGGCGCAGGAGGCCGGCCAGGAGCCGGCCGAGTTGCGCGTGTACGCACTCAGCGAGGGCCGCCTGCGCACGGCGGAGTCGATTCTGCAGCGGCAGCGCGAGCGCTTTGAACAGGCCCTGCAAAGCCTGCATGAGGGCCTCTCCAAACCGCGCTGTGTGAAGCAACTCGCGGCCGTGCAGCGCAAGGTGGGACGCTTGCTCGAGCAGTACAAGGCGGTGGCAGCGCAGTATAAGGTCGAAGTGCTGGCCGGCGAGCAGGAGCGGGCGACGGCCGTCCGCTGCACACCGAATCCGCAGTATGCGGCCGCCGATGCGGCGGCCGGGGCCTACGTGCTGCGCACCAGCCATATCGACTGGGACGTGGCGCAGGTGCTGCGCAGCTACTGGGAACTCAGCGAAGTGGAAGCCAGCTTCCGCTCGTTGAAGTCGGAATTGGGCCTGCGCCCGATCTGGCACCGTTTGGATCGGCGCGTGGCAGCGCACCTGTTCGTGGCCGTGCTGGCCTATCACGGCGTGCATCTGTTGCGCACGCAACTGCGGGCGCACGGCCTGCATTGGAGTTGGCAGTCGCTGCGCGAGCGCTTGGCGGGCTGGATGCGGGTGACGACCAGCGTGCAGGCGGCAGACGGGCAGTTGCTGTGCAGCCGCCAAGATGTGCAGCCGGGGGCCGAGGCCGTGCGCATCGCCCAGGCGGCGGGCCTGGCCGTGCGCGCACATCGGCGGCGGGCGGCCGCGCGGGGCTGACGCTCAAGAGCACAAAAGTGTAGTGCCAAGCGGCTTGGTCGCATCGCTATAACTGTTTGTATTTCAATACTATACGGAATTTTTCAAGTCACCAAATGACGAACTAGGGCTAGGCGACCCAGCGCTGGGGAGCGGCGACAGTCTCGGGCTGGCCGATCCCGGCCCGAATCGCGCGGAAGACTTCCTCTATCGAGCGGCTGGCGTCGATCCGCAAGAGCATGTCACGCTCCTCGAACAGCTTCAGGAGCGGCCGCGTCTTGAGGTGATATTCAGAGAGCCTGTGCCGGAGTGCCTCGGGGTTGTCGTCGGCCCGCTTGGTAAAGCCCCCGCCCTCGCCAACCTGGGCGCGGGTCGTCACGCGCTGGCTCACTGCCGAGTCCGGCAAATCCAAATAGATCGCCCGGTCTAGGTTCCAGTTCTCGAACAAGTAACTGGCTTGGGACGGAGTTCGCGGGAAGCCGTCCAGGACGAACCCGTGGCGCCAGTCGTGCAGTTCCAATCGCTCCCGCACGACCTCTTCGACAACTTCGTCGGAAACCAGATGCCCCTGGGCCGTAATGCGTGTCACCCGCGAGCCGAGCTTGGTGTGGTTGTCCACGTGCCAGCGAAAGATCTCGCCGATCGAGATATGCACGAATCCGAATGTGCGGGACAGCAGCTTGGACTGCGTGCCCTTGCCGGCCCCCTGCGGGCCGATCATGATGTACTTGTTCATAGCCGAGGGGCGGGTGGGCTGCTGCGACGAGGCGCGACCATGCCCTAATCGCTATCGTAATACCGTCTCGAACCGGCCGCAGGCCGGAGCCGGGGACCGCTTGATGGACACGCTCGAAGGCAAGGTCATTGCCGTAACCGGCGCCGCGAGGCGGATCGGCTGCTGCATCGCGCTGCATCTCGCCAGCCGCGGCGCCAGGATCGCGGTCCACTACAACGGCTCCAGGGCGGAAGCCCTCGCCACGGCGGATTCCTGCGGCGGCCGCGCCTTCCAGGCCGACCTGGCCAGCGTCGCGGAAATCGAGCGCCTGTTCGAACGGATCGCGACGTCGTTCGGACGCTTGGACTGCTTGGTGAACAACGCGGCGGTGTTTCGCGCCATCGACCCCCTGGAAGCCACCGAGCGCGACTGGGACGCCATCCACCAAGTCAATCTCAAGGGCACTTTCTTCTGCTGCCAGCAGGCTGCCAGGGCGATGCTGCGCACCGGCGGCGGAAGGATCGTCAACATCGCTTCGCTAGGCGGCTTGCGGCCATGGGCCAAGCACGTGCCGTACTGCGCATCCAAGGCCGGGGTGGTCATGCTGACACGCTCGCTGGCCAAGGCGCTCGCACCGGATATCGCCGTCAACGCGATCGCACCGGGCGTAATCCATTTCGGGGATGCGATGCCGGACGAAATCGAGCGCCTCGTGCGGGTCACGCCCATGGGCAGGCATGGCACGGGCGAGGAAATCGCCGCGACGGTCGGCATGCTGCTGGCCGGGCCGGCGTTCGTGACCGGGCAGGTCATCGCTGTCGATGGCGGCCTCTCCCTGAAGTGACCTTAGTCCTTGCCGCAGCCGCCGGGCGAGTCGAAGCCGGCCACGAGGCGCGAGATTTGCGCGACCTTGGCCAGCAGATCCGGCAAGAGGTCCAGATGCAGCGCATTGGCGCCGTCGGACAATGCCCGGCTCGGCTCCTCATGCACCTCGAAGAACAGCCCGTCGCACCCGGCGGCCGCTCCGGCCTTGGCCAGCAGTTCGATGAATTGCGGCTGCCCGCCGCTGCTTCCGCCCGCCGCGCCGGGCTGTTGCAGGCTGTGCGTGACATCGAGCACGACAGGGCAGCCCAGCGCGCGCATCTTGCCCAGTGCCCGGAAATCGACTACCAAGTCGCGGTAGCCGAAGCTCGTGCCGCGCTCGGTCAGCAGGACGCGGCCGCCGCCGGCCGCGGCGACCTTGGCCGCGGCGTGCCGCATGTCCTCGGGGGCGAGGAACTGGCCCTTCTTGATGTTGACCGCGCGACCTGTGCGTCCGGCAGCTGTCAGCAGGTCGGTCTGGCGGCACAGGAAGGCCGGGATTTGCAGGATGTCGCAAACTTCCGCCGCCGGGTCGGCCTGGCAAGGCTCGTGAATGTCGGTAAGCACGGGGAGGCCCGTCTTGTCGCGGACATCGCGCAAGGCATCGAGGCCTTGCTGCATCCCCAGCCCGCGATACGACGAGCCGCTGGTGCGATTCGCTTTGTCGAAGGACGCCTTGAATGCAGCGGGAAGGCCGGCCGAGCGGGCCGCGGCCGCCACGGCCCGCCCGATCTTCAGGGCATGTTCGGCCGATTCAATGACGCACGGCCCGCTGATCACGAAGAGCCCGCGCTTGGCGAACAGGCTTGCGGTTCGATCGTCCATTGCGCTGGAAATCGCTTGCGAGCGGCGCGGCTGCATCCCGATAGCGGCAAGGCGCTATCGACTACATCATTATGTGCCCGCGCTTGCGATGCAGCGGCCCGGGACCGCCGCAGGGGTTCTGCCCGG
Organism: Bryobacterales bacterium; assembly: GCA_965219605.1. Classification (GTDB taxonomy): domain Bacteria; phylum Acidobacteriota; class Terriglobia; order Bryobacterales; family UBA6623; genus VXMF01. The sequence goes on along the minus strand of CBDCOC010000002.1, from coordinate 1,063,131 downwards.
CGGGCCCGGGCGATCGAATGTGGCATGGCGCGCAGCGGGATCCACCTTTCACGCCCCCGGCGGGGCCGGAGAAGGCGCCTGCCCAGTCCGCCGCATGGGTCTCGCTCGGTCTCGCCGGCCTCTGAGAGAATGAGCTAATGGGGATTTTTGACGACGAGCCCTTTCACCGCATCGGAAAACTCCCGAACTACGTGTTCGCAGAGATCAACACTATGCGCGCCAAGGCTCGCCGGGCCGGGCTGGACGTGATCGACCTCGGCATGGGCAATCCCGACGGCGCGACCCCCGACCTGGTCGTGGACAAGCTCACCGAGGCGGCTCGCGACAAGCGCAACCACCGCTACTCCCTCTCGCGCGGCATCCCGCGCTTGCTGGAGGAGATCTGCAAGCGCTACAAGGCCAAGTTCGGGGTGGAGCTGGATCCGGAGACCGAGGCGATTGCCACGATGGGCTCCAAGGATGCCTTGGCCCACCTGACATTCGCCACCATCGGACCGGGCGATGGCGTCGCCATGCCCGATCCGTCCTATCCCATCCACCAGTGGGGAGTGGTCATGGCCGATGGCAGGCAGATCGCAGTCCCGATGCCCTCGCCGGCTGAATTCCTCGCGCGCGTCGAGGACATCTTCAAGGGGCCCGGGACCAAGCCTGCGATGATCCTGACATCGTTCCCGCACAACCCGACGACGCAGTGCGTGGAATTGGACTTCTTCCGCCCGCTAGTCGATCTGGCGCACAAGCACGGAACCATGCTCGTGCATGACTTCGCCTACGCCGACATCGTGTTCGACGGCTATCGGGCTCCGTCCATGATGCAGGTGCCCGGCGCGAAAGAGGTGGGCGTTGAAATCTTCTCCATGTCCAAAAGCTACAGCATGCCCGGCTGGCGCGTGGGCTTCTGCGTCGGCAATCCCAAGATGATCGACGCCTTGGCCCGCATCAAGAGCTATCTGGACTACGGCATGTTCCAGCCCATCCAGATCGCCGCCATCATCGCGCTGCGGCATTGCGAGGCGGCCACCGCGGAAGCCGCCCGGACTTACAAGGGGCGCCGGGATGCGCTCATCGACGGCTTGCGCCAGGGGGGCTGGGAGATCGACCCGCCCAAGGCGACCATGTTCGTGTGGGGTAAGATCCCCGAGCGCTACGCTTGGTCCGGCTCGCTGGAGTTTTCCAAGCTGCTGTTGCACAAGGCGCTGGTTGCCGTCTCGCCCGGCATCGGCTTCGGCCCGGCCGGGGACGACTCGGTACGCTTCGCGCTGGTGGAGAACGAGCAGCGCATCCGGCAAGCGACGCGCGGCATCCGCAAGCTCTTGCGCGATTGACGGAGGCCGGCCGCCTATACTAAGGGCAGTGCGGCCCGCGCGCCGGAAATCGCCCGTCCGCGCCAGTTCCGGCCCGCGTCCGGGCGGCAGGTGCATATGACCAGACCAACCTTTCGCGCTATCGCTTTGCTTGCCGCGGCCGTCGCCGGTTCCGGCTTGGCGGCGCAATCGCTGGACCGCGCTATCGAGGGAATCGAGCGCCACTACAACAGCCTTGGCGGGCTGCAGATGCAGTTCGAGCAATCGATGGAGTACGGCGGCCAGCGGCGCATGGTCGAGACCGGCACGCTCTACTTGCAGCGTCCGGGCAAGATGCGCTGGCAGTACAGCCAGCCCGCAGGCAAGATCGCCATCAGCGACGGCACCATTTTTCGCATGTACAACCCGAACACCAACCAAGTCCGCCAGGCGGAATTGGAAGCGATGACGGACCTGCGCGCCCCGCTGTCGTTCCTGCTGGGCAGGATGCGCCTGCGCCGCATGTTCCGCAACCTGCGCATCGAAGAGATGGACGGACGGCAAGTGCTGAGCGGAGAGGGGCGCAACGCGCAGGATTTCTATTCGCGGGTCGAATTCGATTTCGATCCGGACGCTTACGCCATCACGGGCGTTCGCATTGTCGGGCGCGACGAGTCGGTGAACGTGTACCGCTTCTCCGACGAGCAGGTCAACCCGACGCTGGCCGCCTCGATGTTCGAATTCAATGCCCCGTCCGGCGCCGAAGTCGTGCCGCTGAGCCGCAGCTTCAGGGATGTCCCGCTGGATCTGGGAGAATAGCGCCGCAACTCGCCGCCGGCCCTAGCGGCCGCGGCGCGCCGACTCCAAGAACACGGGCAGGATAGGCACGTCCTGCATGAGACCTCGTCGGCTGGTTTGGACGCGGGAGATGCGGTCCACCACGTCCATGCCCTCGATGACGCGGCCGAAGACCGTGTAGCCGAAGCGCAGCGCATCCCGGTCCAGCATTGTGTTCGGGCTGAGGTTGACGAAGAACTGCGAGGTGGCGGTGTCCTTGCCCGCCTGGCGCGCCATGGCCAGCGTGCCGCGCTCGTTGCGCAGCCCGCCCTTGGTTTCGATCTGCACCGGCTCGCCGGTGGGCTTGGGATCCAATTCCGGAGTGAAGCCGCCACCTTGGACGACGAAGCCTTCGATCACGCGGTGAAACACCGTGTCGTCATAGAATCCCGCGTCGACGTAGGCGAGGAAGTTGGCAACGGTCTTGGGCGCCGCGTCCGGGTAAAGTTCGACGCGCACCATGCCCATTGAGGTCCGCAGCGAGACGATCGGCCCCGCTTCGTCGGCTCGCGCCGCAGCGCCAAGCGCCAAGCATGCCGCGCACGCAAGCAGACTTCGCACGGTCATCCGTACGAGGATACAGAACCGTGCCGCGCGGAACTAACGCCCATGGCCGCAGGCAGCCACCCCGTACGGATGCAACCGTGTGGGCCGTGCGCGGTGATGAGTTGTGCGAGGATGCAGGCATCAGTTTGAGACGTACGTGCGCTGGCCTGTTGCGGTCGCAACGTACAGTGCGGGCCATAGAACGGGGCTGCCCGGACTGGCGTGCCGAGATGCGGTACGGCGAGCGCACGGCGCAAGGAGCCTGCTCAGCGCCGCTGAGCGGGGAGGGGTTATTTGTGTCTCCCGATTAGCCAGTTTCACAGTAAAGGGGCTCGCATGTCCGGGCGGGGATCGCACGGCTCTGGTGCCGGGGGGCGGACTTGAACCGCCGACCTACGGGTTATGAGTCCGTCGCTCTAACCAGCTGAGCTACCCCGGCCACCCTCCTTATCCTAGCGGTTCGCAAGAGGCCGCCGGCTCGCACCCATCTCAGGCCCGGGCAATGCTTTCGGCCTGAGGGCCCTTGGTGTCCCGCCGCACATTGGCGGGCTCGAACCTGCTCCGGCGCGGCTGGGCTCCCGCAGCCCGGATCTCGGCCGGGGGATCGCCTCGCTGCGCCCGGTCCCGCTTCCGCCCGTGCGCTTGCTGTCAAGCACGCTCGTTGTGTCGTAGTATAGCGATTATGAAATCCAAGCAAATTCTGCAATTCGTGCTGACCGTCCTGTTAGCGGCCGCACCGCTAGCGGCCCAGCAGGTCGACGGCCGCGTTCATGGCCTTGTCCTGGATTCCAGCGGGGCCGTGGTCAGCGGGGCCGAGGTCGCGGTACGACGCATCGAGACAGGCGCTGTCCGGTACGCGACCAGCGGCGCAAGCGGGCGCTACACCGTACCGGCGCTGCCGCCGGGAAGCTATTCGATCAGCGTCACGGCCGAGGGGTTTCGCCCGGTCTCCAGCGAGCCGCTCCAACTTTCCCTCGGAGCCGAGGCTGAGGCCAGCTTCACGCTGGAAGTCGGCCCGGCCAGCGAGGCCATCACCGTGTCCGGCGAAGTTTCGCCGCTTGCGGCCGAGCAAGCTGCCATCGGCAGCGTAATCCCGAATCACTTCATCGTCAGCCTGCCCCTGAACGGCCGCAACTTCCTGGACCTCTCGCTGCTGGTTCCAGGAGCTTCGCCGGCGGCGGTCGGCTCGCCAGGTACTGAGCGCGGGCGCTTTGCGTTCCAGACGAACGGCGCCCGCGAGTCGGCCAATTCGTTCCTGTACGACGGCGTCTACGCCATCGACCCGATCTTAAACAGCTTCAGTTTCGCCCCGCCGGTCGACGCCGTGCGGGAATTCCGCGTCGAAACGTCCAATTCCGAGGCCGGCCTGGGCCGCAACAGCGGCGGCCAGATCTCCGTCGCGATCAAGCGCGGCTCGAATGACCTGCACGGCACGGCCTACGAATTCTTCCGCAACGACCGCTTCGATGCGCGCAACTTCTTCAGCCGGCCCAGCGATCCCGTGCCGGCGCTCCGCCGGCATCAGTTCGGAGCGTCGCTCGGCGGCCCGGTGGCCCGCAATTCGACCTTCTTCTTCGCGAATTTCGAGGGCCTGCGCGAGACGCGCGCCCGGACCCGCACCACAAACGTCCCGACCCAGGCCGAGCGGCAGGGGGATTTCTCGGCGAGCGCGGGCAGCGCGCCCATCGATTTCCTCGCGCAGCAGCCGTTCCCGAACGCCCGGCTGCCCTACGGCCACCCGATCGGGCAGGCCGTGGCGGGCCTGTACCCCGATCCCAACCGGGCCGTGGCGGGCCAGAACTTTGTGGCCGCGCCGACCGGCGAGAACACCACCAACAAGGGCGATGTCCGCCTCGACCGCCGCATCGGCCCCGGCGGGCAGCTGGCCGGCCGGTACAGCTTCGCCGACAGCGATGTCCACGAACCGTACGCCGCCCAGCAGTTCTCGTCCGTGCCGGGGTACGGGAACCTGCTCGACCAGCGCGGCCAGAACGCGATGGTCTCCCACACCGGCATCCTCGGCCCGCGCTGGATCAACGAGGCCCGCTTCGGCTACAACCGCATCGACAACCGGACATTGCACGAGAACAGCGGGACCAGCCTGAACAGCGCGCTCGGCCTGCCCGACCTCGCCACGCGGGAGCTGGACCTAGGGCTGAGCTTCTTCCAAGTCACCGGCTATTCCTCGCTGGGCGGCGAGTTCAACAACCCCCAGGTCAGCACCGTGCATACCTGGCAACTCTCGGACTCGCTCAGCTATTCGCGCGGCGGCCACCTGTTGCAATTCGGCTTCGAGCAGCGCGGGATCCGCCAGGACGGATTCCGCAACGTGCTGGCCCGGGGCAGCCTCTACTTCACGGACCAGGCCTACACGCAGAACGCGCTGGCCGACTTGCTGCTCGGCCTGCCGAGCTACACGGTCGGCGCCAGGAGCGACGCAATGCAGGCCGCGCGAACGGGCGCGAGCAGTGCGTTCGCCACCGCCACCCTGCGCGCGTCGCGGTCCCTGACGGTGACCTTGGGGCTGCGCTACGAGAGCAACCAGCCGCCGTTCGATGCCGAGGACGCCGCTTCGGTCTACGACCCGAGCAGCGGCCAGATCGTCCAGCTGGGCCAAGGCGGGATACCGCGCGGGGGCTTCTACCGCGACAACAACAACTTCGCCCCGCGCGTGAGCGTCGCGCTGCGGCCGCCCGCCACCGACCGGCTCGTGATCCGGGCCGGCTGGGGCGTCTACTACAACTTCTCGGATCTGGCGGCCGGCCAAGGTGTCTATTTCAACCCGCCGTTCTTCAACTCGATGCTGTTCTTTCCCTCCCGGCAGGCGCCGCTGACGATCGACCGGCCGTGGCCGGAGGGACAGGCCGCGCCTGTGCCTCCGAGCGTGACGACCTATGACCAGAACTTGCGCACGAGCTATGCCCAGCAATGGAACTTCACCGTGCAGACCGAGCTGTTCGAGGATACCGTGCTCAGCGTTGGCTACAACGGCACGCGCGGCACGAAGCTGGTGGGCGCTCGCGACATCAACCAAGCGCACCCCTCGCCTGTCCAGCCCAACTACAGGCCGCTGCCGACATTCTCCGACATCAGCCTGATCGCCTCCGGGTTCGACTCGGTGTATCACAGCTTGCAGGCGCAGTTCCAATGCCGCCTGCAAAGCGGGCTGACCGGCTGGTTCTCGTACACCTGGTCCAAGTCGATCGACAACGCGTCGAACTTTTTCGCCTCGGCCGGGGACGCGAACTACCCGCAGGACAGCAACAATCTCTCAGCGGAGCGGGCGCGCTCCAGCTTTGACGTGCCGCACCGCTTCACCGGTAGTTTCGTCTACCAACTGCCCTTCGGCCCGGGCCGGGCTTGGGGCAGCGATGCGACCGGCCCGGCCGCCCGTTTGCTCGGCGGCTGGCAGTTGAACGGCATCGTGACGCTCCAGACGGGCCAGCCTTACACGGTTGCCCTGCCGGGCGAGCTCGACAATTCCAACACGGGGCGCTCCAGCTACGGCTTCGGAGCGGGCGACCGCCCGCACGTCAGCTCCGATCCGAACCTCTCCAGCCCGGATCCGCAACAGTGGTTCGATCCCGGCGCGTTCTCGCTGCCGTCGTACGGCAGCTTCGGGAACGCCGGCCGCAACATCGTCAACGGCCCCGGCTTGGCCAACGTGGACTTCTCGGTACTGAAGGACATCGAGCTCGCCGAGACGGCCACGCTACAGTTGCGCGCCGAGATGTTCAACATGCTTAACACGCCGAACTTCCTCAACCCGAACATCTTCTTCGGCACGCCCGGATTCGGGCGCCTGCTGGCGGCCCGTGACGGGCGCGAGGTGCAGTTCGGGGTGAAGCTGATCTTCTAGCGCGAGCCGGGATCGCAGTCTATCCGGTCCCAGATCTGCGAGAACTCGTAAACGCCCCGCTGGCCCATGATCCAGCGGGCGGCCTTCAGCGATCCTGTGGCGAAGCCCACGCGGTTGCGGGCCGTGTGGCTGATGCGAACGGTGTCGGCCGCGGAATCGAAGCCGACCTCGTGGATCCCGGGAAACTGCCCGCTGCGCTGCGTCGCCACGTCAACCGGGCGCGCGTAGCCCGCCTCCCGCACGGTGCCGAGCAGGCGGAGCGCGGTGCCCGAGGGGGCGTCTTGCTTGTGCTTGTGGTGCGCCTCGTAGAGAAAGGCGTCGTAGTCGCCCTGGGCGGCAAAGGCCCGGGCCGCCGCTTCCACGACGCGGTAGAAGGCATTGACGCCAATCGAGAAGTTCGCGCCGTAAACCAAGGCCGAGCCATGGCGCTCGACCGCGGCCTGCACGCGCTCGAGTTGGTCCAGCCAGCCGGTGGTGCCGATGGCGAGCGGCACGCCGAGAGCGGCCAGGCGCACGGCGTTGTCGGCGACCGCGGCGGGTATCGAGAAGTCGATAGCCGCGTCGACACCGTCGAAGTTCTCGCGGGTGATGCCCGCGGCCGCTGGGTTGTTGAACTCGTCAAGCTTGAGCGCGACCTCGAAGCCGTGCGCAGGGGCTAGCTCTTCGACGAGCCGGCCCATGCGCCCGTACCCGACCAATGCCAGCTTGTTGGCGGCGGAGCTCACTGCTGCGACACTCCCGCCGGCCTTGCCGGCTCGGGGAAAAAGGCCGCATGGATGCGGCTCACAGCTGGCGCGAGCTGCTCTTCGTCAACCACGAATCCGACGTTGACGCGCGAGGCACCGAGGGAGATCATGCGGATGTGAATGCCTTCGAGCGACTGGAACACCTTGGCCGCGATGCCCGGAGTATAGCGGATGCCCTCGCCAACCACGCACACGATTGCCTTGCCGGGCGCCGCCTTGACCCGCGCGAACTGCCCGAGTTCGGACAAGATCCGCTCCAGCCTCTCGCTGCGATCCACGGTGAGCGAAACGCTGACCTCGGAAGTCGACACCATGTCGACCGCCGTCTCGTGGCTTTCGAAGATCGCGAAGATCCTGGCCAGGAAGCCGTGCGCCATCAGCATGCGTGTCGAGTGGATGTCGATCAGGTTGATGTTTTCCTTGTAGACTATCGCCTTGACGACTTGGCCCGACGCGGGCGGCTGGCGGACGATCAGGGTGCCCTTGCCGCCCGGTCGCATCGAATTGAGCACGCGGATCGGAATGTCGTGCTCGATCGCTGGCAGCATAGTCGCCGGGTGCAGCACGCGCCCGCCGAAGTAGGCCAGCTCGGACGCCTCGAGCAGCGATAGCACCGGGAGGCTCCGGGCCGCTGCGATCAGGGACGGATCGGCCGTCATCACGCCATCCACGTCAGTCCAGATCTGGACTTCCTCGGCAGCCAAGGCGGCCCCTGCCAGCGATGCGGTGAAGTCAGACCCGCCGCGGCCGAGAGTGGTCGGCGAGCCATCCTCGCAAGCTGCGATGAATCCGCCCATGACAGCGACAGCCCCGGCGTTCAGCACGGGCGGCACGGCCGCTCGCAGTCGCCGCTTGGTCGGCTCGAAGCGGGCGTCGGCGCCTCCGTGCCTAGGCTCGGTCACAATTAGCGCACGTGCATCGAGATGGCTGGCCGGCACGCCCCTCTTGCGCAATGCGAAAGTCACGATCTCGCTCGAGATCCGCTCCCCGCAGGCGAGCAGGGCGTCGAGTTCGGCCGATTGCGTCCGTCCGTTACATGCGATCCGCTCAAGCAAGTCAGCCGCCTCGTCGAGCACTGCCCGCACCAAGGCAATGGCGGCAGCGGTATCGTCCCGCGAGACAACGGCGCGCGCCGTTGCCTCGGTCGCCTCTTGCAATGCCGCGAGGATTGCCCGGCCGCGCTCCGGGCCGGCCGCGGCCGCGGCCGCCAGCTGGTCCGTCGTGCTGCCCATCGCCGAGACGACCGTTACGCGCTCGCGCTGCGGCGCGCCATGGACAATCGCGCATACGCGCTCGATCGCTGCAGGGGTTGCGATCGAGCTGCCCCCGAACTTCATGACCAGCATGGATGCTGCCTTGCTGCCGCCGCGACTCTTACGGCGCGGGCCGGCTGGAAGAGATGGCCAGGTGCGGCCTACTCTCATTATGCTGGCAGCTAGCAAGGGCTCGCCGTTCGCTAGGCACCGGCCGCCAACCTGCGCAGATTGCCGGCCCGGCATTCCGCGGCCGATTGGCGCCCCGGCCCCAGGGATCTTCCTTGCGATATCCGGGCAAGGCAACGAGCGTGGCCCCGCTTGCGTCGGATTTACAGTAAAAGCTGGGACTCATGAGTGCGCATGACAATCCAGCAGCGCCTTCGCGTGGCTTGGCCGTTGCAGCTGCCTTATTGAGCTGGGCGCTGCCAATGGCGGCGCAGCCGGCCGCGGTCTTTAAGTCCGAGACCGCCCTGCTGGAGATTGAAGTTCGGGTCACCGACGGGCGCGGCCAGCCGGTAGCGGGCCTGTCGAAAGAGGATTTCGAGCTGTCGGAGAATGGCCGGCCGCAGTCCATTGCCACCTTTGAATTCGTGCCCCGCGCAATGGCCCGGAGCACAGCGGCCGATAGCCGATCCGCAGCGGAGCGCGGCCCCGAGCCAGACCGGGACGCCTCCAGCCAGCTGAGTCGCAGCACCTTCGTATACATCTCGATTGGGGGGCGCCGCCAGGACAGGCAGCAAATCTACAACGCGGTCAAGGACTTCATCGATAACGATCTAGCGCCCGGGGTGCTGGTTTCGATTGATGGCTCGCCCTTCACCTCGCGTCGCAGCGCACTCTACGAGGTCCTCGAAAGCATGCGGGAGCTAGGCGGCCCGAGCGCGGGAGGCCTTGTGGACACGCTCGCGGTCGACCTCGCCCGGGACATCGAATACAGCGATACATTCGAGTCCTTGGTCGCTGATGCGAACGCGGAATTCGAGAATGCGCTGGAAGAGATCGCCAACCGGGCGGCTCATTACGAACGCCTGCGCATGTACGAGTACATCGACCTGATACGGGCCCTGAGCGCCTACCCGGGCAAGAAGCTCGTAGTCCTGTTTGCCACGGGCCTGCGCGTGGACGAGGAGAATCTGGACATCATGAAGGTCTTGGAAGACGAGGCCATGCGCGCGCGCGTGCGGTTCTTCGTCTCGGACGTGCGCCGTCTTGAAGCAATCCCCCCGGGCGGGGACGCCGAGGCGCCTTTCCGCGGCAATATTGCGAGCCTTAACCAGGACGGGCTGCGCCAGGCGCGCCAGGACAGCCAGGACGGCCTGTGGGAACTGGCGCATAGGACAGGCGGAAAAGCCGTTCCCAACAGCAATGACTTCGGCGCGATCTTTGACGAGGCCAACCGCGAGAGCGGCGACTACTACCTGATCGGCTACTATCCCGACGATAGCGAGCAGCGCGGGCGGCTGCGCCGCCTGAAGGTCCGCATCGGCAAGCCCGGCCTGCGCGCCAGCCACCAGAGGGGCTACTACGAAGAGCGCCCCTTCGCGCGCATGTCACGTTCCGAAAAGAACTTCCGCATGCACCAGGCGCTGTCGTTCGACACGCCCTACACGGATCTGCCCATCGTGGTCGACCACGAGATTTTCCGGGATTCGAACGGCCAGCCGACTCTGGTCTACAGCGTAGGGCTGCACACTCGCGATATCCCAGTCCAGACAGTGAAGAAGGGCAAGCAGGCCCGGCTGACCTTGATCGCGCAAGCCTCGCCGCGGCTGCCCGAAGACAGCCTCCAGGCGCCGGTGATCGATGAGCGGCAGTTCTCCATGACGGTGGACCCCGCGGCGCTGGAGCGTCTCAGCGACGACTCGACTTCGTGGTTGCACTACGGCTCGCAAATGCCTCTCGCTCCGGGAGAGTACGACTGGAAGGTCATCGTCCGCGACGACCTCTCCGGCACGCTCGGCAGCTACCGGACCCGCCTGCGCATGCCGTCGCAATCCGCCGGGATCGGGGGCAGTTCGCTGTTGTTGACGAGCCGCATTGACGACGTCACCGCGGCCCGGACGAAGAAACGTTCCAAGAATGCTCCGGAAGATGTCCTGCGCGTAGCCGGCAACCGGTTCTTCGCAACCGCCGTGAAGACGTTCCGGCGAGGGACGTCCATCTTCCTGCTTTACGATGTCTACAATCTCGGCCAAGACGCCTACGGCGATCCGCCCGGCCCTCGGCTGGCCCTGTACCACGAGCGGCAAAGGGTCCGGCAATTGCCGGTCGAGAGCCACCAGACCGTGGCGCAACCTGAAGCGCGCCGTGTGCGCCACTTAGCGGCGCTGGCGACGAGCGGCCTCAGCCCCGGAGAGTACATCCTGGCGGCGATGCTGCCGCCTGTGGAGGGCGAGGCCGGGGTGATCTACCAAGCATTCCGCATCGTCGATGGCACCGGGCCGTAGCTTTGCCGACGACTGGAGCGAACGCTGGAAACGTTTGTCCCCGGTTCGGACGGCACGGCTGGCTGCCTAGGCCAGCTGGCAGCGAATCCAGTGGCCGTCGCCAGCTCCGGACAGCCGTGGCGCCGGTTCAAGGCGCGCCGGCCGCGACTCGCTTCAGCCCGCCGCTTGGGGCGGCCCTTGCACCGCAAGTCATGGTCCCAGAGCGAAGCGGAACCTTGAGCGCGGGCCCAGCCCCGCTGTCCCTGCAACAGTTGCCGCTCTTGCGCACGAACGGCGAAGGCCAGCTGGCGACAGAATCTATCGGCACGCGCCGGGATGCAGGCTTGCAGTGGAACACCGGCCCGGCTTCTTGGCCATTGACAGCACGGTTCGCTAGAGATTGGCGAGGAAATGATTGCAAAGCCGCTCGCGACCGATGGTTGTGGACCGTCCGTGGCCGCAGATCACGCTTGTCCCGTCGTCAAGCGGGAGCAGCTTGGTCTTGAGCGAACGCAGGATTTGGCCGTAATCACCCCCGGGCAGGTCGGTCCGCCCTATCGAGCCGTGAAAGAGCGTGTCGCCGGCAACCAGCATGTTCTGGCCGGCAAGCAGGAGACAGACGCTGCCCGGCGTGTGCCCCGGAGTATGGAGCACGTCGAAGGTCGCACCGGCCATCGCGAGGCGGTCTCCGTCCTTGAGGCCGGCATCAATCGAGACCGGCTGGGGCTCGGGCATGCCCAGCCAGCCGGCCTGGGTTGCGAGATCCTTGGCCAGCGCGTAGTCGGCCTCGTTCATATAAACCGGCGCGCCGGTCAGTGCCTGGAGCTTGCCGGCCCCTCCGATGTGGTCGATGTGCGCGTGCGTGATCACAATCCACTTGACAGTCAAGCGGTGCCTCCGCAGCACCGCTTGGATGCGTCCGATCTCGTCGCCTGGATCGATCACGACCGCCTCTCGAGAGGTTTCGTCGCCGAAAATGCAGCAGTTGCACTGCAAGACGCCGACGGGCAGCACTTCTTGAATCATTGCTGGTATGCTAGCAACCTTGAGGTGACGGCTAGCGAAGCGTTCAGGCGGGGGGCCTCGTGGACCGATCTCTCGTCGCGCGGCCGGCTGCGGGCGACAGGCGCGGACCGCGCCCGCTTGCTCCACGCGATCTCGAGCAATGATATCGAAGGCTTGTCCCCGGGGCAGGGGGCCTATGCGTTCTTCCTGAACGCGCAAGGCAAGATCCAGGCCGACAGCTATATCTTCGTCGACGAGGACTGGATCGAGATCGACTGCGAGACCGCCGCGGCAGAGACGCTGCGGCAGCACATCGAGGGCTATATCATCATGGACGATGTCGCCCTTGAAGCGGTCTCGCCGGAGACCGCCCGTTTCGGCCTCGCGGGGCCGGATGCAGCGGCGATCGTCCGCGCCATGGGCCTGCCTGCGCCGGCCGGGCGCTTGGCGTTCCTGCGCGGGCCTGCGGCCTGCGTGCGCCAAGGCTTGGTCGCGGGCCACGACGGCTTCTGGATCGAAGTTCCGGCACAGGAGGGACCGGCCCTTGCGGACGAACTGCTCGCCGCGGGCGCGCTGCGCGCGACTGCCCGCGAGTGCGAGGCTGAGCGAGTGAGGATGGGCGTCCCCCGCTTCGGCGCGGATTTCGGCCCCGGCAATATCCCCCACGAGACGCAGCAGCTCCGCGCGGTGTCGTTTACCAAGGGCTGCTACACGGGCCAGGAGATAGTCGAGCGGGTGCGATCGCAAGGGCAGGTGCGCCGCCTCTTGGTCGCCATCGAGCTGGATTCGGAGTCGGTGCCGGAGCAGGCCGCGGTGCAGTATCGGGGCCGCGCCGTAGGCGAGCTGACCTCGGCAACGCCAGCATGCGGCGCTGCCGGGAAGGCCCGCGGGTTTTCGATCGTGCGTCGCGAGGCGGCGTCTGAGGGGACGCTCGTCCGGGTGGGCGGCACGCCGGGAACGGTGATCAGCGTCGCTAGGCATTGAGCCGAGACATGCCTGCCGACCGCTCGGGCGCGCCGTCCGCCGGGGGATCCGAAGCCGCGCGACAGGGGCCGGCAGGAGCGGGCTCCAGTGCCGGTCGCGGGCGGGGCCATGCTAGGCTCTATGCACAGTTGATGTTCGATTCGTGCGGTGCGAGCCATGCTGGCAAGGTGCGGGCCAATAACGAAGATTGCTTCGACTCCGTGCCGGAGCTCGGCTTTTTCGTCGTGGCCGATGGACTCGGCGGCGCGGCGGCTGGCGAGCGCGCCTCCGAACTCACGGTCAAGACACTGGTCGATGAGGTGCGCCGGGCAGGTCAGCCGCCGACCGCCGACGCGGTGGCAAGCGCGATCGAACTCGCCAACAAGAGGGTGCGCTGGGAGGCGGAGAACGATCCCTGCCTTGCGGGCATGGGCTGCACGGTCACTGCGGCGATAGCGCGCGGCAACCGGGTTGAGGTTGTCAGCGCGGGGGACAGCCGGGCCTACCGCTACTCGGCGGGGCGGCTGGAGCAGCTGACGGCGGACCACACTTGGGTCAACGCCATCGCCAAGGCTGTGGATCTGAGCGAAGCGGACATCCGGAGGCACCCCAAGCGCCACGTGCTTACCAAGGCTGTCGGGGTCGAGCGGGAAGTTGCGCCCGAAACAGTGTTTTCAAGCTTCCAGCCGGGCGACATCCTGCTCCTGTGCAGCGACGGCTTGCATGGCGTCGCCTCGCCCGCTGCGATCGCCGGCGCGCTTGGCCGCGCCGGGTCGCTGCAGGACAAGGCCCGGTGGCTGATCGACGCGACGCTGACGCTGGGCGCCCCCGATAACGTCACCGTTATGCTGGCGCGCCACGCAGGCGCGCAACAGTGACTCGCCGCCAGGGCCGAGGGCGGCTCAGTGCAGGTCGTGGCGCCGCTCTGTGAGCGCCTCGATTCGCTCGCGGTCCAAGTCATGCCCCAGCCCGGGAGCGGAGCTGGGGCTGATCGTTCCGCGCGGGCTGACCCGGACCGGCGGATCGATGAGATCGCGGTCCCAGTAGCGCTCGGACGCCGAGACATCCCCGGGCAGGACGAATCCCGGCAAGGTTGACAGCGCGATATTGTGCGCCCGGCCAATGCCGGTCTCCAGCATTCCTCCGCACCATGCCGGCACACCGGCCTGCCGGCAGGCGGCATGGACGCCCAGCGCTTCGGCGAAGCCGCCGACACGGCCGAGCTTGACGTTGATCACGCGGCACGCGCCGAGACGGATCGCCTGCCGGGCGTGGTGCGCAGTGCGGATGCACTCGTCCAGGCAGATTGGCGTCCGCAACCGGCCCTGCAGCTCGGCGTGGTCGATCAACTCGTCGTGCCCCAACGGCTGTTCCAGCATCATCAAGTCGAAGCGGTCGAGTTCCCGCAGCAGCTCGGCGTCGGCGAGCGTGTAGGCAGAGTTGGCGTCGGCCATCAGCCCGAGCTCGGGAAAGCAGATCCGCACGGCCCGCACGACCTCGGCATCCCACCCGGGCTTGATCTTGATCTTGATGCGCTGGTAGCCGGCCTCGGCCTCGGCCCCGATCCGTTCCAGCAATTCGCTCACGGACCTCTGGATGCCGATTGAGACGCCGCATGCGATCTCCTCGCGCACCCCGCCGATGTGCCGCCACAGAGGCCGTCCCAGCTTGCGCGCCTCCAGTTCCCAGCAGGCGGCTTCCAAGCCGCCGCGGGCCATGCGGTGCCCGCGGACCGCGCGGCTGAGCCGGCCGACCTCGGCCGCGGACCGAAGCTCTTTGCCGAGAACGCCGGGAACGACGAGATCGCGCAGCAGGAGCCAGGCCGCATCGACCCATTCTTCGTTGAAAAAGGGCCGCTCGCCGCACGTGACCTCGCCCCAGCCTATGGCGCCGTCTGAGTCCTCCGCCTCGACCAAGAGGATCTCTCGCTCCGCAGTGCGGCCGAAGCTGGTCTCGAAAGGACGAACCAAGGGCATGCGGATCTTGCGCAGCGTGACCCTGGCCAGGCGCATGGGTTCCCGGCTAGCGCCTCTGGCAGCGCGGGCAGTAATGCGTGCTGCGTTGCGCGACGAGGATGCGCCGCACGGGCTCCGCGCAATCCGCGCAGGGCTGCCCGGTCTTGCCATAGACCCTTGTGCGCAGCTGGAAGTAGCCCTGGCTTCCTTGGCCGTCCACGTAATTGTTGATGCTGCTCCCGCCCGCGGCGATCGACTCCTGCAACACGTCGCGGATTGCCTCGCGCAGGGCCCGCGCCTTGCGCGGGCCGACGCTGTCCGCGCTGCGCAGCGGGTGCAGCTTGGCGCGGAACAGGGCCTCGTCGGCATAGATGTTGCCCAGCCCCCGCAAGAACCGCTGGTCCAGCAGCAGGGCCTTCAGGCGCGCCGAACGCCGCGCCAGCCGTTGCGCGAAATCCTCCGCGCCGATCTCGAGCGGCTCAGGCCCCAGCTGTGCCAGCCGCGCCGGAAAATCGCGCGACCACTGCCACTTGCCGAACTTGCGGATGTCGTGGAACACGACCCTGGCGCCGTCGCGCAGGAACATCTCGGCCCGCGTGTACGGCCCTGTCCGGGCGTTCCACAGTAGGTTCCCCGTCATGCGCAAGTGGATCCACAAGAAGGAGCTCCGCCCCTGCTTGCTCAGGCGGAACAGCAGGTACTTGCCATGCCTGTCCAGCTTTTCGATGCGCTGGCCGATCAGCTGCGCGCTTGTCTCGTCGGGATCGCCCACGCAAGTGCGCGGCCAGTGAAAAACGACGCGCTCGATCGTCCGCCCCTCGACATGCGGGGCCAGCGAGCGCTTGACCGTCTCGACCTCGGGCAGTTCCGGCATCCTTCGTCTCCGGTCTCGGCGCCGCGCTCGGCCGTCAAGCGGCCCGGCCGAGCATGGCGGGCAGGACAGCGCCGATTTCGCCATGCACGACCATGTCCGCGATGCTGTCCAAGGCTGTCGCCTCCCGGTTCACGATTACCAGCCGGGCGCCCGCGCGCTTGGCTAGCCGGGGGATTGACGCGGCCGGCTCGACCACCAGTGACGAGCCCACCGCCAGCAGCAGGTCGCAGTTCTCGGCCGCGGATTGCGCCTGCTGCATGACTCGCGGCGGCAGCGGCTGGCCGAACGAAACCGTTGCGGGCTTGAGCAGGCCGCCGCAGAGCCGGCAGAGCGGCGCCTTCTCGCCGCCCTCGATCCGGGCGCAAGCCTCGTCTGACGTGATGCGGTCGCCGCAGGAGAGGCAGGCGGCCTCGGTCGTGGTCCCGTGCAATTCCAGCACCTTTTCGCAAGGCAGGCCTGCCTTCTGGTGCAAGCGTTCGATATTCTGCGTCACCAGCGTTGCCAGCTTCCCCCGCCGGTGCAGGCCGACGAACGCCAGATGGCCGGAGTTCGGGCGCGCGCTGCGCATGGCGGGCCAAGCCTCGACCTTCTGCCGCCAGTACTCGGCCCGGCCCTCTTCGCTGGCGACGAACTCTTGGAACCCGACGATCCGATTGCGGGCCCAAACGCCGTTCGGGCTGCGGAAATCGGGCACGCCCGACTCGGTCGCAATCCCGGCTCCCGTGAAGCCGACAATGCGCGAGGCAGCGCTGATCCAGTCCCGGGCCTCGCGCAGGTCCACCCCCGGCATCCTAGCACGAGGCGCGGATGCGCACGCGGGCCGGGCTAGCGAGCCAAGGTTATTCAATGTTCGCAGTTCGGCCGTCTCGCTGACTTGCAAGCGACCCCGCCACAAGCCGATAACCTGCAACTTCTCCAGGATTTGCTTGTCGCTCGCCGCAAGCTTGTCGCACAACTCGGCACACTGCGCAAGCTGACCGCCGAACTCAACCCGCAAGCGGCGCGCCGCTTGACCAAGCCGCTCGCCAACTTGCAAGCCGCCCGCGCCGCGCCGCCTGCGACCGTGACCTGCAAACTTGCCTAGCCGCCGATGCCGTGCTTGCTCGCCGCGCTGAGATTATCCAGTCCATCCCCGGCTGCGGCCCGCTCAACGCTGCCTGCCTCTGCGCCGCCATGCCCGAACTCGGCTCGCTCGGCCGCCGCCCGGCCGCCGCGCTACTCGGGCTGGCTCCTTTCGACCGCGATTCCGGCCAACGGCGCGGCACTCGCTCCATTCGCGGCGGGCGCGCCCAACCGCGCCACTTGCTCTACATGGCCGCCCTGTCCGCCGCCCGTTGCCAGCCCGCCGCCCAAGCCTACTACCAGCGCCTAGTGGCTAACGGCAAGTCCCACAAGGTCGCCCTCGTCGCTGTCATGCGCCGCTTGGCCGGCCTGCTCGACACCCTCTTGCGCGAAGACCGCCTCTGGCAACCCGAACCACCCGCCCGCCCTGCCGAAGTCGTCGTGTGAACTGCCTGTTCCTCTCTGCCCGGCACTCCACGCCAGTCTCCCTCGACTGCCACTGGCAACCTCTTTTCCCGCTCCTGCCACTTGACTTTCAACACGGAAACTCAGGCGAGCATCCACTGCCTATTCACGCTATCTCAACTCTCCACGAAATCGGTGTCACTCCAGTCGAGGGTGCTACTCTACTGTCGGAGCGAATGCCGGCAGTAAATCCTGAAATCCTCGTTTGGGCACGCGAAACCGCGGGTCTGACTCTCCAGGATGCCGTCGCGAGGGTCGGCATCAGAGATGCCCGCGGCATGGCAGCTGTTGATCGGCTTGGGGCTCTGGAACGCGGCGAGGAAAAGCCCACGCGGCGGACCCTCGTCAAGATGGCGCACCACTACCGGCGCCCTCTCCTCGCCTTTTACTTGAATGCACCGCCGCGTCGGGATAACCGTCTCCCAGAGTTCCGCACGCTGCCTGGGGCTTGTTCTTCGGAGACGGATGCCCTCGTCGATGCGCTGGTCCGCAACCTCCAGAGTCGCCAGAACATGGTTCGGGCCGCGCTAGAGGCTGAGGGCGAAGCCGAGACTCTGCCGTTCGTCGGTTGCCTGCTGAGGAGCGAGAACGCGGGTACGGAGATCGAATCGTTGCACCGAGTACTCCGCAGCAAGCCACAGGCTGCCCGACTGCGGCAACGTGCGGCGACCTTCCTGGGCCAGGTGCTCGGCAACGATCTGAACGCGACGAGGTACTACGCGGAGCCGTCCGCGGAGCACGCATTCCGGCTGCTCCGCTCGCGAACGGAGGATTCTGGCGTATTTGTTCTGCTCAAGGGCGATCTCGGCAGCCACCACACGGCCATCGACGTAGAGGTGTTTCGTGGCCTCGCGATCGCGGACGATGTGGCTCCGTTCGTGGTTATCAACGACAACGACTCCAGGGCCGCGCGGTCATTCACGCTCCTGCACGAGTTGACCCACCTACTCCTCGGCCAATCCGGATTTGCTGGCGTGAACGCGGAAACCGAGATCGAGGAGTTCTGCAACCGTGTTGCCGCCGAATGGCTGCTGCCCGTGCGCACGCTTGATGAAATCAACATCGCACGAGGGTTTGGTGTCGTCGAACAACGGCACCATATCGGCCAGTTCGCCCGCGAGCGAAACCTGAGCGGGACCATGGTCGCCTACCGGCTCCTGCGGGCCAATCGCATAGATCCGCCGACCTTTGAGCGCCTTCAGGCAGATTTTCGCGAGCAGTGGCGGCGCCATCGCGACCGGCACCGTGCGACGGCGCGTGAGTCCACAGGCGGTCCCAGCTACTACGTGGTACGTCGGCACCGGGTCGGGCCAGGCCTTCTCAGTTTCACCGGCCGTATGTTGGACTCTGGGGCGCTGTCGACGACCAAGGCGGCCAGAATCCTGGGGGTAAAGCCCCCGCAGGTCGGGAAGATGCTTCGCCCGGCCAAGGCGTGGTAGGAAGGCGCTGCTTGCTCTACCTGCTCGACGCCAACGTTTTCATCGATGCGAATCGCGACTACTATCCACTCGCACGCGTGCCCGAGTTCTGGGAGTGGCTGGTCGATCGCGCGAGCGGGCACCACGTGAAGATCCCGCTGGAGATGTACGAGGAGATTCTTGCCGGCAAAGAAGACGATCTGACGTGTTGGCTGAAGGACAACCGCGACGTGCTACTGCTTGACGAACACGTCAACGAGACCCTAGTCGCCCGGGTGACGTGCCAGGGCTACGCGCCGAATTTGAGCGACGAGGAGATCGAGCGAGGCAGCCGCAGGGCTGCCGCTAGGCGCGGTATGGCCACAATGGGCTGCGCCCGCCTGCAAAATCCCCCGCTCAGGAGCCTGTCACGGGCTGCCAGCGTGTCTGGCTGCGGAATGACAGGCTACAGGCACCACCGCGCTGCTGGTGGGCCGCACTCGTGGCACGACACAGCCCGTTATCTGCGCCAAAACTGCTCTCTATGGCGACTGCGACTTGACTGGCTGCCCAGATTCGGCCCCTAAATCAGCCTACCCCTGCTGCTCCGCAGCTTAAGTGGGGGATTTAGTGGATTGTCGTTATGCATGCACAGGGCGATGGCCCGCTCCAACACCGAACCGGATGCGCCTGGCGGACGGCGCGGGCCGTCTCGGCCTTGACGTGCCAGATCGGCGTGAGGATCTCCAGCACGTCGGCCGTGTTGACCTCGGACACGGGCCGGCTACCGATGTGGGGGAACGCATACCGCTTCATGCTCTGGATCCAGTTCTGCGCGCGCCAGCCGTCGCGCTTCTGTTCGAGCATGCGGTTGGCGAGGGCCTGCTCGCGGCCCTTGGCGAGTAGGACGAGCGCGGCGGCACCGAATCCGAGTTCTCGGCGCCGGCCGCGGATGACGAGCCGCTGGATCCAGCTTCGGGTTCCGGTCGCTGGACGAACAAGTACAAGCCGTTGCCGTCCGCGTGTCTTCCTAGCGGCGCGGAACGGACGAAGGCGGTCGAGAGGACCTTGTCGGGATGGCGACCTCGGCGCTTGGTTCTGCGGCGAGTCGGGGCGGGATTGGCTACAACATCCATTCCGCCGTTATATAGTGCCTGCGACAAAAGCATCTATGTCGTTGTATTCAAAGTTGTTGTGTGCAATGGACGCAGGCCAAGATTAGGCTGGCAGCGGCCCGTTGGCCAGGATCTGGCCCATGAGCTGCGATCTTTGCCTGGTGGCAACCCATTGCGAGTTGTTCAGCCGGCTCCAATAAGCCTTTATTGCGCTCACCAATCGGCCCGTTTTGCTAGCGGAGATCGGATTTTAGGGGGTTTTGTCGCAGGCACTATATAGTGCTTGCGACAAAAGCATCCATGTCGTTGTATTCAAAACGGTTGCGGGCAATCGACGCAGGCGAAGATTCGGCGGGCGGCGGTCCGTTGGCTCGGATCTGGCCCATTAGCTGCGATCTTCGCCTGGCAACAACCCACTGCGCGTTGTTCAGCCTGCTGCAACAAGCCTTTATTCCGCTCACCAATCGGCCCGTTTTGCTAGCAGAGATCGGATTTTAGGGGGTTTTGTCGCAGGCACTATATAGTGCTTGCGACAAAAGCATCCATGTCGTTGTATTCAAAACGGTTGCGGGCAATCGACGCAGGCGAAGATTCGGCGGGCGGCGGTCCGTTGGCTCGGATCTGGCCCATTAGCTGCGATCTTCGCCTGGCAACAACCCACTGCGCGTTGTTCAGCCTGCTGCAACAAGCCTTTATTCCGCTCACCAATCGGCCCGTTTTGCTAGCAGAGAACTGATTTTAGGGGGTTTTGTCGCAGGCACTATATACGGGATGCAGTCGGATTTCGCCACACGTCCCGACCCGCTCAGTCCGCGCCTGTGAAACGTAAAAAATTTCTAATCAGCAACTTGCAAACTCTACAGCCCCATGCTGAACGCTCCCGGAACGCCTGCGGTTGTTAAGGCATGGCGAATGGGCATGGATGAGCGGTGAAGCCGCCGACGCGCGATTCGCCACCTGCTGGGAACGAACGGGATCACCGCCAAATACCCGGTCTTCCGCAGCGCGTGCGATCCCAGCCGGCCAAGACCTGCCAAGGCACGCACGATATCCAAGCGCTCCTCTGCGGACCGCACGTTGCCGGTATTCCGACGTTCACGCAGGGGCGCGTCCCCGCTGCCCGTGCGCGGCCATGGCAGCTGCGAGCTCGCGCATGTCGTCAACCACGATGTCCGGCGGGTGGCGCTGGAAGTCTTCCGGCCGCAGTCCATAGCTCACGCCGGCGCAGGCCGTGCCCGCGTTGCGGGCTGTCAGCACGTCCACGCAACTGTCGCCGACCATCATCGTCGCCGGCGGGCTGAAGCCGAGTTCGCGCATGATGGAGCGCAGCCCGCGCGGATCGGGCTTCTTGGCCGGAAAGCTGTTGCCCCCGTAGACACGGGCGAAACAGTGGCCTACGCCCAGCCCGGCGACAAGGCTGCGGCTGAACGCTTCCGGCTTGTTCGTAAGCACGGCCATGGGCAGGCCGGAGGCGTGCCACCCGTGCAGCGCCTCGCGCACGCCGTCGTAGAGAACCGTGTGGTCCAGCATGTGCGCGCGGTAGTAGCGCAGGAAGAATGCCAAGCCCCGGCTGACCGTGTCATCTGCGGCCTCGGCCCCGAGCGCCCGCCGGATCAGCGTTTCGGCGCCGTTGCCGACATACGACGCGACGGTGGCCGCCGGCAGCGGCGCCAAGCCCGCGTCCGCCCGCGTGGCATTCACCGACTGTGCCAAGTCCTGCGAGGAGTCGATCAGCGTCCCGTCCAGGTCGAAGACGAGCAACCCGTACGGGGGCTTCACGAAGACTCTAGCGGATCAATTTCCAGCAAGCGCCCGATCCGCTCGCGCAAATCGGCGAATATCTGGTCCGGCGGCCGGTTGGCATCGATCACCGTGAAGCCGTAACGCTCTGCAAGAGAGTCGAGTATTTCGATGAGACGGCTCTGGTAGAGAAGGAAGCTCTGGTAGCGGTTGGGGCCGTAGGGAACGTCCATGCCGCTCTCCCAATACTCGAAATACTTGCGGCCGCGCGCGGTGCGCGCCACGACCTCGCTGACCCGCGCGCGCAAGTAGAAGGTGGCATGGGGGACGAGGGCGCACCCGGCCACGCGCTCGAGCCACTCGGAATTTTGCCGGCGGGCCGCGGCGCGGGCGACGATCGAATAGAAATAGCGGTCTGTCAAGACGACGAAGCCGGCCCGCAGGGCGGGCACCATGACGCGTTCGAGGCGGTCTGCGAAGTCAGTCATGTAGAACAGCCCCATGGTCAGCGGGCCGAGCGTGTGGCCGCTCTTGGCGGCCTCGAGGCCGTCCTTGGTCAGCGTGGAGCGCATCATGCCGGTGTCCACCACGGCGTAGCCGTTGGCCTCGAGCCAGTTGCGCAGGAGCTCCACCTGCGTGGAGCGGCCCACGGAGTCGGGGCCCTCGATGACGAGCAGCTTACCCTGCAATTCCGTGAGGTCTACGTTCGGCAGCGGATCGGCGTAGAACTCGAGCGGCCGGTGTTTCGCGTTCGTCATATCCCGACCTGCGGCAGGGGCTGGCGCAAGATGTCTGTTTCAAGGGCATCGCCGATCTTGTCCACTACGATCTCGCGAACCTGGCGCTGCTGCTCTTGGATCGTGCCGGTCGCGTCAATCACGTGGAAGCCCATTTCTTCCGCCATGGAGTCGTACTCGCGCAAGATGCGCTCTTGGAAGAGGGCGAAATTCTCTTCGATATCGGGGCTGAGATTCAGGTCCATGCCGGCTTCGTAGAACTTCAGCGCGGCGCGGCCGCCCAGGATGCGCTCGAGCGCGACCTTGAGCGGCACCCGGAAATAAAACGCCAGGTCCGGCCTGACGGCCATCCGGTACAGGTTGCGGACCCATGCGGGCCGCACGCCCCGGGCGACATCGCGCGCGAACGCAGTGTAGGCGTAGCGATCCGCGCAGACCACCGCGCCCGCCTCCAGCATCGGCAGGATGTGGCGCTCGAGCCGGTCCGCGAAATCGGTCGCGTGGGTCAGGCTGAACGTGGTTGGCGTGAACATCTGCTTGCGCTTGCCTTGGCGGGTCGTGTCTCGGACGATAGAAGACGAGTTCCACTCGCTGAAAGAGACGACGAAGCGCTTGGACCTGAGCCACTGGCTTAGCAGGGCGAGCTGGGTGGACTTGCCGGAACCGTCAATGCCTTCGACAATAATCAGCTTGCCAGAGTAAGAATTGGGACGAAAGCTATCCATCGGCTCGGTATCCCAAGTCTAGCATTCGGCGCTCGGGCACGGTCAGCCGGCGCGGGATGCACCGGCCCGCTGCGGCCGGCAATGACTCCCGCCCGGCCCCGCGATCCTTGTCCCCTCCGGCCGCTTCTGCGCCCGGCCTCCCGCGCTGCGGGATTTCCAACCCTTGTACGATTGGATGGATGCTGCAAGCGCGAATCGACGCGATCTACCGCCAGAATCCCGAATCGTACACGCACCAGGATCTGGAGACCTTCTCCGAGTTCAAGGCCGGCCTCAACGACGGCTCCGTGCGGGCCGCCGAACCGGACGCCGGGGCGGCTTCCCACGGCTGGCGCGTGAACGCCTGGGTCAAGCGCGGCATCTTGGTCGGCTTCCGCATGGGCAAGAGCGTCGATATGTCCGAGCCGGGCAGCCGCTTCAGGTTCGTCGACAAGGCCACGTACCCCCCGCGCGATCTCCGTGTCGAGGATGGCGTCAGGCTTGTGCCGGGCGGTTCCAGCCTGCGGGACGGCTGCCACATCGGCCGCCGCGTGACCTGCATGCCGCCGATGTATGTCAACGTGGGGGCGTTTATCGATGACGGCTCGATGGTTGATTCGCACGCGCTGGTCGGCAGCTGCGCCCAGATCGGCAAGAACTGCCATCTGAGCGCTGCTGCCCAGATCGGCGGGGTCCTCGAGCCCGTCGGCGCGCTGCCG
Source organism: Bryobacterales bacterium (assembly GCA_965219605.1). Lineage (GTDB taxonomy): Bacteria > Acidobacteriota > Terriglobia > Bryobacterales > UBA6623 > VXMF01. Next base: position 1,039,442 of record CBDCOC010000002.1, on the reverse strand, counting down.
GTCATCATCGAGGACGACGTGCTGGTAGGGGGTAACACCGGCGTGTACGAAGGCACGATTGTCAAGCGCGCGGCCGTGCTCGGCGCCGGCACTGTGCTGACCCGCTCCACGCCGGTCTACGACGTCGTGCATGGCGTCGTGCATCGCGCCGGAGACGACGGCCCGCTGGTCATTCCGCCATGCGCGGTGGTGGTGCCGGGCTCCCGCCCGATCACATCCGGGCCGGGCAGGGACATGGGCCTGTCGCTCTACGCCCCGGTCATCGTCAAGTACCGCGACGAGCGCACCGAGGCCCGCGTCGAGCTGGAGTCACTGCTGCGCTAGCCCGAGCAGCGCCGCCACAAGCCCGGAGACGTGCAGACCATGCCGCCCGCAGCCCAGACCGCCGCCCTCGCGACTTCAGAGGCCGGCCTGGCCGCGCAGGCCCGCGAGCAGCTCGGCGGCCGCCTGTTCGTCAACGTCTCGAACCGCGAGCCTTTCGTGCACAGCTTCGGCCCTGCCGGGCAGATCCGCGCCAAGGCGGCCGTGGGCGGGCTGACGCTGGCGCTGAACTCGGTGATGCGGGCGGTGGGCGGCCTCTGGGTGGCTCACGGCTCCGGGGCCGCGGATCGCGCCAGCGCCGATTCCAACGGCAGGCTGCGGGTCCCCCCGGACAGCCCTGCCTATGACCTGCAGCGCGTCTGGCTGTCCGACGAGGAGAACGACGGCTATTACAACGGCTTCGCCAACCAGTCCATCTGGCCGCTCTGCCACCTGGCGTTCACCAAGCCCGTGTTCCGCAACGCACATTGGGAGGCCTACCGCCGGGTCAACGCGAAGTTTGCCGATGCGGTGGCCGGGATTGTGGGCCAGCGGGACGCGGTCGTCTTCATCCAGGACTACCACTTCGCGCTGCTGCCGGCGCTCATCAAGCAGCGCTGTCCCAACGCGGCCTGTGTGCAATTCTGGCACATACCATGGCCCCTGCCGGAAGTGCTCGCGATGTGTCCTTGGCACGGACAAATCCTCGCTGGCGTGCTGGCCAATGATGTCTTCGGCGTGCATACGCCGGAATACGCCGAGCGCCTGCTGCGGGCCGCGCGAAGATTCGCGGGCTGCGACATTGCCGACTCCCGCACCTTGCTCCGGGACGGGCGGCCGGTGCGCGTCCAAGCCTTCCCGATCTCGATCGACTTCGAGAGCGTTGCGAGGCGGGCGGCCAGTGCCGAGTGCGACGAGTCGGTCCGCCGCCTCCGCGAGCGCCATGGCCTTGCCGGCAAGTTTGTCGTGCTCGGCTTGGACCGCCTCGACTACACCAAGGGCGCGCTCGAGCGCCTGCAAGCGCTCGAGCGCCTGCTGGAGCAGCGACCGGCCATGCGCTCGCGGATGGCCTACATCCATGCCGGCGCTCCCAGCCGCACCGACATACCGGCCTATCGCGACCTGCACGCCGCCGTCGCGGCGCTCGAGGCGCGTATCAACTCCGGGAGCGGAAATGAGGCGCGCGGGCCGGTCCTGTCGCTCCAGCGGAACTTGCCGGATTGCGACGTCCTGGCCCTGTACCGCCTCGCCGATGTCTGCGTCGTGAGTTCGCTGGAAGACGGCATGAACCTGGTGGCCAAGGAATTCCTGGCCGCCCGCAACGACGAAGGCGGGCACCTGCTGCTGAGCGAGTTCACGGGCGCGGCTTGGGAACTGCCCGGCGCGGACCTGTTCAACCCCCTCGCCCGCGACGATTTCGCGGAGCGCCTCTATGCGTTGAGCCGCCCCGGCCGCTCGGATGGCGGGCGGCGCATGCGGCGGCTGCGCGACCATGTCCGCCGCCATAACATCTACGGCTGGATCAGCGGCATCCTCCAAGCCGTCTCCGAGCGGCGGGACGGCGCGTGATCCACCTGCTCGACAACTGGGCCGCGGTCGCCGGCCCCGTGCGCCATGCCGAAAGCCTGCTGCTAATGCTGGACTTTGACGGCACGCTGGCGCCGATCGTGCCGCGGCCGGCCGACGCGCGCATCCCGGACGGCGCCCTGCCGACCCTGCGCAGGCTGGAGGCCAGCCCTGCCGTGCAGCTGGCCATCGTGAGCGGCCGCGGCGCGCGGGACGTGCGCGGCCTGGCCGGCCTGGCCGGGTCTCACTATATCGGCAGCCACGGCCGGGAACGTGTCCGCCCGGGAAGCGAGCAGGTCGAGGCCGGACAGGCGGGCCGGGCGCAAATCCGAGCGCTGGTGCAGCGCTTGGCGGGCGAGCTGGCCGACATCGACGGATTCCACGTGGAAGACAAGGGCGTGGCCGCAGCGGCGCACTTCCGCAATGTCGACGAGCGCTCCTGGCCGCGCGTGGAGCGCGCGGTGCGCCGGGCCGCCGCCAGCGGATCCCTCACCGTCAGCCGCGGCAAGCGGGTGTTCGACGTCACTCCGGACGATGGCGTCGACAAGGGGACGGCCGTCCTGCGGCTCTTGGGCGAGTTGGGCGGGCTGCCGATCTATTTCGGGGACGACACGACGGACGAGACCGCCTTCGCCGCCCTGCCGCGCGAGGCCGTGACCGTCCATGTGGGCCCAGCGACGGCCCGCTCCGCGGCGCGCTTCCGCGTGGACGGGCCCGCGCAGGTCCACCGCGCCCTCGCCCGCCTGGCCGCCGCTGTCTGCGGCTGAAGCTGCCGGCTGGGCCGCCCGTTTGTCGCAGGCCATCGCTGTTGCTACCATGAGAAGCAGGGATAGGAATGGTTAGTCGAGTCGTCCTGCCGCCGTCGCGCGCTCCCGGGGAGCGGAGAGAGGATCCGTGAAGCGGTCGTCGCCCGAGGGAGCGTTGCGCTGCTCGTTCTGCCGCAAGAGCCACGAGATCGTCAGCAAGCTCATAGCCACCCCCGGCGATTACCCCAAGTCGTATATCTGCGACGAGTGCGTTGCGATCTGCAGCGCGATCCTGGAAGAAGAGGAAGATTTCGCAAAGCGGCCCGGAGAGGGCTGCACGCTGCTCAAGCCGCAGCAGATCAAGGACAAGCTCGACGAGTACGTCATCGGGCAGCAGGCCGCCAAGAAGCGCCTCTCGGTCGCTGTCTACAACCACTACAAGCGCACCTTCATGCAGCAGGGGCGCACGGCGGGCGCGGACCCCGAGCCGGAAGTCGAAGTCCAGAAGTCCAATATCCTGCTGATCGGCCCCACCGGGACCGGAAAGACACTGCTGGCGCAGACCTTGGCCAAGATCCTGGACGTTCCCTTCGCCATCACCGACGCCACGACGCTGACCGAGGCCGGCTATGTCGGCGAGGATGTCGAAAACATCATCCTCAAGCTGCTCCTGGCGGCCAACGGCGATGTCAGCCGCGCGGAGAAGGGCATCATCTATATCGACGAGATCGACAAGCTGAGCCGTCGCGACGAGAATCCCTCGATCACCCGCGACGTTTCGGGCGAGGGCGTCCAGCAGGCGCTGCTCAAGATCTTGGAAGGCTGCGTCGCCAACGTGCCGCCGCAGGGCGGGCGCAAGCATCCCCACCAAGAGTTCACGCCCATCGACACCACGAACATCCTGTTCATCTGCGGCGGCGCTTTCGTCGGCCTCGACCGGCTCGTGGCGAGCCGCGTCGACACGCGCGTACTGGGCTTCCGCACGGCCGAGGCCGGCGAGCGAGCCGCTCCCGCGCGCGCCGGCGAACCGGACGGGGACGCCGATCCCGGGCTGCTCGGCAAGGTCCAGCCCCAGGACCTGATCCGCTTCGGCTTTATCCCCGAGTTCATCGGGCGCCTTCCGGTGTGCGCCACGCTGTCCGCGCTGGACGAGCGGGCGCTGGTGCAGGTGCTGACCACGCCGCGCAATTCGCTGGTCAAGCAGTACCAGAAGCTGTTCGCGTACGAAAACATCGAGCTGCTGCTGGATCCGGCCGCCCTGCGCGCAATCGCCAAGCTGGCCGTGGAGCGCGAGTTGGGGGCGCGCGGGCTGCGCATGATCATGGAAGATCTGATGCTGGATCTGATGTACTACCTGCCCTCGCAGCAGAAGTGCGTCAAGCGCTTCGTGGTCACCGAGCAGATGGTGCTCGAAGACCAGAAGAAGTTCCGCGCCCGCTTGCTGGAGAAGGCCGGCTAGCAGCCGCGCCCCGGCGCGGCGGATTAAGATAAGTAGAGACATGCCTAGCACCAGCGTCACCAAGTCCAGCGGGCGGATGCCGATGATGCCGATCCGGGACGTGGTGATCTTCCCCCACATGATGTCCCCGTTCGTCGTCGGGCGGGCGGCCAGCGTCAAGGCGCTAGAGGCCGCGCTGGCCCATGACAAGAAGATCTTCCTGGCTACGCAGCACGATGCCTCGGACAACGACCCGACGCCCGAGGACGTGTATGCGGTCGGCACCATCGTCAGCATCGTCCAGAGCCTCAAGCTGCCCGACGGCAATATCAAGGTGCTGGTGGAGGGCTTGGAGCGCGCCCGCCTGCGCAGCGTGCGCATCGAGGAAGGGTACATGCATGCGCTGGTCGAAACGGTGCGTTTCCCCGCCGCCGCCGACAGCGGCCTGGAGAGCCTGGTCTCCCGCGTGACCTCCTCGTTCGAGCAGTTTGTCAAGCAAAGCCAGAGCCTGAACTACGAAACCATGATCGCCGCGGTGCGCGTGGACGACGCCGGCAAGCTCTCCGACACCATCGGCACCAACTTGCCGCTGGCCGTCTCGGAGAAGCAGGACCTGCTGGAGATCTTCGACCCGGTCGAGCGCTTGGGACGCATCGCGGAACTGCTGGACATCGAACTCGAGAAGCTCGCCGTCGACCGCACGGTGCAGGGCCGCGTCAAGCGGCAGATGGAGAAGGCGCAGAAGGAGTACTACCTCAACGAGAAGATCAAGGCCATCCAGAAGGAGCTGGGCCGCGGCGAGAAGAACGAGTTCGACGAGTACCGGCGGCGCATCGGCGAGTCCGGCATGAGCGCCGATGCCCGCAAGAAGGCCCTGGCGGAGGTCCAGAAGCTCGAGAACATGCCGCCCATGTCGGCCGAGGGCACGGTCTCGCACAATTACATCGACTGGCTGCTGTCGGTGCCGTGGAAGGCCAAGAGTCGCGAGATCCGCGACCTGGGCAATGCCGAGAAGGTGCTCAACGCCGACCACTACAGCCTCGACAAGGTCAAGGAGCGCATCCTCGAGTTCCTAGCCGTGCGCCGCTTGGTGAACCGCCCGCAGGGTTCCATCCTGTGCTTCGTGGGGCCGCCCGGGGTCGGCAAGACCTCCTTGGGCAAGTCGATCGCCAAGGCCACCGGCCGCAAGTTCGTCCGCCTGTCGCTGGGCGGCGTGCGCGACGAGGCCGAGATCCGGGGGCACCGGCGCACTTACATCGGCGCCTTGCCCGGCCAGATCATCCAGATGATGAAGAAGGCCGGCACGCGGAATCCGATCGTGATGCTGGACGAGATCGACAAGATGTCGGCCGACTTCCGCGGCGACCCGTCCGCGGCGCTGATGGAAGTGCTGGACCCGGAACAGAACTCGTCATTCCAGGATCACTACTTGGATGTGGAATTCGATCTCAGCCAGGTCTTCTTCATCGCCACCGCCAACGTGCTGCACACTCTCCCGGCGCCGCTGCTGGACCGCATGGAGGTGATCCGCATCAGCGGCTACACCGAGGATGAGAAGACGGAAATCGCGAAGCGTCACCTGCTCGGCAAGCAGATCGCGGGCGTGGGCCTGCAGCAAGGCAAGCACATCCAGTTCCGCGAGGACGGCATCCGCTTGATCATCGAGCAGTACACCCGCGAGGCCGGAGTGCGCAACCTCGAGCGCGAGATCGGCAACATCTGCCGCAAGGTGGCGCTGGCGGTGGTGCGCGGCAACAGGCCCAAGGCTGGAAAGAAGGCCGTGATCACGGCCAAGGCGGTCCAAGAATATCTCAAGGTGCCCAAGTATCGCGAGCCCGGCGCCGATCTCAAGAACGAGATCGGCACCGCCGTGGGTCTGGCCTGGACCGAGCTGGGCGGCACTCTGCTGCATATCGAGACGACCCTCATGGACGGGCAGGGCAAGCTGACGCTGACCGGCAAGCTGGGCGAGGTCATGCAGGAGTCGGCCCGCGCGGCGATGAGCTACATACGCTCGCGCTCGGGGGCTTTCGGCCTGCCCAAGGGCTTTTACCAGAACCTCGACATCCACATCCATGTCCCGGAGGGGGCCATTCCCAAGGACGGCCCGTCCGCCGGCATCACGCTGACCACCGCCCTGGCCAGCGCGCTGACCAAGGTCAAGGTGCGCGGCGATATCGCCATGACCGGCGAGGTGACGCTGCGCGGCAAGGTGCTCGCCATCGGCGGCCTGAAGGAGAAGCTGCTGGCGGCCAGCCGCCACGGCATCAAGGAGGTCCTGCTGCCGAAGGAGAACGAGAAGGACCTGCCCGACGTGCCCGAGCACATCCGCGAGGACCTCACGCTGCGCTTCTTGGAAACGATGGACGACGTGCTGGATTACGCTCTCGTCGGGCCGATCGCCGGCTTGGAGAAGCACCCGTTCACGGCCGGCGGCGTCCAGGTCATCCACCAGGACGAGCGCCCGGCGGTCTGAGCGCCTCTCCGGCGGCCTGCCATGGCGGTCGATTTCGTCCTCAGCGCGCACGATGCGCGGCAGTTCCCGCGCGACCGACTGCCCGAGATCGCGTTCGTCGGGCGCAGCAATGTCGGCAAGTCGAGCTTGCTGAACGCCCTTTTGCAGCGCGGCCGCAAGTCCGGCCTTGCCCGCAAGCAATTGGCCAAGACCAGCCAGACCCCCGGGCGGACGCGCGCAGTCAACTTCTTTCGCATCGACCGCAAGCTCTATTTCGCCGACCTGCCCGGATACGGGTTCGCCCGGGTCTCGCATGCCGAGCGGGAGCGCTGGAAGCGGCTGGCCGAGGCCTATCTGACCGGGCGCGAGCAGATCAAGCTTGTCGTTGCGCTGGTCGACATCCGCCACGGGCCGACCGATATGGACCGGCAGATGGCGGCCTGGCTGGAGGCGAACGGCCAGCCGTTCTGTGTGGCGGCCACCAAATCGGATAAGCTAAAGCGAGCGGCGCGATTGCGCTCCATCCGCTCCATCCAAGAGGGTTTCGCCCCCCCTGTGCCGTTTTCGGCCGTTACCGGGGAAGGCGTCCAGCAACTCTGGCAAGCCATCGATTCGGCTCTTGCCGCATAGTCCCGGCCGCAGTCCGCGGCGGGGCCGGGGAAATAGAACGAGGTCAGCCATGCCTTCCAAGTCCACTGATAGTTTGGAAGAGTCCCCGGTCACTAGCACGAAGGCTGGCGCGTCCGGCCCGTCCCCAAGCGACCAAGCGCAGCCGGCCCGTGCCGAGAAGCGCGCCCGGCGGCGCGCGGAAGATCCCGCCGGCCAGGCCGAGGCGCCTGCCGCGGGAGACGCGGAAGCAGGCCGCCCGCAGCCGGCCGGCGACCAAGAGGCCGCGCCGAGCGGGAGGCGCAGGCGCAGCCGGTTCCGCAATGCCGTGCGGCCCGAGGCCAGCGCCGAGCACGCGGACGAGGAGGCTGGGGCAAGGGATGCCGAGGGGGATCGCTACGGTCGCAAGCCTGCCCGCAGGGGCCGCTTCCGGCGGGAATCCGGGGGCCGGGGCAAGCGGCCCGAGCACGCGGACGAGGAGGCCGAATACCAGGCCATTGTCGAATCCATGCGCGAAGAGGGCAAGCGGCCGCTGGAGCTGGCCCCGCTCAAGGCGCTTAGCATCAGCGAGCTGCACAGCAAGGCGCGGTCCTTGGGTATCGAGACCCGCGCCGGCGTGCGCAAGCAGGATTTGATCTTCGGCATCCTGCAAGCGCAGACCGAAGGGGTGGGCTTGGTCTTGGCGGAAGGGGTCCTGCAAGTGATGCAAGAGGGGTACGGCTTCCTGCGCTCGTCAGCGTACCACTACCAGCCCGGCCTCGACGATGTGTATGTATCGCCGCGCCAGATCCGCCGCGGCAACCTGCGCAGCGGCGACACGGTCCGCTGCCATGCGCGCCCGCCCCACGACGGGGAGCGCTACTTCGCCCTGCTGCAGGTCCTGGCGGTCAATTTCGAACCGCCAGCCGTGGCCAAGACCAAGATCCTCTTCGACAACCTGACCGCGCTCTACCCGCAGGGGCGGTTCAAGCTCGAGACCAGCAAGACCAACCTGAGCGGCCGGGTGCTCGACCTGCTGGTGCCCATTGGCAAGGGGCAGCGGGGCCTGATCGTGGCACCGCCGCGCACGGGCAAGACGATGCTGCTGCAGGCCATCGCGAACTCTATCACCGCCAACCAGCCGGACGTATACCTGATCGTGCTGCTGATCGACGAGCGTCCCGAAGAGGTCACCGACATGCAGCGCTCGGTGCGCGGCGAGGTCGTCAGCTCGACTTTCGACGAGCCGGCCTCGCGGCACGTCAATATCGCCGAGACGGTCATCGAGAAGGCCAAGCGCCTGGTCGAGCACAAGCGTGACGTGGTGATCCTGCTGGACTCGATCACGCGCCTGGCGCGCGCCTACAACACGATCGCCCCGCCATCGGGCAAGGTGCTTTCGGGGGGCGTGGACTCCAACGCGCTCCAGCGCCCGAAGCGATTCTTCGGGGCGGCGCGCAACATCGAGGAGGGCGGCTCGCTGACCATCGTCGCCACGGCGCTGGTCGAGACCGGCAGCCGGATGGACGAGGTGATCTTCGAGGAGTTCAAGGGCACGGGCAACATGGAGGCCCACCTTGACCGCAAGCTGGTCGACAAGCGGATCTTCCCGGCCATTGACGCCAACCGCAGCGGCACGCGCAAGGAAGAGCTGCTGCTCGGCCAGGACACGCTGAACAAGGTCTGGGTGCTGAGGCGGGTGCTGAGCGGGCTGCAAACGGTCGAAGCGGCCGAGCTGCTGCTGGGCCGCATGGCCAAGACGAGGAATAACGAAGAGTTCCTCGCTTCGATGGCCAGCTGATCCCCAAGCCGCGCGGCGCGGTCGTTCCGGCCGCACTCGAGCGCCTGTCGCGCGACAAGGCTGGCGGTGCGGTCGGTCTTGGCTGCCGCCCCGGATCTCTCGCGCCGGGCTGCGGCCCGGCGGTGCCGGCAATTTCGCTCGTTCCGGGAGGTTCGAGGCAGCGGCTGCCTGCCGCCGCCCCGCTTGCTGCTCACAGGCCGGAATGCGGCGCCGATACCCGATCGGCTTCCGCGGCGGAGTAGAGTGCCGCGAGCAGGCTTTCGACTCCCGCCGAAGAAGGCGTGATCAATGCCTTCCCGGCGAGGCGCCTCGTCTTTTCGATGTTTTCGGTCACGGCGTGCTTTGATGCCGACCTGACCATCACGCAAAGATCAGCGTTCCGAATCGGATCTCGCAGGCTGTCCGACCAGACCTCGTTATCCAGGAGCTCGATCTTGGCGCTCGGCTCGATGTCGCGGAGCCTGTCCCGCACGGCGTACGCCGGGTGTAGTTGCAACGTATAGATCACAACCCTCTTGCCCCGGAGGAAGCTCGACAACTGCCGAGACTTTTGCGCGGATATGGCAGGGATGGCGTCCCCGGCCTCGCCGTCCCTGCTCCGAGCGAGGAATTTTTCAAGTTCCCTGTGCATCTTTTGACGTTTTGCCGCCAAGTGCCAGCCCGCCCCGGAAACGTACTCATGAATGTCCGCCAAGTAGGCGCCGAGGCAGTCTTGGTCTGCGCTGCGGCTGACGAGGAAGAGCTCCGACAGCTCCAATGCCCGCTCCACGCCCGGCCGATCAGGCGCTCGGCTCGTCAGCCGCCTTGCAGTATCGACCAGCTGCGCGTACTCGCTCCTGTCCGGATTCATGCCGAGCAGCCAGCGCAGCAATGCGAACGAAAAATCTTGGGAGTCCTCGCTGCCCGAGTTGTCCCGCAAGCAGAGTCTCAGGAGTTCGCGGTAAATCGGTTTCCACTCGCGGCGGCTTTTCTGCGGGTCGCGATGCAGGAAGTTCACGAGGACCCGCAACGTCTCTTCCGGGCGTGCGAGCAAGCCGCCCTTGAACTTGCTGCCCAGCACCTCCGCAAAGCCGTCCGGATCGACGAAAGGGCTCGTTGCCGGCCATGGCGGCACGTTCCCGTCGTTCCAAGGCCTGATCTTGCCGGAATCGCTCGGGTCTCCGATCCGCTCCAGCCACTCCTCCCATGTGCCGTCCCAAAAGACGGCGGCGTCGCTCCCGTCGCCGTTGCGGGCCGTCTCGCCGCCGGTGCCGGCGAGGCCGACATCCGCGGCGCGAGAGGCTGCGGGGGCTTCGCCAGTCGGGCGCGGCCCGCCCGTTCCCGTCTTGCTGCGCCGATCCGGCTTCCTGCCGCCTTGGCCGCGAGTCTTGCTGGCGGCGGAAATCTCGGTCGCGGCCAGTTCTGCCTGGTAGTCCCTGGATGGCTCGAAGTCGCGGCCGGCCGGGGCGATTGCCTTCAGGATGCGGCGCTTGCAGCTGGTTGCATTGTGGCCGGCCGCGGCAATCTGCCTGTAAAGCTCCAGCTCGCGTGTTTCAGATTCCAGCTGGAGTTCAAGATCGGCCGAGGCTGGGGCCCGCAGGTTGTCCAGTTCCGCGCCGAGTCCCGCCTTGACGTTCTCGAATTCGCGCCACTTGCCGACTTCTTGCGGCAGCCAGCTCCCCAGTCGCTGCAAGTCTTGCCTTACGTCCGCTTCAGCCGCATCCGACGGCGGGCAGTATGCCAGCTGCCAAAGCGCATGCACCTGGCCGCCAATCCCTGCGAGCCACGCTGCACCCCAGTCCTGGGCGCACTCGGCCAAGATTTTGGCCACACGACCGACGAGTTGGCGGCGATCCCTAAGGGTGACCGCGTCGGCAATCTCTCCCTGCAGTGCTTCGAGTCGCCGGACTGGCAGGAGCAGGTCGTCAAGTCGCCGGGGATCCGGATTTCAGTTCGGAGGCGATGTCGATGATCCGGGCGCATTCCCGGTTCCATTCTTCCAGCACGCCCACTGGCCCGGGCTGCTCTCCCGGAGCTTCGCATGCGTCGGAAATGGCAGATTGCGAAGGGTTTTCCGGCGCGTCCCGCAGCGCGAATGCGAACTCTTCGGCAAGACGCTCGGATCGTTCCGAGGCCCATTGGAGAAGCCGGACGTCGTCCAAGATGCTGGCGACTGAGAACGTGGCCAAGACCAGTGCTTGGTGGCGGGCGGGCGGAACTTCGCTCCAGCGAAGGAGATCTCTCCGCAGCGCAGGCCACAGCGCTAGCGCGGGTTCCAGCAAGTTGGGGAGGCGGCACGAGTGCCGGAAGCCGAGGATATCGCTCACGGCCCGCTCGACCTGGTCGAAGTCGAACTCTCTGCCCAGGAAATCCGGATCGTAACGCTCCAAGGCCGCGTGTTCCAGGGACGGCACCATCCCGGAGTCGCCGACCGCTGGCGGCTTTCCGCCGAATGAGCAATACAAGTCCCAGCCATCCCAGCGGGTGCCGGGATCGCCGTAGAACGCTGTGATCTGCCGCCCGAGGCGTTGTGCGCTGCCGAGGCCCTTGAGCTTCTTCAGACCCGCGTCCTCCAAGAAGATCTGCACAGTGTTGGAGTGCAAGATCGGCTGCCACGCCCGGCGGTTCGGGAGATCGAACAAGCCCTGCAGCGCCTCGAGGCCCTTCCTGGCATCCGCGATACATGCGGGAAGCCCGACCGGAAGGCAGTACTTCTGCAAGAACACGTTCACGCCCTATGTCAATCTAGCACCCGGGATCTTGGGGGCGGGGCGCTCGCCCGAACCACGGCACCCATCCTGGAGCGGGCGTGCCGCTCGAACGGCGGCAAGGGGTCGGTTCGCGAGACACGCACCCCTCGGCCGAGCCAGCGTGCATGGCCGCTGCGGCCGCCGTGGCGCGATTCTGCATGGCTTCTTGCGCGAGGCTCGGTGCCGGGTCACATCTCTCCCGCCTGCTTCCATGGTATTGCTCGACTGCTCGGGCCCGGCGGCTTGCATCCAGATACGGCCAGCGCGGCAGATGCCCCCAGTTTGCCGCAATCCGCGCGCTCAAGCTCGCCGCGCATCGCATTGCCCAGCGAGCCTACGCAATCGTACGATGCCAGAACGACTGCCTCAGCAGCTTGCGAGTGCGAATTGCGAGAATATGCGTACCGACTGCTAGGATGCGATGAACAAGCCAGCGATAGTTCTGTTCCGGCGCGACCTGCGCATTGCCGACAACGCCGCCTTGCGCGCGGCCATGGCACAGGGCTCGGCCGCGGGCCTGTATGTCCTGGATGATGGGGCGGACGGCCGCCCGCTAGGCGGCGCGGGCCGCTGGTGGCTGCACCACGCCATCCTCCGGCTGCGCAGGCAGCTGGCTGGGATCGGAGTGCCGCTGCTCCTGCGCAGCGGCGACCAGAACACGGCAGCCGTCGAGGTCGCAGCCGTCCTTGGCGCCGGCGCGCTCTATTGGAACCGGCGCTACACACCTTGGGGCATGCGGGCCGATGCGGCTCTGCGCTCCAAGCTGGAGAGTCTCGGGATCGCTTCCGAAAGTTTCGAAGGCGCGTATTTGCGCGAACCGGGGTCCATGCGGACCAAGCAAGGCGCTTGGTTCAAGGTCTTCACGCCGTTCTACAATGCCTCGCTCGCCATGGGCGAGCCGCCAGCCCCGCTGCCGAGCCCTGATCCGCAGGCAATGCTTGGCATCCCGGCCGAATCCGAGCCGCTCGAAAGCTGGCAGCTTCTTCCGACCGGCCCCGACTGGGCAAGCGGCTTGCGCGAGGCTTGGCTGCCCGAGACCAGCAGTGCCGAGTCACAGCTGCGGAAATTCCTGCGCGGTCCGGTCGTCTCCTATGCGAGCGGTCGCGACAGGCCGGATCTGGAGGGGACCTCCGCCATTTCCCCGTACTTGGCCTTCGGCGAGCTGTCTCCTCGCCAGCTGTGGTATGCGGCCCAAGCCTGCCGGCAGGCCGCTCCTGCTTGCGAACCGGGGATCGCTGCGTTCCTTCGCCAGCTCGTGTGGCGAGACTTCTGCGCGAACCTGCTCTACCACTTCCCCGATCTAGCCCGCCGCCCGTTCCAGGAAAAGTTCAGCCGGTTCCCGACGGAATCCGACCCCGAGGCGCTGCGGGCCTGGCAGCGAGGCCGGACAGGCTATCCGTGGGTTGATGCGGGCATGCGGCAGCTATGGGTGACGGGCTGGATGCACAACCGGGTCCGGATGGGAGCGGCGTCCTTTCTGACCAAGCACCTGCTCCTGCCATGGCAGTGGGGCGAGGCCTGGTTCTGGGACACGCTGGTGGATGCGGATCCAGCCCAGAACATCGCGAACTGGCAATGGGTCGCGGGCTGCGGCGCGGATGCCGCGCCGTACTTCCGCATTTTCAACCCGACCAAGCAGGGCGAGAAGTTCGACCGAACGGGCGGCTACCTGATGCGATGGCAGCCAAGGGCGGGATGCTACGAGCCGGGTTCGGCCGGCATTGCGCCAATCATCGGCCACCCGCAGGGGCGCGAGCGAGCCCTGGCAGCGTTTCGCTCCCTGTCCCGCGGATAGGGCGCGCGTCCTGCCCTGGCAGCTCGTGGCAGAAGTCCCAAAAGAGCAGGTCGGCTTCGGGTTTGCGTGCTTGCGAGGCGAAAACGGGCGCTTGGAGGTTTGTAAGCAGAGCCGAAAGGCTTGTTGGAGCAGGCCGAACGACTACGGGGCCTGCTGCAAGTCGGCATTCTATCCCAGCCTGCGACGACGCATGGATCGGAAGCTCGCGAGGCGGGCGCCGCGCGAGTGCAAGAGCTGGCGCGAGCGGAAAGCTCTTGTGCGAAGCGCAGCTCGATCACCTGACGATTGCAGCTCCGGAGCAGCGCCGCTGTCTCGCGCAGCACGCGCAGAAGCTTGCGGTCGCTCGCTTGGATCTCGGGATTTGAACTACGGTCCGCCGTTTCCGCCGCCGCCTCGATCCAGACCTCGCAGCGGCGCAGGGCGCGGGCCGGATGTCCATGGCGCTGCTGGCGACAATCCAACGTACGGTAGTGTCTCCGTTTGAAATGTTCGAGATTGTCCCGTGCAATTCAGACAGACGTCCGGTCCCCGTCTGCCTGTCATGGGCCAGGGGCCGCGCGAACTGGTCGCACGGCCCCTGGCGGTTCGTCCCCTGGCCGGCCAGGGCCAGGCGGCGCCCCTGCTGCCGGGCTGACCGCCGCCTGCGGCGGGGTCAGCCCGCGGTGGCGTGTCGCGGTCGCGTCACTGGATCGACCCGTCGGTCTCGCCCCACGCGTTGACCCGCGCGCAGCCCTTGCCGCCCATGAACAGGAAGTAGGCCCCGCCGCGGGTCGTGTACGTACCGGGGAAGGGGGGCTGACTGATGACCGGGACCACCATCTGGCCGGGGCCCTGCATGGGCTGGCCTGCCCTGCGGTTGCTCCAGATGTGGGCCCCGGCCTTGGGGCGCACCTCGATGATGTTCCCGCCCAGCTGGCCGCCGGCAAAGGTCATGGAGTTGGTCCCGCCGCGCACCTCTTGCCATGCACCCCCGCTTATAGACTCGTTGCGCCACTCCCAGTCGGTGAACTCGGCACCGGCGCGGACATCACTGCGTGTGTTGAGAAACAAAACGGTGGGGAAGCTGCGTCGCGCCACATTGAGGTTGCTGGACGAGAGGGTCAACCTCATTTGCCCCGGCGTGGCGTGCTCGCCGCAGCCGTTGACGACAATCCGACCGTGGACCGGTTCAAGCGTGGCTGTGCAGATGCCAGAGTGGCATTGTGGTGGTGTCTGGGCTAGCACCGCGGCGGGCAGGGCCAGCGTCAGCAAGGTGCCGACAAGCAGTGCCCGATTAGGGGGGGGGGGGGAATTGAGTCATGATGAGTCTCCTGTTGATTTCATGATGCTCTTCTTCCAATTAAGAAGATTACTCCCATCCTATCAGAAGCCTCTTCCAATGCCAAATGAGCCTGACAAGCGGGATTGTTTCCAACGGGAAATGAGCCTGAAGGGGGCTCGCGCGGGGATGTGAGAACCATGGGAGGATGGTTTTGCATCTCAATCTGGACACGCACAAGACGCGCGAGGACATCCTGCGCTTCCTGGAGGGCAACGCGGCAGGCAGCGTCGTGGTGCCGGATCGCGCGGCGGCCTACGAGCACATCGGGCAGGTCTTGCGGCGGTTTTCGTACTGGCGGCTGAGCAAGCCGGATCGGGGGCTGGTGAAACGGTACCTGGAACGCACGACGGGCCTGTCGCGGGCGCAGCTGACACGGCTGGTGAAGCGCTATCTGGCGAGCGGGCAGCTGCGTGCCGGGCGGCGCGGAGCCGGGCGCCGCTTCCAGCACAAGTACCAGCCGCAAGACATCGAACTGCTAGCCGAAACGGACGAATTGCACGGCACGCTGTCGGGGCCGGCCACGCTGGCCCTCTGCCAGCGCGCTTGGCAGCTCTTCGGCGACGAGCGCTTCCAGCGCTTGGCGCAGTTGTCGAACGGGCACCTGTACAACTTGCGGCGCAGCGCGCGCTACCTGCGGCGCTTAGGCAGCAAGGCCGGCACACGCCCGGCGGCGGTGACGATTGCCGAACGCCGGCGGCCGCGCCCCAACGGTCGCCCGGGTTACGTGCGGGTCGATTCGGTGCACCAGGGAGACCGCGGCAAAGTCAAGGGCGTATATCACATTAATCTGGTCGACGAGGTGACGCAGTTCCAGTTCGTGGGCAGCGTGGAGCGCATCTCCGAGCACTTCCTGCTGCCGGTGCTGGAGGACCTGCTGGGCGCCTTCCCGTTCCGCATCTGCGGCTTGCATTCCGACAACGGCTCCGAGTACATCAACCACCGCGTGGCGGGGCTGCTGGAGAAGCTGCGCAGCGAGCAGTTCACCAAGTCGCGCCCGCGGCGCAGCAACGACAATGCCTTGGTGGAGTCGAAGAACGGCACGGTCGTGCGCAAGCAACTCGGCTACGGGCATATTGCGGGGCGGCACGCCGAGCGGTTGCACCAGTTCAACCGCGAGGTGCTCTCGCCGTATCTGAACTACCATCGTCCGTGCTACTTTCCCAGTGAGGAGGTGGACGCCAAGGGCAAGCTGCGCAAGCGCTACCGGCAGCAGGACCTGTGCACGCCGTATGAGCAGCTGAAAGCGCTGCCGGAGGCGGCGGCCTGCCTGCGCGCGGGGCTGGACTTCGTGCAGTTGGATGCGGAGGCTTACCGGATGAGCGATAACGAAGCAGCGCGGCGGTTGAACGAGGCGCGCGACGAGCTGTTCGCGGCCATCCGTGCGGAGTAGTGCGGGCCATTGCGGGAAAAGGGCGGCTACAGGCTCATTTGGCATTGGAAAGCGGGACGGCCTCGCGGCCCGCGGACGGAGCGCGGGGGCCACGCCTGGGCGGGCGGGGGCAGCGGCCGCCTGATTAAAACAAAATATAATGAGAATGTGCTGGTGGGCTAGCCCACCAGCACGCTCCCCGCTCTCCCCAGCCCCCCGTCTCGAGCAGGCCTGCAGCGGGCAGCGCGGCTGCGCCCCCGAGTACCACCTCCCCCACTGGGTGTATCATGCATTCACTCTCACTTCTTCTGCCCGGCTCCCTTCAGGCTCATTTTCGGATCCTTCAGGCTCATTTTCGGATTGGAAAGGACTATTCTAGCGCATGCCCAGACCTAGTTCGTCATTTGGTGACTTGAAAAATCGCGTATGGTATTGAAATACAAACAGTTATGCAGATGCGGCCAAGCCGCTTGGCACTACACTTTTGTGCTCTTGAGCGTCAGCCCCGCGCAGCCGCCTACCGCCGATGTGCGCGCACGGCCAGGCCCGCCGCCTGGGCGATGCGCACGGCCTCGGCCCCCAGCTGCACAGCAACTGTCCGTCCGCAGCCTGCACGCTGGTCGTCACCCGCATCCAGCCCGCCAAGCGCTCGCGCAGCGACTGCCAACTCCAATGCAGGCCGTGCGCCCGCAGTTGCGTGCGCAACAGATGCACGCCGTGATAGGCCAGCACGGCCACGAACAGGTGCGCCCCTACGCGCCGATCCAAACGGTGCCAGATTGGGCGCAAGCCCAATTCCGATTTCAACGAACGGAAGGTGGCTTCCACTTCGTTGAGTTCCCAGTAGCTGCGCAGCACCTGCGCCACGTCCCAGTCGACATGGCTGGTGCGCAGCACATAGGCCCCGGCCGCCGCATCCGCAGCGGCATACTGCGCAGTCGGCGTGAAGCGGACGGCCGTCGCTCGCTCCTGCTCGCCGGCGAGCACTTCGATCTCATACTGCGCTGCCACCGCCTTGTACTGCTCGAGCAAGCGTCCCACCTTGCGCTGCACGGCCGCGAGTTGCTTCAAGCAGCGCGGTTTGGAGAGGCCCTCATGCAGGCTTTGCAGGGCCGCCCCGCGTTCTCTCGCTGCTGGAGCAAGGCGGACAGCGACAAGCCATCGATGTATTCCATCACCAAGTACGCCGTCCCGTTCGCCCGGAAAAAGTTCGTGCAGCTCACCACGCCGGGATCGTCCTTCAACTCGGCGATCCGCCGCGCCTCCTCCAAGAACCTCCGCTTGCCGTCCTCGTACGGCTCCCGGCAGCCCTCGCTGCGCGGATACACTGTCCCAGCCTCGCGCACCGCCAGTTCGGCCGGCAGATACTCCTTGATGGCGAATTGCTGGCGCAATTCCTCATGCCGGGCCCGGTAGACCACTCCGTAGCCTCCGTAACCAAGTACTGCCTCGATACACATACCCGTTCAAAACCGTTCCAGGGGCCAGCGATCCTCGCAGTTCAAACTTTTCTTCTGCCATCTACCTAGTGCCTGCGACAAAACCCCCTAAAATCCGATCTTCTCTAAAAATATGCGCCGATTTATGGACCCATTGGGGGCATCGTTCAGCAGAATTTCTCCCCTGATTGGTAAAAATATGTCAAGAAATCTGGCTGAGTTCGACTCACTGCCTGCTTCAGATACACTCCGCCCTGCCGGCCTTCTGCCAGCTCTCTTTTTTCTCTTTCCCGTCTCGATGACCGCTGCTATGCGGCTATCTTTAGCCGCTCTTTCTTCAGTCTTTCTCGTTCCCTTCTCTGGAGTATCAATCCTAGCCGATGCACGTTCGCTGCCACCACTGACAACCCAATCGCCCGCTCGAATCCTGCCCGACCGTGCTCTCGCACTCGATCCAGTCCTCGCTGCTCCAAGTTCGCGATCGCCGACTCCACTGCCGGATGCTGCCGCCGTCTCTCTACGTACTCCTGTGCTTCTTCCCGCTCTTTATCTGTCTCACTCAACCGCCCCTTCTTCGGCATCACGTTCCGCGCCAGCATGCCATCCAACCGCTGCCGATTCCCAGCACTGTAGTACCCCTTGTCAAAACTGCATCCCTGCAATCCCGGGTACTCACTCTGCACCTGTTCCACTATTTCGACCGCCACATCCACGTCCTGCTCCGTCCACATGATACGATGACCTAATATAAACTGTTCCGCGCTCTCCACGATTGTTACCGGCACTCCTAGCTCTACCAGAACACCCGCTTTCCCTTTTACGCACCAGCGCGTATGATCTTCGAAAATCGAATACACTTTCTCCTCTTGTGGGATCGTCTCGCCTTGCAATATTCTCCGCTCCACTTGCCCCGCCAGTTTCCGCCCCAATCCCGCAAGCCGTTCTATTTCCTTGATCTCTTCCTTGCTTGCCCTGCTCTCCCGCAGATTTTCCAAGCTCCCCTCAGCTCGTTCTAGCAACCTTTCACACTGCTTCAAATACGCCTTCACCCCTTTCTCTTGATTCTTCCTCCTGCGCCTCGTCCGCACTCTTTGGAACAGTCTCCTCACCTTCCCTTCCAACTTCTTATGCTGCCGCCAGCCTGTCTCCCCTTGGGCCTCACTCGCCCGTGCGATCGTCCGTAGCAGACTCCTCATTGCATCCCACAGCAAACTTACATCCGTCGGATAATGCACGTCTGTCTCCACCACGAACGAATCGCAACGCGCCGCCAACTCTCCTGCCACATCCTGGCCTAGCACTTCGTAGCCAGCTCCCACCACCAAGCGGTTGACAGCCGCTAGTAACTGCGGAGTCAGTAGCGACACGTTGCGTGTGATCGTGCGGCAACTGGCCACTGTGCTGTCCCAGTCGCTGAGTCCCATCATGCGCCGCACACTGCGATGCTGTCCAGCTAATTCATGCCAGCGATCATAATCGCAATTCAATCCCTGACGCAGCAGTCCCAGCACCAATATGCTCCACAGACTCATGCCCGGACGACCGTTCCTGGCGTCCAAGCACGGCCCGTATGCTTGCCTCTCACTGTCTGCGCTGTCCGCCTTGCTCTTGTCCGCGAGCAGATGCGTCTCCAGCAGAGTGAATAGCTTGGCCCGCAACTCAGCATCCGACCAAATCTGCTGCAAACCGCGCAGCACGGCGGGAATATCATCCCGGGACTGCGGATCGAGTGGGATGCGCTCAATATCGATTTGGCCGATGGCTAATTGTGGATTTAAGACGACTCTCATGGGTGCCTGCCAGACGAAGATCGTAGCAAATAGGCCGCCAGCGGGCCAGGGCTAGCCAGCCGCTGTCATCTTCGTCGGCGTCGATTGCTATCAACTCATCTATTTTCAATCATTTAGAAGCTTTTGTCGCAGGCACTACCTACGGAGCCGCCACTCCGATTCTACGCCAAGGCAGCGTATTTCAGACTGAATGGCCAGGGCCCAGCCCGAGCGTGGGCTAGCGCGAATGATAGACTCAGGTCATGAGAATAATTTCACCCTATCGCTCTCGTCGCAGGCAAGGGCCCAATGCCAGTCAATGGGCCCCCAGATTTGTGCCCTGCCCAGCGTGTGGGAATCTTATGAGCATGATTGTCGGTAAGCAGAAACGAAGTCAATGTTCTTCATGTAGGGAGAAAAAGAGGAACGGTGACGATTCCGACGCGCAGAGTTGAACTGGTCATCAAGTGGACGCCTTCGGGTCGTAGATCTGCTACGTGCAGTGGCTAGACCGCTAGTGAGACAACTGGGAATCGGAATGACTGAGTTTCTGCAAGGTCTGAGATCCTCTCTCAGAGCACTCGACGAGGTGCTGGGCCACCCGTGTAGCCATAAACCTAAAAGAACAACCTACAACCCCACACTGCTGCGGGCCAGTTTGACTATGCTAGTCGCCACCATGACTGTCGCCGCTGGTACCCGACCCTACGTCATGGGTGCGCGAGGCGTCGTGGTTTCGGGGCATCACCAAGCCAGTCGCGCCCCCGGGCGGGGCCCGGATCATTCGGTTGGAAACACGTGGCTTGGCGTAGAATCAGAGCGGAGGGTTCCGGCAGTCAAGCCCCGTAATTTCATTGGTGCAGTATTTGCCCCAAAGCCAGTCTGGGTCCGGGCGAGCGATCATTCACTAGCGAGGTTTCTTCGGAAGCACTCCTCAACACCAGCATTGCAGAGCAATTGCCAACCCGGGCCGGGGCCTTCCGTGTGTGAGACAGGAGCAGCAGGAGGGAGATATGGCAAGAGAGCAGCCGGAGCGGGACCTGCCGGTGCAGCGCCCGCAGGTGGCGGGGGTGGACCTCGGCAGCCGCGAGCACTGGGCCTGCGGGCCGCCACGTGCGGACGGCAGGCCCAACGTGCGCACGTTCGGCACGACCACCGCGCAGTTGGACGCGTTGGCGGACTGGCTGGCGGCCGAAGGCGTGGAATCGGTGGCGCTGGAGAGCACGTATGTGTACTGGATCCCATTGCACGAGTTGCTGGAGGAGCGCGGTTTCGAGGTGTTGCTGGTCAATGCGCGGCAGTTGAAGAACGTGCCGGGGCGCAAGACCGACATGCTGGACTGCCAGTGGCTACAGCGGCTGCACAGTTGCGGCCTGCTGCGGGGCTCGTTCCGGCCGCCCGAGACGGTGACGCAGCTGCGGGCGCTGCACCGGCAGTGGCAGAGCTTGGTGGCGGAGCGCACGCGCTGCGTGCAATGGATGCAGCGGGCGCTGGATCAGATGAACGTGCAGGTGCATCGGGCGGTGACGGATCTGACGGGGCAGACAGGCATGGCGATCGTGCGTGCGATCGTGGCGGGGCAGCGCGATGCGGAGCAGTTGGCGCAGTTGCGCTCGGGGCGCTGCAAGCACACGGAGGAGCAGTTCGTGGAGTACCTGAGCGGCAACTGGCGGGAGGAGCACCTGTTCAACCTGCGCAGTGCGCTGCGGCTGTACGACGCGGTGCAGGCCGAGATGGACGGTTACGAGCAGAAGCTGCAAGAGGATCTGCAGCAGCAGGCGGGCGAGGAATGCAGCGCGGAGGAGTGTCCGCGGCACCCGAACGCGGCCAAGGAGAAAGCCATCCGAAGGCGGGGTGAGCAGCCGCTGCGGACGGCGCTGTACCGCTACGCGAGCGTGGATCTGACGCGCATCGACGGGATTAGCGCGGGGGCGGCGCGCACGATCCTGACCGAGGTGGGGACGGATCTGGGGTCGTTTCCGAGCGAGCGGCATTTCACGAGCTGGCTGGGCCTGGCGCCGCGGCACGCGGTATCGGGCGGGCAGCAGTTGGCGGGCAAGCGGCAGCGCGGGCTGGGAGCGACGCGCACGTCGAACGCGCTGCGCATGGCGGCGACGGCGCTGATCCGGTCCAAGTCGGCGCTGGGGGCGGCGCTGCGCCGCAAGGCGCGGCACAAGGGGATGAAGACGGCGGTGTTCGCCACCGCCCGCAAGCTGGCGGTGTTGGTATACCGCATGCTGCGCTTCGGCCAGGACTACGTTGACGAGGGCGAGGCGGCCTACGAGCAGCGCCATCGCCAACGGACCTTGGCCTACCTCAAAACGACAGCTAAGGATCTCGGCTACCAGCTGCTTCCCGACACTGCACAAACTGCTTCCCGGGACGCTGTGGGGGCAGGGGCGGGCTAGGGTGTTTCACACCAGCTGCTTCCCGACACTGCACAAACTGCTTCCCGGGACGCTGTGGGGGCAGGGGCGGGCTAGGGTGTTTCACACCAGCTGCTTCCCGACACTGCACAAACTGCTTCCCGGGACGCTGTGGGGGCAGGGGCGGGCTAGGGTGTTTCACACCAGCTGCAGCCAGGCATTGGTGCAGTTGGCGGTGGTAACGCCCGGTGGGTTCGAAGACGGCGCGGGTGACGCGGTGCTTGCGCAGCCGGTTGCACAAAGCGCGCCGGCCGCTTTTGGTATTTGCATAGCGGCAGTCGAGGCCGGTGTCGAGCAGGTGGGCGTCAAGGTACGCCTTGCCGACATCGATGCCGACGACTACGATGGGAGTGGGTGTGGTCATTCCTGGGTTCCTATCCTTTTGCGATACGGGTCTGTACCCACGCTTCCGTGCAGGACGCGCAGGAATGGGTGCGACGGGCCGACCAAGCTCACGAACGGACCTAGAATCCGAGGGGGGAACGGTCCGACCCGTCGCTGCCAAGGGGGCCTGGCCAGGCCCCCTTGGCACACTCCTGCCTGCACTGCGGCGGGCAGGAAACTGTGAGTTGTCGCAGCGCTGGCTGGCGCCAGCTGCGACCGTGCTGGCAGAGGCTCCACGGGCGTGGCGGCCATTCCTCGTTCGGGCACTATTCCAACATAAAAGGGGAGCGGATCGCCTCTGGTGAGGCTAGTGGCGTAGCGGGCAGGAGTCCCAACGACTCGTTGCGCGGGCGCTGCAGCGGGATTTGCCGGGCGTGGACCGGGTGGCCAGGCCGAGTAGGCGCAGCGGGAGTGTCGCCAGCACGATGCGGCTGCGTGGGGCCGAGCTGGGGCCGAGCTAGTGCCGGGGTGCTTGTAGCAGGCAGTCGAGGGCCTCCTGCGGGCGGGCCGCGAAATGGCGGTTGGCCTGCGGCAGGTAGCGGAATTGGGGCAGGCCGCGGATGATCGAGATGGCGGTGTTGGTCAGGCAGGCCAGATTGCGCGGCAAGTCGCGCACATACACGCGGCAGCGGTCTTCGTCGTAGGTGAAGTCGCGCACGTAGTGCAGGCGGTTTTCAATGTGCCAATGCTTGCGCAGCAGTTGCGCGAGTTGCTGGGGCGTGGCTTGCGCAGGACTCAGCGAAGTCAGCGCGTAGGTCACTTCAGTGCTGCACTTGCCGGTCTTGACGTGCTCGCGCCGGCGCTCGACGCGGATCGCCTGCTGGCGACCGTACAGCTGGGCAGAGTCGTCCCAGACCGCAGCGCTGATGTCCTTGACCTGGTAGCTGCGGTGCTCGATACGGCCATGCTTGCGGTCGCTGGTTTCCACCAGCGGGCAGTCGCTGAAGTCCATGCTGCGCAGGTCGGCGAGGATGGTGGGCTGGTTGCCCTTGATGGCGGTGATCAGGTACTCGGCCTGGCACTCGTCGAGCACGCAGCGCGCCGTCTTCTGCTGGGCGTGCAGCGCGTCGCCGGTCACCACGCGGCCCTGCAGCGGCAGTTGCCGGGCCAAGTCGCAGAAGGCCGGGATTTCGTTGCTTTTGCTGTCGATCTCGAGTTGCCCCAGCACCACGCCGCTATCCTGTTCCACGGCCGCGAGCAGCATGCGGCGCCCCGGCTTGGTCTGCTTCGAAGCCCCGCGCACGTCCTTGCCATCCAAGCTCACTGCGGGCAGCTGCGCCGGCCCGCTGCCGGTCGCCGGCGCCGCGTCCGCCGCTGGCCGGGCTTGGATGTGCGCGCTCTGCTGGCCGGCCCAAGCGCGCGTGGCTTGTTCCAGCGTCTGCGGCTCCAAGCTCGCCAAGATGTTGTGGAAGGTGGTGATCGAAGGACTCGTGTAGCAGTCCTTGCTGGGGCTGCGGAAACACTCCACCGCCGCCCGCTGGCCCTGGTCCAGCAAGGCTGCGAACTGGGCGCAAGCGGTCACGCCGCGGTAGCCGCACAGGCGCGCCGCCACGGCCAGCGTCAGCACGCAGCGCAATTCGTAGCGCTTGCCGCGGGCATGCCGGTACTCGGGTACCTCGCCCAGAAACTCGAACAGACTGCGCAGCGTCTGCGCGTCCGGTGGCTGGCTGCGCTCGGGCCCCGCCCAGCGCGGATCGTCCGCGCTGTGGGCCAGTTGCTGCGCCGCATGAGCTTGCACTTCGTACACAAACACCTCCTTGGGTTGGCCGTGGCGGCGCCACTGCGGCTGGGCCGCCGGCACGCGCGCGTAACCGCCGCTCTGCCCCAGCCAGCGCCAGTTGGCGGCGCGGTAGCACGTGCCGGCGAAGCGTTGCCGGTCGACGAACGACTCCGCCAGCAGGATCGGAAAGCCATGCGCCGCCAGCATGTCGTCTGACAGCCGCCGCACACTCAAGCCCAGCACGCGCGAGGCCAGATTGGGCTGGCCCTGCCAGGCGGGCAGAATCACAAAGCGCGAGTTCTGCAACACCAGGTGCAGGCGCTGGCGCCGCTGCTGCGCCGTCCAGCCGATCCAGCGGTCGCGAGCCGCCAGCTTGAGCGCGGCGGCCTGCCAGCCCAGCAAGGCGATCCACTGCTCGCCGAGCGTGGCCACCTGGCGCAGGGCCTTGCCGAACAGGCCCGTGAACGACAGATAGTGGTGGGCCGCCATCAAGCGATCCCAGCGCCGGTGCTCGTGCGCCCCCTGCGTGGGACGCACGCGCACCGTGCGCAAATCCAGCTCGCACCCGCCGCTTGGCACAGCCACTATAGGCCAGCCTGACAGATTGACAACAAAATGTCCAGTCCCTGCCGCCCATTCCGCTCGGCAGCCGACCTCCGAGCGGCTAACTGCTAGCCCGGATATCTCACCACGGGGAGTAGACATGAGGCATGATTTCGTGATAAGCTGTTTTGTTTCCAAGCAATTACAAGCTTGTCGAAAGCACACCTCATGTCCACACAGTGTACCACGATCGAACTTCCCAAGCACGCCCGCCGCCAGGTCAGCGCCTGCTTCGACGGCGGGCGCCTGTCGAACGATGGCGGAGCCCTGCTGCTGGCAGCCGCCGACCGTGCCTTGCGGCTGACCGCCCGCTTGGCAGGCTGCTTTCAGGATTACCGCCAGCGGGGCCGTTGCGAACACTCGGTGCAGGCGCTCAGCGCCCAGCGCCTGTTCGGCCTGGCCCTGGGCTACGAGGATCTCAACGATCACGACACGCTGCGCGACGACAGCCTGCTGGCGCTGGCGGTGGGCTGTGCCGACGTGACCGGCCAGAGTCGCGTGCGCCAGCGCGACAAGGGGCATCCGCTGGCCGGTTCGAGCACGCTCAACCGCTTCGAGCTGGGCCGGCCGGAGCAGGCGGCGAAGGATCGCTACAAGCGCATCGTGGGCGATGCGCAGCAGTTGGATCGGCTGCTGGTGCAGCTCTTCATCGAGATGCAGGCGGCGGAGCCGGAGGAACTGGTGCTGGACATCGATGCCAGCGACGATCCGCTGCACGGCGAGCAGGAAGGGCGCTACTTCCACGGCTATTACGACTGCTATTGCTACCTGCCGCTGTATGTGACCTGCGGGCGGCACGTGCTGAGCGGGCAGTTGCGCACGGCGGATGTGGATCCGGCAGTGGGGGCGCTAGAAGACGTGCAGCGCATCGTGGCCCAACTGCGCGAGCGCTGGCCGCAGGTGCGGCTGCTGGTGCGGGGCGACGCGGGCTTCTGCCGCGAGGCCTTGATGGCGTGGTGCGAAGAGCAGGCGGGCGTGGACTACGTGTTCGGGCTGGCGCAGAACGCACGCCTGCAGCGGGCCGTGCGGCAGCAGCGCGAGCGGGCGCGGCGGCGGGGGCTGGTGAGCGGGCAGAGCGCGCGCTGCTACCGCGAGTTCAGCTACCGCACGCGGCGCAGTTGGAGTCGCACGCGGCGCGTGGTAGGCAAGGCGGAATGGCTGCCGGGGCCGGGCCGCAACAGCAACCTGCGTTTCGTGGTAACGAGCTTGAGTCGGCAGCGCTGGGGCACGCGCGAGTTGTACGAGCAGTTGTACTGTGCGCGCGGGGACATGGAGAACCGCATCAAGGAGCAACAGTTGGACTTGTTCGCCGACCGCACCTCGGCGAGTGCGCTGCGGGCGAACCAGTTGCGCTTGCACTGGGCCTTGTTCACGGCAGCGCTGCTGGAACAGATCCGCAGCGTAGCGCTGGCCGGCACGGAACTGGCGCAGGCGCAGTTCGGCACGCTGCGGGTGCTGTTGTTCAAGGTCGCGGCCAGCGTGCGGGTGAGCGTGCGCCGCATCCGGGTGTCGCTGTCGTCGTTATTCCCCCGCCAGGAACTGTTCGCACACTGCCTGGCCCGCCTGCGGGCGAGCTAGCGCGCTGCAGACAGGCGGGACGCTGCGGGGCCAGGGCGGCTCCAGGGGCAGGTGTGCGTACAGCGTGCCGCTAGGCCGCCCGCCAGGCGGCCAGCGGCTGAGGATCCCGTGTGCGCAGGCGCTGCGCCGGTGGTCAACGGCGCTATGTGACCAGGGTACAACAAGCGCACTATTCAATGTTTCTATTGTGGGGCGCTCTGACCATGATTCTCGGCTGCGAGCAAAGTTGGTGAGATATCCGGGCTAGACACCGCCCCTATCCAGCCTGCCCTGCTCTGCCTCGAATCCGGACTAAAAAATGGCCCTGCTCTTCATGCCGTTACCTCTTAGGTTATGGTACTTCCCCCTCGCACCCACTGAAGACGAGTCCTAGCGAGGCTGCGCCTCAGGCCGACAAGAACCGCCGCGGGCATTGAAACTTGACCCAATCGCCAATCTTGGCCGAGATGCCAAGATGCGGAATCGTAGGTCCGTCTGTCGCTGCGGCCATTCCTCGTCCGGGCACTATTCCAACATAGAAGGGGCGTGATTAGCGGTTGAGGATGCGCTGCCAGTCGGGGCAGAGGGGCTTGAGGAAGATGTTCTTGCGGGGCTGGTCGGCGCGGTGCCGGGAGTCGAGTTTGCCGCGGCCTTGGGTCTGGCCGACATGGATCCAGTTGGCGGCGCGGTAGCAGGTGCCGTCAAAGCGCGGAGTTTCGCAAAAAGTTTCCAGCAGCACGGGGCGCAGGCGGTAGCGTTGCTGCCAGTCGTCGGGGAGTTGTCGCTGCAGGCAGGCGAGCAGGTGGGAGGCCAAGGCGGGGATGCGGATCCACGGCAGGATGAGATAGCGGGCGTGATTGACGACCAGGGGCAGGTTGCGTTGGCGAGTGGGCGCCGACCAGCCGATGAAGCGGTCGCGCGGGGCGGTCTTCCAAGCGGCCGCGGAGCAGCCGAGCAGGGCCAGCAGGAGGCCGTCGCGAGCGTAGACGAAATAGCGCAACTGGGCGCCGGGCAGGGGCTTGTAGCCGAGATAGTGGTAGCGCTCGACGAACTCGTTCCAGAGTGGGCTGCGGGGATCGCTGGGGCGCAGCAGGCTGAGGCGCAGGGGGCGCGCCTCGGCCAGCGTGGCGGGCACGGCAGCCAGCGGCGGATCACTGCGCGGGGAGGGGGCCGGCGGGCGCAGGCGGGGCTTGGCGTGCAACGGCGGCGGCAGGGTCAGCCAGCCGTCGCGCTGCATGCGCAGCAGGGCCACGCGCGCACTCATTTGCTTCAGTTCGCCATCAGGCTTGCGCCAGTCCAACTCGGCGCACAGCGCCTGCGAGAGTTGCGTGCGCGACAGGGGCGGATCGCTGTGCGCGCTCAGCTCGCGGATGCGCTGCAGTTCGGCCGGCGAGAACTCGCGCCCGCAATAGCGCCGCGCACCGCTCACGGGTCCGGCCCGGGCGGCGCGGGCAGGCTCCACGGCAGCCAGGCCTGCGGCTGCCGCACGACCGCGTTGCGCCCGATGCGGGCGCATTCGCCGAGGAAGGCCGCCAGCCAGCGCCGCAGGTCGATGCCGGCCAGATCGAGCGTGGTCAAGACAAACAGCAGCAAGCCCTGCAAGGCGGTGCCCTCCTCGCTGTGCGAGCCGTAGCTGAGCTTGCGGCCCACGACCAAGCGCCCGGAAGATGCGCTCCACAGCACCGCGCCAACCAGCCCCTGCCGCTTGACTTGCAACACGGAAGCTCTCGAACGTTTACGCCCTGCTGGGGCTGGGGACGCGGGCAGCGTGGCTGCTATGGGGCGCGTGCGGCCAAGGGCGACCGGCACTACAGCCCCCACACCGTGATCGGCAGTTCGCCCGCTTGCGGCTCGCGGCGGAACAAGCGCTCGTCCCACGAGCGGCCCGCCCGCAAGTCGAAAATCACCAAGTGCCCCGCTTCCGCCCCGCAGCGGTCCATGTACTCGGCCGTCTGCTGGCGCCCTTTGCTCAGCAAGCTCTCCCAGCCGACGTTCTCCCGGCGCACCTTGCACTCGATGACATACTTGCGCGGATGCACTGGGCCCCCCGGCCCGCTGCGGCCCCACTCGATCAACAAGTCCGTGCGCCCGCGGCCCACCGCGTACTCGCGCCCGATGCGCCCGCTGCTGTTCACCACGCGCTGCAGGTAGGCATGCAGCACCAGCTGCGGCCCGGCCTCGGCGTGCCCGTAGCACTGCACCCACGACTCGGCGTGCTCGCGGAAATAGTCTTGGAACGCGCTCAGCAGCCCGGCCACATCCAAACTGCCGTCGGCCTGCACGTACCACTCCGGCTTGACCGCCCCCGCTAGGGTCGCCTCCAAGGGCAGCGTCAATTCGTGCGGGATCACTTCGGCGTAGAGCGGGTTGGCCATGCGCACCGGATAACCCGGGGCAACCAGGCCCAAGTCGCGCACGTATTCCAAGTCGCGCACCGACCAAGCCGCTTGTGTGGAGCCCGCCAGCATGGGCAGGATCACGCGCCGCACGCGCTCTTCGCGCAACTTGTCGGCCAGTTGGTCGAGGTGCGTCACGCGGCGCACAATCAGCGCCTCCTTGGCTGCGTCGATGGCTTGCACGCCGACGGGTTGCGCCGGGTCTGGACCTGGCCCGGCCCGAAAGCAAGCCTCGTAGGCCAAGGCGTTGACCAGCCACGGCTGGCCGCAGGTCAGCGCCCACAGGCGCTCGACCGCCGCCGACTCGAAGGCTTGCCCGCGCTCGACTGTGTGCTGCGCCAGCAAGGACTGCACCTCGTCTGCCGAGAAATCCCCCAGGCGCAGCGACTCGGCCTTGATGTTGAAGGCACTGCCGCCCTTCACGTTGGTCTTGGCCCGGCTGGAATAGATCTGGTAGTCGCGCACGTCGCGCACGCCGCACAGGATCACGCTCTGCGGGAAATGCTGCGGCCGCCGGTCGTATTCGGCGCGCAACTGGCGCAGCACCGAGATCAGCGTGTCACCGACCAGCGCATCGATTTCGTCGAGCAGCAAGACCAGCGGCTTGGCACTCGCCGCCGACCAGCGCACCAACGTCTCAGCCAGCGCTCCGTCCGGGCCTTCGCTCTGCAGGTAGTGCGCCCGCTGCTGCTGCACGAAATCGTCCTGCAGCACGTCCAAAGCGCGCGAGGCCAAGCGCCCCAGCAGCGCCCGCATCGCCCGTGCGGTATCCTCCCCGGCGGCCTGTCCCACTTCCAAATTCACGTACAGGCAGCGGTACTGCCCGGCCGCATTGAGGCGGTCTTGCAGCGCCAGCAAGGTCGAGGTCTTGCCCGTCTGCCGCGGCGCGTGCAGCACGAAGTAGCGCCGGTCGTCGATCAATTCGAGAATTTCGCCCAGCTGAATGCGCTCCAAGGGCGGAATGCAGTAGTGGCGCTGCGCCTCGACCGGGCCTTCGAGGTTGAACTTGCGCACGACCGCTTGAGTATGGCACGCAGCGCCCACGGGCGGCAAGACGAGCGGGCGCTACACTGGGCGCTCTCCCGGCTACCGGCCTGCGCCGGCCAGTGCCTTCGTCAGCCCGCGGTAGGGCGCAGCTGAACCTGCGTGCTGCCTCGGCCAGCGTCCCTATCTCGCCCCGGCTGGGCGAGCACCAGACGCCGGTGCCAGCCCCATTCCCCATGACAACAGGGCCCCGCCTGAGCTCAGCCCAAAACTCAAATCCTCCAGCCTGGGCGTGAGTAGTGACTGGAAAATTTTGGGATTTATATACTTGACTCCACCTAGCAAGATGCGCCATGCTAGTTGTAGAGGCGAGCAAACATCATGCCAAGTTGTTCAACTATAAGCACTTTTGAGCTATTCGAGATGTACCCCGACCAACAATCGGCGCGTCTGTACTTCGAGGGCCGCCGCTGGCCCGAGGGGCCGGCCTGCCCGCACTGCGGAGCCTACGGCAACATCACGGCCCGCAAGGGGAAGCGGCTGGGCTACTAGCGCTGCCGCGACTGCGGCGACGAGTTCACCGTGCGCACGGGGACGATCTTCGAGCGCTCACACGTGCAGTTGCACAAATGGCTCTACGCCATGTATCTTGTATTGACGGCCCGCAAGGGGATATCGTCGCTACAGCTGTCCAAGCAGATCGGGGTAACGCAAAAGACGGCGTGGTTCCTGCTCGGACGCATCCGCGAGGCCTGCGGGAGCGATCTGGACCAGCTGCGCGGGATGATCGAGGTCGACGAGGCCTACGTCGGCGGGCTGGAGCGCAACAAGCACGCCTCCAAGAAGCGCAACGCAGGTCGCGGGGTTGCAGGCAAGCAGGCCGTGCTAGGGATCAAAGAGCGCGGCGGCAAGTCCATTGCCGTGCCAGTCGAGGACACGTCCAAGGAGACGCTGCAAGGCAAGATCAAGGAATGCGTCGCAGCCGGCTCTACGATTTGCACGGATGAGCATCGCAGCTACGAAGGGCTGGCTGCGGCCGGCTACCAGCATGGCAGTGTCAAGCACAGCGCGGGCGAGTATGTCGGGGCCAATGATATCCACGTCAACAGCGTTGAGTCGATGTGGGCGGTGTTCAAGCGTAGCCTGTACGGGACGTGGCACCACTGCTCGCGCAAGCACCTGGCACGGTACCTCAACGAGGCTACGTTCCGTCTGAGCGCGGGCAACGTCAGGATTCACACGCTGGATAGGATGGATGCGTTGACAGACAGTGCGTTCCGTCACAGGATTACAAGCAAGGAGTTGACAGCATGAGCAAGGCTCCAACCGCCTTGGATGCGCTGACCGATAGGATGCTTAAGCACAAACTTCCTGCTAAACCGAAATCTAAGCAGAAATCGGGGGAGGCGGCTCAGAAAAAGTAGCCGATAGCATCCCCAAGGATTGCTATTCTAGGCGCCAGGTGGAGTCAAGTATATAGTGCCTGCGACAAAACCCCCTAAAATCAGTTCTCCACTAGCAAAACGGGCCGATTGGTGAGCAAAGGTAAAGGCTTGTTGGAGTCGGCTGAACGATGCGCAGTGGGCTGTCGCTAGGCGAAGATCGCAGCTACCGGGCCGGATCCGGGTCAATGGGCCGCCTCCCGACGAATCTTCGCCTGCGTCGATTGCGCACAACCGTCTTGAATACAATGACATAGATGGTTTTGTCGCAAGCACTATATAAATCCCAAAATTTTAATTGTCGTTGAGCACACTGGCGCTGGGCGCAGTCGCAGGCGGCCCGATAGCGCGGGCACCGGATGCGGCGTGGTGGCCGTTGCGCCGCCGGCACGCTGCTTCTCGCCACTTCTGTCAGCCTGCCGCAGATACAGATCCTGTGTCCAGCGTTTTACTCAATTTTTTTCACTCGCCCCACCGCTGTTCGCGGCCCCTGCTCACGGCCCTCTCGAACGCTTACGGTGTATCAGCCCGCACGGCCTGCAACATGCCAGCGGCCCTACAGTCTAGTCGCCCTACCTGTTTTGAGAATCGCTGCGATGTGTTGTACTGTAAGGGAAAGCGTATTTGAGACGCACGAGAGCAGTCCGGGGTCATCCAAACTTGACCCGATCGTCAAACAAGAAGCTTGGAAGGAGAAGCAACCATGCCAACACCTGACAAGACAGCGAATGAGCTTAAAAAGAACTGGGCCACTTTCAAGAAGCGTGAAAAGTCCCTACTTGCAGATAATTTCGGAAAAACCGTTTTGCTGCATGACGGTGAAATCGTGCAGATTTATAATGACAGCGGAGATGCTTATTCTATAGGATGCGAAAAGTTTGGTTTGGGAAACTTCTCGATCCAAACCGTAGGAGAGAAGCCCAAATCCTTGGGAATCTTCACCGCATGCCTTCGTGGATGAGTAGGAGATGCCTACCTTCTCCGGTAATATCCAAGACAGGCAGATCATCCTTGTCTCTACTATTTCCTTATCCGCATCTGCCGAGAATATCGCGAGCAGGATGTCCTTCAATGCGTTGTTGGACACCGGAGCCCAGACGACCATGGTTTCCCGTCGTGTGGTACAAAACGTCGGCCTGACACCAATTGGTTCAATCGAGATGCTTCCAGCATCAGGCGATCCCTTCATGGCAGATAAATACCTAGCAAGAATCGATATTCCAATAGAGATCCAGTTTCGGCAGCCGGAAGGTGACATAGGCACAGAGCAGACATTGCGCGGAATGGACCTACAGGTAGCACAACTGCCCTATGATCCCCACAACTATGATGTCTTGCTTGGAATGGATTTTCTGCAAGGATTGCACCTGACAATCTACAGAGATACATTCATCCTTAGCAGTTAAGCCCGGTCTGACTGTGCGAGAGCAGGCGGTTCGGCCAATGCGGTTTTAATCTGTGATCTAGATCTGGAACCGGAGTCTGGTGTGAAACACCCTAGCCCGCCCCTGCCCCCACAGCGTCCCGGGAAGCAGTTTGTGCAGTGTCGGGAAGCAGCTGGTAGCCGAGATCCTTAGCTGTCGTTTTGAGGTAGGCCAAGGTCCGTTGGCGATGGCGCTGCTCGTAGGCCGCCTCGCCCTCGTCAACGTAGTCCTGGCCGAAGCGCAGCATGCGGTATACCAACACCGCCAGCTTGCGGGCGGTGGCGAACACCGCCGTCTTCATCCCCTTGTGCCGCGCCTTGCGGCGCAGCGCCGCCCCCAGCGCCGACTTGGACCGGATCAGCGCCGTCGCCGCCATGCGCAGCGCGTTCGACGTGCGCGTCGCTCCCAGCCCGCGCTGCCGCTTGCCCGCCAACTGCTGCCCGCCCGATACCGCGTGCCGCGGCGCCAGGCCCAGCCAGCTCGTGAAATGCCGCTCGCTCGGAAACGACCCCAGATCCGTCCCCACCTCGGTCAGGATCGTGCGCGCCGCCCCCGCGCTAATCCCGTCGATGCGCGTCAGATCCACGCTCGCGTAGCGGTACAGCGCCGTCCGCAGCGGCTGCTCACCCCGCCTTCGGATGGCTTTCTCCTTGGCCGCGTTCGGGTGCCGCGGACACTCCTCCGCGCTGCATTCCTCGCCCGCCTGCTGCTGCAGATCCTCTTGCAGCTTCTGCTCGTAACCGTCCATCTCGGCCTGCACCGCGTCGTACAGCCGCAGCGCACTGCGCAGGTTGAACAGGTGCTCCTCCCGCCAGTTGCCGCTCAGGTACTCCACGAACTGCTCCTCCGTGTGCTTGCAGCGCCCCGAGCGCAACTGCGCCAACTGCTCCGCATCGCGCTGCCCCGCCACGATCGCACGCACGATCGCCATGCCTGTCTGCCCCGTCAGATCCGTCACCGCCCGATGCACCTGCACGTTCATCTGATCCAGCGCCCGCTGCATCCATTGCACGCAGCGCGTGCGCTCCGCCACCAAGCTCTGCCACTGCCGGTGCAGCGCCCGCAGCTGCGTCACCGTCTCGGGCGGCCGGAACGAGCCCCGCAGCAGGCCGCAACTGTGCAGCCGCTGTAGCCACTGGCAGTCCAGCATGTCGGTCTTGCGCCCCGGCACGTTCTTCAACTGCCGCGCATTGACCAGCAACACCTCGAAACCGCGCTCCTCCAGCAACTCGTGCAATGGGATCCAGTACACATACGTGCTCTCCAGCGCCACCGATTCCACGCCTTCGGCCGCCAGCCAGTCCGCCAACGCGTCCAACTGCGCGGTGGTCGTGCCGAACGTGCGCACGTTGGGCCTGCCGTCCGCACGTGGCGGCCCGCAGGCCCAGTGCTCGCGGCTGCCGAGGTCCACCCCCGCCACCTGCGGGCGCTGCACCGGCAGGTCCCGCTCCGGCTGCTCTCTTGCCATATCTCCCTCCTGCTGCTCCTGTCTCACACACGGAAGGCCCCGGCCCGGGTTGGCAATTGCTCTGCAATGCTGGTGTTGAGGAGTGCTTCCGAAGAAACCTCGCTAGTGAATGATCGCTCGCCCGGACCCAGACTGGCTTTGGGGCAAATACTGCACCAATGAAATTACGGGGCTTGACTGCCGGAACCCTCCGCTCTGATTCTACGCCAAGCCACGTGTTTCCAACCGAATGATCCGGGCCCCGCCCGGGGGCGCGACTGGCTAGAGTTGCCGGCCATGCCAGAATTCGGTGGATAGAGAGCGCATGCTCGCGGCTTGGCGAGAGTCGTTTCCGACACGGCTTGATGGCACTTAAATCATTGATATCAAATATCTTACATAAACCCATCTTGTTCTAGGATTTCAAGTAGAGATCCTTCTTTTGCGACGCTTCGGTTTCAATGCACTCGTCGCATCCAGCGGTGCCTGCATTCGCTCGTACAGCGCGAACAGATGCTCTACTCGCTCGCGCTCGGAGCCGAATCCGCTCCGGCTGTAGAGCCGGTCCACCGCCCGGTCCAATGCTTGGTGCGCCTTGCGCAGGGTCGCTGGCATCAGTTCCGGATCATACAGTTCCGCCAACGTGGACTCGGAGTACGTGGTCCGGGCGTCGAGGGCGGCCTGGGCACACTTTTCGAGCTTCGACAGATCCGCGCTGCCGTCCGCCCAGCCGGGCGGCAGCGGGAAAGTGTTATAGACGAGGCCGATGGAATAGCGGTAGCGGCTCTCGAGCCTTCCGCCGACATGGCGCAGCCAAGCCATGTGCATGGCGGAGGTCAGCAGCGCGAACTCGGCCAGCGTGGCGTTCTCCAAGATGCGGACCAGACTGCTGGGAATGGTGGGCGGTTCGAGCCAGCCGATCGGTACGTACTTCCGCCGCTCGGAACTGACCTCCGGAACGACCAAGAATGGGCGTTTCGGTAGGACATTGACGTGGTAGAGCGTGGGAGTTTCAGCCAATTGCTGCGTCGGCTTGCTCTTGCTGCGCATTCGGAAGGCCCGCACCGCGGCAATGCGCTCCCGGACCTTGGGAAGGTGCGCTAGGGTTCCGGGACTTGCGTCATGCAGCGCAAGGATCCAGCGCTCCCTGCCTTGGAGGTATTCGCGGGCCCCGACGAACGGCCGCAGGAACTGCTCGCCGGCCGGTTCGGCTTGCAGCAACTCGGCTCGCTGCGTTGCGTCGAAGATGTAGTGCCCGTTGTCAATCGGTTTCGAGCCGATGAGCAACCGGCGCATCCCGTTGATCGGACGGCCTTCCTCGCGGACAGCGATCTGCGGGGCTTGCAGCCCGCCGCCATCGAGCAGATAGGGGGTGAGCACCCGATGCCTGCTCTCGAGCGGCTCTGCCTGAGCATCCTGATAGGAAAACAGGCGCCGGCTTGACCCTGCCTGGCCAGCCAAATCCAGCCCGACGACCACGACATGCACGTGAGCCTTGCCTCGCGCGTCCGAACCCCACGCGAACGTGCGGTGGGCATAGGCGATCTCAAGGTTGTGACGCTCGAACAGGACCGGCCAGAGCTGCGCCACTTGCTCGCCCTGCGTGATCGAATTGGTCGCCACGAATCCAATCCGCGGCGGCCCGGCGCACCTGCTCTCGCTGCTGCGGTGACTGGTACTTGGCTCCGACGAAGGGTGGATTGCCGAACACGTACGAGCAGTCTTCCGCTGGCAGCACGTCGGCCCAATCGATCTCCAGCGCGTCAGCATTGCGGATATGCGGTGATTTCTCGATCGGGATCCGTGCGTACGTCTGCCCGAACTCCAAACTCAGACGGTTGTTCATGATGTGGTCCATCATCCACAGCGCCGTCGCCGCGATGCGCGCCGGGAATTCGCCGATCTCAACGCCGTGGAACTGGTCGACATCAATCGCCGAGCGCACTTCGAGAGCAAACTGCACTTCGCCAACGCGCCGCGCAATCTCCTGCAGCACCTCAATCTCCAACGAGCGCAGTTCGCGGTAGGCGATGATCAGGAAGTTGCCGCAGCCACAAGCCGGATCGAAGCAGCGGATCGAGCCGAGACGGTCCCGGAACTTGCGCAGGTCGGCAAGAACGCGACCGTCCCGGCGCTGCTTGAGGCGCAGGAAGTCAGCGCGCAGGCCATCCAGGAACAGCGGCTCGATCACCTTCAGGATGTTCTTCTCGGTGGTGTAGTGCGCTCCGGCGGCGCGCCGCTCGGCCGGCTCCATGACCGACTGGAACAGCGCCCCGAAGATCGCCGGCGAAATGGCGCTCCAATCGAACCGGCCCGCCTCCAGCAGAGACTCGCGCATTTTCGCATCGAAGTCCGGGATGAGGATCGACTCGGAGAACAGGTCGCCGTTGACGTGCGGGAAACGAGACAGGTCCTCGTCAAGCGCCTTCTGTCTGCGCTGCGGTGGCGTGTTCAGGACTTGGAACAACCGCAACAGCCAAGGGCCGAGATCCGTCCCGTCGACGGACGTGCGCTCCTCGATGAAGTGCAGGAAGAGGTCGCGCGGTTCGAATATTCCGGTGTCATCGGCGAACAGGCAGAAGACTGTCCGCACGAGGAACAGTTGCAGGTCATGGCCCTCGTAACCGGATTGCTTGAGCGCGTCATGGAGGCGAGCGACGAGTTCCGATGCCTCGATGTTGACCGGATCTTGATCACGGAACGTGCGGCGCTGCACGCCGACGATGAAGCCGAACTTCTCCACGTGCTGGGACAGGTCGGCAAGCGCGAAACGGATCTCCTCCCGCTCGCTGCGGTCCAGCAGCTCGAATGTCTGGAAGTCGCAGAGCAGTTGGTAGCGCGGCCGGTCCCGTTCGCTCAGAGCGTCGAAATAGGCCCCGGCCTGCTCGCGGGCTGCGGACAAGTCCCGCCCGGCGCTCTTTTGCTCCACCAGCAGCACGCCCGGCCAGAACAGGTCGATGAAGCCCGCGCTGTCGTCGAGGCGTCGGACATGCTCCTCGTAGCGCGCGACCGTGCGCCGCCGCACGCCGAAGATCTCGAAGAACTCGTTATAGAAGCTCTGCGTCTCGCCCTTCTCGTAGGTTTCGCCCGCCCACTCGCGGGCAAAGCTGGCCGCCCGCGCCCGCATCTCGTTCCACGACAACCGCATCTATTGCCTCCGCAACCCAGCTGCACCCCGAATCGCATCGAGCTTCTACCGCAGATCAGGGAGCGATGACGGTCGACCATGCGACCAGCTTCCGGCACCAAGGCTGCTTCCAGTCCATTCCTCGATCGATGGCCGCCATCTGATGGATGATATCGAAATCGAGCGGCTGTTCTGGAACTGGCAAGCCGGTTGCGCATCAGCGAGGGATCTGAACGCCGGGATGGCAGAACGCAGCATCCGTAGCCGCGCTTGGGCGCGGGCGAGAACGGCTCTACCCTGCTGACGTGCATCATGCTCTTCGCCTCGCCGCTGTGGCTGGCGGCCTCGCGATCGGACAATCCCTCGTAGTTTGGGTGCTGTAGAGCTGCTAGCGGTCGGAGATCCCCCCTTGGAGCGGTTCCTGCAGGAACATGGGTATCATGGGCGAACTGGCCCTGAGGAGGATCCGCCATGTCCAATCCCATTTCCGACCGCCGCAGCTTCATCGGCGCAGCCGCAGGCAGCCTTCTGCTTGTACCGGGAGCGCGCCCGTCCGCCAAAACCCGCAGGGTCGGCGTCATCGGGCCAGGCTGGTACGGCAAGGTCGATCTCTTCCGGTTGATCCAAGTCGAGCCCGTCGAAGTAGTCAGCCTGTGCGATGTCGACCGCAAAGTCCTGAAAGCGGCAGCGGAGATGACGGCCACCCGCCAGAAGTCCGGCAAAACCCCGCGCACCTATTCCGACTACCGCGAAATGCTGGCGCAAGAGGAATTGGATCTAGTCCTTGTCGCAACGCCTGATCACTGGCACGCCCTGCCTATGATCGCGGCCTGCCAAGCCGGCGCTGACGTGTATTGCCAAAAACCGATCAGCGTCGATATCCGCGAGGGGCAGGCGATGCTCGCAGCCGCGCGCAAGCATGACCGCGTCGTGCAGATCGGCCTGCAGCGGCGTTCGACGCCGCATCTCGTCGAGGCCAAGCAACGGATCGTGGAGAGCGGATTGCTGGGAGAGATCGGGCATGCGGAGGTTTGCTGCTACTACCACATGCGCGCCCGCGGCAACCCGCCGGACGCCGACCCGCCCGCGCACCTCGACTATGAAATGTGGACAGGCCCAGCTCCGATGCGACCTTACAACGAACTCGTCCACCCGCGCCGCTGGCGCGCGTTCATGGAGTACGGCAACGGCATCATGGGCGACATGTGCGTCCACATGCTCGATGCCGTGCGCTGGATGACGGGACTGGGCTGGCTCAACCGGGTATCTTCCAGCGGCGGAATCCAAATCCAGAAAGCTAGCAAGGCCAATATCGCCGATTCGCAAGTTGCGACGTTCGAGTTCGATCAGTTCCCTGTGGTCTGGACCCACCGCAGCTGGGGCACGGCGCCCGACCCGGGCTACCCGTGGGCATTCTTCATCTACGGCTCCAAGGGCACGCTCAAGGGCAGCGTCCATGGCTGGGACTTCGTGCCTGTCGACAAGAACGCCCAAGCGCTGCAAGGACGGAACAAGCCCGAGCTCGATCAATACCCCGAAGACAAGACCGAGCCTGACCTAGAACTGCACTCCGCACATGCTGTTCGGTACCACATGAAGGACTGGCTGCGAGCCGTCGACCAGCGATCGCGGCCCGCGGCCGACATCGAGGAAGGCCACAAGTCCACGACAGCCTGCATCCTCGCCAACATGGCGATGCGACTGGGGCGCTCTCTGGAGTGGGACGCCGAGAAGGGCGAAGTGCGAAACGACAAGGAAGCGAACCGCTTGCTCGCGCGACCGTACCGCAAGCCTTGGCAGCACCCGGACCCGACCAACGCGTGAAGGCCGAGGCCGGCAGTCCGGCGCGACTTGGCGCGCTGCAGCACGGAGTCGGCCGCAGTTCATCTTCTCGTTCCGGCCGCCGCCGGAACCGCTGCCCGCACCTGCAGCCCGCTCAGGTTCGCCGGTCGCTGGCACGCAGGATCGGACCGGCGCACACAGCCAAGCCCAGCCGCCTTGGTCCAACCCGCTCGCCGCCAATCCCCTGCCCCGCCACCGGCAGCACGCCCCCCGTCGAACGGGACGTTTTAAGCCAAGAACGGAACAATATTTGACAACCAACGGGACGGATGTGCTAGGATGCCCCGGCAGCGCTGCTTGCGGGCAGCGCACGGAGCAAAGAAGGGTAACCAGCAATGAAACTGACGGTCGCAATCGTGCTCGCCTGCCTGGCACTGCCACTCGCGGCAGGGGACATGAGCTTCTTCATCACGAGCAAGGGGCCCGGCGATGGCGCCAACCTTGGCGGGCTGGCAGGCGCGGACGCCCATTGTCAATCGCTGGCGGAGGCCGTAGGCGGAGGCGGCAAGACCTGGCGGGCATACCTCAGCGCGACCGCCATGGGCGGCAAGTCAGCAGTCAACGCACGCGACCGGATCGGGACCGGTCCTTGGTTCAATGCCAAGGGCGTCCAAGTCGCGGGCAATCTCGACGAGCTGCATTATTCCAACGTGGGTCTCGGCAAGGAGGGTTCGCTGAACGAGATGGGGGCCGCTGTGAATGGCCGCGGCGACCAACCGAACCAGCACGACATCCTCACCGGCTCGCAACTTGACGGCACGGCTTTCGCGGATGGCGAGGATCACACCTGCGGCAATTGGACCCGAAACGGGGAAGGCAGCGCCCAGGTCGGACACCACGACCGGACCGGCGGCGGCCGCGTGCCGTCTTCTTGGAACTCGGCCCATGGTTCCCGCGGCTGCAGCCAAGCGAACCTCGTGGCCACTGGCGGCAACGGCTATTTCTACTGTTTCGCCATCGATTGAGCATCCGCCCGGCTCCAAGCCAACTGTGCCGCTGTCCGCTGGCGCAGGATCGAAGCGCCGCACTGCGGCTCGCCCTTGCTACAATTCGCCGGTGCGCCTGACACTTGTCCCCCTAGCGCTAGGTCTGGCCGTCCTTGCCCCGTCGCTGCTTGCCGAAGAATGGCGCCATTACGGCAACGACCCTGGCGGAACGCGCTACTCCCCGTTGGATCAGATCAATCGCAACAATGTGGAGCGCTTGCAGGTCGCGTGGGAGTTCGATTCCGAAGACTTCGCCGACGGCCTTAGCGGCACGCCCACGCGATCCGCCTTTGAAGCGACGCCGCTGATGATTGACGGCACGCTGTACGTGCCCACCCCGATGGACCGCCTGCTAGCCCTTGACGCCGTGTCGGGACGCAAGCTGTGGGAATTCGACCCTAAGCTCGACAGGTCGCTCCGCTTCAATCTCTTCGTCAATCGCGGCCTCGGCTACTGGCAGCAGGGCGATACCCAGCGGCTGCTGCTCAGCGGCCAGGCCGGTTCGCTTTTTTCGATCGACCGCAAGACCGGCAAGCTCGATCCGGGATTTGCCGACAGCGGTGTCTTGCATGCTGCTCCATCCGAATTCGCAGAAGGGGCCGCGGGACGCTACGGCCTGACCTCACCCGTCTCGCAGTGCGCAGGCACGCTGATCGTAGGCGGACTGGTCACCGACGGCAGGCCGCGCGGTCCCAGCGGCGACGTGCGCGGCTACGACGTCCACACTGGGCAGCTACGCTGGCGATTCCACACCGTCCCCCGTCCGGGCGAGTTCGGCCACGAAACCTGGGGCGGCGATTCCTGGGAGCGCAGGGGCGGGACCAACCTGTGGAGCATGGCCAGCGTGGACGAAGAGCTGGGACTTGCGTACGTGCCCTTGGGGTCTCCCTCGTACGACTACTACGGCGGCGACCGGCCCGGGGAGAACCTGTTCGGGAACAGCCTTGTCGCGCTCGACTGCCGCACCGGCAGCCGTCGCTGGCATTTCCAGAGCATTCATCACGACATTTGGGACTGGGACCTGCCGTCGCAGCCCTCGCTGGTCGAGATCGTGCGCGACAGCCGTCCGGTACGGGCGGTGACGCTCGCCACCAAGACCGGTTTCTTGTTCGTGTTCGACCGCGCTACCGGCGAGCCGCTGTTCGAGATCGAGGAGCACGACGTCCCTTCGGGCGAGCTGCCGGGCGAGTACTACCACCCAACCCAACCGCGTCCGGTCCGCCCCGAGTCCTTTGCCCGGCAATCGATGCGCGCCGACGAGATCACCGCAGTGACCGAGGAGTCCCGTGCCGAATGCTTGGAAATGCTTGCGGGGGCTTCGCTCGAAGGCCCGCTATTCCGCCCGCGCCTGAGGCAAAAGACCGTGTTCTTCCCCGGCACCAACGGCGGCACGAATTGGGGAGGCGGGGCGTTCGATCCCGAGACAGACACGTTCTACATCAACTCCATGGATGTCGGCTCGCTGGCGTCCATGGTCGCCCGGGACGGGGACTCCGATGTTCCTTGGCGCAGCCGCTCCGTTCCGCAAGGGCGCTTCTGGGATTCCAACCTGTACCCATGCCAGCAGCCGCCTTGGGGGCGATTGACAGCCATCGATCTGAATACTGGCGAGTTCCGCTGGCAGGCCGTGCTCGGCGAGTACGACGAGTTGACACGCAGGGGCATCCCGCCGACCGGAGCTGCGAACCTAGGCGGCCCGATCGTCACCAAGGGCGGGCTGGTATTCATCGCCGCCACCAACGACAAACGTCTCAGGGCCTTCGACAAAGACAATGGCGATTTGCTGTGGGAGTACCGCCTGCCTGCCAGCGGGCACGCGACGCCGATGACCTACATGGCGGATGGCCGACAGTACTTGGCCCTGGCCGTGGGCGGGGGCAACAAGTACAACCCTGGCAGCTTCATGGCCAAGGTGATGGTATTTCGGCTGCCGGATCCGCAGTAGGCGGGCAGGCACGGGGCTCAGGCGCTCGTGCCGAGCGGTGCGCCCGGCCGGCCCGGCCACACGCGCAGCGTTCCGGCCGCTGCCCGAAGCGAGGTCCAGACCACGAACGACCACCAAACCGCATTCAGCGCCCACGGCGCGGACGCATCGACCCACACGATGATCGCTCCGCCCGCCAGCAAGGCGGCTAGCACGACATTGCGCAGGAAGCGGAAGTCACCTGTTCCGAAATGCACTCCGTCCGTGCCGAACGTCAGGCCGCTGATCGGCTGGCAGGCCGCAGCGATCCGCCATGGCGCGGAGAACCGCGATGCTGCCGAGGGCGGGACGTAGAGACGACGGATCCACGACTCAGCGGCCAGCATCGCCACAGCTAGCGCCGTGCCCGTCACCACGGACCACTGGCACACGACCCGTGCCACGTCGCGGCCTCTTCTGCGCTCCCCATTGCCGAGAAAGTACGCGATCAAGCTCTGCCCGAGAATCGCGAAGGAATCGAGGAAGAGCGCGTTGAAGAACCAGACGCTGCGAATCACTTGGTGCAGGGCTGCGGGGCCGACGCCGATCAACGTGGCCTTGCGCGTGCCCAAGAGCAGAAAGGCATTCAAGGACAGTGCCCGGAAGACTAGATCCA
Organism: Bryobacterales bacterium; assembly: GCA_965219605.1. Lineage (GTDB taxonomy): Bacteria > Acidobacteriota > Terriglobia > Bryobacterales > UBA6623 > VXMF01. The sequence continues at coordinate 997,212 of CBDCOC010000002.1, read as the reverse complement.
CTCCCGCCGCGAGCAGGCCGCGGATCTGGCGGGCATCGAACGCATCCGGCCAGCCGAGCTTCCGGAAGGCCGCTGCGACCGCCCACGCCGCGCCGGCCCAGTGGCTGATCGCACTGGCCAGGGCCGCCCCGGCCACGCCCATCGCGGGCAAGCCCGCCATGCCGAAGATCAACAAAGGGTCCAGCAATACGTTCAGCGCGTTCATGCCGCCGGCCACCAGCAGCGGCGTGCGCATGTCTTGCGCGCCGCGCAACGCCCCAAATGCAGCGAAGCTTGCCAAGAGCGCCGGCGCTGCGAGGAGTCGCCAGCTGAGATAGTCAACCGTAAGGGCTTGCACCTCTCCGTCAGCCCCCATGGCGCGAGCGATCGGCTCCGAGAGCGGCAAGCCGACGACCGCCGCCACGCCACCTATCAGCAGTGCCACGGCCACAGCCGCCAAGCACAAGCGCGCGGCGCTGCGATCAGCCGAGCCAGCCCGTGCCTCTTCCCCGCACAGGCTGGCAACTTTGGTCTGAGTCGCCACGCCCAAGAAGCCGAACGCCCAAAAGGCCGCCGCCAGCACCATGGATCCGACTCCTAGCGCGGCCAGCGCCTCCGCTCCCAGGCGGGCGACGAAGGCGGTGTCGATCAGGCCGGTGAGCGGTTCGGCCAAGAGAGAGCCGAGAATGGGCAGGCTTTGCGCGAGCACGGTGAAGTGCGGGCGCACCTCGAAAGAATGGACAGCCCCCTGCAAGCCCTATTCTTGCAAGCGCGCGGAATCCCGTGCCAAAATGGCGCTCTACGCGTGCCCGGGATCCTCTACCTGCACGGCTTTTGCTCCAGCGCCAAAACCGCCAAGGGTGCGTTCCTAGCCCGACGATTTGCCGAGATCGGCGTTCGGCTGACGGTGCCGGAACTTGACGGCGGCGACTTCCGCAACACGACTCTGACAAGACAGCTCGGCCTGGTCGCACGCTTGACAGACGAACTACGGCCGGACATGCTGATCGGCTCGAGCCTTGGCGGCTACCTCGCGGCGTTGCACGCAGCTCGCGCGCCAGAGTGCGCACTGCTGTTGGTATTGCTCGCTCCCGCCTTTGACTTTGCGAACCGGCTCGCGCAGTCGTTGGGACCCGCCACGGAGGAGTGGCGGCAGAACGGGCAGCGCGAGTTCTTTACTGTGAAACTGGCTGACCGGAGGACACAAATCGCCTTTTCCCCGCTCCTGCACTGGGAACAGCCCTACCGCGTCAATCTGGCTACAAACAAAAAACTTAGCGCTGGCGCACGGTTATGAATCAGTTTGTCGCGGAGATTCAGGTTCTTTCGCCTCTTTGATCTCGATCGCACCATCCCGAGGATGGACGAGAATGAGCGAATCCCACGGCATGCCCCTACCACCCCGCATCGGGCGGGTCTGACATATCGGGATGTCGCCCGGAGAGTGCCCCTTCGCGAGGGCCTTGCCCATCGCGATAATCGTCGGCAGCCATCCGAACCAATCAGTCATCTTCGGGGAAGTAGTAAATGCTGGTGTGAAACACCCTAGCCCGCCCCTGCCCCCACAGCGTCCCGGGAAGCAGTTTGTGCAGTGTCGGGAAGCAGCTGGTAGCCGAGATCCTTAGCTGTCGTTTTGAGGTAGGCCAAGGTCCGTTGGCGATGGCGCTGCTCGTAGGCCGCCTCGCCCTCGTCAACGTAGTCCTGGCCGAAGCGCAGCATGCGGTATACCAACACCGCCAGCTTGCGGGCGGTGGCGAACACCGCCGTCTTCATCCCCTTGTGCCGCGCCTTGCGGCGCAGCGCCGCCCCCAGCGCCGACTTGGACCGGATCAGCGCCGTCGCCGCCATGCGCAGCGCGTTCGACGTGCGCGTCGCTCCCAGCCCGCGCTGCCGCTTGCCCGCCAACTGCTGCCCGCCCGATACCGCGTGCCGCGGCGCCAGGCCCAGCCAGCTCGTGAAATGCCGCTCGCTCGGAAACGACCCCAGATCCGTCCCCACCTCGGTCAGGATCGTGCGCGCCGCCCCCGCGCTAATCCCGTCGATGCGCGTCAGATCCACGCTCGCGTAGCGGTACAGCGCCGTCCGCAGCGGCTGCTCACCCCGCCTTCGGATGGCTTTCTCCTTGGCCGCGTTCGGGTGCCGCGGACACTCCTCCGCGCTGCATTCCTCGCCCGCCTGCTGCTGCAGATCCTCTTGCAGCTTCTGCTCGTAACCGTCCATCTCGGCCTGCACCGCGTCGTACAGCCGCAGCGCACTGCGCAGGTTGAACAGGTGCTCCTCCCGCCAGTTGCCGCTCAGGTACTCCACGAACTGCTCCTCCGTGTGCTTGCAGCGCCCCGAGCGCAACTGCGCCAACTGCTCCGCATCGCGCTGCCCCGCCACGATCGCACGCACGATCGCCATGCCTGTCTGCCCCGTCAGATCCGTCACCGCCCGATGCACCTGCACGTTCATCTGATCCAGCGCCCGCTGCATCCATTGCACGCAGCGCGTGCGCTCCGCCACCAAGCTCTGCCACTGCCGGTGCAGCGCCCGCAGCTGCGTCACCGTCTCGGGCGGCCGGAACGAGCCCCGCAGCAGGCCGCAACTGTGCAGCCGCTGTAGCCACTGGCAGTCCAGCATGTCGGTCTTGCGCCCCGGCACGTTCTTCAACTGCCGCGCATTGACCAGCAACACCTCGAAACCGCGCTCCTCCAGCAACTCGTGCAATGGGATCCAGTACACATACGTGCTCTCCAGCGCCACCGATTCCACGCCTTCGGCCGCCAGCCAGTCCGCCAACGCGTCCAACTGCGCGGTGGTCGTGCCGAACGTGCGCACGTTGGGCCTGCCGTCCGCACGTGGCGGCCCGCAGGCCCAGTGCTCGCGGCTGCCGAGGTCCACCCCCGCCACCTGCGGGCGCTGCACCGGCAGGTCCCGCTCCGGCTGCTCTCTTGCCATATCTCCCTCCTGCTGCTCCTGTCTCACACACGGAAGGCCCCGGCCCGGGTTGGCAATTGCTCTGCAATGCTGGTGTTGAGGAGTGCTTCCGAAGAAACCTCGCTAGTGAATGATCGCTCGCCCGGACCCAGACTGGCTTTGGGGCAAATACTGCACCAATGAAATTACGGGGCTTGACTGCCGGAACCCTCCGCTCTGATTCTACGCCAAGCCACGTGTTTCCAACCGAATGATCCGGGCCCCGCCCGGGGGCGCGACTGGCTTGGCTTTCTCCAAGTTCCAACACAGCGATTAGCCAACGATCGCCAATCTGGAACGGGTACGGCCTCCCGCGCTCCATTTTACTGTATTCAAACCGCACGGTTCCGTCTGTCTCCACGCGGTACGGCTGTTCCAGACTTTCGAGAGCGGGTTGTCGCCGTACGGGTCGAAACGGAACGTAGAGGGGCTCCATCGGACCCAGTGCGCCGGGAAGACAGCTAAACTCTGAGCCGTTTGAAGACGGCTTGAGGCTGTGCGACCTGAGACTGTGCATGGCTGTCATTTTTCTACCTCCGCGTTTCCGCTCTCAAGCTGAGCTTTCAAGATTCCCAGAAGTTCATGCGCCGTGCGACCAGTGCAGGCGATTTTAGCGACAGGAATCGGTGTAACGCCTCTCTTTTCAAACTTTTCTTGGATCATCTTTATCTGCTGCTCTGGATCGCCCCAGACCAATGGTGGCTCCACATACCCGAGTATGAAGATCATATCTCCGGAAGGATTTTTCTACAAGACAAAGTGTGTGAAATACTGGGGTGACCCCAAATCATCGAAGTTGGCCTTGTCCCAGTTGACGGGAATCTTTATTTCTACTCCGGAATGTCCCTCATCTCCGACAGTGCTTGTATTTTTCTTTGACATGCTTCCTCCTTTCTGCGAGTAAGGGGCCACCCGACACTGCTCTGTGCCGATTATGGACGCGAGGTGTCAAGGGACAAAACAGAGATCGGGCCAGCGTCTCAGGCGCAGCATCCTTCAGAGCCCATTCTGAATCAAGCATCGGTTTCATCGCGCTCTCCTAGCCCGGATATCTCACCACGGGGAGTAGACATGAGGCATGATTTCGTGATAAGCTGTTTTGTTTCCAAGCAATTACAAGCTTGTCGAAAGCACACCTCATGTCCACACAGTGTACCACGATCGAACTTCCCAAGCACGCCCGCCGCCAGGTCAGCGCCTGCTTCGACGGCGGGCGCCTGTCGAACGATGGCGGAGCCCTGCTGCTGGCAGCCGCCGACCGTGCCTTGCGGCTGACCGCCCGCTTGGCAGGCTGCTTTCAGGATTACCGCCAGCGGGGCCGTTGCGAACACTCGGTGCAGGCGCTCAGCGCCCAGCGCCTGTTCGGCCTGGCCCTGGGCTACGAGGATCTCAACGATCACGACACGCTGCGCGACGACAGCCTGCTGGCGCTGGCGGTGGGCTGTGCCGACGTGACCGGCCAGAGTCGCGTGCGCCAGCGCGACAAGGGGCATCCGCTGGCCGGTTCGAGCACGCTCAACCGCTTCGAGCTGGGCCGGCCGGAGCAGGCGGCGAAGGATCGCTACAAGCGCATCGTGGGCGATGCGCAGCAGTTGGATCGGCTGCTGGTGCAGCTCTTCATCGAGATGCAGGCGGCGGAGCCGGAGGAACTGGTGCTGGACATCGATGCCAGCGACGATCCGCTGCACGGCGAGCAGGAAGGGCGCTACTTCCACGGCTATTACGACTGCTATTGCTACCTGCCGCTGTATGTGACCTGCGGGCGGCACGTGCTGAGCGGGCAGTTGCGCACGGCGGATGTGGATCCGGCAGTGGGGGCGCTAGAAGACGTGCAGCGCATCGTGGCCCAACTGCGCGAGCGCTGGCCGCAGGTGCGGCTGCTGGTGCGGGGCGACGCGGGCTTCTGCCGCGAGGCCTTGATGGCGTGGTGCGAAGAGCAGGCGGGCGTGGACTACGTGTTCGGGCTGGCGCAGAACGCACGCCTGCAGCGGGCCGTGCGGCAGCAGCGCGAGCGGGCGCGGCGGCGGGGGCTGGTGAGCGGGCAGAGCGCGCGCTGCTACCGCGAGTTCAGCTACCGCACGCGGCGCAGTTGGAGTCGCACGCGGCGCGTGGTAGGCAAGGCGGAATGGCTGCCGGGGCCGGGCCGCAACAGCAACCTGCGTTTCGTGGTAACGAGCTTGAGTCGGCAGCGCTGGGGCACGCGCGAGTTGTACGAGCAGTTGTACTGTGCGCGCGGGGACATGGAGAACCGCATCAAGGAGCAACAGTTGGACTTGTTCGCCGACCGCACCTCGGCGAGTGCGCTGCGGGCGAACCAGTTGCGCTTGCACTGGGCCTTGTTCACGGCAGCGCTGCTGGAACAGATCCGCAGCGTAGCGCTGGCCGGCACGGAACTGGCGCAGGCGCAGTTCGGCACGCTGCGGGTGCTGTTGTTCAAGGTCGCGGCCAGCGTGCGGGTGAGCGTGCGCCGCATCCGGGTGTCGCTGTCGTCGTTATTCCCCCGCCAGGAACTGTTCGCACACTGCCTGGCCCGCCTGCGGGCGAGCTAGCGCGCTGCAGACAGGCGGGACGCTGCGGGGCCAGGGCGGCTCCAGGGGCAGGTGTGCGTACAGCGTGCCGCTAGGCCGCCCGCCAGGCGGCCAGCGGCTGAGGATCCCGTGTGCGCAGGCGCTGCGCCGGTGGTCAACGGCGCTATGTGACCAGGGTACAACAAGCGCACTATTCAATGTTTCTATTGTGGGGCGCTCTGACCATGATTCTCGGCTGCGAGCAAAGTTGGTGAGATATCCGGGCTAGTGCGAAAACAGCTCGGCTGGCGCAAGGGCGTCTTGTTGCAGACCCGGCTGAAAATTCACGTCCTGAGGATTCGACTCTCTCCTTGCCTCCACCGTTGCCCTCAAACTACACAGTAACACATCTAAGCCTCTTCCAATCAAGACCCTCAGTGTGCTCCCCAGCGAAATTCAATGTCGACCTCGCGGACGGGAAACATGATCGCATGCAAGCCATCCTCAACTTTGCCATTGTCGTAGCTCCCCCGATTCCTCCTGCATGGCTAGCTGTTCGCCTAGGTGCTAGGTGTGAGATCCGGGCGGCACTGGCCCAAAAAGTTCGCCAGCAGTTGCTTGCCCACAGAGGTCAGGATCGATTCGGGGTGGAACTGCAGACCTTCGACGGCGAAGCGCCGATGCCGGAGACCCATGATGATGCCATCGTCGGTCCAAGCCGAAACCTGCAATTCCTCCGGCAGCGATTCGCGCTCGACAACCAGTGAGTGATAGCGCGTCGCGACGAAATTCTGTGCCACGCCCGCGAAAATAGACCGGCCGTCGTGCTGGACCACGCTCGTCTTGCCATGCATCAAGTACGGAGCGCGGATGACTCTGCCCCCGAACGCTTCGCCGATGGACTGGTGCCCGAGGCAGACGCCCAAGATCGGCACCTCTCCCGCCATCTCCTTAATCAGGTCGACGGAAATCCCGGCCTGCTTGGGCGCGCAGGGGCCGGGAGAGACCAGAATCCGCTCCGGCTTCAGCGCGCGAATCTCCTGCACCGTGACTTCGTCATTCCTCTTGACAACGGGCGACGCCCCGAGTTCCCCGAGGTACTGCACGAGATTGAAGGTGAACGAATCGTAGTTGTCAACGACGAAGACCATCTATCCTATTCTCGCCTGTCCCGCGCGGAAAGAGCGCACGGAACCGCAGGACGCGCCCTCCTTCCGGCACCGCCCGCAAGCGGGCCGGGAAACCCGCGCCCTGCGGAAGGCCCGGGCCAGAGCGCTATGGGGTGCGCCCTAGCTACGGATTGTATCCCGAACCGACCAAGACCGGGCCATCGCTGGTATGCACGAGGCGCGCGAAGGACACCTTGCTCTGCTCCATGCCCTTGGCGGGGTTCAAGAAGTTGTAGTACCAGAAGGTCTCCCCGAACACGAGGGCGGCCTCGTTCAGGTCCCGCCCCTCCCATAGCACTTCCGGCTGGCGGCCCGACACATCGAAACTGGACGGGTTGCCGCTGAACTTGACCTCGCCCGTGCGCGGATCTACCCCGAAGACATAGATCGACTCGTAATTCCAAGTGGGGTGCTTGGTGAGGATCGGGATCGCGAATTGACCGCCTGATTGCAGCAGATGCGCCGCACATCGCACGAATTCCTGCAACTTGGCATCACTAGGATATAAGTGCATGTCAATGGCGTTGACTTGGTCAGGATCGCAAGTTCCGGGCAGATCCCGCCTGTAGATCCCGGCCCCGATAGCTGCCCGCTCCCCGTGCCAGTCGATCTCGATCACGTACGAACTCTTCGTCTCTTCCAGGCCCGTCTCGGGATTCGCGAACGCATAGTGGATCCACCCCTCGTCGACGATCGACAGGATCCGATGCAGCTCGTGGTAGTAGTCGCTCCCGAAGGCATCGACCAACGCCGCGCCCCATGTCGATCCCTCGCGCGCCGGCTCGGGCGGGTACACATGCACCACGGCATTTACCCCGGACGGCTGGATCCCGTCCACGAACACGTATATGGGACCCGCCTTCCAGCGCTCGTCCTCGTTGAACGCCCGCCGCGCTTCTTCCGCGCCGTGCTCCTTGACGTACTCCGCCGCGCATTGCACGAACGCGCGCAGGTCTTCCCTCGTCTGCACCGCCGCCGCCGCTGCGTAGTTGTCGGCGCAGCCTGGCTGCGCCGCGCCGCTGGCCGCCTCAGGCTGGTAGCCGGCTCCCACCAGCAGCGGAATTCCTTGCGCCACCGCGCGCTTGAAGAACCCTGCCTTGGGCAACACGGTCCCCGTGTAGGGGCTGACGTAGTTGTAGTAGATGAAGCTCTCGCCGAATGTATCGCCGACATCCGCCATTTCGCGACCGCCGAACTGATCCGCGTAGGGGTCCTTGGCCAGCCACTCGTGCAACGAATTGCCGTTCACCCGCAGTCCGTTGCCCGTGAGGACTTGGTTGCCCATCCTGTCCAGAACGAAGGCATAACTGGTGCCGTCCCGCCAGCGCGAGTGTTCCTCCAGCTTTTGCCTGGCTGCATAGCCCTCCTCCTCCACGACCAAGGTCGCGCAGCGCACGAAGGCCTGCAGCGCTTCCTCGCCCGGATTTGCCGTGAGCGCGGCGGCGTTCACCTCGTCGGCAAGGCAGCTGCCCGGCAGATCGGGCGCGTACAAGCCCGCGCCGAGGACGGCCGGGCTGCCCATCCAGTCCACCTTGGCCAGGTAGGATGCCTTGGGCAGCCGAGCGCCAGTGACCGGGTGGGCGAATGTATAGTACGTCCAAGCGGAGTCCCGATTGCGCAGGATGCGGTACCTTTCGGCGTAGAGATCGGTTCCGAAGTCCACGATCGACGCGCCCCGAATCGTGCCCTGCGTTGCTGGATCCGGCGGGAACACGAACGTTCTCGCGGTCTTGCCGGATGGCTTTAATTCGACCACGAAAATATAGGTCGGGCCATGCTTCCAACGCCCGTCCTCGTTGAAGGCCTGCAAGGCTGCCTGCGGGCCGTTGTCGTCGAGGAACTGCTTGGCGCATTCCACGAACGTCTGAACATCATCCAGCGTGCGCACCGAGTTTGCCGAGATCCGGCGGTCCGAGCAGGGGCTGTCGCCGCCAGCGGCATCGCCGGCAACGTCGTCGCCACTGTCAACGACGGTGTTGTCGCCGTCAGTTGCAGCGACAGGAGTCACCGCCAGAGCGAGCGCGGCAAAGATTGGCAGGAATCGGGGTTTTACAATTTCTTGCATGTATCTAGTGCTTGCGACAAAAGCATCCATGTCGTTGTATTCAAAACGGTTGCGGGCAATCGACGCAGGCGAAGATTCGGCGGGCGGCGGTCCGTTGGCTCGGATCTGGCCCATTAGCTGCGATCTTCGCCTGGCAACAACCCACTGCGCGTTGTTCAGCCTGCTGCAACAAGCCTTTATTCCGCTCACCAATCGGCCCGTTTTGCTAGCAGAGAACTGATTTTAGGGGGTTTTGTCGCAGGCACTATCTAGAAGTGTAGCAGTTCCCGGCCATGCATGGGTCGATCTCGCGCAACGAGGGGCGCGGCATGCGCGTGGCGCAACTTTCGCAGCAGATCCGCTCTGACGAAGCCATCCTGCAGCGCAGCACGCCCGGCAAGGAAACGCAGTCCTGACCTGAAACTTCCGGATCTCATGGCGCTTCCGGCGTGGCGAGCGTGTCTGAATCAAGCCGATTGCCGAAATGTTCAACCTGACCAAAGCCGATCATTTCCCCGACGAGGCCCAAGTCTCGCTCCTGTTCAACTTCGATGGCTTCCTGCGCAGCGGCCCAGTCCTGCCGCGCGCTCGCAGCGAAGCGACATGCGGGCAAGCAGCCCGCCCTGCCCTGTCGCATCCCGCGCTCCCCGCGGACGGATCCACGACAGGCAGCACTCGCTAAAATGACCACACGTTGATCAAACGCAGCGAACTGGTGACGATCATTGCCTACGCGACGCCGCTGCTGGTGTTGCTGGCGGCATGCTTCTGGCTCACGTCCTTGGACTTCGGTGACTTCCGCCCCGAGGACTCGAGCGTTACATACGTGCTGTGGACACTTTCGACGTGCGTCGTGCTGGGGGCCGTAGCGCTCGGATTCCTGCTGTTCCGCAACCTGCTCAAGCTCTATGTCGAGCGCCGCGGCAACGTCCTCGGCTCGCGCCTGAAGACGAAGCTGGTCATGGGCGTGCTCACCCTGAGCGTTCTGCCGATCGCCGCCCACGTTGTCTACTCGCTGCAGCTATTGAACCGCAACTTCGACAAGTGGTTTTCACAGCCCACAGTCGGGGTCTTCGAAAGCGCGGAGCGCATCGCGGACACCGCCGCTGCGGAAATGCTCGCAGACTTGGAGAGAGGAGCTCGGCACATCGCGGGGAGGCTGGCCGCGGGTGCCGAGCGTGACAACTCAGCCCTGCAAACCCTAGCCCAAGGCGCCGGCGCGCACTACCTCGGCATCGGCGGTATTGGCACGTCCGGTGCGCAGATGGCGACAGTCTCGGCCGATGCGCCGCCTGCGGCGCTCCAGCGACTGCTGTCAGGCCCTTCCGCCGCTAGCCAAACCGGCAGTACGGGCGGATGGCTCTACGCGGCGGTGCCCGTGCAATCCGCAGACGCTGCTTCGGCGCGCCTGCTGCTGGCACGGCGGATGCCGGCCTCTATGCTGCAGGACAAAGCGTTCGTGCAAGCGCAAGTCAACCAGTGGAGGCATCTCGAGGCAGCCCGCCCGGCGATGTGGCGCACCTATGTCTACCTGCTGGCCCTGATAACGATCTTCACGCTGTTCATCGCGGTCTGGATGGCCCAGTTCACCTCGCGGCAAATCACCCGCCCGGTCGAGGCGCTAGTGACCGCGACGGGCGAGCTGGCGGGCGGGCGGCTGGGGTACCGGGTCCGCACGGCAGCAGCCGATGAGCTAGGCGCCTTGGTCGAATCGTTCAACCAGATGGGGCAGTCCCTGCAAGCCAAGACCGAGCAGCTCGAGCGCAGCAACCGCGAGCTAGCCCGCGCCAATACCGAGATCGAGGAGCGCCGCCAGCTCATCGATGCCATCCTCGAGAGCATCACACCCGCGGTCATCTCGGTCGACGAGAACGGCAAAATCCTCAAATTCAACGAATCGGCGCGGCGCTTCGCCCGGACGCGGCCGCTCCCTTCGCTGGGCTCCGTGGCCGAACTCCTGGACGCCCCCCAGCGGTCCGCGTTCGAGCACATGTTCGGCAGCGCGCGACGGACCGGCATCGCCACCCGCGACTTCGAAGCCGACAACGAGGGCCAGCCGCAGCACCTCAGCGTCACCGTCTCGTCGCTGGAGTCCGACTGCCAGCCCGCAGGCTACGTGGTCGTCCTGGAGGACAACACGGAACTCATGCGCGCCCAGCGCTCCGAAGCATGGAAGGAAGTGGCGCGCCGCCTGGCGCACGAAATCAAGAACCCCCTCACGCCCGTCGCCTTGGCCGCCGGGCGAATCGCGGTGCAACTCGAGCGTTACGCGTCCGCCAGCACGGACGCAGAGCGGGCCCCGATTCGAAAGACCTTGGAGCAGCTGGCCCGCACCATCGAGCGCGAAGTGGAGTCCTTGAACACCCTAGTCTCGAGCTTCTCGGACGTGGCCCGGTTCCCCGCGATCCACCCGGAAGCCAACGATATCAATGCGATCGCCCGCGAGGCCGTCGGGGTGTTCGACGGCCGCCTGCCGGGCATCGACCTGAGCTTGAGAACGGACCCCGCTACAGCGCCGGCCAAGATCGACCCGCCGGCCTTCAAGCGCGCGATCATCAACCTCATCGACAACGCCGCCGAAGTACTGCAAGAGAGCTGGGTCAAGGAGATCGTTGTGACCACGCGCGGGCGCCCCGAATCGAATGCCGTAGAGTTGGTCGTGGCCGATTCCGGCCCCGGTATCTCCGCGGCAAACAAGGAGCGGCTGTTCATGCCCTACTTTTCCACCAAGGACCGCGGCACCGGCTTGGGCCTGCCGATCGTGCGCAGTGTCGTGCAGGATCACGGCGGCACCATCCGGGTCGAGGACAACCAGCCCGCCGGGACGCGCTTCGTGATCGAATTGCCCGCGGTCGCCGAAGCGCCGGCTGAGTTGCAGGAGGCCGTCGTATGAATGCACCGGCCCGAGTCTTGGTAGTCGACGACGAAGCCGGGATCCGCGACACGCTAAGCGGCGTGCTCGAGGACGAGGGCTACGCGGTCGAGACCGCCGAGAGCGGGGAGCGCTGCTTGGAGATGCTCCTATCCGCGGCATATGCCGTGGTCTTGCTTGACATTTGGCTGCCGGGGATCGACGGGCTGGACACGCTGCAGCGCATCCGTGACGCCGAGCTGGCCTCCGAGCCGGTCATAGTCATGATTTCAGGGCACGGAAACGTTGAGAGCGCGGTACGGGCCACCAAGCTCGGAGCGCACGATTTCCTCGAGAAGCCGCTCTCGGTGGCGAAGGTCACGGTAGCGGTGCGCAACGCCATCGAGCATCGCAACCTACTGGCCCAGAACGACTCGCTACGAGCGGAGGCCGGCCAACGGCACCGTATCCTTGGCGACAGCGTGCCCATGAAGGCCGTGCGCCAGCAGATCGAACTGATGGCCCCGACCAACGGGCGCGTTATGATCTACGGCGAGAGCGGCACGGGCAAGGAATTGGTCGCCCATGCCATCCACGCCCGCAGCCAGCGCGCCTCGGCCAGATTTGTCGAGGTGCATTGCGCAACCATTCCGGAAGACTCGATCGAGAGCGAATTGTTCGGCCATGTCAAGGGCGCCTTCCCCGGCGCGGCCGCGGCCAAGACCGGCAAGTTCCAATTGGCAGACAGCGGCACGTTGTTCCTGGACGAAGTCGGCGACATGAGCCTGAAAACCCAAGCCAAGGTGCTCAGCGCGATCGAGCAGCAGCGCTTCGAGCCGGTTGGTTCCGGCCAGACGCTTCAGGTGGACGCGCGAGTGATCGCGGCCACGAACAAGAACCTGGAGAAAGAGATCGCCAACGGCAATTTCCGCGAGGACCTCTTCTACCGGCTCAACGTCGTTCCGTTCTACGTGCCCCCGCTCCGAGACAGGGCGGAAGACATCCCGGTGCTCGCCGAAGCGTTCTTGAACGAGTTCTCGCGCTCGTACGGCCGCAAGCCCAAGCGCCTGCTGCCGGCAGCCTTGGCGGCCCTCTCGGCCCACGCCTGGCCGGGCAATGTGCGCGAATTGCGCAACGTGATGGAGCGTATCGCGATCTTGCACGACGGGCCGGATGTCAGCGCGGCCGAAATCTCTATCGCCAACCGCCGGCACCAGCCGGGCCAGCCGGTTTCGCAGGGGTTCGCAAGCCTGAAGGAAGCCCGCGCCGCCTATGAGCGCGAGTATGTCGAGTGCACGCTGCGAGCGATGGACGGCAACGTCACTCGCGCCGCTGAGGCACTCGGCCTGGAACGCAGCAACCTGCACCGCAAGATGCGCACCCTCGGCATTCGCTCCGAGACAGCTGCGGGCTAGGGACTCAGAGCGCCGTGTGACAATTGCAGTCTTGAGCCGCTTGGCACCGGCGCTGCTGGCTTCTGCATGCTAGATCACGACAGGGACGGCAGGGCGCCGACAGCGCAGGCAGCGTCCGGGTCACCCCTCTGGCGCGCCGTGCCGGACGCTATTCGCGGCTCCAGCCAAGACTACACCAAGATCCCCCTGCCACGCGCCATCGTGCTGCTGTCGATCCCGATGATGCTCGAACTCGTCATGGAATCGACATTCGGCCTGGTCGACATTTACTTCGTGGGCAAGCTCGGGCCGGGTGCCATCGCGGCCGTGGGCCTGACCGGATCGGTAATCATCCTGGTTTTTGCGATCGTGATGGGCTTGTCACTGGGCACGACCGCGATCGTGGCGCGGCGCATCGGCGAGGGCAATCCCGCAGCCGCCAGCCTGGCAGCTTGGCAGTCGATTCTCGCCGGAGTCATGGCGGCCGTGCCCGTCAGCTTGGCGGGCTACCTGCTAGCTCCCAGGCTACTGCTCTGGATGGGCGCGACCCCCGACATCGCCGTAGGCTACCAGTACACCGCCGTGCTGTTCGCAGGCTCGGTGACGATTTTCCTGTTGTTCCTCAACAACGCGATCTTCCGCGGCGCGGGCGAGGCCGTGACCGCGATGCGGGCACTCTGGCTGGCCAACCTCCTCAACATCGCCTTGGACCCGCTGCTCATTTTCGGCATCGGGCCGTTCCCGCAGCTCGGGCTGACGGGCGCCGCCCTAGCTACCACGCTAGGTCGGGGCGCGGGCGTGGGCTACCAACTGGCGGTGCTGTTCAGAGGACGGGGGAAAGTGTCGCTCACGCGCGCATCCGCGCGGTGGGACGGGCCAGTGTTCCGGGATGTGGTGAAGATCTCCTGCGCGGGCATGGTGCAGTTTTTCGTGGCCACGGCCGCTTGGCTCGGGTTGACGCGCATCATCGCGCTGTTCGGCGAGGCAGGGCTGGCCGGCTATACCTTGGCCATGCGGCTGATCCATGTCGCGATCTTGCCATCTTGGGGAGTCAGCAACGCGACGGCAACGCTGGTCGGTCAGAACCTGGGGGCCAAGCGCAAGGAGCGGGCCGAGCGAGCCGTGGTCCTGACTGCATTTGTCAACTTCGCCATGCTGGGCGTGATCAGCTTCCTGTTCTGGCAATTCGCAGAGCCCATGCTGCGGTTTTTTACCACTGACAGCGAGGTGCTCGGTAACAGCGTTCAGGGCCTGAAAATCCTAAGCGCGGGATACATCTTCAGCGGAGTCTCGATGGTGTTCGGCCAAGCTTTCAACGGCGCGGGCGATGCAGCCACGCCCGCCCGGATCAATTTCCTGTGCTACTGGTGCTGGCAGCTGCCGCTCGGTTACCTGCTTGCCAAGCCGCTCGGATTCGGCGTGCCCGGAGTGTATAGCGCGGTAGTGGTCTCCGGCGCCACCTGGGCCATCATCGGCTATGTCTTGTTCCGCCGGGGCAATTGGAAGAGACGCAGTCTCTAAGCGCTTCGGCGAGGCGCGCACCGTGCGCTTGAAACTCTCCGCCGCTGCCTTGCTATCAGCAATTGCACTTCCAGCCGCGGACGGTATCGGACTGCGGTGGACGGAGCTCCCACCGTTGCCCTCCCCTGTCCGGGGCCAAGGGGCATTCCTAGGAGAAGTGGGCGGGCGCCTGGTCATCGCGGGCGGCGTGGGTGCCGGCGACGCCCCGGCAACGAGGGATGCGTGGATCTTGGACTCCGTCGATGGTGCTTGGCGGAACACCACGCCCCTGCCAGCGCCGGCCTCGTACGGGGCGACAGCGACGTATGGCGAGTCGGCATTTTTCGTCGGCGGCCTGGAGCATGCCGCGGCCCGCGGGTGGGATCTGTCATTCCAGGTCAGCTTGGCGGATGACGAGCTGGTCTACGACCCACTGCCGGATTTGCCCGTACCAGCGGCCGGAAGTAGCGCGGCAGTGCTGGACGGCGTACTCTACGTCGCACCCAGCCTTTCCGCAGGCCGAGCCGCTGGCACAGCCACGGTGATGTGGCAGCTGGCCTTGGATAGCGCAGGGGCAGAATGGAAGCAGGTACCGGCTGCGCCCGGCCATGGGAGCGAGGCTCCCGTGCTAGGCTGAACTTCATCTAGGCCGGATAGGCTTCGATCGCTTGTAAGCGCTTTATTATCAATTGTTTATGAATTTCCCAGGAGTTCTCTCAGGTGTATTTTTGTTTCCATGTATTTTTTACTTGATACTTGTTTTTATCTTGTATTGCAATTCTATTTGCAATATTCTGTTTCCATGTAATCCCCGTGGCCTTCTACGTCGAATCCATCCCCAACCGCAACAGCCCCCCGGCCGTCCTGCTCCGCCAGGCTTGGCGGCAGGGCCAGCGCATCCGCCGCAAGACCATCGCCAACCTCTCCCAACTCCCGCCCGAGGCCATCCACGGCATCCGCACCGTCCTGCAAGGCGGTGTGGCCGTGCCCCGCCTCGACCAAGCCGTTACCATTCGCCGCTCCCTGCCTCACGGCCATGTCGCCGCGGTGCTCGCCCTCGCCCGCCAACTCCACTTCCCCCGCCTGCTGCAGCGCTCCCCCTCGCGCCAACGCAGCCTCGCCTTGGCCGCCATCTGCGCCCGCCTGCTGCAGCCCGACTCCAAGCTCGCCACCGCCCGTAGCCTCTGCCCCGCTTCCGCCGCCAACTCGCTCGGCAGCCTGCTCGCTCTCGGGCCCGTGGCGGGCAATGAACTGCTGGCCATGCTCGCTTGGCTGCGCCAGCGCCAGCCTTGGATCCAGCGCAGCCTCGCCCGCCGCCACCTGCGCGCCGGCACCCTAGTCCTCTACGACGTCACCAGTTCCTACGGCGAAGGCCGCTGCTGCCCGCTGGCCGCCTTTGGCTACAACCGCGACCGCAAGCGCGGCAAGCGCCAGATCGTCTTCGGCCTGCTGTGCGCCCCGGACGGCTGCCCCGTGGCGGTGGAGGTGTTCGCCGGCAACAGCGCCGATCCGACCACCGTGAGCGCCCCAGTGCAGACCATCCGCAAGCAGTTCGGCGTGCAGCAGGTCGCGCTGGTTGGCGAGCGCGGCATGCTGACCACGGCGCGCCTGCGCGCCGACCTCGAGCCGGCCAGCCTGGATTGGATCTCGGCTCTCACTAGCAGCGCCCTACAGCAGTTGCTCAAAGCGCCCGAACCGGATGCCGAGCAGGCCGGGGCCAGGCCTGAAGCACCGCTCCAGCCGGGCCAGTTGGTGCCCGATCAAGTGGCTGAGATCCACAGCCCGGAATTCCCCGGCGAGCGCCTGCTGGTGTGCCTGAACCCGCGCCTGCGAGACCAGCGCGCCCGCAAGCGGGAGGAGTTGCTACAGGCCACCGAGCAACTCTTGGAAGAGCTGGCCGCCAAGGTGCGGCGGGGGCGCAAGCCGTGGCACGAAGAGGCCGCGATCCAGCGCCGCATCGGCCGCGCTGCGAATCGCTACAAGGTGGCGAAACATTTCGAGATCAGCGTGCAGGAACACGTGCTGCACTGGTCACGACGGCCAGAGCGCATTGCCGCCGAGGCCCAGTTGGACGGCGTGTACGTGGTGCGCACGAGCTTGCCTGCGGACGCCCTCGGGGCGCACGAAGCGGTGGCGGCCTATAAGAGTCTGGCGCAGGTGGAGCGCGCCTTCCGCTCGTTGCAAACAACCCGCTTGGCGGTGCGCCCATTCTACGTCTATAGCGCCGAGCATGTGCGCGGGCATGTCTTTCTGTGCATGTTGGCCTACTACTTGGAATGGCACTTGCGACGCAAACTGGCACCGTTGTTGTTGGAAGACAGCGAGCGCGAGGCAGCTCGCGCACAGCGCGACTCGCCGGTGGAAGCGGCGCAGGTGTCGCCTGCGGCCCGGGCCAAGGCCGCCAGCAAGCGGACTCCGGAAGGCTTGCCGGTGCAGAGCCTGCCGAGCCTGCTCGCACATCTGGGAACACTGACGCTCAACCACGTCACGCTCGGCAAGGACGAGCAGCACGAGTTTCCGCTGCTCTCCCAGCCGACGGCCTTGCAAGCCAAGGCATTCGTCCTGCTGGGAGTCGATCTCGACAAGACTGTTTCCAGTAAAATGACAGGTTGATTCGACGTAACTCATTCTGAAACAAGCAATTAATTCGTCCTTTCCGGATGAAGTTCAGGCTAGTTGCCCAAGACGGAGCGCTGCATCTGTTTGCGGGCATGGCCGCGACAAGCCGGGCCGGCACGGCAGGACACCGGGCAGTGCTTCGCTACAGCACTGGCACGGGATGGCTGCCGGCCGCCAATCTTCCAAGCCCGGCACTGCTGGCTGCAGCTCTGCCTGTCGGCCCGACCCATATCGCCGTGCGCACGGCGGGACGCGGCGACACCAGCGTTTCGGCCTACCACACGATTACCGACACATGGGTCACTCTAGGCACGCTCCCCGCCCAGATCGGCAGTGAAGGCGCCGCCACTTGGGGCGGCCGACTTGTCTTTGCCGGTAGTGCTGCCAAGGTGCCGAGGGCAGCCCCCAAGCTCTTCGCAGCCGTAATCCAGCCGCTGCCTTCCGGCTTTTCCAAGGTGGACTACATCACGCTGGCTGCCTACTGCGGAGTGCTGCTGCTGATGGGATTCTATTTTGCCGGCAAGGGATCGAGCACCGAGGATTTCTTCCTCGCCGGACGGCGCATGCCTTGGTGGGCAACCGGCCTGTCGATTTTCGGCACGCAGCTGTCGTCGATCAGCTTCATGGCCGTGCCCGCCAAGGTGTACTCGACCGATTGGGTCTACTTCCTGCTCCAAATGACCATCATCTTGGTCGCTTTTCCAGTGGTGTTCTGTTACTTGCCGCACTTCAGGCGCACGAAGATGACCAGCGCTTACGAGTACCTTGAGAAGCGCTTCAACCTGCCAGTCCGCATGTACGCGAGCGTCTCGTTCATCCTGTACCAAATCGGCCGGATGGCGATCGTGCTATTCCTGCCTGCCATTGCCCTCTCCGCTGTGACCGGGATCAGCGTCTACGCATGCATCGTGGGAATGGGCACGCTTTCGACCCTCTATACCGTCATGGGCGGCATCAAGGCCGTAATCTGGACAGACGTGGTGCAGGTGTTCGTGCTGTACGGCGGAGCTCTGCTGAGCTTGGTCATCCTGATCGGCAAGACGGATGGAGGCCTCGCAGCCATGGTGTCGGCCGGCATCGAGCATGACAAATTCCACATGTTCAACTGGACGTGGGACTGGACCACTACCGCCGTCTGGGTCGTGGTCGTCGGCAATTTTTTCCTGAACCTCGTGCCCTACACGTCCGACCAAGCGGTGGTGCAGCGCTACTTCACGACCAAGGACAAAAAGACAGCCGCCAAGTCGATCTGGACCAATGCGGTCCTATTACTGCCTTCAACACTAACGCTTTTCATGCTGGGCACGGGGCTGTGGCTGTTCTACCGCTCCAGCCCGGAACTGCTAGATCCAACCCTGCCCACAGACTCTATCTTTCCCTTGTTCATAGCGCAGCAGTTGCCAGCGGGCGTGGCAGGCTTGCTCATTGCAGCCGTCTTCGCTGCTTCGATGTCGACACTGGACAGCAGTCTCAATAGCGTTTCGGCGGCTCTAGTGACGGACTTCTATGTGCGCTTCCGTCCGGCAGCGGGCGATTCCAAGAGGCTGATGCTGGCGCGCCTGCTAACGGCGTGCCTGGGCGTGCTGGCGACGGCGACATCCATCGCCTTGGCGACATTCGACATCGGATCGCTATGGGACACGTTCCAAGGCATGATGGGCCTGCTTGGGGGAGGTCTCGCCGGCCTGTTCGCGCTGGGCATCTTCTTCCGCAGCGCGAACGGCGGCGGGGCGATGACTGGCGCTGTCGCGAGTGTGTTCATCTTGTACTGGATCCAGCAGCATACGGACTTGCATTTCTTCCTCTACGGAGCAGTTGGAATCCTGAGCTGTGTCTTTATCGCACTGGCTACCAGCCCTTTCTGGGCACGATTTGGCGACCCGGCAAGCTCCCGAAGCGGTAGTTGCGAGGCGTGACCTGCGAGTGCAGCAAGCGCTGCTCGAGCGTGCGACCGATCTAAGCCGCGAGCTTGAGCGCGGCCCGCCTTCAACACTGCATCGCCACGGTCCCTTGCCCAAAGGCCCCAAGCAGGAGGCCGCGGCGGCGCGAGCATCAGCCGGATCCGGCCGGATGCGCGCTCTCAGAAGTGGAGGCGAGCTCCCAGCTGGATCTGGAAGGGCCCCGTGCCAAGCACCTGGGTGTTGTTGCGGTCGTAGTTTCCATCGCTAGACCGCAGGCGGCCGAATGACGGGCTGGGCCCGACCGGTACGCCGGTCGAAAGATCCAAGCCCGGGCCGTAAATCCGATTGAAGCCACCATACTCGACATTGTCGAGACCGAGCGCGTTGAAGAGTTCCAAGGAGATCTCCAGCCTCGTTTTCTCGGATAGCGGGAACTCGCGCAGCACGCGCACGTCAACATTGCGCATCGCCTGGTTCCGGAAGCTGTTGCGGCTCAAGTAGCGGCCCGGAGACTGCAAGCCGCGGTCGGACGCGAACCGGTCCCCGTTCAGGTCGAGCCCGGCGGCCGGGTTGAGTGGCGGGCCGCTGGCCCCCCGGAAGATTGCGGACACGGTGAGCCTGCCGGGCAAGCCGAAAACCGCGTGAGCGGTCACTTGGTGGCGCATGTCCAAGTCGGAAGGGCCGTACCCATTTTGCGGAAGCGCGTGATCCGTGTAGAGCGGCGCCCAGAAGTAGCCCTCGTTGAGATCGTTCGAAAAGGCCTGCGCATAGGTATAGTGCATGACGAGCTGGGCCCGATCCCCGTGGTACTTCCAGTTCGCCGTGATGCCGTCGTAGTCGGCCATCCCGATCGACTCGACCACCAGAACGGGCCCGAGCAGAGGCTCTGGACGGTGCTCCACATCATAGAAGGGGACTTGCGCTGGATCGCTGGCCCGCACCTGAGCAACAGGGAGGTTGTAGTCGCGCGAGCCGTGCAGGAACGACGTGCGGTGGCGCATCCACTGCAACCCCGCAGCCATCCTGTCAGTGATGCCGTACTCCAGCGCCAAGCTGTACTTCACAGATCGAGGGTTACGGAAGTCGGCATGGACAGCCGTCGGTCCCGCTCCCAGGAACGGGTCGTCGCCCAGCACGGACGCGATCTCCGCCTGCGAGAAGACCGGCAGGTCGGCCAGCGGGTACTGGTTGAGATCGATTCCCGCCGCTAGGAACTGCTGGTAGATCGTGGGCGCCGAAGAGGGCAGGCTGACGGAAAGGTTGAACGGAGGATTTCGAAAAGCCTTGGTGGCAGTGTTGAAGAACACCGGAGGGGTGACGGCGTAGAACACCCCGGCACTGCCGCGCAGCACGAAGCGGCCTGCCAGCCCGGGCGGGCTGTAGGCGAACCCGATGCGCGGCATCCACTGGCGCGTCGAGTCCGGGATGAAAGTTGGATCGACAGCGCCGAACGGGAACGCGGAGCCGCGCACGCGTTCGATCAGCAAGTCGTTGCCCAGTTGCGGGACTTGGTTGAACTGCCCCTCCCAGCGGAACCCCAAATCCAGCGTCAGCCCGGACAGCGCGCGCCAGGAATCCTGCACGTAGAGCGAGCCGTGGCCCAGCGCCTGGCGTCCGATCGTGTTGCCCATCTGACGCTGGTAAAGACCCGGCGCGTCAAAGCGGTTCGCCGTCAGCCCGCCGGGCGTCAAGATATCCAAGACCTCGTCCGGGTCCGAGGTGAACAGCACGAAGGAGCCGAACTGATTGGAGCCGAAGAAATCATTGATCCAGACCCGGTCGAACGAGCCGCCGACCTTGATGTCGTGCGACTTGGCATGCAAGATCAGGCTGTCGTTGAGCAGCGGACGGACATCGGTCTGAACGGTGGGCAGAAAACCTCGGGTACCGAAGTCCCCGATGGCCGTGAACACCCCGGGCCGCTCCGAGTTGGCCCAGCGGGGACGCTGCTCGCGGGTCACGGTGAACCGGAATTGATTCAAAACGTTCGGAACGAAGACACTCGTCAGCTGCGCCGTCAGGTAGTGGATGGAATTCTCTTCGATGCCGTTGTTGCTGACAGCCTCCGTGGTCCGCGGGCGCTTCGGATCCCCGATGCTCACGGCATTCGCGCCCTGGCCGCTGCTGTAGTTGTAGCGCACCATGAACTGGCTCCCGCCCGGGTGCTGGTAGTCGAAGCGCGGCGTCAGGGCGATGGCGTCGTTCGTCGCCTCGAAGGGCTCTTCCAAGCTTGCGAAGTAATCGAACGCCTCCGCGCCGCGGCTGCGATCGGCAATATCCAAGAGCGGGAATTCGACGTATCGGGGGCTGGTGCTGCTCTGCCGCTCGATGGCGAAGAACCAGAACGCGGCGTTTCGCTTGGCCGCCCCGCCAGCCGAGCCTCCGAACTGCCTCAGGTCCTCAAGCACCTTGGCCCCGAACGGGTCGGCCAAGCCCAAGCGCGGATGGCGCACTTGGAAGAACGCATCCCCGTGCAGTTCGTTGCCGCCCGACTTCGTGGACACGTTGACGACTCCTGAAGTCGTGCGGCCGTACTCGGCGGTGAAGCCGGAGGTCACCGCTTGGAACTCTTGGATCGCGCTCTGGGGGAGCGTCATCGCCGCTCCTGCCCGCTCGCCGCCCTGTATCCCGCCGAAGAAAGCTTGGTTGTAGTCTGTCCCGTCAACCGAAACATTAGTGTAAATGCCGCGTTGCGCTCCGAAGGAAAGATGGCCGGCGGCCCGCGAGATCTGCACTCCCGGCGTTAGCAGGGCGAAGTCGTGGAATCGGCGCCCGTTGATCGGCAGGTCGTTGAAGACTCGGTCGCTCACCACATTGCTGGACGCGGGTAGGAGTGCGTCGATCATTCCGGCGGTGACCTCGATTTCGGTATAGGCCTGCTCGATGTCCAATCGGACGTCGATGCGCACCGTGCTGCCCACTCGAACGGCGACTTTTTCAACTGTCGAGGAGGCAAAGTCCGCCGAACTCGCGGTCACGGAATAAATGCCCGGGCGCAACGAGCCGACTCTGAAGTGGCCCGCCGTATCACTCGCCGCCTCCCGCCGCGATCCGCTGCCGTCGCTGATGACCACGACGCCAGCTCCGGGAATGGCCCGGCCGTCCGGCCCGAGCACTTCCCCCACAATCCTGCCGAGATTCGCGTCGAACTGGGCCGGCAGGGAGTTGGGCCCGAACGTCAGGACCGCCAGCGCTGACAGTCGGAGCGCCAAGGCGATCGCGGGGCGGCTTGTCATGTAACGTAGCAGATGGCGCAACTGCCCGGCCGGGCAGTTGCCGGATGGCTTGGATCGATCCTTGGCTGCGGGCTCGGTCGCCTTGGTCGTTGCGCCCGCCTAGAAGCCATTATCGCAGTACCCCCCGTTCAACGAGAGCACGGCAGTTCCGGTGGGGCTGGAAATCCGCCGCCGTCGGACAACGCGCTACCGGTAACAAGAAACGAAGCGCGAATTGTCAATATCGGAGTTCGCGCACTCGAGCGTCCATTGATCTTTGAAGACGTCTCGCCTACGAATGGCAACTATCCACGTCGAGCACGTGCAGCAAGGTATCACGGGCCGAGCGCAGTGTGGGTTGGGTTACGATAGCCGCCGAGGTAGTCCGGCAGGATGGCTTCGGGTCGGCTGTGCCGGCGTTCTTGGAGCCGATCGCGAAGCACTTGGCGGCGTACAGTCGAGGCCGGCTGCTACGGAGCGCCGAATTCGTACAGAATGCTGGCGAGGCACAACAGCAGGTGTTGTTCATAGGCTGCGCCGCCGTCGAGCGCGCAGCCGAAGCGGCTGTCGGTCCATCACCTGGTGGCGCGACTGCGGAAGAAGCGCATGCCTGCATTGCGCCTTCCATTGGACTGGCGCACGTACAGTTCGCGAACGACCACACGAAGCAGGATTTGCCCACGGGGGCAGCTGACACAGCACCGTCCGGCACTGAATAAACGCGATTTAAATCCTTTGTTTTTAATGACTTTTAACGCGACACGCGTGGAGTATCAACTTACATGGCATCGGTAGGTCGCGACGCTGGAAACAGGTAGCGAGCGACAATGACCAGCAAAGCGGTCACGCTTGCAGTAGTCGTGGTAGCGACAGCAATCAGAATAGAGTCAGAAAGGTGGAACAACTTGCGCGGGCCCAATGCTCCTTGGAGAACCAACAGCAAGATTACAATCCCCAGCCAAATCACTACAAGCCAGTCGCGCCCCCGGGCGGGGCCCGGATCATTCGGTTGGAAACACGTGGCTTGGCGTAGAATCAGAGCGGAGGGTTCCGGCAGTCAAGCCCCGTAATTTCATTGGTGCAGTATTTGCCCCAAAGCCAGTCTGGGTCCGGGCGAGCGATCATTCACTAGCGAGGTTTCTTCGGAAGCACTCCTCAACACCAGCATTGCAGAGCAATTGCCAACCCGGGCCGGGGCCTTCCGTGTGTGAGACAGGAGCAGCAGGAGGGAGATATGGCAAGAGAGCAGCCGGAGCGGGACCTGCCGGTGCAGCGCCCGCAGGTGGCGGGGGTGGACCTCGGCAGCCGCGAGCACTGGGCCTGCGGGCCGCCACGTGCGGACGGCAGGCCCAACGTGCGCACGTTCGGCACGACCACCGCGCAGTTGGACGCGTTGGCGGACTGGCTGGCGGCCGAAGGCGTGGAATCGGTGGCGCTGGAGAGCACGTATGTGTACTGGATCCCATTGCACGAGTTGCTGGAGGAGCGCGGTTTCGAGGTGTTGCTGGTCAATGCGCGGCAGTTGAAGAACGTGCCGGGGCGCAAGACCGACATGCTGGACTGCCAGTGGCTACAGCGGCTGCACAGTTGCGGCCTGCTGCGGGGCTCGTTCCGGCCGCCCGAGACGGTGACGCAGCTGCGGGCGCTGCACCGGCAGTGGCAGAGCTTGGTGGCGGAGCGCACGCGCTGCGTGCAATGGATGCAGCGGGCGCTGGATCAGATGAACGTGCAGGTGCATCGGGCGGTGACGGATCTGACGGGGCAGACAGGCATGGCGATCGTGCGTGCGATCGTGGCGGGGCAGCGCGATGCGGAGCAGTTGGCGCAGTTGCGCTCGGGGCGCTGCAAGCACACGGAGGAGCAGTTCGTGGAGTACCTGAGCGGCAACTGGCGGGAGGAGCACCTGTTCAACCTGCGCAGTGCGCTGCGGCTGTACGACGCGGTGCAGGCCGAGATGGACGGTTACGAGCAGAAGCTGCAAGAGGATCTGCAGCAGCAGGCGGGCGAGGAATGCAGCGCGGAGGAGTGTCCGCGGCACCCGAACGCGGCCAAGGAGAAAGCCATCCGAAGGCGGGGTGAGCAGCCGCTGCGGACGGCGCTGTACCGCTACGCGAGCGTGGATCTGACGCGCATCGACGGGATTAGCGCGGGGGCGGCGCGCACGATCCTGACCGAGTTGGGGACGGATCTGGGGTCGTTTCCGAGCGAGCGGCATTTCACGAGCTGGCTGGGCCTGGCGCCGCGGCACGCGGTATCGGGCGGGCAGCAGTTGGCGGGCAAGCGGCAGCGCGGGCTGGGAGCGACGCGCACGTCGAACGCGCTGCGCATGGCGGCGACGGCGCTGATCCGGTCCAAGTCGGCGCTGGGGGCGGCGCTGCGCCGCAAGGCGCGGCACAAGGGGATGAAGACGGCGGTGTTCGCCACCGCCCGCAAGCTGGCGGTGTTGGTATACCGCATGCTGCGCTTCGGCCAGGACTACGTTGACGAGGGCGAGGCGGCCTACGAGCAGCGCCATCGCCAACGGACCTTGGCCTACCTCAAAACGACAGCTAAGGATCTCGGCTACCAGCTGCTTCCCGACACTGCACAAACTGCTTCCCGGGACGCTGTGGGGGCAGGGGCGGGCTAGGGTGTTTCACACCAGCTTCCGCTCGTTGAAGTCGGAATTGGGCCTGCGCCCGATCTGGCACCGTTTGGATCGGCGCGTGGCAGCGCACCTGTTCGTGGCCGTGCTGGCCTATCACGGCGTGCATCTGTTGCGCACGCAACTGCGGGCGCACGGCCTGCATTGGAGTTGGCAGTCGCTGCGCGAGCGCTTGGCGGGCTGGATGCGGGTGACGACCAGCGTGCAGGCGGCAGACGGGCAGTTGCTGTGCAGCCGCCAAGATGTGCAGCCGGGGGCCGAGGCCGTGCGCATCGCCCAGGCGGCGGGCCTGGCCGTGCGCGCACATCGGCGGCGGGCGGCCGCGCGGGGCTGACGCTCAAGAGCACAAAAGTGTAGTGCCAAGCGGCTTGGCCGCATCGCTATAACTGTTTGTATTTCAATACTATACGGAATTTTTCAAGTCACCAAATGACGAACTAGGGCTAGGGGGTGTCAAGGGGGTCAAAAAAGAAGTTGGCACTACAAAAAGCTTTAAGAGAGCATCATAAGACTATAAAGCAAATAGATTACGAAGATAATAAATCTAAAGAAAGATTATCGGCCAGTTTGGAGCAGTAGCGGCAGCAAAAAAATATGCTCCGTGCCGGCAATTTGGGGGAAAGTGGCGAACTAGGGCTAGCCCGCTCCATGCAAGCCGCGGCGGAGTACAGCGAGCTGGCCGCCGCGCAAGCCGCGCCCCTGTGGCGCATGCCTTGACCGCAGGAGCGCACCATGCAGGTATTGCCCGCTTCGACACCGGTCCCGCCCACTGATCCCGGCGAATTCCCGCTGCTGTGGGCGTTTGCCGCGATCGACGCGGCGATCGTGGATCTCGCCCCGCTGTTCGTCGGCGAGGGCCTGCTGCTGTTCCGCGCGCTGGCCGCCCTGTCGATCGCCTGGTTCGGCGTGCAGACCGCCCTGTCCGGCCAGGGCGTGCCCTGGGGCCGCCTGCTGCCGCTGCTGCTGGCGATGTCGTTCAGCCTCGCCATGCTGCGCTTCTACATCGCCGACGCGCCCGGCCTCGGCATGCCGGTCGCGACGCTACCCATGCGCGCCGCGGACTTCTACGCACAGCGCATCGACGGCTTCATCAGCTGGAACTTCGCCCGCTCCTTCCACGCGGGCTGGACCGAGATGACCTCGCGCAGCTTCTTCGACTTCTTCCTGGGAGCGGGTTCGCTGGTGTGGACCTTCGTCATCCTGCTCTTCAACGCCGCCTGTACTGCGCTGCTGATCGCGTCCATCGCCGCCGGGCGCGTGGCGGCCGGGGCCTGTGTCGTGCTGGGGCCGCTGTTCATCCCCTGGCTGTTCGTGCACAAGATGGATTTCCTGTTCTGGGGCTGGCTGCGCTCCTACCTGCAGTTCTCGTTCTACAGCGCGGTCGGCTGGACGTTCCTGGCGCTCTGCACGTTCATGCTGGACGGCATGTGGCAGGCCGTGCCTGCCGGCCTGAGCGCCAAGGTCGCCTGGTTCTTTTATTCCGCGGCGGTGCTGCTGGCGGCCGTGCTGGCGATGTTCAAGGTGCATGCCCTGACCCATGCCATCTTCCACGGCAGCGGCAGCTTCACCAGCGGCGCCGCGGCCGTTGTCTCGGCCGCCGCCCGCAGGGCCGGCCTGTGAGGAGGAAGTCGTGAAAACGCACGAGGCATACGCGGAAATCTGGGCGGAGGTGCTGTCCACCAACCGCTACCTGAAAGTCGCGCTGGGCGGCGCGGCGCTGCTGTGCGTGGGCCTGCTGCTGCTCTGCTGGCGCACCTTCGACCGCTTCGAGCACCTCGCGCCGCTGGTCGTGCGCATCGACGAGGTCGGGCGGGCCGAGGCGCTGCGCTACGAGGCGGCGGCCTACGTGCCCGACGTGGCCAAGCCGGAGGTGAAATACTTCCTGCGCCAGTTCGTCGTGCTGCATCGCGAGCGGCGCCGCGCGGCCGGCTTGGACGCCTGGCAGCGCTCGCTGCTGTTCCTCGACGGGGCGCTGGGCCGGCGCCTGATGCAGGAGCAGGAGGACAGCGGCGAGCTCGTGCGCTTCCTCGGCGGCGAGGGCGCGGAGATCGAGATCGCGATCGACGCGGTGCAGGTGCAGCCGGCGCGCGAGGAGCCCTACCGGGCGCGGGTGGATTTCACCGAAACGGCGCGCGAGTTCGGCGGGCGCGCCGGCCGGGCGCGGCGCTGGACGTCGGAGTTCGAGTTCCGCTTCCTGGAGCGGCCACCGCGCGAACTGCTGGCCGTCAACCCGCTCGGACTGTCGATCACGTACTTCCGCAGCGACCGGATCGAGGACTGAGCCATGGCAAGGATCGCATTCGGGCTGACGCTGTCGATCGGCGGCGTCGCGGCCTGGCTGGCGCTGGACGAGTTCCGCTACCTGGCGCCGTACCGCGAGGCACTGTGGCGCAGCTGCGGCGGGCAGGTGACTGCCTACGCCCTGGCTCTGTCATTCGACCTGTTCGCCCTGCTGTACCTGGCCTGCCGCCGCTTGGGGCTGGGCGATGCGGGACGCAAGCTGCGCCGCTTGGACGGCGAGGTGCGGCGGGGCAAGACGTTCGATGCCGAGCTGGCGCGCCGCTTGCGCCGGCAGGAGGCCGGACAGGGATGAGAGGCCGGAGCGAGGAGCGCGGCCGCGGGCGGCCCGCGCCCCTGGATCCGCGCGGGCGTGCGGAGCTTCCGCCCGGCAGGGAGCCGCAGGCCGGGCCTGCCCGGGAAGTCCGCCGGGAGGTCTTGGGCGCTCCGCGCGGCAACGATCGCCGGCAGCGCCGGCGGGCGCTGGCGCAGTGGGGCCGCTTCCGGCTGGCCGAGGACAGCGTGGAAGCGTTGCGCGCGACCGGGATCTTCGGCACTGTCGAGCTGTCCGACCTGTGCGCCCGGTTCGATTCGGGCGGGCGCGCCAAGCGCTGCGTCGCCGAGTTGGAGCAAGGCGGCCTGCTGCGCACGGAGCGCTTCCAGCGCGCCGGGCGCCGGCTGGAGGCGGTGACGCTGACCGGCCGCGGGCGGCGCTTGCTGGAGCGCGGCATCGATCCGCGCGCCACGGGCGACGAAGAGGCGCAAGCCTACCTGTCCGGCCGCGCCCACGCCGCCCAGGTCTTGCACGACACGGCGGTCTACCGGGCCGCGCAATGCGAGCTGCGCCACATCGCCGCGGCGGGGGGCGCCGTGCGGCGCATTCGCACGGAGCGCCAGTTGCGGCGCATCGCCGCGCGGCAGACGGACGCGGCCCGGCGCACGGGCGCGGACGGCTCCGCCGCCCGCGCTGCCGCGGCGGCGGATCTGCGGCTCACGGTTGCCGGCGGGAGGCTGCGCTTCCCCGACCTGCGCATCGAATGGTCACACGGCCCTGACGGCGCCGGCGAGACGCGCCTGGCGGATCTCGAAGTCGTCACCGCGGACTACCGCGCGAGCAGCCTGTCGCTGAAGGCGACGGCGGGCTTCCAAGTCTATCGGATGGCCGCGGACGGCCAAGTGGCACGCCAGGAGGCACAGCCGTGCAAGCCGCGGTAACGGCGGGCTCGCCGGCAAGCCCGCAGGATGCGGGCCGGATCGATCTCGCGGAGCGCGCGGGGCGAGTGGCGGCGCTCGGCTACCGCCCGGCCGAGGCTGAATTCCTGGCAGCGGCCGCCTTGCTGGGCGGCTTTTTCGCACGCCGCCAGTTCCGGGAGTTCCGCAAGTCCGGCGGGGGCGGGAGCGAGGCCGGGCTGCTCCGGCGGGCGCGGGCCAACGGCCATCTCAAGGCCGACGGGCGCAAGCCGAGGCTGTACCGCCTGTGCGGAGCGCCGCTGTTCCGCGCGGCCGGCTGCAAGGTGCCGGGTTCGGCGCCCGGCCGGGCCCCGCGCGCCGCCAAGCAACGCCTGCTGGCCCTGGATTACTGGATCGCCTGCCGGGAGACGGCGCGACTGCTGCTCGCCGCCGAGGACAAGGCGGACTATTTCGCAGCGCTGGGGATCGGCCGGGACCGCTTCCCGGCGGCCGTGCGCGCGCGCCAGGGGCGGCGCGCGGCGTTCCCGGACGGGTTTCCGATCGGAGTGCCGGGAGCGGGCTGCCCCGCCGTGCGGTTCACCTACGCGCATGCCGGCTCGAGCGCGCACGGCATGGAACGCCACCTGCGAAGCCACGAGCCATTGGCACGGGCCTTGCACCTGCGCGGCATGCCCTGCCAATGGGTGGTCCTGGCGGACAGCCGGGCGCAGTTCGCCCGGCTGCGCCACGCCTGGAACCGCTGGCTGGCACGGGCCGGGAGAGACTGGTCGGAAGGCGAGTACTTCGAACTGCGCCGGCGGGTCGACCAGCGCCGCTGGCAGGAACTCTCGCGGGAATCCGTCGAGCGCTACGCACGCTTGGCGGCCGAGCACGGCAGCGCCGCGGCGGAGGGCCGCTACCAGGCCTGGGCCCGCAGCGGCGCCCCGGAGCGCCAGCCGGGCGGAGACTTCGCGGCGTCTTGCAGCCTGCTGGAAGTGCTGATGGAGTTCGACTACGCGGCAGCCGAGGCTGCCAGCCGCTAGGGGCGGGCCGCGGCGATGACGCTGACTTCGCTGCTGGCCGGCGCGGGCGCCCTGCTCGGCGCGCTGGCCTGCTACCGGCTGTGGCCCTGGCCGGCGCACGATCCCGCGCTGGCCTGGATCGCCCTGCAATCCCCCCGCGCCGCCGCGCTGCTGCGCTGGGGCTACGCCGCGGCTTGGATCCTGACGCCGTACTTCCTAGCGCGCCTCGGCGCGACCGTCGGCGGGCTGCTCGTGGAGCGGGGCGCGGGCCAGGCCGGCGCGGGCCCGCTGCCGCCGTGGCCGGCGGGCGACGGGCCGCGCCTCGTCATCGGCGAAACCCACCGCCGCACCCAGCCCGGGCCGAGCCCGCAGCCGGGCTGGCTGGCCGTGCCGCGGCACGGCCTCTACGCCGGCACGGCCGTGTTCGGGGCGGTCGGCTCGGGCAAGACCTCCTGCTGCATGTATCCGTTCGCGCGCCAGGTGCTGGGCTGGCATGCCGAGCGGGCCGAGTTGCGGCCCGGCGGGCTGGTGCTGGAAGTCAAGGGCGACTTCTGCCACCAGGTGCGGCGCATGCTGCGCGAGCTGGGCCGGGAGGACGACTACGTCGAACTGGGCCTGGACGGGAACTGGTGCTACAACCCGCTGCACTGCGAACTCGACCCCTACTCGCTGGCCTACCAGATCGCCTCGCTGCTGAACCAGCTGTTCGGCAAGGGCAAGGAACCCTTCTGGCAGCAGGCCTATACCAACCTGGTCAAGTTCGTGATCCTGCTGTTCCGCACGTGCGACGGCTACGTCACGCTGCAGGACGTGTATCGCACCGCGCTCGACGACGAGGCGCTGCGCCGCAAGATCGACAAGGCGCGCCAGCAGCTCGGCCTGCTGCCCGAAGCGCGGCTGTCGATCGAGCAGTACCGGCAGCACGTGCCGACGCTGCCCGAGCGCCCGTGGGAGTACGACGAGGCCGCCGGCCGGTGGTTCGTGCAGGCCGATCCGGAACTGGTCGAGGCACTGCAGCAGCGCGGCATCGAGTTCGAACAGGCGGAACCCGAGCCGGCCGACGGCGCGCAGCGGCGCTTGCAGACCGTGATCACTTGGTACCGGCACGACTGGAGCCAGCTCGACACGCGCCTGCGCAGCTCGATCACGGAGGGCGTGAGCGTGTTCCTGTCGCTGTTCGACCAGCCGGAAATCGCCGACGTGTTCTGCCCGCCGCGGCAGGTCTACAGCGAGGGCCGCCCGCACCGCCGGCGCTGGGCCCTGCCGCCGGTGGCGGACGCGCTCGAAGCGGGCAAGGTGCTGGCCCTGAACCTGCCGGTCGGGGCCAACCCGGCCCTGGGGCGGGCCATCGGCGTGATGCTCAAGCAGGACTTCCAGCGCTGCGTGCTGGAGCGCATCCCGCGCATGGCGCGCGAGCCGCAGCGGCCCTGGCGCGACATCGCCTTCATCTGCGACGAGTACCAGCACTTCGCCACGGTCGGCGAGAGCGACCCCAGCGGGGACGAGAAATTCTTCAGCCTGTCGCGCCAGGCGCGCCTGGTGGCGCTGGTGGCCACGCAGTCGCTGAGCTCGCTGCGCTCGGCCCTGCCGGGCGAATCGTGGCGCACGCTGCTGCAAACGTTTCGGACGCGCATCTTCTTGTCGCTGTCCGACGAGGCCTCGTGCCAGCTGGCCTCGCAAACGTGCGGGCAGGTCGAGCGCCTCAAGGAGCAGTACTCGATCGCGGAGTCTTCGCAGTCGGGCGTCGGCTTGCTCAGCGGGCGGGCCGGCGGCGGCAAGGGCACGTTCGGCGTGACCAAGTCCTACGCGCTGCGGCGCGAGCCAGTGTTCCAGCCGTCGGCCTTCGCCGAGCTGCGCAACGCGCAGGCGATCGTGGCAGCTTATGACGGACGCGATCCGCTGCCGCCGACCTACTGCTACCTCAAACCCGGCTACCTGCCGCGCGAACTGGGCTATTTCCAAGCCTTGGCCGAGGGCAAGCTGTAGAGCGAGGGTGACTGCTCAGTCTCTCTTGCCAGCGATGGGTTTTTGCTTGTGACAACAAGAGACGAGACTGCCGCAGAGGGTCATTACCCAAGTTAGAGAAACAGGTCAATGCAGCCACGGGAGCAGGCCTGGATCCCCTGCTGGCGGCTGCCGACTGTGAACCTACTAGAGTCCGGCCAGCCTGAGGCTGCGACCAAGCGCACAGAGGCGGGCGCGGGCAATGTCGCTAGCGGCCCTGCATGCAGCAATGCCGCGGGTCAATCCAAGTCGTGGCCGTTGAACACCGTCTCCAAGGACGATGCATCCAGCGCGATCGTGAACCAAGTCCTCAGTTCACTCTGCGGAGCGTCTGCGATGCGGCACCGTATCGCCGCCGGCAGTTGCCCGAAGCGATGTTCCAGCAGCCACGTCAAGGAATCAGCATAGCCCTCGGCCAGCCCCTTGGCATAGCCTTCGGCATAGCCCTTGGCGTAGGCCTTGGCATAGGCCTTGGCATAGCCTTGATCGAGCAGTTCCTGTACAACCTGTCCTACCATCGCCTCTCCCCGGCCCGGCAGGGCCTCCTCCGCAGCCGCGCTCACTGCCGACGAGACTGCCAGCAAAGAATGCGGCCATGGAGGCGGGCTTGGCACCCCTGCTGGCGGCTGCCGCCCGCGAACCAAGTCCTCACCCAAGCCGCCCTACCAAAGTCCGGCCAGCCTGTGGTTGCGACCAAGCGCGCAGAGGCGGGCGCGGGCAGTGTGACGGGTCAATCCAAGCCGTGCCCGTTAAACACCGTGTCCAAGGACGATGCATCCAGCGCGGCCGTGAACCAAGCCCTCAGTTCACCCTGCGGAGCGTCTGCGATGCGGCGCCGTATCGCAGACGGCAGTTGCCCGAAGCGATGTTCCAGCAGCCACGCCAAGGAATCGGCGCGGCCCTTGGTTTCGCCTTGATCGAGCAGTTCCTGTACAACCTGTCCTACCATCGCCTCTCCCCGGCCCGGCAGGGCCTCCTCCGCAGCCGCACTCACTGCCGCCCGCGGCACGTTCCAGACACTCATAACATACACCACCACTTGCCGCTGGTAAAGCGAACCGTCCGGCAGCGGAGCCAAGATCCGCGGCAGTAGCGCCAGTTTCCGCTCCATGGCCTCGGAACCGCTGCGATGGGAATAGCGCAGCAGCAGCAAGCCGGCCCGGGCGGCTGGATCGGCCGCCAACTCCTCGTCCTGCAGGTCGTTCAGGTTGCGCAGGAAATACCCGCAGTTGCATTCCAGAGATTGCAGAAGCGGGTCCTGGGTACCCAGCATGGCGGAGAGGGAGAGCGGCGCGCTCCACGGAGCACGCCCGTGGTAGAAGACCAGCGGCACGATGGGCGGCAGGGTGCATAGCTTGCGTACCGAACCACCGGCGTATTGCTCCCAGATGCGGAGCTTGTATTTCATCACCTGTAGGGCGGTGCCCGGATCGGGCCAAGACTTGTGCTCGAGCAAGACGTACAGGAAAGCGGGCTGGCCGCTGCGCAACTGGACTTGCAGCAGCTTTTCGCTGCAACTGACGCGCAAGCCTTCGTCCACGAAGCTGCCATCGAGCGGCTGCGGCGGCTGGGCGGCCAGCAGGGGCAGCAATCGGGGGGCGAGATGGGCACGCAGGATGGAGTCGGCGCGGATCAGCCAGATTGGCGCGGAAGATGAGATCGTGAGGGTGACTGAGCTGGAAGGCCATGGAAGCGGGCGGCACCAGCCGGCATGCTGCTTGTGCCGCGGCGTGCGGCCGCAGACGGTAGGATAGCAGGCAACACGCTACCCGGAAGCGGCTGGGCGAGCCGTGTCCGAGACGAAGTATCGTTTCTGGTTGCAGTCACGGGGCGCGGCACCGAGCGGCGCTTGGGAGGGCCGTGCAAACAGGCCTCCATTGTGCGCGATTCGCGCCCGCCACGCTCGGCACCGCGCCAATCGCGCTCGCTGGCCAACCTGTCACCACGCTCAATCAAGGCTGTGGACCGACGCCTGCGGGCGCGTGCGTAGTCACGAGCGGCGGGAGCATTCGGAAGTGCCGCACGCCTTGCGCCGCAGGCCGTCGGCATCCACCGCCCGGCCGATCAGATCAGGACTCGCTTCCGTGCTTGTCCGGCCCTTGGCTTTCGAGTCTGGTAATCTGCGCCTTCAGGCGGGCGATTTCCTGTTCGGCTGCCTGGTGCCTGCGTTCGGCTGCCTGATGCCTGCGTTCGGCCGCTTGCCAGCGGCGCAGCGCTTGCTGCCTGCCCTGCTCCGCTGCCTGTCTGCCTTGCTCCGATTCCTCGAACGTCAGCAGGTCATTCCATGTCTTGGGATCCCGGAAGCGCAGCAGATGCGAACGCCCCTCGCGCTCGTCCACCCGGACGTTCAAATCCAAGACTGCGCTGTCGATCGATCCGTCGCGCCTCAGCGCCAGAGGGGCGTACCCCAGCCCCTGCAATGTTCCGCCCTCCAGGCGCAGCCCCGGCGACCGGGCAGCTTTCAACTCGCCCGTCGGGTGGAAGCGCCAATACTCCGTCACCCCGATCGCGGCGTACAAGGCTTGCTTCTCCCCGCAATCGCGATCCTCGGTGCTAGGCGAGGCAACTTCCAGCACGAAACCGGGCGGCCGCCCGGCCTCCCACAGCTTGTACGAGCGCTCCGGCAGCGCTTCCAAGCCGCGCGCCACGAACAGATCCGGCGTGACCCGCTTGGTGTTGTCGCCCTCTTGGTAGTACAGGAACATGTTCGCCCCCACTTGCACCCGTTCATACCGGGCGAACCAAGTCCGCAGTGTAGCCAGCGCATACAGGATCGCATCCACGTGGCGGGGCAGTTCCGCCATGATCCGGCCGTCTCTGGCGGCGTAATCGACAGGCGCTGCGGGCTGGGCTGCGACAAATGCTTTGGTGCTGGGCATGGCAGTACCGGAGGCGCTATGGCCGTGTACAGCATAGCACTGGATGCAGCCGCTCGCTTCCAAGCTCAAGGCACTGGTATTTGCCGGATCAGAAGAAGTTGGTGGGGGACATAGTCGATCTGGCGTTGCACGTGGAGGGGCGCACCGGCAGCCGCAAGATTGTCGAGGCGATCCGGGTGGAGCACTTTGCCTGTCTGGCGAGGCCTCGTGCAAGCTGGCCTTGGAAACCTACAGGCAGGTCGAGCGCCTCAAAGAGCAGTACTCGATTTCGGAGTCCTCGCAGGCGGGCATCGGCTTGCTCAGCGGGCGGCTGGCGGCGGCAAGGGGACGTGCGGCGTGAGCCGGTGTTCCAGCCGTCAGCGTTCGCCGAGCTGCGCAACGCGCAGATGATCGTGGCAGCCCCTGACAGCCGCGATCGCTGCCGCCGACCTATCTGCTATCTCAAGCCCGGCTATCTACCGGGCGAACGGAGCCACTACCAAGCCTTGGCAGAGGGCAAGCCGTAGAGCGACGGGAGAACGCGGAAGCAGCGAGCGTTTTGCATCGCAGCCGTCGGCATCCACCGCCCAGCCGGCTCAGGACTCGCTTCCGTGCTTGTCCGGCCCTTGGCTTTCGAGTCTGGCAATCTGCGTCTTCAGGCGGGCGATTTCCTGTTCGGCTGCCTGGTGCCTGCGTTCCGCTGCCTGGTGCCTGCGTTCCGCTGCCCGGTGCCTGCGTTCCGCTGCCTGGTGCCTGCGTTCGGCCGCTTGCCAGCGGCGCAGCGCTTGCTGCCTGCCCTGCTCCGCCGCCTGCCTGTCTTGTTCCGCTGCCTGCCTGCCTTGCTCCGATTCCTCAAACGTCAGCAGGTCATTCCACGTCTTGGGATCCCGGAAGCGCAGCAGATGCGAACGCCCCTCGCGCTCGTCCACCCGGACGTTCAAATCCAAGACTGCGCTGTCGATCGATCCGTCGCGCCTCAGCGCCAGAGGGGCGTACCCCAGCCCCTGCAATGTCCCGCCCTCCAAGCGCAGCCCCGGCGACCGGGCAGCCTTCAACTCGCCCGTCGGGTGGAAGCGCCAATACTCCGTCACCCCGATCGCGGCGTACAAGGCTTGCTTCTCCCCGCAGTCGCGATCCTCGGTGCTAGGCGAGGCAACTTCCAGCACGAAACCGGGCGGCCGCCCGGCCTCCCACAGCTTGTACGAGCGCTCCGGCAGCGCTGCCAGGCCGCGCGCCACGAACAGATCCGGCGTGACCCGCTTGCTGTTGTCGCCCTCTTGGTAGTACAGGAACATGTTCGCCCCCACTTGCACCCGCTCATAGCTGGCGAACCAAGTCCGCAAGGTGGCCAGCGCATACAGGATCGCGTCCACGTGGCGGGGCAGTTCGGCCATGATCCGGCCGTCCCTGGCAGCGTAATCGACGGGCGCTGCGGGCTGGGCTGCGACAAATGCTTTGGTGCTGGGCATGGCAGTACCGGAGGCGCTATGGCCGTGTACAACGTAGCACTGGATGGATGCAGGCCGCTCGCTTCCAGGCCCGAGGCGCTGCGCATGTAACGGGGGAAGCGCTCGCCGGCGGGGCAGTCAGAAACCATGCTTTCGCTCTCGCGCAGGGATATGAGTGATCACATGCGGATGCATCCGTGCGATCCACCAAGGCATGGCATGGAGTATATGCCTCTATTTTCTCTGGATATCGCAACTTTCCTTGACAAATTATATCTATACATATATAATTTGTCCTGATATGCGCGCATGTGCGCCGCTCGGAAGAGAGCGCAATCGCAACTGGCACCGCCAGTGCGCTCACCCCCAGCAAGTGTTTCCGCGATTGCGCTCAGGCACATGCGGGGGCTGCGCGCGCACGGGGAATTGAGGCCAGAAGGAGGGTCGCGGTGAGTCTCAGCGAGGAGCGGAGCTTTCGACTGATTGCACCTTTCCTGCGGCCCGTGATGGGGCTGCTGGAGGACGACTCGGTCAGCGAAGTGATGGTCAATCCAGACGCGGTCTTTGTCGAGCGTGACGGCCGGCTGGAAGCCGTAGCAGGGATCGTGCCGGATCCGAAGCAGGTGCGGCAGGCAGCCTTGGCCATCGCTCGCAGCCAAGGCGACGATATCAGCCCGGAACGCCCGCTGCTGGACACCCGGCTGCCGGATGGCTCGCGCGTCGCTGCAGCACTTCCACCCTGCAGCTTTGGCGGGCCGATGCTGACGATCCGCAAGTTCGCTCGGCAGCGGCGGACACTGGACGACCTCGCCAGCGCGGGCAGCGTGCCCGCCGCCGTTGCCCGCGCAGTGCGCCTTGCCGTGGACCGGCGGCGCAACATCCTCGTGAGCGGCGGGACCGGCACCGGGAAAACGACGCTGCTGGCCGCGATTTCGCAGCTGATCCCTATGGACGAGCGCGTGGTGACTATCGAGGACACGGTCGAGTTGCAACTCGAGCGTCCGAACCTAATCCGCTTCGAGGCTCGGCGGGCGACGGACAGCGTACCGGCGGTCACTGTGCGCGACTTGGTCCGGGCGGCACTGCGGCACCGCCCGGACCGGATCATCCTCGGCGAGGTGCGCGGCGGCGAGGCCTGGGACTTGTTGCAGGCCCTCAATACCGGGCACGACGGCTCCCTGTCGACCCTGCACGCAAGTTCGGCGGCCAACGCCCTGAAGCGCTGCACGTCCTGTGTCCTGCAGGCGGGCATCGGGCTGCCATGGGAGGCCGTGCAGGACTTGGTGGGCGACGTAATCGACCTGGTGCTGCACTTGGAGCGGCGCGCCGGCAGGCGCAAGGTCGTCGAGGCGCTGCGGGTGGAGCGCTTTGCCTGGTCGACGCACCAGTGGGAGTGCCGGCCGCTGGCCATCGACGGCGCAGCGGCCAGCGCGGAGGACGACGGGAGAGATCCGCAATGAAGAGAGTCGAGCGCATTGGCGGCAAGGCAGTGCTTCTGCACCGCGCCGCGACCGAGGCAGAGGTCGGCCTGCTGCTCGAGCCCGGAGTGATGGTCGAGATGGATCCGGAGACGGCCGCTGCCTGCGGCGCATGCGCGGACGACTGCACCGACTGGCTGGAAGCGTTTGAAGCCGCCGAGGATCCGTTCGCGTTCGGCGACGAGGGGAGCGGCGATGAGGCCGCTTGACGAGCAGGGCCGGCAGGACTACTACCGGCGGGTGGCCGATGTCCTGATCGCCCAGGTCAAGGCCGGGACTTCGTGCTGGCAGGAGTCGTGGACGGCAGGCGAGAAGGTGGCGCCGTACAACCTGAAGACCGAAAAATACTACCAAGGCGGGAACAGCACGTGGCTTGCCAGCCTGGCGAAGGTGCACGGCTACAAGGACGAGCGCTGGGGCACCTACCGGCAAATCCAAGAGGCCGGCGGGCAGGTGCAGCGCGGGGAGCAGGGATCCCAGATCCTCTATTGGCAGTTGGAGGCCAAGCGGATGGTGCGCGACGAGCGGGGCAAGCCCGTGCTGAACGAGAAGTCGCAGCCCGTATACGAGGTCCGGAAGCTACAGCGGCCGCGTTGCTACGTGTACACCGTGTTCAACGCCGAGCAGGCCAGCGGCTTGCCGGACAAGCCGCTGCGGGGGCCGCTCCATCGGTGGGAGCGCAACGAAGGTGTCGAGCGGCTGATCAAGAACAGCGGAGCGGCCATCGAGCACAAGAACGAGGAGCGCGTGTGCTACGACCTCGCCCGGGATGTGATCGTGCTGCCGCACCGCGAGCAGTTCACCAGTGCGGCCGGGTACTACCAGTCGGCGCTGCATGAGCTCGGGCATTGGACGGGGCATCCGCAGCGCATGAATCGCCCGTCGTTAATGGAAGGCATGCGCCAAGGAGTCAAATCGGTGGCATACTCGCGGGAAGAGTTGCGGGCCGAGATCAGCTCGATGATCACCGGGGACCGGCTGGATATCGGGCACGACGGCTCGCGGACAGCGTCCTACGTGGATCACTGGGTGCAGACGCTGAGGGACCACCCCAAGGAGATCTATCGGGCCAGCCGTGACGCGCAAGATATCAGCGATTACCTGATGGAGCGCGGAAGGGTGCTGGAACATGGCAGGGATGACGCCGTGCGGCAACAGCATGGAGAGGCACATGGAGTCCCGGCGCGAGCAGAGACGGGGGCAGGCTTGGAGGGAGATGGTTCGCAGCTCAAGATCCAGTGGGATCGGCCCTTGCAGTCGCCTTGGCCGGAGAAACCACCGAGCAGAGACCGGGATATCGCGCTGGTCCGGTAGTGCCCTACCGCTCAGAGCTTGATCTCAATGGTTGCCAAATGCAACGGCATAGGGCTTGCCCGCTCGACTCTCGGCTCGCCGGTGCCTTCGCTGGAAGTGCGTCTAAGTTGCGAATCAACCATGCCGCTCTGGAATCGTCCGACCTCGAGGGATTATGGGTTGGCCCAACACGTGACATCGTGTCAGGTTTACAGGCGAGTGTGTCCAACTTGGGATCGTATATCCTAGAGGCCTCCTTGTGGCGTTGGATGGGAAGCATAGCAGCCCAACTGGGAGCATCCTCGCGAGACTTTGCAATTGCGAGCGGGCGCTGGCTGATGCGCGTCTCCTGCACGATACTGCCTCACAGAGGAGTGTCGAACATCCGCTTTATGGGAAGTCTCGTTCAAGATCCGGGTTTTCACCATGGGCCAGCTGATCGTAGGCGGCGAGAACGAGACGCTTGGTACGGTATTCGCCAAACTCAGCAATCTCATTGCGCTTGAGAGATGGGAACGAATAGCTCGGCAATGGTGGATCGAGAATCCACTCCATGTCGATTCTTTCCAGACCATACATGTGTGCATAGATCGCATCGAGTTCGGATTGCAGTCCATGGCGACGATTGTCGTCCCACAGGAACAGGCTACCATCAAATCCGAGATCACGAGCAAATCCCTTAAGATCGTCCGCAGTATAGGTAAACTCAAGCACACGGGGTATAACTAGTGCCTGCGACAAAACCCCCTAAAATCCGATCTTCTCTAAAAATATGCGCCGATTTATGGACCCATTGGGGGCATCGTTCAGCAGAATTTCTCCCCTGATTGGTAAAAATATGTCAAGAAATCTGGCTGAGTTCGACTCACTGCCTGCTTCAGATACACTCCGCCCTGCCGGCCTTCTGCCAGCTCTCTTTTTTCTCTTTCCCGTCTCGATGACCGCTGCTATGCGGCTATCTTTAGCCGCTCTTTCTTCAGTCTTTCTCGTTCCCTTCTCTGGAGTATCAATCCTAGCCGATGCACGTTCGCTGCCACCACTGACAACCCAATCGCCCGCTCGAATCCTGCCCGACCGTGCTCTCGCACTCGATCCAGTCCTCGCTGCTCCAAGTTCGCGATCGCCGACTCCACTGCCGGATGCTGCCGCCGTCTCTCTACGTACTCCTGTGCTTCTTCCCGCTCTTTATCTGTCTCACTCAACCGCCCCTTCTTCGGCATCACGTTCCGCGCCAGCATGCCATCCAACCGCTGCCGATTCCCAGCACTGTAGTACCCCTTGTCAAAACTGCATCCCTGCAATCCCGGGTACTCACTCTGCACCTGTTCCACTATTTCGACCGCCACATCCACGTCCTGCTCCGTCCACATGATACGATGACCTAATATAAACTGTTCCGCGCTCTCCACGATTGTTACCGGCACTCCTAGCTCTACCAGAACACCCGCTTTCCCTTTTACGCACCAGCGCGTATGATCTTCGAAAATCGAATACACTTTCTCCTCTTGTGGGATCGTCTCGCCTTGCAATATTCTCCGCTCCACTTGCCCCGCCAGTTTCCGCCCCAATCCCGCAAGCCGTTCTATTTCCTTGATCTCTTCCTTGCTTGCCCTGCTCTCCCGCAGATTTTCCAAGCTCCCCTCAGCTCGTTCTAGCAACCTTTCACACTGCTTCAAATACGCCTTCACCCCTTTCTCTTGATTCTTCCTCCTGCGCTGCGCCTCGTCCGCACTCTTTGGAACAGTCTCCTCACCTTCCCTTCCAACTTCTTATGCTGCCGCCAGCCTGTCTCCCCTTGGGCCTCACTCGCCCGTGCGATCGTCCGTAGCAGACTCCTCATTGCATCCCACAGCAAACTTACATCCGTCGGATAATGCACGTCTGTCTCCACCACGAACGAATCGCAACGCGCCGCCAACTCTCCTGCCACATCCTGGCCTAGCACTTCGTAGCCAGCTCCCACCACCAAGCGGTTGACAGCCGCTAGTAACTGCGGAGTCAGTAGCGACACGTTGCGTGTGATCGTGCGGCAACTGGCCACTGTGCTGTCCCAGTCGCTGAGTCCCATCATGCGCCGCACACTGCGATGCTGTCCAGCTAATTCATGCAAGCGATCATAATCGCAATTCAATCCCTGACGCAGCAGTCCCAGCACCAATATGCTCCACAGACTCATGCCCGGACGACCGTTCCTGGCGTCCAAGCACGGCCCGTATGCTTGCCTCTCACTGTCTGCGCTGTCCGCCTTGCTCTTGTCCGCGAGCAGATGCGTCTCCAGCAGAGTGAATAGCTTGGCCCGCAACTCAGCATCCGACCAAATCTGCTGCAAACCGCGCAGCACGGCGGGAATATCATCCCGGGACTGCGGATCGAGTGGGATGCGCTCAATATCGATTTGGCCGATGGCTAATTGTGGATTTAAGACGACTCTCATGGGTGCCTGCCAGACGAAGATCGTAGCAAATAGGCCGCCAGCGGGCCAGGGCTAGCCAGCCGCTGTCATCTTCGTCGGCGTCGATTGCTATCAACTCATCTATTTTCAATCATTTAGAAGCTTTTGTCGCAGGCACTAGCTACGGCCAAGCCGAGCAAGCGCTATGGTCTCGCCAGCTGGAACCGAGAGGCAAGCAGTTGGCCTGGGAAGGCGAGGTCCCCGAGGCCGGGCACTGGCAGTTCGTCGCCGAGTTGCGCCCCGTCCGGCGCACCTCTCGCGCCAGCGCCGTACGGCTTGCTTGGCGCTCATCCGGCTGGCCTGTGCAGCGCACTACGCGCAGGCCAGTCGCGGACCGAGCCCAGCTCGCTGACGGCACGCGCCTAGGCTGGCCCCCGCCGCTCGCCGCCGCCCAGCTCTGCTTTCCAACGCCAAGTGAGCCTGTAGCCGCTCTTTTCCCGCAATGGCCCGCACTACTCCGCACGGATGGCCGCGAACAGCTCGTCGCGCGCCGCGTGCAACTGCCGCGCTGCTTCGTGATCGCTCATGCGCTAAGCCTCCGCATCCAACTGCGCGAAATCCAGCCCCGCGCGCAGGCAGGCCGCTGCCTCCGGCAGCGCTTTCAGCTTCTCATACGGCGTGCACAGGTCCTGCTGCCGGTAGCGCTTGCGCAGCTTGCCCTTGGCGTCCACCTCCTCGCTGGGAAAGTAGCACGGACGATGGTAGTTCAGATACGGCGAGAGCACTTCGCGGTGGAACTGGTGCAACCGCCCCGCGATATGCCCGTAGCCGAGTTGCTTGCGCACGACCGTGCCGTTCTTCGACTCCACCAAGGCCTTGTCGTTGCTGCGCCGCGGCGCGAGTTGGTGAACTGCTCGCTGCGCAGCTTCTCCAGCAGCCCCGCCACGCGGCGGTTGCTGTACTCGGAACCGTTGTCGGAATGCAAACCGCAGATGCGGAACGGGAAGGCGCCCAGCAGGTCCTCCAGCACCGGCAGCAGGAAGTGCGCGGAGATGCGCTCCACGCTGCCCACGAACTGGAACTGCGTCACCTCGTCGACCAGATTAATGTGCTATACGCCCTTGACTTTGCCGCGGTCTCCCTGCTGTACCGAATCGACTCGCACGTAGCCCGGGCGACCGTGGGGGCGCCGGCGCTCGGCAATCGTCACCGCCGCCGGGCGTGTGCCGGCCTTGCTGCCTAAGCGCCGCAGGTAGCGTGCGCTGCGCCGCAAGTTGTACAGGTGCCCGTTCGACAACTGCGCCAAGCGCTGCAAGCGCTCGTCGCCGAAGAGCTGCCCAGCGCGCTGGCAGAGGGCTAGCGTGGCCGGCCCCGACAGCGTGCCGTGCAATTCGTCCGTGGCGGCCAACAGTTCGATGTCTTGCGGCTGGTACTTGTGCTGGAAGCGGCGCCCGGCTCCGCGCCGCCCGGCACGCAGCTGCCCGCTCGCCAGATAGCGCTTCAGCAGCCGTGTCAGCTGCGCCCGCGACAGGCCCGTCGTGCGTTCCAGGTAGCGTTTCAGCAGCCCCCGATCCGGCTTGCTCAGCCGCCCATACGAAAACCGTCGCAAGACCTGCCCGCTGTGTTCGTAGGCCGCCGCGCGATCCGGCACCACGACGCTGCCTGCCGCGTTGCCCTCCAGGAAGCGCAGGATGTCCGCGCGCGTCTTGTGCGTGTCCAGATTGAGATGCACAACCATCCTCCCATGGTTCTCACATCCCCGCGCGAACCCCCTTCAGTCTCATTTCCCGTTGGAAACAATCCCGCCCGTCAGGCTCATTTGGCATTGGAAGAGGCTTCCGCTTGACAGACCACTAGTCACTAGTGACAAGAGATGCAATCGTGTGTAGGACGCTATGCTGGATCGTGCGACTGATCCTCTATCCAGAGGGGCAGCCTCAAGGACGAAAAGTTAGGCGCGGGGCAGGCTATTGGGACGAATTCCTACAGGGCTAGGTCATGCAGAGCGGCTGCATCTCTGTAGCCCAAAGCGTGATTTTGGCCATCACAGTCTCCACTGCCCGATAAAGAATCAGCGGTGTTTGGATCGCGGGTGGGAGACGGGGAGTGTCGGCGCGGTTGGCCCAGAAGTCCTCGTATTGGCCGCTGAGCAGGCAGCAGCGCAAGGCGAGGATGGCATTGGCATTGATGACGGCCCAGTCCGGCCGTCCCGCTGGACCGCACCGGCAGGCCAAAAGGCACGGAACTCCCGCCGCCCTTCCCTTGCGCACGGGAGGCCAGCGCGACGACGCAGGCTGGTCGGCCTTCACCTCGTCGGGCATGCTGCGCGTAACACGGCACTGCTTGCCGTCGCACCCGAGACTGCGCGCGGTTGGAAATCCGAGACTTCGAGGCAGCCGGCGTGCGCCCGTCAGGGCCTTGCCAGCAGCATCCCAGCAGCGGCTGGTTAAATCTTTATCAACCATCGACCTCTACCCCGGCAGCTTCGGCGAAGAGCTTCACCAAGCGCGTGAGTCCGGATCCCTGCTCGTCGGATACATGGATGCGCAGAGCCCTGCGGCCCAGACGGGTCAGCACGCCGAAGTCGCCCAACGCCTGAGCCGCTGCAACCACCCCGAAACTGAGCTGACGCCCGGGTATATCGATAGCGGCCCTGGCATCGCAGCCGATCTGCACGAAGACCCCGCTGTTCGGCCCCCCCTTGTGCAGTTGCCCGGTAGAGTGCAGAAAGCGCGGCCCGAACCCAACGCACGTCGCCACGCCGCAAGCGGCCCGCACTGCTGCGCGCATTCGTCCGAGCGCGGCCTGCGCTGCTGCGTTGCGATTCACATAGGCAAGCAAAGCTGCGTAGTCCCTGTCTCCGACCGTTTCCAAGTGCGCCCGCAGCACCGCAGGCAGACCGCCTCCGCCGGCAGCTTCCAACAAGCGCTCGGCATGCCGCGGAGCGGCGAAGAATTGGATGCCGGACTGCTCCGCGAAGGGCTCGGCCGCCGGCAGTGCCCCGTCCGCCTCGTAGGCGGAAGTGAGCGCTCGCGCCGCTGCCTTGGCGGACTCCACGTCAGGCTGGTCGAAGGGGTTGATGCCCAACACGGCCCCAGCGACGGCCGTCGCCAGCTCCCAGCGGAAGAATTCCTGCCCGATGTCCGCAATGCGCCGGATCCCGATCCGCACGACCGGATGGCCCAGCTCGGCCAAGCCGCGCAAGGACTGGCCGGTGCCGCGATCGATTTCCGATTCCAAGGCTATGGAGACGAAAATGCGATC
Source organism: Bryobacterales bacterium (assembly GCA_965219605.1). Lineage (GTDB taxonomy): Bacteria > Acidobacteriota > Terriglobia > Bryobacterales > UBA6623 > VXMF01. The sequence continues at coordinate 953,225 of CBDCOC010000002.1, read as the reverse complement.
AGGTCGATAGCTCGCAGGCGCGCCCAGTTCCTCCCCTTCGACCGGCACGATGCCCTTCCCCGACTTGCCTGTCGATTCGGCGACAAGTTGCTCGATCCATGCGCCCAGCGAGGCTACGCTGGCGGACGTGACCAACGTGAGCTTGTCGCGGCCGGCGAGCGCGGCGGCCCCGAGCGCGAGACCTAGGCGGACTCCCGGGTTCGCATGCGGCAGGACTTCCGGGCCGCAGGCCGAGCGCATCAGCTTGGCGCCAGCAAGCAGCCGGCACACGTCCAGGCCCATGACCGCCGCGGGCACCATGCCGAAGTTCGAGAGCGCGGAATAGCGCCCGCCAATCGACGGCAAGCCGCTGAACACATGCCGGAAGCCGAGAGCGCGCGCCTGCGACTCTAGGCTCGATCCGGGATCCGTGATGGCCACGAATCGCGAAGCTGCCCGCTCTGTGCCTACTGCCTCGCCGATGCGCTCCAAGAAATGCTGGGTCAGCAGGGCCGTTTCCAGCGTCGATCCGGACTTGCTGGCTGACAGGACCAGCGTCGACTGAAGATCGAGCGCCGCCGCGCAAGCGGAGATCTGGCCTGGATCCGTGGAATCGAGAATCCTCAAGTCCGGGAAACCGTTCCGCGTGCCGAAACACAGCCGCAGGACTTCCGGGCACAGGCTTGACCCGCCCATGCCCAGCAGCAGTGCGTGCCTGTAGCTGCCCCGCACTTCTTCGGCCAAGCCCCGCAGCGGAGATGTGTCTGACGCCATCTCGTCCGCGATTCCGAGCCAGCCCAGCCAATCCGACTCCCCCGAAGACGTCCACAAGGACTCGTCGCCCGCCCAGAGCCGGCGGGAGTCGTCGCCCGCAGCCCAGCTTGCCGCGAACCGATCCACGCTGTCGCTCAGCAGTGGCGGGAGATCTTCCGACTGGGTGTTCAGGGAAGCCAAGGCGAGTCTCCGGAGCCGGCGGTCGTGGCAATCGGCCGCCACAGGACAGGACGGCAACCGCTTCGCGGCCCATTCCCGGTTGAAGCCGGTCTGAGTCCAGCCCCTCGCACCGTCAAGGATCGGTCGCGCCCCCATCGTACCAATCCCGCGCGCGACCATTTGCGCGAATCGCGCTTGGCCTTCAGCTTCGCCCACATTACGATAATGAAGATTCATGCTCCGCCACGACTGGACGTTAGAGGATCTCCGGCAAATCCACAGCTTGCCTCTGCCGGAACTGTTCTACCGGGCGCAGACGGCCCACCGCGCATACCATGCCCCGGAAGCGGTACAGGGCTGCGCCCTGCTCAGCATCAAGACCGGCCACTGCCCCGAAGACTGCGGCTATTGCCCGCAGGCCGCGCGCTATGACACCGGCCTCGAGGCGCAGGGCTTGCTCAGCGTGGCAGAGACGCTGCGAGCAGCACGCGCCGCCAAGGCCGGCGGAGCGACCCGTTTCTGCATGGGCGCCGCATGGCGCGAAGCGCCCGAGGGCGCAGAGTTCGAGCGCGTGATCGAGATGGTGCGCGGCGTTCGCGAACTGGGCATGGAGGCCTGTTGCACGCTGGGCATGCTCACGCAATCGCAGGCGGACCGCCTTGCCGAGGCCGGCTTGACGGCGTACAACCACAACCTGGACACCAGCCCCGAATTCTACGGCGAGATCATCACCACGCGCAGTTACCAAGACCGCCTTGACACGCTGGACCGCGTGCGCCGCAGCGGCGTGACGATCTGCTGCGGCGGCATCATCGGCATGGGCGAGAGCGTTGACGACCGCTTGGGCCTGTTGCTGCAGTTGGCGCGCCAGGATCCGCACCCCGAGAGCGTGCCGATCAATAGCTTGGTCAGCGTGGACGGCACTCCTCTGGGCGGACGCGCACCGGTCAGTGCGCTGGACTTCGCGCGCGTGATCGCGACAGCCCGCGTCGCAATGCCTGCATCTATCGTGCGTCTCTCCGCAGGCCGCTTGGAGCTATCCGAAGAGGGCCAGGCCCTCTGCTTTCTGGCCGGCGCGAACTCGGTTTTTCTGGGTGAGCGGCTGTTGACCACGCCCAATCCCGAGGCAAGCGCCGACGAAGAGTTGCTCGACAAGATCGGGATGCGCCTCTGCGACGGGCCGCTGACAAAGACTGCAACGCCGCAGACCTGACCCGGCAGCAAGGATCGGCAGCAGACCGCCAGGGCAACCATGGGGAATTCCAACCGGGGTCTAGAGCGACGCGTGCGAGCGCAGCTCGACGCGCTGCAGCAGCAGAGCCTGCTGCGCTCGCTCGAGGAGCCCGCCGGCCTTGACCTGTGCTCGAACGACTATCTGGGGCTCGCGCGCCACCCGCGCCTGCGCCGCCGACTGGGCGAGGCGGCCCAGGCCTTGGGCGTCGGCTCCACCGGATCCCGGCTGCTGCGCGGGCACAGGGCCGCGTTCCAAGCGGTCGAGGAGCGGTTCGCCAGGCTGAAAGGCGCTCCCTCGGCGCTCTACCTCGGCAGCGGGTGGGCTGCCAACCTAGGCGTGCTCTCCACCTTTCCAGCGGCCGGGGACTTGATTTTCTCGGACGAGCTGAACCACGCCAGCTTGATCGATGGAATGCGCCTCTCGAAGGCGCGACGCGTTGTTTACCCCCATTGCGACTGCGAGTCATTGGCGAGCCTGCTCAAGTCCGAGCGGTGCGCGGGCCAGCGGTTCGTCGTGACTGAGTCGCTATTCAGCATGGACGGGGACCTCGCGCCCCTCGAGCGGCTCGGCAAGCTGCAAGCCGAGCACGGCTTCGCCCTGATCGTCGACGAGGCGCACGCTGTCGGAATCTACGGCCAGCGCGGCAGCGGCCAGATCGAGGCGAGCCGCTGCGAGGACGCTATCTTCCTATCCATCAACTCGGCGGGCAAGGCCCTGGGCGTGGGCGGGGCGTTCGTCTGCGGCCCCCAATGGGCGATCCAGCTCATGGTGCAGAGCGCCCGGCCGTTCGTGTTCTCGACGGCGCCGCCGCCGGCGCTGGCGGAAGCCATCGACGAGGCCCTCAACCTGCTCGCGGACGAACCGGAGCGCCGCGCGAGGGTGCTGGAATTCGGGACACTGCTGCGAGAGTCGCTGGGCTTGGACCCTTCGAACGCGCCAATCGTGCCAGTGATCATCGGATCCAGCGCGGCGGCGCTGCGCTGCGCTGCCGCGCTGCGCCGCGAAGGCTTTGACGTGCGCGCGATACGACCGCCGACCGTGCCCGCAGGCACGGCCCGCTTGCGGGTCTCACTGAACGCGGATCTCAGCCGCTCCGACGTGACCGGCGTGGCGGCCGGCATCCAGCGGGCACTGGCCGGGAGGGACTGATGCGCGGAGTGTTCGTGACAGGCACCGATACAGGTGTGGGCAAGACGGTCGTCTCCTCCGTCCTGGTGTCCGCGCTGCGGCGCAGCACAGCGGTCGGGTACTGGAAGCCGGTGCAGACCGGTATCGAAGAAGACGACGACACTGCCGAGGTGCGGCGCCTGGCCGGCTGCTCCGCCGCCGAGATCACGGAGCGCGGAATCCGGCTGCCGCGCCCGCTTTCGCCGCACTTGGCAGCCCGTCTCGCCGGGCAGACCATTGCCATGCGCGACCTCACAGACATTGCAGGAGACTTGCCGCCGGGCCGCTTTTGGGTCGTCGAGGGAGCCGGCGGGCTGTTGGTCCCGCTGAACGATGAGGCGATGATGGCCGACCTGATCCGATCGCTTGCCCTGCCGACTGTCATAACGGCCAGATCGAGCTTGGGGACGATCAACCACACGTTGCTGACGGTCACCGCTCTGCGACGGATGTCGATCGAGATTGCCGGCGTGGTCATGGTGGGCGATCCCAACCACGAGAACCGCTTGGCGATCGAGGGCTACGGAGACGTTCGCGTGCTCGCGGAGATCCCTACCCTGCGGCCGCTCTCAGAGGAATCGATCGCTGCCGTCTCAGCTGCCGCGGCCCCGGCCTTGGCAAGCCTGCCGGCCGGCCTATGATGAAAGCTTGCCATGTTCGGTGCGGCCACATCCATCAAGCTGGACAAGTCCCTGTTCGAGCGCGTGAAGCGGTGCGCTGATGCCGCCGGCTACGCTTCCCCCGAGGAATTCGTCGTACATGTGATCGAGAAAGAGCTGGCCCAGATCGAAGAGGGCGCATCGGACGAGGAGATCATGAGCAAGCTACAGGGCCTGGGCTATATCGACTAGCCCCGGAACCGGTCGTTCGCAGACCCAGCGGGATCCACGCCGTGATACTACGCCCGGCAGTTTCGTTCTTCGCCGCCATCTTCGCCAAGTTCGACCCGCTGGTCGGCCTCGCCGCCGCTGCGGTTGCGATCGGCGTCGGAATGCTCTGGGTGGTTGGCAAGACATCGAACCAAGCAGCGATCGAACGCGCCAAGAAGCGCATGCAGGCCTACCTGCTGGAGATGCGCCTGTATGCGGACGAGCCGGGCCTGCTGTTGCGGGCGCAAGGCAAGCTGCTGCTCAACAATGCGCGCTACCTTGGCCACATGCTGCGGCCGGCGTTCATCCTAGGCCTGCCCATGGCAGTGCTGTTCGCCCACTTCGACTCGCTATACGGCCGGCGCCCGCTGCACGTCGGGGAGTCCGCCTTGTTCGCGGTGCATACCACACGGCCCGAGCAAGACCTCGCGCTCAGCGCGCGCGGCGGGCTGGAGGTGGCCAGCGCGGCCGTTCGCGCCGCGGCCGCGGGGCAGGTGTTCTGGCGCTTGCGGGCGGTGGCGGAAGGCAGCGGCGAAGTCGTGCTGGAAACGCCGCACGGCTCCGTCGAGATGACAGTCGCGGTCGGCCCCGGAATGACCTACGTCGCGGCCAGCCGCGATGCATCGGCATGGCGCGCCTTCCTCTTGTCCCCGGGGGAATCCAGGCTTTTCTTGCAATCCGTGGACCGCTTGACCGTCGGCTATCCGCGCCGGGACATCGGCATAGGGCCATTGGAGGCGCACTGGGCGGTTTGGTTCCTGGTGATTTCGATTCTGTCGGCATATCTGCTCAAGGGGCGCTTCGGCATCGTACTCTAGGCGGGTGAGCAGCAGCGAGATGCGGGCCCGCCGCGCCTGCATCGGATACACTTCGGCATTCGCAGCCCGGGCGACCCGAATTTTCAAGATGGCTAGGACCACCACCTCCCACGTGCTGTGTGTCGGCATGGGATTTCTCGACACGCGTCTGTGTGTCGAGCGCTTCCCGCCCCAGCAGCACCGCGAGAATGCCAGCAAGCGCTGGGATGCGCTGGGCGGCCCCGCATCGGTGGGCGCAGTGGCAGTGGTGCGCCTGGGCGGGACGGCCTCGTTTTGGAGTCGCAGGGGCGACGATCTCGCAGGTGAGCGCGTCGAACAATTGCTCTCCTCCGCGGGCGTCGAGACTTCCGGCTACCGCAGCTTTCCGGGCACAACCCCCACTTGCGAGGTGTTTATCGAACCCGGCGGCGAGCGCTACCTGTTTCCTTATCTGGGCGACGGCATGCCGGGCGATGCGAGCTGGATCCCAGAGGCGGCAATCGACCGCGCCGATGCCGCATTGATCGACGGACGCTGGCCGGAGGGAGGCATGCGCGTGGCGGCAGGCGCTCGCAGCAGGGGCATCCCGTGCGTGCATGACCTGGACCAAGACCGTGCCGAGATCTGGGAGATCGCCAAGCTGTCCACCCATGTCATCGCTGACGAGGACATGGCTCTGCAATGCGGGGGCGTCGAGGCAGTGCTGCGGCGCATCCGCAGTTTCGGCGCCTGGGGCGCCGTCACGCTGGGCAGCCGCGGCGTGGCCTGCGAAGAAGGCCGGGTGCCGCCTTTCCCGGTGCCCGTGCGGGACAGTACCGGAGCAGGCGACGTGTTCCACGGCGCGTTCGCACTCGCCATGGCCCAAGGCCGGGACGAACGCTTCGCTCTGCGGTTCGGCTGCGCTGCGGGCGCTCTGCTGTGCAAGCTCGGCGAAGTCCCGCACCTGCCGGAAGTCGAGGCCCTGCTCGGGCAGCGGCCGCCTATTTGACCGGGAGCAGCGCCTCGTTGCTCGCCACGCCTGCGAAATCAACGCGCAGCGAGTGCTCGCCCGGGCCAACAGCCCGGGGCACTTCGAAGGTCACCAAGTACAGGCCGGCCAGGTCGGGATCCAGGCCGGAGTAAACAACCCGGGCCCGCTGGCCGCCAATCCAAACTGTCGGCCTGTTGACGGTCGAATTGGCGAGGCCGCCCGCCGATCCCGTCGGCGGCGGCAGCGCCACGGGGCCGTTGCCGGTCATGGCAACGCTCACGCGGCTGCCCCGCGCAGCGGGAGACTCAGGCGTCACTGCCGCGTCGTCCGCGTGCATGGCCAGCGCGTACGACCGCCCGGCAGACTCGTAGTGGAAGATGCCCGGCGCGACCTCGACCAGTGCAATGGGGAACGGCTCCGATGGATTCCCGTTGCGGACCTTGACATAGGCCTGCAACGCGTCCTGCGCTTCCCACGGCACTTGGACTGTCACCGTATCCGGGGTGATCGAATGGATGGGCCCGGCGACGCTGAACTCGCGGTCCAAGCCGTCAAAGGCAACTGTAGCGCCCTTGCGCGTTATCGGGAGCGGGCGGACTTGGGGAGCGGCCCATTCGCCGGACGCGTGCAGCGCGAATGCAGAGCCGCTGATGGTAGCCATCGAACCGGCGACCACGCCGCTCGCCGCTCCGAGGCCGGCGCTGCTGGCGACGGCGGTGATTGCAGGCCTGCTCTCCGTCGCTTGGTATTCAAAGGGCACCTCCAAGGCGCCGACTCGCGCCGTGACCTGCTGCGGGTCCGCACTCGCGCTGTAGCGAACAGTGGCGTGGATGAAGCCGTTCGGCCCGGACACAGGGGAACGGCTCATGACTCGGGTGGCCGGATCCGATGCCGTGAAGGCGACGGCTTGGCCCACGACTGGAGATCCGTGCCGGTCCAGAACCCGCGCGAAGATCGACTTGGTCGCTGCCTCGCCGGCAATTCCAGTCGCGTGGCGCCCGCTAAGTCGAATCGCGTTCGCCGGCTGGTTGTCGCCGACGATGTACAGATACGGAATCGAGATCTCGCCCCGCCCGCTGAGGCTCATCAGCCGCAGGCGCCCTTCGTACGCTCCCGGGCCGGGGCGAGTGCCGGTCAGGCGAACTTGGACGGCCTTGGCCTGCCCCGGCTCCAGCTGAAACCAGTAGGAGCTCCTGCCATTGACCGTCACGCTCGCGCCGGAGGCCTGCCGGCCGGGTTCGACACGGAGCGAGAATGACTGCCTGCGATGCCAGCGGTTCGCAATCCGGACTTGCCTCGTGACGGGAAACGCGGCTTCGCGCGCGGATCCGAACGCGATGGACGGCGGCACCGCGGCGGCGCTCGGCTGCAGGGCTGCGGAGATGTCCAGCGCCCCCGCGCCAGCAGCCAGCAGTGTCTCCCGGGCCCCGTCCTCGAGCAAGAGCGGGCTGGCGGTGTTGATCAAGGCGGAGGCCACCTGGCGCGCGGTGAGGCCAGGGGACGCCTGCCACACCAGAGCGGCAGCCCCGGAAACCACGGGCGCCGCGAAGCTTGTGCCGCTAACTTCGCGAAAGCCCGCGGCAACGAACAGCACGCCCTCGTCGTTATACCGCGGCGCGGCCGTGTACACAGCCTGCCCGGGCGCGACCAAGTCGGGCTTCGGCTGCAATCTCAGGTTCGGCCCCCGGGAACTCTGCGGCAGCACGAACGCCCATTCCTGCTCGGTTTCGACCGGCAGCGGATCCAGCGTCAAGAGGGCCTCGGGGGCGGCCAGCAGATCCCGGATCGCCGCGCCATCCGACTTGCCGACCATGAACGCCGGCACATCCGTGCGCTCGAGCAGGGCCATGGCAAGCACGTCGTCACCTTCGTGGTTGACCACGAGCACGCCGCTCGCGCCCGCGGCAGCGGCGTGCTCAACCTTGTCGCGGAAAAAGCAGGTGCCCCGGTCGATCACTGCGATGCGGCCGCGAAGCGGCTGCCCTTCGTAGGGGTCGCAGCCCAGCGGGTTGCCGAGCTCGGACGCCTGCACGGCCAGAGCCGCCAGCGGGCCGGCGGCGTCCGGGCCGGTCCCGGATTGCGCGGCGAAGTCTCGGCCGCCGATGCGAACCGTGACGCGCCGGGAGACGGCGTTGCCGGTCGCTCCCACCGTAATCACCGATGGCGTGTTGGCTGGAGACAGGAGCGTGCTCAGGGCGGGCACGGCATGCGAGCCGCGCGATCCGTGGTTTCCGGCCGCCGCCACGACGACCCGCCCGAAGTCATGCACCGCGCTGTGGGCCGCCATTGAAATCGGGTTGCAGGGGGTGTCCCGCCCGGGGCGGCGGCAATCGGGGCTAGCGGCGTTCCATGGGTAGAACTCCGGATTCCCGAGGCTCAGGTTGAGGATATCCATGCCGTCGGCCACGGCGTCGTCGATGGCAGCGATCACGACGTGATCTGCCGTGTAGTAGTTCAAGCCGGGAGACCCGAAAACCTTGTACACGCCCAGCCGCGCCTTGGGAGCTATGCCCATGGCCGGGCCGAGCGGGGTCTCGACGCGCCGTCCGGCGGCGATCATCGCGACGGCAGTGCCATGGCCGCTCCGGTCAACGGGCGAGAGATCGTCGGGCGTGGACGTGGCGGGGTTGCGCGAGACCAGCGAATCAATGTAGCTGCGCACCGCGATGACCTTGGCGCTCGCCAAGGCCAGGTACCGCGGGTCCCCTCGGGGATAGCCAGCGAGCGCGGGCAGGCCGGGATCGCGGAAGGCTTCGTGGTCGAAGTCGAGCCCCGAATCAATGACGGCGATTTTCAGGCCCTCGCCGAACAGCCGGGCGTTTGCGGGGCGCAGGTAAGCGGCGGATGCCCGCACAAGCTTGGCCACCGACGTGAGCAGCGGCTGATACCGCTGCCCGGGCAGCGCTTGGCGCACGCCGGGCAGGCTTGCGATCATCCGCGCCTGCGCGGGCGTCGCTCGCACGAATATCGCATTGAGGACGTTGCTGGCCGATCCCAGCACGTCAACACCGAGCGCTGCAAGCGCCTGCACGACAGGCTCCCGGCGCCGCTCGACGCTGCGGCGCAGCAGGCCGAGGCTCGTTGCGGACCGGGGCCGCAAGCGGTCGCGACCTTCAGTCTTCGCTTCCCGCAACCGCTCGCCGACCGACGGCGCTTCCAAGATAACGGTGTATTCCGCCGGGGCGTCCGCAGACGCCGGCAACTGGGCCAGGGCCGAAGGCGGGCCGGCCCAGGCCGCCAAGGACAACAGCGCGACGGCCGGCGAGCAGGCTCTCAGAGATCCGGCGAAGCGAGCCACGCCGGTCCGGAAGCGGGTCCGCATCGAACTACGGCTGGACATGGACGCTGGGCCGGACTTGGCAGACTGTGCGATCCTATACGACCACTGCGCCACTTGCGTGGCAGCCCTGCACCTAGGTTCTAGTAAACACCATGAATGCGACTCTGCTGCGTTGCGCCATCGTCGCCGCCTTGGGCGGGCTGCTGTTCGGCTTCGACACGGCCGTCATTTCCGGCACTACCGACCAGCTCCGGGACGTCTTCGGCCTGGATGGAGCGGGGTTGGGCTTCACCGTGGCCAGCGCCCTGATCGGAACGATCCTGGGCGCCCTGCTGGCCAGCCATCCGGCGGACCGGATCGGACGCCGCGGCACTTTGGTCTGGATCGCGGTCCTGTACTTGGTCTCGGCAGCCGGGAGCGCGCTCGCGTGGGACTGGGTCTCGTTCCTGCTGTTCCGCTGGCTGGGCGGGCTGGGCGTCGGCGCTTCCTCGGTGGTGGCCCCGATGTACATCGCCGAGATCTCGCCGCCGCGCCTGCGTGGCCGGCTGGTAGCGATCACGCAGTTCAACATCGTGCTGGGCATCCTGCTCGCCTACCTGTCGAACTACGCCGTGGCCCAGATGCAGTTCGCCGCAATGGAGTGGCGCGTCATGTTCGGCGTGGAAGCGCTGCCCGCTGTGATCTTTCTCATCCTGATGTTCGGCATCCCGCGCAGCCCGCGCTGGCTGGCGGCACAAGGGCGCAGCGACGCAGCGGCGCAGGTGTTGGAAACGGTCGGGGCCGAGAACGTGCAGCGAGTGATCGCTGACATCGAGGAGTCGCTCGCCGAGACGGCCGGGAGCGAGAGGGAGACATTGCGGCAGCGCAAGTACAGCCGCCCGGTCAAGCTCGCCGTGGCCATCGCCACCTTCAACCAGCTCTCGGGCATCAATGCGCTGATGTACTACGCGCCGGACATCTTCCGCATGGCCGGCGCAGGTACCGATTCGTCGCTGGCGCAAGCTGTCGCCGTGGGCTGCACGAACCTCGCCTTCACCTTGCTCGCGCTGCTGGTGATCGACAAGATCGGCCGCCGCAAGATCATGATCGCGGGCTCGGTCGGCTACATCGTCAGCCTAGCGGCGACAGCCGCGGCATTCTACCGCTACGGCACCGACTTCACTGACCTCGGCGCTACCGTGGTGCTGGCCAGCCTGATGGTGTTCATCGCGTCGCACGCGTTCGGGCAGGGCGCGGTGATCTGGGTCTACCTCAGCGAGATATTCCCCAACCGAGTCCGGGCGCAGGGCCAAGCGCTGGGCAGCTTCACGCACTGGGTGTTCGCGGCGGCGATCTCTTGGACCTTTCCCGTGATTGCAGACATTTCCGGCGGGCATGCGTTCGCGTTCTACGCGAGCATGATGGTGCTGCAGCTGCTATGGGTCCTGAGGGTGATGCCCGAGACCAAGGGCGTGCCCTTGGAGGAGATCGAGAGGCGCTTGGGAGCGGCATAGCCCCCGGGCGGGCATGCCTTGGCCGGGAAAGATCTGCCGGCAAGGCGCCGCGATCGCCCGTCCGGACAACGCTGAACGGCGCCGGCCGCAGGGCAGGCGAGACTCCATGTTCCGGTTCGCAGCAGACAACCGCCCGCGGCCGGCGGAACTGATCCTGGCAGCCTATTTTGCCTACACGGCTGCGCTTGCGTCCGTCTTCCCGCTCGAAGCGGCAGACCGCCTGCAAGCGCTCGGTGCGAGCTTGGCGACCTTGGCGGGCCTGCACTGCGCCGGCCGGCTTCCCAACCGTTTCGCGCCGGAAATCCTACGCATCACGCTTCCGGTCGCCGGCGTTCTGCTGGCCTACAAGCAAATCGGCTTGTTCGCCCGTCCGCAACCCGACCACGCCTTGGAACGCAGCTGGGTTGACTGGGACCGGCTGCTGCTCTCCGACTGGGGGCTGACCCGCGCGATCGATTCCTGCGGCCCCGTGCTGCCGAGCCTGTTAGAGCTTCTCTACCTGCTCACCTACGCAATCCCACTGGCCGGCCTGATGATTCTAGCCGCGTCCCGCCGGCTCGATCGCGCTGACCGCCTGCTGGCCTGCTTTGCCGCTTCCGCGGTGTGCGCCTATGCCCTCTACCCCTTCTTCCCGTCCGAGCCGCCCCGCACGATCTTCCCCGGGGAGTTGTCCGGCAGCATCGATACGCTTCTCCGGCGGATCAATTGGTGGATCTTGGGCAAGGGCGGGATCCACACCAGCGTCTTTCCAAGCGGCCACGTATCCTCGGCGCTCGGTGTCGGAATCGGCCTGCTCCTCGCCCTGCCCGATCGCAAGCGCTATGGAATCGCGCTCATCTCGATCACGCCCGGCATCGCTCTGGCGACCGTCTACGGGCGCTACCACTATGCAGTGGATGCTCTGGCCGGCTTGGTCGTTGCCGGCGGCGCCTCGTGGGCCTGCTCCCGCCTTTTCTGGCGCCGGGAACGCGAGAATCCGCGGTGAACGGCCTGCGACCGCCGTCAAGCGATCAGTTCCGGAATGATTTGGCCGCCCACTTGAGAGAGCTGCTTGAAGCGCCCGCCGTGAAAGTAGGTAAGCCGGTTGTCGTCCAAGCCCATCAGCCGCAGCCAAGTCACGTGCAGATCCTTCAACGGGTGGACAACTTCAACCGCCCGGTTTCCCACCTCGTCGGTGGCGCCCACCACCGTGCCGGCCGGCGTGCCGCCGCCGGCCATCACTACCGCCATGGCATCCGCGTTATGCCCGCGCCCGTTCGGGTTCACGCCCCCACGCCGATTGTTGTCCGGCGTTCTGCCGAATTCGCCCGAGCAGACGACCAAGGTTTCGTCCAGCATGCCGCGCTGCCTGAGATCACGGATCAGCGCAGCGATCGGCTTGTCAACGCTCTCGATGCGCGCCGCGTGGTTGCGCTCGAGGAAGTCGTGGCTGTCCCACCCGCCGGAAAAGATCTGCACGAAGCGGACGCCTTGCTCGACCAAGCGCCGCGCCAGCAGGCACTGTCTGCCAAAAGCCCGGGACGGCTCCTCGTTCAGGCCGTACGCAGCGCGCGTCGCCTCGGATTCGCGGCCTAGGTCCACGATTTCGGGCACTTCGGCCTGCATGCGATAGGCAAGCTCGTAGCTCTCCATGCGCGCGGCCAGCTCATCGTGGGACGGCCGGCGCTCGGCATGCGCGCGATTCATGGCGGCCAGCAGGTCCAGTCCCTGGCGCTGCTGCTGGCGGCTCTTCCACTCCGGCGGCCTTAGATCCAGCAAGGGCGACCCGCCGGATCGCAGCAGCGTGCCTTGGTAGTGGGCCGGCAAGAATCCGTTCGACCAATTCCCGGCCCCGCCCTGCGGGAACGCCAGCTCGGTCATGACCACATAGCCCGGAACGTTCTGATTGAGGCTGCCCAGCCCGTAAGTGACCCACGCGCCCACTCCGGGGTCAGCCCCGAGAGCACTGCCCGTGTTGAGATGGTAGAGGGCATCGGGATGATTCACCGATTGGGCTTGGCAGCCGCGGTAAACGCACAACTCATCCGCTACGGCCGGGTCTGCCATGTGCACGAAGCGGTCGCACATCTCGATGCCGGCCTTGCCGACCTTGCGGAACCCGAAGGGGCTGCCGACATAGTAGGTCTTGGCCGCGATCTCGACCAGCACTTGGTTCGGGTCGCGGACCGACTCGGTAAGGTGCAGCTCGCGCAATTTGGGTTTCGGATCGAAAGTGTCCATGTGCCCGGGCCCGCCTTCCAGCACCAAGAAGATGCAAGCTTTAGCTTTGGCCGGCAGCATCGGCTGCTTGGGGGCCAAGGGCCCTGCCTTGGAAGCAGCCTCCCCGGCGAGCAGGCTCGTGAAGGCCAGCGACCCGGCGGATGCCCCTAGGCCGAAGAGCAGCTCCCGTCGCCCTAGTAGCGGCGACTGCTCGCGGCGCTCTGCCGAAGCGATGGCGCTCTGCCGGGACAAGGCCGTGCTAGTAGACATACGCGAACTCATTGCTATTGAACAACAGCAGGCAGAAATCGGCAAGTGCCCTTGTCGAAGGACCTACCTCCCAAGGCTGCGTATCGGGCTGGTAGTTCTCGTAGACAGGCAGCCACTCCTCGTACTCGAACGGGGCCCCGGTGAGTTCCTCGACCAGCGAGCGAGTGATACGGGTCGGGTATGGGACCGCGCGCGGGGAGATTGCACGATGGTGCGCTTCCATGGCAGTCACATATTCGGCCGACTTGGCGCTCATGCCGGCCTCAGGCGCACGCGAGAAGGCCAACTGGTAGGCGCGCTGGATCCGGCCTGCCAGGCGGGTCTCCTCGCGCTCTAAGCGCAGGGCGAACGCGATCGAGCGCTTGGTCATGTAGTCGGAATTCAGCATGGTGAGCGCTTGCGGGCTCACCGAGGATGCATCCCGCCGCTCGCAGGAATCATTCGGACTGGGCTGGTTGAACACCTCCATAAAGGGATCTGCCTGGCCCCGCACCCTGTAGGCATATATGGAACGGCGGTTACGCTCTGCCGGCTTGGGGGATGGCTGGTAGGCAGGCGCTATCGAAAACTGGATCATGCGCGGCTGCAGGGCGACCTCCAAGTTGACCTCGGGCATGGCTGGCACGCCTCCCAGCTCCGGATTGAGTTCGCCTGACACCCGCAGCACCGCGTCCCGCAACTCCTCGGCGGAGAGACGGCGCGGCGCGAAGTGTGCCAGCAGCCGATTCTGCGGATCCTTCGCCCGGACTTGCTCGATGTCCGCCCGCTGCGTGGACTGCCGGTATGCCCGCGATGTCATGATGGTGCGGTGGAGGCGCTTAATGGACCAGCCGTTCTCGACGAAATCCGCAGCGAGCCAGTCCAGCAATGCAGGATGCGACGGCTTTCCGCCGAGCCCGCCAAGATTGTTGGGCGTCGCGACCAGCCCGGTTCCGAAGTGATATGCCCAGACCCGGTTGACGATAGAGCGCGCGGTGAGCGGGTTGCGGGCATCGACGATCCACTCGGCCAATGCCAGCCGGCGGCCGGTCAGGGAGGTTGGCAGGTCGTAGGGGCTAGCAACCGGCGCGTCCCTGGCCGCTAGTTGCGGCGCACTCAGCACGCCGGGGCTCACAGCTTCGCCGGGCGCGTGCGCGGAACCGCCTTCCAAGATGGTCGATTCCGGCCGCCAGCCAGCGTCCAGCTTGGCGGGCATGCGCAACTTGCGCCCGTTCCCCGGAACATAGTCAGGCCCGTTGAACACAGCTTGGACCAGCGGCTCGTAGCGCTCCAACCGACGGGTCCAGATCCACTCGTCCTGCTTGCGCACCTTCAGGCGGCCTTCTTCAGCTGGCGAAAGGCCGTAATGGCGCGGGGGCTTCTCGGAGTCAGGAAGACGGTTGCGCTTAGCGGCTGGAATGTATTCCAGCCCTCGTGCAGCGAACCATTCGCGGGCGGCATCTTCGATCTTGGCTTCCAATCCCCGCTTGCGCTTGGTCGCGAAACCTCGCAGCTGCGTCACGGTCCGACTCCCCGCCGCAAACCTAGCCAGGTTCTCTTCAGGCAGGAACGAGGCAGGCCGCTCGGCCATCTGCGTCGCAGCGAAAGCGGCATAAACGCGGTAATAGTCGCGTGTTGGGATAGGATCGACCTTGTGGTCGTGGCACTTGGCGCAGCGCAGCGGCATCGACAGAAACGTCTGGCCGACACTGTGGACCACATCGTCGAGATAGGCCTGTCGCGCCAGCTTCTTGGGGATCATAGCCGACCCCCACGGCCCCATGCGCAGGAATCCGGTCGCCACCATCATTTCCGGATCGCCGCCTGGCAGTTCGTCACCGGCGATCTGCTCGATCACGAAGAGGTTGTAGGGCTTGTCGGCGTTGAACGAGCGCACGACATAGTCGCGATAGCGCCAAGCATTGGACCGCTCGTAGTCATTCGAGTTCCCGGCCGTGTCGGCGTAGCGGGCAACATCGAGCCAGTGACGGCCCCATTGCTCGCCGTAATGCGGGCTTGCCAGCAGGCTGTCTACCAGCCGCCCCCAAGCGTCGCGCCCAGCGTCCGAAAGGAACGCTCGGGCCTGCTCCGGAGTGGGCGGCAGGCCCGTCAGGCCAAAGGCGGCGCGCCGCAGCAGATCGCGCTTGTCCGCCTGTGGGGCGGGCTCGATTCCCGCCTCCGCCAGCCGGGCGGAGTGGAAGGCATCAATCGGATTGGCTGCCTCAGCCCGGGGCACTTGCGGCTTGCGTACCGGGCGAAAAGCCCAGATGTCTTCCGGCTTGTAGCGCCGCCGCGTCCAATCCTCCGATTGCCCGCCGCTGGTCGCAACCCTCACGCCTGCGGCCGATGCTTCGCTTGCGGCCGCAATCTCGCGCACTTCCGCGTCGCTTGGCCACGGCGCGCCGAGATCAATCCACTCCCGCACGCGCTCGATCTGGGCTGGTGTGAGCCGGTCGGTGTCCTTGGGCGGCATGGCCAGCATCGGGCGGCGCCCCGAGACGGCTATGTAGAGCAGGCTCTCGTCCGGCTTGCCGGGCACGACGGCGGGGCGCGCCGACTGCCCGCCCTTGCGCGCAGCAGCGGGATTGGTCAGGTTCAAGCCCCCCATCTGCACGCTTGGATTCTGGCCGTGGCAGGCGAGGCACTTGGAGGCCAGCATCGGCTTGATCTCAAGCGCGAACAGACGCTCTCCCTGATCACCGCTGCCGGGTATCTGCGCGGCAGCCAAGGACGAACAAAGCGCAAGCAATGCCAACTGCTTAATCACGGCCTACTGGGGCTAGGCTTACGTAGCCGGCAGTATTGTAGCACATGCCGCCAACGAACTAGCGTTGCTCAGACGCCACAAACGGATGGCAGCGAACCATTGTGGTCGGCTCTGGCGTGGACGAGAAGCGAGACGGCCGACAAGTCGGCTAACTTGCAGGCTTGGCAACTTACGCCTTCTGGATGAAGGCGGCAGCGCAGTCGAAATGATTCTGCACCCATGATTCGGGGAACGCGTGGACTTCTGTTCACGCATAACTCCCGACTGCCCGAAGTCCTGCTGTATGATGAAGGTACTGTTCATATCCATGCGCCCGTAGCTCAGCTGGATAGAGCGCTTGCCTCCGGAGCAAGAGGCCGCAGGTTCGAATCCTGCCGGGCGTACCATTGCCGCTCGGGCCTTGCCGGGCGCTGGCGGGATGGTTTAGCCTTCCCAATGCACAACAGCTTGCCGCTCCGGGCAATCTCGTAGCGCAAAGGCTCTTCCATGGGCAACGCCGACTAGCTCCGCGCCGGCGCAGCTTCGTGCTGCATACCGACCGCGAGAAAGGCACAGCCGTCTCGGATCCGCCACTGCGACTCGATGCTGCCGAAAAACAGTCTCCGGCCCCGATTCCCGCATTCGCCGGTTGCTACACTAGTATGAATTCGGTCAATAAGGGCCCGCAATGACTTCAGCAAGCCGCAGGCAGATTGTTCGATTTTCATTGGCTCTGGCCTTGGCCTGCGTTGCCGTAGTGACTCCAGCCGCGGGCGGGGATTTCTATATTGGCGCCTCGGGCGCGGCCGACGGCTTGGACGTGCTGTACGAGAAAGTCGTCGACAACTCAAGCCCCGAGAATGCTACGGCCAGCAGGGGCCAGCGGCTCGCCGACGAGTCTTCCGCCGAGAAGCTGACCTACAGCTACGGATTCTTGGCGGGTTACAAACTCCCGCTGAGCATGACCGGTGTCTACCTGTCCTTGGAGGCCGACATACTGCGCCACAGCGGGGTGGCAGCGGCAAGTCTCGCGGGCACGGGGGCCTCGTCGGACAACAACCAACTCGGCGAGGTCTGGCCGGAAGACTGGTCGTTCGGCCAAGAACGGAGCTACGGCATCACCGGCCGCATCGGGACCGGAATCCCTCTCATTGGCCGCGGTCTCGGGCCCAGCTTGTACGGGCTGGTCGGCATACGCCGTCTCAGGGCCGGATTCAAATCCGATTACACTGGGTGCCCGACGGCGACGCCTTGCACCGAGCCTAGCGAGTTCATGGAGGGTTCCGACAGCTTTGACGAGACCTTCAACGGATTGACGTATGGCGCTGGCATCGAGCAGAAGCTCGGCCTGATCTCGGTTCGCGGCGAGGTCCGTGTCACGCGATACTCGAATTCGGGCAGAGTGGTCTCTTTCGACGACCTCTTTGTCTCGGCACCGCTCGACTTCGAGCCAAACACGCTCAGCTTCGGCCTGGCCTTAGTCTTTTACCTGTAGGCCTCCGCTCTGCCGAGGGCCGGCGTCGGCCCGCAGCCTAGACGCAAGCCGGCCGGTGCCTATTGCCCGCCAAACGGCTTGCTGCCGTGCATCGGCGACTCATTGCCAAGGACACACATGCAACCGCCGCAGGCAGTGCTACAGCGCCTTGCAGGCGGGACTCACTCCTCGTCCTGCTGCGCCGCAAGCCGGTTTATCACCGAGAGATCTTCCAATGTCGTGATGTCCCCGCTCACCTTGCGCGTGGTCACGATTTCTCGCAGCAGCCGCCGCATGATCTTGCCCGATCTCGTCTTGGGCAGGGCGTCGCTGAACCGTATCTGCTTCGGCCGGGCGAACTTGCCGATCTGCTGCGCAACCCACTCCCTGAGTTCCGCGGCCAGCTCTTCGGTGGGGTCGTTTCCTTGGATGGGTGTGACGAAGGCGATCACCGCCTGGCCGGTGATCTCGTCGGGCATGCCGACCACGGCCGCCTCGGCCACCGCCTCGTGGCGCACCAGCGTCGATTCGAGCTCGGCCGTGGACAAGCGGTGCCCGCTGACATTCATCACGTCGTCGACGCGCCCGAGAATCCAGAAATAGCCGTCTTCGTCCTTGCGGGCGGCATCGCCGGCGAAGTAAAGGCCCGGAATCTGGCTCCAGTAGGTCTCCCGGAAGCGCTCGGGATCCCCCCAAAGCGTGCGAAACATCGCGGGCCACGGCTTGCGCACCGCCAAGTAGCCCTCCCCTCCCGGCGCCACTGAGTTGCCGTCGAGATCCACTACGTCGGCGGCGATGCCGGGCAAGGGGAAGGTACCCGAGCCGGGCTTGAGCGCAGTCACTCCTGGCAGCGGCGAGATCATGATGGAGCCGGTCTCGGTCTGCCACCAAGTGTCCACGATCGGACAGCGGCCGCCGCCGATCACGGTGTGGTACCACTCCCACGCCGAGGGGTTGATCGGTTCGCCAACCGAGCCGAGCAGGCGCAGGCTGGACAGATCATGGCGCCCCGGATATGCCGTGCCGAACTTGATGAAGGCCCGGATTGCCGTGGGCGAGGTGTAGAAGACGTTCACCTTGTACGCGTCCACCAAACTCCAGAAGCGGTCCGGCTCGGGAAAGTCGGGCGCCCCCTCGTACATCACGGTCGTCGTGCCGGCCAGTAGCGGGCCGTAGACGATATAGCTGTGGCCGGTCACCCAGCCGACATCGGCCGCGCACCAATAGGTGTCTTCGTCCTTGATATCGAACACCCAGCGCATCGCCATCAGCACCTGCAACTGGTAGCCGCCCGTGGCATGCACGATGCCCTTCGGCTTGCCGGTTGTCCCCGACGTGTAGAGCACGTACAGCGGATGCTCGGCATCCAGTTCCTCGGCCGGGCACGTGGCGGGCGCGCCGCCAGCGAGGTCATGCCACCAAGAGTCGCGCCCGGCCCGCATTTCCACGGCGTTGCCGGTGCGGCGGTGGACGACCACGCTCCGCACCCCGGGGCAATCTTCCAGCGCCTCGTCAACAGCCTGCTTGAGGGGAACGACCTTGCCGCGCCGCCAGCCGCCATCGGCGGTGACCACCAGCCCTGCGTCGAGGTCCAAGATCCGCGTCTTGAGCGCTTCTGCCGAGAAGCCCGCAAAGACCACGCTGTGAATAATTCCCAAGCGGGCGCAAGCCAGCATGGCAACCGGCAATTCCGGCACCATCGGCATGTACAAGATAGCCCGGTCGCCGGCCCGGAATCCCTGGGACTTGAGGACGGCGGCAAAGCGCTCGACCTCCCGCAACAGCTCTTGATAGGTAAGCGTCCGCCGGTCTCCGGGCTCGCCTTCCCAGATGATCGCGGCTCGATTCTTGCGCCAAGTCTGGCAATGGCGGTCCAAGCAGTTGTAGGACACGTTCGTAGTCGCGCCGGAAAACCACTTGTAGAACGGCGCATCGGAGGCGTCCAGCACTTGATCCCACTTGCGGAACCAGTGCAACTCGCTGCTGGCAAGTTCGGCCCAGAAGGACTCCGGCTCGGACGACGCTTTTGCGACGAGCGCCTCGTGCGATAATCCCGGCTGCACGTTGGCACGGGCCGAGAAGGTTCCGGAAGGTGGGTAGAGATCCATTGAGTTCACGCGCCCTTGCTGTCTGACCCGCCGGCCGTTTCTTGCGAAAAACCTGTCACTGGCAGGCGCTCTTGGCCTGCGCGGTCACTACCAGCGAATTGAAGATTGTCAGCACTTGCTTGCGGTAGCGATACGTCCGGCGCAGGTGCTCTTGGAAGTCGGCATCGTACTCGCGAAGCCGCATCCACTTCTCGAAAACCTTGGGCGAGATATCAATCTGCTCGCGGAGCAAGCCGACCGGGTGGCCCCGCAGGAACAGGCCGAAGAACATCGCGGCCTCGTGCTGCGGCGCCTGGAACTCACGCTCCGTGCTTTTCGGCACTGTACTCCTCTCAGCGGCCCGGCCCGGGCTGAAAGAACTAGTATACGGGCCGGCCCGCACCGATACAAGCTGCGCGGGATGCCGCGCGCCTTGGCGGGCCGATCCGCTCCCCTCAGCCTGAGCTTCGCTAGAATCTGGAAAATGTGGCTGGCTCTCTCGCTAGCATTGTCCGCGGCGGGCTGTGCCGCCTATGCAGCGGCGCACCCGCGCGCCCAGTGCTGGGGCGCAAGCAGGTGGCGGCTGGACGGACCGCCGGAAGACATCGCCCTGACATTCGACGACGGGCCGAGCAGCGAAACGCCGCACTTCCTCGACGCGCTAGAGGCGCTCGGAGTCAAGGCGACGTTCTTCGTTTGCGGGGCGAACGTGGAGCGTTACCCCGACGTCGCCCGCGCGATTGTCGATGCGGGGCACGCGATCGGCAATCACACTTTCTCGCATCCCTGCCTGCCGCTGTGCTCGCGGTCGCGCGTGCATCGCGAGATCGCGGCCACGCAAGACGCCCTAGCTAGCGCCACGGGCCGGACAGCCAAGCTATTCCGGCCGCCCTACGGGCTGCGCTCGCCGTTCTTGGCCAGCGCGCTTCCCGCTGCCGGCCTGACCGCTGTCCACTGGACGGTCATCGGTAACGATTGGAAGTGGGGTGCCGAGCGCGTGACCAGGCGCGTCTTGGGCCGCGCCACGGGCCGCGACATCGTATGCCTGCACGACGGGCACGCGACGCGGGCCAACGTGGACAGATCGGAAAGCTTGGCGGCGCTCAAGGAGATGGCGCCACGCTTGCTGAAGCGCGGCCATCGCTTCGTGCGGATCCCCGGCTGGGAAGCGGGGCAATAGCAGCTAGCGAGCTGTCCAGCCGCCATCGATCACGATATCCGTGCCGGTCAAGAATCCCGCGGCATCGGAGCACATGTACACCGCAAGGGTGGCGACTTCCTCGATCTTCCCCCAACGCCCGACGGGAATGCTGGCAAGGAACTGGCTGTTCTTTTCGGGATCCTCGATCAGCGGCCGGTTCATCTCGGTCGCGAAGGGGCCCGGACTGATTCCATTCACCGTGATGTTGTAAGGGGCGAGTTCCAAGGCCAGCGCCCGGGTGAAGCCCAGCAGGCCCGACTTCGTGGTCGAATAGCCGGTGCGGTTCGGCAGGGAGACGTGGGACATGATCGACGTCATGTTGATGATCCGGCCCCAGCGCATGTCCTTCATGCCAGGCACCATTGCGCGCGACATCGCGAACGGCCCGGTCAGGTTGACCTCGATGATCTCGCGCCATTCCTCAAGGGACATTTCCTCGATCGGCTTGCGGTTGTTGATGCCCGCGTTGTTGATCAGGATGTCGCATGTGCCGAATTTCTCGCGAACGAACTGATCGATTTCCGCAGCGGCAGTCTCGTCAGTGATGTCCGCGATGATGTACTCGGCCGTGCCGTCGCGGGCACCGATTCCCTGCACCACTTCGGAGAGCAACCGCTCGTTCCGGGCCACCAATGCCACCTTCGCCCCGGCAGCGGCCAGAGCTTCTGCCATTTCCCGTCCGAGGCCCTTGCTCGCCCCTGTGACCACGGCGACATGGCTTGCGAGAGAAATACTGCTCGTCATGGATCTGCTGCGGATCTCGGGCAAGATCCGAAGTGACTAGGATAGCAGGGCCATGGGCTCCGGCCTCTGATTCCCGAATAGGGTTCCCTGGCTGGCTATGGCAGGAATTTTTCTGCGACCAACGAAATTGCTACAGCAGCCTATCCGGGGCGCGGGGAGGTTAGCGCTTATGGGGCTACCCAAACCGGCACGACTGATTCTTTATCCAGAGAGGCAAGAAGTTAGCTGTGGCTGCTAGCGCAGCCAAGAGACTAGGCAGCTTCCGTGTTGAAAGTCAAGCGGCAGGCGCGGGAAAAGAGGTCGCAAGTGACATTCGAGGGGGCTTGGCGTGGAGTGGCAGGCAGTGGGGAGCGCGGCCATGTAAAGCAGGTACATTTTTTAGTTGGTGCATGCTGCGTGTGAGGGGAGCGGATCGCCTCTGGTGAGGCTAGTGGCGTAGCGGGCAGGAGTCCCAACGACTCGTTGCGCGGGCGCTGCAGCGGGATTTGCCGGGCGTGGACCGGGTGGCCAGGCCGAGTAGGCGCAGCGGGAGTGTCGCCAGCACGATGCGGCTGCGTGGGGCCGAGCTGGGGCCGAGCTAGTGCCGGGGTGCTTGTAGCAGGCAGTCGAGGGCCTCCTGCGGGCGGGCCGCGAAATGGCGGTTGGCCTGCGGCAGGTAGCGGAATTGGGGCAGGCCGCGGATGATCGAGATGGCGGTGTTGGTCAGGCAGGCCAGATTGCGCGGCAAGTCGCGCACATACACGCGGCAGCGGTCTTCGTCGTAGGTGAAGTCGCGCACGTAGTGCAGGCGGTTTTCAATGTGCCAATGCTTGCGCAGCAGTTGCGCGAGTTGCTGGGGCGTGGCTTGCGCAGGACTCAGCGAAGTCAGCGCGTAGGTCACTTCAGTGCTGCACTTGCCGGTCTTGACGTGCTCGCGCCGGCGCTCGACGCGGATCGCCTGCTGGCGACCGTACAGCTGGGCAGAGTCGTCCCAGACCGCAGCGCTGATGTCCTTGACCTGGTAGCTGCGGTGCTCGATACGGCCATGCTTGCGGTCGCTGGTTTCCACCAGCGGGCAGTCGCTGAAGTCCATGCTGCGCAGGTCGGCGAGGATGGTGGGCTGGTTGCCCTTGATGGCGGTGATCAGGTACTCGGCCTGGCACTCGTCGAGCACGCAGCGCGCCGTCTTCTGCTGGGCGTGCAGCGCGTCGCCGGTCACCACGCGGCCCTGCAGCGGCAGTTGCCGGGCCAAGTCGCAGAAGGCCGGGATTTCGTTGCTTTTGCTGTCGATCTCGAGTTGCCCCAGCACCACGCCGCTATCCTGTTCCACGGCCGCGAGCAGCATGCGGCGCCCCGGCTTGGTCTGCTTCGAAGCCCCGCGCACGTCCTTGCCATCCAAGCTCACTGCGGGCAGCTGCGCCGGCCCGCTGCCGGTCGCCGGCGCCGCGTCCGCCGCTGGCCGGGCTTGGATGTGCGCGCTCTGCTGGCCGGCCCAAGCGCGCGTGGCTTGTTCCAGCGTCTGCGGCTCCAAGCTCGCCAAGATGTTGTGGAAGGTGGTGATCGAAGGACTCGTGTAGCAGTCCTTGCTGGGGCTGCGGAAACACTCCACCGCCGCCCGCTGGCCCTGGTCCAGCAAGGCTGCGAACTGGGCGCAAGCGGTCACGCCGCGGTAGCCGCACAGGCGCGCCGCCACGGCCAGCGTCAGCACGCAGCGCAATTCGTAGCGCTTGCCGCGGGCATGCCGGTACTCGGGTACCTCGCCCAGAAACTCGAACAGACTGCGCAGCGTCTGCGCGTCCGGTGGCTGGCTGCGCTCGGGCCCCGCCCAGCGCGGATCGTCCGCGCTGTGGG
This sequence comes from Bryobacterales bacterium, assembly GCA_965219605.1. Lineage (GTDB taxonomy): Bacteria > Acidobacteriota > Terriglobia > Bryobacterales > UBA6623 > VXMF01. The sequence goes on along the minus strand of CBDCOC010000002.1, from coordinate 929,973 downwards.
CCAGTTGCTGCGCCGCATGAGCTTGCACTTCGTACACAAACACCTCCTTGGGTTGGCCGTGGCGGCGCCACTGCGGCTGGGCCGCCGGCACGCGCGCGTAACCGCCGCTCTGCCCCAGCCAGCGCCAGTTGGCGGCGCGGTAGCACGTGCCGGCGAAGCGTTGCCGGTCGACGAACGACTCCGCCAGCAGGATCGGAAAGCCATGCGCCGCCAGCATGTCGTCTGACAGCCGCCGCACACTCAAGCCCAGCACGCGCGAGGCCAGATTGGGCTGGCCCTGCCAGGCGGGCAGAATCACAAAGCGCGAGTTCTGCAACACCAGGTGCAGGCGCTGGCGCCGCTGCTGCGCCGTCCAGCCGATCCAGCGGTCGCGAGCCGCCAGCTTGAGCGCGGCGGCCTGCCAGCCCAGCAAGGCGATCCACTGCTCGCCGAGCGTGGCCACCTGGCGCAGGGCCTTGCCGAACAGGCCCGTGAACGACAGATAGTGGTGGGCCGCCATCAAGCGATCCCAGCGCCGGTGCTCGTGCGCCCCCTGCGTGGGACGCACGCGCACCGTGCGCAAATCCAGCTCGCACCCGCCGCTTGGCACAGCCACTATAGGCCAGCCTGACAGATTGACAACAAAATGTCCAGTCCCTGCCGCCCATTCCGCTCGGCAGCCGACCTCCGAGCGGCTAACTGCTAGACACCGCCCCTATCCAGCCTGCCCTGCTCTGCCTCGAATCCGGACTAAAAAATGGCCCTGCCATGTAAAGTAGGCGGCGCGGCTGGGCGTGCCCGGCGCGGATCGAGCGCGTGCCGCACAGTTGGCCGGAATCGCGGTCGCAGGGAGCCGGCCCCAGTAGCCCGGCGGCCGAGTGCGGGCATGGCAGCGCAGAGGCAGGTGGCGTTGAGCGGACTACAGCCGGGTCTGGGCTGGATACTCTCGGCCCGGCGGGCAAGCACGGCATCGGCAGCCATGCAAGTGCGCAGGTCGCGGTCGCAGGCGGCACGGGCAGCCTGTAGGCTGGCGAGTAGCGTAACTGCCCAGCTAGTGAGCCGGGGCAGTTACGTTTTTTAGTGAATTACAGATCGGGCTAGGGCTTCTACAGGTAGTTCCGCTGCTAGCAGTTGATCCAGTTTGACGCTATGTTGCGCTTGCACCTGCTCCACGGCCCTCAACCGATCATCTATCCGTCGTAGATCTGTTCGGAATTCCGAAAACTCATACAAGAGAAACGCTAACCCCGCTATCAGGATTACTTCAAACCATGGGATCCTATTCAAACTCATAAGCTCATACTCGCACGGCCTGACTTGTACAGCAGCCCTTTCCAATCCACAAATGAGACTGAAGCGGTCCGGGCAGAAAAAATGAGAGTGAATTCATGTGCATACGGTTGGGGAAGTGGTACTCGGGGAAGGTGAGCAGCCGCGCTGCCCGCTACAGGCATGCTCGAGACGGGTGGCTAGGGAAAGGGCTGGGGATCTAGCTCATTAAATCATTTTTATTTGTTTTATCAAGCTGCCGCTACCCTAACCCTGCCATGATCGCTTCCGACTCGCGCCCAGGCTCAGACTTCGTTACATCGGGCGGCTGTGTCGATCTGTCTGGCAGCGTCATAAATCGTTTAATTGCAATTCGTAAGCTCGATTCCGACGCAGTTTCGAAGGGCCGCATTGACAGCATTTTCTTTTCATTTAATTTGTCCTCTTTTCGACCCGAACACCGCGCCTGCCCACTCCAGTTCGTCTGCCAAGCCAGACGCTGCCCCTGTCCCCGCCCGCCAGCGCTCGGCGCTGCCCAACGACTTTGTCGCTGGCCGTTGGCCCTGGCCGAGGACGGCGCCTGCCGGCGACCACCAACTGCGGCCCAGACCGGCGCTCGCTGGGCGGCGGCAGGGGTCTGCCTAGCCGTCTGTAACTCCTTGCAAATCAACGTTTCGTGTCGCTTGCCAGGCAGCAGCAGCGCGGGGCTGGCCGCGCTTTCCACGGGGACGCTGGCCGCGCCACAACCCCGTGCGGCGGCACCCAGCCCCACGGCCCACGTCGCAGCGGACTGGACAGGCCGCTGAAGGAGGGAAAGGCCAACCTATCAACAGCTGTCGCAGACCAGCCTTCCGGCGCCATCACAGGACAGCCTAAATGAAACGATGTAACGAAGTCTGAGACTTAGCCCACCGCGCTGCGACCGCTCGCCACAGGGCCGCCCTGCTTTCCAACCCAAATGAGACTGCAGCGCTCAACGACAATTAAAACTTGCGGCGACAATTAGAATTTTCCATTCCAACTCGCAGATTGGAGGGCGGCGGCGAAAGCGGGCATGAGTGCGCTGACGGTGCGCAAGTGGCGCGATCGCGAGCAGTTGCCCAGCGCTGCGGGAAGGCGCATGACTGGCACACACGGACAGATCCGCTCGCGGCGCTACAGGCCGAGGTGTAAAAACTGCTGGAGCTAGATCCGGGGCAGTTGCGCACGCTACAGCGGCACTTGCGCCACTGGTGGATAAGCCAAGGACCGGCCAGGAGGTGTATCAGGAGCGGAAGCCGGGCGTGCAGTGCCAGTCGGACTTTACGGACATGCGCTTGCTGGGGATCACGATCGGCGGCGAGCCGTACCGCTGCGTGCTGCAGCACTTGAACTGGGAGACGGTGTGCCGGGTGCCGCTATGCACATCGCAACCAGAAATTCAAGGATTCAAGTCAGCAATTCCCCATCTAATAGTGTCCGCACTCGTGCAGCGCTATCACCATCCCGGGTCGCGACGAAAATGGTGTCATCCCCTGCCACGGTGCCCATGATCTCCGGCAGTCTCGCGGTGTCCAGTCCTTGGGCAAGGGCATTCGCGCCGCCCGGCTCCGTGCGCAGGATCACCAGATTCTGGGCCGTTTCCACGCCCACCAAGAACTGCCCTGCCAGCCGCCTCAGCGCGGCCTTCGCCGCGTCCTCTCCCCGGGGCCTCGCAGCCCCGGCATAGCCGTCCGCTGTCTTGACAATACCCAACTGGCGCAAGTCGCGCGATAGCGTGCCTTGGCTGGCAGCGATTCCCCGCCCTGCCAGTGCAGATGCCAGTTCGGCATGCGTGTGCAGCGGCCTAGACTCGATCAGGCTGAGGATCGCCCGCTGCCGCCTGGACTTCACGACAGTCGATCTTCCGCCCCCGCAGCGGCTCGCCTCAGCGCCGCCAACCTCGCCTTGGCCGCCGTTAAGGCTTCCTGCACGCGCTCGGAAGCGGTGCCGCCTGGCAATTGGTGGTTTTCCAAGGCAGCGCGCGGGGCCAGCGCCGCCAAGGCCGCTTCGCCAAGCTCGGGCGCGAACTCGCGCAACTCGTCCACAGTCCAGTCCGCCGGCCGCTTGCCCCGCTTGACGCTGGCAAGCACGATGCCTCCCACGATCTGGTGCGCGCGGTGGAACGCAATGCCGCTGCGCGCCAGGATCTCAGCCAAGGCCGTAGCCGACACCCAGCCGTCCTCGGCTGCTTGTTCCATATCCCTGCGCCGTACGCGAGCGGTATCCACGCACAGGGCGAGGACCGCCAGCGAGCCGGCAGCCTGCGCGGCGCTGTCGAACACGCACTCCTTGTCCTCCTGCAGGTCGCGGTTGTAGGCCAGAGGCAGTCCCTTGAGTGTCATCATCAGGGATTGGAGGCTGCTGCAGACGCGGCCTGTCTTGCCGCGCAGTAACTCGAGCGCGTCTGGATTGCGCTTCTGGGGCATCAAGCTGGACCCGCTGGTAACCTCATCCCCCAGATCGAGGAATCCAAACTCCTCGCTGCTGTACAAGATCCAATCTTCGGCCAGCCGGCTTGCATGCAGCATCGACACGGACGCGGCATACAGGAAGTCAAGCGCGAAATCCCGGTCCGACACTGCATCCAAGCTATTCGCCGAAATCGCGGCGAATCCCAGTTCGGCGGCCATCGCGTCCCGGTCAAAGGCAAACCCGCTGCCGGCCAGAGCGCCGCTCCCTAGCGGCGAGACGTCGGTGCGCTCGTAGGCCTGCTGCAGGCGCTGCCAGTCGCGCAGGAACATCTCGAAGTACGCCAGCAGATAATGCGCGAAAAGCACCGCCTGCGCCCGCCGCAGGTGCGTGTATCCGGGCAGCAGCGCGCCGAACTCCCGCTCGGCCAGTCGCAGCAGGGACTCCATCAGCGCCTCTAGGCGCGCTTGCAGGTCCCGGATCGCGCCCTTCGTCCACAGGCGGAAGTCGGTCGCGACCTGTTCGTTACGGCTGCGTCCGGTGTGGATCTTGTCGGCCAGCTCGCCGACGGACTCCGCGAGCTTGCGAATGACGAAAGTGTGGATGTCCTCGTCGTCGGCGTCGAAGTAGCCCGGAGTGCCGGCCTCGGCCAGCATTGCGTCAAACGCCGCATGGATCCTCGCCCGCTCGGCCGCGGTCAGGATCCCCACCGTGCAGAGGGCGTTGGCAAACGCCTTCGATCCAACGACATCGGCCTCGAACAGCTTGCGGTCGAAGTGCAGGGATCCCGAGTAACGCTCGAACAGCTCCGCCGGCCCGGACTCGAACCGCCCGCCCCAGAGTTTCACTCGCCGCCGCCTTCCGCGTCGCGCGGGCCGCCCTGCACCGCGGCATGCACGCGGACCGGCAGTCCGGTCAGGTTGATGAAGCCCTGTGCATCGCGCTGGTCATACTCCTCGCCCATCGTGAAACTTGCGATCTCGGGGGCATAGAGCGAGTACGGCGATGTGCGGCCGAGCGGTTCGACGCGCCCTTGACAAAGGCGCAGCGCGACCACCCCGCCGACATGCCGCTGGGTGCGCTCGAAGAAGGAGTCCATGGCCTCGCGCAACGGGGTGAACCACTTGCCGTCGTAGACAAGCTCGGCATAATCGAGGGCAAGCTTCTGCTTGTAATGCTGCGTGGCGCGGTCCAGCGTCAGCGCTTCTAGCTCCGCGTGCGCCGCCATCAGGATGGTTCCGCCAGGCGTCTCGTAGCAGCCGCGCGACTTCATGCCGACGAAGCGGTTCTCGACCAAGTCGACGCGCCCGATGCCGTGCTGGCAGCCTAGGTCATTGAGAGCTTGCACCAAGCGGGCGGGACTCATGCGCCTGCCGTCCAAGCCGACGGGCGTGCCTGCCTCGAACTCGATGCTCACCTCGGCGCCGGCGGCCGGGGCGGCAGCGGGGTCTGCCGTGAGCGTCCACACGGCCGCCCCCGGCCTGTGCGCCGGATCTTCGAGCTCCGCGCCTTCATGCGAGATGTGCCAGAGGTTCGCGTCACGGCTGTAGATCTTCGCCTTGCTCTGCTGGATCGGAACATTGTGGCGCCGGGCGTAATCGACAGCATCCTCGCGCGAAACGATGCCCCACTCGCGCCATGGAGCGATCACAGGCAGATGCGGGGCCAAGGCCTTGTAGCTCAGCTCGAAGCGCACCTGGTCGTTCCCCTTGCCGGTCGCGCCATGCGCCAGCGCGTCGCAACCCTCCCGAAGCGCCACCCGCACCTGGAACTTGGCCAGCAGCGGGCGGGCAATCGAAGTGCCCAGTAAGTACTTGTGCTCGTATACAGCTCCCGAGCGCACCAAGGGCCAGACATACTCCCGCACGAATTCCTCGCGCAGATCTTCGACATGCACCGCGCAGGCGCCGCTGGCAAGCGCCTTCTGCTCCAGGCCGGCGAGCTCTTCCCCGCCCTGCCCGACATCGCCGCAAACGGCGACAACTTCGGAGCCGTAATTCTCCCGCAGCCAAGGGATGATGATCGAGGTGTCGAGCCCGCCCGAATAGGCCAGGGCCACTTTCTTAGGACGCTTGCTCATGCCCACCTCCGATCATTGTCATCAGAATCGCCTTGTGGGCGTGCAGTCGGTTCTCCGCTTGGTCGAAGACGACGGACTGCGGAGATTCAATGACCGCGTCGGTCACTTCCGCGCCACGCTGCGCAGGCAGGCAATGCATGAACACGGCCCGCTTTTCGGCCATCTGCATGACAGCCTTGTCGACTTGGTAGTCGGCGAAGGCAATACTGCGCTGCTGCGTTTCCGCCTCCCAGCCCATGCTCGTCCACACATCGGTGTACACCGCCGAGGCGCCCTGCACGGCCTGGCAGATGTCCTCCACCGCCTCGACCGTGCAACCGCTCCGCTCCGCAACCTGCTGCGCATCCGCGAGATCGCCGGGCCGCGGCCCATAGTCCGCAGGGCCGCAAATCGATACCGAGACGCCGAGCCGCGGACCGCAGTGCAGCAGCGAGTGCGCCACGTTATTGGCATCTCCCACGTAGGCCAGCTTGAGTCCTTCTAAGGAACCGAAGCGCTCCAGCAGCGTAAGGCAGTCTGCCAGTGCCTGGCACGGGTGGAACGATTCGCTCAGGGCGTTGATCACCGGCACGCCGGACCATTTGGCGAGCAGTTGCAGCGTCTTCTGCGAAAACGTCCGGGCCACGATCGCGTCGAACCAGCGATCCAAGTTGCGCGATATGTCGCGCGCCGGCTCGCGCTGCCCGATGCGGCCGTCGCGGTGGTCTTGGAAGATGGCGAAGCCCCCGAGCTGCGCCGCAGCCAGCTCGAAGGTCATGCGCGTGCGCAGCGACGGCTTCTCGAACAGCATGACGATCGAGCGGTCCTGCAAGGCTTGGCGATATTGGCCAGGATCGGCCTTGACCCGGGCGGCTAGATCCAGCACCGCGCGCAACTCACCGGCCGAAAGGTCGGTATCGCGCAGGAAATGGCGGGTCTGCGCGGGCTGCCTCTGCACGGACACGCATGATTGAATATGCATTAAAGTGAATAATCACACATTTCCGAGCCGTTGTCAAGCGCGGGCCGCGATGCAGACCTGACTTGCCCTTGCATTCTCGCAGGCACTGGCTGCTCTTCATGGGTAGCCCCGGTTCCGTGGTTCTCGGACTCTACTAACTTGCGGTCTCGCTGAGCATGGCTTCCTCAGGTTCCATCACCGTAGAGATGCTTGCCAGGCGCCTCGCGCAGTGCCGCCAGATCGTCGTTGGTCTCTGGCGCTCACCGTGGTGAGCTTCGCCTTGGGGGCATACAACTTTCACCGCCCCGCCTCCGGCGAGGCTGCAACCCCTTTAGCGCTCTCTGTGCAGGTCACTGTGCTGTCACTCTTGGTCGTGGTGGTGGGGATTCTGCTGACTGGCGTCGGCATCTCTCGCCTACAGCTGATCGAAGAGAAGGCCGTGGACAAAGCCCGCAGGGCCGCCGGGGCCGAAGCGAAACAACTCTTTAGCAATATGCGACCCGGTAACTAGTGCCTGCGACAAAAGCTTCTAAATGATTGAAAATAGATGAGTTGATAGCAATCGACGCCGACGAAGATGACAGCGGCTGGCTAGCCCTGGCCCGCTGGCGGCCTATTTGCTACGATCTTCGTCTGGCAGGCACCCATGAGAGTCGTCTTAAATCCACAATTAGCCATCGGCCAAATCGATATTGAGCGCATCCCACTCGATCCGCAGTCCCGGGATGATATTCCCGCCGTGCTGCGCGGTTTGCAGCAGATTTGGTCGGATGCTGAGTTGCGGGCCAAGCTATTCACTCTGCTGGAGACGCATCTGCTCGCGGACAAGAGCAAGGCGGACAGCGCAGACAGTGAGAGGCAAGCATACGGGCCGTGCTTGGACGCCAGGAACGGTCGTCCGGGCATGAGTCTGTGGAGCATATTGGTGCTGGGACTGCTGCGTCAGGGATTGAATTGCGATTATGATCGCTGGCATGAATTAGCTGGACAGCATCGCAGTGTGCGGCGCATGATGGGACTCAGCGACTGGGACAGCACAGTGGCCAGTTGCCGCACGATCACACGCAACGTGTCGCTACTGACTCCGCAGTTACTAGCGGCTGTCAACCGCTTGGTGGTGGGAGCTGGCTACGAAGTGCTAGGCAAGGATGTGGCAGGAGAGTTGGCGGCGCGTTGCGATTCGTTCGTGGTGGAGACAGACGTGCATTATCCGACGGATGTAAGTTTGCTGTGGGATGCAATGAGGAGTCTGCTACGGACGATCGCACGGGCGAGTGAGGCCCAAGGGGAGACAGGCTGGCGGCAGCATAAGAAGTTGGAAGGGAAGGTGAGGAGACTGTTCCAAAGAGTGCGGACGCGGCGCAGGAGGAAGAATCAAGAGAAAGGGGTGAAGGCGTATTTGAAGCAGTGTGAAAGGTTGCTAGAACGAGCTGAGGGGAGCTTGGAAAATCTGCGGGAGAGCAGGGCAAGCAAGGAAGAGATCAAGGAAATAGAACGGCTTGCGGGATTGGGGCGGAAACTGGCGGGGCAAGTGGAGCGGAGAATATTGCAAGGCGAGACGATCCCACAAGAGGAGAAAGTGTATTCGATTTTCGAAGATCATACGCGCTGGTGCGTAAAAGGGAAAGCGGGTGTTCTGGTAGAGCTAGGAGTGCCGGTAACAATCGTGGAGAGCGCGGAACAGTTTATATTAGGTCATCGTATCATGTGGACGGAGCAGGACGTGGATGTGGCGGTCGAAATAGTGGAACAGGTGCAGAGTGAGTACCCGGGATTGCAGGGATGCAGTTTTGACAAGGGGTACTACAGTGCTGGGAATCGGCAGCGGTTGGATGGCATGCTGGCGCGGAACGTGATGCCGAAGAAGGGGCGGTTGAGTGAGACAGATAAAGAGCGGGAAGAAGCACAGGAGTACGTAGAGAGACGGCGGCAGCATCCGGCAGTGGAGTCGGCGATCGCGAACTTGGAGCAGCGAGGACTGGATCGAGTGCGAGAGCACGGTCGGGCAGGATTCGAGCGGGCGATTGGGTTGTCAGTGGTGGCAGCGAACGTGCATCGGCTAGGATTGATACTCCAGAGAAGGGAACGAGAAAGACTGAAGAAAGAGCGGCTAAAGATAGCCGCATAGCAGCGGTCATCGAGACGGGAAAGAGAAAAAAGAGAGCTGGCAGAAGGCCGGCAGGGCGGAGTGTATCTGAAGCAGGCAGTGAGTCGAACTCAGCCAGATTTCTTGACATATTTTTACCAATCAGGGGAGAAATTCTGCTGAACGATGCCCCCAATGGGTCCATAAATCGGCGCATATTTTTAGAGAAGATCGGATTTTAGGGGGTTTTGTCGCAGGCACTACCTACTCACGCCCGGGCTGGAGGATTTGAGCTTGGGCCTGAAGTCAGGCGGGGCCCTGTTGTCGTGGGAGTGGGGCCGGCAGCGGCGTCTGGTGCTCGTCCAGCCGGGGCGAGCAGGGACTCTGGCCGAGCCAGCACGCAGGTTCAGCCGCGCCCTACGGCGGGCTGACGAAGGCACTGGCCGGCGGCCGGGAGCGGGCGCAGTATTAGCGCCCGCTCAGCTTGCTGCCGCCGGCGCTGCGTGCCATACTCAAGCTGGCGTGCGTTACTTCAATACCGAGGGCCCGGTGCAGGCGGCCGACCATTACTGCATCGATCCGCTGGCGCGTGTCAACCTCGCTGAGATGCTCGCACTGATCGAGCGCAAGAAATACTTTGTCTTGCACGCGCCGCGCCAGACGGGCAAGACCTCGACCTTGCTGGCGCTGCAAGACCGCCTCAATGCGGCCGGGCAGTACCGCTGCCTGTACGTGAATTTGGAAGTGGGACAGGCCGCCGGGGAGGATACCGCACGGGCGATGCGGGCGCTGCTGGGGCGCTTGGCCTCGCGCGCTTTGGACGTGCTGCAGGACGATTTCGTGCAGCAGCAGCGGGCCCACTACCTGCAGAGCGAAGGCCCCGACGGGGCGCTGGCTGAGACGCTGGTGCGCTGGTCGGCCGCGAGCGCCAAGCCGCTGGTCTTGCTGCTCGACGAAATCGATGCGCTGGTCGGCGACACGCTGATCTCGGTACTGCGCCAGTTGCGCGCCGAATACGACCGGCGGCCGCAGCATTTCCCGCAGAGCGTGATCCTGTGCGGCGTGCGCGACGTGCGCGACTACCAGATCTATTCCAGCCGGGCCGGGGCCAACGTGAAGGGCGGCAGTGCCTTCAACATCAAGGCCGAGTCGCTGCGCCTGGGGGACTTCTGCAAGCGCGAGGTGCAGGAGTTGCTGGCGCAGCACACCGCCGAGCGCGGGCAAGCCTTCGAGACGGCGGCGGTCGAGCGCCTGTGGGCGCTGACCTGCGGCCAGCCGTGGCTGGTCAACGCCTTGGCCTACGAGGCTTGCTTTCGGGCCGGCCCCGGCCCAGACCCGGCGCAACCCGTCGGCGTGCCAGCTATCGACGCCGCCAAGGAAGCGCTTATTCTACGTCGTGTGACGCACCTCGACCAACTGGCCGACAAGTTGCGCGAAGAGCGCGTGCGGCGCGTGATCCTGCCCATGCTGGCGGGCTCCACACAAGCGGCTTGGTCGGTGCGCGACTTGGAATATGTGCGCGACTTGGGCCTGGTTGCCCCGGGTTATCCGGTGCGCATGGCCAACCCGCTCTACGCCGAAGTCATCCCCCGCGAATTGACCCTGCCCTTGGAGGCGACCCTAGCGGGGGCGGTCAAGCCGGAGTGGTACGTGCAGGCCGACGGCAGTCTGGATGTGGCCGGGCTGCTGAGCGCGTTCCAAGACTATTTCCGCGAGCACGCCGAGTCGTGGGTGGAGCGCTACAGGCACGCCGAGGCCGGGCCGCAGTTGGTGCTGCATGCCTACCTGCAGCGCGTGGTCAACAGTGGCGGGCGCATCGGGCGCGAGTACGCCGTCGGCCGCGGCCGCACGGACTTGTTGATCGAGTGGGGCCGCAGCGGGCCGGGGGGCCAAGTGCATCCGCGCAAGTACGTCATCGAGTGCAAGGTGCGCCGGGAGAACGTCGGCTGGGAGAGCTTGCTAGGCAAAGGGCGCCAGCAGACAGCCGAGTACATGGACCGCTGCGGGGCGGAAGCCGGGCACTTGGTGATTTTCGACTTGCGCCCCGGACGCTCGTGGGACGAGCGCTTGTTCCGCCGCGATCCAGAACCGGGCGAACTGTCAGTCACGGTGTGGGGGCTGTAGTGCCGGCTGCCCTTGGCGGCACGCGCCCCATAGCAGCAACGCTGCCCGAATCCCCAGCCGAAAATCTCTGCGGCCGCGCTAAGCTGAACTTCACCTAGGCTGGATAGGCTTTGATCGCTTTTAAGTACTTTATTTTCAATTGGTTATGACTCTCCCGGGATCTCTCTCAGGTGTATTTTTGTTTCCATGTATTTTTTTACTTGACATTTGTTTATATCTTTTATTAGAATTGTATTTGCAATTTTTTGTTTCCATGTAATCCCCGTGGCCTTCTACGTCGAATCCATCCCCAACCGCAACAGCCCCCCAGCCGTCCTGCTCCGCCAGGCTTGGCGGGAGGGCCAGCGCATCCGTCGCAAGACCATCGCCAACCTCTCCCAACTCCCGCCCGAGGCCATCCACGGCATCCGCACCGTCCTGCAAGGCGGTGTGGCTGTCCCCCGCCTCGACCAAGCCGTTACCATCCGCCGCTCCCTGCCTCACGGCCATGTCGCCGCTGTGCTCGCCCTCGCCCGCCAACTCCACTTCCCCCGCCTGCTACAGCGCTCCCCCTCGCGCCAACGCAGCCTCGCCTTGGCCGCCATCTGCGCCCGCCTGCTGCAGCCCGACTCCAAGCTCGCCACCGCCCGCAGCCTCTGCCCCGCTTCCGCCGCCAACTCGCTCGGCAGCCTGCTCGCTCTCGGGCCCGTGGCGGGCAATGAACTGCTGGCCATGCTCGATTGGCTGCGCCAGCGCCAGCCTTGGATCCAACGCAGCCTCGCCCGCCGCCACCTGCGCGCCGGCACCCTAGTCCTCTACGACGTCACCAGTTCCTACTGCGAAGGCCGCTGCTGTCCGCTGGCCGCCTTTGGTTACAACCGCGACCGCAAGCGCGGCAAGCGCCAGATCGTCTTCGGCCTGCTGTGCGCCCCGGACGGCTGCCCCGTGGCGGTGGAGGTGTTCGCCGGCAACAGCGCCGATCCGACCACCGTGAGCGCCCAAGTGCAGACCATCCGCAAGCAGTTCGGCGTGCAGCAAGTCGCGCTGGTTGGCGATCGCGGCATGCTGACCACGGCGCGCCTGCGCGCCGACCTCGAGCCGGCCAGCCTGGATTGGATCTCGGCCCTCACTAGCAGCGCCCTGCAGCAGTTGCTCAAAGCGCCCGAACCGGATGCCGAGCAGGCCGGGGCCAGGCCTGAAGCGCCGCTCCAGCCGGGCCAGTTGGTGCCCGATCAAGTGGCTGAGATTCACAGCCCGGAATTCCCCGGCGAGCGCCTGCTGGTGTGCCTGAACCCGCGCCTGCGAGAGCAGCGCGCCCGCAAGCGAGAGGAGTTGCTACAGGCCACCGAGCAACTCTTGGAAGAGCTGGCCGCCAAGGTGCGGCGGGGGCGCAAGCCGTGGCACGAAGAGGCCGCGATCCAGCGCCGCATCGGCCGCGATGCGAATCGCTACAAGGTGGCGAAGCATTTCGAGATCAGCGTGCAGGAACACGTGCTGCACTGGTCGCGACGGCCAGAGCGCATTGCCGCCGAGGCCCAGTTGGACGGCGTGTACGTGGTGCGCACGAGCTTGCCTGCGGACGCCCTCGGGGCGCACGAAGCGGTGGCGGCCTATAAGAGTCTGGCGCAGGTGGAGCGCGCCTTCCGCTCGTTGAAAACGACCCGCTTGGCAGTGCGCCCGTTCTACGTCTACAGCGCCGAGCATGTGCGCGGGCATGTCTTTCTGTGCATGTTGGCCTACTACTTGGAATGGCACTTGCGGCGCAAACTGGCACCGTTGTTGTTTGAAGACAGCGAGCGCGAGGCAGCTCGCGCACAGCGCGACTCGCCGGTGGAAGCGGCGCAGGTGTCGCCTGCGGCCCGGGCCAAGGCCGCCAGCAAGCGGACTCCGGAAGGCTTGCCGGTGCAGGGCCTGCCGAGTCTGCTCGCACATCTGGGAACACTGACGCTCAACCACGTCACGCTAGGCAAGGACGAGCAGCACGAGTTTCCGCTGCTCGCCCAGCCGACGGCCTTGCAAGCCAAGGCATTCGCTCTGCTGGGAGTCGATCTCGACAAGACTGTTTCCAGTAAAATGACAGGTTGATTCGACGTAACTCATTCTGAAACAAGCAATTAGTTCGTCTTTTCCGGATGAAGTTCAGGCTAAGCGAGCCGGCCTGCGCTGACCGCGATGCCCTTGCCCTGGACACCGAATAGCCTCATAGCCTCGCAGGGCGGGATCGGGCGCGGATACCTCAGAATGAGAGTTGGCACTCTCTAGCACAATTCAACGACAGGCCAGCGCGGCTGCCTGCGCTTTGATTCTCTCGGCTGCCGTCGCATCCGGCCAGGACACGGTCGGGACCGGCGCGGTGCGCGGCAACGTAATCCGGGACGACGGCACGGCTGTGGACAGCGGCGAGGTCTGCATCGCCGAAACCGTGCTGTGCGTGCCGCTCGACCGGGCCGGGATCTTCCCGCCCATCAACGTGCGCCCCGGGATGGTGAGGCTCGAGGTCAAGTCCCCCTCCGGCCAAGCCCTGCTGACGGGCGAGGTGGAGGTGCGGGCCGGGCTGACGATCGAGATCAGCCTGGCCCTGCCCGTGGTCGAGGCGGTCAGCACTTCGGTCACCGTGCGCGCCTCTCAGGTACGCGCGCCCGACGAGGTGGTCACGTCGGGCGTCAGGATCCAGAACCACGAGATCCTGAAGACCGCGGGCGCACTGCAGGACGTCTCGCGCTACGTGGCCACCCTGCCCGGCGTCGTCGCCGGCTCGGCGGACTTCCGGAACGACATCATCGTCCGGGGCGGCAGCCCGCTGGAGAACCTCTTCGTAGTGGACAACATCGAGATCCCGAACATCAACAGCTTCGCGAACTTCGCCTCGGCCGGCGGCACGGTGAGCCTGCTTGACGTGCAGCTGATCGAGGATGTGACATTCCTAACCGGCGGCTATCCGGCGCCGTACGAGAACCGGCTGTCGAGCGTGCTGCAGATCGCGCAGCGCGAGGGCGACCGCGAACGGTTCCGGTCGCGGCTCACCGCTGCCTATGCCGGAGCGGGCGGCGTCGTGGAGGGCCCGTGGGCAAACGGCCGCGGGTCGTGGCTCGTATCGGCGCGGCGCAGCTTCCTGGACTTCTTCAGCGACGACCTCGGCACTGGCGGCGTGCCGGTGTTCTATTCGTTCACGGGCAAGCTCGTGCGTGATTTCGGCGTGCGCGACCGTGTCTGGCTAAGCAGCATCAGCGGTATCGACCGGGTGCGGCTGGGCCTTTCCGAGATGATCGAGGACGACTCCCCGCTGGGCGCGCTGGATATTCGCTACAGCGGCCAGCGCAGCGCCAACGGCGCCAACTGGCAGCGCACGTTCGGCTCCCGCGCGATCGGCCTGCTGGGGATCACGTATTCGTCGGCCGGCGTGGATTCGACCGTCAAGGATCTAGTGCGCAACGGCCCGCTCCCTGCCGACGCGGACATTGGCAGCATCATTGACATGGGAGCGACGACCTTCCGGCAAGATTCCACCGAAACGAGGTTCGGCATCAAGTACGACCTGACCGTCCGGTCCGACCAGCTCGGCGAGATGCGCCTCGGCGGGCGGCAGCAGTTCCACGCCAACGACTACATCACTCTGTCGCCGCTGGGCTACGACGGGCCGTTCACTGCCGTCCCGGACATCAACCCGATCGATCTCCGGGAGGAGGTTGGCGCCGCGGAGTCGGGGGTCTACCTGCAGACCACGCGACGAGTCGCCCGCGTGGCGCGCTTCACGCTCGGGGCCCGGCTCGACCGCTACAGCCAGTTCGGCGCCACGCATGCCCGCTTGAGCCCTAGGGCGGGAGTCTCGCTGGCGCTCGGCGGCAACCTGTCGTGGAACGCAAGCTGGGGGATTTACCACCAGATGCCGCTCTACCTGTTCATGGCGGCCTTTCCCCAGAACCGGCTGCTGGAGCCGGCCCGCGCGGACCACTGGGTCACCGGCATCGCTTGGGAGCGCGGCAGCAACACGCGCATCACCGCGGAAGCCTACTCGAAGACCTACCGCAACTACGCGGTTTCCACCCAGTTTCCGTCGCTCACCTTCGCCAATGTGGGCGACACCTTCGACGTGCGCGACATACTCTATCCGATGACCAGCGCTGGGCGCGGCAAGGTCCGCGGCATCGAGCTGCTGGCGGAAAAAAAGTTCTCCGGGGATTGGTTCGGCCAGTTCAACCTCGCGTTCTCCCGCTCGGAGCATGCCGGATTGGATGGCGTCTTGCGCCGCGGAGCGTTCGACCGCCCGGTCGTGGCGAACTTGATCGGCGGCAAGCGCATCGCCAAGGTGTGGGAACTGGCACTGCGCACGGCCTACCTCGCAGGCCGGCCGTACACGCCCTTCTTGGCCGAGAGCTCGGAAGCGCAGCGCCGAGGGATCTTCGACCTCGAGCAGGTGAACGCGCTGCGCTACCGGCCGTTCTTCACGCTCGACGTGAGGCTGGACCGGACCTTCATGCTCGGGGACCGCCCTTTGGTGGTGTATGTCGGCATTCAGAACGTCACCGGCCGGGAGAACGCGACAAACCTGCTGTGGAACCGCCGCCTGAACCGCCAGGAAATCGGGACGGGCCTGTCCCGCTTCCCGCTG
The DNA here is from genome assembly GCA_965219605.1 of Bryobacterales bacterium. Classification (GTDB taxonomy): domain Bacteria; phylum Acidobacteriota; class Terriglobia; order Bryobacterales; family UBA6623; genus VXMF01. The sequence goes on along the minus strand of CBDCOC010000002.1, from coordinate 914,477 downwards.
GTCGGCCTGGAATTCTCGCTGTAGCGGGCGGGGCGGCGCAATCAGGCGCCGGCGCCGAGCTTGCGCAGCGTCTCGTCGATCTTCGCGACCAACTCGGGCTGGGAGAGCCGCTCGGCCTGGCCGCGGGCCTCGCGGAGACGAGGCACGGCCGCGTCCCGATCGCCCGCGGCCAGCAGCGCCGCCGCGAGCGAGAAAAGATACGTCGGAGTGCGCTCGGACTGCTCCTTGGCGGCCTCGCGAAATGCTGCCACGGCCCTGGCCGCGTTGAATTCGCGCATCCATAGCAGGCCCAGCTTGTAGTGCGACAGCGCGTGATCCGGACGGCTCGCCAGCGCGCGCTCATAATGGGCGCGGGCCTCCTCGAATCGCCCCTCCTCCTCCAGCATCTGCCCGAAGTTGTGATTGGCGAGCGCGTGATCCGGGTTGAGATCCAAAGCCGACTGGAAGGCTCGCCGGGCCGCCCGCCTGTCGTCGCTGCGATAGGCCGCCACTCCGTAGTTGTAGTGCAGCTCGGCGCTGGGCGCGGCGGCCTCCAAAGCAGATCGATACTGCCTGGCGGCATCTTCGGGACGGCCCATTGAGCCGTACAGGATCACCAGGTTGACATGCGCCTGAGTCAGGGACGGATCTTCCCGCAAAGCATCCAAGTGCAGAGCTACCGCGGCGCCGGGCCGCCCCGCGTCCATCGCCTCGACCCCCCGCTTGAGGTACTCCGCGGCGCTGGCCAGCAAGCCGGCCACCGCGGCGGCCAGCGGATCGTCAGCGGCAGGGCCGGACTGGCGGTGACGATCGAACAGGGCGAAGTGCGGGTCCGCCTTGCCATCCTCTCCCAAGGCGCGGTAGGCCAGCGCCAGGGTGTAATGCGCCTGGCCGAACTCAGGGGACAGATGAACGGCTTGGAGCAGGTGCGGGACCGCGGCTTCCGGCCGCCCCGCTGCCAGCTCCGCCCGGGCCAGGCCATGCAGCGCCCGCGCGTCACCGGGATCGGCCGCAACAAGCTCTTGGAAGATCTCCCGGCTACGGTCCGCCGTGCCGCTGGCAAGGAGCGCAGCGGCCAAGCGGTGCTTGGCCGGGCGGTAGTCCCCGTCAAGGCGCAAGCATTCGCGGAACGACTCTGCCGCCTCGCGCCCCCGGCCGAGCCTGGACAGGGAAATCCCCAGGTAGTAAGGCCAGCGCAGCTGGCGCGCATCCAGAGCGGCCGCCCGCCGCAGAAAGCCGACAGCCAAGTCGTGGCGCCCGTAGGCCTGCAGCAACATGCCTGCCTTGCCGGCCGCGCTGGCATCGCCGGAGTCGGCGCGCAACGCGTCCAAGTGGGGGCCGATCTGGCTGGCCAGGTTGGGGCCCAAGCCATCGACCGCGATCTCGGGGAGCGGCTCCAGGCCGGGACCGGAACAGGCGATACAGGCCAGCAAGCAGGTAAGCGGCCAAAGGCGCAGCGCCATGGAGGTCATTCTACTGGGCCGCCGCCCCTTGCCCGCCGCGGCGGCCCGGGCCCGCGCGCTTCTCGATCCCAGGTGTGCCACTCTGAAACGAGTGCGGCTAGTTCCCCGCCCCGAGGAGGCCGGATCCCGGCTTGACCGCTTCCTGTGCGAGCGGGTCGAGGGCGCCACACGCTCGCTGGTCGCGCAGTGGATCCGTGCCGGCGCGGTGCAGGTGGGCGGCAGTGTCGAATCCAAGTCGGCGCGCAGGGTCCGCGCCGACCAGTCCATAGATGTCGAGCCGGCCCAGCGGCCGCCATTGCGCGCCGATCCCGAGGCGATCGACATTGAAGTCCTCTACGAGGACGGGGACCTAGCGGTCATCAACAAAGCGCCCGGCATGGCTGTGCATGCCGGGGCCGGCTCCCACACGGGCACCCTGGTCAATGCGCTGCTGCACCGCTTCGGATCGCTGTCGGGCGCGTCCGGCCCGCTGCGGCCCGGCATCGTGCACCGCTTGGATCGGTTCACCTCCGGCGTGATGGTCGTGGCCAAGCATGACCGCTCTCATCGGCAGTTGCAGGAGCAGTTCCAGCAACGCAGCGTTTTCAAGCTCTACTGGGCGGCAGTCGAGCGCCCGATGGGCGCCGACCCGCACGACGATCCAAAGTTGCTGCGCCACGGCCACCCGGTCAAGCACGGCGGCGCATGGTGGCTCAGGACACAGCTGCCAATCCGCCGCGACCGGCGCAACCGGGTCAAGATGGCGGTGGCGTTGAACGGGCGGGAAGCGCGCAGCGACATTCGATGCCTGCGCAGTTCGGCCGGGCATGCGCTGGCCGAGGTGCGCATCCATACAGGGCGGACGCACCAAGTCCGGGTGCATCTCGCCGCGCTAGGGCACCCGGTCGTGGGGGACTCGCTCTACGGAGCCCGCAAGGAGCTCCCCGATCTCCGATCCCCCGGGCGCTACCTGTTGCACGCGAGGGCTTTGGAATTCATCCACCCGGCAAGCCGCGAGAGGCTGCGGCACGAAGCACCGCTGCCGGCCGATTTCCGGGCCGAACTGGAGCGGCTGGGTCTATAATGCGAGCATGCTGCTGCGTTCCTTGGCAACCTTGGCGGCAGCCGTCGTGCTGGTCCCGGCATGGGCGCAAGAGAGCGGCAGGCCCGAATTCGAGCCGGTCTACGCGGGCCAGGACTCCGACATAATCAAGGTCGACGTGGCTCGCGTGCCGCTGCTGTTCACGGTCACCGATCGCAGGAATCGCTTCATCACCGATCTGGGGCGCGACGATTTCGCGGTCTTCGACAACGGCTGGCAGCAGGAGATCCGCGAATTCGACCGCGAAAGCGACCTGCCCTTGCGCATCGGGGTGGTGCTGGACACCAGCAATTCGATCCGCGCCAGGTTCAAGTTCGAGCAGGAAGCGGCAATCGAATTCCTACAGGGCGTGCTCGCGGAGGAAAACGACCGCGCCTTCTTGGTGAGCTTTGACACGCGCGCCGAGCTGATCGTCGACTACACCAACAACATCGAAGATCTGGCCGACGGCGTCCGCCGGCTGCGCGCCGGCGGCGGCACCGCGCTCTACGACGCGATCTACTACGCCTGCCGTGACAAGCTGCCCGAGGACCAGCCCAAGGAGCAGTTCCGCAGGGCGCTGGTCGTGATCGGCGACGGCGCCGACAACCGTAGCACGGTGACCCGCGAAGACGCTCTCGAGATGGCCCATAAAGCCGAGACCGTGGTCTACACGATCTCGACCAACCGCACCGGGACGGCCGAGTCGGGGGACAAGACGCTGCGGCGCTTCGCCCGCGAAACGGGCGGCGTGGCTTTCCATCCCTTCCAAGCCCGCGACTTACAGCAGTCCTTCGCGAACATCGCCAACGAACTCCGCCACCAGTATTTCATCCTGTACTCGCCCAGCCAGTTCGTCAACGACGGCTCGTTCCACACGGTGGAAGTGCGCACCAAGCATCGCAATGCCGAGGTCCGCGTCCGGCGGGGCTACTACGCCCCGCTGCCGGACGCGTCCAATTAGCGCGAAACCTGCGAACCGATGGCCCCAGCGGCACGCTCTTGAGAGGATACGGGAAAGGATGAGCGCTTGACATTCGCCGTTTCATCCCCCAAGCTTGAATGATGGGCTGTTCAGCCCGCGCAAGGAGAATTCCAGTGACACCAGCGACACAGCACAGCCTTGACGAGGCATTGCGCCAGATCGAGAAGGATCATGGCAAGGGCGCCATCCTGCGCATGGGCGAGCGCGATGCAGGCATCGCTGCCGACATAATCCCGACCGGGGCCGTGTCCGTGGACGCCGCACTTGGCATCGGCGGCTTTCCCAAGGGGCGCATCGTCGAGATCTACGGCCCGGAGTCCTCCGGCAAGACCACCCTCGCCCTGCAGGCCGTGGCGCAGGCGCAGAAGGCGGGCGGCATGGCGGCCTTCATCGACGCTGAGCACGCTGTCGATCCGATCTACGCCGCCAAGCTCGGGGTGAACCTCGACGACTTGCTGATCTCGCAGCCCGACTCCGGCGAACAGGCGTTGCAGATCGTGGAAGTGCTGGTGCGCTCGGGGGCGATCGACATCGTTGTCGTCGATTCGGTGGCGGCCTTGGTTCCGCGCGCCGAACTGCAGGGCGAAATGGGCGACAGCCACGTGGGCCTGCAGGCGCGGCTGATGTCCCAAGCCCTGCGCAAGCTGACAGGCCCCTTGGCGAAGTCGAACTGCTGCATCATCTTCATCAACCAGATCCGCGAGAAGATCGGCGTGATGTTCGGCAGCCCGGAGACGACCACGGGCGGGCGGGCGCTGAAGTTCTACTCTTCGGTGCGCATCGACATCCGCCGCATCAGTGCGATCAAGGACGGCGACGCCGTCATTGGCAACCGCACCAAGATCAAGGTCGTGAAGAACAAAATGGCCCCTCCGTTCAAGCTCGCCGAGTTCGACATCATGTACGGCGAGGGCGTTTCCCGCGAGGGCGACCTGCTGGACCTCGGCGTGAGCCACCGACTGGTGCAGAAAAGCGGGGCTTGGTTCTCCTATGGCGGCGACCGCATCGGCCAGGGACGCGAGCGCTCCAAGGAGTTTCTCAAGAACAACCTCGACGTGCGGGACAAGCTGGAGCGCGAGGTGCGGCTGAAGCTGCACCTGCCGGTTGCCGAAGAGACGGGCGCGGGCAGCGCCAGCGGCTCCGGCGCAAGCGCGCAGGAGGGCTGAGCGCGCGACGCGCGCCCCCCGTTACCTGCCTCCCGGGTCGTTCCGATTCTCGCCCAGGGGCGCGAGAGTTGCCGAACCCAGCCGCGAGATCCCCCGACGATTCCGCGCACCGTTCCGCTCATGACCATCCGCTGCCGGAAAAGGGCCGGCCCGCTCCTGCTAGCGGCATTGAGCCGTGACGGAGAATCCAGCGCGGGCAGTCCTTTCCAATCCGAAAATGAGCCTGAAGGGGGGCCGGGCAGAAGAAGTGAGAGTGAGTTCATGATACACCCAGTGGGGAGGTGGTACTGGGGGGAGGAGGCGCAGCCGCGCTGCCCGCTACAGGCCTGCTCGAGACGGGGGCTGGGCAGAGCGGGGAGCGTGCTGGTGGCTAGCCACCAGCACATTTTCATTATATTTTGTTTTAATCAGGCTGCCCCTGCCCGGCCTTGAGCGCTGCCGCCACGCGCCTAGGCTTAGCCCCCGCGCCACGACCGCTGGCTGCGAGGCCGCCCCGCTTTCCAACGCCAAGTGAGCCTGTAACCGCTCTTTTCCCGCAATGGCCCGCACTACTCCGCACGGATGGCCGCGAACAGCTCGTCGCGCGCCGCGTTCAACTGCCGCGCCGCTTCGTGATCGCTCATGCGGTAAGCCTCCGCATCCAACTGCGCGAAGTCCAGCCCCGCGCGCAGGCAGGCCGCCGCCTCCGGCAGCGCTTTCAGCTGCTCATACGGCGTGCATAGGTCCTGCTGCCGGTAGCGCTTGCGCAGCTTGCCCTTGGCGTCCACCTCCTCGCTCGGGAAGTAGCACGGACGATGGTAGTTCAGGTACGGCGAGAGCACCTCGCGGTTGAACTGGTGCAACCGCTCGGCGTGCCGCCCCGCAATATGCCCGTAGCCGAGTTGTTTGCGCACGACCGTGCCGTTCTTCGACTCCACCAAGGCATTGTCGTTGCTGCGCCGCGGGCGCGACTTGGTGAACTGCTCGCTGCGCAGCTTCTCCAGCAGCCTCGCCACGCGGCGGTTGATGTACTCGGAACCGTTGTCGGAATGCAAACCGCAGATGCGGAACGGGAAGGCGCCCAGCAGGTCCTCCAGCACCGGCAGCAGGAAGTGCTCGGAGATGCGCTCCACGCTGCCCACGAACTGGAACTGCGTCACCTCGTCGACCAAGTTAATGTGATATACGCCCTTGACTTTGCCGCGGTCTCCTTGATGCACCGAATCGACCCGCACATAGCCCGGGCGACCGTTGGGGCGCGGCCGCCGGCGCTCGGCAATCGTCACCGCCGCCGGGCGTGTGCCGGCCTTGCTGCCTAAGCGCCGCAGGTAGCGCGCGCTGCGCCGCAAGTTGTACAGGTGCCCGTTCGACAACTGCGCCAAGCGCTGGAAGCGCTCGTCGCCGAAGAGCTGCCAAGCGCGCTGGCAGAGGGCCAGCGTGGCCGGCCCCGACAGCGTGCCGTGCAATTCGTCCGTTTCGGCCAGCAGTTCGATGTCTTGCGGCTGGTACTTGTGCTGGAAGCGCCGCCCGGCTCCGCGCTGCCCGGCACGCAGCTGCCCGCTCGCCAGATAGCGCTTCACCAGCCGCGTCAGCTGCGCCCGCGACAGGCCCGTCGTGCGTTCCAGGTAGCGTTTCAGCAGCCCCCGGTCCGGCTTGCTCAGCCGCCAGTACGAAAACCGCCGCAAGACCTGCCCGCTGTGTTCGTAGGCCGCCGCGCGATCCGGCACCACGACGCTGCCTGCCGCGTTGCCCTCCAAGAAGCGCAGGATGTCCGCGCGCGTCTTGTGCGTGTCCAGATTGAGATGCAAAACCATCCTCCCATGGTTCTCACATCCCCGCGCGAGCCCCCTTCAGGCTCATTTCCCGTTGGAAACAATCCCGCCCGTCAGGCTCATTTGGCATTGGAAGAGGCTCGGGCTTGACATGGAACGAAACTGGTCTATACTGTTTCTTGCCGTGATTTGACCCAGCGACTGTAGCGGGCGATCAGGCCGGCTGGGCACTTGGGAAGCATGGCGCGGGCGGTCCAGAACTTTCGTACGGCAATGCTGGAGTGGCGGAATTGGCAGACGCACTGGACTCAAAATCCAGCGCCCTTTACCGGGCATGAGGGTTCGACCCCCTCCTCCAGCACCACGTCCCGAACCGTGCCGGCCCGCGCTTGGATGCCAGCAGTTGCCGCGGGAATCTGGCTTGTCACGGCGCAAGCCGCTGCGGCGCAAGACCAGAGCAAGGCTCCGGCCGAGCAGCGATACACGCTTCGCCACGCCATGGGCGATGCCCTGCCGGACTGGCTTGCGCTGGGAGGGGAATTCCGATTCCGTGCCGAGGGCCGTCGCGGCCTAGGCTACGCAGCCGGCCGCAACGATGGCTACGGCTTGGGTCGGGTGCGCCTCGATATCGGGGTCAAGCCGGCCGGCTGGCTGAAATTCGGGTTCCAGGGACAAGACGCCCGGGCTCCGGGGATCCGCGAGAGCATTCCCAATATCGGCGCATACAGCGACGGATTCGACGTGCGCCAGGCATACACGCAGATCGGCAGCGACGATGCCCCGGTCACGGTCACGGTCGGACGGCAGTTGCTGGCTTACGGCGATCAACGCTTGGTGGGAGCCCTGGACTGGGCCAACACGGCGCGGGTGTTCGACGCGGTCAAGGTTCGTCTCCAAGGGCCGGGATCGCAACTCGACGTCTTTTCCGCATCGGTGGTGCAGAACGATCCGGGGCGCAGAATCAACCAGTCGCCCGAGGGCAACAACCTGCACGGCATGTACGGCTCTTTCAAGAAGTTGATCCCCAACATGGTCGTGGAGCCGTATATCCTGTGGCAGACCAGTCCATTGGCTACCAACGAGATCAACATGCGCGGCGACCTAGACCGGTACACCGCGGGCATGCGCGTTTGGAACGACAAACTGGGCCCATGGGACTACAACGCCGCATTCGTCCGCCAGTGGGGCAGCGTGGCTGGCGCTGCGATCGAGGCATGGGGCTACTACGCCGAAATCGGCCGCAAGTTCGACGCCAGGCTCGCCCCGCGCCTGTACGCGGAGTACACCTTCGGCTCGGGCGACGAGGACCCCAGCGATGGCAAGGTGGGCGGATTCGTGGACATCTACCCTACCGCTCACCGCTGGTACGGCTACAACGACCTCGTCGGCTGGCGCAACATCAAGAACATTCGCCTGGGCGCGCAATTGTGGCCCAGCCCCAAGACCCGGCTACAGTTCGACTTCCACTCCTACTGGCTTGCCAATACGCGCGACGCGCTCTACAACGTCGGGGGCAGGCTTTCCCTCCGGGCCGCAGAGGGGAGCGCGGCGCCCACCAAGGTCGGCGACGAGGTGAACGCCACGCTGAACTACGACGTGAACAAGCTGCTTGGCATCGAAGCTGTCGCCGGTTACATGTTTCCCGGTCCGTTCGTGAAGGCCAACAGCCCTGGAGACGGCAACACATTCACCTACCTGTCGATCATCTACAGATTTTGATGCTGGCAGGTCGCTCGGAATCGACTTCACCGCTGACGCTTTGTCGGCTGGCAAGGGCTGTGACGGCGTAGAATCACACTTTGAGGCTGCAAAAGTGCGGCCTCTAGCCCGCAGAAGCACGGCGCTAGCGACAACAGGGTCGCAACAGCAGTTGCAGCGCCTCGTCGTGTTTGCCAGCGCAGCGGGCCATGCTGGGCGGCTATCTCAACTTCAAGCGCAAGCGCTATGCCCAGCCCGGCCGCCAGGTACTGCGGGAAGGCCACACGCGCTTGGCGACCATCGTGCAGTGCGTGGAACGCACCCGGCGACTCCACCACAGCCACAGCAGCAAGCTCTACCAGAGAATGCGCGCACCCTGATTTTGTCGTAAAGGGCAGGGCGCGGCTGCCAAGGCGAGCGACGCTGCGAGACTGCCGCTGCGCGGCAGGGACTACAGCCCCCACACAGTGATCGGCAGTTCGCCCGCTTGCGGCTCGCGGCGGAACAAGCGCTCGTCCCACGAACGGCCCGGCCGCAGGTCGAAAATCACCAAGTGCCCCGCTTCCGCCCCGCAGCGGTCCATGTACTCGGCCGTCTGCTCCCGCCCCTCGCGCAACAAGCTTTCCCAGCCCATTTTCTCCCGGCGCACCTTGCACTCGATGACATACTTGCGCGGGCGCACTGGCTCCCCCACCCCGCTGCGGCCCCACTCGACCAACAAGTCCGTGCGCCCGCGACCCACCGCATACTCGCGCTCGATACGGCCGCCGCTGTTAACCACGCGCTGCAGGTAGGCATGCAGCACCAACTGCGGCCCCGCCTCGGCGTGCCTGTAGCGCTCCACCCACGACTCGGCGTGCTCGCGGAAATAGCCCTGGAACGCGCTCAGCAGCCCGGCCATGTCCAAGCCGCCGTCGGCCTGCGCATACCAAGTTGGATCGACTCGGGGTGCCAGCGCGGACTGCAGCACTGCGGTCAACTCGCGCGGCACCACCTCGGCATAGATCGGGTTCGCCATGCGCACTTCGCCCTTAGCAGCCACCAAGCCCAGATCGCGCACATACTCCAAGTCGCGCAGCGAGTAATCCGCAGCATGCGAGCCGGCCAGCATAGGCAAGATCACGCGCCGCACGCGCTCTTCGCGCAGCTTGTCCGCGAGTTGGTCGAGATGCGTCACGCGGCGCACAATCAGCGCTTCCTTGGCCGCCTCGATGGCTGGCACGCCGACCGGTTGCGCCGGGTCTGGACCGGGGCCGGCCCGAAAGCAAGCCTCGTAGGCCAAGGCGTTGACCAGCCACGGCTGGCCGCAGCTCAGCTCCCACAGGCGTTCGACCGCCGCCGGCGCGAAGGCTTGCCCGCGCTCGGCCGTGTACTGCCCCAGCAACTCCTGCACCTCGCGCTTGCAGAAGTCCCCCAAGCGCAGCGATTCGGCCTTGATGTTGAAGGCGCTGCCGCCCTTGACGTTGGCCCCCTCCCGGCTGGAATAGATCTGGTAGTCGCGCACGTCCCGCACCCCGCACAGGATCACGCTCTGCGGGAATCCGCCGGGGCGCATATCGTAGCGCGCGCGCAACTGGCGCAGCACCGAGATCAGCGTGTCGCCGACCAGCGCATCGATCTCGTCCAGCAGCAGGACCAAGGGCCGCGCCTCGCGCTCCGCCCAGCGCGTGAGGCATTCGGCCAGGCAAGCGTCCGGCCCGTACTCCGCCGTCAGCGCGGCCTTGGACTGCTCCACGAAGTCATCCTGCAGCACGCGCCGCGCACGCGTGCCGATCTCGCCGAGGATGGTCTGCATGGCGCGGGCCGTATCTTCCTTGGCAGCTTGGCCGCCCTCGACATTCACGTACAGGCAACGATACTCGCCCGCCGCGTTGAGCCGGTCTTGCAGTGCCAGCAAGGTCGAGGTCTTGCCCGTCTGGCGCGGCGCGTGCAAGACGAAGTACCGCCTGTCGTCGATCAGTTCGAGAATTTCGCCCAAATTAACCCGGTCCAGCGGCGGAATGCAGTAGTGGCGCTCCGCCTCCACCGGGCCCTCGAGGTTGAACTTGCGCACGCCAGCTTGAGTATGGCACGGAGCGACTGCGGGCGGCAAGCGGATCGGCCGCTGCCACTGCGGCGGACAGGAAACTGTGAGCGGTCGCAGCGCTGGCTAGCTCCAGTTGCGACTGTGCTGGCAGAGGCCCCGCATGTGCGGCGGCCATTCCGCGTGGGGGCACTCTTCCAACATAGAATGGGGGGCGGGGGCTGCTCAGCGGGCCATTGTGGCTTGCAAGTGCTATACTACGGATTCGCTTGGAAGATCCAATCGTTCCGCCATTGTTGATGCTGCCCGGGTGGGGTGCTTGGCTAGGTGGATAGTATTAGCAGCAAGGCAAGGAGTACCGAACATGGAACTTGACGTGGAACGGGCCGATGGCTTGGTGGTCATAACCGGCTGCTTGCGCGTAGATGGTAGCAATGCCAGCGACTTCGAGAATGCACTTCGAGACATCATGCAAGCAGACGACCGTGCGCTGGTTCTGGACTTCGAGCCGCTTACATACATCAGCAGCGCCGGCTTGCGAGTGCTCCTTTTGACAGCCAAGAATATGCAGAAGCGCGGTGCCGGGTTCGGTATCTGCACACTTGCGCCGCCGATCCGCGAGGTCTTCGCGATCAGCGGCTTCGACAAGATCATATCAACCTACGAGAGCAAGGATGAGGCAGTGGCATCGCTGAAAGGCTAGCAGTGCGGCTTGACCGGAGCATTCCCGGTCAGGCAGATTAGGAGTTCCGGGGCGAGTCGCCCGTTGCGGATGGATACCAGCGTGGAGGTGGCGGGCTGCTGCCCCGCAGCGCGGCAGGCCCGCGCCTAGTTGCCACAGCACAGAGCTTCCATCCAGATCGAGACGGCGAAAATGCCGCAAGCATGCACGTCCCATGCAACTAGGGCGGTTCCCGTTCCGAGCGATGCCCGGCCAGCGGCCCTGCCGCGACCGGCGGGGGAGATTAAATCCGCTTTGCCAAAGGTTCCGGCCGAGAGTCAGCCATCCGGGCTGGCGGACAAGCGCTAGCCTGTTCGGCCTGCGAGACGGCATCTTTCCCAAGGCGCTGGAAACCGACGCGACGCTGTGTCGCTGCCGCAGCCCCGGGGCAAAACGGATCGATTCAGCGCCCTAATCGTCGTCACTGCCGACTTCGGCCTTTCCCCGCTTGGGCAGGTCGATGACCATCTCGGTGAATTCGCCGACTGCTGTATTCACCTGGATCTCGCCGCCGTGCTCGCGCACGATGTCACTAGACAGCGCCAAGCCCAGCCCGGTGCCTTGATCCGTCGGCTTGGTCGTGAAGAACGGATTGAACATCTTCTCCAACACTTCCTCCGGGATGCCGAGACCGTTGTCCCGAATGCGGATCTGGTAACGCTCGCCAGCGTCCACTGTACTGATCTTCAAGGTTGGGGCATAACCGGGCTCGCCCCGCACCCGTCGGTCGTTAGTGGCATAGCAGGCGTTGGAAACCATGTTGAGGACGACCCTCCCCAAGTCCTGGGGCACCACCTCCACCTCGCCCAGGCCCTCGTCAAAATCCTCCTCGATTGACAGTTGGAAGTCAGCATCGGTGGCACGGGCGCTGTGATAGGCCAGGTTAGCGTGCTCGCTGACGAGGCTTTTGATCTCTACCGGACGCCACTCCGTCGAGCCGCGACCCATCATCAGCATGTCGTTCACGATCCGGTTCGCGCGCTCGCCATGCTCATGGATCTTCTCTAGGTTGCCGGTCAGGTACTCGCAGATCTCGGTCAAATCCGCGCGCTGGTCCTCACTCAGCGGCTCATCGCCATCCGGAACGGCCTCTTCAAGCTCCTTGAGCAGCTCTTGGGAAACTTCCGAGAAATTCTTCACGAAATTCAGCGGGTTCTTGATCTCGTGCGCCACGCCCGCCGTCAGTTCGCCGAGCGCTGCCAGCTTCTCGCGCATGACGATCTGGTCCTGTGCGGTTCGCAAATCTTCAAGCACCGTTTCCAACTCCAGGTTCTTGCCCTTGAGGTCGTCGGCCAGCTTCTCGACCAAGTTCAATCGCTGCACCTCCAAGGCGTGCCGCCGGAACACCTCCAAGGCCTGCGCCATGTCGGCCACCTCATCGGACCCCTCGACCTCGACTTCCCGTTCCAAGTTGCCCCCAGCCAGGTTCAGCATCGTTGAGGAGAGATTGCGCAGGCGGCGCAACAGATGCCGCTCGATGAACAGCCAGCCGATGAGACCGGCCCCAGCCATCGCGAACAAGTTCAGGCCCAGCAATAGCACGATAGCCGTCCTGATCGCCTCCGCTGACAACTGCGCCGCCCGTTGCGTGCCCGCGCGCAGCCCGGCTACCAATCCCTCGACCTCCACCACCAAACCGGTCGCAATCTCGCGATTGCGCTCGAGCAGCGCGTCTTGCTGCCCGAGCAGCGCAAGTTCCTTCTGGCGCACTTCCAACAGCCCCTCAGGTCCGGCCGACAACTCGAACAGAGATGCGAATAGCGCAACGATCTCGGAGCCGGACTGCAGTTCGCCGATCTGCTTGATGTTGCGCAGCGTGCGGCTCGAGGCCGTTTCGAAGCGGTCTTCCAGCGTGCGCAGCTGCGCTTCGTCGGAAATCGTCATCGCGTTGGCAACCAACTGGCTGGTCACCGCCGCGCTCTCGCGCAGTTCTGCCATGAGCCGGTAGCGCGTGATCTCCTCTTCGGTGAAGTGTTCCGCTCGCGGCGCCGGCGGTTCGCCCAGCTTGAGATAGCCTGTCAGCGTGTAGAAGAACTGATCGTCAATCATCGTGCTCATGCGGTTGGCAAGAACGACATTGATGCGATCGATCTGCTCGCTGATCAAAGTCCGCTGCGCGACCAGCTCGAAGACCCGCTCTTGGGAGACTTCGATCGCCTGCATATTGGCGGACACCTCCTGGCCTCGCACGCGGATACGCCGAATTCCCTCGCTCTCACCGCGACGGCTGGCCAGCGTCTGCAGGCTCGCCTCGAAATCGCGCAACTGCTCGCCGACCTCCCCGCGGCGTTCCGCGAACTCGCTGACCGAATCGACCAAGGTTAATGACGGCGCCGCATCGACCAGCGCCCCGACCCGCTGCGCTACGGAAAAGGCCGCGGCCATGTCCGGCACGGTGTTCTCGTTCATGGCCTCGTAAGACTGCCGCACCTCGTTGAACGAAATCAAGGCCACCGCGCTGGCAATGACGGTCAGCAGTACCGTCGCGCCAAGTCCGAGATACAGCTGCACGCCGATACGCCGGCGCGCTCCTGCCAGCCACTGCCCCCAGCGGCCTGCCGACTGCCGCAGCTTGCGCAATCGGCCTTGATCTTGATTCAGGCGCAGTTTCCGGGCGAGCCACGCAAGCACAGCCATGCCCTAGCGGCGCTCCATCCTGGGAGCGGCTTCGTAGCCCCGGCTGGCCCCGATCACTGTCAGAAAGACTTGGTCCGAGCCTTGGTTATCGTTCTTGCCAAAGCTCAGGCGGAAGCCGTCGAGGTTGATCGGCTCCCCGTCCAGCACGCTGAGGAGAAATTCTTGCTGGTCCAATCTCGGCCCCATTCTCTCCAGGCCGACGATGGCCAAACGGCCTGCTAGGTAGCCTTCGAGCGAAACAAAGCTCGCCGCTGCATTCCTGGAGTGCGCCCGCAAGGCCGCCAAGTAGGACCTGGCGATCGCTGATGTCGCTGACGGAAAGGGAACCACTTGTGTCACATACACGCCTTGTCCGCGCTCTCCCATCGCAGCCGCAAGGGCGTTGGTGCCACTGAACGATATGGTGGCGAAAACCGCATCGAGGCCGATATCCTTGGCCCACTGAATCGCAACTGCGACGGGGCTGTAGGCCCCGATCAGAACGACAGCTTCCGGCGCGGCCGCGCGCAGTTCCAGCAGAGCCGTCTTCACTGCCGTCGTGTTGCGGGTGTACACTCCCACCGCCACTAGCTCCAGCCCGCGATCCGCGAGCGCGGTCCGCACTCCGCTCCACCCGGCGCGCCCGTAGGAATCATCCTGGTACAGCACAGCAATGCGCCGGATGCCGAGATCCAGCACTAGGCGGTTGACGATTTCGCGCGTCTCTTGGTAGTACGAGGCCCTGAGATTAATGACGTTGTCCCAGTGATCGTCACGCAGGAACTCAGCCCCTGTCAGCGGCGCAATGAACGGCACTCCCGACTCGGCTGCCAGAGGGGCTGCCACAACCGAGGTCGGCGTGCCCACCGAACCGATCAGGGCGAAGACCTTATGCTCTTGCAATAGACTCTGGGTATTGGCCGCCGCCCTAGCGGGCTCGTAGGAATCGTCCAAAGATACCAGTTCCAGCTTGCGGCCATGCACGCCGCCCCTGCGGTTGGCTTCGTCGAAGGCTGCTAAGATCCCTTGCCGGAAATCCGTGCCGAGTTGCTGCGCCGGGCCGCTCAACGGCGCCGATTGCCCGAAGAGCACCGTTTCCTGCTGCACTCCCGGTGCTTGCGCATAACCAGCGCTCGCCGCCAGCGCCATCCATGCCGCTAGCGCCACGGCTGTTTTGCCTAGCATGCCCATCCTCATCGCTTCTTCAGCAGCGTCAGGCGGTTTTTGCCGTCTTCCCGTCGATACTCCAGCTCGTCCATCAACTGCTTTACGATATGCACGCCCAGGCCGCCCACCTCGCGCTCCGCAACGCCCGCCTCGAGCATCGCCTCCGGCGCCTCGCTGAGCGGATCATACGCCCGCGCCTCGTCCACCACCTCGATCCGCAACTCCTCCGCCCGCGACTCGATCGTGATCCAAAACCGCCCCCCGCCCGCGCCGTAACCGTGCTCGATCACGTTGCTGGCCACCTCGTCCAGCACCAATTGCACGTGGAACTGCAGCTCCGGCCCCCAGCCCCGCTCCTCACCGAACGACTCCAGCGCCGCGCTGATCTGCCCCAGTGCCTCCAGCTTGGATTCCAATTCCAAATGCAGCCGACCCGCCATTCGCCCCCCTATCCTTGCTGGCGGAGCGCCAAGCAGGTGAGGTCATCGAACTGCGGCGCCTCGCCGGCGAACGCGCGCACCGCCGCGAACACCTGCTCCGTCGCCCCCTCCGCGCTGCCCGGCACCGCTTCCCGGAAAGACTGCCGCAAGCGCTCCAGCCCGAACTGCTCCGCGCGCAGGTCCTGCGCTTCCGTCACCCCGTCCGTGTACAGCAGCACCGTGTCGCCGGCCTGCAACTCCACCGTGCGCGTCTGGTAGCTCGCCTCCGGCAGCACTCCCAGCGCTATCCCGCCCGTGTGCGGCAGCAACGTCGTGCTGCCGTCCGCATGCACCACCAGCGGGCTGTCATGCCCGCCGTTGGCATACGTGTACTGCCGCGTCTCCGGATTGTAAATCCCGTACAGCACCGTCACGAACATCACCTCCGCGTTGTCCGCAGCGAGCATACTGTTGACCGCTGTCAGCACCTGCCCCGGATCCCCGCTCCCGATCGCCGCCCCCTTCAGCAGCGTGCGGCTCGACATCATGAACAGGCCCGCCGGCACGCCCTTGCCCGACACGTCCCCGATCGCTATGCCCACCTTGCCGCTTTCCAGCACCTGCACGTCGTAGAAGTCCCCGCCGACCTGTAGCGCCGGGTACATGTTCGCATGCACGTCGAACCCTTCCCGCTGCGGGAACTGCGTCGGCAGGATCGACGCCTGCATGCGCCGCGCCACGTCCAGCTCGCCTTCCAGGGCTGCCAGCTGGTTGCGGGACGCCATCGCCTCCCGCCACACCTGCGAGTGCTCCAGCGTGCGGTCGATCGTCACTCGCAAGTCGTCGAAGTCGATCGGCTTGGTGACGAAGTCGAACGCGCCCCGGTTCATCGCCGTGCGGATGTTCTTCATGTCTCCGTAGGCGGACACGATCACCGCCCGCACGTCCGGATCCACGCTCGGTATCCGCTCCAGTAGCGCCAGCCCGTCCATCTTCGGCATGTTGATGTCCGACAGCACCATGTCGAAACGCTCTTCCTTCTCCAGTATTTCCAGCGCTTCCACGCCGTTGTGCGCGAACTGCATCGCGAACAGGCCCGAGCGCAGCTCGCGCCGCATGCGCTGCCGCACCAAGCGCTCCAAGTCCGGCTCGTCGTCCACCACCAAGATACGATGCGTTTCGCTCGTCAAGACCGGCACAGCCTCCTTGTATGCACTGCCACACTCAGCACGCCGCAGCACTGATGTTGCGGCCCGCTCCCCTATCCATTATCCACAGCTATTATCCACAGCACCGCCCGCAAAATTAGCGCTGCCGCAGTTTGGGCCGTGCATTAGGCGGCAGGCCAAGTGCAGCCATCTGCCTTGCTGGACGACCCAAGCAAGCCAGCCTGCACTGCGGCGCCGCATTGCGGGCTTGAAGCCCGGTCTCCCGGGACTGCCCGGGAACGCTTTGAAATGGCCTCCGGGGGATCCGGGGGCATGGCCGGCGCTGCCGCTCCCGGCCCCGCGGCCGACCCGGCGCCAAAGAGAATGATTCGACGCTGCGCAACACAGCCGTCAGAGAGAGCGGCACTCCCGGCTAGGGCGGGATCCGCTGGCCTCCTCGTTCGCAGTTCGCAAAGAATTTGCGAACCCCGGAAGTCGAACGTTTCGGGCGCAGTGCCCATCCGCAGGCGGCGATTCTTGCCGCAGGCAAGCGCAGGACAGCGGCTAGCAGACAATATGAAAGCGCCTGCCTGCAACTGACCTGGAACCTTCTGGCTTGCCAGGCATGCCGCCGGCGCATCGCGCCCGCGACAAGCGCCCTGCTGCATGACCCTCCCACGAAAATCCGCATTCCGCTCGCGGTTTCTCTCGATGTTCGCGTTGATCTGCAGCGGTGAAATGATCTTCAGCCTGCCCTACCACCTGCCGCGCTATTACCGGCCGACAGTCTTGGAAGTGTTCGACCTTTCCAACACCGAACTTGGAGATGCTTTCGTGTACTACGGCATCGCGGCGATGATCTGCTATTTCCCGGGCGGCATTCTGGCCGACCACTTCTCCGCTCGCAGGTTGATGACCGTGTCTCTGGCCGCCACGGCAGCGGGCGGGGCCTACTTGGCAACCGTTCCCAGCTTCGCCGGCCTGGCGGCCCTGTATGGATTCTGGGGAGTTACCTCCGTATTGCTGTTCTGGGGCGCGCTGATCCGAGCCACACGATCCTGGGGCGGAACGGCCGCGCAAGGCCGCGGGTTCGGCCTGCTGGACGGGGGGCGGGGTCTGGCGGCAGCAGGTTTCGCAAGCTTGGGAGTGATGCTGCTGCGCTCAGGGCTTGGTTCCGACCGCGGCCTGTCCGATGCGGCAGCGCGAGCAGACGCACTGCAACTGGTAGTCATCCAATACACGCTGGTCACGCTGGCAGCGGGAATCGTCGCATGGCTGTGCATCCCCGATTCGCCCCCTGACGAACTCGTGCGGGGCCAAGCCAGATGGCTATCGATGCGGGCCGTGCTGGGCCGGCGGGAGGTGTGGCTCATCGCAGTCGTCGTAACCTGCGCATACGTCGGTTACAAGGGCATCGACTACTATTCCGGGTATGCCTATGACGTCCTCGGCATGAGCCAAGTCGATGCCGCCGGCTTTGCCGCGAATGCAAGCTACATCCGCCTTGTGGCAGCGCTCGGCGGCGGGCTGCTGGGAGACCGGATCGGCATCGCCCGCGCGGTCTGGATATCGTTCGGCGCATTGGCCGCTTGCTGGGGGATCCTGGATCTCCTCGACACAAGCCCCGGGACGCTGTGGATCGTGTACGCCAATCTGGCGGTCACGTATTTCGGCGTGTATGCGTTGCGGGGCCTTTACTTCTCCCTGCTCGAGCAAACCCGGGTACCTCACGAGGCGACCGGTGCCGCCGTCGGCTTGATTTCGCTGATCGGCTATTCGCCGGACGTATTTCTCGGGCCAATCGCAGGCCGCCTGCTGGACAACTATCCGGGCGAGGCAGGCTACCAGCGCCTTTACCTGCTGCTAAGCTTGGTCTCGCTCATCGGCCTGGTCACCGCTGCCGGCATTAGCAGGATCGTTCGGCGCGGCTCCCCGGCGGCAGTGAACGCGCACTGAAGCCGCCTCCCGGGAGAAGGCGCCCGGTTCGCGGCAAGGGGCCGCCAGACAAGGCCGCCAGCGCCTATATCGCAAACGGCTCGCAGCACTGGCGCCACGGCAGCGGGCTGGCGAAAATCCGGGGGGGGGGGGGGACAGCCGGGATCGACCGCGAGCAACAGCGCGGGCATCCTCTCGCAGCCGGCGTGGAGAGCGGGGCCGCGCTTGCTTGGCCAGCTATCGGCTCGCGCCAAGCCCGCCGTTGCCATGGGGCACGGCCACCAGCGTCACCGCAACTGCTTCAGCTAGGTTGCACGGCGCCACGGCGCCTGGCTCCCCGCCCATCGGCCGGACCAGCAGGGCGCCGCGATAGGTCTCCGGAGGCAACCCGGCGCTGGAAACGCGAACGGTGAGTTGCGCTCGTTCCCCGCCCGCGAGAGTTACGTCGCTCGGGTACACGGACAGCCATCGCCGGTTGGATTCAACCACGAACCGCTCCGTCTGCCCGCCGTAATTCACGATCTCGAGCGCCTGTGCGGCCGGGTCAAGCCCCAGCGACGCCACAAACGTCTGCGCGCGCGGACTCGCCGCGGCGGCCATGCCCGAGGCCTCGGCGGGCTGGAGACAGAGGGCGGCGCGGGGTTCAGCGCTCCCCGGCACCTGCAACGGTGCGCGCCGATCGCTGCCGGAGGAAGGCGCTATCTCTTGCCCGGCAAGAGGCGTCTCGCGCGGGGGGCGGCCATCGCCGGAGACACTATCGCTGCCCGCGAGATGCGGCGCCGAGAACGGCTCGTCGAGGAATTCCTCCTCTTCGAACTGCGCCTCGCCCACTTCGGCAAAGGCTGCCTTGGCATGCATCGCGCCGCGCACCTCGATCCAAACCACCGGATCCTGGGATCCGACATGCCCGATATCTCCAATCCAACCGGCAAACGTCCAGCCTGGCAAGGGCTGGGCCATGACCTGCACTGACGATCCCTCGCGATAATACCCATCGGTGGAAGCCGGCCAGACCGTGACGCTTCCCATCCCGGACTGAACAGCAGCGATAGACAGCGGGAACTCTGTCTCGATCTCGGCCGCGATTTCCCCGCCCTGGCCTGGCAGTGCGACCGTTTGCGCAGCCCCCCCTCCATTGCTCCAGCCCTCGAAGCGATGACGCTGCAGCCCCGGTCCCGGCACCGACCGGACTTGGTCGATCCTGAGTTCGACCGGGCCGGGGTACTCTTGCGGCGAAAGCGCCAGCGGCCCCATGCGCAAAATGCCATCGACGTAGACAGAGAACGGATCCACCGCTGACGTGATGCGCAGCAGCGGGTGATCCGCAAAATATGCGTGGAAGTGCTTGTCCGGCCGGTCCACGCTCCAAATCGCGGGGTTGGAGGAGCGGCCATGCTCGCCGTGCAGATTGCCACCCCACTGCAGGAATTGGTAAGCACTCGCCGGATCCGCCCGCGCTTCGGCCCGTAGCGGCGTTCGGAGCGTATAGTAGCCGTCCGGCGCATGGGGCGTGATCACGACCTCGCCGGCTTCCGGGGGGCGTGCTTCCAGCTCCACATGGTGCTGAACGATGAAGTTCGCCTCCAGCCAAGTGGCCCCTTGGCCAGCGATCACGTAGCGCAGGCGATTCCCGCCCGTATTCCAGCGCCCGAACAGATAACGATTCCCGCCCTTGACGGCCGAGACGGGCGGCTCGATCGTGTGAATGCTCCGGGCGGGCCAAGCGAAGCTCGCCGGCGTCGTGTAGCGAACATTGTCCACCAGCACATCCAGCCCCGGAGGATTGCTGGAAATCGTCAGCTTTTCCGGCACCTGGCCGTAGAGCCTCGCCACTCCGTCAATATCGCCGGGGGACAGCCCAGCGGCGGGGATGTCCAGGCCCGGGGGAACCGTCTCCATCACGAATCCGCCATTGGAAGTCCCGACAAGGGTGCCGTAGTGCATCACGGACGCAAAGTCGTAGTGCCCGATCCCGGGATGCTCCGCGCGGAACCAATCAGCCACTGCTCCATCGAGGTTCTCGCTCCGGATCGAGATATACTGCGAGCGGTCCGTGCGCTGGTGCTCGTGCCACAATCCAATCGCGTGGCCGATTTCGTGCGCCACCACATGGGCGGGACAGCCCCCGGGCGGCAGGGCTATCGACTGCTCGCCGCCGGCCATGCCAACCCTTGACCGGCAGTTGCCCCGGGCGACGTTTCGAAATCTGACATAGTTGGGCTCGGCAGTCCGCGCATGCAGCGAGATCACCGTCTTCTCATTCCATTCCGCGATGGCAGCCTCGATGTTCAGGCGCTGCCGCTGCGGAACGTCTTCGTCAATCACGTAGGGAACGGCAGCCCCCGGCCAAAGCTGGTGCGGATCGGCCGGGGCGACATCCCGCCTAGCCGGCCCGCTGCGCCCGGCGGCATCCGGGGAGTGCGCGATGGCTTCTATTTCGCCGGCCCGGCCCAACACCATGTCGCCAGCATGGACCGCCATGCCGTCCACCACCGCATAGGGTAATTCCCGCCCGCGGAACACGGCGATACGCCGCGCGCGCGGCCCACTGCCGGCGGAGGCGGTCGAATCCGCAGCGCCGGCGGCTGCAGGCTCCGGCCCGCGAGCCGGTGTCGCGGCATGCAAGGCTGCGGCCGGCAACAGGCCGGCAGCGAGCAGCACGCAGATCGACCCGCCCGAGATCACAGTATTCCAACGAGTCTACCAGCAAGGCATGAATCGCTTGCAACATTATTGAACTCTATGTTTTGCAAACGAGCCGGAGAATCCGGGCGCAAGTTCAGCGGCATGCCGTGCAGTGCGCGAGCAACCTCCTGCCGCAGGAGCGTGGCGCCGGCAGTATCGTCGGAGCGCGAGGGGGACGGGGCGTACGCGGAAACGCCCAATTCGCGGCGGTATCGGCGAGGCCGGCTGCGGTTTCGCCTTGCGGCTTGACCCGCGCCCGCGTCACCCTGTCCCGCGCAGGGACATGCCGCGGACCGCTTCCTCAGGCTTGGAACCGCTGGCCTTGGCCGGCCTGATGGCGGATCCTGCGCACGCCGGCCGCCAGATGCGGGCGGGGACACCACTCCGAGCCGGAGGACAAGAGCGTAACCTTGCACCACATGTCCGGCAGCCTGCCATATGTCGACTCGTTCGGCCTAGGGCGCGCCTAGCCAGTGCGCCTGCCGGCGGCACGCCAAGTTGCCTTACCGGTTCGGCGGGCGCGACTTCCGATTGACGAGCGTACACGGGTGCATGATCTGACGAAATCCTGCCCTGCTGCCTTGGCAGTTGCCCGCTGATCGCCCGACTGGTTCACCGGACGGATCGACCCGCCGGCGCACAGCGATTCCCGGACGAGCTGCCCGAGAACGGGGCCGCGCCGCGCTCCGGCCGCAGCGGTTGCCGGCACAGGGCCGCCCAGCCTGGCCAATCAGTCTTGCTCGGGAACAACCACGAATTCCGGATAGGCCTCCATCCCAAGCTCGCCAACATCCTGGCCGAGAGACTCGACTTCCTGCGTGACGCGCAAGCCCATGGTCCGGTCGATCACGAACCACAGCAGCATGGAAAGGGCGAACACGAACACGCCGACCGCCAAGATCCCGACGACCTGGGCGAAGAGGCTCCCGCCGCCAGCGATGCAGACCGCCAGCGTCCCCCAGATGCCCGTGCACAGATGCACCGGGACGGCGCCCACTACATCGTCGATCTTGGCCGCTTCCAACAGCTTCATCGACAGCAGGCAAACCAAGCCCCCGACCGCTCCGATCACGACCGCCCAGTGATGCTGGACGATATCCGGAGCCGCGGTGATCGCAACCAGGCCCGCAAGAGTCCCGTTGAGTCCGGCGAACAGGTCGACCCGGCCCAGCACCACCCGGGAGAAGCTCAGTGCCGTCATGACTCCCGCCGCCGCGCCGAGGTTGGTATTGGAGAAAATATTGCTCACCGCCACGGCATCCAATGGACCGCTGAGGGCAAGCTGGGATCCGCCGTTAAAGCCGAACCAGCCCAGCCACAGGATGAAGACGCCGAGGGTGACGACCGGAACATTCGACGGAGGGGTCGGCTTGACGCTGCCATCAGCCCGGAACTTGCCCGAGCGCGGCCCGACCATGATGGCCCCCGCCAGCGCGGCCCAACCGCCCGTGGAATGCACGACGGTGGAGCCGGCGAAATCCTTGAAGCCCAGCTCGGCCAGCCAGCCCCCGGCCCATGTCCAAGCACCCACGACGGGATAGACAACGGCGGTCAGCACGGCGATGAAGACGAAGAAGGACCACAGCTTGACGCGCTCGGCCAGCGCCCCCGAGACAATCGAGGCCGTAGTGGCCACGAAAACCATCTGGAAGAACCAGTACGACATGGCCGAGTAGCCGCTCTCGACAACGGCCGCAGCGGCGGTTTCGTCGCCGCCCAGCAGGGCCACTTCGTCAGCGGTCGTGCCGTACAGGAACCCCAGGGAGCCGAACCAGCCTCCCGTCTCGACGCCGTCGTACATGATGTTGAAGCCGACGAAGTAGTATGCCAGCCCGGCAATCGCATAGAGGCCAATATTCTTCAGGCAAATGACCGAAGCGTTCTTGGTGCGCACCGACCCGGCCTCGAGCATCGTGAAGCCTGCGGCCATCCACATTACCAAGGCGCCCCAGACAAGGAACGCAAACGTATTGAGCACGAACTGGGACTCGGCATCCACGGCGGCCTGAGCAGGCGCCGGCGACAGGGCGCAGAACAGCGCTATTGCGACAACTCCGAATCTGGCCGATCTCGGTGCAGCCGCGCCCCGAAGACACTTCCGAAACCGATCATCATTGCTAGGCATAGTTGCTTCCCCCTTCCCTGCTCCCCTTTCCCTTGCAGTCCGCGGCTTAAGCGGCTTTGCCGACGGCACGGCCCGACAGCCTTGCGCGGCGGCTCTCCGCTCGGCTACGGCAGTCTCCAGACAAGTTCCGGTCCGGGCCATTCCCCGCCCGGCCGCTCCGAGGGGCAAGTAAGCTACGCAGACATGCTGACCTGCCCACCGGCGCTCCGGGCCTTGGCAGGGTTCGCGGCAGGCCGATCCCCCGGGATCGATCCGGACACCCCCCGATTAGAGCTGCAGGCCTGCGCCAGCCGCCGCCGGCCGATGCTCGCACGCCCCGGCAAGCACAGCCGTCGCGGCCCGCCCGCGGTGTCGATGCGGACCGTCGAGCGTTCCGTCTGCTCGGCCCGCAACTGCTGCGGGCGCCCGCCCTTTGCCTTTGGCTCGGCAGCGCCTTGCACCGGTGACCGTACGCTGGCTCAGCCCAGCTCGGTGTCCGCGCCACAGCTGTAGCCGCCAGCCGTCCCGGCGGACTGCCGGCAATTCTTGCGGCTGCCCTCACGCTAAACCCCCGCAAGGCACCCTTGGCGCACAATATGTCACGTCCAGCGCAGCCGCTTCCAATGCTAGTTGCGACTGATAGAGGCCGCAAATCACCGGCCATTATATAATATGCTTAGCCCGTATGCGCCATCCCGCCACGCCAGCGCGCTGGCGTGGAAATTCCGGCGGAGGACTGTCAGCATCGCATTGAGCAAGGCATCGATCGTCGTAAGCCAAGGCATCCAAGCCCTGTGCGGCACGCGAGACGAGAACCTGCGCCTCCTCGAGAGTTCGCTGGGCATCTCAGCGCATATCAGCGCCGGCAGCTTGGAGATCGAGGGTAGCGAGCAGCAAGTCCGCCGAGCGGACGACATCATCGCTGACTACTTGACACTGCTAAGCGAGGGCCACCGCTTCAGCAACGGCGACATGCGCTCGTTCCTGCGCGTGGCCATCGCGGATCCCGACATCAGCTTCAAAGGACTTGTCACCAATAGCCGGCGCCGCATGTGCGGGCGCAAGCCTGTCACGCCACGCAGCCTCAACCAGCTGCGCTACTTCGAGGCAATGGACCGTTCGGACATGGTCTTCGGCATCGGCCCGGCCGGCACCGGAAAGACCTACTTGGCCGTGGCCTACGCGATCTCGGCATTGCTGGCCAAGACCGTTCGCCGCATCGTCCTGGCCCGCCCGGCCGTGGAAGCTGGCGAGAGGCTGGGCTTCCTGCCCGGAACATTGCAGCAAAAGGTGGATCCCTACCTGCGCCCGCTGTATGATGCCTTGCACGATCTGCTGGACGCCGAGCGAGTCGAGCGCAGCCTCGCCAGCGGCACCATTGAGGTAGCGCCCCTCGCGTTCATGCGCGGGCGCTCGCTCAACGAGAGCTTCATCATCCTGGACGAGGCGCAGAATGCCACGGCCGAGCAGATGAAGATGTTCATCACCCGTCTTGGATTCGGGTCCAAGGCCGCCATCACGGGAGACATCACGCAGATCGACCTGCCGCCGGGCAAGCGCAGCGGGCTGATCGAGGCCCTTGACGTGCTAGCCGACGTCAAGGGCGTGGCGTTCGTCCATTTCGACGAGCGCGACGTGGTGCGCCACGGGTTGGTCCAACGGATTATCCGCGCCTACGACCGCTACGGCTCCAAGCGCTGGCGAGCAGTGCCGGCAACCCCGGACGGAGACGCCGCAGGATCCCCTCCCAGCCATGATTGACCTAGCCGACCTGCCGCCGGTCGAAGGCTGGTTCTACAAGAACCGCCAGAGAAAAGTACGCTTCGACGAGGACCGCCTGAAAGCCTTCATCGCGCTTGCCTGGAAGGACCTGGCGAGTGAATGGGATATCGGCATTGTCATCTCCAATGATCGCGCCGTGCGCGAGGCGAACCGGAAGTACCGCGGCCTGGCCAGCACAACCGACGTGCTCTCGTTTCCTTCCGGCGAGCGCGATCTTGAAAGGCCCTTGTACGGCTATCTCGGAGATCTGTTCCTCTCGGCCGGCAGGGCGGCCAAGCAAGCAGCGCAGCACGGGCACTCCGTGACGGACGAGCTCAAGATTCTCGTGCTCCACGGACTGCTGCACCTAATCGGGTTCGACCACGACGAGGATTGCGGCGAGATGCAAGAGTTCGAGACCGTGCTGCGGCGCAAGTATGGGCTGCCTCCGTGCCTGACCGAACGGGGCCAGGGATGAACGCCGCGCCCTCCGTGCAAGCAAAGGGGCGCTCGGTGCCGCGCGGACGGCCGTGAGCTGACGGTTCCACATGTCCGAGCTGCGTGATCCAAGCGCGACCAAGGCAGGGTTCGTCACGATCCTTGGCAAGCCCAACGTCGGCAAGTCCACCCTGCTGAACGCCTTGGTGGGCGCCAAGGTCTCGATCACGAGCCGTCGCGCCCAGACCACTCGAGACGCCATCCAAGGGGTGCTCAGCGAGGCGCGCGGGCAGATCGTGTTCGTGGATAGCCCGGGCGTCCACGATCCCGCCAAGCAACTCGGCAAGCGCATGATGCGCGAAGTTGGGCGCGCCGCCCAGGGCTGCCACGCCGCGCTGCTGCTGGTGGACGCCAGCATGGGCGTCAACCCCTCTGACGAGCGAGCCCTGGCCGTTGCCAAGGGGCTGGGCGCTCCGCTGATGCTGCTGGCCAACAAGGTGGACAAGCTGCACAGGCGGGAGGATCTGCTGCCGTTTCTCGACCTCTGCCGCAAGCTGCACGAGTTCGAAGAGTTCATACCCATTTCAGCCACCAAGCGCATCAACTTGGACAAAGTGCTCGCGGCCTTGTTCAAGTCATTGCCGGAGTCGCCTCGGTTCTATCCCGAGGGCTACCTCACGGACCAGCCGGAAAAGTTCTTCGCCGCGGAGCTGATCCGCGAGCGGATCCTGCGCGAAACGCACGACGAACTCCCCCATTCGATCGCGGTGCAGGTCGATCTTTGGGACGAAACCTCGCCCCAGCTGGGCATCTTCGCTACAGTCATTGTCGAGCGCAAGGGGCAAAAGGCTATCCTGCTCGGCAAGAACGGCCAGAAAATGAAGGAACTCGCCAGCAAGGCCCGGCAGTCGCTGGAGGCCCGCCTTGACCGCAGGGTACGCTTGGAGGTGTTCGTCAAAGTGCGCAAGAATTGGCGCAATAACAATGGCTTCGTGCAGGATCTTGATTTCCGCCGCATCCTAGGCCAGGGCTAGGGAGGGCTAGCGCCATGGCCCTTACGCGACGGACACTGCTCTGGATTGCACCGCTGGCGGCGAGATCCGCGCCGGCGCAGGCGGGCAGCGACGACCTGCTGTACGACCGCGTGCATCGCAGGCTGAACAACCACCCGGCACTGCGGATCCGCAACCTGGCCGTGGAGGTCAGCAACGGAGTCGTCACCATTGCAGGAATTGTCCGCTCTGATGCGATCAAGCGACGCGCTACGAAGGTCGCCTCCATCAAAGGGGTGAAGAAGGTGGTGAACAAGCTGGCCGTTAGCGCCTGACAGTTCCACGGGCGGCGCGGCCCTTGCGCCGGTAGAGGGGCGGGCCTTGCGCAAGCGCCTACGCCCGCGCTTGATCCCGCTCGGCAAAGGTAAGGCCCCGCTCGGCCAGTTCCTTCAGCAGGGGCGCCGGACGCCACCAATGCCCGTGAGCCGCATGGAATTCCTCCAGCCTCGCCACGACCGCGGCCAATCCTACCGTGTCGGCGTAGAACATCGGACCGCCCCGGTATGCGGGGAAGCCGTAGCCGTACAGGTAGATGACGTCTATGTCCGACGAGCGCAGCGCATAGCCCTCCTCGAGGATGCGGGCGCCTTCGTTGACCAGGGCGTACACGGTGCGGTCCCGGATCTCTTCGTCCCCTATGTCACGGCGCTCGATGCCCGCCTCTGCGGCGACTTGCCGCAAGAGCGCGTCAACCGCGGGATCCTCGTGACGGCTGCGATCTTCGCCGTAGCGGTACCAGCCGGCCCCCGTCTTCTGGCCCAGGCGCCCGAGCCGGCACAGCGCGTCTCCGGCCAGCGGGCGCCGGGTGCCGGGCGGGTACATGCCGGGCGCTTCCTGGCGCACGCGCATGCCAATGTCCAAGCCGGCCAGGTCTGCGACGGCCAGCGGGCCCATCGCCGCCCCGAACTCGTACAAGACGCGATCGATGCGCGACGGCGCGGCCCCCTCCTCGGCTAGGAACTGGGCCTCGCGCTGGTACGGGTTGAACATCCGATTGCCGACGAAGCCGTGGCAGTTGCCCACCAGCACTCCAACCTTCCTCAAGGTCCGGGCCAATGCCAACGATGTAGCCACCACATCCCTCGCAGTCTCGCTTCCGCGCACGATTTCCAGCAGCCGCATGACATTGGCCGGGCTGAAAAAGTGGTGCCCGATCACGTCCCGCGGGCGCGCCGTGACCGCGGCGATCTCGTCCACGTCCAGCGTGGAGGTGTTGGTGGCGAGCACGGCGCCCGGCCGGGCCACGCTATCGATCTGGCGGAAGATCTCCTTCTTCAGGGCCATGTCCTCGAAGACCGCCTCGACAACGATGTCCGCGCTTTCAAAGCCCTCCCAGCCGGTCTGCGGCGTGATCAAGGCCAAGCGCTGCTCGACAAACTCGGGCGTGAACCGCCCGCGTCGCAGCGATCGCTCGTAGTTCTTCCTGATCGTGGCCATGCCCCGCTCGAGCGCCTCGCGGGTGACTTCCTTGACGCGCACGGGGATGCCGGCGTTGGCGTAGCACATCGCGATGCCGCCGCCCATCGTCCCGGCCCCGAGCACGGCCGCCGAACGGATCGGCCGCGTCGGCGTGTGCTTGGGCCCGTCAGGGATCTTGCGCACCTGCCGCTCGGCGAAAAAGGCGTGGATCAGGGACTTGCATTGCGCAGAGAACAGGCACTGCCGAAAAATCTCCGCCTCGCGTTTGACCCCTTCCGAGAATGGCAGCGAGACCGCGCACTGGACAGCATCGATCGCTTTCAGGGGCGCGGCCTGCCCCCTGCGCGCTTTGCGCACCTTGGCCCTGGCGGCATCGCAGATGGCGGCCGCCTCTCGGGGAGTTCCGAGGCGTTCGTTGCGCTCGCTCGCCTTGGGATGCGGGCCGCCGGCCGCGGCCGCCTTCGCCGAAAAGTCGACCGCGCCAGCCAGCAATTCCTCGTAACCGCTGCCTTCGATCACACGGTCGACGAGGCCGTGAGCGCAGGCGTCAGCCGCCGAGACCGGCTCCCCGAGCGCGCACATCTCCACGGCCTTCTGCACGCCTGCCAGGCGCGGCAGGCGTTGCGTGCCCTGGGCCCCGGGGATGATTCCCAGCTTGACCTCCGGCTGGCCAACCTGGGCGCCAGCCAGCGCGACCCGGTAATGGCAGCCTTGGGCGATCTCCAAGCCGCCGCCGAAGGCGGTGCCATGGATGGCTGCCACGGTCGGCTTGGGGGAGTTCTCGAGGCGTTCGATGACAGCAGTCAGGCGAAGCGCGATCGACTGCTGCCCGGCAGTGATCTTGCCGAGTTCCTTGATATCCGCCCCCGCGATGAACGTGCGCCCGCCCCCGATCAGCACGATCGCAGCAACGCTGCCATCGTCGCCAAATTGCTCGACAGCGGCCAGTATGCCTTCCGGAACGCCGGGGCTCAGCGCATTGACCGGCGGGTTGTCGACTGTAATTACGCCCACGCCGCGCATCACGCTCAAGCGGACCAATTCGGACACGAAACTACCTCCCGGGGCGCGGAGGGTGCGATCCCGGCACGCCCTACTCCTGCGATCCGCCCGCCGCGGAGAGCGTCTCGATGTCGACACGGATCTCATCCCATGGCGGCAGGCTCTGCAGGCTGCCCATGGCAGCCAGCGCCACGTCGACCTCGCGGCCGCCATGCGCCGGCAAGGGCTCGCTAATGACCACTTCAAACGTCGCGATCGGCGGAGCCTGCGCTCCGGCCTGCCGTACCCGCAGCAGCACTTGGACAGCGACCGATAGCGGCTCGCTGGAATGATTCGCCACGAAGGCCCGCACGTGCGTCTGGAAGTCCTTGTCGTAGTAGGGACGGATGCCGGACACCTCGAGCGGCCCCCGCGCCCCGATCGCGAACGCCTCGACGGGAGACTCCGCCATCTCGCCGGGATCTTCCAAGCGCAGCGCGGGGAACAAGCCGCCCAGCCCGGAAGAAAGCCCGATCGCGGCGCAAATCGCCACCACCACGGCGCCGGCGAACAGCAGCATGTGCCTCGCTCGGAGGTCGAACGGCGAACCCGGCCGTTGCGCGGCCCGCGAGGGGGGCGGCTGCGCTGGCGGAGAGTCTGCCGCCGATGGCTCACGGCTGGCCGGCGCGACAGCTTCCTGCTCCGGGCCGCTATGTCCGGCGCAGTGCGGGCAGGCGTTTTCTGCGACATCGACGCTGACGCCGCATTGCGGGCAGACCCATGTGAACATGCCTCTCTCATTGTGCAGGAAGCGCGGCCTGGCATGGCGTGCCGCCAATCACGGAAGTCAGCGAGCATGCCGTCCGGAGGCTGAAAACCGCCGCTGATATAATCCGGTTTCGGGCCCTGCCCGGAGGTTCCCCAGCGCATGCCGCCTTTGGATGCAGATCTAGCGGGCCAAGCTGCGATCGCAGGCTACGAGCCTGTCATCGGCTTGGAAGTGCATGTCCAGCTCAAGACGGCCACCAAGATCTTCTCCCCTTCCAGCCACGCCTTCGGCAATGCGCCAAACACCCAGACAGATCCGGTCGTGCTGGGCCTGCCGGGGGCCCTGCCCGTGCTGAACCGCGAGGCTGTCGGCCTAGCGCTGCGCGCGGCGCTGGCCATCAACTGCCGGGTGAACAGCTATTCGCAGTTCGCTCGCAAGAACTACTTCTATCCCGACCTGCCCAAGGGCTACCAGATCTCGCAATACGATCATCCCCTGGCAGAGCACGGCTGGCTGGACATCCAAGCCGACGGAGACTCCAAGCGCGTCGGCATCACCCGGCTGCACCTGGAGGAAGATGCCGGAAAGACCATCCACGACGGGTTTCCGGACTCGCAGCGCTACAGCTACGTGGATCTGAATCGCGCCGGCGCGCCGCTGTGCGAAATCGTGAGCGAGCCGGACCTGCGCAGCGCGGACGAGGCGGTTGCCTATCTCAACGAACTCAAGCTGTTGATGCAGTTTGCCGGCGCGTCGGACTGCGACATGGAGAAGGGGCAGCTGCGTTGCGACGCCAATGTCTCGGTGCGCCGGCGCGGCAGCGAGCAGTTCGGCACGCGCTGCGAGATCAAGAACCTCAACTCGTTCCGCTTCGTCAAGCAGGCGATCCAATACGAGATCGCGCGCCAGGCGGCGCTCGTCGAAAACGGCGGCACGGTCGTGCAAGAGACACGCCTGTTCAGCACCGCTTCCGGCAGCACGGCCAGCATGCGCGGCAAGGAGGACTCCCACGATTACCGCTACTTCCCGGAGCCGGACCTGCCGCCCCTCATCGTTTCAGACGAGTGGCTGCGCATGATTCGGGACGCGATGCCCGAACTGCCCCCGGCCATGCGCAAGCGGTTTGTCGCAGACTACGGGCTGTCCGACTACGACGCCAAGGTGCTCACGCTGAGCGCCGCGACAGCCGCCTACTTCGAAGCGGCGGCGCGGGCTGCCGGCAACCCCAAGGCCGCATCCAACTGGGTGCAGGGCGAATTGATGGGGGCGCTGAACGCCGCGGGGAAAGGCATCGAGGACTGCCCCGTGCAAGCCGCGGCCCTCGGCGAGTTGGTGGCCCTGGTGGAGAAGGGCACGCTGTCCGGCAAGCTGGGGAAGGAAGTGTTCGCGAAGATGTTCGACAGCGGCAAGACCGCCCCCGAGATCATCGCGGCGGAGGGGCTGCGGCAGATCAGCGATGCAGGCGAACTGGGCCGGATCATCGACGAGGTCTTGGCGCGATCCGAACGGCAGGTGCAGCAGTACCGCGCAGGCAAGCAGGGCGTGATCGGCTATTTCGTGGGACAGGTCATGAAGGCCACGCGCGGGCAGGCCAACCCGAAACTGGTCAACCAGCTGCTGCGCGCGGCATTGGACGGCT
This sequence comes from Bryobacterales bacterium, assembly GCA_965219605.1. Classification (GTDB taxonomy): domain Bacteria; phylum Acidobacteriota; class Terriglobia; order Bryobacterales; family UBA6623; genus VXMF01. Next base: position 883,498 of record CBDCOC010000002.1, on the reverse strand, counting down.
GAGCGGTCCGGCGCTCGCCAGGCCGGTCACTGCAGCAGCGCGCGCACGATCGCAGCATTGCGCTTGCTCACGGTGTACTGCGATCCGTTGGCCAGCGTGAGCAGCCAGCGGCGGCTGCTCAGCGAGCTGATCCTGCTGATCTTGCCGCTGTTAACCAAAACGCTGCGATGCACCCGCAGGAATTCGGAGCCGGCTAGCTTGTCAGCGATGGCTGTCAATGTCTGCGTGGCGCGGTAGCGCCCGTCCTTGGTCTGAATCCAGACGATTTCGCCGGAAGCCTGGAAGGCGTAGACCTGGTCGAGATCCAAGAGCAGGAAGTCGCGCCCGTGACAGGCGACGATCTTGGGGGTTCCTTGGCCGCGCGGAATTGCGGCGTTGACCGTCTGCGCGACCCGCTCGGCGCTATCGCGCGGGTTCCTCCGGGCCGAGAGCGCGCGTTGGACGGAACACTCGAGCCGCGCCGCGCTGAACGGCTTGAGCAGGTAGTCGACCGCTCCGACCTCAAACGCCTTCAGCGCGTGCTCGCTGTAGGCGGTCACGAACACGATCGAAGGAAGCCGGCCGCGGATGCCCCGCACGACGTCAAAGCCGTCCCGTACGGGCATTTGGATGTCAAGAAACACCAATTCGGGCCGCAACTCCTCGATCCGCTGCAGGGCGACATGCCCGTTCTCGGCCTCTCCGACGAGCGTCACGCCCCCGATCTCGGTCAAGTCGCGGCGCAAGACGTCCCGGGCTGCCCGCTCGTCGTCGACGATCAGAGTCCGCAAGGCTTGAGCCGGCACGCCGCCCATACTGTCCGATGTTGTATCACGGCAGCGGCAGCGGCAGATGCAATGCTGCAACCAACGGAACGCATGAGCCAACGAACGGAAATATATAAGCGCCGAACGGGCGCGATCATCCATGCGAATCCAACGCCTGCCCGCTGCTGCGAACCGCCCTCGGGCCAGGTTGCCGGCGAGCGGTTATCGCGCATGCCTTACTCTTAGTAACCTTGCAGTAGCGGTCTGCCGCCGCAGGCGACCGGGCGAGGCTCCCGCCCGTAGCGCGGTGCCGCGGTTCGGCCGGCCGGCGGAGCTTGCCGCCAGCGCGCCACTGGTGACCGCAAGCGGGCAGCGCCCGGCAGGGCAGAGGCAGGAACTTCGATGACAGCGCCGCTCCGTGCCGGAAGCCACGCGAGGGAGGCGGGACACTAGGTGGAGTTCGCGAACCACTTCCCGACGCTGCTCAACCTGCTGGGGCACGCAGCCGGAATCACGGCGTTCGGGGCGTTCCTGATCCTGCTCGCGCGGCTCCCGCGCAGCGATATTCGCGTGCCGGCGGTCGCAGCTGCGCTGGCACTGTGCTGGAACCTAGGGTCGCTGGCCGTCCTGCTCGCCGCGCCGGAGGGGCGGTTCCAAGGGGCGGTCGCGGCGCTGAGCCTCGCCTTCCTGAGCTTGCTCCCCTGCACGCTGCTGCACCTGGCGCTCGGCAGCGAGCATCGCTGGCTGGCCGCAGCTGGGTATGCGGTGGGGGCAGTGGCAGCCGTGATCCACGCCACAACCGCTCTCGGCGCGCCTGTCGCTCCCACGGAGGCAGGGATCGCTTGGATCAACTACGGCTTCGGCTCCCTGTCGATCATCGGCGCCGTGCTCCTGGCGCGCGCAGGGCCGCGGCAGACGCGCTCGGGCATGCGCGCGCTGGCCGCCATGGCGCTATTCCTGCTAGCCCTGTCGTTCGTCCATTTCGGTCGCGGCCACGAGTCCGGCCCGTGGCTCCACGAACTGGCCATCCACCATGCCGGAATTCCGCTGTCCCTGTTCGTGCTGCTGCAGGACTACCGCTTCCTGCTCATGGACGTGTTCGCCCGGCGCACCGGCTCGGTGCTCTTGGCCGCGGCCTTGGCCGGGATGATCCTATGGGCGGCCGACCTGCTGGGCTTGGTGCGCGCCACAGCCGGGACCGACCTCGAGCTGGCAGTTTTCCTGGTCGTTTCCGGCTTGGCGATCCTCGCCTATCCGGCGATCGCCACACGCTTCAGCGCCTGGTCGGAGAACAGAATCTTCGGGCGCAAGGACGTGCAGGCTGCCAACTCCGCAATCGCGGCGCTAGAGGCCGACAGCGAGGAGTCCTTGCTAGCGGCCGCGGCCAGCGCCATCGCCAAGTTCGCGTCGGCCGCGCACTGGAAGCTACTGGCCGGAGACGGCTTCCCGCAGATCCCCAAGTCCGACACACTCCCCGCGCCTTGCTTGGCCGCGGCCCACTCGGCCGGCCATGGCTGGGGCGAGGCAGCGGTGCCGCTGCGCGACGGGGCGGGAGCGCAGCGCCTCTTGCTGCTCGGCGCGCGCGAGGGCGGGCGCCGCTACTTGAGCATCGACCTGGCCGACCTCGACCTGCTCGCCGCGACGGTTGCGAGGCGTGTCGAGGCGATGCGCCGGGAAGAGCGGGACAGCCTGCTCCGGGACGCCGAGATCGCGACGCTGCGGGCCCAGATCAACCCCCATTTCCTGTTCAACGCCCTGAACGCCCTGAACGCGAGCATTCCCAGCGGGGCTGCGGATGCCCGCAAGACGCTGCTGAACCTCGCGGACATCTTCCGCTACTCGTTGAACAGCAAGCAACAGCTGGTCTCGCTGGCGGACGAGCTGGACATCATCGAGGCCTACCTGCAGATCGAGAGGCTCCGCCTGACGGACCGCTTGACAACGCACATTGACGTTGACGAGCGGGCCCGCTTCAAGCGGGTGCCCGCGCTGTCGATCCAACCGCTGGTGGAAAACGCAGTCAAGCACGGCGTCAGCCGCCTCGCCAACGGCGGCGAGATCCGTGTGACCGTGCGGGAGGCGGCGGGCGGCCTGAGCGTCGAGGTGCGCGACAACGGCCCCGGGTTCGACTCGCAAGCCCCGGCTGGGATGGGGCACGGGCTGCGCAGCGTCGAGCGGCGCCTGCAGCTGTGCTACGGAAGCGCCGCCCGATTCCGCACCGAATCCGACGCCTCCGGGTCGCGCGTCGGCTTCACGGTGCCAGCCGCTGCCAATGGGCGCCCGGCCAACGCTGCTCGCCCGGCAGCAGATCCCGCAGGCGCGCCGGGGCCGAGCGCGGCTGCGGGAACCGTGCGAGAATAGCCTTCACGTAGCCATGCGGAAGCATTACCACCTGCCCTTGGCCGGCCTGGCGCTCGCCACGGCGCTCCCGGCCGATGTGGTCGTCCTTGAGGAGATCATCGTCAAGGTGAACGACGGGATCATCCTGCGCTCGGAATATGAACGCACGCTGGAGCAAGACCGGCGCCAACTGCTCGCAGACCCCGCCCTGACCGAAGAGGATCGAGCGGCACAGCTCCGGGCCCGCGAAAGCTCTGTTCTGCGCGACATGATTGACCAGCGCCTGCTGGTCCAGAAGGGCGAGGAGCTGGGCATCGAAGTCGAGGCGCAAGTGCTGCGCCAGCGCGACGAGATCATGGCCCGCAACGATATCGACTCGACGGACGAGTTCGAGTCCTGGGTGCTCGAGCGCACCGGCGAGCCGGCCGAAGACCTAATGGACCGCATGCGCGAGAACTTCCTGTCGCAAGCGGTGCTCGGGCAGGAGGTCTCGCGCCGCGTGATCGTTACGCGGGATGAAATCGAGGAGTACTACAAGGAGCACGAGGATGAGTTCATGCGCTCGGAGGGCGTCCGCCTCAGCCAGATCCTGATCTCGCTCGAAGGCGACGGGGACGCCAAGCGCAAGCAAGCCGAGGAGGTGCACGAGCGTGTCGAGCGGGGCGAGCCTTTCGCGGAGATGGCGCGGCGGTTCTCGGAAGACGAGGCCACCAAGGATCTGGGCGGGGATATCGGCATCTACCGCCGCGGGATGCTGCGCGAGGAGATCGAGGGCGCCGTGTTCGGGCAGCGCCAAGGCCACATCACCGACATCATCGAAGTTCCCAACGGCCTGCTGATCCTGCGCGTGGACCAGAACTACAGCGAGGGGCTGGCACAGCTGGAAGAGGTGCAGGAGGAGATTCGCGCCACGCTCAGCGGCCCGCGCTTCCAGCCGGAAATCCGCAAGTACCTCGGCGAGCTGCGCATGGAATCGTATATCGAAATCCGGCCGGGCTACGCCGACGAGGGAGCGATCGAGGGCATGAACACCGCGTGGAGCGATCCGTCCCGCTTGGCGCCGTTGACAACCACCCGCGAAGAGGTGATCCGCACGCGCCGCCGCAAGCGCCTGCTGTGGCTGATCCCGCTGCCGAGGGGAACGGTGGACGGCCTGGACACTGGCGAGAGTCCCGCGCCGGCCGGACAGACAGACGGGGCTGCGGCGTCGTGATCAAGGGCCACTACATCGCCGACCTGAAGACGATCAGCCGAACCAAGCGGTTCGAGAGCACTTTTCTAGTCCAGGCCAAGGAGCTGCGCTCGAAGAAGAAGAGCGGCGATCTATACCTAGCGCTGCGCCTCGCGGATCGCACAGGCGTGATGGATGCACGCATGTGGGACAACGTCTCGGCCGTGGCGGAGGTGTTCGAGGCCGGTGAGTTCATCGAGATCCGCGCAAGGGTCCAAGACTACGGCGGCCAAGCGCAGATCATCGTCGGCAGGCTCAAGGTCGTGCCGCGCGCCGAGATCGACCCGGGCGAATTCCTGCCGCGGACGAGGCACAGCATCGACCGGATGTTCGGAGAAGTGCTGGCTACCATCGAGGGGTTTTCAAACCCGCACCTGCGGGGGCTGATGAGCGGCATTTTCCGCGACAGGGAGACCGCCCGGCGATTCAAGCAAGCCCCGGCGGCGAGCGGCATGCACCATGCCTGGGTCGGCGGTCTCTTGGAGCACGTGCTGAGCTGCCTCCGCGTCAGCAAGCTGCTGTCCTCGCACTACTCCGCGCTCGACGGGGACCTGCTCGCCTCGGGAGTGCTGCTGCACGATCTGGGGAAGATTTTCGAGTTGAGCGTGGGCCACTCGATCGAATACACCGACGAGGGCCGGCTGCTCGGACACATCGCGATGGGCAGCGCTTGGCTGGAGCGCCGCTGTGACGCCATCGAAGGCTTCCCGCCGCGATTGAAAACACTGCTGCTGCACATGGTGCTAAGCCATCACGGCAAGCTGGAATTCGGCTCGCCCAAGCGGCCGCTGTTCCCCGAAGCCCTGACGCTGCACTATATCGACGACCTCGACTCGCGCCTCGAGATGATGCGGGCGGCCGCGGAAGAAATCCCCGGCGAGCAGGCGTGGAGCCAGTACCACCGGGGCTTGGAGTCAGCGGTGCTCGACAAGGAGTCGTTCCTGCGGGAGTCTGCCAAGCCCGCCGCTCTCCAGCCTCAGCCAGGCCAGGGGCCGCCGTCCGGGAACACTCCGCGATCAGAGCCTCACCCCGGACCGATCGCACCGGCCGCAGGCAGCGACAGCCTGCCGACAGCCCCGCCGCCGCTGCATGCAGAGCCGACCCCTGCCCCGGGCAGGCAGGATGACGAGACCAGCCCCGCGCCGCCAACCCGCCCCCCGGGGGATGCCATGCTTCCCGGGCTAGGCACAGCCGACGAAACGCAGGAATGACGCACGGGGTGCGCAACAGGCGCAGCCCAAGCCGAGAGCACCCGGCGGAGCACCGGGCCAAGGATCATGGCGGCCGGCCGCTGCCGTTCCCTGCACAACGCAGCGCGAAGGCAGGAGCGGGAGCGCCGGCCAGCGGCCCAAGACAGCAGGCCCGCCCGTGGCGGCAAGCCAGCCTCCCACGCACAGCGACTTGAAGCTCCGATTCGGCGGCAAGGATGGCAGGGCGGCAGGGGCCTTGGCTGCCTGCGAACGGCACATGGTCACGTTCTGCGATCCGCGGAACCGAGGCGGCGCGCAAGGAAGCGCTGGGCGCCAGCGTAGCAGCGCCGAACGGGAAGTGTTATGCTTGGGGCGGGTGGACGGAGGCCCGGATCCACCGAGTATCCCCGCTAGGCGAGGCCGTTAGTGGGCGCGTAGCTCAATTGGTAGAGCAAGTGACTCTTAATCACTAGGTTCGGGGTTCGAGTCCCTGCGCGCTCACCATTTCCGATTTCCGAATCGGCATTCCATGCTCTTGCCGGGCTCCCGAACACGGCCTGAGGCCTTGGCTCCGAAGATTGCCGGTACGTTCGATTCACCTGGCGCCATGCGGTTTTTCCGATCCGCGAGGATGGTACTGCGATTGCGTCGGTGCGAGCAATTCGCCCGCAAACGCTGCCGAGGTTGAGTCTGCCCAGAGCACGCGCAGGCCCATGGCCGGCAGGCGCGAACTCCGCCTGGAATTGCAGGCATGCGCAAGCAGGCTCTCGGCGCGCCCGAAGCTGACCGCAGCGTCGCGCGGGTGCGGCAAGGGCTGGCGCGGAAAGGCCTGATCGCCCGCTCCCGAATCGCTGCCTGATCCAAGGCCGCGCCCCCGGTGGCGGCCATTCCGCAGCAGGCACGGCTGATTCTTTATCGAGAGGGGTAACCAGAGGGGCGAGAAGTTAGACAGAGGACTGGCTATTTTCGGCGAATTGCTGTATGAGTAGGATATGGCAGAGCAGTTGGCGGAGGCCTTGGCCGGGGCTGGTAGCGCCGCGGTGGAGCTGCGGCGGGTGCTGCGGCAGGAGGTCGTGGTGCGGCTGGCGCGGGCCGACGAGCGGCTGCGCTGGGATACGCTGATGGACGCCCAGCACCCGTTGGGCTTCAAGCAGTTCGCGGGGCGCGGCCTGCGCTATGTGGCCGAGTGGCGCGGCCAGTGGCTGGCGCTGCTGGGCTGGCAGACAGGCGCGTTCCAATGCCGCCCGCGCGAGCGCTGGCTGGGCTGGCACAAAGCGCTGCAGTTCCGGCGCTTGCACCTGATCGCCAACAACACGCGCTTCCTGCTGTTGCCGCTCGGGGCGGGCGTGAAGAATCTGGGTTCGCGCGTGCTGGGCTTGAACCTGCGGCGCTTGAGCGCGGACTGGGAGGCGCAGTGGGGGCATGGCCTGGAACTGGCGGAGACCTTCGTCGCATCGGCGCACTATAGCGGCACGGTGTACCGGGCGGCGAACTGGATCAAGCTGGGATTGAGCAAGGGCTACGCGCGCTCGAACGGCAAGTACACCGCCAAGCACGGGCAGAAGAAAGTGATGCTGGTGTACGAGTTGCAGGCCGGGGCGCGAGAGCGGCTGGCGGCCGCAGAAGAGCAGCCGGGCTGGGCCTGCCGAGCGGTGGATGTGCGCTACGGGGCCAAGGAGTTGCGCTCGCTGCGCGCGCATTTGGGCGACGTGCCGGACAGTCGCAGTGCGCATGGCAAGCGCCATGAATTGGCGGTGGTGCTGGCGCTGCTGGTGCTGGCGAAGCTGGCCGGCCAGCATGGCGGGCGGGCGGCGGAAGCGTATGCGAAAACGTTGAAAGAGCATGAGTTGCGAGCGCTGGGGTGCCGTTGGAACGGGCGCGAGCGGCAGTACGAAACGCCGTCGGACACGACCTTTCAGCGGGTCATGGAGCGCACCGATCCGGCCGCGCTGGAACGCGTCATCCAGCGCTGGACGGCGCCGCTGGTGCAGCAGCCGCGCGCGCTGGCGGCGGATGGCAAGCGCATCCGCGGCGCGAACCGGCTGAACGGCCGCGGGCAGCACTGGGAGACGGTGACCTTGGTGGAGCATAGCTCGGGGCTGCCGGTGGCCAGTCGCAGCTACCGCGAGCAGGGCGGCGAGCAGGGGGCGCTGCGCGCCTTGCTGGAGGAAGTCGATCTGCAAGGGCTGGTGGTGACCATGGATGCGGGGCACGCCGGGCAAGAGATTCAGCAGGCGCTCGTGGAGCAGCACGGCGGGCAGGTGCTGGTGCGCAGCAAAGGCAACTGCGGGCAAACCTGGGACACGCTGACCAACCTGAACTGGGCCACGGGGGCACAGCGCCGGTGGCAGGAGCTGCGGTGGCAGCGCTCGCACAACGGGCGCTGGGAGCGGCGCGAGATCGAAGTGTTCACGCCGCACAAAAAACTGCTGCCGTTCCCGCATGCGCGACAGGCGTACCGCATCACGCACCGCAGTTGCCAGCGGCGCAACGGGCCGCAGACAGTGAGTTACAGCTATGGCCTTACCTCGCTCAGCGAGGAGGCGGCCAGTGCGCAGCAAGTGCTGGAGTTGCAGCGCGGGCATTGGCAGGTGGAGAGTGGCAATCATGATCGGCGGGACATCTCGCTAGACGAGGATAGCAGCCGCATCCGGACCGGTCACGGCCCGGCCAACGCCGCCGCACTGAACAACTTAGCGCTAGCTCTGCTGCGCTCGCAACGACCGCAGGACACGCTGCCCCACGCGCAGATCTACTACGCCGGCAACCGCGACGAGGCGCTGCAACTGCTGTTGCGCCCTTGCCCTCCGCCGGCCGGGCGCTAGCCCGGCACAGCGGTCGGCCCGGCGGGCCGCCGAGCGGCTGGCGCAGCAGGCCGCCAGCGGGGCTGGCGAGCGCGCTTCCCTCGTCTGGGCCGCCCAGTCCCCGCAGCAATTGCCCAAAACCGGCAAAATCCCCGCTGCGGCGGCGCGCGCAACTGCACTTCGACAGCCCCTAAAGCGTGGTTATGCACCATCATAGCCCCCACCATCCGATAAAGAATCAGCGGTGGAAGCCCCCCTCTGCCAGTCAACCTAGCTGCTGTCAACCCCTCCCCTGCCCCGTCCCCGGGTTGCGTTACGCGCGGACGGGCACACTCGGCCCCGGCTTTGGAATCGCGAGAGGCTACGGCACCTCTACGCCATCCAGGACTCGCTGGATTATGTCTTCGGAAGTCAGCTCTTCCGCCTCGGCCTCGTAGGTCACCATGACCCGGTGCCTGAGCACATCCGGTGCCACGGATTTTATATCCTGCGGAATCACGTAGCCCCGGCCCTGCAGCATGGCTCGCGCCCGCGACGCCATGGCGAGGTAGATCGTGGCGCGCGGCGAGCAGCCATGCCGGATCCACTCCCCGATGTCGAGGTTGCTCGCCTTTGGATTGCGCGTTGCTTCGACCAGGTCGACGATGTACTCCTCGATCTTGGCATCCATGTAAACGGTGTCCGCGAGCTGCCGCAGGCGCAGCACGTCGGCCGGCGACAGTACCGGCGCAACCTCGTGCTCCACTGTCGAGCGGGCCATCCTGCGCAAGATCTCCAGTTCGTGCTTGCGTTCCGGGTAGTCCACCCGCAGCTTGAACATGAAGCGGTCCACCTGGGCCTCGGGCAGGGGGTAGGTGCCCTCCTGCTCGATAGGGTTCTGCGTGGCCAGCACCAAGAAGGGATCCTCGAGCGGATAGGTCTGGGGGCCGATTGTCACTTGGCGCTCCTGCATCGCTTCCAGCAGGGCGCTTTGCACCTTGGCCGGAGCGCGGTTGATCTCGTCGGCAAGCACGATATTGGCAAAGATCGGCCCCTTCTTAGTGCTGAAGCCGCCATCGCCCGGAGAGTAGATCATCGTGCCGATGAGGTCCGCAGGCAGCAGGTCCGGCGTGAACTGAATGCGCTGGAAGGACGCCTGCAATGTCTTGGCCAGGGTTGTGACGGAAAGCGTCTTGGCCAAGCCGGGCACGCCTTCGATCAAGACATGGTTGTTGCAAAGCAGGGCCAGCAGCAGGCCGTCGATCAGATCCGCCTGCCCTACGATGACACGGCCCAATTCGTGGCGAACTGCGGCAAAGACGGGAGCCTCGGCCTCGACGCGGCGGCCGATCTCCCTAACGTCGCCGGACTGCAGCGAGCGATCGCGAGAAACGTCGCGCACGGTAGAATCAACCCCTTCCATCAAGGACTAATGTAGCAACCCGGGGGCGCTAGGGAGCCAGGCTGGAATCCTCCGGCTGCGGATCTCGCGACAGCACTTCCGCCAGATAGCCCTGCGCCAAGACCGAAGCGCCGCCCACCTGCTCGGTCACGAACGCGAAGCCCTGCGCATGTTGGAATCCGCACTGTGCCAGCAGATACCCCTGAAAGTCCGGCAGCGGCTCCATGCTGCGCACGGGATTCCCGCTGGAAAGGCGGAAAGCAACGTGCTCGCCGGGGGCGACTTCGATCATGCGCTGGAACTCCGGTATGCGCTCGCCGTCCAAGCTGGAGCCGTGGAATGTCAGGTCGCAGCTGCCGGCTTGGTACCGCGTCCCGAACGGGTCGGCAGAAGTGTTCACAAGCACCACGGCCGTGTCGAACGTGCCGCGGTTCGTGACAAAGGGAAAGAAAAGCGTGGTCCCGCATTCACTGACTCGCAGCAGCGCCGGCGCGCGCTTGGGATCGATGAAGCGCGGCCCTTCGGCCATGGGCACACTGCTCGCCGCCTGGCCCAGCGGGGCAAGGCTGGCCTTAACGGCCACTTGCCCGCCGCGTACTATGCTTCGATCATCCTCGCCGTCCGGTGTGATCCTAAACTGGATCCGGCACTCCTCGCGCACAGCAGGATCCGCCGCGAGCACCTGATAAACTGCACTCGCCTCGCCAGCCTCGCTGACTGCCAGCGGCACGGCAGCGCCCGGCCTGCCCGCCAGCAAGGTTCCGTCCGCACCACTTGCCGCCACCCCCATAAGCAAGCCGAGGCGCAACCCGCCTCGCCCGCCATCCGCCGTGCAGGCAGGGGCGACAGGTGCCTCGACAGAGATGCCCGGCGGTATAGACGAGAGGCCAATCCGCACACGCGTCGGCCCCGGCTGGGCGGTGGTGCCAGCGGCAGATGGGTAGTAGTCGTCCAACCAGCCGGGCTGGCCGGCTGGCAGCGATGCCCGGCCCGCTGTCTTGAAAGCAGAGGCGAAGCCTTCGATGATCCGCACTTCGCCCCGGGCCTCCCCCGCCGAGCACAGGCGCCCTGCTTCGGGAGAGGAGGTCAAAGCGGCGATGCCGGTAGCCGCTTGAGCCACGAGCAGAGAGCCTCCCGCTAGGACAACGCCGCCGTCTGTCGCTGACAAAGACACAGCCGCCTCGATCGGGGCCACCCCGGCCGCCGCAACGCTGCCGGCACCTGCCTCGGCGGCGTTCACCCGGATATTGGTCAGCCGCATGCTGGTGGTGGTGGGATGGCAGCCTCCCGGTGCACCGAAGCGGCCCCTGCAATCCCGCACCGGTGCCGCACGCGCGGATTCGCCGCCAATTGCCGCGCCCGGTATCGGCAGGGCCACTCCGGCCCAGAGCAACAAGCCGGGCGTCGTAGGGCTGCGCCGACCAAGCATCGGATCTTGCACAGTGCGCCCACCACCGCCAGGACCGCAATCGCTGAAGGAGCGCTCGGCCGCGCTGGCAAGGCAGTCCTTCTCGTTGATCACGAGCACGGCATCGGTAACATCCGCGCCGAGGCCGAAGTCGCTCTGGCTCGCGATTCCGACGTTCAGCGACAGCGCGAGGTCGACTTCAAGGAAACCGCTGGGTTCCAAGCGTTGCCCCTGACCTGTGTTTTGGCAGGTGATCGTGATGTCTCCGACCAGTTCGCGGGTTCCTTCGATCCGGATCAAGGGTGCCGCAGCTGCGGCCACGCACTGAATCTGGCCGCGGCCGGCACTTGGGACGGGCGGCCCGAGCTGGGCCAGCGCGACAGTCGAGAAGAGGCTGCCTAGCAGCGCGGGTAGGATCGGCGATCGGCGGGAACGGGACGCAGCGGCCAGACAGTTCATGAAAGCGTCCGAAAACGCGCGCTAACGAGCATCTCCGCCAATGGGCGCACGCCGGCCGCGGGCATCGATCGGAATCACGGGTGCCAGATAGCCCATGGCCAGATCGGGGATGCCGCCGAAACCGTCCGACATGAACACGTAGCCCCGAGCGCCCGGATAACCGCAGTCGGCGATCAGATAGCCCTGAAACTGATCCATGCTGATGATATTACGGGCCGGGTTGCCGCCCGAAAACGTGAAGACCAGTTGTTCGCCGGGATCAATCACCGTAGTGTACTGGACCAGCAACTCGTCTAGGCCGTCAGCGCCGACTCCGTAGAAGTGCAGGGCACAGGATCCAGCTCCGGCCTGTTCGGCAACAGCCCCCGTCAAGGCCGGCAGGGAGCCGTGCGTGATCACCAATCCAGTGTCGAATCCGGCCTGGTTGGTAACGAACGGGAACAGCAGCCGCGTGCTGCATGCGCCAAGGCTGATTCCGACATCCGCCGATTCCAAAGCTCGCCCGAAGCGCGGCAAGGGTGCGCTAGCGCTGGCAGCGGGAGCCATGCTGCGGGGGGCGAAGCTCGCTGCAAGTGTCGCCCGCGCGCTGCCGACTCGCTGATCTCGCGCATCGAACGCAGCGGGGATATGGCAGTCCTCGACTGCGCCGGGATCCTCCGCGAGCACTTCGTAAACAGCACTGCCAGCGCCGTCTGCCAAGGGGATCTCCACGCCAGCTGCGGTTGCCCCAGCGGCCGCCGAGCCGCCCGCTCCAGTCGCATCGTGGCCGCGCACCAAGGCCAGTGCAAGAACATCCCGGGCAGCCCCGGACTCGCCGTCATGGCTGGGCTGATGGCAGGCCACAGCCGATGGAAGACGCAGATCGACGCCCTCGGGCACATCGCGGAAATCCAGCATCACGCGGGTCGCCGCACCCCTGGCAGCGGTTCGCGAGCGGCCCCGGAAAGCACTGGCAAAGCCTTCTCTCAAAATGAGCGTCGCAGTCCCCCGGGAATCCCCGCCGCAGGCTGCCGACGGCTCCGCCTCGGCAAGTGCCAGATGCATGCCCGGGAGAGGATTCGCCAAGCGCAGGCTGGTGTTGCGCAAGGCAACCGCAGCAGAGGATTGGATGTGCAGAGAGGCAGCGACCGGCGCTCCGGCGGCCCTGCCGCTTGCGAGCCGAAGTTGTGAGACATTCGCCCGGATGCCCTTGATCCGGAGGGTGGATTGGGGCGGGTTCGCCCGGTCGAAGCCATCTACCCGCACGCTGCCGGGAAAAGGCACGGCCACATTGGCCCACGTGAGCGAGGTCACTCCCTGTAGTCGGCCGAACTGCGGATCTTGCACCGTTGCGAGCGGCGCACCGCAAGAACCATACGTAGAGCCGTCGGCACTCGGCCGGGAGCAGTCATTGCCATTGACGACCAACACGGCATCGGTTACGCCCTCGGACTCTCCCGGACCGAGCGTGTTGGTAACGCTGGCGTTGAGCGTGACCGCAATCGACAGGTTGAGGTCAGCCCGCGGAATCGGCAGCAGCGGGAGCGGGCTCTCCGGCACACAGCTCAGAACGATGTCGGGTAGTGCCTCGGCCACACCGGCCGCCCGGACGGGTGCGGCCGCGGCCGCGGCCGTGCAGGAAACCGTCGCGTCCGTTTGCGACAGCCCCAAGCTGGGCAGAAAGAGTACCCAAGTGCCCGCTAGGGCCCATGCTAGCGACATCCCCACCCTATCCCTGCAACTGCTATCTTGCCTTATTTGCGAGATCAGCCTCAACTAGCGGGCCGGCGCGCTGGCGCTCGTCAGCCCACTAGGGCGAAGGCCTTGTTGAGCGCCTCGATCGAGAGATGACAGGCATCAGCGTCATCCCTGGCGTTGAGAGCTTTGTTGAACGGCTCTGCCCGGATCGGCCCGTCGTAGCCGATATCGACCAGCGCCTGCAGGAAATCGTGCACGTTGATCACGCCTGTCGCCAGCGGCAGCTCGCGCTGGTTGTCGTACTGCTCCTCGAGCGCAATACCGCTTGGCGCGTCATTGAGATCGGCCGAGATGACATCGCGGCCGGCCAGTGTGCGGATGTCATCGGAACTCTCGCGCGATGTCCACCAGTGCCACGAGTCCAGCACGAAGCCGATGTTCGGCATGCCAATTTCCGCGATCAGGTCTTTCGTGCCAGCCATGGTGTGCACGGCGGAGTGTCGTCCGGCGGTCCAATTCCGCTTGGTGCCGACATACTCCAAGCCCAGCCGCAAGCCGTGCTCCCGCAAGACGTGGGCAACGCGCCGCAACCGCACAGCCGTGCGCTTGAAGTTCTGCAGGTAGGTTAACTCGTTGCTCGATGGCCGCAGCCAGGTGCCGACGCGATCGGCCCCCGCACGCTGCAACACGCCCGCCGCCTGCGGCAACGCGCGCAAGCCTTCCTCGAATGACTTGTCGTCCTTGCGGAACTCCACCGGCAGGCCTGCCGCAGCCCAGCGCAAGCCGTGGCGCTGCAGGGCTTCGAGATGCACGTGCAACCCATCGCGCAGCAGGTCGCCGGGAAACGGCTGCACTGCGTCAAAGCCATGCGCGGAAGCCAGCGACATGGCCTTCGCTTGATCGGCCTTAATGCCGAGGCTCCCCGGAACGAAGGCCGTGAAGAAGCGTCGCTTCGTAGCGGCATCCGCGAGGCTGGCGCAACCGGCTGCGGTCGCGGCGGCTCGCAGGAACATCCTGCGCCCGAGCGTGTGGTTGGTGGGTCGCTCTGTCATTGGGGGATTATATTGGGGATTATATACCAAAGTGCCCAAGTTGAATGGTATAATAGAATCAGTGCAAGCGCATTCGACATATTTGGCGCGATGCGAACTTAGTCCTGCGGGCTACGCTCGGCTGGATGATATCCGCTGCCGCTTGAATTGGCTGTACAATCAAGCGCTGGAAGAGCGCAAGACGGCTTATGAAGAGCATGGCGAGACGCTGAGCTTCTACGATCAATGCAAGTGGCTGACCCAGTTGCGGGCGCGTAACGAGCATGGCTTGGGCGAGTTGTCGACCGGTGCGGGCCGCGGTATGCTCAAGCGCTTGGACGAGTCGTTCAAGTCCTTCTTCCGCCGCGTCAAGGCCGGGCAGTCTCCCGGGTTCCCGCGCTTCCGAGCGCTGAGCCGTTGCGTAACAATCGATCTAACGGTTATCAGCAGCGGGACGCTGAAGGGCGGGCGCATCAAGGTCAAAGGCTTCCCGCGCATCAAGCTGCCGCGCGTATTGCCGGCTGGCAGGCCGCTGTCGATTCGCTTGACCAAGCGCGGCCGCAAGTGGGAAGCGAGCTTGGTTTACGAAGTCGAGAAAGCGCCCCTGGAGCCCAGCGCCAAGGCCGCGGGCATCGATCTGGGCGTCCGGAAGAGGATGACTCTTTCGGACGGCAAGCGCTACCCTCGTGCCACGCGGGATTGGAAGCGCGGGCGCAAGCTGCAACGCGCCATCGCCCGCGGCAAGAAAGGCAGCAATACAAGGCGCAAGCGCGTAGCGGCGCTAGGACGCTTGCAGCGCCGGGAGTTTGTCCAAGAGCGCAACGCTTGCCACCGGGCTACCACCGAGATCATCCGGGCCAATGGCCTGGTAGCGGCCGAGAGGCTGAAGATTCGCAACATGACCCGTTCAGCCAAGGGGACGCTAGACGCGCCCGGCAAGAACGTCCCGCAGAAGAGAGGACTGAATCGTGAAATCCTGAGCCAGAATTGGTCACTTCTACGAAGCCAACTCAAGTACAAGGCAGCATGGGCCGGGCGTGAGTACGTGGAAGTCGATCCGAAGTTCACATCCCAAGATTGCAGCCGTTGCCACGCGAGGAATAATCCGGGCCGCTCGGAGACCTACCGTTGCAAGACTTGCGGGCTTGAGATGGATCGCGACGTGAACGCCGCGATCAACATCTTGGCGGCGGGGGTTCTAGCCGCCGGAGCGTCAACGTGGGCCGCTGGGCCGGGCGTAGCTCCAGAATCGTATGCCGAAGCCGCCTAACCTCAGGGTTGGGCACTTTGGTATATAATCCCCATTATATTACGAAAGCGCCGAAAGCTGGCGCTTTGGTCGGTCTTGATTCTGACCGGCCGCATCAGTGCGGCGCGAACCTGTTCCGGCGTAGCCCTAACGCGCAAATCCTCGCGTAGCTCCGCAGCGCTCGGCCGGTAGGACGGGCCGGTTGTCTGGAGGCTCGAAATTCGCCTTGGTTTGCTCATGTCTGCGCTCCGCGATTGACGGCACAAGGGTTGCGCTCTCGCAGTCGCGCAACGATCAGGTCAAAGAACTCATCCAAGCTGCTCGGGCTAGCAGCCGTGCTCGCTCGGAAAAGTCTACTTCGACAACTGATAGCGCTTCTACCGTTCCGGGATCCCAAGCCGGCGCTCGACGGCCTGACAGCGGATCGACGTATGACCTAAACACATCGACCCATCGCTGCCCGTCTCGCCGTGATTCGTTTACGTCGAACATTGTTAGGTATCCCGTAACGATCTCTGGCGATCGCAGCTGCACATTTGCCATCTCGCCCATCAGATCATCGTCTCGATTCGGAGCCGATCCGCCAGTGTTTCTGAGCATAGACTTGAGGCTAATTGCCATACGCACATTGCCCGCATTAGACCAAGCTACATCCCATTTCTTAGCGCGGTCAATTCCGGGTACTCGAACTTCTTTCTTAACTCCATTTACACCTCGAACATCCAGCTCTTGGACGCATAAATCACCGAACGACTGCATTCGGTTAGCCGCTTGCGTGCGGCTTTCCTCGACGGCTACACGATACAGATCTTCCACGGCTTCTGAGAGTGTTAGCATTGAGTTAGGCGCTCCCGTGCCATTGCCACATAAGCGGGCTCGATATCGATTCCGATGCTGTTCCGCCCCGCACGCTTGGCCGCGATCAACGTTGTGGCTGTCCCCGCGAACAGGTCTAGGATCGTATCTCCTGCGAAACTGAACATCCGGATAAAACGATCCGCCAGTTCCTCGGGATACGGGGCCGGGTGATTCTTGGTTGACGCTCCGCTTAGGCCTGTCCACACCTGCCGAAACCAAGCGTCGTGCTCTTCTGCGGAGAGGAGGCTTAGAAGCCTCACTTGCTCCGAGGGGTGCCTGTATCCTCCGGGCTTGCGCAGCATTAGGATATACTCGATATCGTTCTTGACGATGCCGCCGGGCTCGGACGGCTTTCCCAGGTACGATCCTGGTCCAGTCGCTTCGGTCTGCATGTTAGCGATCTTATACCAGATGATCGGAGCGAGGTTGTCAAAGCCTATCTCGCAACATTGCTCTTGGATTAACGTGTGCAATGGAATGACCGTATGCCGCCCGTTATTCTTCTTTCTGGATAGGCATATATCGCCCACGACGCAAACCAAACGGCCTCCAGGAATCAAAAATTCGTAGCACTTTTTCCATACATCCCGAAGTCCTTCAAGGAACAAATTGTAGTCTTTTATCCTCCCCTAGATGTCCATCAATTTCCGGATATTTCTTCAGTGTCCAGTATGGAGGGAATGTGACCGTCAAGTGAACCGACTGCGGCTGCAAGTCTAACCGCCGTGCGTCGCCAAGCAATACGCTGTGCTGCATGGGGCATTGCGATAGCAGGGTTCGAAGTCGAGCAATTGCCGCCCGATTCTTGGCTAGCTTGGGAATTCCGCGCTGGAGTTTGGCTGGCACCAGTTCCTGCGGGATTAGATCACTGGCGAACATCTGAGCCAATCTCATACATGCATCCCCGAATCGAGCCCGGTGTCGCGGATTAAATCTTGATACCGGAGTCGCTTGCCTTCCATGCCGCGATGCATGGAAGGGGTTGGGTCGATGGTGTCGAGTTCACGCACGTTGCAGCGGCCCACGAATTCCTGAACGTAACGGTTCGAGTGCTTCGGTCTGATCTTGTGGAGGGTGCCGACGTACGCACATTTGAGCATCGACCGGAAGGGCTCGATACCGTTGGCATGCGCCCTGCCCGGAGCGTACTCGCCAGCCGATTGCCTGAGTCTCGTGCGCTGGCGGGGCAGGCCGTCGCAGTCCACGGCAGCGTCGGTGCAGACGGTTGCGCCCGAAGCCGCCGCGCCGGCAGCGAAGCCTTGCGGCGTGCCAGCCGTGGCATCGGCAACCACCGCCGCCGTTACTTGATTGGAGGCGCGGTCCTTCGCGCCGACTACAGCTATCTTGCTTGCCGCGCCTCGTCCGGGCCGCCGCCCGCGCTTGTGCTCGGGCATGTTCTTGCGCCTGCCCCAGGGTAGATCTCGTCCATCTCGACGGGGCCCGCGAGCAATTTATCACAACTTTTACAGGTCTGCGATACTGCGCCCCTCAGCCCGGGGCTTTCAAAAATCGAGCAGCAATGCACCGGCAATCGCGCTGGCAGCAGTGCAAACCGTCGCCAAGTGCGCTGCCAGCGGCCCAAGCCGCCAGCTTGTGCCGCTTCCGCCCTTTCCCGCCGCCACCAACTGGAATTTTGGATGTACCTAGGCACTAGGAAGCCAAGTATCGCTTTATGGTAACCTGTTGGTTCAGCAAGGGGAGTAAGGCCTTAATGAGTAATCCTCCGAGGAAGCGGCTGCCACGTCAGACAACAAGCAAAGTGCCGCTGAGATACCGTGTCTCGCCGTGGATGGTCTGGCTGGTGGGTATCCCCTTCGTGATGGTGCCGCTGTTAGGTGCGCTGTACTTCCTAGGCCATAACCCGATCGAGCCCTTGTTGCAAGCGTTCGAGGAAGAGGAAATGCTGGAGCTTCAGATCGAATCACTCCAAGAGGAGAACGACGAGTTGCAGCGAGATGTGGACGCCCTTGGCCCGGGCCAGTTCGGCATAGAGAAGCGCGCTAGGGAACGTCTCGGCTGGTCCATGCCGGGCGAAGTCGTGATCCACGTCCCCGACAAGAAATAGGCTGCGCGCCTGCCGGCACATCGCACAAGCGGCAGTTGCCGCATTGAGACATCTAGCTCGTGGCGGAACCGCTGGCCCGCTGCTTGCCTCCGCGGCACTCCCGGATGCGACGGGCTTTGCGCCCGACGGTGCATTGTGCCCGCGCGGCATCGCGGCGCTGTGCCAGAGAGGGGTGCCGCGAGGAGTCAACCCGCCTCTCTGCGACACGGTACATTTGGAATTCGCCGCCCTGGAGAGCACAAAGTATGGGGCGGGCCGCACAATGATGAGTGGGGCGCATGGCCGCAGCGCCAGCCTTGCCCCGCAGACAGCATGCCCGGGTCGGAACACCAGCCATCCACTGTCGCCTCGCGGCTCGCAGGAGTGAGAGAGCGGATCGAGTCCGCAGCTGCGCGCGTCGGACGGAGGCAAGAATCCATCACGCTCATCGCAGTCTGCAAGCGCAAGCCGGTCGAGGACATCGTAGCCGCGTACAAGGCCGGACAGCGGGACTTCGGCGAGAACTATGTCCAAGAATTCGCCGCCAAGCACGACCGCCTCCCACCGCTTCAAGACGCGCGCTTTCACTTCATCGGCAAGTTGCAGAGCAACAAAGCCGCCAAGGCGGCAGCGCTCTTCTCAGCCATCCACACACTCGACAGCACCAAGCTCGCGCGGCGGCTGGACCGGTGCGGCAAGCCGCTCGAAGCCTTCTTGGAGATCAAGCTGAGCCCGGAGGACTCCAAAGGCGGCATGGATCCGGCACTGATCGAGGCCCTGCTGAAAGACATGGCCGCAACTCCCAACTTGCGGCTTGCCGGCCTGATGACCATGCCACCGTGGAACCCCGAGCCGGAGTGCGCCAGGCCCTATTTTCGCCAACTGCGCAAGCTGGCCGAGCAACACGGCCTCCAAGGCCTCTCGATGGGCATGAGCCACGATCTCGAAGTCGCAATCGAGGAGGGGGCGACCCACGTGCGCGTCGGCACGGCAATCTTCGGCCCGCGCCAGCCGCGCCCGGGCTGAGCGGGGCATGCCTCGGGACCCGTCGCGGCCGGACTAGCCGCAGAAAGCAGCAAAGGCGGGAGGCTATTGCACGAAAGCCACGTCGCTTGAATCGAGCCAGCAGATGCGCCCGTCCGGCAGTTCGACCCGGCACCATCCCGGACGCTCTTCAAGCACGCTGAACTCCGTTCCAGCGTGCAGCGGCTCTAAGAACGCAGGCTCGTAGCTCCGCCCGTCTCCTTGACGGGCCACTGTGACCGGCGACACGACCACCCCGGCAACGCTGCCGGCCTCATGCCAGTTTTGGTACGCCATCGATCCGGCCAAGAGCAGCGCGGCGGCGGCCATGCCCGCCGCCATCTCGCGCGGCATCCAGCGCTGCCCGGAACGCCTCAGCGCGAGCACGGCCCACATCAGGATCCAAGCGCCGGCGAACAGGCGGACACGGGTGCCCTTCGACCACTCGAAATGCCAGAAGAGCAGGGTTTCGAGGACCTTCCCTCCCGGGGCCGGATCGAGTTTGTCGGGGCGGTTGGTCCGCGCAAATGCCAGGTTCCGCCGCACGTTCGGGTCCCCCGGATCGAGCCGCTCGGCATTGCGGTAGTTGAGGATCGCCCGCCCGATGTCGCCGGCCTGGAAATAGGCGTTGGCCAAGTTGCAGTACAGCTTGCTGTTGGCGATCTCCCGCTCGCCCAGCAGACGCTCGTAGCGCAACGCAGCGCGCCGGTAGAGCTCTGCCGCTCGGTCGGGGCTGGTCGATCGCAGCTCATTCGCCTCGCGGAAGGCATCGTTCGCCGCGGCGAACAGTTCGTCGTCGCTCTGGGCAAGCAAGGCCGGGCACGGCAAGAACAGGGCGCTTGCGACGAGACGTGCGGCCAATCTCATCGCAGGGACTCCTCGACATGCAACACAGCCGCGTTCGCATCGTCCACCAAGCGGCGCACCCATGCTTCGTCCCGGGCCCCGACGCCCGCATAGCTGCTGGCCTCGCAGCGCTCGAACACGCTGCGCAGCAGGTCGAGCGCGCCCGCATCCGCAGCAGCGCCCTTGCCGCTGGCTGCGGCGAGCCGCCCGGCCAACCGAGCTTCGATGTCGGAGTACGTCCAAGCGGCCGCGCTTTCACCGCGCCCGGCAAGTCTCGCCCCGAAGTATTCGCGGAGAGCCGCCAGCACCGCTTGGGTGGCCTCGGGGCCGACGGTTCGCCGGGCAGCGCAGGCCGCAACAGAGCTGCGCCAGCGCGCGTGCGGGGATTGCGCCCGCCATGCGAACACGCGCTTGGACTGCCCTTGCAGGCGTGCCGCGAGCAGGCCGCCGTACGCGAGCGGTGGCAGGCATAAGAGCAAGGCTGCCAGCCATGCCGGACCGAGAGGCCGCAGCCAAGCCCCAAGACCGCCCCGCATCGGGACCAAGGCCGTCGCATCTGCATAGTTGTGTCCGATCCCGCGCTCGCTGGATTCGACCTCGAGCTGGCGGGTCACGCTCCGGCCCAGTCCTTCGGCATCGTCGGCCGTGACAAGGCGCGATGGTTCGACAGACAGCGGTAGCGGCGCACTGTGGGCGATCGCGTATTCTCCCAGATCCGGGTCGAAATAGGGGAGTTCGACAGGCGGAATCTCAACGACTCCGTCATGCCGGGCTCGCAGCGTCTGGGTGAAGTGCAGGGCGCCGTCGCGGATCTGCCCTGCACCGATTTCCCGGGGAACCTTGAAATCCTTGGCCAGGCGCGGCTGTTGGTCCAGCGCGGGCAGCGGGAGCTTGGAGGACAGGGGAGAGCCGCTCGCCCGCAGGCTGAGCGTGATGGGCTCTCCGACAGCCACGCCGGCCGGCGTGGCCGCGGCTTCGAGCCGGAAGCTCCCGATCCAGCCGTTGAAGCCGGCCGGCCGCCCCGCGGCCGGCAGCTCCAAAACATCCAAGCTCGGACGGCCCGAAGGGATTGCCAAGGTCTCCAGCGCCGGCCGGCGGCCCAGCGATCCCGAGAAGATTCCCCCGCCGAAGAAGTCATCGAACAGGTCCCGGCGGCGAGACTGCCCCGGGCGAGTGGCGGTGAAGCTGACGGTCGCGGCGGGCAGCCTCATGCTGCCCGCCACGCGCGGTATGAGCAGCTTCTGGAAGCGCAGCACGGTGTACTGGCGACCGTCGAGCTGCCCTGCTGCGGTGCGGGCCGTCGCGCGGCGGTCGCCCAATTGGATCTCGATCTCGCCGTCGGATTGCTGCCCGGATCCCGCATCCGGCGGATCGGTGATGTCGAATCGGTCATCCTCCAGGAGCGGCACAGTGAACGAATACTCGCGGACTTCGCGCGCTAGGAACCATTCCACCGTGAGCGTCACCGGCTGCCCGACGTAGGCGCGCGCTTCGGATAGGCTGAGCCGGAGCTTGAAGTCGTCGCTTTCCTGCGGCGGCATGACTCGGATCGCGATCGGTGCAGTCTGCACCGAGCTGCCGCCGGCGCTAATCACCAGCGCCGGGATTCGCGCCGTCCCGACCCGCTTGGCGGCCAGCCTGTAGTTCAGGTTGTAGCCCCGCTGCACCTGTCTGGTCATGCGTCCGTTGACAATGCTGACCGAAGTGCTGTTGCTGGATCCCCCGCCTGCCTCGCTCACGGCAAAATCGACCTCGAGGCCGGCAATGTCCACCGGATCGGGCCGGTCCGTTCCCTGAATCTGGATTTGCAGCAGGAAGTTCTGCCCCAGGTAGACCTGCTGGCTCTGCACCGCAGCTCTGGCGTGCAATGGACCGGCCGCAGGGGACTGTGCGCACACGACGGATGCAGCCACCAGCAGCGCTCCGGCCAGACGGCGCCAGTTCATCTACCAATCCTTCTCCACAGCAATGACGCCCACTCGCTGCAATTGGCGGTGGCGCCGGTCTTGCTGCTCTTTGGCGAGGATCTGCTCCGCGGTCGCTTGCTGCACTTCTTGGCCCGTTTGCTCGCCGGGCCGCTCGGCCGGCTGGCCGTCGGCCTCAGCTTGCGCGGCATGCTCGCCGCCGCGCCCGTGCTCTGCCTGCGCCGCTTGGCGCAGCGCGTCAGCCGCCTGTCGCTGCTCGTCCCCGGCGGCCCCGGGCCGGTTGTCCGCAAGCTTGCTCTGCGCTTCTTGCTGATGGCGCGCGGCATCCCCGATCCGCTCTTGGCCCTTGGCGCCCGAATCTTTTCCCAGCTGTTCGGTGCGCTGGTTGAGGGCCTGTTGCCGGTTCGCTAGATCCCGGGCCTTTTGCTGTTGCTGCGCGCGTGAGGCGCCATCCCTGTTCTCTTGGCGCTCCCTAGCGAGTGCGTCGCTCGCATCGGCCAGCCGCTCTTGCTCTTCGGCAGCCTGCTCCAAGGCTTCGGCAAGTTGCTGCTCGCCTTGCCCGGAATCCGCCTGCCCGTCACCTTGCCCCTGGCGAGGCTGCTTGGCGGCCTGCTCCCGCAACTGCTGGATCAGACGGCGCGCCAATTCCAAGTTGTGCGCCGAATCGACGCGTCCGCGATCCGCTCGCAACGCATCCGAGTAGGCGCGCGCGGCGCGCGCCAGATGGTCGATGGCCTGCTGGGGGGCCGACTGCGCGACTTGCTCGGCCTGCCGGTAAAGCGCGTTGCCCAAGTTGTGCAACCCGGCCGATTCGATCTGCGGCGTGTCTCGCTCCAAGCCCTGCCGGACAGCAGCGAGGCAGGCCTCCGCGGCATCGGCGAACTGGCCGCTCCGGTACAGGGCCGCCGCTCGGTTCAGCAACGCATGGGGCGAGCCGGGATCTTCCTCCAGCGCTTGGTCGTACGCTTGCAGCGCAGAGTCGTAGCCTTCCGCCCGGTAGGACTCGTTCCCGTCGTTGACCAAGTCACGCACCGATGCCGCCGCGCCGTTCGCGGGCAGGCACGCCACGGCCAGCAAGTAGGGCATCGCGGTCGGCCCCCTGCGCGCGCGCCTCTCGCTCAGCGCGACTTCCAGCCCCAGCAGCAGAACGCACACGAACAGGAAGATCTGGAATTTCTCGTCCACTGTCTCCAAGACCCGGGAGCCGGCTTCCTGCCCCGGCGCGGAAGCGATCAGCCGCTGATACACCTCGCCTAGGTCGATAGCCCCGGTGGCAACGTTGAGATAGACGCCCCCGGGAGTGGCCTGCGCCATCTGGCGCAGGGTGCCGGCATCCAGCCGGGACCACACTTCCTGGCCCTCGTGCCGCAGGAAAGACTTCGCGGCGGCTGCATCCGGGCCGGCGCCAGGCTGGCCCTGCAACACGGGGATACGCTGCCCCACGCGCTCGTCACCGAGGCCGATCGCGATCAGGCGCACGCCCTGTTCGGCGGCCTGCGCCGCGGCCGCAACAGCGAAGCTCTCATGATCCTCCCCGTCCGTGATCAGCACGATGTCGCGGTAGTTGCTGCGCCGCTGGTCGAATACGTCGCTGAGGACCTTGCGTATGCCGTCGCCGATCAGAGTGCCGCCCCGCGAGACGCTGAAGGGAGAGACATCGGCCAAGGCCATGCGGAAGAACCCGTAATCGAGTGTCAGCGGGCACTTCACCACGGTGGAGCCGGCGAACACGGCCAGCGCGACACGGTCTCCCTGCAGGGAATCGACCGCGTCGCGGATGGCCAGCTTGGCCCGCTCCAGCCGGCTGGGCGGCAGATCCTGCGCGAGCATGCTGCGGGACACATCCAGCAGGAAGACGACATCCCTGCCCCGCTGCGGCACCTCCTCGCGCACCCGGTCCCAAGCCGGGCGCGCCAGCGCGAGAACCAAGCACCCGAGCGCCGCCAACAGCAGGACGGCCTTGAGAACCCGCCGGGCCGGGTCGGCCAGCGCGGACTCGCCCGAGCGCGCGAGCAGCCCGGCCTCCACGAAGCGCAGCAACGAGGCCCTGCGCCGGCGGGCCGCGTGCAGCATCAGCGCCGCGAGCGCGGGCAGCAGCCAAAGGGCGTGCAGCATGAGCACGTCGCCAAAGCGGAAGTCGCTCACGGATTCGTCCTCAACCAAGTTTGACGCAGCAACGCTTCAAGGGATAGCAACGCGAGGCCGGCCAGCGCCCACGGCACGAACGCTTCACGGTACTCCAAGTAGCGCACTGTCTCGATGTCGGTCTTCTCCAAGGCGTCAATCTCGGCGTGGACGGCGCGCAGTGCGTCCGAACTGGCGGCCAGCCAGTACTTGCCGCCGGTAGCCTCGGCAATCCCGCGCAGGGCGCGGTCATCGAACCCGGGGCGCAGCGGCGCGGCGAGCCGGCCGAACGGCGTCTGCAAGCCTCGCTCGCCGCCGACACCGACCGCGTAGACCTTGATGCCCCACTGCTTGCACAGCGCACCGGCGTCGCGCACGCTGCGCTCCCCGGCGTTGTTCTCGCCGTCGGTCAGCAAGATGATGATTTTGCTCTTGATCTGATAGTCGGGCGTGGCCGGCCCCAGTCGCCCGAGCGATTCCTCGGCGCGCCGCAGCCTGGCTGCCGCGAGTGCGACGGCATCGCCAATCGCAGTGCCGTCCTCGCTGCGGTCGACGACCAGTTGCACGCTGTCCAAGAGCTGAATCAGGGGGCCGTGCGACAGCGTCAGCGGGCAGATCGAATCCGCGAACCGGGCAAAGGCGGTCATGCCGATCAGGTCATTCGGCCGCCCGCCCAGCTCGCCTAGGTCAGGGTCGATGAACTCGCGGAAGACTTGCTTGACTGCCTCTAGGCGCGTCACGTTGCGGCCGGCATAGCGAATCTGCTCGCCCATACTGGACGAGCGGTCCACGACCATCGCTATCGCTATGCCTTGCGAGATGTCGCGCACGCGCTC
Organism: Bryobacterales bacterium; assembly: GCA_965219605.1. Classification (GTDB taxonomy): domain Bacteria; phylum Acidobacteriota; class Terriglobia; order Bryobacterales; family UBA6623; genus VXMF01. The sequence continues at coordinate 858,326 of CBDCOC010000002.1, read as the reverse complement.
GGTGCCGTGCTGCGGCCGCGCCAGCGCCACGACCAAGGCGGCCAGAGCCAGCGCACGCAGCAGCAGGGGCAAGCGCCCCAGCCGGGAGCGTAGTGTGGCCGCTATCGCCCCGGCCGCGGCCGTCGACGAAAACCGCAGGCGCACGCGCTCGCTGAACCGCCAAGCGACCAAGGCCGCCAAGGGCAGGAGCAGCAGCAACATCCAAGGCGACTCGAACCTGAACATGGCCCGGCTTCGGTTCTATTCTCGCATTCCCGGACGGCGCGGCTCGCGGGGCGCTCGCGCCGCAAAATCTCGCAAGACCGGCAGGCCGGCTCCTGCGCTTGACATGACGCCGCGCGATGGGGTACACTGCAGGAAAGAAGAACTTGACAGCAACAGCATCAAGTTTCATGAGCAGCGGGCCGCACAGACCCGCGCTCCATCCCAACGGACACACCGAATTCAGTAGGAGGATTCAATCAGAATGAGCTTGAGACCCTTGCACGACCGCATCCTCGTCGAGCGGCTTGACGAGGCTGAGCAGCAGTCGAGTGGCGGGATCATCATCCCGGACTCAGCTAAGGAGAAGCCGCAGCAGGGCAAGGTCGTCGCCGTCGGCAACGGCAAGAAGAAGGATGACGGCACGGTGGTGGCGCTGGACGTGAAAGTCGGCGACACGATTTTGTTCGGCAAGTACTCCGGCAACGAAGTCAACGTCGAAGACAACGAGTATTTGATCATGCGCGAGGACGAAGCCCTCGCCATCATCAGCTAGCACGGAACCGGAAAGGAGCAAAACTATCATGGCTGGAAAAAGCATCGCCTACGGCGAAGACTGCCGCCAGGCAATCCTCAGCGGCGTGAACAAACTCGCCGACACAGTGCGCGTGACGCTCGGCCCGAAGGGCCGCAACGTAGTCCTCGAGAAGAAGTTTGGCGGGCCGAACGTCACCAAGGACGGGGTCACGGTCGCCAAAGAGATCGAGCTACAGGACAAGTTGGAGAACCTCGGCGCGCAAATGGTGCGCGAAGTGGCCTCCAAGACTTCGGACGTGGCCGGCGACGGCACGACCACCGCGACCATCCTGGCCCAGGCGATTTACCGCGACGGACTCAAGAGCGTGGCCGCAGGGGCCAACCCGATGGCCATCAAGCGCGGCATCGAGCAGGCGACCGGCTCCCTGTGCGCCAAGCTGCACAGCATCGCCAAGCCTGTCGAGGGCGAGGCTGTCGCACAGGTGGCGGCGATCTCGGCCAACAATGACGCAGCCATTGGCAACATCATCGCGAAGGCGATGGAGAAGGTGGGCAAGGACGGCGTGATCACGGTCGAGGAGGGCAAGACCATCGACACCGAGCTGGACGTGGTCGAGGGCATGCAGTTCGACCGCGGCTACGCCTCGCCCTACTTCGTCACCGACCAGGATTCCATGGAGTGCGTGCTCGAAAACGCCCTGATCCTGATCCACGAAAAGAAGATCAGCAGCATGAAGGACCTGCTGCCGGTGCTCGAGACCGTCTCGCGCCAGGGCCGCCCGCTGCTGATCATCTCCGAGGAGACCGAGGGCGAGGCGCTGGCCACGCTGGTCGTCAACAAGCTGCGCGGCACGCTCAACGTGGCAGCGGTCAAGGCCCCGGGCTTCGGCGACCGGCGCAAGGCCATGCTGGAGGACATCGCCATCCTGACCGGCGGGCGGGCCATCATGGAAGAGACCGGCATCAAGCTGGAAGGGGTGCAGGTCGAGGATCTGGGCCAGGCCAGCCGGGTGGTGATCGACAAGGACAACACGACCATCGTCGAGGGCGCGGGCAGCAGCGATGCGATCCAAGGGCGGGTCAAGCAGTTGCGGGCGCAGATCGAGGAGACCACCTCGGACTACGACCGCGAGAAGCTGCAGGAGCGGCTGGCGAAGCTGGTCGGCGGCGTGGCGGTGATCAAGGTCGGCGCGGCCACCGAGACGGAGATGAAGGAGAAGAAGGCGCGCGTGGAGGACGCCATGCATGCCACCCGGGCGGCCGTCGAGGAAGGCATCGTGCCCGGCGGCGGCGTCGCCCTGCTGCGCGCGGCGGCGGGATTGAGCGACCTGGCCGGCGCCAGCGAGGACGAGCAGATCGGCATCAACATCGTCGGTCGCGCCATCGAGGCCCCGCTGCGCTGGATCGCCCAGAACGCGGGCCAGGAAGGCGCGATCGTGGTCGAGAGCGTGCGCAAGGGAAGCGACGACACCTTTGGCTACAACGCATCCACGGACACGTACGAGGACTTGGTGGCAGCTGGCGTCATCGACCCGGTCAAGGTCACGCGGACAGCCCTGCAGAACGCGGCCTCCATCGCCAGCCTGATGCTGACCACCGAGGCCACGGTCCACGAGATCCCCGAAAAGACCCCGCCTGCTCCGCCCGACCCGCACGGCGGCGGCGAATTCTAGCCCCTGGCGGGCAGGCGCCCGCCGTTGAAAAGCGCCCCGCCTGCACGGGCGGGGCGCGATCGAGGCTTGGCGATCCAAGCCGGACCCGCCCCCGCCGGCGACCCGCCAGCGGGGGCTTTGCACTTTCCTCACGATACGGGGCGTTCGCTACGCTGAAAGTGTGGAGCCGTTCACGGGATGGTCGCTAGCCGCCAAGATGGCCGGGCGCGACTTGCGCGCGGCCAAGGTCAAGTTCCTATGCGCGGTACTGGCCGTGAGCGTGGGCGTTGCGGCCCTGAGCGGGGTGCGCGGCTATTGCGCGGCCTTCCAGGAGATGCTGCTGAGCGACGCCCGCATGCTGCTCGCCGCGGACCTCAGTGTCGGGCTGAGCCGCGCGCCAGACGCGGAAGAGCAGGCCGTTCTCGACGCGCTGGCGCGCCAGGGGGCGGAGATCACCCCGGTCACCGAACTGATGACCATGGTTGCCGGCAGTGCGCAGGGGCGGCCGCTGCCGGTGAATTTGAAGGCTGTCGACACCGCGGGTTACCCGTTCTACGGCGCGGTCGAACTCTCGACCGGCGAAGATCTGGCCGAGGCCCTCGGCCAAGATGCAGTCCTGGCATCCCCGGATCTGCTGCTCAGGCTGCGCGCCGCGGTCGGCGACAGCGTCCGCTTGGGCAGCGCGGATTTCCGCATCGCGTCGGTCTTGCTCGTCGAGCCGGACCGCATGACCGGCGCGGTGAACTTCGGCCCGCGCGCGATGATCTCGCAGGGCGGCCTCGAGCGCACAGGCCTGGTCCAGTTCGGCAGCCGCGTTTCGCACCGCTTCTTGCTCAGACTGCCGGCAGAGGGACTGGACGTCGACCAGGCCCGCGCCGCGATCCGCGCCGGCATCCCCGAGGCGCGGATCACTGACTTCCGAGAGACCAACCCGCGCATCCAGCGCGGCCTGGACCAGACCACCGGCTTCCTGAGCCTTGTCAGCCTGCTGGCGATGGCGATCGGGGGGCTTGGCGTGGCGATGGTCGTCTATTCGCACCTGCAACAGCGGCTGGACACCATCGCGATCATGAAATGCTACGGCGCGACCTCGGCGGTGATCATACGGGTCTTCATGCTCCAAGCGCTCGCGCTCGGGGCACTTGGCAGCGCGCTCGGCGTGCTGCTCGGCTTCCTGCTGCAGGGCGTGGCACCGGCGTTCGTAGCGGATTACTTCCCGCAGGCTCCGGCCTTCGGCTGGCAAGCTTGGCCGGCGCTGCAAGCCTCCGCAATCGGCGTTCTTACCGTCGTGATGTTCTCCCTGCCGACACTGCTGGGGATCCGCAAGGTCGCGCCGGCACTGATCTTCCGCCGGGACACGGCCAGCCAATTCGAGCAGGCCGGCGCGGGCCAGCGGCGGGAGCGCCTCCGCCAGTTCGGCACGGCCGCTCTCATGGCAGGCGGTGTCGGCCTGCTGGCCATATGGCTGGGGGGCTCGGCGCGGCTGGGAGGATGGTTCATCGGCGGCCTGGCGGTCAGCTTGTGCGCCCTGGCGCTGACCGCAAGCGCGTTGCTGCGCTTCCTCAAGAGCGCGCCGGGCAGGCTTCCCTTCCGGCTTCCGCTGGCGGTTCGCCACGGGATCGCGAACCTGCACCGGCCCGGAATGCACGCGGATGTCATCCTGATCGCGCTCGGCATTGGCGTGACGTTCACGCTGACCGTCTACCTGCTCCAGACAACCGTTCTCTCGCAGCTTGCCCTGAGCGCTCCGGAGGGCATGCCAAATGTCTACCTGAGCAACGTAACCTCCCAAGAGAGCGCAGCAGTCGAGGCATTTCTGCGCGAGCAGCCCGGTATCGAAGGCGAGGTCACGCTCGTGCCGCGCATCGCAGCGCGGCTCGCGGCCATTGACGGCAGGCGGCAGGGCGAGCGCGAGGCGGCCGGCGGGCGGGACTCGCGCGAGCAGGGCCGGCGCGGACGGCGCCCCCCGGACATCACCTGGGCCGACCGACCGCCGAGCGGCTTCGAGATCGTGCGCGGCCGGTGGTGGGACGCCGGCGAGACGGAGTATGTCGCGTCCGTGCGGGAGCATGTGGCCGAGTACAGGGAGATCGATCTCGGCTCTCAGATCCAGTGGCAAGCGGGCGGCAAGGATATCGTTACCACGGTGGTTGCGATCCACGACTACGAGGGCGAGCCGGATTGGATCTATGACTTCGTGCTGAGCAGGAGTGCGCTCGCCGGCCTGCCCGCCACCTATATCGGCGGGGTCCGCCTGCGGCCCGAGTACAGCTTGGAGGTTACCCGGGCGGCGTTCGAGGCCTTCCCCTCCGTGCTGTTCGTCAATGCGGTGGATTTCTTCGAGACCGTGCAGCAAGTGGTCGACCAGATCGCGTTCGTGATCCGCTTCGTGTCGGGCTTTGCCATCGCCGCGGGCGTGATCATCCTGGCTTCAAGCGTGGCCGCCACCCGCTTTCGGAGGCTGCGCGAAGTTGCAGTGCTCAAGACCTTGGGAGCCACCCGTAACCGGGTGGCTCGCATTCTCTCTGTGGAGTTCCTGGTCTTGGGCGGCGTCGCGGGCCTGGCGGGCAGCATCCTCGCCGTGTCGTACTCAGCCTTGCTGACGAGGGATATCCTGGACTTAGGGGCCGTGATCGAATGGCCTGCAATTCTGGTGACAGTGCTCGCAACTGCACTGCTTGCGGCGGCGGCGGGCTGGTGCGCCAGCCTGAGAATCCTAGACAGCAAGCCGCTCGAGATCCTGCGTCACGAATAGGCGGGCCTGCGCACCTGCGGCCGGAGGGCCGCCAGAGCGCAGGCAGGATCAGCCCGTCAGCCGAAAACGGCACATACCGGCCAGCCCGGAGACTGCGATGTTATCCCCGGTTTGACAAAGAAGCTCCGTTCTGCGAACATTCATACAGTTGAACTGGTCCTCAGTAGCTCAATGGTAGAGCATCCGGCTGTTAACCGGAGGGTTGTAGGTTCGAGTCCTACCTGAGGAGCCAGTCCTTCGTGCATCTATCAGGATTTAAACGATTTATTTCAATTCAGGCATTCTCTTCGCCACTCGCCTCAGTGCGCTTGCTCTAGAACGACCGCAGCTAGGGGCGGCAGCGTCAAGCGAATCGAATACGCGTGGCGGTGGAACGGCACCTGCTCGCCTGCCACCATGCCGCGATTGCCCACGTTCGAGCCGCCGTAGTATTCCGAATCGCTGTTCAGCAGTTCCCTCCAAGCACTGCGGTGCGGTACGCCAAGCCGGTAATCTTCGCGCACGACCGGCGTGAAGTTGCAGACCACTAGCAGCGACTCCCTCGCAACCGCTCCATGCCGCAGGAAGCTCACCACGCTGGCTTCCCAGTCCTCGCAGTCCACCCACGAGAAACTCCGGCCGTCCATCTCGTTCTGGTGCAGGGCTGCCTTGCGTCGATAGAGCCGGTTCAGGTCCGCCACGAGGCGCTGGACTCCGCGGTGCGCCCTGCGCTCGAGCAGATGCCAGTCCAAGCTCCGGTCATGGTCCCACTCGGCCCGCTGGGCAAATTCATTGCCCATGAATAGAAGCTTCTTGCCGGGGTGCATGTACATGTAGGCGTACAGCAGCCTTAGGTTGGCCAACTTCTGCCAGTCATCGCCCGGCATTTTCGCCAGCAGCGACCTCTTGCCATGCACCACCTCGTCATGCGAGAACGGCAGCAAGAAGTTCTCACGAAACGCATACATCATGCTGAAAGTGAGCTTGTCGTGATGGTGCTTGCGGTAGATCGGATCCAGCTGCATGTAGGCGAGCGTGTCATGCATCCAGCCCATGTTCCACTTGAAACCGAACCCTAGCCCGCCATGCGATGTGGGCCGCGATACCTGCGGCCAGGCCGTCGATTCCTCAGCGATGGTCATCACGTCGGGAAAGCGCCCGTAGATCTGTTCGTTGAGCGTGCGCAGGAACCAGACCGCCTCGAGGTTCTCGTTGCCGCCGCAGCGGTTCGGAATCCACTCGCCTTCCTCCCGGCCGTAGTCGAGATACAGCATCGAGGCCACGGCATCGACGCGGATGCCGTCCACGTGATACTTCTCGCACCAGAACAGCGCGCTGGACACCAAGAAGTTTGTCACCTCTACGCGGCCGTAATTGAAGATCAGTGTGCCCCAGTGGGGATGGCGTCCGCGCCGGGGATCGACATGCTCGTACAGGCAGGTCCCGTCAAAACGGGCCAGTCCGTGTGGATCGTCGGGAAAGTGGGCCGGGGCCCAGTCGACAACCACGCCGATGCCGCGCTGGTGCAGCCTGTCCACCAAGGCCATGAACTCGCACGGGGATCCGAAGCGACTGGTCGGGGCAAAATAGCCAGTGGTCTGGTAGCCCCACGAACCGCCGAAGGGATGCTCCGTCACGGGCAGCAGTTCCACGTGCGTGAAGCCCATCTCCTCGACGTATTCTGCCAGCCGGTCCGCCAGTTCGAGATAGGTCAGCCAGCGACCGCCCTCTTGCGGCAGGCGCATCCACGAACCGAGATGGGCCTCGTAGATCGCCACGGGCGCGTCGTGTCGGTTCCGTGCCGCCCGCTCCGCCATCCAAGCGGAGTCAGACCATTGGTAGGCACCCAAGTCGCAAACCTTGGAGGCCGTGCGTGGCGCAAGCTCGCCAGCGAGCGCGTATGGGTCGGCCTTCTCGGCAGCGAAACCGTGCCGCTCCGAGACGATGCTGTACTTGTACAAGTCCCCCTCGCCGACCCCCTCGACAAACCCTTCCCATACCCCGGAGCCGCCCCGCGAGACCATGGGATTGCAGGAACGGTCCCAATGGTTGAAATCGCCGATCACCGAGACCGAGTCAGCGTTCGGCGCCCAGACCGCAAAACGGGTCCCGGCCGCCGCGCCGGTGTGGGCGAGGTGCGCACCCAAGCTTTCAAAGCTGCGGTAGTGGCAGCCGGAAGCCAGCAGGCCGAGATCCCAGTCAGTCAGGAATCTCGGCTGCGCCCTTCGATCCATCGTTTGTCCCTCCCCGCGGAGTGCCGCAAACCCGTGATGCCCTCCAGCGCCGAGGCCACGCCGGGATCAGCCTGGATCTGCTCGAGCGAGAGCCGCATCCTGCGCGTCCAGTTAGGTCGTTCGCGGCCCGTGCCCGGCGTGTTTTGCGGCTCGGCCTCGCCCCACAAATCCTCTAACGCCACAATGACACACTCGGCATCGGAAGCCGCGAGCGTGGCTAGGCAAGCCCGCAGTACGGCGCTGGCCGCCGTCTCCCCCGCCTTGAGCAGGCAGCGCTTGCGCAAGTGGCGGAGCAGTGCCTCTTTGGCCTGCCGCCTGCGCTGCAGGACATCAGCGGCATGGGACTTATCCAGCAGTCCTAGGGCGACTTGTTCCGCGATGTCCCGGTCCGTCCAGAACGAGGCGAACATCGCCGTATCGTGGGTGTTCAGCGAGGCCACGCTCCGCTGCGGCGGAGCGTCGAACGGCGGGTCGCCGCGGCCCCGGTACTCGAATTGCCCCACGTACATGCGGCGCAAGCCGTGGTCGGCCATGCGCTGCCGGACATAGCGCGGGACGGTGCCTAGATCCTCTCCCACCACTGCCGTGCCGGACCGCTGCGATTCCAGGCAGAGGATGGCGTACAACTCCTCGGCGGGATATCGGACATAGACTCCCTGATCCCCGTCGAAGCCTTGCGGAATCCAGTACAAGCGGTGCAGCCCCATCAAGTGATCGATACGCAGGGCCGCGGCGTGCCGCATGTGATGGCGGATGCAGGCGATCCAATAGGCGTGGCCCTGCTCCCTCGCACGGCGCGGATTGACCGGCGCGAAGCCCCAGTTCTGCCCCTTGCTGAAGAAACGGTCAGGAGGGGCGCCCCCGGCAACGCCTGGGGCGAACAGGTGCGGATAACGGTAGCTGTCAAAGCCGCGAGGATGCACGCCCAAGGGCAGGTCGAGGTGCAGTTCCGGGCCGCGCCCCGGCCCTTTGCGGGCAATGGCGTTGATCTGCTCCTCGGCGGTCCACTGTGCGAAGGCATGATAAGCGCAGGCCGAATCCTGCAGGTCAAAGCCCGGCGGGTCGGAAAGCCTGCGCTCAACGCCGCTGCGGAATGCAGCGTACGAGCGCAATTCCGCATGCTGGCCCACGAATCGCACGAACGACTCCCGCCGCGGCCCGTCCAGGCGGGACAGCGCCGCCTCCAGCGCGGCGCGCTTGGATCGCATCAGGGCGCGATAGTCGACGTGCCGACCGGCAATCTCGGCCCCCATCCCCCCGCACTCGGGCGACCATTCGGGAACGGACGGCAGGTCCACGTAGATCTCGTTCCAAAAGCAACGGCTCACGGGTGTGTACGGGCTCGGCGCGAACGGTTCGGACAGGAACGAGGCCAGCAGCGGCAGCGTGCTGACGAAGCTCCCCCCCAGCTGCCCCACCCATGCGGTCAATCGACTCAGGTCGGCAAAAGTGCCGATCCCTCCCGAATGTCGGGAATGCAGCGCGTAAAGGGGCGCGAACACACCCCAGCCCCGCTCGAGGCCGACGCAGGAGCGCGGAGCGCAGACGAGCAAGCCGTCAGCCTGGCGCCCGGCAATGCTGACGCGATAGCGGTAGTAGCCGGCAGATAGGGGCGTTCCGGGCAGCGGCAGTGCGAGCAGCGCGTAGCGCTGGCCGCGGACATTCGCCTCGCGCAAGCGGCGCAGGTCGCGCACATCCCCCGAGGAGCGGCAGGGGCCGCGCGCCTGGCTGTCGAGACAGGCATCATATCTTCCCGCCTGCGCCGCAGGCAGCCGCAGGTTGACCGAGACATGCCGGCGCGACCGCTCGCGCCCCAGCCATGCGACGCGGACCGGGTCGAGCATGCATTGCCAGCGCTCGATCTCCGCGCGCCGCAACGCTCGCGGCACGTCTCCCGGCCCGGCAACCTCGGCCCCGAGGGAGCGCAGCACGGCAAGCAGAGCCTCCGGAGGGGACGGCCGCATTTGGCGGAACCCGTCGCGAAATGCGGCTTGCACGCCATGCAACCGGGCCAGCCTCTGGAGTGCGGGATCAAGCACCGTCCGCCCTCAGCAGCGCAAAGCTGCGGTCAGCCAGATCGTAGCGCCGGCCGTCGATGGCCGGACGAGGCTCCCCCGCAGTATCGACCTCGACACGCCAGCTCGCCATCGCCGGCAGGCAGAAGGCGCACCCGCGGTCCGAGGAATTGAACAGCAGCAGCAATGCTCCGCCAGCGGCGGCAAGCAGCGCGCCGAAGCACGGCATGCCGCCCTCCTGCCAGTCGGCCGCGGTGATCTCTGCCCCGTCCGGGCGAAGCCACGCCACGTCCTTGAGCCCGTCTTGGGGATCCGCGAGCCCAGCGAAGAAGCGCTCGCGCCGGAAGGCTGGTTCCGCCTTGCGGATCCGGGCCAAGCGCCGGGCGAAATCCAGCAGTGCGCTGCCCCCTGCCGCACTCCAATCCACCCAGCCGACCGGGTTGTCCTGGCAGTACGCGTTGTTGTTGCCCTGCTGGGTGCGGCCGAATTCGTCGCCGGCCAGCAGCATGGGAACACCCTGCGAGAGCAGCAGCGTCGCGAGCAGGTTGCGCTGCTGGCGCTCTCGGACGGCGAGGATCTTGCCATCCCGGGTAGGCCCCTCCGCGCCGCAGTTCCAACTGTGGTTGCTCGTCTCGCCGTCGCGGTTCCCTTCCCCGTTGCCAGCGTTGCGCTTGTGCTCGTAGGCGACAAGGTCGGCCAAGGTGAAGCCGTCATGAGACGTGACGAAGTTAATGCCGGATTGAGGGCGCCGCCGGCGCGGGCCGAAAATGTCGCTGCTGCCGGCCACGCGCGAAGCCAAGCTGGGCGCCGTGCGAGCGTCCCCCCGCCAGAAGCGCCGCGCATCATCGCGAAAGCGGCAGTTCCACTCGGCCCACTGCGGTGGGAAGTTGCCGAGTTGCATGCTGTCAGCGGAGCCGGCATCCCACGGCTCGGCAATGAGCTTGACCGATTGGAGGACCGGATCTTGGCCGATCGCGGTTAGCAGCGGCGCCCAGCGTTCGAAGCCGCTCGCGGTGCGCCCGAGGGCAGCGGCGAGGTCAAAGCGGAAGCCGTCGACCCCCATCGCTTCGACCCAGTACCGCAAGCTGTCCATGACCAAGCCGACAACTGCAGGATGCTGCGTGTTGAGCGAGTTCCCGCAGCCGGTGCAATCGACATAGCGGCGCTTGTCGCAGGGATCCAAGCGGTAGTAGCTCGCATTGTCGATGCCGCGGAACGACAGGGTGGGGCCGTCGTGGCCCAGCTCGCCAGTATGGTTGTAGACCACGTCGAGGATCACTTCAATGCCCGCTTGATGAAACCGCCGCACCATGTCGCGAAATTCGTTCACCGCGGCAGCTCCGGCGGCCGCAGCATAGCGCGGTTCGGGGGCGAAGTAGCCCAGCGGTTGGTAGCCCCAGTAGTTGGCCAGCCCCTGCTTGCAGAGCCGGTGATCGTCGACATGGTGCTGGACCGGGAGCAGCTCGACCGCCGAGACGCCTAGGCCGCGCAAGTGCTCCAAGACCGGCTCCGCGGCCAGTCCCGCGTACGTGCCGCGCAAGCGGGGCTCCACGTCCGGGTGCAGTTTCGTGAATCCGCGCACATGCAGCTCGTAAATCAGGGTGTCAGACCAGCTCGTGCCGGGGTGCCCGGCGGCACCGACCGCGGCGGGTGTGTCAACCACAATCCCCAGCGGAGAGCAACTGCCGCTGTCCAGCCGGCTCTGGGACTGGTGCAGGGTGCCTAGGTCGGGGAAGCAGGCGGCGGCGTAGGAATAGACCTCGGGTCCCCATTGGGGGCGGCGCGCGATGGCGCGGGCATACGGGTCCAAGAGAACCTTGCGCGGATCGAACCGGTGCCCCCTCTCCGGCTCCCAAGGCCCGTGCATGCGGTAGCCGTAGATCTGCCCCGCTTCGATGCCGGCAACGAGGCCGTGAAAGATCCCGTAAGTCCGGGCCGCCAGCGGCAGCACTTCGGCCGGCCGCGCGTCGGAAGGCGAGTCGAAGAGGCATAGCTCGGCCGCGTCGGCATGCTCGGAAAACACGGCGAAGTTGGCGCCGCCGGGGCAAGAGCTTGCTCCGAGAGGGTACGGCGTCCCCCGAGATACGGCTCTGCCCATGGTCGTATTCGCGTCCCGGGGAGCGGCCGGGCTGGCTGGTGCGTCCAGTGCGAGCTGCGCTCGGAGTCCAAGACCGCAGGCCGCTTAGCCCGCCAGCGTCCGACGGCGGGTTTGACCGCCGCCTGCGATACAGATAATATAATCGAAGAAGCCGCCTTGTTCGCGTCGTTTGCCACGGCGGCGATCCCTCCCCCCTTAGTTGCGGCCGCGCGCCAGCCAGCCGCACCGGAAGCCGTAGCAGTGCGCCGGTGCGCTCGGATGCGTTCAGCCGCGATCCACGCTCGAAGGATCTGAAGTCATGCCAAGCACAAGGACATCCTTGCGCACTGCCGCCCCGCACATCGTCCACGTGGCGCGCGAATGTGCCGAAATCGCCGCAGCGGGCGGGGTCGGCGACGTAGTGCTGCAATTGGCTCTGGAATGCGCTAGGCAGGGGTTTCACTCCACCATCTTCCTGCCCCATTACGGCCGCTACAGCGCCGAACGGCAGCGCGCTTTGGCGCAGCGCATCTCCGCGATGCTGCCTTGGCAGCGCTGCGAGGCGAGCTACTTGGATCCGGTCGCCCTTGACATTCCAATGGCCTACGCCGCCCGCCCGTACCGCACCGAACCGGCAGCGATCGAGACGATCGCGCTGTCAGGCCCGGTAAGACTACAGATCGCGCAGGTCGTGGCAGATCGCTTCGCCGGCAAGCAGCGGCCGTATGCTTACACCGGCGCCGAGGCTCGGGCCATCTTGGAGGGCCCCCGAGGGGACGGCCTGGTTTGCGGCGCGGAAGCCCCGCCGCCGAGCTTCCACGCGGAAGAGGGCACGGGCCATTTCGATCATTTCGCGATGAACCTGCTGCTACAGAAGGCCGCCCTCGCATGGACCGCCCGGCAGCACCGTTCCGCGGTCGTGCATTGCCACGACGCCCATGCGGCGATGCTGCCGATGATGGCCAAGCTCGCCGCACCGCCCGCGCCATGCGCCAACCGCCGCTTCGTGGTCACGGCCCACAATTGCGGCATTTCCTACCGCCAGCGCTGCGGGGACTTGGAATTCGTGGCTGCGGCCAGTGGCCTGCCGCTGGCCGCGGTGTCGCAGTGCGTCATCGAGGGCGAGTTCGACCCTTTCGGCGCGGCGGCCTTGTACGCCGACCACTTCAACACCGTGAGCGACGGCTATGCCTGGGAAGTGCAAGGGGCCCACCTGCCGACCTCCGGCGCGGACAGCGAATTGCACGGCTTCTCGGAATTCCTGGCGCGGAATGCAATCCCCTTGGAAGGAATCGCCAACGGCGTTTCGGCAGCGATCAAGGGGCCGGAAGCGATCCGCAAGCAACTGGGCATGCGCGTCTCGGACGCCGGTGATTTCGGGTGGAAGCCCGCCTTCCGCAAGCGGTTCGCCCGGCGCATCTCCAAGCGTGAGATGGACAGTGCGTGGCGGGTGCGCTCCGCGGACCGTCACGGCAGCTTGCGCGCCCTGTGCGACGCCAGCAGCCTATTCACCTGCGTTGGCCGCTGGAGCGGCCAAAAGGGCGTGGACATCGCCGTGCGGGCCGCGCAGGAAGTGCTCGGCACCGATGCCCACGCCTGCCTTTGCGTCCTAGGCGAGGGCAACCAGCCGTTCGTCTTCTCGGGACTGCTGCGGCTGGTCGCAGAGTTCCCGGGCAGGGTGGTTGTGGTCAAGGGCTTCAGCGACGCGCTCGCCGCCCAGATCTATGCTGCCGGGGATTTCCTGCTCGCCCCGTCGCGCTTCGAGCCGTGCGGCTTGATCGACATGATCGCGCAGCTGAACGGGAACCTGCCGATCGTCAATCAGGTCGGCGGGCTGGCCAAGGTGATCGACGGTGTGACCGGCTTCGGGTATTTCGCCACTACGGACCGCGAGAACCTGCGCGGCTTAGTCGGCGGCATGCGTCGCGCCCTGTCCTTGGCCGCGCATCCGGACGCCGTGCGGCGGATGCAACTCGCCGCGGATCGAGAGGTGCGCAGCAAGTACAACTGGACATCCGTCCTGGAGCGCTACGCCCGCCTTTACGGCATGCGCCCACCAGCATTCCGCAGGGCGCTCAAGGCGCCGCGGCCCCGCGCTTGCTTGGATGTCGCGAGCGTTTGACATGACAGAACCGACACCGACCAGCACTGCGCACCCGCTCGGCGCGGCCGAAGGGCTGCCCAGCGTGGCCTATTTCTCCATGGAGATCGGCCTAGACACGGCGATTCCCACCTATTCCGGCGGTTTGGGCGTGCTGGCCGGGGACACGCTCCGCTCGGCCGCGGATCTGGGCCTGCCGCTTGTCGGCGTCACGCTGCTGTACCGCAAGGGGTACTTCCGCCAGTCGATCAGCATCGAAGGCAGGCAGGCGGAGCACCCTGACGACTGGTCCCCGGAAAGAGTATTGGAACGAATGGATGCCAGTGTCTCTGTCGCGATCGAGGGCCGCGAGGTCGCGGTCCGCTGCTGGCGCTTCGAGATCACCGGGGTCACGGGCCACAAGGTGCCGGTCTATCTGCTGGACAGCGATCTCGCGGAAAACTCCGAGATGGACCGCGCGCTGACACACCACCTGTACGGAGGCGACGAGCGCTACAGGCTGTGCCAAGAGGTGATCCTGGGCATGGCAGGGCAGAAGATCCTTGGCCAGCTCCACTGCGGCGGCATCGAGGTCTACCACATGAACGAAGGGCACTCGTCCCTGCTCGGCCTCTCACTGCTCGAGAGCCAGATCGGGGACGGCGGCGGCGGGCAGCCCACCAAGGCGGATCTGGCGAAGATCCGGGAAAAGTGCGTGTTCACGACGCACACGCCGGTTCCGGCCGGGCATGACCGCTTCCACCGGTCGCTCGTAGAGCGGGTACTCGGCCAGTCGCGAACGCACCTGATGGCAGCAGCAGGGCTGTTTGACGGCAACACGCTCAATATGACCAAGCTCGCCTTGGAGTGCGCGCGTTACGCCAATGGCGTAGCCCGGATCCATCAATCCGTCTCCCAGTCGATGTTCCCCGACTATCGCGTGCGCGGCGTGACGAACGGCGTCCATGCGGTCACGTGGGCCGCCCCGGCGATGAGCGAGCTCTTCGACCGCCATGTTCCGGAATGGCGCCACGACAACACCTACCTGCGCCATGCCAGCGCGATTCCGCGCGAGGAAATCATTGCCGCCCACCACAAGGCGAAACTGGCGCTGCTCAAGACCGTGCGCGAGCGCACGGGCGAAGCGCTCGATGAAAGAGCCCTCACGATCGGCTTCGCCCGACGGGCGACGCCCTACAAGCGCGCCGACTTGCTGTTCCAGAACTTGGACCGTCTTCGCTGGATCGCACAACATGTCGGAGGGTTCCAGCTGGTCTTCGGTGGCAAGGCGCACCCTCACGACGAAGGCGGCAAGGGAACGATCCAGGACATCCATGAGGCGGCACGCAAGCTGCAAGGACTGGTCAAGGTCTGCTACTTGGAGAACTATGAGATGGCGCTAGGGCGAGTCCTGACAAGCGGGACAGACCTGTGGCTGAACTGTCCGGAGAAGACGCGTGAGGCGTCCGGGACCAGCGGTATGAAGGCGGCCCTGAACGGGGTGCCGAGCCTGAGCGTGCTGGATGGCTGGTGGCTTGAGGGCCACGTGGAGGGTGTGACCGGCTGGTCGGCGGCGAACCATCGCGGCGCGCCTGATGACCGCGCAAGCGTCGCGCACGCCCTCTACGACAAATTGGAGCGGGTGGTGATCCCGCTGTTCTACGAACGGCGGCAAGCTTACGCGAACGTCATGCGCGGGGCAATCGTGCTGAACGGCTCGTTCTTCAATACGCAAAGGATGGTCCAGCAGTACCTGTGCCATGCTTACCGGCGCCGCTGATGCGCGGTCCCGCAGAGGCGTGGGCACGCCCAATATCCCGGGCAAGCGCGCAGCTAACCGACGGCCCGCTCGGATGCGGTTTCGTTGCGAATCCTAGCAGGCCGAAGCTGACGGCGGTCCGGAGCTAAGCCCGTCCGCCGCCGCGTGCCTCTTCAGCAGCGTCAGGCGGTTTTTGCCGCCTTCCCGCCGATACTCCAGCTCGTCCATCAACTGCTTCACGATATGCACGCCCAAGCCGCCCACCTCGCGCTCCGCAACGACCCCCTCCAGCATCGCCTCCGGCGCCTCGCTGAGCGGATCATACGCCCGCGCCTCGTCCACCACCTCGATCCGCAACTCCTCCGCCCGCGACTCGATCGTGATCCAAAACCGCCCCTCGCCCGCCCCGTAACCGTGCTCGATCACGTTGCTGGCCAACTCGTCCAGTACCAATTGCACGTGGAACTGCAGCTCCGGCGCCCAGCCCTGCTCCTCACCGAACGACTCCAGCGCCGCGCTGATCTGCCCCAGCGCCTCCAGCTTGGATTCCAATTCCAAATGCAGCCGGCCCGCCATGCGCCCCCCTACCCTCGCTGGCACAGCGCCAAGCAGGTCAGGTCATCGAACTGCGACGCTTCGCCGGCGAACGCGCGCACCGCCGCGAACACCTGCTCCGTCGCCCCCTCCGCGCTGCCCGGCACCGCTTCCCGGAAAGACTGCCGCAAGCGCTCCAGCCCGAACTGCTCCGCGCGCAGGTCCTGCGCTTCCGTCACCCCGTCCGTGTACAGCAGCACCGTGTCGCCGGCCTGCAATTCCACTGTGTGCGTCTCGTAGCTCGCCTCCGGAAGCACCCCCAGCGCCACCCCGCCCGTGTGCGGCAGCAACGTCGTGCTGCCGTCCGCATGCACCACCAGCGGGCTGTCATGCCCGCCGTTGGCATACGTGTACTGGCGCGTCTCCGGATCGTAAATCCCGTACAGCACCGTCACGAACATCATCTCCGCGTTGTCCGCAGCGAGCATGCTGTTGGCCGTCGCCAGCACCTGCCCTGGATCCTGGCTCCCGATCGCCGACCCCTTCAGCAGCGTGCGGCTCGACATCATGAACAGGCCCGCCGGCACGCCCTTGCCCGACACGTCCCCGATCGCCATGCCCACCTTGCCGTTCTCCAGCATCTGCACGTCGTAGAAGTCCCCTCCTACCTGCCGCGCCGGGTACATGTTCGCATGTATGTCGAACCCCTCCCGCTGCGGGAACTGCGTCGGCAGGATCGACGCCTGCATGCGCCGCGCCACGTCCAGCTCGCCCTCCAAGGCCGCCAGCTGGTTGCGGTACTGCATCGCCTCCCGCCACACCTGCGAGTGTTCCAGCGTGCGGTCAATCGTCATCCGCAGGTCGCCGAAGTCAATCGGCTTGGTCACGAAGTCGAACGCGCCCCGGTTCATCGCCGTGCGGATGTTCTTCATGTCGCCATAGGCGGACACGATCACCGCCCGCACGTCCGGATCCACGCTCGGTATCCGCTCCAATAGCGCCAGCCCGTCCATCTCGGGCATGTTGATGTCCGACAGCACCATGTCGAAACTCTCTTCCTTCTCGAGCAACGCCAGTGCTTCCAAGCCGTTGTGCGCGAACTGCATGGCGAACAGGCCTGAGCGCAGCTCGCGCCGCATGCGCTGCCGCACCAAGTGCTCCAAGTCCGGCTCGTCGTCCACCACCAAGATGCGGTGCGGTACGCTCGCAGTCGTATCGTTTAGGGCTGCCATACCTCGTCCTCGTCCGTAGCCTCCCGGCCAGTCCTTGGCGGTCCTGCCGAGTTCACTCCTTTATTATGGTCTAGTCCGGTACGCTGTCCGCAATCCGACCCTGATCCCCGGATAAGATTCTTTGGATTGCGAGCGAAGGCCCGGATTCTTAAGGGAATCTGACCGTTGGGCCGGATGTGTGGCAATTCACCTGCCCAGTGCAGCTGCGGGCTTTTATGTGAATCATTGGTATGGCATTATGCTTCATAGCCATGCCCCGCTCCAAAGACCCCCAAGTCGACTTTGCCGTTAGCAATCAGCTGCTCACCGGCAGCGCCGGGCTGGCCTTGGTGGCCAGCTGGCTCGACTTGCCCTGCCAACTGGCCCGCCGCTTAACCGGGGATTTAGGAATCCGAGCCCGACTCCGGAGCAACCGCCCAGCGGCCTCGTTGGGCGGCGTCTGCCACCGCTTCAGGAACAGGCAAGCGTCACGGGCGGGCAGGGGAACTCGCAGCGCTCCAGGAACGCGCCCAACAATTGCGCAGCGCACGACGCATTGCGGTGCAAGCGCACCAAGCCCGGCCAACGCGCCGGGCGACACAAGGCCTGGCCGACCACGTTCCAAGGCGAAATCGAGCCGTCGGCTCGGCGGGCTCGGTTGAAGTCGACCGGCAGGTCCTCCGTCGCAGTGTCGCTAATCACGCGGATGCAGAAGAAAGGCAGCCCGCACTCGGCGGCGACCGCCGCGACCGCCGCGGCCTCCATGTCCACCGCATGGGCGCCCCGCTCCCGAAGCTCTCGCTTGTCCAAGGCGGACTGCGCAACCCGGCCCGCGGTGAGCAGCGCGCCGCGCCGCGCACCGCCTAACGGCCCGGCGGGGCGGCAGGTAGCGAATTCACCATCATCGCCGCGGACAGAGTCGGCGATGAACACGTCCCCGACCGAGTGCGAAGGATCCAGAGATCCGGCGAATCCGGTCGAGATGACGGCCCGGACAGACTGCTTGGAGAGCGCTTCCCTGGCCGCTGCAGACGCAACGGAACGCCCGGCTCCGTTGGCGACCAAGATAGCCCGTTCGCCGGCCAACTCCAGCGTCGCGGCCCAGCGCAAGCCGGGCATGGGCTGCGGTGTCGCCGAGCGGAGGCCGGCAAACTCGCGAGAAAATGCAGCGACCAGCAAGAGCATGCCGGGGAGCGCCGGCGCCGCTGCTAGCTTCATGCGGCACAAGCCCAAGCTCCCATTCTGGCACTCTCGGAACCCGCTGCCGCCCACCACGACCAACCGGCGGCGGACGCCCGGACTCTCTCAAGCGCAGGCCGCGCAACCCAGTTCCTGGCCGCGGTCGCCGGCCTGCACCATGTTGGCCCTCGTGGCCAGCAGCGTGTCCAGTTGCTGGCTGGGCGGCAGCAGCAGGTACACGCCGTCCCCGGCAATCCGGACGGGGAAGATCTTGAGAGCGTAGGGCTCCCCGGAGAGGCACTCCCCTGTTTCGAGGGAGAACGGCTTCTTGTGCAGCGGGCAGGTCACCTTGGGCGTCAGTCCCGCGCTGCCAGTAATCCCCCGCGACAGGACGAAGGCGTTCTTATGCGGGCACATGTTCTGGCAGGCCCGCCACTGCTGGCGGTCCGCGAGGTTGAACACAGCGATCTGCGTGTCGCCGTACTTCACCGCCGCCCCGCCGTTGCGCGGGAAGTCAGCGGCGCGGCCCACGCGCACCCATTGCAGCTTGCGCGGGCCGGGCTGGGGCTGGCCGCTGGCCTCCCCCAGACGCGCGCCCCCAGGCAGCTTGATGTCGGAGAGCAGCACGCCGTCCGCCGGCCAGTCGGCGGGGCGGGCCTGGCCGCGCACGTCGACGAATTCGATGCCCGGATCGGTCTCGTCGGTGTTCACGAACTGCCGGAAGAGGCGCCGGCGCTCGGGATCTTCGACGACTTCCTTCCACTCGCAGCGGTAGCTGTCCACGAGGAACTGCATGCGCCGCTCGAGCTCGTCGCAGATCCCGAGCTTGTCCTCGACAACGATCTCCCGCAAGCGGTCAATCCCACCCTCCATCTGCTCGATCCACACCGCGGTGCGCGTGAGCTTGTCCGCCGTTGAGATGTAGTACATGAAGAAGCGGTCGATGTAGCGCAGCGCGGTCTCTTCGTCCAGCGAGGACGCGAGCAAGTCGGCATGGCGGGGCCTGGCGCCACCGTTGCCGCAGACGTAGAGGTTGTAGCCGGCCTCGGTGGCGATCAGGCCGATATCCTTGGACTGGGCCTCGGCGCACTCGCGCACGCAGCCGGACACGGCGCCCTTGACTTTGTGCGGGGCCCGAATGCCGCGGTAGCGCTCCTCGACGCGAATGGCGAAGCCGACCGAGTTCTGCACGCCATAGCGGCACCAGGTAGTGCCGACGCAGCTCTTGACAGTCCGCAGGGCCTTGCCGTAGGCATGCCCGCTCTCGAACCCGGCCGCGACCAGCTCCTCCCAGATGCCGGGCAGCTGGTGCAATTGCGCTCCGAACAGGTCGATGCGCTGGCCGCCTGTGATCTTCGTGTACAGCCCGTACTTCTTAGCGACCGCAGCGAGGCAGAGCAGCTTGTCGGGCGTGATCTCGCCGCCGGGCACGCGCGGGATGACGCTGTACAGGCCGCCGCGCTGCATGTTCGCCAGAAACCTGTCATTGGTGTCCTGCAGCGTGTGGTGGCTGGGATCGGTTAGGCTCTCGTTCCACAGCGAGGCGAAGATCGAAGCGGCCGCAGGCTTGCAAATCTCGCAGCCGTACCCCCGGCCATGATTGCGGATCAGTTCGTCAAAGGTCTTGATCTGCTTGATCTTGACGATGTCGAACAGGTCCTGCCGCGTGCATTGGAAGTGCTCGCAAAGATCGGCCCCGACGCTCTTGCCCATGGCCTCGAGCTCGGCATTGAGCAGGCTGGCGACCAGCGGCAGGCAGCCGCCGCAGCCCGTGCCCGCGCGCGTGCAGCTCTTAACGGCCTCGACAGTGCCGAGCTGCCGCTCGCGGATGGCAGCCCGAATCTGGTTCGGGGTAACGTTGTTGCAGGAGCAGATCGGGATATCGCCGCTCACGGACACCGAATCCGCCGGCTCCTCGGCCCCGCCCATGCCAGCCAGTTGCGCGGGCGAGACGGTCAGCTCCTCGCCCGTCTTGGCGAGCGCGGAAAGCACGGGGTAGTCGGCGGCGTCGCCGACGAGCACGCCGCCGACGAGCCTCTTGCCGTCTGCCGAGAGCAGCAGCTTCTTGTAGACGCCGGCGAAGGGATCTTCCACGACCAGCGGCACGGCTTCTCCGGGCGGGGCCTCATGGTTGCCGAAACTGGCCACGTCCACGCCCATCAGCTTGAGCTTGGTCGACATGTCTGCCCCGGCGAAGCTCACTTCGCGGCCGGCCAAGCGGCCGGCTGCGACCTCGGCCATTTCCCAGCCCGGGGCGATCAGCCCGTAGACCGTGCCCCGGTGCAGCGCGGCCTCGCCGATCGCGTAGATGTCGGAATCGGATGTTTGCAAGTTGTCGTTGACAGCGATGCCGCCGCGCTGGCCGACTTCCAGCCCGCAATCCTTGGCTAGCTCGTCGCGCGGGCGGATGCCGGCTGAGACGATGACCATATCGGCTTCCAAGCGCCCGCCGTCGCTGAATTCCATGCCCTCGACCCGGCCATTGCCCGCTAGGCGCTGGGTCGCGCACTGGAGGTGGACCTGCACTCCCAGCTCTTCGATCTTGCGCACAAGCAGCTGCGACCCGGCTTCATTGATCTGGCGCGGCATCAAGCGCGGGGCGAATTCGACCACGTGGGTCTGCAAGCCAAGGTCGTAGGCGGCTTTGGCCGCTTCCAAGCCGAGCAACCCGCCGCCGATCACGGCACAGGTACGCGCCCCCTTGGCGTACTCGATGATCGCGTCTAAGTCCTCGATGGTCCGGTAGACGAACACGCCGCGCTTGTCGACTCCCGGAATGGGAGGCACGAACGGGCGCGAGCCGGTGGCGAGCACGACACGGTCATAGGGTGCCTCCCAGCCTTTCTGCGAAACCACCACTTTGCGTTCCCTGTCAATGCGCGTGGCACGGTCGCCCACATGGATCTCGATGCCCTGCTCGCGATACCAGTCGAGCCGCGCCATGGCCAGCTTGGATGCGTCGCGATGGTCGAAATAGCTAGTGAGGCGGACGCGATCATAGGCCGGCCGGGGCTCTTCGCAAAAGGTCACCAAACGGTAGTTGCGACCGCCGTCGAACTCGACGAGCCGCTCGCAAAAGCGATGCCCCACCGGGCCATTGCCGATAACAACTGTAGTCTTGCGCGTCCCCGCCACGATGGAATCCCTCCTTGCAATCCGGTTCGGCCCCGCCGCGCGATCCAGCGACCGGCACATGACCGGAGGGTCGCAACTACGGTGTACTCAGGGGGCCGGTGCTCGCTCGGCGGGGAGCGACGGCCTGCATGCCCTTCCACTGTAGGAATGCCCGCCGAGCATGCTGCCGAGCCATAGCCCCGATAAGAAATTCCTTCTTCAAATCGCAGGCCTGCCCGTGCTAGCTTCGAGCTAGGAGAGCGGGCGCAGGGTTGCGCTCGCCGGACGCAGTCCCCGGAACGAGGCAGTTCCGGCGGCAGGAATCTTGGTGGATTCGATCCGTTGAATCTCCCGGCTCGTAGCCGAGCCGGCGGGATTCCCCCTCTTGGCAGGCAAGCCCGCCGCGAAGCGCGCACGGCGCGGGCGGTGGCGCCAGTCAAGGCGCGTTCCAAGCATGCGCGAAGGAGCTATAGGCAGCTGATGCAATCCGCATCCACAGCATCGCAAGAGGCGGCGAACCCTTTTGCCATCATTAGCTCGCTGCCCCCATCCCGCGCCGAACGCGGGCTGGAGGGCAGCTCCCCGCTGATCCCGGACATTCCCCTGCAGGACGGGCAGCAGTATCGCTTCCATTTCGACATGTCGAAGTGCGTCGGCTGCAAGTGCTGTGAGGTGGCCTGCGCCGAGCAGAACAACAACCCGGCCGAGGTTTCGTGGCGCCGGGTGGGCGAGATCGAGGGCGGCGTTTTCCCGGACACCCAGCGGCTGCACCTGTCGATGGGCTGCAACCACTGCTTGGACCCGTCGTGCATGACGGGTTGCCCGACCGAAGCCTATACCAAGGACTTGCGCACGGGCATCGTCGAGCACAACGCCGATGTCTGCATCGGCTGCGAGTACTGCATCTGGAACTGCCCCTACAGCGTGCCCTCGTTCAACCCAGCGCGCGGCGTGGTCGGCAAGTGCGACATGTGCCACGGCCGGCTGGCAGGCGGTGACGCGCCCGCCTGCGTCAGCGCCTGCCCTTCCGAGGCGCTGGCGATCGAAATCGTGGACATCGGCGAATGGCGGCGCAAGTACCGGGACGAGGGCAACGCCCCGGGTCTGCCGAGCGCCGCCGACACAATCTCGACGACACGGATCACACTGCCGGCGCAGATGCCCGTCAATACGGAAAAAGCGGACCTGCACCGCGTGCGCCCGGCCAAGCCGCATTACTCCTTGGTGCTGATGACCGTGCTCACGCAGATCTCGATCGGCGGCCTTGCGACGGCATGGCTGCTGAGCCTGCTCGGCGGCTCGCAGGTACTCGAGACCGCCGCCGTGGTCACCCTGTTGCTCGGCCTGGCATCGTTCGGCGCCTCGCCGCTGCACCTAGGGCGGCCCGCGCTCGCGCCGCTGGCAATACGCAACGTCAGGAAATCCTGGCTGAGCCGCGAGATCGTCAGCCTGAGCCTGTTCGGCGCGGCAGCTGCAACGTACGCCGGGATGCTGCTGCTGGCACTGCCTTGGGCCG
Source organism: Bryobacterales bacterium (assembly GCA_965219605.1). Classification (GTDB taxonomy): domain Bacteria; phylum Acidobacteriota; class Terriglobia; order Bryobacterales; family UBA6623; genus VXMF01. The sequence continues at coordinate 835,483 of CBDCOC010000002.1, read as the reverse complement.
CGCTGGTGGGGGGCATGGCCTCGGCCATCGGCCTGTTCGCCATGTACTCCACATCACGGATCTACCTCGTGCCCGGCCGCCCGGCCTGGAACCGGCCGCATACGATCGCCGATTTTTTCCTCACCGGCGCGACACTCGGGCCGCTTCTGCTGGCGGCGCTCGGCGCGCGCTTCGCGCAGGCTCTGCTCACAGCTGCGGCCGTCGCGGCGGTCGCCCACCTGCTCGTGGAGGTGCTGCGCTTCCTGAGCTTCGTGCGCTCCGAAGAGCACGAATTGCGGGCAACGGCCCGACTCCTTTCGGGCAAGCTCTCGCGGCCGTTCCTGCTGCGGCTCGGCCTGCATGTGATCGGTGCCGTGGCGCTGCCCGCGCTCGGCTTTGCGGGTCTCGGACTGGCTCTTTCCACCAGCGGGGCGCTGGTCGGGCGATACCTGTTCTTCGTCAGCGTCGTTCCGAAGAATATTGCGATGCCCTTCTTTGATCGCAAGGCGGCATGAACCTCAAGCGACTGCTCGGCCTCGACACAAGCAAGGCGGATTACGCCTACGGGCACGATCCGATCTACGGCTACACGGCGGCCAAGAAGATCCCGCACCACTGGGTGCCGACCACTTGCGGCTACTGCTCTGTTGGATGCGGGATGCAGATCGGGGTCCGCGACGGCCGGGCCGTCACGGTCCGCGGCACTGACGAGCATCCGGTCAACAGTGGGAAGCTCTGCCCCAAGGGGCTGGCTGAGCACGACTTCATCGCCTCCGAGAACCGCGCCAGGCATCCCTTGCTCAAGAACGCCAAGGGCCGCTTCGAGCGCATTGCCTGGGGCGATGCCATCGAGACGCTGGTCCGCCGCTTCCGGCGGGTCCAGGCCGAGCACGGCCCCGGCGCGCTCGGCGTGGTCAGCACCGGCCAGCTCGTCACCGAGGAGTTCTACACGCTTGGCAAGCTGGTGCAGCTCGGCTTCGGCACCAGCAACTACGACGGCAACACAACCCTGTGCATGGCTAGCGCGGTATCCGGCTACAAGCGCTCCTTCGGCAGCGACGGCCCGCCAGGCGCCTATGACGATCTCGAGAAGTCCGACGCGGTCTTCCTGATCGGCGCGAACATCGCCGACAATCACCCCATTCTTTGCCACAGGCTCGAGCAAAACCCGGACAAGACCGTGGTCGTAGCGGACCCGCGCGTGAGCAAGACCGCGCGCATCGCAGATCTGTACCTACCGCTCAAGCCCCGCTCCGACATCGCGCTGCTCAATGGCATGGCGCACATCCTGATCCGCTCCGGCCTGATCGACCGCGACTATATCGAGGCCCATACAAGCGGTTTCCAAGAGCTGGAGCGGCACTTGGAGCAGTACACGCCGGAGCGCGTGGCGAGCGTGACCGGGCTAGCCGTGGAGCAGGTGTACCGGGCCGCGCTGCTGTACGGCCGCGCCAAGGCGCCCTTCCTGGCTTGGACGATGGGCGTCAACCATTCCACGAAGGGCACCGAGACAGTGAATGCCATCAACAACCTGGCGCTGCTGACTGGCAACGTCGGCAAGGCCGGCGCATCGCCGTTCTCGATCACGGGCCAATGCAACGCGATGGGCACGCGCGAGGCGGGCTTCACGTCCTCGATGCCCGGCTACCGCAAGTTCGACGACGCTGGCGACCGCCGGGAACTGGCTCAGCTTTGGAACGTCGACCCCGACGATCTGCCGGTCACGCGGGGACTGGCCTACCCCGATATCGTCGAGGCTTGCGTCCGGGACAAGATCAAGGCACTGTGGATCATCGCCACCAATCCGCTGGTGTCATTCCCGAACTTCGACCTGCTGCGCCACGGCCTCGAGAACCTCGACTTCATGGTCGTACAAGACGGTTTCCACCCGACCCCGACGACGGAAATGGCCGACCTAGTGCTGCCGGCCGCAATCTGGGGCGAGAAGGAAGGCACCTACACGAATTCCGAGCGCAGGGTGAGCAAGGTCAACAAGGCGGTCGAACCGCCCGGCGAGGCGCGCTCGGACTTCGACATCTTCCTCGCCATCGCGCAGGAACTGGGAGTTCGCGAGCAGCTCTACGGGGGTTGGTCCGAGCCGGTCGACGCGTTCAATGAATGGCGCCGTGTTTCGGAAGGCCGGCTGTGCGACTACTCCGGGCTGAGCTACGAGCTTCTGGACGAGCATCACGCTGTCCAGTGGCCGTTCACGGCCGAGGATGCGGCCCGCTGCAACGGCACGGCGCCAACGACGACGCGCCTCTACGCCGACGGCAAGTTCGAAACGCCCGACGGGCGCGCAAGATTGTTCGCCATCGACTGGGAGCCATTCCCCGAGCAGCCCAGCCGCGCGTTTCCGTTCGTGCTCAATACCGGGCGCACGGTCGAGCACTGGCACACGCGCACGAAGACCAAGCAGGTCAAGATTTTGGAACGGATGTCCCCGGCGGCATGGCTCGAGATGAGTCCGCGCGACGCCAAGCGGCTCGGCCTGCGGCAGCACGACTTGGTCACCGTCGTCTCGCCGCGCAGCCGCGTGGAACACCTCGAGTTGCGGATCACGGAGATCGTAGCTCCCGGCCAGGTGTTCATGCCGTTCCACTACGAGGAGAAGAATTCGAACCGGCTGACGCAAAGCGCGTTCGACCCGATCTCGCGGGAACCGAACTACAAGCAAGCGGCAGTGCGCGTCGAGAAGAGCGGCCCACGCAGCGCCGCTCGCTAGCCTGATCGCCCTTCCCCGTTCGCCAAGGGCGCCGCGCCGGACACCGCGGTCCGGCTTGCGAGGAGGCAGGAAATCCGCCCGGCAAGGGCAGGCCCGGATGCGCGCATCCGCGGCCAAGGAGTGACAAGGCATGGACTTCAAGAACAAAGCGACCCAAATCCGGCTATTCAGCTTCAGCACGATCCCGATGCGAACGTTCCACCTGACTTGGTTCGCGTTCTTTCTGTGCTTCTTCGGCTGGTTCGGCATCGCCCCCCTCATGGCAGTGGTGCGCGAGGATCTCGGGCTGTCGAAGGAGCAGGTCGGCAACACGATCATCGCTTCGGTCGCCATCACGGTGTTCGCCCGCCTGGCCATCGGATGGCTGTGCGACAAGATCGGTCCGCGCCGGGCCTACACTTGGCTGCTGGCGTTGGGATCCCTGCCGGTCATGACGATCGGGCTGGCAGATTCGTACCAGGCATTCCTGCTCTTCCGGCTGGCCATCGGGGCGATCGGCGCGTCCTTCGTCATCACCCAGTACCACACGTCGGTGATGTTCGCGCCCAACACGGTGGGCACCGCGAACGCGACCACGGCCGGCTGGGGCAACCTCGGCGGCGGCGTTACCCAGATGGTGATGCCGCTGATCTTTGCCGCGGTGACGACCTTTGCAGCCGATCAAGCGCTGGGCTGGCGGCTAGCCATGGTCATCCCCGGCCTCGCGCTGCTGGCAACCTCGCTGCTGTACTGGAAGCTGACCGAGGACTCTCCCGACGGCAGCTACGCGGAGCTGCGCCGGAAAGGCGCGATGGCATCGTCCGCCACGGTCGAGGGAGCGTTCCTGAAGGCTTGCGCCGACCACCGCGTGTGGGCCCTGTTCGTGATTTACGGGGCCTGCTTCGGCGTGGAACTGACGATCAACAACATCGCCGCCCTGTACTTCCACGACTATTTCGGCCTGGGATTGGCGACCGCCGGCATCGTGGCCGGCCTGTTCGGCCTGATGAATATCTTCGCCCGCACCTTGGGCGGCATCCTGGGCGACAAGTGGGGCTTGCAATGGGGGCTGCGCGGGCGCGTGTGGTTCCTCGGCGGAATCCTGTTCCTCGAGGGGCTGGCGCTGATGCTGTTCTCGCAGCAGACGGTCCTGCCGATCGCGATCGGCACTCTGATCCTCTTCAGCCTTTGCGTGCAAATGTCGGAAGGCGCCACCTATTCGGTCGTGCCGTTCATCAACAAGGGCGCGCTCGGCGCCGTGGCAGGCATCGTCGGTGCCGGCGGCAACGCCGGGGCGGTCGCCGCAGGATTCCTGTTCAAGGCCGAAGGCCTGGGATGGCCGCAGGCCCTGCTCATCCTCGGAGCCTGTGTCACGGTAACCTCATTCTTCGCCCTAGCCGTGCGTTTTTCGGCAGCCGACGAGGCCGCGGTCGCGCACGAAACCCGATCGCGTTTGGCCGGGGCCGTCGGGGAGGCCGGCGAGACGATCCCGGCGTGGTGCCTGGCAGGCCGCGGCGTTGGCGCGGAACGCTCGGGCCCCAGTCGGGTCTAATGTCACGCACGCATGCCTGAAGCCGGCGCCTGCCCTCGGCGGCCGGGGCAGGCAGCGAGACACAGAAACGCTTGGCGGCCGAGCTGTCGATCAAGGCCTCAGCGGCCTCAGGCGGCCTGCGCCGCGGTCTACTGGCAGGCGCCCTCGGCGGGGGCAATGGTGCCGGCAGGAGTGCAATGCGAAGGCGAAATTCCAGCGCTCGCACGCACCGCCCGAGCCAGTCCCTCACAACTTCCGGGCCTGTCTCGATTGCGGCGACTTCTGCCCCATTCCCGCCTTGTACCTGCGCGGATGCAGCCGGCCTCGTCTTGGCGCAATTAACAGCCAGCAGATCCTGCGCAACCGCTTGGTACAGTGTCTTCACGCGTAATTGCGCTCGCAGCAAGCCATGTCCATCGCGATCGGCAACGCACCTTGCTCGTGGGGTGTTGAATTCCCGGACACACCGTCCAATCCGCCTTGGCACCAAGTGCTCAACGAAGCCAGCCAAGCCGGGTACGCAGGCATCGAGCTGGGGCCCGTCGGCTATGCTCCCGAAGACCCCTCGGCGCTGGCCGACAGCCTGGCCGAGCGCAACCTCGCGCTAACAGCCGGAGTGGTGTTCCAGCCGTTCCACCAGCCGGATGCCTGGGGGCGAGTGCTGGATGCGGTTCACCGCACCTGCCGCTTGCTGGCGCCTCTGGGCGCCCGGCAGGTCGCCTTCATCGACAGCCTGTCTCCCGTACGCTCGCGCCACGCGGGCGATCCCGCCCGAGCGCCGCGCTTGGACCCGGCCGATCTCCGCGGCCTGCACGGGCGCATTCGCGACTCCGCGCGCATCGCCAAGGAGGAGTACGGGTTGACAGCGTGCCTGCATGCGCACGCGGGGGGCTGCCTAGAGTTCGAGGACGAGCTAGACCAGGCCATGGACGCCATCGACGAACGGCTGCTGGGCCTCTGCCTCGACACCGGCCACGCGCTATACGCCGGCTTCGACCCTGTCGCGGCGTTGCGGCGCTACTCGTCGCGGACAACCTACATCCATGTCAAGGATCTCGACGGCGGCATCCTCAGGAGCAGTGTCCAGGAGGGCGTCGGCTTCTACGAAGCTTGTAGCCGGGGCGTGTTTTGCCGCCTAGGCCTGGGTGATGCGGACTTCACTGCGCTCAAGCTCGCCTTGGAGGAAGCCGGCTACGCGGGATGGGCAACGGTCGAGCAAGACCGCGGCCCCGCAAGCGTCAGCTCGGCCTATGAGGACGCCCGCGCCAACCTCGCGTTCCTGCGCTCGGCCGGGCTGGCAGCCTAGCCGTGCTTATTGCGCGAGCAAGACATAACAGGTGAGAGTGCAGAAACAAACGAAGCCACCCATGGCCTTGGCGTGTTTCCACGGCGTCATGTCAACCCGCGCCGCATCCGGCTCTTTGTAGCGGCCCCCGCTCGGCCGGTAGCGGCTCGCAAGCAGCATGAAGGCGACGACGAGGACAAAAACGAGACCGAGGAAGTGCAGGAAATGAACCTCATCCGCGGTGCCGAACAGCCATTGCAGGAATGACTGGACGGGATCGTTGAAAGTGACAACGAGCAGAAAGAACAGCGCCGGCCCTCCGACCAGGCTGGCCTTGGCGGAAAACGCGGAGACTCTGGGATGCAGCATCCCGAGCAGGATCACTGCCAGCATCGGGCCGAAAAACGTCGCGTTGATCCGCTGCAGGTAGTTGTACAGGCTGCCGGATGTGTCGATCATGGGCGCGATGAGCATGGCAGCCAAGGCTAGCGCGATACTGCAGGCCCGGCCAGCCGCCACGAGGCGGCGCGGCGGCGTGCCCGGGCGCAGGACCGCGCCGTAGATAGTGCCTGCGACAAAAGCTTCTAAATGATTGAAAATAGATGAGTTGATAGCAATCGACGCCGACGAAGATGACAGCGGCTGGCTAGCCCTGGCCCGCTGGCGGCCTATTTGCTACGATCTTCGTCTGGCAGGCACCCATGAGAGTCGTCTTAAATCCACAATTAGCCATCGGCCAAATCGATATTGAGCGCATCCCACTCGATCCGCAGTCCCGGGATGATATTCCCGCCGTGCTGCGCGGTTTGCAGCAGATTTGGTCGGATGCTGAGTTGCGGGCCAAGCTATTCACTCTGCTGGAGACGCATCTGCTCGCGGACAAGAGCAAGGCGGACAGCGCAGACAGTGAGAGGCAAGCATACGGGCCGTGCTTGGACGCCAGGAACGGTCGTCCGGGCATGAGTCTGTGGAGCATATTGGTGCTGGGACTGCTGCGTCAGGGATTGAATTGCGATTATGATCGCTGGCATGAATTAGCTGGACAGCATCGCAGTGTGCGGCGCATGATGGGACTCAGCGACTGGGACAGCACAGTGGCCAGTTGCCGCACGATCACACGCAACGTGTCGCTACTGACTCCGCAGTTACTAGCGGCTGTCAACCGCTTGGTGGTGGGAGCTGGCTACGAAGTGCTAGGCCAGGATGTGGCAGGAGAGTTGGCGGCGCGTTGCGATTCGTTCGTGGTGGAGACAGACGTGCATTATCCGACGGATGTAAGTTTGCTGTGGGATGCAATGAGGAGTCTGCTACGGACGATCGCACGGGCGAGTGAGGCCCAAGGGGAGACAGGCTGGCGGCAGCATAAGAAGTTGGAAGGGAAGGTGAGGAGACTGTTCCAAAGAGTGCGGACGCGGCGCAGGAGGAAGAATCAAGAGAAAGGGGTGAAGGCGTATTTGAAGCAGTGTGAAAGGTTGCTAGAACGAGCTGAGGGGAGCTTGGAAAATCTGCGGGAGAGCAGGGCAAGCAAGGAAGAGATCAAGGAAATAGAACGGCTTGCGGGATTGGGGCGGAAACTGGCGGGGCAAGTGGAGCGGAGAATATTGCAAGGCGAGACGATCCCACAAGAGGAGAAAGTGTATTCGATTTTCGAAGATCATACGCGCTGGTGCGTAAAAGGGAAAGCGGGTGTTCTGGTAGAGCTAGGAGTGCCGGTAACAATCGTGGAGAGCGCGGAACAGTTTATATTAGGTCATCGTATCATGTGGACGGAGCAGGACGTGGATGTGGCGGTCGAAATAGTGGAACAGGTGCAGAGTGAGTACCCGGGATTGCAGGGATGCAGTTTTGACAAGGGGTACTACAGTGCTGGGAATCGGCAGCGGTTGGATGGCATGCTGGCGCGGAACGTGATGCCGAAGAAGGGGCGGTTGAGTGAGACAGATAAAGAGCGGGAAGAAGCACAGGAGTACGTAGAGAGACGGCGGCAGCATCCGGCAGTGGAGTCGGCGATCGCGAACTTGGAGCAGCGAGGACTGGATCGAGTGCGAGAGCACGGTCGGGCAGGATTCGAGCGGGCGATTGGGTTGTCAGTGGTGGCAGCGAACGTGCATCGGCTAGGATTGATACTCCAGAGAAGGGAACGAGAAAGACTGAAGAAAGAGCGGCTAAAGATAGCCGCATAGCAGCGGTCATCGAGACGGGAAAGAGAAAAAAGAGAGCTGGCAGAAGGCCGGCAGGGCGGAGTGTATCTGAAGCAGGCAGTGAGTCGAACTCAGCCAGATTTCTTGACATATTTTTACCAATCAGGGGAGAAATTCTGCTGAACGATGCCCCCAATGGGTCCATAAATCGGCGCATATTTTTAGAGAAGATCGGATTTTAGGGGGTTTTGTCGCAGGCACTAGATATCGCGGCAGAACAGCGTCGCCGAAGAGTTCAGGACGCTGTTGAAAGTGCTCAGCACGGCGCCCACCATCACAGCCGCGAAGAAGCCGCCCAGCCAGTCGGGCAGGACCGCCTTTACCAGCGTTGGGTATGCCAGCATGTAGTCCTCGGGCCCCAGCGTGTCGTGGAACATGTGATAGGCGATCACGCCCGGCAGCACGATCACAAGCGGGCCGAGGAGCTTGAAGCCGGCGGCGATCAAGATGCCCTTCTGCCCTTCCTTGAGACTCTTGGCGCCAAGCCCGCGCTGGATGATCTGCTGGCCCGCGCACCAGAAAAAGACCTGGTTCACCATCATGCCCGTGAACAGGACGCCCAACGGCAGGAACGAGCCCGGCTCATCGCCCGTGATGTCGAATTTCGGGCGCTCCGCCTGATACACGGCTGCCAGGCCGGCCAGCGGGTCGCCATCGCCGACTTGGATCAGCGCCAGCAAGGGGACGAGCAGGCCCGCAATCAGGAAGCCAACCCCATTGATGGTGTCGGATATGGCAACGGCCTTGAGGCCGCCGAAGATCGCGTACAGCGATCCGAGCGTGCCGACACCCCAGACCACCAGCCACGTGACCTGCGACTGGCTAAGCCCGAAGGATTCCTGCAAGCCGAACAGGCTGTCGATGCCGCTGGCGCCGAACAGCAGCACGACGGGCAGGATCGCCAGCACGTACGAGAAGAGGAACACCGCTGCCGCGATCACGCCGGTGGCGCGGTCATAGCGGGCCGCCAAGTACTCGGGTATCGTGGACAGCCCCATGCGCAGAAAGCGCGGCAGGAAGTACAGCGCGGCGGCCACCATGGCCACGGCTGCGGTTGTCTCCCACGCCATCACCGCGATCGTGTGGTTGAAGGCATCGCCGTTGAGGCCGATGAGATGCTCGGTGGACAGGTTGGTCAGCATCAGCGACCCGGCAATGACCCATGCGCTCAGGCTGCGCCCGCCCAGGAAGTACGCATCCCAGCTCGTCATGCGATCCCGCCGGGTTTGGGCGTAGGAGATCGCCGCGACCAGCAGCGTGAAGGCCAGAAAGGAGATGACGGTCACTAACATCCGCAGTTACGGGGGCCCCTCGCGGAGGCCCGCGCTGCCAGGGGAGTCCTACAGGTAGTCCCGCTCCTTGCTGCGCCCGGCCAGCCAGCGCTCGCGCGCCTCGCGCACGGCCGGCACTTCGGAAACCTCGGCGATCGGCACGTCCCACCACGACTCGTAGCCGGCCACGCGCTGGTTGCGGTCGGCCTGCACGACCACCACGCTGGTGCGGTCGTGCCCCGGCATGGCCGCAAGCGCGTCTGCGAGTTCCTCTCGCGTGCCGGCGCGGCAAGCGACGGCGCCCAAGCTGCGGGCATTCTCGACGAAGTCAACACCGACCAGCCGACCGCTGAGATCGCCGTTGTCGCGCACGCGGTAATGCGTGCCGAAGCCTGCGCTGCCGCAGGCCTCGCTCAAGCTGCCAATACTGGCAAACCCGTGATTGTCGACCACCACGATGCGCAGCCGCGCGCCCTCTTGGATGGACGTGGCGATCTCCTGCGCCATCATCAGGTAGGAGCCGTCGCCCACCAGCACGTATACCTCCCGGTCCGGCTCAGCCATCTTGATGCCCAAGCCGGCCGCGACCTCATAGCCCATGGTCGAATAGCCGTACTCCATGTGGTACGTGTTGGGGCCTTTGGTCCGCCACAGCTTGTGCAGGTCACCCGGCATGCTGCCAGCCGCGCAGACGACAACGTCGCGCTCGCCGGCGATTTCGTTGACCGCTCCGATCACCTCGCCCTGGCTTAGCGGCGGGCCGTGGCCGAGGCCGTAGATGCGGTCCACTTCCCGCTCCCAGCCCTCGCGGTACTCGCGGACACGGGCAGCGTAGCGGGCGTCAACGCGGTAGTCGGAGACAAGAACCGCCAGTTCCTGCAGCGCGGATCTTGCGTCCGCCACCAGCGGCAGGGCGGCGTGCTTGGAGGCATCGAATTCGGCCACGTTAATGTTCAGAAAGCGAACCTCGGGATGCTGAAAGGCTGTCTTGGAAGCGCTGGTGAAATCGGTGTAGCGGGTTCCGACGCCGATGACCAGGTCCGCTTCGCGGGCGAGGATGTTCGCGCCCGGCGTGCCGCTCACGCCCATGGCGCCAAGCGCTTGGCCGTGGTCGAAGCGCAGCGCCCCCTTGCCCGCCTGGGTCTCAGCCACGGGAATCCCCGTGGCGGCGGCAAAGGCGGCCAAGGCGGCGCAGGCCTCGCTGTAGAGGACACCGCCGCCGGCGATCAGCAAGGGAGCCTTGGCGGCCTGGATCCAGCGTGCAGCCTCAGCCAGCAGTCGCGCGTCGCCACGCTGCCTGGGAATCTGCCAAGTCCGCTCGCGAAACAGCGCATCTGGGTAGTCAAAGGCCTCGGTTTGCACGTCTTGCGGCATGCCGAGGGTCACAGCGCCGGTCTCGGACGGGGAGGTCAGCACGCGCAGTGCCTCTGGCAGGGCTGTGATGATCTGCTCGGGCCGCTGGATGCGGTCCCAGTAGCGCGACACGGGACGGAAGCAATCATTCGCCGACACGTCCTGCGTCTGAGACGACTCGACCTGCTGCAGCACGGGAGCCACGTTGCGCCGGGCGAAGATGTCGCCCGGCAGCAGCAGCACTGGCAACCGGTTGACCGTGGCAACAGCCGCCCCGGTCACCATGTTGGTCGCGCCCGGGCCGATCGAGGTCGTGCAGGCCAGCGCTCGCAGGCGGTTGGAAACCTTGGCGTAGGCGGCAGCGGAATGCACCATGGCCTGCTCATTGCGGCAGAGGAAATAGGGAAACGAAGTGTCTTGGTGCAGGGCTTGGCCCAGACCGGCCACGTTGCCGTGCCCGAAGATGCCGAAGCAGCCCGCGAAGAAGCGGCGCCGCCGGCCATCGCGCTCCACGAACTGCTGCTTGAGGAACTCGATCGTGGCTTGCGCCATTGTCAGTCGTCGCATCCTTGGCCTCCTAGAACCCGCACGGGCGCTGGCCTAGCCGCTGCCCGGTCATCCATCGGACAACTTCTCCAGCAGCGCGACCCAGTCCTGGCCGGGATGGCTCGGCGGCTGGAGTTGCACGCGCCCATCGTCCCGCATGAGCATTTCGCCAGCTTCGACGATTGCGTCCTTGCCCGCCTGCAGGCCGCCGCCGTTGCGGGGATCGTACCACCGCAGGGAGTAGCGGCCCGGGGCGACGTTGATCTGGGCGCGCCCGGATGCCTCGGGCAGGTACACGGCGTAGATCTCGCCTTCCTTGGCAAAAACAAAGGCCTTTTCTCCAGCCACGAGGTCATTCGCCGGCCACATTTTCCAAAACGGCAGGTGCCGCTGGAAGAACTCGAGCGCGTGGCGGGTCTGGTCCCACATCGCATCTCGGGAGCGCCAATCCTCGCAGTTGAGATCCGTGTGCGGGTACTGGTAGCCGAAGTACCACTCGACCCCGGAACCGCCGCCCATGAGATTGCCCCACAAGGCGTGCTTGCGCGGCTTGTCGTGCTGTGGATCGTCAGCATCAGGCACCACTCCGACGGAAGCTGGCATCTGCTCGTCGTGGAAAATCGCCCAAGGTGCCCCGGACGCGGCCGAGCGCAGGCGCAGCATGACAGTCTCGTGGTTGGAGTCCTCCATGCGGCCTTGAATGGATGTCGCGGAGAAAAGTCTCGAACCGATCAGGCTGGTGTAGGAGCGGAGGCTGCGCGTGTTGTGGGTATGGACCGTGATGGCGTGGTTGTTCGGATCCAAGCTGCGGATGTAGCCGGCGATCGCCACTCTGTCGGCATGGGGCGTGTCATTTTCCTCGCCGAGGTTCCAAACGATGGCGAGATGGTAGCCGAACCGCGCCGCCAGCTCGCGCAGGTACAGCCTGCGGATGTCGTTCAAGGCCGGACTGCCGCCCAGTTTCTCGTCATTCTCGGTCTCTTGGATGACTAGGTGCATGGCGATGCCGAGGCGCTCCATGTGCGAAAACACGATGTCCCACTGGGCCAGCTTGGAGACATCGATGCGATCCCGCACTTGCGGGTCGGTCCAGATCCAAGTGTCCTTGCCGTCGCCGCCATCAATGTTGTAGGTCATGAAGTAGACGCTGTTCATGCCCTTGGAGGCCAGGTAGTTCAGCGCCCCGATGATGTTCCTGCCCTTGCCGCCCTGCCAAGTGGGGTCGCCGGGCTGCCAGTCCCGCGCGTGGGCCTCGTAGCGGTGCAGGAAGGAACCGCGATCGCTCGACACGCCGCGGTGGGCCGCGGTGTCGACCGTTCCGTCAAACTCGTAGTAGCCGAGAAAGTTTTCCGGCGAGTCCGCCCCGCCCTTGAGGAAGCGGTCCCCGTTGCCGAACCTGAGGTAGTGGCCGTCGGAAGGCGTCAGGAATCCCTTGGCGGCGAAGCCCGCAGCCCCCTGGACCGCAGCACCGACAGCGATAGAGCCGGACTCGCCGTCAAAGGCCGCCGAATCGCCGGCCGCGTCGCTGATCGCGACGCCGGGGCCCGAGCGGAACTCTGCGCTCCAAGCCCACTCCCCGGCCAGCGGCGGCGTGAAGCGCACGCGCCACTTGCTGCCGGCCGCAGCCGAAGACTCGGCCGCGTCGCCGTCTGCGGCGAAGAATCCCGGCACAACGCGGCTCTCGCCCGACGCTTGGTGCGAGAAAGACACACTCAAGCGGTAGTCGAGAAAAGGGTTCGGGGTAGCATCCTCGGAAGATTCCGGGCCGTCGAAAGTGAGCGTCACAGGCTGCCAGCGCACCGGTATCTCGGGATTGATCGCCACGGCTGCCGCAAGTGTCGCCGCACAGAGCGGCAAGACGGCCGCGCGGGGCGCATGCCGGCCGGCGATGTGCCGGGGAGATAGGTATTGCATGCGTTCCTCCAAGCCAAGCGGCGCGCAATGCACCGGGTGTAACGCGCAGTCTGCCCGGCCCGTAGTACAAGATAGCAGCAATCTACCGGCCTGCAGGGGCAGGAATTCGACTGCGGGATCGCGGCAAGGCCCGTGCGGGCCGCTTCAGCCCCATCTCTCATCGGAAGAGCCTCGGATGCAGCAGGGTCGGACGAAGCGTCTTAGATCTGCCGCCGCTCGCCCCGCCAGGATTTATCCGAAGGAGCGCGCTTGGCTGCGGCGGCTGCGGTTGATTCATCGCGCCACCCGACCGGATCCCTGGATCTCCGCAATCTTCCACCGTGCAACCTTCATCTGACGGAGCGCAGGTGCCGCTGTCCTTCCCTTCACTGCACGGGCCCGACTACCGCCATATGACGCCCGGTGACCACAGAACCGGTCGCGACGCAGCGACGCGGCCGGCCAAGCCAGCGCTGCACGCGGAGCCAGCGGTCTCTGCAAACGCGATGGCCCCACGCCGCCCGAGGCGTGGGTAGTTACAAGGTTGCGTTCATTAGAGCTTGAGAATCTTCTTCGCGCTAGTCTGAAGTTCCAGAGTGAGGATGATCTAAGTCATTGATTTGTCAGGGCATCATGATTGGCTAGCAGGTCGTTACTGGGTACATTATGGCAACCTCAGCGAGAGTAGCCGAAAGGCTTCGCTCTGTAGTTCGGTGGGGCGGGTGAGCAGGTCGAAGGGCACGGCCTCGGGCAGCCGGGGTCGTACGCGATTCTTGGTGAGCGTGGCCAGCTCGGCGAGCAAGGTGCGGAAGCTGTGCACCGGCTGCCCGGCGGCGTTGCGCTTGCGCCGGGCCTTGTTACGGGCAGACGCCGAGACGCGTGCCGGAGCTACGACCGAGACGCGCTCGGCCTCGGCACCGGCGGCGTCCTCATCGTCGAACAGCAGCGGTGCCAGCTGTTGGCGCATGTGCCATTCCACGGAATAGGCCAGCATGCACAGCAGCACGTGGGCGCGCACCCGCTCGGCACGACGATGGAACACCGGGCGCACCTTCAGGTCCACGGTCTGCAGGCTGCGGAAGGCGCGTTCGACCGCGCTCAGGCGCTTGTAGGCGCGCACCGTGCCGGCGCTGTCGAGTGTGCTCGGCGGCAGGCTGGTGCGGATGACGTACAAGCCGTCGAGCGCCGCCTCGGCCGCAATTGACTCCTGCTTGCGCTGATAGCGGAACACGCCCTGCTCGTCGATTTCCCACGCGAAGTGCTTGGCCATCTTATGCTTGCCGATAGCGCGGCCAACCCGCTGGCCGATCTGCTCGGCACCTTGCAACGGTCGTTGCTGGCGCTGCGTGGCGCTGACGATGGCCGCCAGCAGTTGCTGGCGCTTGCGCGCCCGTTCCTCGGCCAGCAGCGGGTTACGGCAGACCAGCAGCCGCTGGCCGGGATAGGCATCGCTCTGCACCTCCACTAAGTCCCGCTCGTCGAACAACGACAATTGCAGCGTGCCGCCAGCGACCAGCTTGCGGATCGCCGGCCCGCGCAAGGCCGTGATCCAGTCCAAGCCGGCCGGTTGTAGCTCTTCGCGGATGCGCGCCTCGGTCAGCATGCCCCGCTCGCCGACCAGCACCACGCGGTGCAAGCCGAAGCGTGTCCGCAGCTTCTCGAGCTGCACGCCGACCGTGCGCGGATCGGCAGTATTGCCAGCGAACACCTCGACGGCCACCGGACACCCCTGCGCCGCGCACAGCAGGCCGAACTCGACCTGCAGCTGGCCCTGCTTGCCGTCCCGCGAGTAGCCCCGCTTGGCCAGCGGGCAGTGGCGGCCTGCGAGATACACCGAGGTCAGGTCGTACAGCACCAGCGCGCCTTCTTGCAAGTGCTGCCGCGCCAGTGCGCGCTCGATGCGCTGCTGGCGTGCGAGCAGCCAGTCCATGGCGGCATACAGGTCGTCCTCGTCGAGCGCCCCCAGCCCGAGCGTCTCGGCCAAGGTGTCGTGGGCGCTCGCAGCGGCCAGGCTGCGGGCGGTGGCCAGTTTGGACCCCGGCTGCAACACGCGGGCCACGATCAGGGCTAGCACGCGCGCGCGTTGCGGCGAGGGTTGCGGGTCGATGAGGCGCTCGAGGCCGAGACGCTGGAGCGTGCCGAGCACGGCTGCGACGGCGCCATGGGGCCGCGAGTGGACGATGTCGAAAGCCTCGTCGAGGCGTGGCACGGCGGTGCCGCCTTTGAGCAGGAGGCGCAAGCCGGCGACTAGAGCGGGGGGCCAGTGGGAGAGATTGAGCAGGGTGCGCTTTTTGACCTTGCCGTGCTGCCGGTAGGATTCGCGCAGCAAGATGGCGGGCGGCGAGTTGCGATTGGGGACGGATTCGATGTACGTGGCTACTAGTCTACGACTGATTATAGCAACAAGAAACACATATGTCAATAGAATCAATCGAATCAAATCACTAATTACATGGCTACATATTACGCATGTGCAAGCTATGCAACGCGAGCCAAATCAAGCACTTGGCAGAGCACCTAGCCGTGGATCGGGGGGAACTTCAGGCTAAGGCCGAAATCCTCCAAGACCGATTCCAGATCCACCAAGGCCGAATACGCGTAATCACTGGCGTCTTTCGCGGAGTGGCAGCTTTCACGTCCCTCCGCTCGCAGATGCTTCGAGAGGTCGTACAGATCGTCGGCGAGCTTCCTAGTCCTGCGGTAGAGATCTTCGGCCGTCTGGCGCCCGCCTAGCCGCATTTCGGGAGTCCCGCGAAGTTCGATTGCTTAAGCACGGCGTCTTTCCTCTTTTGCAGTCAGGCGCGTTGAGTACGCTATTGCTTGCACGTCGTACGTACATAGTGCCTGAGACAAAACCCCCTAAAATCCGATCTCCGCTAGCAAAACGGGCCGATTGGTGAACGGAATAAAGGCTTCTTGGAGCAGGCTACCCGATGCGCAGTGGGTTGTCGTCAGGCGAAGATCGCAGCTACCGGGCCGGATTCGGTCCAACGGGCCTCCTCGTGCCGAATCTTGGCCTGCGTCGATTGCACATAACCGTTTTGAATACAATGACATAGATGCTTTTGTCGCAGGCACTACATAGTAGCGTTTGTCGATCCGCCGCATCAGCGCCAGCCTAGCGCTGGCACACAGTTGCCATAGAAGGCGGGGGCAGAGTAAGGCAGGAGAGCGCGAGTTGACTCGTTCAGTCCGACCGACGGGCGGTTGCGGTAGCGGCTGCTGCGCCTGGGGCGAGCGCTGCCGGCCGTCTTCCCCGGCCGCGCCGGGCAGTGGGTGGGGTGGGGCCAGACGAGGAAACGTGCGCGGGCTACCCCATCCGACCTCCGAGGGATTTCGCAAACCGCTCAGGGATCGCTGCGGCAAGTCGCTGCTTGACAGTCGCGTGTTCGGGTTCGGCTGCTATATTCGCCCACTCATGCGGATCGGACTCGTGGTCGTAAAGCTCTTCGCTCCCGTCCGGGTAGCGGATATAGCGGAAGCGCTCATCGCGCACCGACGCGTAGCCCTCCCCGAACGTGGTCAGTGCCGGTCGTGCCCAGCCAGTTTCGGGATTTTCGAGCAAGGGGCGTAGCGAACGGCCTTCGAGTTGGTGAGCAGTTGACTCAAGGCGGCAATAATCCGCCAGCGTTGGGTATAGATCGATCGACCCGACCGGCCGTGCGCACGTCTTGCCCGCGTGCGCTGAGCCGGGCAGACGGATCGCCAGCGGAGCCAGCGCTGCCTGTTCCCACAGAGTCGTCTTTTCCCAGTGGTCTTTCTCTCCGCAGTGGTAGCCATTGTCGGACCAGAAGACGACAATGGTGTTGTCGGCATAAGGGCTGTTGTCGAGGGCATCGAGCACACGCCCGCAACTCCAGTCGGCGAAGGAAGTGCAGGCCAGATAGGCCTGGACGAATTCTCGCCAAGACTGCTCGGTTTCCTTGCCGCTAACGACGAAGCGCTCTCCCCAGACCGCCGCTAGGTCACGCCCCAACTGGGGAACGTCCGCGAGATCGTCGCCCTTGTAGGCAGGCAACTCGACATCGGCGAGGTCATACATTTCGAAGAATCGCCTGGGGGCCGTGAACGGCGTGTGCGGACGCCACAAGCCAGGCCAGGAAGAACGGCCTTTGGTGCTCCTGAGAGAGAAACTCAACGACGGAGTCCCCGTTGACCACGTCGGGAAAGTCCGAGTCAGGCGCCTCCCATGGCGTCCAGCCCCAGAACCGGCCCGCGGCTTGATCCTCTTCGGGCGGGAAGGGGCCGAAGCCGCCGCCATGCGGCTTGTTGCCCCACATGGAGCGGAGCTTTTTGCCCTTGACCGGCGCGTGGGTGAGCTTGCCTTGACCGTATGACGCATACCCGCTGCGTTTGCAGAGTTCCGGCAGCGACTCCGTGCTGCCGAGCGGGGCTTGGGTCCACGGGTCGGAGCCGTTGCGGTAGGCTCCGGTCGTGTGCGGATACAGGCCACTGAAGACAGCGGCGCGCGAAGGCACGCACGCGGGAGAGGCGCAATAGGCCTTCTCGAATGTCAGGGCGGTGCTCTTGAACTGGTCGAGGTGAGGCGTCCTGACGCCATCTAGCGTGTTGTAGAACCCATAGCCGTTCATGTCGTCAACGATCAGGAACAGGACGTTCGGGCGTTGCGCCTCGAGGCGCGAGCACGCGAGGCTGCCGGCGAGACTTGTTGCGAGGAAGTGGCGGCGGTTCAGCATGGCCTCAGCCGGTCGTTCTCAGCTCTCGATTGTAGAGGCTGCTGGGCCTGTTGCCTGCGGCCCCGGAATCAGCGCAACCGCGCCACGTCTGGAGACATGCAAGCCAAGGCAAACCTGGGATCGAGGCCCGTTCAGCTACAATGCGTGAAACTGAGTCAACGCGGGCCGGGGTCCGCGGGGAACGGGTCTTGAAGCAAACGAGGAAATTGCCTGATGCACACTAAGGGTTCGCTAGTCTTGGCGGCCATGGCCGTAGCTGTCGCCTGCGGGGGAGAGCGGTCTTTATCCGAACCAGACCAGCCCAACATCGTCTTCATCATGGTCGACGACATGGGCTGGGCCGATCTCGGCTCGTACGGCTCGAAAGCAATCCATACTCCCAATCTGGACCGTCTGGCGAGCGAGGGCATGCGCTTCACCGATGCCTACGCGGGCCACACTGTATGCGCCCCATCCCGCTGTGCGCTGATGACGGGCAAGCACACAGGCAGGACGACTGTCCGGGACAACGCCGGGAAGGCCCCCATCCGAGATGCCGACGTCACAATCGCCGAGGTGCTCAAGCAAGGCGGCTACGCGACCGGCGGTTTCGGGAAGTGGGGGCTTGGCATCATGGGCTCCCCCGGGGCGGCCGAAAAGCAGGGATTCGATACGTTCTTCGGCTACTACCACCAAGTTCACGCCCACACGTATTACCCACCGTTCCTCGTCGAAGACGGAAAACCGTTCCTGTTGCCCGGCAATGCAGGGATCTACGGGCTGCAACCGGAGGATCTCGCGGAGGATACGGCCTCCTTGGCCGCCTATAAGAAGCTGAGCCCGAAAGGGCCGTTCGTGCCCCGGACGACGCCGAAGGGCGAATACGAGTTTTCCCACGACCTTGTGTTCGAGCGAACTCTAGAGTTCATCCGCGAGAACCGAGACCGGCCGTTCCTCTGTTACGCTCCGTGGACTCCACCGCATAGCTTCTATCACCTCCCCGATGACGATCCCGCTGTCGAACTCTACAGGGACAAGCCATGGTCTGATCGGGCCAAGGTCCACGCAGCCTTCGTGAGCATGGCGGACCGACATGTTGGCGAACTCATGAAGTTGCTCGGCGCGCTTGGAATCGCTGACAAGACAGTGGTGTTCTTCATGTCTGACAACGGCGCTTCGAACCGGTTCGACGGAGAGCTCGATTCCAGCGGCCCATTGCGCGGAGCGAAGCGATCCATGCACGAGGGCGGGATCCGCTCGCCGCTGATCGCACATTGGCCGGGCAAGATCGCCGCAGGCGTGGTCAGCAGCCACGTCACCTACACGCCGGACATGATGCCCACCCTGGCCGAGCTGGCCGGCGCCGAGGACTTCGTGCCCGAGGACATTGACGGCATATCGATCGTGCCGACCCTGCTCGGGAATGCAGCGGAGCAGAAGCGCCACGAGTATCTTTATTGGGAGTGGAATCGAGGCGGTTTCCAGCAGGCCGTGCGTCATGGCCGATGGAAGCTGGTTGCCGACGGGCAGGGCCCGTGGCAGGTGTTCGACCTAGAAACGGACCTGGCGGAAGCGAACGACATCGCTTCGGGGCACAAGGACTTGATCGCGAAAGCCGAGGAGTGGATCGCGGCGAATCGTACGGCTCATAGAGGCCGCTGAAGACTGGCGCAGCAGCCCCCGGTTGCAATCACCTGTCTCCCGGTTCCGGCCGCAGGCCGATGTGAGCTCGCCAGCCAGCCAGCAGTTCCGATAGCGCGCGAACGCGTTCGGGATGCTCCGACGAGATGTCTCGATTCTCGCCGGGATCTTCGGCGAGGCCGTACAGCTCGCGGGCGCCGCTCCAATACGCGACAAGTTTCCAGCTGCCGGCGACGACTGCGGCGTACTGGTCCTCGTAGTGTCGCTCTAGGAACAGCGCCTCTCGCTCGATACGGCCTTCGCCGCTGAGAAGGGGCTTCAAGCTGACCCCGTCGAGCGGTGCGAACCCATCCGAGTCCCCTCCGGCGAGGTCAACGACCGTCGGGAAGATGTCACTGGAGATCACCGGAGTGGCTTGCCTGGCAGCTGCCGGAACGCGCTCCGGCCAACGGAGCAGCATCGGTACCCGGGCGCCCCCTTCGTACAGCGCCGTGCCGCCCGGCTTGCCCCCGCGCAAGGGCTCGTTGTAGCGCAGTCCGCCTTGATCCCCGAGGAAGACGACAACGGTGTCGTCGGCGCGCCCTGACTCCTGAAGCGCGTCGAGGATGCGCCCTATGCTTGAGTCGACAGCTTCGACCATTGCGGCGAGTTGGGCCCGGTCATTGATGAAGCCGCGGTCGATATACTTGCGAATCAGATCCCTTCGTCCGATGTGCGGAGCATGCACGCTGTAGAAGAACACCGTTGCGAGAAAGGGCCGGTCTTCGCCGATATTGCCGAGGTAGTCGACCACGTCGTCAGTCAGTCGATCC
This sequence comes from Bryobacterales bacterium, assembly GCA_965219605.1. Taxonomy (GTDB): domain Bacteria; phylum Acidobacteriota; class Terriglobia; order Bryobacterales; family UBA6623; genus VXMF01. The sequence continues at coordinate 815,591 of CBDCOC010000002.1, read as the reverse complement.
GTGAGGTACTTGCCCGGCTCTTCTTCGGGGTAGGGGCTTCCGGCGCGCCAGTAGGGCGGGTAGTAGGATCCCGGATGCCCGAAGTTCGATACTCCGAACTGTTCGTCGAAGCCCTGCCGGACGGGGTGGTAGTCCTCCGAGCCTAGGTGCCACTTCCCGAAAAACGCGGTGCGATAGCCGAGCGGTCCGAGCGCTTCTGCGATGGTCACGGAGTCGAGGGGCAGCCAGTTCCGAGAGGGCCAGCGCGACGGATCGCCCTCCCAGGAGTTGAACTCTCGGCCTGTGCGCCCGAACGAGTCGAACCCAAACTTCGGGCCGGCGGGGATGTGACGGACCATACCGATCCGCGCTGGATGCTGGCCTGTCAACAACGCCGCTCGGGAGGGGCTGCAGGTCGGGGTCGGTATGTAAGCACGAGAGAAGACCATCGACTCGCTTGCGAGACGGTCGATTCGCGGCGTTTCGTAGGCTCCGCCTTGGTAGCCGACATGCGTCCAGCCGAGGTCGTCGACGAATAAGACTAGGAAGTTCGGAGTGGCGAGCGAAACGCTCGCGGACAGAGCGAGCAGCAGGCTCGACCGCGGTAGCATCACAGGGAGATTGTAAGCCGGCTTTTTGAGGCGCTCAGGACAGAACACCTTGTCCGCCGAGCTGGAATTGTGGCGAAGCCGTCGCGACAAGCGGCATGATAAACATCAAGCTCCTATCGTTTCCTGCCATCTTGCGTGCATTCGCTTGAGCCCCGAACGAGACATCGGCGGCTAAGGAGCTGTTGCGAGGCGGATCACTAGGCCTTGAGTGGGGAGAGGCCGGCTTAGAACCAAAGGACCGGGGCATTGAGACAGACGCTGGACAAGCCTCAAGTTCGCTTTGCATTCTGGGAGGGCTTGATTCTTGGCGGGAGCATTCATGTCCGGCGAAGTCTCCCCTGTTTGGGAAGTTACGTTTTTATTCATTTACGGATTGGGCTAAAAATTCGGTTTCTACAGGCTGGGCTGCTCCTAACAGTTGATCCAGCTTGACGCTATGTTGAGCTTGCACCTGTTCTACTGTCCGTAACCGAGCGTCTAGAGATTCAAGACGCCTGTTTGTTTCTGCCATGTTCGCAATGATCAGAGAGTTCAGGCTCGAAAGTTGTTGGACGATCAACGCGGCAACAACTAGGATCAACACGCCAAGCGCGATTGTGTTTCTCGTATCACTACTCATGCGTAGCATACTAGCACGTCCTACTTGTGTGGCAGCCCTTTCCAGTCCAAATGAGACTGCAGGGAGCCGGGCCGAGAAAGTGAGAGTGCGTCCATAATACACCCAGTTGGGGAGGCGGTACTCGGGGAATGGGCGCAGCCGCGCTGCCCGCTGCAGGCATGCTCGAGACGGGCGGCCGCAGAGATCAGAGAGAGTGCTGGGGAGAACAATTATACAACATTTTTATTGCATTTGTTTTGACTAGGCTGCCGCTGCCCTAGCCCTGCCACGACCGCTCACCGCGGCCCCGCCCCGCTTTCCAACGCCAAGTGAGACTGTAGCCGCCGTCTTGCCGCAGCGGCCCGCCTACTCCGCACGGATGGCCGCGCACAGTTCGTCGCACGCCTCGTGCTAGCTCCGCGCTACTTCGTTATCGCTCATCCGGCGAGCCTCGGCAGCCAACTGCGCGATGTCCAGTCCTGACCGCAGGCAGCTTGCCGCCTCCGGCAGCGCTTGCAGCTTCTCGTACGGCATGCACAGATCCTGCTGCCGGTAGCGCTTGCGCAGCTTGTCCTTGGCGCCCACTTCCTCGCTGGGGAAGTAGCACGGACGATGATAGTTCAGATACGGCAAGAGCACCTCGCGGTGGAACTTGTGCAGCCATTCGGCGTGCCGCCCCGCGATGTGCCCGTAGCCCAGCTGCTGGCGCACGAGATTGGGATGCAAAGCCATCCTCTCATGGTTTCCACACCTCCTCGCGAGCCCCCGTCAGTCTCATTTCCCGTTGGAAGAGGGTAGCCCGAGCAGGCGGCCCGGCTCAATCATGTAGACTTGCTTGCAGTGCGAGCATCCAGTCTCTTAAACACATCCTGTACCAAGGGGAGGCATGATCGGTGGCGAGTATTACGATCCGCAATCTCGACGACAACTTGAAGACACGCTTGTAGGCGAGCGCAGCCGAGAACCGCCGTTCCATGGAAGAGGAGGTTAGAGTCATCCTGCGCGACACTGTCAATGAAGGCCGGGCGACACCTAGGGATCTAGCGAAGTTCACCCGCGAATGCTTCGCGCCTCTCGGAGGTGTCGAACTCGAACTTCCCCCGCGTAGCCCTATGCGTAAGCCCCCAGAATTTTCCTGAGCATCCTCCCATGCTGGTCTCGGACACGAATGAGGCCCTCCCCCCCCCCTTTATGTTGGAATAGTGCCCGAACGAGGAATGGCCGCCACGCCCGTGGAGCCTCTGCCAGCACGGTCGCAGCTGGCGCCAGCCAGCGCTGCGACAACTCACAGTTTCCTGCCCGCCGCAGTGCAGGCAGGAGTGTGCCAAGGGGGCCTGGCCAGGCCCCCTTGGCAGCGACGGGTCGGACCGTTCCCCCCTCGGATTCTAGGTCCGTTCGCGAGCTTGGTCGGCCCGTCGCACCCATTCCTGCGCGTCCTGCACGGAAGCGTGGGTACAGACCCGTATCGCAAAAGGATAGGAACCCAGGAATGACCACATCCACTCCCATCGTAGTCGCCGGCATCGCTGGCGGCAAGGCGTACCTGGACGCCCACCTGCTCGACACCGGCCTCGACTGCCGCTATGAAAACACCACAAGCGGCCGCCGCGCTCTGTGCAACCGGCTGCGCAAGCACCGCGTCACCCGCGCCGTCTTTGAACCTACCGGGCGTTACCATCGCCAACTGCACCAATGCCTGGCTGCAGCTGGTGTGAAACACCCTAGCCCGCCCCTGCCCCCACAGCGTCCCGGGAAGCAGTTTGTGCAGTGTCGGGAAGCAGCTGGTAGCCGAGATCCTTAGCTGTCGTTTTGAGGTAGGCCAAGGTCCGTTGGCGATGGCGCTGCTCGTAGGCCGCCTCGCCCTCGTCAACGTAGTCCTGGCCGAAGCGCAGCATGCGGTATACCAACACCGCCAGCTTGCGGGCGGTGGCGAACACCGCCGTCTTCATCCCCTTGTGCCGCGCCTTGCGGCGCAGCGCCGCCCCCAGCGCCGACTTGGACCGGATCAGCGCCGTCGCCGCCATGCGCAGCGCGTTCGACGTGCGCGTCGCTCCCAGCCCGCGCTGCCGCTTGCCCGCCAACTGCTGCCCGCCCGATACCGCGTGCCGCGGCGCCAGGCCCAGCCAGCTCGTGAAATGCCGCTCGCTCGGAAACGACCCCAGATCCGTCCCCACCTCGGTCAGGATCGTGCGCGCCGCCCCCGCGCTAATCCCGTCGATGCGCGTCAGATCCACGCTCGCGTAGCGGTACAGCGCCGTCCGCAGCGGCTGCTCACCCCGCCTTCGGATGGCTTTCTCCTTGGCCGCGTTCGGGTGCCGCGGACACTCCTCCGCGCTGCATTCCTCGCCCGCCTGCTGCTGCAGATCCTCTTGCAGCTTCTGCTCGTAACCGTCCATCTCGGCCTGCACCGCGTCGTACAGCCGCAGCGCACTGCGCAGGTTGAACAGGTGCTCCTCCCGCCAGTTGCCGCTCAGGTACTCCACGAACTGCTCCTCCGTGTGCTTGCAGCGCCCCGAGCGCAACTGCGCCAACTGCTCCGCATCGCGCTGCCCCGCCACGATCGCACGCACGATCGCCATGCCTGTCTGCCCCGTCAGATCCGTCACCGCCCGATGCACCTGCACGTTCATCTGATCCAGCGCCCGCTGCATCCATTGCACGCAGCGCGTGCGCTCCGCCACCAAGCTCTGCCACTGCCGGTGCAGCGCCCGCAGCTGCGTCACCGTCTCGGGCGGCCGGAACGAGCCCCGCAGCAGGCCGCAACTGTGCAGCCGCTGTAGCCACTGGCAGTCCAGCATGTCGGTCTTGCGCCCCGGCACGTTCTTCAACTGCCGCGCATTGACCAGCAACACCTCGAAACCGCGCTCCTCCAGCAACTCGTGCAATGGGATCCAGTACACATACGTGCTCTCCAGCGCCACCGATTCCACGCCTTCGGCCGCCAGCCAGTCCGCCAACGCGTCCAACTGCGCGGTGGTCGTGCCGAACGTGCGCACGTTGGGCCTGCCGTCCGCACGTGGCGGCCCGCAGGCCCAGTGCTCGCGGCTGCCGAGGTCCACCCCCGCCACCTGCGGGCGCTGCACCGGCAGGTCCCGCTCCGGCTGCTCTCTTGCCATATCTCCCTCCTGCTGCTCCTGTCTCACACACGGAAGGCCCCGGCCCGGGTTGGCAATTGCTCTGCAATGCTGGTGTTGAGGAGTGCTTCCGAAGAAACCTCGCTAGTGAATGATCGCTCGCCCGGACCCAGACTGGCTTTGGGGCAAATACTGCACCAATGAAATTACGGGGCTTGACTGCCGGAACCCTCCGCTCTGATTCTACGCCAAGCCACGTGTTTCCAACCGAATGATCCGGGCCCCGCCCGGGGGCGCGACTGGCTTGAATGCGCCTCGTCAATGATGATCGCGAAACGCCGGGCGCGCTGCGGGCCGCTGATCTCGTCGAGGATGAACGGAAACTTCTGGACCGTCGAGATGATGACCTTCTTGCCGGACTCAAGGAACTTGCGCAGATCTCCGGATTTCTGCGCATGGGCCACGGTCGCCCGGACATGGGCGTATTGCTGGATCGTGTCCCGGATCTGCCGATCGAGAAGCACCCGATCCGTGACCACGATGATGGAGTCGAATAGCGGGCTTCCTCCTTTTTCGAGCGGGATCAGCTGGTGCGCCAGCCAAGCGATGGAATTGCTCTTGCCGCTGCCCGCCGAATGCTGGATCAGGTAACGCTGGCCGACGCCCTGCAGGCGGGCGGCAGCCAGCAGCCGGCGCACGGCATCGAGCTGGTGATAGCGCGGCCAGATCTGAGACCGCCGTCTCCGCCCTGTGTCAGCGTCCCTCGCCTCGACCAAGTGGGCGTAGTTCTCCAAGATGTCGGTCAAGCTCTCGGGGGCGAGCACTTCCCGCCAGAGATAGTCGGTCTTGATGCCGTCGGGATTGGGGGGATTTCCCGCGCCGTCGTTCCAGCCCCGGTCGAAGGGCAGGAACCACGATCTCTTGCCCTGCAAGCGGGTGCAGAAGCGGACGCACTGATCATCCACCGCGAAGTGAGCGACACAGCGGCCCAGTGCGAACAGCGGCTCGCGAGGGTCGCGGTCACGCTTGTATTGCTCGACAGCATCGGCAACCGTCTGCTTCGTGAGACTGTTCTTGAGCTCGAAAGTGAAGACCGGCAAGCCGTTGATGAACAGCGCGATGTCCAGCGACCGCTGGGTCTCGGCAAGGCTGTAGCGCAGCTGTCGCGTGACGCTGAAGCGGTTCTGCTCGAACCGCTCGCGCGCTTGCGGATTCCCGGCCGAAGGGGTGCCGTAGAAAAGATCCAGGCGATGCGGCCCGTGCTGCAGGCCGTGGCGAAGCACATCGATCGTCCCACGCTTGGAAACCTGCCCTTGCAGCCGCTTGAAGAACTTGCGCCGCAGCGGGCCATCCTCGTCCAGGGCCAGCGCCTCTGCGCTCTCCGGCTGCGTCGCAGTCAGGAAGGCAGCCAGTTGCACGCGGTCCACGCAGAACTCACGGTCATAGTCACGGGGGCGGCCACCTATCCAACCCGCGCCGCCAATTGGTGGCGAGAGAGAGTCGGAGGCATTTTCCGGATCGCAGGGATGGCCTGCCAGCGCCGTGCAGATTCGTCGCTCGAACCCTTGCTCGGTTGTGTCCGTGGCTGGCATTGGCCTGCTGTCCAATCAGGATTCCGGCCTGCGCTTGCACGCCGCCGCGGGTACGGGTGCGCCGCTCCGCGGGTATCGGCGCTCGACGACCATACTGTCGCAGTCGACCGCTACGATCACTGCATCGCCTCGGATTCATTGCCGAACAGCGCGCCGGCGTCGCCCCTGAAGTCGTAGTCGGGCACGATCACTTGGGGCTTGAAGGTCAACCGGTAGTGATAGACCGAGACATCGCCCGGCGAGAGTTGCTCCGCGAAGTAGGTCACGTTGTCGCTCAGCCCTAGGAAGTGCTTGCGGTAGTCGTCCTCGGCCACTCGACAGGTCACCTCGAGCTGATGGCCCTCGTCGTGAATGGAACAGCGCCCCTCGATCGTCAGCAGGTACTCGTCCGTGATCCCGTTCAGAAACACGATGCGCCGGTCGACCTCGAAATTATCCGAGGCCCGGCTGATATTCTGCGACGCGATGGTCGCGTCGTCACAGCCGAACGCGCCAAGCAGGGCGAGCGAAAGAATCCATCTCGTCATTGCAATCTCCAACCCCACGTTACCCGGCCGGCCCGACCCCGCTTGGGCGGATGTCGGGAGCGCCGGCCGCCACGGCCGCCGGCGATCCACCGGGTATCAAAGGGATGTTCCCGTTACTCGCGCCCTGCCATTCTCGCATTCTTGTCAAGCTTTCTCCTTGCGGTTGCCGCTACGCCTTGATTTCAGTCCGCTTGCAGTGGAACTTTCGGGATGTCTCGCCCGTGCGAGACCGGCCTGCACTGCAAGCGCACCGCTCGCCGGCAAGCGTCTCTGGCGAGGAATCGTCAAATGACCATCAAATAAAAACCAGACTTGCAATGTATTGATAATAAAGTACTTGTGCAAGAATTTGATCTCGCGAGCGCGAAAATTGCAGATTCCGATCAAATAAAACCCCTTCAGTTCCCCCGCTTCGCCCACCACGGCACATAACGCATCTGCTTGCGGGCCGCCGTAGGATCGTCCGGCACGATCGCCCCTTCCCTGACAGCCTCTGCGAGGATGCGCGACACCCGGGCGCTATTGCGCGCATCGATTCCGAACCGCTGGCGCAGCGAGGAGTTCGTCACGTACCCTTGGCTCACATACTTCAGGCAGGCGTGAAGATAGGTGGCGCGCACCCGCTCCGCGCTAGCCATGCCCGACAGAGGGCGCGGCCCGAACAGGACAACGCGGGTGTAGTGGCTTCCCACCTCCACCTTGGGAGCCGGGAGCTGGCAACTCTCGGTCTCGAGCACCACCTTGTCCCAGCCGCTCCCGCGCTCCTCGCAGATGCCGATACGGCGCATCAAGGACGCGAGGGACTCGTTTCGCGACTTGGGCGGCGAGTCCACGAATCGCGAGGCGTCCATGAGCGGCGGGCCGGGATTCGTGATTTCCATGCGGCCCTCGAAAATCTCCACCATCGGGCCTGTCCCAGTGATGGAGAAATCTTGGTGGATCAGAGCATTCGCCACGAGCTCTCGCACTGCGGCCTTGGGAAAGCCGACCGCCGTCGTGCGGATCCCTTGGTCAATCGTTTCCTTGGACGGCAGCAAGCCATTGACGAAGCCGATCAGGGACTCGAACCCGGAAGCGTAGCCCTGTTCGTGGACCTGCTCCCTGACCGCTTCGATCCGGCTGCTCCCGCGATACTGGATCACGCGCATTGCCTTGCGCCGCATGCTGCGAAACGGCTCGAGGCGCTTGGCGAACAGCACTGCGCCGAGGTTGGTCACGTCCCAGCCGCCGACGCTGCCGCGCCTGATTATGGCGTCGCCGGAGAGTGCTTCCAAGATGCCTGGGCGATTCTCGGGGAGGGGTCGCTTGAGCAAGTCGAAGTACGCCGGGTAGTCGAGCAGCCGGAGCACCTCATGCTCCGGCACTCGCTCGGCTGCGATACGATCTTCGAAGGGCGTCCGGTCGAAGCAGCGCCATAGCATCCGCTCTCGCTCGGGGAAGTCCTTGAGCTTCTTCTTGTACGATTCCACGCGGATGTATTCCTGCCCGCGGAATCGCACGGGCTGCCGAGGCGCACGCTCGATTTCGAGCACGACCACGGGACGCCCTTCGACGGAAACTTGGAAGAATCGAAAGTTGAGTTGCGGTTCAAGCAGCCGCAGAAGCCAGTTCTCAAGGGCTTCGTTGCCGATTTGCACGCTGCTCGGGTCGAAGCTTGTTCCCGCGATCGCATGGTCGCGATCCGCGATCCCCCACACCATGTAGGCGAATGCCTTGCCCGCAAGGGCAGCCGAGTTTGCAAGCGCCGAGATGTATTCGCCGATTTCCTCAGACTTGCCGAAGTTGACCTTGAACTCGACCCACTCCGTCTCGCCGGCGAGATTGCAGAGCTCGCGCACTAGGCCGGCCAAGTATTCAGCTGGGCGCTCCAGAGTCATTCGTCGCTTCTCTGCTTGGGGAGTTGAGACCTTGGCAATACCTATTTCTTATAGCTGCCTCGTCTCCGGTCAGTCGACGGACTCCAGATCCTCAGGATCTCCCGGCAGATCGACCGCCGCTTGCCGTACATCGAGTTTCCCGGTCACCACGTCTGCGATCAGCCGGGTACGGTACTCGTTGAGCAGGTCGATTTGCCGCCGTGCGGATTGAATGGAGCGCTGGATGCGCTCGTCAGCGCGGTCGAGGTAGCGGGTGATGGCGGCTTGCTCAGCGAGGGGCGGAAACGGGAATCGGTGAGCGCGTAGCTTATCCCCAGTTAGATGCCCTATTGTGCTCTTATGACCATCGTTGAATGCATTCCTTTCGGTAGCGTTTTTCATTGTGTAGTACATGAAACGCGGGATATCTCGGTTCTTACGGTGAGGGCGCAGTCGATGTAGTGCCTTTTGGTATCCGATCACTCCAGAATCTCCATTATAGATCGCACATCGACCTACTTCACCGCCTTCACAGACTAACAGATCCCCGCTCTGTACCGTATACCGACCAATTTCAACAGCTCGAATATCCATCATTGGTAAGCCTACGATATTAACCTTATTCCATTGCACATCGGTATTCCTGAGATATGGATATAAGTGCTCACCGCTAATGCGTTTTGTGTCCAACATCTTGCCAAGGCATTGCTGATATCGATGACGAAATTTAGCAACAATCCAGTGCGACGGCACCTCCCCCAGCCACTCCACTCTCGACGGCTTGTACGCCGGGTACGGCTGCCCGGTACGGACATCGAACCGACCTGTCACTGTCTCGTTAATAAGGGCTTTCCGCATCTCTTCCAGCAGCCCGACCAGCTTCTCCTTGGCTTCGATGGAGCGCCGGATGCGATCATCAGCGCGGTCGAGGTAGTGGGCGATGGCGGCTTGCTCGGCCAAGGGTGGGATTGGCAAGACTAATTTCTTCAACTGGGTTGTATAGATGTGGATAACCGTGAATCCTCTCCCCATCGTTGCCTTCTGAGTTACTGAAGACCAACAATCTGTCACATACCCCATGAATGGCGCATGCGTCCTATGTTTTGAGCGAAAAACAATGATATCGCCACCACAGTGCGCTTTTGATAAGATGAGATTCACAGCGGATTTTCCAATCTCATCGATTGTTTCACCCGAGGCAGCAAACAATACATCCCCATACTTCAGCGGCGTATAACCAGCTACACATGCTTGGGATATGAATGCTCGGGTACTCTTGATAAACCGCGAATGGATTGTATAGAGATCTCCGTACCGTATACAGGGAACGCCAACCGAAACTTCGTCTTCCTTGCTGCCACCGTTGCCTTTTGAAAGCGTGCCGATTTGCCCGAGCTGACGCACCTCCCAATGCGCCGGCACATCCCCCAGCCATTCCACCCCCGACGGCTTGTACGCCGGGTACGGCTGAAGGCCCCTTGCGCTCTGGGCGTGTCTTGCCATCTTCAGTCCCTACCGTCTCGGGGCAAGACAGTACGCTCTCGTTCGCTGCGGCGCTTCGTCAGAGACACACCCCCACTGTCTCTTGCAAGCCCCGCCGAACTCCAAGCTGGCCGCAATGCTTCCCTTGGGCCACCGGCCATCCTCCGGCGTCTTCTAGCAGCGCCGCCGGAGGCCGACCGCCGCTTGCTAGTCTTCTGCCGGTGGGCGGGCTTTAAGCCTTGGATCCTTTGGAGTCACTGCCCGAGCGGCCAGCTTTGCCAAGAAAGGATCACGCGCAATCCGCTTTTCCTGCCAGCGAATACGTTCCTCCTCAGACATGTTCTTGGTCTCCTCGTAGATCTGGTTCCTGACCTGACGCGTCCATTCCACGCAGTCAAATGACTTCTTTGCCTTGGTTTCACTCTTCATCTTGAAGCTCCCTCGGGTCACGAATCTCGACATCAGCATAGCCCATCTGGCGGTTCACCGCATTGTACTGCCGGATTCGCCTCAGGTTCACTATATGCCGGAAATTCCAACTCGCCAGCACGTCCACGTTTGCCAAGGTCGCGGCGGCGATGTGCTCGGCATCGTTGCGCAGCGCCGCACCGATGGCACCGCTCTCGATGTAACGATCCGCAAGCTCTCTGATTTCCTCCGAAGTGTTGACGAACTCCAGACGTTCAGTTCTGATGGACTCGAGCACTCCACGTACAGCCGGGGGCGCAGTTTCCAGCTCCGCTAGCGTAACCTTGGACACGACTAGCGTGATCTCTCCTCGTGCGAATCGATCTATCAACTGTCGCGAAGGCTCCCGGAACTCGTCGTCCTCGCAGCCGCCGATCACCGACGTATCGACGTAGACTCGCAGCTTCGTCTCCTGAGCGGGTGACTTGCCCCTCGTTACGGGAGGCAATGCCTGGGCCTGCGTGCCAACCGGCAGAGACTCCCGCGCCGCAGGGGAGTCACCGCCCAGCAATTCGCCCGCCAGTCCCGGGGACTCTCGCTCGACAGCCAAGATCTCCGCGCGGATCTCCGCCAGCGTCCGCAAGGGCTGCGGCTTGTAGAAATACCGCGTGAAGCTGATCTCATAGCCGATCTTCACGCTCGCCGGCACGTACCAGGCATCCTCTGCGTACGGCAGCACCTCGCGCCGCAGGAATCCCTCGACCCCGCCTTCCTCGAGCAGCGGGACCTGCTCCGTGTCACGCAGCTCCGAGTCCGGTTCGTACTCGACGACCTAGGGCTTGCCGCCAATCCTGGCCTCCCGAAGGCCCCGCAGCGGATCCGGCTCCGCCTTGCCCGGCTTGTGCTTCCTCGCCACCACCGGCGCAGCTTTCTCGCTGCGCTCTGCCAGAGCGTCGCGCAACAGCTTATTGCGCTTCGCTGTCAGCCTGACACCGCGCTTGCTGGCATCCGCCCTGAGCGAGTCCATCAGCACGTTGAAGTCGTGATGAGGCCCCGCTCCGAGCTTCGCCGCCAGTCGGTCGACAAGGCCGGCCATTGGCAGCTCCCCGCTCCCCTCGCAAAGGGTGCGGAACGCGTCCCGCCGCCCTGCCGAGAGGTCGACCGCGAGCCGCAGGGGCCGTTCGACAGTCAGCTTCCAGTACCCGAAGGCCTCGTTGGGGAAGATCTTCGACTGCTCGCTCTCCTCCAGCGTCAGGAACGCGTCGCAGATGCGCGTGATGTCCCCCTCCGACAGCTCGCAGTTCTTCTGGCCCATGTTCTTCCGCAGCGGCTTGTACCACTCGCTAGCATCGATCAGCTGCACCTTGCCCTTGCGCCGCTCGGCCTTGCGATTGCTCAACACCCACACGTACGTGGCGATGCCCGTGTTGTAGAACAGGTTGAGCGGCAGCGCCACGATCGCTTCCAGCCAGTCGTTCTCGAGGATCCAGCGGCGGATGTTGCTCTCCCCCTGGCCCGCGTCCCCCGTGAACAGCGACGAGCCGTTATGCACCTCGGCCACCCGGCTGCCCAGCGCCGTCCCCTGCTTCATCTTCGACAGCATGCTCGCCAGGAACAGCAGCTGGCCGTCGCTCGAGCGCGTCACCAGCGAGTACTCGGGATCGCCCGCATGCTCGACCACGAAGCGCGGGTCGCGCATCCCTTGCTTGCCGCCCATGCGCTCCAAGTCGGTCTTCCAGCTCTTCCCGTAAGGCGGATTGGAGACCATGAAGTCAAACTCGCGGGCTGGGAACGCGTCGTTGGATAGCGTGGAGCGCTCGGGTCCCCCCGCGATGTTGTCGGCGGCCTCTCCTTCTCCTTTGAGCAGCAGGTCGGCCTTGCAGATGGCGTACGTCTCGGCGTTGATCTCCTGCCCGTAGAGGTGCGTGGAGACCTGCTTGCCGTGCTCGGCCGCGATGTCCCGCAGCGTTTCCTCGGCCACCGTCAGCATGCCGCCCGTGCCGCAGGCGCCGTCATAGAGCAGGTACGTGCCGGACCGGATTTCGCTCGCGACCGGCAGGAACACCAGCTTGGCCATCAAGCGCACGGCGTCGCGCGGTGTCCAGTGCTCGCCCGCCTCTTCGTTGTTCTCCTCGTTGAAGCGCCGTATCAGCTCTTCGAAAATGGTGCCCATGCCATGGTTGTCAAGACCTGCCAGCCGGATGCTGCCATCGCTGTCCCTGACCGGGCTCGGCCCCAAGTTGATCTCCGTCGAGGTGAGCCTTTCGATCAGCGTGCCGAGCGAGTCGGACTTCGACAGGCGCGGGATCTGGTTGCGGAACTCGAAGTTGTCGAGGATTTCCTGCACGTTGGGCGAGTAGCCGTCGAGATACGCCCGGAAGTCCGCCTCCAGTTGCTGGCGGCTGGACCGCGCTCGCAGGGCGTGCAGCGTGAACGGCGAGGAGTTGTAGAAGGACTGCCCGGCCGCCCCGCGCAGCGCGGCATCCTGCTCGAGCACCCCGGCCTCGTCCAGCCGGGCCTTCATCTCAAGGACTGCCTGCTTCGTGCCCTCCAGCACTGCGTCCAAGCGGCGCAGCACGGTCATCGGCAGGATTACATCCCGGTACTTGCCGCGCACATAGACGTCTCGCAGGACATCGTCGGCAATGTTCCATATGTACCCGGCAATCCAAGACAGATTTTGGCTGCTCATCGCGTAATCGTAGAGTGTACGACAGCCACCACTGCGGATTGGCATGAGGCACCGGTCGCCGAGACCGGGACTCGGCTACCATGGCTGCTTGGACTCCCCGCAAGACTCGCGCGCTGTGCATTCCGGCCTGCTTAGCCGGCGCTGCTCGCCTCTCCGCTGTCCCTGTGCAGCGTCGACGCCAAGCGCGGGCGCGGGCGGCTAGACAGGCGCTGATTCGGGCATGCTCCGATCCTCGGACATTGCAATCGCGCTCTTCGCCAAGGCGCCGCGCACCGGCCGGGTCAAGACGCGCCTGGCTCGAGATCTATCGCCCCGAGTGGCGGCGGAGTTTCACCGACTCTGCACCCGGGCGATGTGGGAGCGCATCGCTGCCCAGCCGTCCCGCGACGCATTTTTCTATTGCGACATCCGCTGGCCCGAATTCGAGACCCTGGCCGGTCGCGGCCGCTTTCGGCTGCAGCGCGGCGCGGGCCTGGGCGCACGCATGCGCCATTGCTTGGAGGAACTGCTGGCCGCAGGCTACGGCAAGGCTCTGATCATCGGCAGCGACGCCCCCGCCATGCCGGCCGCGCAAATCGACGAGGCCGTAGCCGAACTCGATGCGGCCGAGGTGGCGCTCGGGCCGGCCGAGGACGGAGGCTTCACCCTGATCGGCGCAACCCGCGTCGCGGCGGCGATGTTCCGGGGCGTGACCTGGTCGGCGGCCGACACGCGCAAGGCGTGCCTGGCCGCCGCCGAGGCGGCCGGCCTGCGGGCGGCCGAAACACGCTCCAAGGCCTACGACGTGGACACATTGCCGGACTTCAGGCGGCTGGCGCACGAGACCGGGCTGCCCGCCAGCTTGAAGGACTGGCTGCAAGACCGCCGCAGCCGGCGGTCAAAGTAGGTCTCCGTGACCGTCGGCCGCGAGGGCAGCGGTGACTTCCGAGAGATTCTGGGCCTCGCTGCGCGGGCAGATCAGCAGCGCATCGGGAGTCTCGACAACCACCAAGTCGCTCACGCCCAGCAGGGCCACGTGCTTGCTCGGAACGTCCAGGTAGGTCCCCGAGGAGCGCACCAGCGTGCCCGGCGTGCGCGCGCAGTTGCCATCGGCGTCCTGCGGCAGCAGGGCGCGCAGGGCCTCCCAGCTGCCCAGGTCGGTCCAGCCGATGTCCGGGGCAGCCAGGCCCCAGACCCGTTCCGAGCGCTCGAGGATTCCGGTATCGACGGAGATAGCCTCGCACGCCGCGTACCGCTCGGCCAGGCGCACCCGCATCCCGCCCGCGCCGCCGTCCGCAATCGCCGACAGCGTGGCCCAAGTGTCCGGCAGGTATCGCCGCATCTCCTCCGCGAAGACCGCGGCCTTCCAGAAGAACTGGCCGCTGTTCCAGTAAAACCGCCCGCTGCGGAGAAACTCCGCTGCCTCGCGGCGGCCGGGCTTCTCGCAAAAGCGAGTCACGGGCAGCGCGCCGCCGTGCCCCGGCGGCGCACCGCCGGCGAATTCGATATAGCCGTAGCCGGTCTCGGGCCGTTGCGGGGGGATCCCTATCACGATCAGCCGCTCCGTGCCGGCCGCTCCCAGGGCGGCGCCCAGCAAGCGCCGGTACGGCAGCTCGCGCGCGATGTGGTGATCGGCCGGGAACACGGCCATCACAGCGTCGGGGGCCCGCTGGAGGATAAGCGCTGCCGCCAAGCCCGCGGCCGCGGCGGTGCTCCTGCCCGCCGGCTCGCCGAGCAGTTGCTCCGACGGCACTTCCGGCAGCTCGCGCGCGACGGCGTCGAGCAGCCGCCGGGATGTCACGACCCAGATGTTCTCGTCCGAGAATGTGCCGCGGAGCCTTTCAAAGGTCTGCCGCAGCAGGGTCGCGCCGCCGAGCGGCGCCAGCAATTGCTTGGGCTTGCCGGCGCGGCTGCGCGGCCAGAAACGCACCCCGCGGCCGCCGGCCAGAATGACCGCGTGGCGCTGCGGCGCGGCAGGTCGCCCTCCGTCCATGGGCGGGAAAGCTCAGCCCCCTGCCCACTCGTAACCGCGAATCAGCTTGAACGTCCGCTTCCAGCGTGTCTTCGTAAAGAAGTTCAAGGCCAGGTCGCGCAGGTGCACTAGAGACACGCCCGGGTCCTGGAGGTGCGCGGTAGGGGCGTCGTAGGACCAGTAGATGATCAAGGGCTTGCCGACAATATGCTCGCGCGGCACGAAACCCCAGTAGCGGCTGTCGAGCGATTGGTCGCGGTTGTCCCCCATGGCGAAATAGTTGCCTTCCGGTATGACCAGCTCGCCCTCCTGCACGTGCTCCTGCAGCATGCGCAGCGCCGGCTCGTAGATCTGCATCGATGTCGGCAGGGCCGGGAAGTTGTCCCGGTAGGAGTCGATGTAGTCGCTCTTGTACACCACGTACGGCTCGTCCGCCCTCTTGCCGTTGACCCACAGCTGCTTGTCAACGATGCGGATGCGGTCACCCGGAACTCCCACCACGCGCTTGACGAAGGTCTGCTCCAGGTCGATCGGATAGCGGAATACGATGATGTCGCCGCGCTTGACCTCCTGATAGGGCAGCAGGTATTGGCTGATTGCGCCCGCCGGCGCGTAGGTCAGCTTGTCTACCAGCAAGTGGTCGCCGATCAGCAGCGAGTCTTCCATCGACCCGGTCGGAATGACGAACGCCTGGACGAGCGTGGTCGTGGCGAACAGCAGCAGCAGGATCGTGACCGTCCACTCGGCAATGAAGCCGCGCGGCGGCAAGGACTCTTGCGCGGGCGCGTCATCGATCTGCGCGGTCTTGGATGATGCTTGCATGGGCGGAATCCGGGCAGTCTTGCCGGGGCCGAATCCCTAATCTTACCCCGGCGCGGCAAGGCGCGTTCATCGTTCGGGCGGCCGCTTCCGCCCGGCCCCGAAGCGGCCGTTGCGCAAGGTTGACGATCGAGGCAAGTTCCGGCTCCCTGCGACGGCTCTTGCCTGCTCTTGCCGGCCTGAATCGCAGCCTCGTTAGTGATATGCTTGGATTTGGGCTGGCCGGGAGACTGCCCTGGCCTCCGCGCTCGAGCGCAAGCTTGCGAGCCGCGAGCCTCTCTGGAGCCAGCAAGCACCATGCCTGACTACAACGGCATCCCGCTGCCCCCGGGCGGGGCCCGCATTCGCATGCAAGCCGGCCGCTGCGCCGTGCCCGACTGCCCCATCGTGCCGTTCATCGAGGGCGACGGCTCGGGCCGGGATATATGGAAGGCGTCCAAGGCGGTCTTCGATGCCGCGGTTGCGAAGGCCTACCGCGGCGCCCGGCAGATCGCGTGGTACGAGGTCTTCGCCGGCGAGAAGGCGCACGAGCGCTTTGGAGAGTGGCTGCCCGCCGACACGGTCGATGCAATCCGCGAGTTCCGCGTTGCCATCAAGGGCCCGCTGACCACTCCGGTCGGCGGCGGCATCCGCAGTCTCAACGTGGCTCTGCGCCAGCTCATGACCCTCTATTCGTGCGTCCGCCCCGTCAAGTGGTATCCGGGCGTGCCCTCGCCGATGAAAGATCCCGGCCAGCTCGACGTGGTGATCTTTCGCGAGAACACCGAAGACGTCTACGCCGGGATCGAGTGGGAACGGGGCAGCGCCGAGGCCGCCCGGGTCTTGGAGTTCCTCAACGGCCAGCTGGGGTGCAGCATCCTTGCCGATTCCGGCGTCGGCATCAAGCCCGTCTCCGTCACCGGCTCGAAGCGCTTGGTGCGCGCTGCGATCCGCTACGCCATCGACAACGGCCGCTCGTCGGTGACGCTGGTGCATAAGGGCAACATCCAGAAGTTCACCGAGGGCGCGTTCCGGGACTGGGGCTACGAGGTGGCTACCGAGGAATTCCGCGATGCCTGCGTGACCGAGCAGGAGGTGTGGGACTCCCTCGGCGGCACGGTGCCGGAAGGCAAGATCCTGGTCAAGGACCGCATCGCCGACGCAATGTTCCAGCAGGTTCTCCTGCGCCCCGCCGAGTGCGACGTGATCGCCACGACCAACCTCAACGGCGACTACCTCTCGGACGCTTGCGCCGCCCAGGTGGGCGGGCTGGGCCTGGCGCCGGGCGCGAACATCGGCGACGAGCAGGCCCTGTTCGAAGCCACCCACGGGACGGCCCCGAAATATGCGGACAAGGATGTCATCAACCCCAGCAGCGTCATCCTGTCCGGGGTCATGATGCTGGACCACCTGGGCTGGAGCGAGGCGGCCCGCCTGATCGAGGCGGGCATGACCGGCGCGATCGCGGCCAAGACAGTCACCTACGACCTGCACCGGCAGATGGAGGGCGCGACGAAGCTCGGCTGCAGCCAGTTCGGCGAGGCCGTGATCCGCCACATGGACTGAGGGACCGGGAGGGCCCCGCGATGCGCAAGAAGGTTACGGTTATCGGCGCCGGCAATGTCGGGGCCAGCTGCGCGCTCAGGATCGCCGACAAGCAATTGGCGGATGTCACACTGATCGACATCGTCGAGGGCGTGCCGCAGGGCAAGGCCCTCGACATGCTGGAGGCCTGCCCGGTCGAAGGCTCCGACGTGCGCGTGGTGGGCACCAACGATTACGAGCACACGGCCAATTCCGACGTGGTGGTGATGACCGCCGGGTTTCCCCGCAAGCCCGGCATGAGCCGCGACGACCTGCTGCTCAAGAACGCCGCGATCGTGCAGTCCTGCATCGGCGCGGCGGCGAAATACTCGCCCAACGCGATCTTGGTGGTGGTCTCGAATCCGCTCGATGCCATGTGCCATGTCGCCTACCGCACTTCGGGGTTCTCCAAGAACCGCGTGATCGGCATGGCGGGCGTGCTCGACACCGCGCGCTTCCGCACCTTCCTGGCCGAGGCGGCGGGCGTCTCGGTGAGCAACGTGACGGCCATGGTGCTGGGCGGGCACGGGGACACGATGGTCCCGCTCGTGCGCTACACCAGCATCTCCGGGATTCCGATCAGCCAGGTCCTCTCCGAGGGCACGATCGCGGCGATCGTGCAGCGCACCCGCGACGGCGGCGCGGAAATCGTCACGCACCTCAAGACCGGCAGCGCGTACTACGCGCCGTCCTCGGCGGCGGTGGAGATGGTCGAGTCGATCCTCAAGGATCAATGCAAGGTGCTGCCGTGCGCGACGCTGCTCGAGGGAGAGTACGGGCGCCAGGGCATATTCGTGGGCGTGCCCTGCAAGCTCGGGACGCACGGCGTGGAGCAGGTGTACGAAGTCGACCTCAGCGCCGAGGAGAAGTCCGCGCTTGACGCAAGCTCCGACGCCGTGGAGGAATTGGTCGCGGTGTTGCGCAAGCACGGCTTCTAGCCGGCCAGGCACCGCGCGGCGACAGGCGGGCTTGACGGCAGGACTGCAACAGCTTACAGTGAGCCTTGGTCGAATCCTCGACCGCAAGAGAGGGCTTTCCCGATGAAGAAACTGATCACACTCCTAGCTGCCACGGTCATGGCAGCGTCGCTTTGCCTGGCCGGATCGGTGACCGGCCAAGTGCTGGACCAGAACTGCGCGAAGGCAGGGCACAAGGACGCCTCCTGCGCGGCGAACTGCATCAAGGGCGGAACCCCGGCAGTGGTCGTCACCGCCGATGGCAAGATCTACGAGGTTGCCGAGCAAGCCAAGCTGGCAGAGCACGCAGGCATGCAGGTGACCGTGACCGGCACCATCGAGGGGATGAAGATCACGGCGGTGGAAAAGGTCGAAAAGGCCGGCTAGGCCCGGATCCGATCCGTTGCCGGACTCTTCGCGCCCGGGGCTGGCTTTGGCCGGCCCCGGGGACGGTGGCCGAGCCCTCGTCGATGCATTCGGCACTCCAAAATTGCTGTTGACGGGCTTGGCGAAGCAAGCCTATACTACAAGTGTGCAGACGGAAGCCGACTGCAAGGAGGGAACATCCAAATGAAGAAGCTTATCACTCTGCTGGCGCTGCTAACGCTCGCGGCATCCCTGTGCTTCGCCGGCTCGATCACGGGTTACGTGACGGACGAGAAGTGCGCGAACGGCGGCAAGGCCGGAGCGTCCCATGCCCAGTGCGCGAACGGATGCATCAGTGGCGGAGCGACCATCGTGCTCGTCACGGAGGACGGCAAGATCTACGAGGTCGCCGACTCCACCATGCTCAAGGAGCATGCCGGCCACAAAGTTATGGTCGAAGGCATGATCGAGGGGATGAAGGTGACTTCGATCGAAAAAGTCACCATGCCGAGCTAGAGCGTTGCACGCGGCCGTGCCGCCGGCGGCAAGCGCTCGGCCGGCCGCATCGACGATCGCAAATCTGCGCGGGCTTGTATTCCTAACCCGCGCAGATTCTTGGCGCGGCTGCCGCCACAGCGGATCCGAGGTTCCGCAGCAGCTGCCCTTGCATGTGCGCAAGCCTCGCCTCGGGCCGATATCCTGCCCTGCATGCCGCGGCAGGCGCCATCCTGCGGCCGTGCAAGCCGCCGTTGCTAGACTAGGAGCTGGTCCTTCAGGCGCTAGCGCCTAGCGCCGTCCATGACTGTATCCAAGCGCACGCTGACCTCGACCGTGGGGATCAAGTACCTTGTGGCCGTGTCCGGCGCCACGTTGGTGACCTTCGTGTTCTTCCACATGCTGGGGAACCTGCAGATCTTCCTCGGTGCAGACGCCCTGAACACTTACGCCGCGCTGCTCAAATCCAGCCCGGGGCTGATCTGGGCCGCTCGGGCCGGCCTGCTGGCGGCGCTCGCGGTCCACGTCTGGGGCATCGCCGCCCTCTCGATCCGCAATCGAGCGGCCCGGACACGCGGCTACGACACCAAGCGCGCGCTGTTGTCGAGCTTCGCATCGCGGCACATGCTGCTGAGCGGCCTCGTCCTGCTGGCCTTCGTGGCCTACCACCTGCTGCACTTCACCGTCGGCGCCACCCATCCGGAGCACTTCGGCCTGTACGACGGGCAGGGCCGCCACGATGTGTACTCCATGGTGGTACTGGGCTTTCGCCAGCCGGCGGTTTCGTTCTCCTACATCTTGGCCATGGGGCTGCTCGGCCTGCACCTCGCCCATGGCATCGGCAGTGCGTTTCGCAGCGCGGGCCTGAGCGGCCCGCGCTTGCGCTCGACGCTCGAAGGCTGCGGACGGCTGGTGGCAGTCATCGTGGTCGCCGGCAACATCTCGATACCCCTGGCATGCATGGCCGGCCTGCTGCAGCCCTTCAGCGAGGTGCTCTGAGGCCATGGAACTGCGGTCCAAGGTTCCTCCCGGCCCGCTAGAGCAGAAGTGGGACATCCACCAGCGCCAGCTCAAGCTGGTGAATCCGGCCAACAAGCGCAAGTTCCGCATCGTCGTTGTCGGCTCGGGCCTAGCCGGAGCGTCGGCCGCCGCCGCGTTGGCCGAGCTGGGCTACTACGTTGATTGCTTCTGCATCCAGGACAGCCCGCGCCGGGCGCACTCGATCGCGGCGCAGGGCGGCATCAACGCCGCCAAGAACTACCCCAGCGACGGCGACTCGGTCGAGCGCCTGTTCTACGACACCATCAAGGGCGGCGATTTCCGCAGCCGCGAGGCCAACGTCTACCGCCTTGCGCAGGTCTCGAACGGCATCATCGACCAGTGCGTGGCCCAGGGCGTGCCCTTCGCGCGCGGCGCGGGTGGGCTGCTCGACAACCGCTCCTTCGGGGGCGCGCAGGTCTCGCGCACGTTCTACGCGCGCGGGCAGACCGGCCAGCAATTGCTAATCGGCGCCTACCAGGCGCTGCAGCGGCAGGTCGCCGCCGGCCGGGTCTCGATGCATGCGCGGTCCGAACTGCTGGACGTGGTGGTGGCCGAGGGCCGGGCCGCCGGGATCGTCACTCGCGACCTGGTCTCCGGGGCGATCCAGCGCTGGGCCGGCCACGCGGTGGTGCTCGCCACCGGCGGTTACGGCAATGTCTTCTACCTGTCGACGAATGCCAAGGGATCCAACGTGACGGCGGCATTCCGGGCCTACAAGCGCGGCGCGGCGTTCGCGAATCCGTGCTTCACCCAGATCCACCCCACCTGCATTCCCGTGACGGGCGACCACCAGTCCAAGCTGACCCTCATGTCGGAATCGCTGCGCAACGACGGCCGGGTGTGGGTGCCCGCGGCCGCGGGCGACGCGCGCGATCCTTCCGAGATCCCCGAAGACGCGCGGGACTACTTCTTGGAGCGCAAGTATCCCAGCTTCGGCAACCTGGTCCCCCGGGACGTGGCATCGCGCAACGCCAAGGCCATGTGCGACGAGGGCCGCGGGGTCGGCCCGGGCGGCTACGGCGTGTACTTGGACTTCCGCGACGCGATCAGCCGGCTGGGCAGGGATGCCATCGCCGCCAAGTACGGCAACCTGTTCCACATGTACCGCAAGATCACCGCCGAGGATCCCTACTCCCGGCCGATGCGGATCTACCCGGCCGTGCATTACACGATGGGCGGGCTGTGGGTCGACTACAACCTGATGACGTCGATCGCGGGCCTGTATGCCATCGGCGAGGCAAACTTCTCCGACCACGGCGCGAACCGGCTCGGGGCGAGCGCCCTGATGCAGGGCTTGGCCGACGGGTACTTCATCCTGCCGTCCACGATCGGGGATTACCTAGCCGGCGAGCACCCCGGCCTGCTGCCAACCGACGATGCCGCCTTCGACGCCGTCGAGCGGGAGGTCCGCAGCGGCATGGAGCGGCTACTCGCCGTCAACGGGAAGCGGACCCCGCAGTCGTTTCACAAGGAGCTCGGCAAGCTCGTGTGGGAGCACTGCGGCATGTCGCGCACGGGCCCCGGGCTGCAGGCGGCCTTGGAGCGCATTCCCGCGCTCCGCGACGAGTTCTGGCACAACGTGCGCATCCCCGGGGACGGGCAAAGCCTCAACCAAACCTTGGAATACGCCGGGCGGGTCGCGGATTTCCTGGAATTCGGCGAGCTGATGTGCCGCGACGCGCTGCACCGCGCCGAGTCCTGCGGCGGCCACTTCCGCGAGGAGCACCAAACCCCGGAAGGGGAGGCCCGGCGCGACGACGACAACTTCGCCTACGTGGCCGCCTGGCAGTACAACGGCGCAGCGGCCCCGACGCTCGCCAAGGAACCGCTGGAATTCGAGAGGGTCGAGCTCTCGACGCGGAGTTACAAGTAGGAGCACCGCAATGCAGCTCACATTGAAGGTATGGCGCCAGCAGTCGGCGCAAAGCCAAGGCCGGTTCGAGACCTACCACGCGCCCGCCGTGAGCCCGGACATGTCCTTCCTGGAGATGCTCGACGAGGTCAACGAGGGGCTGATCGAGAAAGGCGAGGATCCGATCGCTTTCGACCACGACTGCCGCGAGGGGATTTGTGGCATGTGCTCGGCCATGATCAACGGCGTTCCGCACGGCCCGGACGGAGGCACGACCACCTGCCAGCTCCATATGCGGTCGTTCAAGGATGGCGACACGATCGTGATCGAGCCGTGGCGCGCCACCGCGCTGCCAGTGCTCCGCGACCTGGTCGTGGACCGGTCCGCCCTGGACCGCATTGTCCAGGCGGGCGGCTTCGTCTCGGTCAACACCGGCGCCGCCCCGGATGCAAACCTGATCCCGGTGCCCAAGGCCGAGGCCGAGACCGCCTTCGACGCCGCAACCTGCATCGGCTGCGCAGCCTGCGTGGCCGCCTGCAAGAACGCCTCGGCCGCCCTGTTCACGGCGGCCAAGATCGCCCACTTGCGGCGCATGCCGCAGGGCCGCCAGGAGCAGCTGTCGCGCGCCCGGGCCATGGTCGACCAGATGGACGCCGAGGGGTTCGGCAGCTGCACCAACACCTCGGACTGCCAAGCCGCATGCCCCAAGGAAATCAGCGCGGACTTCATCTCGGAAATGAACGCCGATTACTTTCGCGCCGCGCTTAAGGGCGCGTGAAGGCCGCGCCCGGCCAATTGGTCGAACGGCTGCTGGCGTGGTACCGGGCCGGCCATCGGACCCTGCCGTGGCGGCTGACGCGGGTCCCGTACCGGATCTGGCTCTCGGAGGTGATGCTCCAGCAGACCCGGGTGGAGGCTGTCATCCCGCACTACGAGGCTTTCCTGCGGCGCTATCCCACGCTCGCATCCCTGGCCGAGGCAAGCGAGCAGGACGTGCTCGCGAGCTGGGCGGGGCTGGGCTACTACCGCCGGGCGCGGATGCTGCAGGCGGCCAGCAGGCGGGTGGTTTCCGATTTCGGCGGCGAATGGCCGCGCGCCTATTCGCACATGCGGGCGCTGCCGGGCATTGGTGACTACACGGCGGCGGCCATCGCCAGCATCGCCTTTGACGAGCCGCGGGCGGCCTTGGACGGCAATGCCTTCAGAGTGCTGTCCCGGCTAGCCGACGAGCGGCGCGACATCCGGAGATCGGCCGTGCAGAGCGATCTCCGGCAAGCGGGGCAAAGCCTGATGGATGCGGTGCCCCAGGGGTCACGGGGGGACTTCACGCAAGCGCTGATCGAACTCGGCGCGGTCGTCTGCCTGCCCCGCACGCCGCGATGCGAGCATTGCCCTTGGAGCATGTCGTGTTCCGGTCTGGCGGCCGAGAGCGCGCCCGGCTTGCCCGTCAAGGGTGCGCGCGCCGTTCCCCGCAGGGCGGGACTGTCGGTCGCGCTGGTCCTGCGCGAGGGGCGGGTCTTTCTGCGCCAGCGTCCTTCCGGGGCGTCGATCATGCCCGGATTCTGGGAGCTTCCGATGGCCGAAGGCGACATCTCGGCCGTGCGCGCATCGGCGCGGCTGCATGCGGCCGAAGCCGAGGAGCTGGGATCGTTCGCGCACGCGATCACGAACACCCAGTACACGGTGCGCGTCTACCTCGCCGCTTGCAGCGGGGCGCCGGCCCGGGACGAGCGCTGGTTTGCCGCGAGCGAGCTGGGCGAGCTTCCCTTGTCCACGATTGCCCGCAAAGCCATGCAGCTCGCCCGGCAAGCCGGGGTGCCGCACCTATCGGGCGGCGCGGAGTGCGCAGGCTGATCAGTCGCGCTGCGCGGAGCCGGCGGAAAGCGAGCGGCGGTTGGTCAGGGTGCCGAGACTGCTGGCATAGTCGGCGATCCCGCTGTAGAGGTACTCGGCAACCTCTTGACGAAAGGAAGACTTGCGCAGCAGCGCCTCGTCCTTGGAATTGCTGATGAACGCAATCTCGGTTAGGATGGCCGGCATCTCGGCTCCGATCAAGACGACGAACGGCGCCTTGCGGATACCGCGGTCGCGGATGCCGGAGGAGTACTTTGACACCCCGGCGTGAAGCCTGGATTGCACCTTCGTGGCGAAATCGCGGGACTCCTCGATCTTCTCTTCCAAGGCGATTTTCGAGACGAGGCTCTCCAGCTCGTGGACAGACCTGTTGGCAGCGGCGTTCTCCAGCGACGCCACGCTGAGCTCCCACGAATCGGACGTGAAGTTGAGGTAATAGGTCTCGATGCCGCGCACCGAGCTCTGCGGCGCCGCGTTGCAATGGATCGAGATCATCAGATCGGCCCCTTGCGCGTTGGCGATCTGCGTGCGCTCCTCCAGCTCTACGAAGGTGTCGTCTGTCCGCGTCTGGATGACCTCGGCGCCGAGCCGCTCTTCGACCAGCTTGCCCAAGCGCAGCGCGACATCGAGCACGATGTCCTTCTCGCGCAGCCCGCCGGCCCCGATCGTCCCGGTATCGTGGCCGCCGTGGCCCGCGTCGATCAGGACTTTGTCCAGCTTCAACCCCAGCGCCCGCGTCAGGCTGAGCCGGCCGGCCACGGTAGCGGCCGCGGCGCGCGGCGCAGGCGGTGCTGGCGTCGCCGGGGGCTGCTGGGGGCTAAGCGCCAGCACGGTCCGCTCCGCGCGCGGGGTGCCCGCAGATCGGACATCGATCACGAGCCGGCCGGGATTGTCCAGCCAGAAGGCATCGAACGAGACCGCGCTGCGCAAGTCGAGCACGATGCGCGATTTGTTGTTGCGGTTCTGGGCCAGCCGCGCCGCGGATAGCAGTCGGTCGTTGACCGCGAGCTGCCGGCCAGCGCCCAGCGCCTGCGCGACCCGGCTGCCAAAAAGATCGATATAGAGACGGTCCGGCCCCTTGAGGCGGTCGTACTTGAGCGCGGTCCTGCCATCCACCTGCAAGACGATGCGAGTGCCGTCCGCATAGCTGTGATGGCGCATTTCGGAAATCGAGGCGGCGCGGCGCGCAGTGCCGGAGTCGCCGACCACCTTGCCCGCCGCGTGCTCTCCGTCGGAGAGGGCCAAGGTCGTCACAGCGGGCAGGGCCTGAGCGGGGGAACCGGCTGGAGGGACGGCCGCGGGGACTGCTCCGGTCCCGAGTTTGGCCGCCATCGTGCGGGCGGTTTGGACATGCTTGCTGTGCGGGTATTCCCTGGCTAGGAACTCGTACGTCTCGACTGCGCGATCAACGTACTTCTCGTCGTCGAAGCGCACGGCGGTCATATGGTAGACCTCGGCGAGGCGCAGCAGGGAGTCGTCGCAATACCCGCTCGAGGGATCGGTCAGATGGACCTTGCGCAACGAGTTGGCCACCAGCTGGTATTGGCGCAGGCGCAATTCCGGCGCGGGGACGCTTTTCAGATCTTCGTAAAGCCCGGCTGCCGTGCGGTAATACCGGGCCGCGGTATCTTGCTTCGAAGCGGGCGTGGCCGCAAGCCCGGAGAGCATGACACCTAGCGCTAGTGCCCGGACTCCTCGGAAACTGCTCTGTCGGATCATCGGCAAGCCTAGGCAGGGCTTCCCGCCCGGATCGTCAGTTGCATGCGTCGAAGCCGCCGACCACGATCCGGCGCGGGAACAGCATGCCTAGTTAAAACGCTAGCACAAACAATGTTGCGATGCAATCGCCATGACTTGGGCATGTTCCGGACTGCTGTAGAAATGCTGTCTCGCTGCAGCGGTCATGAACAGGCGCTCGCGATCTTGCGGCAGTTGTGCGGCATCCTTGACATTCACAGTCCGGCAGGATGCTTTTCTGAACCAATACCCTGCCCTTCGCAATGCATGCCGCACTTCTTAAAACCTGCCGCGAGAACATCAATTCCTACCAGCCGATCCGAGCGTGCCGATAGCTTACATGCATACTTATTCCACCGGTTACGCTTCAGGAAAACGATGACGGAACGTGTGTCACGCATGCTCATTAGTCATCACTGGCCCACATTGAGATTACGAAGCCCGCCTTCGCAAGACCAGTAGCAACCCCTCCCATTCCGCTGAATAGGCATCCAGCCGCCAGTGACTGGGATCTTACGACCTTCCGCCTTGAAGCTGCCGTCGCCCGGCAGGCGGCCTTTGGATAATGAAAGGACTGATGCCCCGCACCATTCGCCCCGCCGCGGGCGTGACTGGCAAGCTTGCGCTGCCCGGCGACAAGTCCATCTCGCACCGCTACGCGCTGCTCGCGGCGCTGGCCGCCGGGCGCAGCGTCCTGCACAACTACTCCACCGGCGCGGATTGCGCATCGACACTTGCCTGCCTCCGCGGGCTGGGCGTGCGCTGGGAGCGGAAGGGCGGCCGTGTCGAAATCCAAGGCCGGGGCCTGCAAGGCTTGCGCCCCCCCTCAGCGCCGCTGGATGCGGGCAATTCCGGCTCGACCATGCGGATGCTGTCCGGCATCCTGGCCGGCCAGCCGTTCGAGAGCGTGATCCAAGGTGACGACTCGCTCTCCAAGCGCCCCATGCGCCGCATCATGGCACCGCTGCAGCGCATGGGCGCCGAGATCAGCGCCCGGGAGGGGCAGTTCCCCCCGCTGGCAATCCGCGGCCGGGCCCTCTCGCCCATCCGCTACGAATTGCCCGTTGCCAGCGCGCAGGTGAAGAGCTGCGTCCTGCTGGCCGGCCTCTTTGCCAAGGGGCTGACGCAGGTCGTCGAGCCGGTAGAGACGCGCAACCACACCGAGCTTGCTCTCCGTCTGTGCGGAGCCGATATCCGCGTGGGCGGCGGTTGCATATCGCTGGCAGGCCGCCCCGCCCTGCTGGCATGCGACGTGCGGGTGCCGAGCGATCTCTCCTCGGCCGTGTTCTTCCTCGCCGCGGCCCTGATGCTGCCAGGCTCGGACCTGCTTATCGAAGGGGTTGGATTGAATCCGACCCGCTCGGCGGTGCTGCAAGTACTGCAACGCATGGGAGCGCACATCGAAATCCATCCGAACTCCGGCAGCGGCGGCGAGGCGAGCGGGTCGCTTCGCGTGCGCGGCACGGGCGCGCTTGCCGGCGGCACGATCTCGGGGGCGACCACCGCGGCGGTCATTGACGAGATTCCCATGCTCGCGGTGCTCGGAGCCGTATCCGAGCGCGGGCTGCGCATTCGGGACGCAGGCGAGTTGCGCGTCAAGGAGACGGACCGAATCGCGACCGTGGCCGCGAACCTGCAGCGCATGGGCGTGCCAGTCACCGAGCACGAGACCGGCATGGACATACCGGGCCGCAACAGGCTGCGCGCCGCGCAACTCGACTCCTTCGGCGACCACCGCGTCGCAATGGCATTCGCCGTAGGAGCGCTCGCGGCAGACGGAGACTCGACGCTGGCCGGGGCGGAGGCGGCGGCAGTATCGTTCCCCGAGTTCTTCGACATGCTCGGATCGGTGGCCGCGAGTTGACCCGCGGAGGCGCTTGAAGCGCCTGGCCCCAGCCCCGGGCGCGTGTCGTACAATTGGCACGCACCATGCTACTTCGCCGCACGAAACACGCTTCCTCGCTTCCGGCATTCTGCAGCGCAGCGCTGGCGCTGCTGGCCGCCTGCTCGCCCCAGCAACCGCCCCCCGAGGAGCGCCGGCCCAACATCCTCTTCCTGCTGGCTGACGACATGGGCTACGGAGACCCCGGGAGCTTCAACGCCGATTCAAAGATCCCGACCCCTTCCATGGACGCATTGTCCGCCGGGGGCATGGTATTCACCGACGCCCATTCGGGATCCGCCGTCTGCACGCCGACGCGCTACGGAGTGCTGACCGGGCGCTACGCATGGCGCAGCAGCCTCAAGCAGGGCGTTCTCTCGGGATACTCGCGCGCCCTGATCGAGCCGGACCGCATGACGGTTGCCAGCATGCTGCGCAAGCTGGGCTACCACACCGGGGTTATCGGCAAGTGGCATCTCGGGCTGGACTGGGCAACGCTGTCGCAACCCGCGGGCTGGGAAGCTGGCGACTCGCCCGTAGCTTCCGATTTTTCCAGGCCCGCGGGATTGGAGATCGATTTCAGCGCGCCGGTCACCAACGGGCCGGCCACCCTCGGCTTCGACTACTCCTACATCATTCCCGCCTCGCTGGACATGGCCCCGT
The DNA here is from genome assembly GCA_965219605.1 of Bryobacterales bacterium. Lineage (GTDB taxonomy): Bacteria > Acidobacteriota > Terriglobia > Bryobacterales > UBA6623 > VXMF01. The sequence goes on along the minus strand of CBDCOC010000002.1, from coordinate 787,593 downwards.
ATGTCTATCTCGAGAACAACGCCTGCGAGAAGCCCGCCACCGTGCATGAGCCGGGCCGCTTCGACGGCCCGGTATTCTGGCGGCCCGGCGAGGCGGCGGAGGGCTTTGACTTCTTCGACGTGCTGCCCAACCTGACCCGGCAGGCGGTAGCCTACATCGAACGCCGCGCCGCGAGCCCCGACCAGCCGTTCTTCCTCTATCTGCCGCTGCCCGCCCCGCATTGGCCGTGGGTGCCGACCGAGGACTTTATCGGACGCAGCAGCGCCGGAAAATACGGCGACTTCGTGACCCAGGTCGATGCCAGCATCGGCAGGATCGCGGAGGCGCTGAAGAAGGCCGGGCTGTTCGAGAACACGCTCTTCGTCGTCACCAGCGACAACGGCGCCGAATGGGACCCGAGCCACATCGAGGAGTTCGGCCACCACGCCAACCATGCCATCCAGCGCGGCAAGAAGCGCGACGCCTGGGAGGGCGGGCACCGCGTGCCCTTCATTGCCTCTTGGCCGGCCGCGGTCGGCGCGGGAGCGAGCAGCGAGCAGACCGTCTGCCTGACAGACCTGATGGCGACCGCCGCCGCGATCGCCGGCTACGAGCTGCCTGCGGACGCCGGCCAGGACAGCGTCAGCATCCTGCCCGCATTGCTCGGCCAGGACAGCGGCCCCCTGCGCGAAGCCACGGTGCACCACTCGGTAGACGGCACGTTCGCGATCCGCCAGGGCAAGTGGAAATACATCGACGGGCAAGGGCCGGGCTCGCAGCAATGGAACGGCCCTGCACCGGGCGAGCCGCCGGCCCAGCTATACGACATCGAAGCGGATCGCCACGAGGACAGCAACCTCTTCGCCGAACAGCCGGATGTGGCGGCCCGGCTGAAAGCCCTGCTGGAACGCTACAAGGAGCAAGGCTACAGCCGAGCGCTGTAGCCGGCCCGTCAACGGCAGGCCAAGGATCCCCCCTGCACATGGCGGGCCAGCCCCCGGCCCTAGCGAAGACTGCTGCGCGCTACGCCGGATCCGGCCTTATACGGGACCGTGCCAAGGATTAGGAGAGGCGCGTGCAGCCTCAATCTCTCGTCCCTAGAAGCTGATCCGCAATCCTCCGTTGACCTGCCGGAACAGGCCCGGCTGGATGCCCTGCGGGGCGCGAGACGCGATGTAAAGCTCGTCGAAGGCATTCTTGACCGTGAAATAGGGCTCGAATGTCCAGCGCTCGCGCTGGATCTCGTATCCGAGCGCCAGGTTCGCCACTTGGTACGCGGGGAGCTGGCCGACGGTCCCGTCACTTGACGGTTCCAGCGTCTCCCGGTTGTCCCCGAACTGGCTCGCCACTGCGTTGAGGTCGACCTGGAAGCTCAGCCCGCCGAATTGCCGGACGCCGAAGATCACGCCGAATGTCTGCTCGGGAGCGTACGGCAGGCGGTTGCCGCCGTACAGTTCGTTGTCCCGGAATTCTGCCGACGGCAGGTACATGTGCCGGAAATCGGTGTAGAGGCTCCAGCCCCGCAGATCCGCGACCCTGTCCCAGTGGATCCGCGCAGAGCTCTCGAAGCCTTGGTGCATTGTCGCGCCGCCATTGGTCACGGTGGTCGTGGCGCCGCCCGATTCGGCCGCAGTGATGATCTGGTTCGAGAAGTCCATGCGGAAGAACGTGAATTCGCCCGACACGGAGCGCTTGCCCGCCAAGCGGACGCCCGCCTCGTAGTTCCAGGACAGTTCCGCGTCCAAGTCCAGGTTCTCGCCGCTGCTCGTGATCGCAATCTTGGTCCCCGGAGGCGCGAAGCCGCGGTGGACGCCTGCGAAGAAGGAAATGCCGCTGGCGGCGCGGATCGAGAATCCTAGGCCGGGGATGACCGTGGCAACGACATTCTCCATGCGGATGTCAACATCGCTAGGAACGCCTCCCACGCGCTTGCGCACGATGCGCCGCTCCTGCCTGTAACGCACGAAGCGCGCGCCGGGAGTGAGCGAGATGCGCGAGCCGATCTTGAAGAGGTTCTGCACATAGCCCGCCAAGGCCCGGCCGTGGCGGAATTCGTCGTCGCGGGTCACGCCGCTGCGGGCGTCGAGACCCGGGCCGTTCACGCGCCGGTCGCGGGCCCTCTCGTAGATGTAGCGCGCACCTGCGTCAAGCTGGCCGAAGCGGTGCAGCCGGCTGAAGCTCGACTGCGCGCCGAAGACGTCGAACTCGCGGTTGCGATTCCCGGCCGAATCGCGCAGGTACAAGGCCCCGCCCGGAATGCTCGCGTCTCCGAGCACGGCCAGGTACTGGCGGCCGGCGTCGCTGCGGTCGAAATCTTGCCGCCCCCAGTACCGTTTCGTGGTGTAGGCGAAGACCGCGCTGCTCAGCGTCGAGGCCGGGCCGATCGTGTAGGCGTGAGAAAGAGATCCCGCCCGGCGTTCCACGTCGAGCGCGTCGGACGGCACGGCATTCAGGTTCGGGTCCTGCTCGTACATTGGCTGCGTGAGGCCGAGGTAGGTTGAGTTCGAAATCTCGTCGTAGACGCCGGCCTTGGCCGCGAGCGAGTGGCGCGCGCCCAGCTGGAAGTTGAACTTGGCTTGCAGGTCCTCGATGTCGTAGTAGAAGCTGCGCCAGCCGTCGCCTTGCTTGTGGAGGTAGTTGGCGATCCAGCTGATCGACTGGTCGCGATTGCTCGCGCCCAGCGAGGCCTCGCCCACGAAAACACCCCGCTGGCCGCCCTCGGCATCGACCTCCCCGTGGAATTTCGCGGGCGGATCGGGCGTGACGAAGTTTATCACTCCGCCCACGGTCTGCGGGCCGTGAACGATCTGCCCGCTGCCCTTGAGGATCTCGACCCGGCCCATGCGCTCGATGGGCGGCGAGTAGTACATGTCCGGCTCGCCGTAGGGTGCCAGCGCAATGGGGATGCCGTCCTCCAGCATCAGCACCTTCCGGCTGCGGTTGGGATTGAGGCCGCGGATGCCGATGTTGAGCCGCATCGCGACGGGTCCCGAGTCTTCGCGCAGGTTGATGCCCGGCACTCGGCGCAGGACTTCGTTGGCGTCGATCGGCCTGGCCGCTTGGAGATCCCTCCCGCTAATGATATGCAACGAACCGGGAATGGTCGTGCGCAGATCTTCCGCCGTCGCGACTACCTCGATGGCCGCAGCGCTGCGCTTCAAATGCGTCAGGCCAATTGCGATTTCGGACGCTTCCGCCGCGCCCGCAAATTCCACCGGCTCGAAGGCGGGGGCAACAACACGGACGGCGAACGGCCCGTCTGCCAAGCCCGCAAGGGTAAATCTCCCCGCTCTGTCGGTACGCACAGTTGCACCGGATTCAATGACTTCTACCGTAGCTGCGGCTACCGGCAAGCCGTCGGGATCGGTGACCCGCCCGACAACGTCCCGGCCCGGCAGAGCCGCACCGCAGCAAAACAGCGCGATCGCCGCACATGCGCCGCGCCGAAGAAATCCAGTCTTGTTCATCATCCAAGCCCTCTGCCCGCCGGCCACCCAGAGGCCAGTGCCGGAGTTCCGAAGATAGCAGTTAATGCAACTGGATGTCAATTAGTGGGTCATCATTCCCCGGCTGCCGGCGCTCCGAGCGCGAATTGCGCTGCGCCTGCGGGAACGACTCCATCGTTTAGGGGCATCGCACATTGCCGGCACGTCCCGGGCGGGACAGTCCGAGCAGCCAGCGGATGCATGACGATCACCGCTGCTCGGGCTCTTCCCGAATCGCAACTGCCGTGCTTGGGCTCACTCGTGCCGGCTTCCGCGAACGCAGCCGCTTTATTAGTTCGGCGGTCGTGGGTTGCTCGAGGCCGGACTCAAGCTCGCGGAGCGCGTACGCCGACCGGGACATCCCGGCCAGCGCGGCTCTTGCCTTGAACTTGCGGTGTACGGCGTCCGGCACATTCCGCACCTGAATCATGGTTGCCACGCTGTCAGCATGATCGTATCGCCAACACATGTCCATGCTTGCTTTTTCACGGATGCCGCCCCAGTCCCGCTATGGATCTGGCGTGCGGGGCCACGGGCAGGAACGCCGCCGCTGGCGGGGTTGCTCGAGTTCGGCCACCAGCGCGGGTCTGCCGCCCCAGCGTTGGGGCGCACTGCGGTGCTACGCGCGGCTGTCCTCGGCTACTGCCGGCGGAGCACGGCGTAGCGGATCTCGGCAACCTGCGCTCCGGCCACGTCGGCGGCTCGCAGGGTTAGCGCGCCCCTGGCCGCCGGAAACTCGGCCGTGCCCAAGGACTGCATGCGAAAGTCCTTGACCAAGGACTCGCCCACGCCGCGCCACACCCGGTCGGCCTCCGCGCCGTAGGCCGGCGGATCGTGGGCCTCGACCACCCTGCCTGCGATCGTGACACCTTCGAACGAGGCCTCGATCGTCGATCCGGCCGTTGCCGCCGCGTAATAGATCGCAAGCTCGTATTCGCCCGCCTGCGCGATCTCGATATCCCACGTGATGCTGTCGGAGGTGTTAGTCCAGTTGGTGAAGTACGAGCAATTCGGCGCCCGTCCGCTGCGCCGCACACCGCCGTGCGGCACGCCGTCGCGCGCCGGCAGGAACGTCGCCGGCGCATGGCCGACAGGGAATGGCCGGTCATCCGGCCCGACATGGGGGGCGATCTCGGCCAGCCATTCCGCAGCCGCCGCGCGCAGCCTGCCCGCCTCTTCGGGAAATTCCCCGGACACATCCGCGCGCTGCCCGGGATCGTTCTCGATATCGAACAGGCGCCCGTCGGGATCGAGGCGGAAGCGTTGCGTGCGCACGCTGACCAGCAGCTGGTCGCGCGCCTTGCGCAGCGAGAACAGCGGGCGGTCCTCCCACTCGCCCCCCTCTCCCAGCAGCAGCGGCGCCAAGCTGCGCCCGTCGAGCGGCTTGGCCGCTCCCACCTCGATGCCTGCCAGGGCGGCCAAGGTGGGCAGCAGGTCAATGGCGCCGGCGACGTTGGAGAGGCACTGGCCGGCGGGAATCCGCCCGGGCCAGCGCACCAGCAGCGGCGACCGCAGGCCGCCTTCGTCGACAGAACCCTTGCGCCCCTTCATGCCGCCGTTCCAGCGCCAGCTGTTGGGGCCGTTATCGCTGAAGTAGAGCACGACCGTGTTCTCGGCCACGCCCAGCTCGTCGAGCTTGGCCAGCACCCGCCCCACGTTCCAGTCGATGTTCTCGACCATCGCAAGAGCGGCCCGGGTCTTGGGCACGTCCTCGGATCCGGGGTCGCGGTTGCGCAGCGCCAGATCCTTGGCTGCGAAGCGCTGCCAGTACTCGTCGGGCACCTGCATGGGCGAGTGCGGCGTGTTGTACGGCAGGTAGGCGAAGAAGGGGCGCTCGCGATTCTGCTCCATGAAGGCCATGGCCTTGTTCGTGAAGTCGTCGGTCACGAACCCCTCGCCGCGGACCAACTTCCCGTTATGGTCCAGCTCGTAGTCGAAATAGTGCCCCCAGTGCCCTTCCGTAAAACCGTAGAACTCCTCGAACCCGCGCGCGTTGGGATGGTACGGATGCTGCGTGCCGTTGTGCCACTTGCCGAACGCTCCCGTGGCATAGCCGGCGGCTTGAAACGTCTGGGCGATCGTGTGCTCGTCGGCGTTGAGGCGCTCCTGGCCCGTCGAAACTCCGCGCACTCCGCCGCGGCCGTGGTAGCGCCCGGTCAGGAACTCGGCGCGCGTCGGCGCGCACACAGAGCTGACGTAGAAATATTCGAACATCGCGCCGTCGCCCGCCAGCGAGTCGATACTCGGCGTGGAAAGGTTCGTGTTCCCGTGCAGGCTGAGATCGCCCCAGCCTTGGTCGTCGGCCAGGATCACGACCACATTCGGCGGCCGTTCCAAGTCCTGGCCGCCGGGACCGCAGCCGCTGCCGGACAGCTCTGCCATGAGCAGAACGAGGGATGCAAGGATCGCGCGCATAGGAGTACTCCGCCTGGCCTTCGGGCACGTGCCAAATCCGGCCCGCCCCCCAAATCGTCGCACAGCGGGGGCGCAGGGCCGTGGGATGTAGCGGCAGCGCTCGCCCGCGAGGCCGCCCATGGCGGCCCGCTATCGCGCACCGGCGGCGGGACCGCGCGGTGGCAGGGACCGGCGGCCGGAACGAGGCGGCCCCGAGCGACGATTGGTCGGGCCGCCGAGATTTGAACTCGGGACCTCTTCCACCCCAAGGAAGCGCGCTACCAGGCTGCGCCACGGCCCGATGCCAATAGAACTAGTCTAGCCCGCCGCGGCCGCCGGTCCCGGCAAGCGCAGCCGGCCTCCGGCCTCTCCCGGGGCGGCAGTGTGCTAGATTATGCCTGTGGTTCCGAACGAGCGCAGCTCCAACCCGCTCGAGGCCTTGCGCGGGCGGGGCTTCCGTCTCACGCGGCAGAGGGAGCTGGTATTCCGCCTGATCCACAACTCGCGCCGGCATTTGAACGCACACGAGATCTACGAACTGGCCGCCCGGGAAGATCCGAAAATCAACCAAGTCACCATCTATCGCACGCTCAAGGTGCTCAAAGAGCAGGGCTTGATCGACGAGCTGGATCTGATGCACTACGAGGGCGAGCAGCACTACTACGAAACCCGCCTCAAGCGCGAGCACGCCCACCTTGTCTGCCTGGGCTGCGGCACGGTGTTCGAGTACTTCGGCGATCCGCTGCGGGAGATGAAGGCCCAGATAGAGACGCAATTCGGCTTCCAGGTCGAAGTTGCGCGCACCGAGTTCGGCGGATACTGCGCAGACTGCCAGAAGAGCGGCCAGGCGATGGCCTCCGCCGATGCGGCGCGGGCCCGCAGCGCCGCAAGCCTGCCCGCGGCGCACTAGCGCCGGCACACGGCTGCAATGGCGTTGCCACGGGGCGCGGGCGCGGATCGAATGTCCGTGTCACTGCTCGTGGAGCAGCCCTCCGGGGAATACCTGCAGATCCCCGTCAACCGCAGCCCGTTCGTCATCGGGCGCTTGAAGGAATGCGATCTGACCTTGGCCGACAAGCGGATCTCGCGCCGCCACGCCCAGTTGCGCCGCGAGGAGGGAGGAATCGCCATTGAAGACCTCCGCAGCCGGCACGGCACGGTCGTCAACGGCGAACCGGTGCGCCGCGCCCGCCTGGCTGTCGGAGACCGTATCAGCTTCGGCGTCGAGGACTCCTTCGTAGCCACGGTATGCGCCGACCGCAGACCGCAGACGGGGCTCCTCAGCCGTGTCTCCGAGATCGGCGCCGGGACGCCCCGCACGGGCACACTGGGGCGGCTTTCCGCAGTGCTGGACGTGGCCCGCGCCATGGAGCTGGCGAGCGGCGTCGAGGAGGTCTTCGAGGCGATCGTGGAAGCAGTCCTGTCCATTGCCGGCGCCGACCGCGCGTACCTGCTGCTGCGGGACGCCAGCGGGCAGTTGCAAGTCAAAGTGGCAAGGCAGGCGTCCGGCGCGCAGGCGCGCGCAGGCGCCCGAGAACTGCCGCTCGAGCGCATCGCCGAGGCGCTCGAGCGGCGCCACGACCTGTTCGCGATGAGCGTGGATTCGCCGCAAGGCGGCGGGGGCGACGCGCTGGGCATCCCGATCCTGCGGACGCGGATCGGCCTGAGCCAAGAGACGACCATCATCTCCGCAAGAGACGACACCTTGGGCGTGCTGTACATGGATGCCGAGCGGGCCGGCCTGCGCATAGCGGAGGGCAACCAGGCGCTGCTGCACGCGCTGGCGATCGAAGTCTCGACCAGCGTCGAGAACGCCCGGCTGATCGAGGAGGAGCGCCAGAAGCGCCGCCTGGAGCACGAGCTGGAGATGGCGCGCGACATTCAGCGGGCGCTCATGCCGCCCGCCCTCCCCGCGACAGGCTGGCTGGTGGCCAAGGGACACAGCGAAGCCAGCTCGCAGCTGGGCGGGGACTATTACGACCTGATGCAGGTCGCGCCCGATCTCTGGGCGGCCGTGCTGGCCGATGTTTCCGGCAAGGGCGTGTCGGCCTCGCTGCTGGCATCCCTGCTACAGGGCGCGTTCTTCCTGGGATCCGGGGCGGACGTGTCGCTGTCGGGCACGCTGCGGCGGATCAACCGCTACCTGCGCGACCGCTCGGACCGGGCGCACTTCGCGACCGTGTTCGCGGCCACGGTGGCGCAGGACGGCAAGCTGCGCTGGAGCAGCGCGGGCCATTGCCCGGCGATCTTGGTGCGCTCGAGCGGGCGCTGCGAGCTGCTGGCCCCGACCAGCCGCCCGATCGGCCTGTTCGAGGAGGAGCGTTTCCCGGAAGAGAGCTGCCAGCTGCGGCCGGGGGACAAGCTGGTTGTCTACAGCGACGGCGTCACGGAGCTGCGCAACCCGCGGTCCGAGCTGTTCGGCGAGGGGCGGCTGATCGAGGCGGCCTCCGCTCTCGCCGCGCTGGACGCGGGGGAATTCTTCGACGAGCTCCTCGCCCGGGTGTCCGCGTTCGGCAGCCAGGCACCGCGAGCGGACGACCTGACGCTGATGGTGCTGGGCTTTCACGGCCCGCCCCCGCCCGGCGCCCGGGAATCGCGCGATGAGACTTGACCGAAGCCGTGCAACGGACTAGAATTATCTGTGACGGGAAGATGCCGGGGCACCGGGATTGCCATGAAGCGCAGTTCTGAGCGGTGGCGGGCCGGCGCGGGGAAATCGATGCGAGGCCGAATCTCAACGCTGGTCGTGGCACTGCTGGCAGGCCTGCCGGCGGCACCCGTGCCGGCCCAGGACGCTCCCGAACCGGCCGCGCTCACGCGCAAGCAGGAAAAGCGCCGCCTCGAAAAGCTGCGCAAGGAGTTGCGCGGCCCGTTCAAGCGCTGGCTCGACGAGGACGTCCGCTACATCATCACGCCGGAGGAGCGCAAGGCGTTCGTGCAGATGGCGACCGACGAGGAGCGCGAGAACTTCATCGAATCGTTCTGGATGCGGCGCGACCCCACCCCGGACTCGGTGGAGAACGAGTACAAGGAAGAGCACTACCGTCGCATTGCCTACGCCAACGACCGCTTCGCCTCGGGCATCCCCGGCTGGAAGACGGACCGCGGCCGCATCTATATCGCCTACGGCCCGGCCGACGAGATCGAGTCCCACCCCTCGGGCGGCCAGTACCAACGCCCCTACGACGAGGGCGGCGGATTCACCTCGACCTATCCGTTCGAAATCTGGCGCTACCGCTGGATCGAGGGCATCGGCAGTGACATCTTGCTGGAGTTCGTCGATCCGACCATGACCGGGGAATACCGGCTCACCATGGATCCGTCCGAAAAGGACGCCCTGCTGTTCGTGCCGGGCGCGGGCCTGACCTTGTCGGAGCAAATGGGCTTGACGACCAAGGCCGACCGCTTCCGGCGCACGGACGGCACGCGCATGGGCGCGCCGATCGGCGGCTCGCAGTCGATCCGCTACAACCAGTTCGAGCGCTTGCAGCTGTACGCCAACATCTTCAAGCCGCCGGCGGTCAAGTTCAAGGATCTCGAGGCGATCGTCAACTCCACGATCGAGTACAACACGCTGTCCTACGACGTGGACATCCACTTCGTGCGGGTCACCAACAGCGCGGTGCTGTCCGGCATCACGGTCCTGCTGCGCAACGAGGACCTGATGTTCAAGGAAGAGGGCGGGCTGCACAAAGCGGTCGCCAACATCTTCGGCCGCATCACCACCATGACGCGCCGGGTGCAGTCGACATTCGAGGACACGGTCAGCATCCAGACGACTTCCGAGGGGATGCACCGCGAAGTGGGCCGCGCATCGGTCTACAACAAGTCCGTGCCGCTGGCGCCGGGCATGTACCGCTTGGAACTGGTCGTCAAGGACTTGGTCGGCGAGACCATGGGCACGTACCGCACCGCGCTGCGCGTGCCCGAATATGACGACGAAGCGCTGGCGGCCTCGTCGCTGATCATCGCCGACAAGATCGAGCGCGTGCCCATTCGCTCGCTCGGCACCGGCCAGTTCGTCATCGGCAGTTCCAAGGTCCGGCCGCGGATCGACGACTCGTTCAAGCGCGACGAGAAAATGGGCATCTACATGCAGATCTACAACCTCGGCCAAGACCAAGAGACGAGCCGGCCGCAAGGCAACGTCACCTACCAGATCGCGCGCCTGGACAGCCCTAGCGATCTGCTGCTCAACTTCACCGAGGATGTCAATTCGATCCGCGGTTCTTCGTCGCGGCAGGTGGTCATCGAGAAGCTGCTGCCGCTGCAGAGCCTGGAGCCGGGCGAGTACCGCCTGAACCTGCTCGTGCAGGACGACGTCAAGAACGAATCCCTGGCACCCTCCGCTACGTTCAAGGTGCTCTGAGCCGGGCATGCAGTTCCACGCGCGGCAGTGCGGCCTGATGCGATGCGCGGGGGCCGGCACGCTCGCCCTGTGGCTGCTGGGCGGGCCGGCCCCCGCGCAAGTGGGCGGCAGCATCGGCGGCCTCGTCCGCGACGAGGGCGGCACGGCCCAGATGGGCGCGGCGGTCCGCCTGCTGGCCGCCGACGGGCGCCTCGTGCAGGCTTTGGAGAGCGATTACCGGGGCTGGTTCCAGTTCAGCGGCCTGTTCCCCGGCGTGTATGCGATCGAGGTGCGCCAGGCGAACTTCGCCCCCGCGCGCGAGTCCGAGCTGGCCGTGGAGCCCGGCCAGCGAACCTTCCTGGACGTGTCCCTGCGCGGCATGTTCGCCAGCCTGCAGCTGGCGTACGGCAGTCCGGTTCGCGACATGTCCGAGCGCTGGAAGTGGGTGCTGCGGGCCAAGCATTCGCGGCGCAACGTGCTGCGCATGGCCCCCGGCCAGGCGGACGAGCGCGAGCGCTTCCTGCGCAGGCTGGACGGCACCTTCGAGGACACGCGCGCCTACGCGGAGCTCAGCGCCGGCCAAGGCAACCGCTCCAACGGCCTGCACGCGCAGCGCGACCTCGGCAGCGCCTTTGCCGTGGCGACCTCGCTGTTCGGGAGGCACGATTTCACGGTGAGCGGCGCCAGCGCGGCGGGCCGGCCGGACCTCGGCGGCGCCTCGACGGCATTTCGCACGACATACGCCAAGGAGCTCGGCCTGGCCAAGCCCGAGCTGGCCTTGACCGTGCGCCAGCTGCAGGCCTCCTCGGCCGCCGCGCGGGGCGTGCTCGGCTCGCAGCACGGCGGGCAGGGGGTCCCGCGCCTGGAAACCTTCTCGCTGGAGATCGGGGATTCCGTGGAACTGACCGACGCGCTGCGCGTCGAGTACGGGATGCTCTTCGAGTCCGTGAACTTCATCCATCGGCTGCAGTTCGCCAATCCCTACGGCCGGGCCGTGTACAAGCTGGGAGAGGGCCGCGAGCTGGCCGTGGGCTATGCTTCCGGCACGCCCCCGCCGGCCGCGACGCGGGATGCCCGGGACGAGACCTTGCGCAGCAACGTGCGCCAGCTCGGCCTGTTCCCGCGCGTGTCAGCGGTGCAGGGGCGGCCGACGATCCAGCGCGCCGAGCACATCGAGATATCCTATCGCCAGGCTTTCGGCAGCAACATGGTCGAAGCCGCGGTATACAGGGACTCGCTGCGCGATGCGGCGATCTCGGCAACGGTGCCCGAGGGCGTGTTCGGAGACGGCGAAGTGGTGCCCGACCTCTACTCCTCCGCGGCGACGCTCAACGGCGGCAGCTACCGCGCGCCCGGCGCGCGCCTGTCTTACTCGCGCAACATCCGCGACCGCTTGCAGGCGGCGCTCGGGTACGGCTACGGGGGCGTGCTGGCACCGACACGGGCGCAGCTGCGCTCGGCGCTGGCGGAGGATCTGAGAGCGTCGCTGGCGGCGCAGGGCTCGCACATGCTGGCGGTCTCGGTGTCGGCCGAGCTGCCCGCGGCCCGCACTGTCATGACGGGCTCCTACCAGTGGACCAGCCGGGAATCCGTCCTGCCGGCCGACCCGTTCAACGATTTCGCCGCCAGTTCCGAGCCGGGGCTGAATCTCGTCGTGCGCCAGCCGCTGCCCGGTGTCGCGGGCATGCCGGGCAAGTTCGAGGCCAGCGCCGAATTCCGCAACCTGCTCAAGACCGGCTACGTGCCGCTGCAGATCCCCGGCGGGCAGATCCTGAACCTCTTGCAGGCGATCCGGAGCTACTCCGGGGCGCTGAGCTACATTTTCTGATGGCCAAGGCTGTGTTCCGCAAGCTCGCGACGAGCCGGCGCGGCCTGCTGGCCGCCCTGGCCGCGGCCCTGCCGGGAGCGGGCCTGCTGGCGGCGGCCAAGCAATGGACCGCCTTGCGGATCCTGGTCCGCGACGAGCAAGGCCGGCCCGTGCCGCGCGCCAGCGTGATCGTGCGCGAGCTCAAGGGCAAGAAGCTCAAACGGAAGAGCCCCGCCTACGAGCTCAAGACGAGCAACGAGGGCAGCACCCCGGTGCCGCCGCTGCCGCGCGGGCCGATCCTGATCCAAGTCATCAGCAAGGGATTCCGGACGCACGGCGCGGAAATCGCGCTGACCGAGCCCGAGCAAACCGAGACCATCATTCTCAAGCCCCCCTCGGGCCAAGTCTCGGTCCACGAAGAGAAATAGGGTCCCGGCCGCTGCCGCGCGGCCCGTAGGAGCTAAGCATGCGCTTGTTTGTTGCACTGGACTTGAACACGAGAGTTATCGCCAACCTGACCGAACTGGTGCGGCGCCTCGCGCCGATGGCGCCCATCCACTGGGTGCATCCCCGCAATATGCACGTGACGCTGAAGTATATCGGCGATTGGGACGACAGCCGCCTTGACGAGGTGGTCGAGGCTCTCCGCCGCGTGCGGGTCCCGTACAAAGTCAAGGTGCCGCTGGCCGGTCTCGGGTTCTTCCCCTATCCGAGCAGCCCCCGGGTTTTCTGGGTGATCGCCGAGAACACATCCCCGCTGCGCCAGCTTGCCAGCAGCGTTGACGCGCAACTGTCGCGGCTCGGCATCGCGCCGGAGGTGCGCCCCTACGTGCCGCACCTGACGCTGGGCCGCCTGCGCGGCGAGTGCGACCTGACCGAGATGCACGAGGCAATCGAGGAGTTGCCCACGCGCGACTTCGGCAACATCGAGCCGGACTCCTTCTCGCTGTATGGCAGCTCGCTGACCGAGAACGGGCCGACGCACCGCAAGATCGAGGAATTCCCGTACCAGATGCCGGTCTCCAAGAGCTACGCCTCGCGCGTGGCCATGGGGGCCTAGGCGAGCCTGTCTCGATGGGCGTGGTGCTGGCACGGCAGGCCGCAGCGCTGCTGCGCCGGCAGTGGCAGGCCAGTGGGAACCGGGTGGTGTTCACCAACGGCTGCTTCGACCTGCTGCACCCCGGCCATGTGCGCCTGCTCGAGAGCGCCCGCGAGCACGGCGACCGGCTGCTGGTCGCGATTAACTCCGACCGGAGCGTGCGCGGCCTCAAGGGCGCGGCACGGCCGGTGCTGCCCGAGGCCGAGCGCGCCGCCACGCTGGCGGGATTCGCCTGCGTCGATGCCGTCACCATCTTCGGCGAGGAGACGCCGCACGCGCTGCTGCGGCTGCTGCGGCCCGACGTGCTCGTCAAGGGCGCCGACTGGGCGCACTGGATCGCCGGCCGGGAGATCGTCGAGGACAGCGGCGGACAGGTCCTTGCGATTCCGGTCGAACCGGGCTATTCCACGACGGATCTGGTGGCCAACATACTCCGGATGCGCGCAACTTGACAGCCCGCGGCCTGCGCGACCGGCTCGAGCGGATAGGGCAGCACGAGGCCGCGCAGGCCGTGGTGGCGGCGTTGCGCCAGGCCGGCCCCTGCCGGCAGCAGGTCGCCGGCCTGTCCGCGGTGGCCAGCGCTGCCCACGCCGTCTTCCTGCGCCTGCAAGCCGGGCGGCCGCTGCTCGTCGTCACCGGCAGCCAAGGGGCCGCCGAGTCCTTGCACGAAACGATCAGCGCCTGGTTTGAGATGGTGGGCGGCGACGGGAGCGGTTTCGCGCCCGGCCTGCTGCCCGCCCACGACGTGACCCCGTTCGAAGGCCTTTCGCCGCATCCCGACATCGCGCAGCGCCGGGCGATCGCGCTCGGGCGCATGGCCCGGCGGCAAGTGTCGATCCTGGTCGCGCCGATCGCGGCGGCACTCTGCCGCGTGGCGCCGGCGGAACGGTATCGGCGCCTGGCCTGGCAGATCCGCGTGCGCGAGGACTGGCCCTTGGAACAGCTGGCGCAGCGCCTGGGCGAAGTGGGCTACCGGCGGCACGAGCCGGTCGAGATGGTCGGGCAGTTCGCCGTGCGCGGGGGCATTGTGGACTTGTTCGCTCCCGGCGCGCGCTACCCGTACCGGTTGCAGCTTTTCGCAGACACCGTGGAGTCGATCCGCGAGTTCGATCCGCGCACGCAGCAGTCGATCCGCCCCTGCGACCTGATCGCAGTCCTCCCCATGCAGGAATACCCGGCTGGCGGCTCCGGAGCGGGCTTACTGCCGCCCGGCTGGGAGTTCAGCGCGACCCGGCCCGAGTGGCGGTCGGCATCCCTGCTGGATCTGCTTCCGGGCGCTGCGGTGCTGGCCTACGAGCCGCAAGCCTTAGAGCGCGAGACAGCGGCCCTGTGGCAGCGCCTGGAGGAGGCGCGCGGGGAAGGCGCGCAGCCGCCGGGCGCATACTACCTCGGCATGCAAGAGTTCGAGCAGGCGCTCGGCGAGCGCAAGCTGGTCCTGCTGAACGAACTGGGCTTGGAGTCCGACGCCTTCGGCGCGGCCGAGGCGGCCTGGCGCGTTCGATCGCGGCCCGTGCCGCGCTTTGACGGAGACATCGGCCACTGCTTGCAAGAAATCCGGGGCCAGATCGCAGACCGCTACAGCGTGCTGGTGGCGGCTGCGTCCATAGGCGACCTAGAGCGGCTGGCCGACCTGTTCGGCGAGCACGAGGTGCCGTTCCAGCTGGTCCTGCCGCAGCAGGCGGAGGGTGTCAGCCGGCAGCTCGAGGAAAGGGCGGGCATCGACGAGGACGTGCCTTCGGCCATCATCGTCATGGCCGCGATCCCGCACGGCTGCGCACTGCCCGGCGCGCGGCTTGCGCTCTACGGCACGCAGGATATCTTCGCCAGCGCGGAGAGGGGGCCCCGCCCGAGACCCCGCAAGGCCGCCAGCGCAGCCTTTCTGACGGACTTGGAAGACTTGCGCGCCGGGGATCCGGTGGTTCACGCGCAGCATGGCGTGGGCCGCTATCTCGGCGTGCGGCAGGCCGAGGCAGGCGGGCGCGGCGAGGAGTTTCTCTTGCTGGAGTACGCCCAGGGAGCGCGCCTGTACGTGCCTCTCACCCGCCTGGACTTGGTGCATAAGTACCACGGCGCGGGCGGCCCCCAGCCGCAGCTGGACCGCCTGGGCGGCCAGACTTGGGAAAAGACCAAGAGGCGCGTCAAGGCACGCCTGCTCGATATGGCCGATGACCTCCTCGCACTGTACGCCAAGCGCCAGCTGGGGCGAGGGTTCTCGTACTCGCCAGACAGCAGCTGGCAGCGGGAGTTCGAAGATTCCTTCCCGTTCGAGCCAACGCAAGACCAGCTGACGGCCACGAGCGAGATCAAGCGTGACATGGAATCGCCAAGCATCATGGACCGCTTGGTGTGCGGCGACGTGGGCTTCGGCAAGACGGAAGTGGCGATGCGGGCCGCGTTCAAGGCGCTGGGCGACGACAAGCAGGTGGCGGTGCTCGTGCCGACGACAGTTCTGGCCTACCAGCACCTGGAGACTTTCCGCCAGCGCTTCGCCGCGTTCCCGGTCGAGATCGCCATGCTGTCGCGCTTTCGCACTGCGCAGGAGATCCGAACGACCGTCGGGCAGCTCCGCGAGGGTGCGGTGGATATCGTGATCGGCACGCAGCGGCTGCTTTCGAGCGATGTCGAATTCCGCGATCTCGGCTTGCTCATCATTGACGAGGAGCAGCGCTTCGGCGTCCGGCACAAGGAACGGCTCAAGCAGGTCCGCCGGAGCGTGGACGTGCTGGCCATGACGGCGACCCCGATTCCGCGCACGCTCTACATGTCGCTGATGGGCCTGCGCGATGTGTCGGTGATCAAGACCCCGCCGCAGGACCGCCTGGCCATCCAGACGGTCGTTGCCAAGTACGACGAGCGCATGGTGACCGCCGCGATCCAGCGGGAAGTCCGGCGGGGAGGCCAGGTCTACTTCCTCCACAATCGCGTGGAGTCCATCCAGGCCGCGGCCGACCGCTTGGCGGCCACGCTCCCGGGCGTGCGCTTCGGAGTGGGCCACGGACGCATGACAGAGCGCGAGCTCGAGCGGGTGATGCTAGGCTTCATGCGCCACGAGTTCGACGTGCTGGTGGCGACGACCATTGTCGAGAACGGCCTGGATATCCCGCTGGCCAACACGATCGTTGTCGACCGCGCGGACCGCTACGGGCTGGCCGAGCTGTACCAGCTGCGCGGGCGGGTCGGGCGCTCCAATCGACGGGCTTACGCATACTTGCTGGCGCCGCCGGACGGCGACCTGAGCGATGTCGCGCGCAAGCGGCTGGCAGCCTTGCGCGAATTCAGCGAGCTGGGGGCCGGCTTCAAGGTGGCGGCCTTGGACATGGAGTTGCGCGGCGCCGGGAACTTGCTCGGCGGCGAGCAGAGCGGGCAGGTTGCGGCCGTCGGTTTCGAGACCTACACGCAGCTGCTCGCAGAGGCCGTGCGCAAGTTGCGCGGCGAGCAAGTCGAGGAAGTTGTCCGGACCCAGATCCGGCTGCGCTTGGACTTCCACATCCCAGCCAGCTACGTGCCGGAGGAGGCACAGCGCTTGCAGCTGTACAAGCGGCTGGCGGCCGTGCAGGACGAGACGCAGCGCGATCGCGCGGTTGCGGAACTGCGCGACCGCTACGGCCCCCTGCCGGCGGCAGTCGACAACCTGCTGGCGCACGCATTGCTCAAGCACCGGGCGGAAGCCATGCGCATCCCCCTGGTCGAACGGCGGGGGGACTGCCTCGTGATCCAGTTGCGGGAGGACTCCAAGGTCAGCGCGGAGCGGCTGCTGCGGGTCGTATCCGACACGCCGGGCGTCCGCTTCCAGCCCGACGGAACGCTGCAGTGGGCGGGATGCAAGGACGAGGGCGCCGCAACCTTCAGCCGCGCCCGCCAACTGCTGGAAGATCTCGCCGCACAAGATTGCAGCTAGCGGCGGGCAGCATGGCGCACGCAGCCGCGAGCGAGACTGCGGGTTGCATTTCGCGCCGCTGCAAGGCAGCGCCGCAGGCGAGATCGGAGTGCCGGAACACCACGAGCGGGAGGCGACGGCTGCCGAGGGGCAGCCGTTGACGAACGCCGCCCCCGAGTTCGGCCCGGAGAATCTCGACCCGGCCGCGCAACGCCGGCAGGCGGGCTGCAACTGCGACTTCGCGGCATGGTCCGACTACGTGCATGGCTCCGTCATCGTCGGAGTGAATCACGAGTGCACGAACCCGCGCCTGATGTTGCGCGACTATTCGGCGGAAAGGACGGCCCGGCCGCCGGCCGTCCACTGCTGGTGACCAGCTCGGATTCCGCCTCGACACCGCGCAGGATCTGGCGCTGGTCTCAATCCAGCATCCAAGGGCGGGCGGCAGCCGCGAGCGACGAATCTCCCGTTTCGGAGGATCGACGGCGGGCCGCCCGACGGTCGTAGCCGTCGCGCGCTCCGAGCAGCCCTGCCGGATCGGATCCTGATCCTGCAAGCGCGGCCAGGCGGCTACAATCAGGACAGGGGAGAGTGTCCGGCGGTCGAAACTGCTGGCCGGCAAGCCTTCCATCGCCACATGGACCCCTCCTTGATCCGCAACTTTTCGATCATCGCCCACATTGACCACGGCAAGTCAACGCTGGCGGACCGCTTGCTCGAGACAACCGGCGCGCTCAGCAGCCGGGAAATGCAGGAGCAAGTGCTGGACTCGATGGATCTCGAGCGCGAGCGAGGGATCACGATCAAGGCCCAAGCGGTGCGCATCGCCTACCCGGCGCGCGACGGCAGGACCTACCAGCTGAACTTGATCGACACGCCCGGCCATGTCGATTTCGCCTACGAGGTGTCCCGCAGCCTAGCGGCCTGCGAGGGGGCCCTGCTGGTCGTGGACGCGGCGCAGGGCGTCGAGGCCCAGACGATGGCCAACACCTACCTCGCGCTGGAGCACGATCTCGAGATCGTGCCCGTGCTGAACAAGATCGACCTGCCCGCCGCCGATCCCGACCGCGTCCAAGGCGAAATCGAGGCGACCATCGGCTTGGAGGCGCACGACGCACTGCAGATCAGCGCCAAGACCGGACGGGGGGTGGCAGAGGTGCTCGAGGCCATAGTCGCGCGCGTGCCGCCGCCGCGCGCGCGCCAGTCCGCGCCCCTGCGGGCCCTGCTGTTCGACTCATGGTACGACTCCTACCGCGGGGTCGTGATGCTGGTGCGCGTGGTGGACGGCACGCTCTGCCGAGGCATGAAAATCCGGCTCTGGTCCACCGGGCGCAGCTACGATGTCGAGGAACTCGGATTCCGCACCCCCAAGCCGGTAGCCTGCCAGGCGCTGTCGGCGGGCGAGGTCGGCTGGGTGGTCGCGAATATCAAGAACGTCACCGAGACCCGCGTCGGCGACACGCTATGCGAGGAGCGCAACCTGCCGGACGGGCCGCTGCCCGGTTTCGAGGAGTCCAAGCCGATGGTGTTCGCCGGGCTCTACACGGTCGAATCCCACCAGCACGACTTGCTGCGCGACGCCCTGCAGAAGCTGCAGCTCAACGACCGCTCCTTCCAGTTCGAACCGGAGAGCTCGTCGGCGCTGGGGTTCGGGTTCCGCTGCGGCTTCCTCGGCCTGCTGCACCTGGAGATCGTGCAAGAGCGCTTGGAGCGCGAGTTCGGCTTGCGCCTGATCACCACGGCGCCGGGCGTGCGCTACCGGGTCGCCAAGACCGATGGCGAGATCGTGGACGTGGACAATGCCAGCCGCTGGCCGCCACAGGCTTGCATCAAGCAGGTCGAGGAGCCGGTGTTCACGGTGACCGTGATCACGGCGGACGACTACCTGGGCGCGATTCTGAAGCTGTTCGAGGACAAGCGCGGCGTGCAGAAGGGATTCGAGTATGCCGCGGGCAACCGTGTCGTGCTGACCTACGAAGTGCCGCTCAACGAGATCGTGCTCGATTTCTACGACCGCCTCAAGACCGCATCGCGGGGCTATGCCTCGCTTGACTACCACTTCGCCGGCTTCTGGGCCTCGCCGATGGTCAAATTGGATATCTTGGTGGCCGGCGATCCGATCGACGCCCTGTCCATCATCGTGCACAAGGACCAGGCCTACGGCCGCGGCAAGGCACTGATCCAGCGCTTCCGCAAGCTCATCCCGCGCCAGCAGTTCGAGGTTGCGCTGCAAGCCGCGATCGGGAACCGCATCGTGGCCCGCGACAACATCGCGCCCCTGCGCAAGAACGTGACCGCGAAGTGCTACGGCGGCGACATCACGCGCAAGCGCAAATTGCTCGAGAAGCAGCGCGAGGGCAAGCGCCGGATGAAGCGGGTCGGCCGCGTCGACATTCCGCAGGAAGCATTCCTGGCCGTGCTGAGCGTCGGCGACGAGGCCTAGCGGCCCGGCCGGGGCAGGCGCGGGAGCAGCGGGCCGGGGCAAGCCCGCATCCTCGCCCCCCGCTATGCCGCTCAGCCCCGCTCGCGCGTGCTAGCCGCTGGCCCCGCGGTTGCTCCCATGGCGGCCTTGGGTTGCGCGGGGAGAGGCAGCGGGGCCGAACGCAATTCCTGCCCGGCATTCGCTGGCAGGCAAGTCGGCCGGAGCTTGCCGCGGCTGCGAGGATCGAGCCCCCTGCGGCCGGCGGCCGAAACTGCGTTGCTACAATGCGGCCATGCCAGAGCGCCATTGCCGCTATGGATGCCCGGACCGGACGTTGGCAGCGCGCCGCCGTGCTTGCCGGCCGCGGGCGATCGTGCCGGAGGGCGCGCGGGCGTGAACCGAGAGCGACTCCCCGCAAGCGACCCATAGATCCGGATGGCCGGCCCGAAATCTGATCCGCGCTACATCGCCGTGCTGGCCTCGGCGTGCTGCGTCATCCTAGCGCTGGGCTTTGCTGTCAAGCCCGGGGCGGTGCCGGAGGAAGCCGTGCCTGCGGCCGCCTCCGACCTGCAGCAGCTGAGCCGCTTTGGCGACCGCCGCATGCTGGAGCGCATCGCCGGGCATTTTTCCTATGTCGCCACGCAGGTCGAGGACAGCGTGGTGCTGCTGGCGGGGACCGGCCAGAGCGGGGTGGTCTGGCAGGCGGGCGAGGTAGTGACCTCGGCCCGCATCGGGCCGTTTCCGGCCCGTGACCGGACGGCCCTCGAGGACCGCGAGGTCGAGCTGCTGACGAGCGTCGCGGCGCCGCACCTGCCCTACGTCCTGCTGCAAGCGCCGCTGGACGCCGTTGTCAGCGAGCGCCGGCCCGTGCGCCTGTATCCGTGGGGATCCTGGCTGCTCGCCGTGTGGCGCTCCCGCGCGGGGGGCTTGCGCTACGCGCCGGGCAACCTGTTCGGCGTGATGGAACAGCGCTGCGGAGAAGTCGAGGTGCTCGAAGTGCTGACGAACCTCGAACTCGGATCGCTGCAGGCCGGCGCCGGCATCTTCTCGCTGGACGCCGGGCTGCTGGCGGTCGTGCTGGACTGCGCCGGCACCTTGATCGCGGTCGAGGCCGGGGCGTTGGAATTGCAGGCGCGCTCGGTGACCGCCACCCAAGACTTGCTGCCGCAGCGGTACGGCATGTGGCTGGCCGAGGCCGATGCAGGCGAGCTGGAATTCTTCGGCCGGCCGCGGGGCGTCGTCATTCGCGAGATCTGGTGGGGGCACCGGGCGCACGAGGCGGGGCTGCGGCCGGGAGACATGATCCTAGCCGTCGACGGCAGCCCGGTGTCTTCCCTTCCGGATCTGGGCAGCTTGGTACTGCCGGTCTCGCGCGAGCTGTTCGACCTGCTCGTATGGCGGGCGCGGCGCGAGATCCGCCTCAGCCTGCAGGCCCGGCCGGTGGCCGCGGCGGCCGTGGCCACGGGCGGATTCGCCCCCCCCGCGGAGGGCCTGCTGCTGGGGCCGGTCATGTCCGGGAGCTTGGCGGAGCGCACCGGCGCCCGGCCGGGCGACAGGCTGCTCGCGGTCAACCAGAAGCCGGCGCGCTCGTACTCCGACCTGGAGGCCGCCCTCGGCGCCGCCGGCCGCCGCGCGCACCTGGTGTTCGAGCGCCGCGGACGCATATGGGGCGTCTTGGTACAGGTCGATGAATGAACTCTCCTCGCTGGGCCTGATCCTGCTGCTGGCGCTGGCCGCCGGGCACTTGGTCCGCCTGTTGCGCATCCCGGAGGTGACCGGTTACATCGTGGCCGGGATGGCGCTGGGCCCGTCCGTGCTGGGCTGGGTGAGCCACGAGAACATCCAGGCCTTGGAGGCCTTCAGCGAAGTGGCGCTGGGCTTGATCCTGTTCTCCATCGGCGGCGTCTTCGAATTCAGCCTCGTGCGCCGCATCGGCGGCAAGATCGTGCGCTTGACGCTCGTCGAGTCCATGCTGGCCGCCACCCTGGTGCTGACGACGATGCTGGCCTGCGGCCAGCCTTGGCAGATCGCCTTGCTGCTCGCTTCCGTTTCGATCGCGACCGCGCCCGCCTCGACCTTGATGGTGCTGCGCGAGTGCAATGCCCGGGGACCGCTGAGCGACTCCCTGCTCGGCATCATTGCCGTCAACAACATCGTCTGCTTGATTGCCTACCTGGTTTGCGCGGCACTGGTCGAAATGGTCGCCGGCTGGGGGCGGCAGGGCCTCTGGCAGACGATCTGGCAGGTGGGCTTCCCCCTGGTGTGGCAGCTGGTCGGCTCGTTCGCGCTCGGCTTCCTGACGGGCCTGATGCTGGCCGGCTGGGCTCGCCAGGTCAGAGAGACGGGGGAGATGCTGATCCTGCTCGCGGGATCGATCCTGCTGTGCGTGGGCGTGACCCGCATCGCCGACCTGTCGCCGCTCATCGCAAGCCTGGCCGTCGGCGCGACGATGGTCAACCTCTCGCGGCACAGCCGCCGCCTGTTCAAGACCTTGGAGGGCACCGACCCGCCGTTCTATGCCATCTTCTTCGTGCTGGCGGGCGCGGACTTGGACTTGGAGCGGCTGGCCTCGATCGGCATCGTGGGCGTGGTCTACCTGCTGGCGCGCGGCGGCGGCAAGTTCGCCGGAGCCTGGCTCGGGAGCCGGCGGCTGGGCATGGACCCCCGGGTGCAGAGCCTGCTCGGCTTCGGACTGCTCACCCAGGCCGGCCTGGCCGTGGGCCTGGTGCTGATGATCGGCAGGCAGTTCCCCCAGTATTCCTCGGTCATATCCACCATCGTGCTGTCGGCGGTCGTGCTGTACGAGATGGTCGGGCCGATCGCGACCAAATTCGCGATCGTGCGCAGCGGCGAGGCCCGGATCGGGCGCGACCGAGTGGAATCGATCTGGGCTTGAACCGCTTCCGAGCCCGGTCCGGCGGGCAGGCGCGCATTCCCCGCGGACCGCAACTCTTGGCAAGCGCTCCCCAACATCTTGTATGTTGATTCAATCCAGCGCTACAGGAAGTGACCAAGGCGAAGGCAGTGTGCTACCATGGTCTGCGCCCGCAGGTCGGAGCCGCCAGACTTCGCGGCACCTATTACGATCTTTGGCGGCAGCATGGAGAGAAGCGTGGCCGGAATTGACACCCTCACGGAACCCAAAGACATGGCGGGGGAGGCTGTCGCCACCAGCGCGGATATTGCCGCCGAGGCCGCGCTGCCTCGGCGCGGCCTGGAATTTGACCGCTACTTCACCAAGGATCTCAAGCAAGGGCAGACGCCCTACGACACGCTCTCCTGGGAGCACCGCTCGGCGGTGATCGCCGACATGAAGGGAAACATCGTTTTCGAGCAGGCGGACGTGGAAATGCCGTCCGACTGGTCGCAGACGGCGACCAATATCGTGGCCAGCAAGTACTTCCACGGCACGGTCGGGCGGCCGGACCGCGAGGGCAGCTTGCGCGAACTGGTGCACCGGGTCGTCGACACGATCGCGGACTGGGGCAGCCTCGACGGCTATTTCGCCTCCGAGCCTGACGTGGAGTCGTTCCGCGACGACCTCGCACACCTGATGCTGACCCAGAAAGCCAGCTTCAACTCCCCTGTTTGGTTCAACGTCGGCGTGCGCAAGGAATCCCGCGGCTACGGCTGGGCCTGCGACAAGGCCAGCGGGCGCATCGCCACGCTGAATCCGGACCAGCACCGTCCGCAGTGCTCGGCCTGCTTCATCAACTCGGTCCACGACTCCCTAGAGTCGATCCTCGACTTGGCCAAGACAGAGGGCATGCTGTTCAAGTGGGGCTCGGGCACCGGGACGAACCTTTCCAGTATCCGCGAGGACGACGCCGGCCTGGCCGGCGGCGGCCGGGCGTCCGGGCCGGTTTCCTTCATGAAGGGGTTTGACGCCTTCGCCGGGGTGATCAAGTCCGGCGGCAAGACGCGCCGCGCGGCCAAGATGGTGATCCTGGACGTCGACCACCCGGACGTGAAGGACTTCATCTGGTGCAAGGCCCGCGAGGAGAAGAAGGCCCACGTCCTGATCCAGCAAGGATACGACGCAGCCATCGACGGCGAGGCCTACTCGACGATCTCGTTCCAGAACGCCAATAACTCGGTGCGCGTGACGGACGAATTCATGCAAGCGGCCGACGAAGGGCGGGACTGGTGGACCCGCGCGGTCCTCAGCAGGCAGCCCAAGGAACGGCACAATGCCAAGGATCTGCTGGCCGACATCGCCGAGGCCACGCACCAGTGCGGCGATCCGGGCATGCAATTCGACACTACGATCAACAAGTGGAACCCCGTCAAGAACACGGACCGGATCTATGCCTCGAACCCCTGCTCGGAGTACATGTTCCTCAACGACTCGGCCTGCAACCTGGCTTCGCTGAACTTGAAAAAGTTCCAGTCCCGCGACGGCGCCTTTGACGTCGCGGCCTTCCGCAAGGCTGTCGCCACCGTGATCCTGGCGCAGGAGATCTTGGTGGACAACGCGGCCTACCCGACCGAAAGGATCGCCTCCAACTCTCACGACTACCGCCCGCTGGGCCTGGGCTTTGCCAACCTGGGCGCGCTGCTGATGTCCATGGGCGTGCCGTACGACTCGGATCGCGGGCGCGCCATCGCGGGGGCGATCTCCGCCACGATGTGCGGGCAGGCCTACCTGACGAGCGCGCAGGTCGCCCAGGTGCGCGGCCCGTTCGAGGGCTACAAGAAGAACCGCGCGCCCTTCCTCGAAGTGATCCGGATGCATCGCGAAGCGAGCGAGAGGATCGCCGGCGAGGGGCTGCAACCCGAACTGGGCGCCGCGGCCAAGGCGGCTTGGGAAGAGGCCTACGAGGCTGGCTGCCGGCACGGCTACCGCAACGGGCAGGTCACGGTGATCGCGCCTACGGGCACGATCGGGTTCATGATGGACTGCGACACGACCGGAGTGGAGCCGGAACTAGCTCTGGTCAAGTACAAGAAGCTGGTCGGCGGCGGGGTCATCAAGATCGTCAACAACACGGTTGCAGAAGCGCTGGAGCGGATCGGCTACAGCCAGCAGCAGGTCGCTGAGATCGTCGACCACATCGACTCGACGGAAACGATCGAAGGCGCGCCAGGCCTCAGCAGCGAGCACCTGCCGGTGTTCGACTGCAGCTTCAAGGCGCTCAACGGCGAGCGCTCGATCCACTATGGCGGCCACCTCAAGATGATGGCCGCGGTGCAGCCGTTCATTTCCGGGGCCATCTCCAAGACGATCAACATGCCGCACGAGTCCACGGCGGACGACATAGCCAACACCTACATGGAGGCGTGGCGCCTAGGCCTGAAGGCGGTCGCCATCTACCGCGACGGCTCGAAGGGGGCGCAGCCGCTCAACACGGGCCAGGCGGACAGCAACAGCGCCGCGCCCGAGCCCGCCGCGCCCCGCCCGCTGCGCCGCAGGCTGCCGGACGAGCGCGAGTCGCTCACGCACAAGTTCTCGGTGGGCGGGCACGAAGGCTATCTCACGGTCGGGCTCTACCCGGACACCAAGCAGCCCGGCGAGATCTTCATCCGCATGGCCAAGGAAGGCTCCACGATCAGCGGGCTGATGGACAACTTCGCCACGGCGGTCTCGCTGACGCTGCAGTACGGCGTGCCGCTGCAGACCTTGGTGGAGAAGTTCGGCCACGTCCGTTTCGAACCGAGCGGCTGGACAAACAACAAGGAGATCGGCTACGCCAAGTCGGTCACCGACTACATCTTCCGCTGGCTGGGCGCAAAGTACGTCCCGGCCGACCGGGAGGCTGGCGGCCAAGCCGGCCAAAGCTTGCCGGCTGCCATCGCCAGCGCGCCGCCCGCGGACAGTGCCGCCATGGACATGCTGCAAGCCGTCGACTCGCCAGTGGACGGCCCGCCCTGCACCGAGTGCGGCTCGATCATGAGCGTGAACGGCAACTGCTACCGCTGCCCTAACTGCGGCTCAACCTCGGGTTGCAGCTGAGCCGCTCGCGGCATGGATCTCCGACTTAGAAAGGGGAGCCGCAGAACGCCCGACGCGCGCGCATCAGTGCGCGCCCTTGCCCGCCAGCACGACGGGGACCGTGCGGGCCAGGATTTGCAAGTCCAGCAGAAGCGACCAACGATCGATGTACTCGAGATCCATCTGCATCCAACGGTCGAAGCCTAGGTCGTCCCGGCCCCGAACCGCCCACAGGCAGGTGAGGCCCGGGCGCATCCGCAGCCGGCGCCGCTGCCAAGTCTCGTAGCGACTCACCTCAGCGGGCACGGCCGGGCGGGGCCCCACGATCGACATGTCGCCTTTGAGCACGTTCCAGAATTGAGGCCACTCGTCGATCGAGAACCGGCGCAGAAGCGCCCCGACCGGCGTCAGCCGCGGATCTTCGCGGATCTTGAAGGCCGGCCCGTCCTTCTCGTTGAGGTGCTCGAGGCCGCGCTGCCGGGATTCGGCCCCGACAACCATCGAGCGGAACTTGTAGCAGGTAAACAAGCGGCCGTTGAGGCCGCAGCGCCGCTGCCGGAACAGGACCGGCCCCCGCGAGGTGAGCTTGACCAGCGCCGCCACGGCGAGCATGGGAGCGCTGAGAACGACCAAGGCGGCTGCGGACAGCAGCGCGTCGGAGATCCGCTTCACGAACAGTTGCAGGTCGCTGGCCGGAGTGATGGAGAAGGTCAGCATGGGAAGCTCGCCGAAGCGGTCAAGGTGCACGCGGCTGTGCGCGTGGGGAAAGAAATCCGCAACCACGCGGGTGGTCACGCCATGCTCGTCGCACAGGGCGATCACGTCCCGCAGGGCGCGCAAGCGCCCGGCGGGGACAGTGAGCGCCACTTCGTCAATCGGCCGCTCGGTCAGCAAGCGCGGCAGGGCGGAAAGCGGATGGACAGGGTAGGCCCGCCCCAGCGTTACCTGCGTTTCGCTCTCCGCGTCGCAGTCAACCAGCGCCAGCAGCCGCAGGCCGTGGCGCTCGGATGCCTCCATCTCGCGCGCGAGCTCGATAGCGCGCTCGCGGCTGCCGACGACCACGAGCGACGTGACCGCGCCGGCCGCCCGGCGCAGGCTGGCGCGGAACCTCTCCGCCAGCGAGCGCTGGACGATTTGCAGGCTGGCGAGACAGACGAAGAACAGCGCCAGGAACAGGCGGCTCACGGGCGGCTCTAGATTCAGCAGGTAGAGCAGCGTCAGCAGCCCCGGCGCGGCTGCCAAGCCCTGGCGCAGCGTGTCGGCGATGATCGGCGGCCGCTCCGCCGCGGCTAGGCGCGCGTAAGCGCGCGTCGCCCACCCGGCGGCCGAAACGCTGGCCGCGGCCGCGGCCAGCACGACGAGCTTGGCCGCCGGGGCCAGGTAGAACTCGCGCAAGGGCAGCGCCGTGCGCATCCAGTAGGACGCCTGGAACACGGCGAGGGCCAAGGCCAGGTCCGCGGCTGCGAACAGTAGGGCCTCGCGTTGCTGGCGGCGTTGGAACACCTGGGACACCCTGAAATGCGGCGGCCGCTGCCAGCGGACCGCACACATGCATAATACGGATATGGCACAAAAGCCGACCGCAGACGTCCAAGAGCAGCCCCAGCCGGACAAGGTCCGCGTCGCGCGCACCGAGGACTACCGCGAGGATTACGCCAATAGCGTGCAAGTCAACGTCAGCGTGTGGGATTTCTTCCTGCAGTTCGGGCGGTTGAACGCCGGCTCTGGCAGCGAGGTCACGTTTTCCGCCTTCGCCGGCGTGTACATGAGCCCGCAGCAGGCCAAGGCGCTGCACCTCGTGCTGGCCCAGAACGTGGCGCAGTACGAATCAGCGTTCGGCAAGATCCGCATCGACAATCCCAGCCCCGCCCCGGAAGGACAGCGCACGCTGGTGCAGTAGGCGCTCGCGGGCCTAGCCGGCCAGAGACTCGATAGCCTGCTCAAGAAAGGGATCGCCGACCTCCTCCGCCGCCTTGCGCCGCGCCTCGGGGGTGTCGAACTTGCCGTGCTGCACTTCGCGGTAGCGCCGCAACTCGCGCTGGGATACGGCGCGGTCCGGAGTTACGCCCTCGTTGTGGATGGCCTTGCCGTCCGGGCCGTGGTAGTTCGCGACCGACAGGATCAAGGCAGCTCCGTCATCGAGGCCGATGGTCTCTTGCACCGCGGCCAGCCCGGCGGTCCTTTCCCCCGCCACCTCGCCGCGACCGTTCTGCTGGATGGCAGCTGCGGCGATTTCCGCGCCGCCCGCGGTCGGGTGGTCCACGATCACGGCAACAGGGAGATCGGTCACCGTCGCGGACGCGGATGCCTCGAACACCCTTGCGGAGTAGTTCTGCCCATCCAGCTTGGCGATCATGCCTGCGGACAGCAGCAGGTCGGCCAGGGCGATGCCCGCGGCGGGGCTTGCCAGCGCATTGCCGCGCAGGTCGAGAACCAGGCTGTCGGCGCCGTCCGCCTCCAAGCTCCGGATCGCCTCAGCGACCGGGCCGACATCGCCCTCGGGCAGGAAATCCACGTCCAAGTAGCCGATCCGGCCTTCCAGCATGCGAAAAGCGATCCCGGGCAGTCTCGGATCCGCGCGCACCAGCGTGTGCTCGACGGGTGATTCGTAGTCGGATGCCGGGCGCACCATGACCTTGACGGTCGTGCCGGGCGCGCCGCTGAGCATGGCTTGCAGGTAGGCAGGGGGCAGGACCCTCGTGTTCACGTCGTCAATGGCGTCCAGCAAGTCGTCGGGGCGGATGCCCGCCTCGTCGGCCGGCGAGCCGGGCACGACGACCAGCACGCTCGTGTAGATGCCCTGCTTGCGCAGCGCCATGCCGCTGGACAGGCCGCTGCCGCCGTCGGAATTGCCCAAGCGCTCGCTGTAGGCTTCAAATTGCTCCTTGGACAAGTAGCTGGAGGCCGGGTCCAAGTACTCGACCAGCCCGTGCAGCGCCCCCTGCGTGACTTTCGGAATGTCCGGCTCTTCGACGTAATCGCTCTTGATGCGGGCGAGGATCTCGGTGTACACCGCCAGGGGGCGGTAGGCCCCTTCCTGCTGCTCGCTCTTGCCCAGCACGGCCCCCACGACTAGCAGGACCGAGATCAGGCAGGAACTGCAGATCACGCTGAATTTGAACCGCGAACTCATGCAACACTTCATGGTACACTTACCGGCGGGCCGCGATTCTCAGCTTGGAGGTCCTTCTACGAGGACTTGGGCGGCTTGGTTGCCGCACGGCAGGGCGAGGCGCCGGATTGCGCGGCAACTTAACAGCGAGTCCGCCTGATTGCCCAGCCGAACACAAGGGGCGGGGCGCGCGCGGCCGCTTGGCGCGTTCTGCGAGCCGCGCTGGGGGCAGCAGACGCCATCCGGCCAGCGCTGCTCGAGGAAGCATCGCTCGGCGGCCTTTCCCGCAGGGCACGACTGCAAGAACTGCTACGGCGAAATGCCCTTGCGCCGCGCCCGCCCCGGATCTACCTGGCTTGCCGGCCTCCGTTCCTCCCTAGCGCTACCTATGCTCTGTCAAGCATTCCGCCAAGCTTTTTCGCGGCTTGGGGTAACTTGGCATACAATCCCCATTGAATTCCCATGCCGGTCTCGAAGTCCCAGACAGCGACGACCGCGCTGCGCTCGGATCCGTCCGACTTGCCACAGAAGGAACACGGCGAGACGACTGCGACTGAGGGGTTGAGAAATGGATGCCCGCTGGGCCCCGGCCAGCGGCCCGTAGCTAGTGCTTGCGACAAAAGCATCCATGTCGTTGTATTCAAAACGGTTGCGTGCAATCGACGCAGGCGAAGATTAGGCGGGCAGCGGTCCGTTGGCTCGGATCCGGCCCATTAGCTGCGATCTTCGCCTGGCGGCAACCCACTACATACCGTGCAGCCTGCTCCAACAAGTCTTTACTTTGTTGACCAATCGGCCCGTCTTGCTAGTGGAGAACGGATTTTAGGGGGTTTTGTCGCAGGCACTAGCTAGTGCTTGCGACAAAAGCATCCATGTCGTTGTATTCAAAACGGTTGCGTGCAATCGACGCAGGCGAAGATTAGGCGGGCAGCGGTCCGTTGGCTCGGATCCGGCCCATTAGCTGCGATCTTCGCCTGGCGGCAACCCACTACATACCGTGCAGCCTGCTCCAACAAGTCTTTACTTTGTTGACCAATCGGCCCGTCTTGCTAGTGGAGAACGGATTTTAGGGGGTTTTGTCGCAGGCACTAGCTAGCGCAGATGCCGGGAATGATGAGCGAACTGCACGACGACAGTCGTGGCGAAGTCAACTAGAGCGCAAGATCGACGAGAACTGGGCGAGGCTTGCCGGTCACGGAGACCAGCTTCGCTGCAATCTTTCCGATCACGCTGTATTCGTGCTTGATGACGCCATCCATTGGCTCTCTGAAGCACCTGCGTCTTCGGTCCAAGCGATCGTGACTGACCCGCCGTACGGTTTGGTGGAGTATAGTCGCAAGAACCTTCTGAAGAAACAGAGCGGACGTGGTGGTGTCTGGAGAATCCCCCCTGCCTTTGACGGTTCCCAACGACAGCCAACGCCTCGCTTCACAGTCCTGTCCGAAGACGAGCTCACTCAGCTCCACAGCTTTTTTAGCGCGTTCGCGTACGGCGCCCTCCGAATCCTAGTACCGGGCGGGCACCTCTTCCTAGCCTCGAACCCGCTACTGTCGACAGTGACGTTCCATGCGATCCAGCAGGCAGGTTTCGAAAAGCGGGGCGAAATTATCCGCCAAGTCCAGACCCTCCGCGGTGGAGACCGGCCAAAAGGGGCAGAAGACGAATTTACGGATGTATCGGTAATGCCAAGATCGTGCTGGGAACCATGGGGCATGTTCCGCAAGCCATTCGAGGGAACGGTCGCCCGCAACCTCCGGCTGTGGGGGGCCGCAGGCCTTCGCAGGCTTTCGCCCGCAACCCCCTTCAAGGACGTGATCCGTTGCTCTCCCACCCGGGGGGAAGAGAGGCAAATCGCCCCTCACCCGTCTCTCAAGCCCCAGCGGTTCTTGCGCCGCGTGGTCCGGGCCTCTCTGCCCCTTGGCATCGGCATAGTCTACGATCCGTTTGCCGGAAGCGGATCGACTCTTGCAGCAGCGGAGGCGGTGGGCTATCGCTCAGTTGGGACAGACCACGATCTAGAATGCTTCGAACTCGCTCATGGAGCATTTGCGAAACTCGCGGCGCTCTAGCCCTATCCGCCGATGACGCCAACTGCGTCGGCCGGGGGTTGCTGCCTCCTCCTGCACGAGAGGCGTGCCGGCGGGGCGATCTATAGCGGCCAGAGCAGTCGCACCAGCGCGATCGTCAGCGCGATGCCCGCCGCAGGCGGGTCGATATGCGTGTCGCCGCGCTGGTGGAACAAGCGCGAGAACCCTTCCCCCGCGAACGCGCCGATGATTCCGAACACCGGCCCCATCAAGAAATCCCCGCAAGCCAGCGCGGCGGCGGCGGCCGGCAGCGCCATGTGGTGGGTCACCGGAACCTTGAGGCCGAATTGGGCGAACACCAGCGACGCGGCGGCAATGCCGAAGCCGAGCACGTCCCCGCCGCGCTCGGGGCCGAGCGAGACGGCGATGAAGGCCGACACCAGGCCGGCGCCGAGGCCGATCACGGCGCACTGGGCCGGCCGTTCCTGGTGCCGCACCCAGTGCCAGCTCTCATCCGGCCGGAGCGGCCGGCTGGCCAGCCCGCTCCTCCCGAACAGCAAGCGCGCGACCATGGCCGAGATCACCACGGTCAGGGCGATCGTATCGGTGCGCGGGCCGAGGCCGGCCAGACGCCAGAGCAGTTCCAGCAGGTAGCCCGCGGCCCCGAACGCGCCGCCGACCAGCAGCACGTCCGCCCGGCCCAGCCCCATGAGCGGCAGCGTGATGTCGCGGCCGCTCTCGACCAAGCCGCGGCGGTAGGCATAGGCCGTCGCCGCCGCGCCGCCGCCGAAGGCCACGTGCGGGCCGAAGGCCGGCCCGAAGGCCACGTGCGCCAAGATGTCCGTGCCGCCGCCGGCTGCCGCGACCGCGCTGCCGGCCAAGACCAGCAGGCCGGTGAAAACGAAGGACGGCAGCGTGCCGATGGCCGCGCCGCACAGGCCGCCGCCGAAGGCGGCCAGCAGGTGTGTCCATTCCAAGGCCATGAGGCGCGGGGGTCAGATCGGCAGCAATGCCTGGCGGCCGATGACCGGGCGGCTCACTTCCTCGACCACTGCCTGCAGGTCGCTGGGGCTGTCGAGCACGTCGGACCGCGCCACGTCCACCACCGCCAGCCCCAGCGGGTCGTACCTGTCGAAAAAGTGGTCGAACGCCTGCACCATCGCCTCCAGATAGGCATCGGAGACGCTGGATTCCGGGCCGGCCGAAAGCCGTTGCCGCAGCAGCTCCGGAGTGGCCCGCAGGTATACCGTCATCCCCGGGTCGGGCAGCTGCGCCTTGAAGCTCCGGTAGTAGGAGTCGTAGATCGAGATTTCGTCGTCGTCGAGGTTGAGATAGGCGAAAATCTTGTCCCGCTCGAACAGGTAGTCGGCCACGACCGGGATCTGCGAGGTTTCGATGCCGGCCTCGGAGAACTGCCGGAAGCGGCGCAGCAGGAAATGCATCTGCGCGCGGAACGCGGCGCCCGGACGGCCCGTGTAGAACCCGGCCAGGTGCGGGTTCGAGCCCTGGTCGAAGATGGCCCGGCCGCGCAGCCGCTCGGCCAGCGCCGCCGCCAGTTTCGACTTGCCAACCCGCAACGGCCCTTCGATGGCGATGTAGTGCGTGGGCTTTCTCACGTGCAGTCCTCAATATTTCAGCAGGCCTTGCCGCTCCAGCGGCGGATCCAGCTTGAAGTACTCGAACGCTCGCGGCGTGCCGACGCGCCCGCGATGCGTGCGGTCCAGGAAGCCCATCTGCATCAGGTACGGCTCGTAGACCTCTTCGATCGTGCTCGCATCCTCGCCGACAGAGGCTGACAGCGTGTTCAGGCCGACCGGGCCGCCGGAGTATTTCGCCAAGATCGTCTCCATGATCTTGCGGTCGATCTCGTCGAGACCCAGCGGATCCACTTCCAGCATGTCCAGGGCCGTGCAGGCGATCTCTTGGTCGACGCGCCCGTCAGCGCGGACTTCCGAATAGTCGCGCACCCGGCGCAGGAGCCTGTTGGCGATGCGCGGCGTGCCGCGCGAGCGGCGCGCGATCTCCTCGGCGGCGGCCTCCCCGATGTCCACCTTGAGCAGCCCGGCCGAGCGGAACACGATGCGCATCAGGTCGACCGCATCGTACGGATTCAGGCGCAGGACAATGCCGAACCGCGAGCGCAGCGGCCCGCTGATCAGCCCCTGCCGCGTCGTGGCGCCGATCGCAGTGAACGGAGGGATCGGGATGGAATGCATGCGCGCTCCCGGGCCCGCGCCGACGACCAGGTCGACCCGGAAGTCCTCCAAGGCGGAGTAGAGCATTTCCTCGATATCGGGGAGCAGGCGGTGAATCTCGTCGACGAAAAAGACCTGCCTCCCTTGGATCGTCGTCAGCATGCCGGTCAGATCCAGTTTCTTTTGCAGGACCGGCCCGGCGGTGTAGTCCGCCGCCACTTCCAGCTCGTTCGCGATGATCGTCGCCAGAGTCGTCTTGCCCAAGCCGGGCGGGCCGTAGAGCAGGACGTGGTCGAGCGCCTCGCCGCGCTTGCGCGCCGCCTCGACGGCAATCGACAGGTTTTCCTTCAGGGCGGCCTGGCCGACGAACTCCTCCAGCCTCTGGGGGCGAAGGGTGAGGTCCGACTGGCGGTCTTCTTCCGAGGCCGCCGAGTTGACGATGCGCTGCTTGGCCATGCCTGCAATCGCTAGCGCTTGACCAGCTCCATGGCCGCGCGGAAGAGCTTCTCGAACTCCGCGGGCGCTCCCTGCTGCCGAGCCTTGCGCACCGCCCTCCCTCCCGCGTCCGCGCTGCAGCCAAGGCTGATCAGAACGGTGACCACGTCCTCTTCAACCGCGCTGCAGCCGGGATCGCCGCCGCCTTCGTCGCCGGCCAAGCTTCCCAGCTTGTCCTTCAATTCCAGCACGATCCGCTCGCCGGTCTTCTTGCCGACTCCCGGGATGCGCACCAGCTTCTTGGCGTCTCCGGCGCGGATCGCCGCCAGCAGCTCGGAGGCCGGCATGCCTGAGAGCAGGGTCAGCGCCAGGCGCGGGCCGACGCCGCTAACGTCCAGGAAGCGCTCGAAGAGGCCGCGGTCCCGCAGGCTGTGAAACCCGTAGAGCGAAATGGCGCCTTCCCGCATGTGCGTATGCACGTGCAGCGAAGCCTCGCCGCCGGGCTCGCCCAGCTGGCTGTAGGTCTCGACAGGGACCGCGACTTCGTAGCCGACGCCGCCGACGTCAATGACGGCTTTCCCCGCTTGCTTGTCAGCGATTTTCCCGCGCAGCAAGGCAATCATGGCAAGCCGCGATTATATCGACTCGGGGAGCCGCGGTTGCCGGGGCCTTGCAGCCGCGCGGACCTCGATCACACGGCCGTCGTCGCCATCGTAGTCCAAGCGGACCTCGATCCGCTCGCCGGGCAATTCGCTGCTGAAGCGCTCCCCCCATTCGATGAGCACGATCGCCCGCTCCTCCCAGATGTCTTCCAGCCCCAGCGTCTCCAGTTCGGGCAGCGTGTCCAAGCGGTACAGGTCCAAGTGGTAGACCTTGGGTGTGCCCTCGTACTGGTGGACCAGCGAGAAGGTCGGGCTGAGCACCTCCTCCGGCGGCGCGACCCCCAGCGCTTGCACGATTCCCTTGGCCAGCGTGGTCTTGCCCGAGCCGAGATCGCCGATCAGCATGACCACGGCCGGGGCCTGCAGCATAGCGGCCACCTTGGCGCCCACCCCGGATGTCTCAGCCGCAGAGCGCGCGCGGTAGATCATGCCCGCACCATGTCGAGAGCGTCCTTGAGATGGCGGGCGATATCGGTTGCGAGCATGCCCTGCTCGCCCAGCTCGCCCGCCGCCAGCTCGCCCGCCAGCCCGTGCCAGTAGACTGCGGCCGCGACGGTGCGCAAGGTCGGTCGCCGGGGGAACTGCGCCAGCAGCCCGGACACCATGCCAGTGAGAATGTCCCCGGACCCGGCCGTGGCCATGCCGGGCGTCCCGGTGGGGTTCACGACCACGTCGCCGCCCGGATCGGCAATCAGGCTGCGGTCGCCCTTGAGCACCGCGCAAGCCCCGCTTGCAGCTGCCAACTGCCGCACGGCCGCGATCCTGTCGCGCTGCACTTCCGCAGCGGTCATGCCCAGCAAGCGGCCCATCTCCCCCGGATGCGGGGTCAGCACAGCAGGCGCCGGGCGAGACCCAAGGTCGAGGCCCCGCACGGCCGCCAGCCCGTCGGCATCGATCACCAGCGGCAGGGAGCACTCCTGCACAACCCTTCGCACCAGCGCCGCGCCGGCCTCCGAAGTCCCCAGTCCGGGGCCGATCGCGACTACCGTCTTGCCCGCGAACCAGCCGGCGTCGAACGAAGCCGGGCCGAGCGTTCCGTCCGGGAGCGCGGCGGCAGGCTCCACCATCAGCTCCGGTGTCGTGCCGACGATCGCGCCCGCAGCCCCGGCCGCGGTCACTGCCGTGACCAAGCCGGCGCCAGCCCGCAGGGCGGCTGTCGCGGCCATGAGGATGGCCCCCGGCTTGGAAACGGACCCGCCGATGGCCAGGACGTGGCCGTAGCTGCCCTTGTGCGAGGAGCGCTCCCGCCCGGCCGCGTACTCGGCCGCATCGGCTCCCTCGCTGAGCAGCAGGCGCGGCCCTGGCAGTGCCTCGAGCACGGAGCCGGCAGTGCCGATCCTTGCCACGGAGAGGCTGCCGAGGCGCTCGCAGGCCGGGCCCAGCACCTGGCTGGCCTTGGGGGCCGTGAAGGTGACCGTCATGTCCGCCCGCATGGCCGGGCCGAGGACTGCGGCCGCATCGCTGCCAAGGCCGGAGGGCATGTCCACCGCGACCACTTTCGCCCTGCGAAAGCCGGCGTTGACATCGGCGATCACGCGCGCCAGCAACCCCCGCGCCGGCCCCCGCAGGCCCGTGCCCAGCAAGGCGTCAACCACCAGCGTCACATCCGCGACCCGCGGCAGCAGCTCCGCCCAGCTGTCGCTCGAAACGACCTCCTC
This sequence comes from Bryobacterales bacterium, assembly GCA_965219605.1. Lineage (GTDB taxonomy): Bacteria > Acidobacteriota > Terriglobia > Bryobacterales > UBA6623 > VXMF01. The sequence goes on along the minus strand of CBDCOC010000002.1, from coordinate 752,161 downwards.
GGCGCGGAAATCCTGCCCGGCGAGCATGTCCCAGTTCGCGCGGGCGTCCCTGGAAAGCGCGTCCCTGGCGGCCAGCACGGCGACAGTCAGGTCCAACCGCGGCCAAAGCTGCAGGAGTTGCCTGGCAAGCGCCAGGCCGTCGCCTCCGTTGTTGCCCTTGCCGCACAGCACGAGCACCCGTTCCCGGGCCAGGCCGGGGATCGCCGCGCGCAATTCGCGGAGCACCGCCTGCGCCGCGCATTCCATTAGCACGAGGCTCGGAATCCCGCGTTCCTCGATGGTGATGCGGTCCGCCGAGCGCATCTCCGCGGCCGTGAGCGCGCGCAGCATCCGGGGCCTTCCTATGCGTGCAACCCGTCGAGGGCGGTCTTGGGCCCCACGATGATCAGCATGTCGCCCTCGCTCAGGCAGGCGGTCAGCGGCGGGTTGAAGAGTGTGCCGCCATCCTGCCGCGACAGCGCCAGCACGACCACGCCCATCTCCTCGGGCAAGGCAAGCTCGGCCAGCGTCCGGCCCGCCCAAGGGCTGCCGGCAACGACCCGGAATTCCTCGAACTCCAGGCTCAGCCCGGCTTCTGCCATCAATCCGGCCGCATGCAGGAAATCGACCGCGCGCGGCCTGGACAGGCCTTGGGCCAGCCGGTAGCCCGTGTAGGCGTAAGGCATGACAACATCATTGGCCCCTGCTTGCAGCAGCCGGTTCTTCGCATCCAGGGACGAGGCGCGGGCCACGATGCGCAGGTCCGGACTGAGCTCGCGGGCCGAGAGCGTGATGTAGACATTGTCGGCATCGCTGGACAGAGCCGCCACGAGGCCTTTCGCCCGGCGCGTGCCGGCATGTTCCAGCGTCTCTTGCAGCGTTGCGTCCTCCACCAGGACCGGCACGCGGATATCGCGCCCCAGCGCCTCGGCCGAACCGGACTTGTCCACGACCACCACCGGCCGCTCCTCGCGCAGCAGTTGCTGGACCACGCCCCTCCCCACGCGGCCCAAGCCGCAGACAACGTAGTGGTCGGATGTTTTCTTCAGCATGCGCCTCAAGCCTACTTGTTGGAACCGGTCCAGGATTTCGTGCCGGATCAAGACGTCGACAAGCATGCCGACAGCTACGAAGATAACCCCGAATCCGGTGATGATGAGGACCGCATTGAAATACCGCCCGTACTGGCTGAGTTCGATAGTCTCCTCGTAGCCGATCGTGGTGAGCGTGACCAGCGTCATGTAAAAGCTGTCGAACCAGCCCTCGCCCTCGATCAGGCGGAAGCCGACGGTGCCTCCTACCAGCGCGGCGCTTGTGACCGCGATGAGAAACAGGATCCGGCCCGCCGCGGAATGCTGCACTGCAATCGGCATCAGCGTTTCCTCACCACCAGCATGGTCATGTCGTCTTGGAGCGACGAATCCTCCGTCCATTGGACGACATCGTCCATCACGCCTTCGATCAGCTCCCGCAGCGGCCGGCCCGCATGGCGGCGGATCATGCGGCGCAGCCGTTCCTCCCCGTACGCCTCCCCGCTGGCGTTCTCCGGCTCTGTCACCCCGTCCGTATAGGCCACCAAGAGGTCGCCGCTGCGGAGCGCGAGGCTGGCTGCTGAATACTCCGCCTGCGGAAACGCGCCCACGATCGTGCCGTTAACGTCCAGCCGACGGATCTCGCCCGCGCGCAGCAGCAGCGGCGGCAAGTGCCCGGCGTTGGAATACGCCAGCGCACTGCCTGCGGGGTCGTAGGCGGCGAAAAACAGAGTCGCGAACTTGTTCGGCGCGGTTCTCTCGCAGAGCTGGCAATTGGCATGCTCGACCGCCAGGCTGGCCGCCCGCTCCAAGCCTTGCGAGCGGCCTGGGCGCAGCAGCGCGATCTGGGTGCGCATGATCGAGTGCAGCGAGGCCATCACCAAGGCTGCCGATATGCCCTTGCCGGAGACGTCCCCGAAACTGATCGCCAGCCCGCCGCCCTCCAAGCGCAGGTAGTCGAAGAAATCTCCCGATACGGAGCGTGCCGGGCGGCACACGCCCAGCAGCTCCAGGCCCGCAATTTCGGGCGCCGCCGCCGGGAACAGCCTGCCCTGCACCTCGCGGGCGATCTCCAGCTCGGCTTCGAGCTGCTGGCGCCGTTTCGAGTCTTCCATCAGCCGCTCCAGCGACAAGGTCATGGCGTTGAACGACCGTGACAGGTCGCTGACCTGATCGCTGCCGCGGACATCGATCTTGTGGGCGAAATCACCGCGGTTGACGTGTGTCGTGCCCACGTACAGGTCATTCACTGCCCGCGTCAGCGTACGCGTCAGGGATACGGCAACGACGAACGATACGAACAGATTGCCGAGAAAGAGCGAGGCGAGCACGCCGCCGAGAACTGCGAACAGCCCGAAGGTCATTTCGGTCTCTTGGGAAAAAATCCGCTGCCAGATGGCCGAGGGGCGGGTGCGCAGCAAGAATGTCGCCGCCCGCGCCTGGCCGGAGGTCGGATCGACGATGCTGGTGTGAAACACCCTAGCCCGCCCCTGCCCCCACAGCGTCCCGGGAAGCAGTTTGTGCAGTGTCGGGAAGCAGCTGGTGTGAAACACCCTAGCCCGCCCCTGCCCCCACAGCGTCCCGGGAAGCAGTTTGTGCAGTGTCGGGAAGCAGCTGGTAGCCGAGATCCTTAGCTGTCGTTTTGAGGTAGGCCAAGGTCCGTTGGCGATGGCGCTGCTCGTAGGCCGCCTCGCCCTCGTCAACGTAGTCCTGGCCGAAGCGCAGCATGCGGTATACCAACACCGCCAGCTTGCGGGCGGTGGCGAACACCGCCGTCTTCATCCCCTTGTGCCGCGCCTTGCGGCGCAGCGCCGCCCCCAGCGCCGACTTGGACCGGATCAGCGCCGTCGCCGCCATGCGCAGCGCGTTCGACGTGCGCGTCGCTCCCAGCCCGCGCTGCCGCTTGCCCGCCAACTGCTGCCCGCCCGATACCGCGTGCCGCGGCGCCAGGCCCAGCCAGCTCGTGAAATGCCGCTCGCTCGGAAACGACCCCAGATCCGTCCCCACCTCGGTCAGGATCGTGCGCGCCGCCCCCGCGCTAATCCCGTCGATGCGCGTCAGATCCACGCTCGCGTAGCGGTACAGCGCCGTCCGCAGCGGCTGCTCACCCCGCCTTCGGATGGCTTTCTCCTTGGCCGCGTTCGGGTGCCGCGGACACTCCTCCGCGCTGCATTCCTCGCCCGCCTGCTGCTGCAGATCCTCTTGCAGCTTCTGCTCGTAACCGTCCATCTCGGCCTGCACCGCGTCGTACAGCCGCAGCGCACTGCGCAGGTTGAACAGGTGCTCCTCCCGCCAGTTGCCGCTCAGGTACTCCACGAACTGCTCCTCCGTGTGCTTGCAGCGCCCCGAGCGCAACTGCGCCAACTGCTCCGCATCGCGCTGCCCCGCCACGATCGCACGCACGATCGCCATGCCTGTCTGCCCCGTCAGATCCGTCACCGCCCGATGCACCTGCACGTTCATCTGATCCAGCGCCCGCTGCATCCATTGCACGCAGCGCGTGCGCTCCGCCACCAAGCTCTGCCACTGCCGGTGCAGCGCCCGCAGCTGCGTCACCGTCTCGGGCGGCCGGAACGAGCCCCGCAGCAGGCCGCAACTGTGCAGCCGCTGTAGCCACTGGCAGTCCAGCATGTCGGTCTTGCGCCCCGGCACGTTCTTCAACTGCCGCGCATTGACCAGCAACACCTCGAAACCGCGCTCCTCCAGCAACTCGTGCAATGGGATCCAGTACACATACGTGCTCTCCAGCGCCACCGATTCCACGCCTTCGGCCGCCAGCCAGTCCGCCAACGCGTCCAACTGCGCGGTGGTCGTGCCGAACGTGCGCACGTTGGGCCTGCCGTCCGCACGTGGCGGCCCGCAGGCCCAGTGCTCGCGGCTGCCGAGGTCCACCCCCGCCACCTGCGGGCGCTGCACCGGCAGGTCCCGCTCCGGCTGCTCTCTTGCCATATCTCCCTCCTGCTGCTCCTGTCTCACACACGGAAGGCCCCGGCCCGGGTTGGCAATTGCTCTGCAATGCTGGTGTTGAGGAGTGCTTCCGAAGAAACCTCGCTAGTGAATGATCGCTCGCCCGGACCCAGACTGGCTTTGGGGCAAATACTGCACCAATGAAATTACGGGGCTTGACTGCCGGAACCCTCCGCTCTGATTCTACGCCAAGCCACGTGTTTCCAACCGAATGATCCGGGCCCCGCCCGGGGGCGCGACTGGTGTGAAACACCCTAGCCCGCCCCTGCCCCCACAGCGTCCCGGGAAGCAGTTTGTGCAGTGTCGGGAAGCAGCTGGTAGCCGAGATCCTTAGCTGTCGTTTTGAGGTAGGCCAAGGTCCGTTGGCGATGGCGCTGCTCGTAGGCCGCCTCGCCCTCGTCAACGTAGTCCTGGCCGAAGCGCAGCATGCGGTATACCAACACCGCCAGCTTGCGGGCGGTGGCGAACACCGCCGTCTTCATCCCCTTGTGCCGCGCCTTGCGGCGCAGCGCCGCCCCCAGCGCCGACTTGGACCGGATCAGCGCCGTCGCCGCCATGCGCAGCGCGTTCGACGTGCGCGTCGCTCCCAGCCCGCGCTGCCGCTTGCCCGCCAACTGCTGCCCGCCCGATACCGCGTGCCGCGGCGCCAGGCCCAGCCAGCTCGTGAAATGCCGCTCGCTCGGAAACGACCCCAGATCCGTCCCCACCTCGGTCAGGATCGTGCGCGCCGCCCCCGCGCTAATCCCGTCGATGCGCGTCAGATCCACGCTCGCGTAGCGGTACAGCGCCGTCCGCAGCGGCTGCTCACCCCGCCTTCGGATGGCTTTCTCCTTGGCCGCGTTCGGGTGCCGCGGACACTCCTCCGCGCTGCATTCCTCGCCCGCCTGCTGCTGCAGATCCTCTTGCAGCTTCTGCTCGTAACCGTCCATCTCGGCCTGCACCGCGTCGTACAGCCGCAGCGCACTGCGCAGGTTGAACAGGTGCTCCTCCCGCCAGTTGCCGCTCAGGTACTCCACGAACTGCTCCTCCGTGTGCTTGCAGCGCCCCGAGCGCAACTGCGCCAACTGCTCCGCATCGCGCTGCCCCGCCACGATCGCACGCACGATCGCCATGCCTGTCTGCCCCGTCAGATCCGTCACCGCCCGATGCACCTGCACGTTCATCTGATCCAGCGCCCGCTGCATCCATTGCACGCAGCGCGTGCGCTCCGCCACCAAGCTCTGCCACTGCCGGTGCAGCGCCCGCAGCTGCGTCACCGTCTCGGGCGGCCGGAACGAGCCCCGCAGCAGGCCGCAACTGTGCAGCCGCTGTAGCCACTGGCAGTCCAGCATGTCGGTCTTGCGCCCCGGCACGTTCTTCAACTGCCGCGCATTGACCAGCAACACCTCGAAACCGCGCTCCTCCAGCAACTCGTGCAATGGGATCCAGTACACATACGTGCTCTCCAGCGCCACCGATTCCACGCCTTCGGCCGCCAGCCAGTCCGCCAACGCGTCCAACTGCGCGGTGGTCGTGCCGAACGTGCGCACGTTGGGCCTGCCGTCCGCACGTGGCGGCCCGCAGGCCCAGTGCTCGCGGCTGCCGAGGTCCACCCCCGCCACCTGCGGGCGCTGCACCGGCAGGTCCCGCTCCGGCTGCTCTCTTGCCATATCTCCCTCCTGCTGCTCCTGTCTCACACACGGAAGGCCCCGGCCCGGGTTGGCAATTGCTCTGCAATGCTGGTGTTGAGGAGTGCTTCCGAAGAAACCTCGCTAGTGAATGATCGCTCGCCCGGACCCAGACTGGCTTTGGGGCAAATACTGCACCAATGAAATTACGGGGCTTGACTGCCGGAACCCTCCGCTCTGATTCTACGCCAAGCCACGTGTTTCCAACCGAATGATCCGGGCCCCGCCCGGGGGCGCGACTGGCTTGGAGATCCACACTGCTCCGTGCTGGTCTAGCGATTGCGTACATCGCGAGAGGAGATACCATGCGTACTTACAACCTATTCATAAGTCATTCTTGGGCCTACTCAGGCCAGTACGAGAGACTGCTGTCTCTGTTGCGGAACCGAGGCTACTTCAGATTTAGGGACTACTCGGTTCCCCGCAACGATCCAATTCACTCAGCGGGAAGTATTGCCCGATTACGTCAAGCTATCAGACAACAGATGTTGCCATGTAGCGCGATCCTGATCCTCGCTGGAATGTACGCCATGCATAGTCGATGGATCAACGAAGAGATTTACTTGGCGAAGAGAGGATTTATCAATGTAAAGCCCATTATTGCGATTGTACCGCGGGGGAGACAGCATATTCCTTCAAAGGTTCGGGCGGCAGCTGATACGATCGTCAAATGGAACACTGAGAGCGTCGTAGACGCAATTCGGGAGTTGGCGTGATGATCGATCCAGACCGGGATCCAGACCGGACCGAGTTGCTCGAGATATATAAGCTTCACGCCGAGCTCGCCGACCGCGTGAGCCAGCGCCGTGAAGGAGCCAATCGGCTGTATGTTTCCTTGCTAACCTTCACAGCCGAGTGGAAACTGCTTGCCGAGGGACGCAAACGGAAGCTGTACTGGAGGCTCACCAATGTGGAAACCGGGCTGCCTTGGATCTTTTTTGGACTGTTCGTTGTTCTTGCGTTGTATGCCTTCACGGTTGCTTATAGTTTACCCTCTTGAGCAAGACGCCAATACCGGGCACCGACTGCCGTTAATCGGCACGACTTTGAGTTCATCGCTGCATAGTACATGTGGTCTTCTCCAACGGGAGTGACGAGGCCGACACCTTCCATTTTTTGCAGATCCTTGAAAACCTCTACGTTAGCTGGATCGTGGGCGGGATCGGTATATTCATAGGTCGGATCAAGAGAGTGCTCCTCGTGCGGACTCGGGAAGTAGATCACGAGTTTGCGCAGCGTCGCCAGTGGTACCTGAGGCTCAACTTCGCGAAGGGACGTGAACTGCGTTATGTTTGTCTTGAAAATTGGACGTTGATCCCAAGCGCCTAACGCCTGATCGACGTACGCGTAGACTGAACCTGGCGTGATGTGACCGCGCAGATCTGCCGCGCCACCTTCTAAAGCAGCGCAAACAAGCTTGGTGAAAATTCCGCCATCGCCCCTTCCCATTGCGACTTCCGCGGCTCGGCTAGCCGTAAATATTGTCAATCCCTCCGCAAGATGCGCGATACTGGTTCCTCCCGTATTAGGAGTGCCCATATTGCCGGAGTAGCAGCAGTCAAAGATGACGATCCTGTTATTCGCGGGCGAATTATTTGCATGCCCAAGGATTTCGGTCATCGATATTCCCTCGTCATGATTCTCTGCATCTGTGGTTACGATGCAGCCATCACCGCTACGGACGAAGCCATGTCCCGAGAAATAGAACAGGGCGATGTCACAGTCGGTCTCGAATAGTTTTGCGATAAGACTGCGAAGGTTGCTCTTTGTCATGCTGCTCGGTGGTGATATGAGCAAGCGCGTCGCAAAATTTGGCGCTCCAGAGCCATGCTTTTCCAGAAGAGATTTAACAGCTGTTGCGTCTTCTACACAGCCACTGAGCGGGATCTGTGGATAGTCATCTATCCCGATAATTAGTGCCTGCGACAAAAGCTTCTAAATGATTGAAAATAGATGAGTTGATAGCAATCGACGCCGACGAAGATGACAGCGGCTGGCTAGCCCTGGCCCGCTGGCGGCCTATTTGCTACGATCTTCGTCTGGCAGGCACCCATGAGAGTCGTCTTAAATCCACAATTAGCCATCGGCCAAATCGATATTGAGCGCATCCCACTCGATCCGCAGTCCCGGGATGATATTCCCGCCGTGCTGCGCGGTTTGCAGCAGATTTGGTCGGATGCTGAGTTGCGGGCCAAGCTATTCACTCTGCTGGAGACGCATCTGCTCGCGGACAAGAGCAAGGCGGACAGCGCAGACAGTGAGAGGCAAGCATACGGGCCGTGCTTGGACGCCAGGAACGGTCGTCCGGGCATGAGTCTGTGGAGCATATTGGTGCTGGGACTGCTGCGTCAGGGATTGAATTGCGATTATGATCGCTGGCATGAATTAGCTGGACAGCATCGCAGTGTGCGGCGCATGATGGGACTCAGCGACTGGGACAGCACAGTGGCCAGTTGCCGCACGATCACACGCAACGTGTCGCTACTGACTCCGCAGTTACTAGCGGCTGTCAACCGCTTGGTGGTGGGAGCTGGCTACGAAGTGCTAGGCCAGGATGTGGCAGGAGAGTTGGCGGCGCGTTGCGATTCGTTCGTGGTGGAGACAGACGTGCATTATCCGACGGATGTAAGTTTGCTGTGGGATGCAATGAGGAGTCTGCTACGGACGATCGCACGGGCGAGTGAGGCCCAAGGGGAGACAGGCTGGCGGCAGCATAAGAAGTTGGAAGGGAAGGTGAGGAGACTGTTCCAAAGAGTGCGGACGCGGCGCAGGAGGAAGAATCAAGAGAAAGGGGTGAAGGCGTATTTGAAGCAGTGTGAAAGGTTGCTAGAACGAGCTGAGGGGAGCTTGGAAAATCTGCGGGAGAGCAGGGCAAGCAAGGAAGAGATCAAGGAAATAGAACGGCTTGCGGGATTGGGGCGGAAACTGGCGGGGCAAGTGGAGCGGAGAATATTGCAAGGCGAGACGATCCCACAAGAGGAGAAAGTGTATTCGATTTTCGAAGATCATACGCGCTGGTGCGTAAAAGGGAAAGCGGGTGTTCTGGTAGAGCTAGGAGTGCCGGTAACAATCGTGGAGAGCGCGGAACAGTTTATATTAGGTCATCGTATCATGTGGACGGAGCAGGACGTGGATGTGGCGGTCGAAATAGTGGAACAGGTGCAGAGTGAGTACCCGGGATTGCAGGGATGCAGTTTTGACAAGGGGTACTACAGTGCTGGGAATCGGCAGCGGTTGGATGGCATGCTGGCGCGGAACGTGATGCCGAAGAAGGGGCGGTTGAGTGAGACAGATAAAGAGCGGGAAGAAGCACAGGAGTACGTAGAGAGACGGCGGCAGCATCCGGCAGTGGAGTCGGCGATCGCGAACTTGGAGCAGCGAGGACTGGATCGAGTGCGAGAGCACGGTCGGGCAGGATTCGAGCGGGCGATTGGGTTGTCAGTGGTGGCAGCGAACGTGCATCGGCTAGGATTGATACTCCAGAGAAGGGAACGAGAAAGACTGAAGAAAGAGCGGCTAAAGATAGCCGCATAGCAGCGGTCATCGAGACGGGAAAGAGAAAAAAGAGAGCTGGCAGAAGGCCGGCAGGGCGGAGTGTATCTGAAGCAGGCAGTGAGTCGAACTCAGCCAGATTTCTTGACATATTTTTACCAATCAGGGGAGAAATTCTGCTGAACGATGCCCCCAATGGGTCCATAAATCGGCGCATATTTTTAGAGAAGATCGGATTTTAGGGGGTTTTGTCGCAGGCACTAATTAGTGCCTGCGACAAAAGCTTCTAAATGATTGAAAATAGATGAGTTGATAGCAATCGACGCCGACGAAGATGACAGCGGCTGGCTAGCCCTGGCCCGCTGGCGGCCTATTTGCTACGATCTTCGTCTGGCAGGCACCCATGAGAGTCGTCTTAAATCCACAATTAGCCATCGGCCAAATCGATATTGAGCGCATCCCACTCGATCCGCAGTCCCGGGATGATATTCCCGCCGTGCTGCGCGGTTTGCAGCAGATTTGGTCGGATGCTGAGTTGCGGGCCAAGCTATTCACTCTGCTGGAGACGCATCTGCTCGCGGACAAGAGCAAGGCGGACAGCGCAGACAGTGAGAGGCAAGCATACGGGCCGTGCTTGGACGCCAGGAACGGTCGTCCGGGCATGAGTCTGTGGAGCATATTGGTGCTGGGACTGCTGCGTCAGGGATTGAATTGCGATTATGATCGCTGGCATGAATTAGCTGGACAGCATCGCAGTGTGCGGCGCATGATGGGACTCAGCGACTGGGACAGCACAGTGGCCAGTTGCCGCACGATCACACGCAACGTGTCGCTACTGACTCCGCAGTTACTAGCGGCTGTCAACCGCTTGGTGGTGGGAGCTGGCTACGAAGTGCTAGGCCAGGATGTGGCAGGAGAGTTGGCGGCGCGTTGCGATTCGTTCGTGGTGGAGACAGACGTGCATTATCCGACGGATGTAAGTTTGCTGTGGGATGCAATGAGGAGTCTGCTACGGACGATCGCACGGGCGAGTGAGGCCCAAGGGGAGACAGGCTGGCGGCAGCATAAGAAGTTGGAAGGGAAGGTGAGGAGACTGTTCCAAAGAGTGCGGACGAGGCGCAGCGCAGGAGGAAGAATCAAGAGAAAGGGGTGAAGGCGTATTTGAAGCAGTGTGAAAGGTTGCTAGAACGAGCTGAGGGGAGCTTGGAAAATCTGCGGGAGAGCAGGGCAAGCAAGGAAGAGATCAAGGAAATAGAACGGCTTGCGGGATTGGGGCGGAAACTGGCGGGGCAAGTGGAGCGGAGAATATTGCAAGGCGAGACGATCCCACAAGAGGAGAAAGTGTATTCGATTTTCGAAGATCATACGCGCTGGTGCGTAAAAGGGAAAGCGGGTGTTCTGGTAGAGCTAGGAGTGCCGGTAACAATCGTGGAGAGCGCGGAACAGTTTATATTAGGTCATCGTATCATGTGGACGGAGCAGGACGTGGATGTGGCGGTCGAAATAGTGGAACAGGTGCAGAGTGAGTACCCGGGATTGCAGGGATGCAGTTTTGACAAGGGGTACTACAGTGCTGGGAATCGGCAGCGGTTGGATGGCATGCTGGCGCGGAACGTGATGCCGAAGAAGGGGCGGTTGAGTGAGACAGATAAAGAGCGGGAAGAAGCACAGGAGTACGTAGAGAGACGGCGGCAGCATCCGGCAGTGGAGTCGGCGATCGCGAACTTGGAGCAGCGAGGACTGGATCGAGTGCGAGAGCACGGTCGGGCAGGATTCGAGCGGGCGATTGGGTTGTCAGTGGTGGCAGCGAACGTGCATCGGCTAGGATTGATACTCCAGAGAAGGGAACGAGAAAGACTGAAGAAAGAGCGGCTAAAGATAGCCGCATAGCAGCGGTCATCGAGACGGGAAAGAGAAAAAAGAGAGCTGGCAGAAGGCCGGCAGGGCGGAGTGTATCTGAAGCAGGCAGTGAGTCGAACTCAGCCAGATTTCTTGACATATTTTTACCAATCAGGGGAGAAATTCTGCTGAACGATGCCCCCAATGGGTCCATAAATCGGCGCATATTTTTAGAGAAGATCGGATTTTAGGGGGTTTTGTCGCAGGCACTAATTAGCGCTCGTCTCATGATCGTTTACCTTGTGCCGTGTTTTTCCCTTCTCTCATCATCCGATCTACCATGCTCGAGATCAAGTGCCAGTCCCAGCGAATAGTGCGATTTTTGGTAAGTCCTGTAGGGAGAGTGCTTGTAATGCTGGCGGTACCAACATAGACGCCAAAACAAGGAACGTCTTGCTCGTTAGCGAATCGGATTTCTTTCTTCACGCCTGTAGCACTCGCCATTGAATTGCCGATTAGCACTATCATGAGATGACATTTGCGGATCTTTTCCTTGATTAGTCTCTCCCATTGGGATTGGAGAAGAATCTCTTTGGAAGACCAATCTTCAACCGAAAACGGAGTCATTGAGTTCTTGATTTGGCCGACGAATAAATTCTTGTCTAGGAGGTTATTGTCGTAATCGAAGCTTATGAACGCTCTGGGGTTCGCCATCTCGTTGCACTCCTCTCGGGATATCGGGCCTTGGTGGCCGATCTGGGCTGCTGGTAGGGATTTTAGCATTGGTTGCATCGATTCGCTTTGAGCACTTAGAAAATTGCACATAACTTATTATTTTTGAATGACTTGCAAGCGGTTTAGGGTGTCCGAGATCTGGATTCTCAGCGGCCGGTTGATACAGTTCTTGGTATGGCACCGTACCGACCGCTGAGGTACCCCCGCTGAATAGACTCGTCTCTTCGCGGGCGAAAATCTGACAGGGGGTACAAGCGGCAGTCCCCGCTCTCGTGCTTTTCGGTGAACCAGATTTGGTCGCGTCCCAGCGCATGTCTCTCCGGATTGCCAAGGATATTCGTGTCGTGGGCATTGAACACGAGTTGTGCGCAATGCGGGTTTGTCTTGGCATCCTGAAACAGGTCTATGAGACGAGCGACAAGGTGCGGATGCAGGCTCGTATCGATCTCATCGACGAGGAGGACGCTCCCCTTCGCAAGGGCTTCGAAGACTGGCCCCGCGAGACCGAGCCAGACCTTGGTCCCTTGCGATTCATCCTCGGGGGGGGATTGCCACGGTGCAGTTGTCGCCGCGGTGCAATAGCTGAAGCTCGCTTTCGACCACGAATTCTTCATCGTCCGCAGTATCCCCGCCCTGCCTGTGCGCGATCTGTCGCTGTCGTTCTAAGGTTTCGGCATCCGGCGGCACGATTTTGATGTCAACTGCCGTTGCGGAAGCTGCGCGCAGGATCTGGAGTATCGCGGGCCGAGCGTCTTCCTCAGTCGCCAGATCAGCCGTCATTGCGGACCGCAGCCAGCGATTCTCAGCCGTGGCGAGTAACAAGTTACGCTACCACCATGCAGAGAGTGGCCTGACTTGCTCATCGTCCACTGCCCCGAAGGTCGAAAGCAGCAGGACATTCTTCCTGAGAAGCGGACGCAAGGCCCGTCCGGCGGTGCGGAACGAAGTGCCGAAATCAACACTGTCCCCCTGCCGCTCGAAGACCAGTGCCTGCCGCCCATGCGGGTAGTGATAGGCGAACTCGCGCAATATCCGCTCGTTGTTGTACTCGAAACCGTACTGCCAGAACACGCCCCCGAGCACCAACTCGACCTCGAACTCGGTGGTGGCTCCATCCGGGTCTGCGCAAAGCAGAAACGGCTGGCGGTGCAACGACGTGTCGTGGGAGCCTCGCCGGAACGAATTGACAACAAGAGATCGCATGTCCTGCATGGCGCGCAAGAGTGCGGACTTTCCCGATCCGTTTGCGCCGAAGACGCCTGCGCTCGGCAAGATCTTCGCTGGCGATGCGGATGCTGTTGCAACTTTGCGAACGACATTGGGATTGGCCATCCGTGTCGCTTCCAGAGACAGAATTGCTTGGTCGCGGTAGCACCGCGCGTTGCGGGCCTTGAATGCGACTAGCGCATCCTCTTGGATTTGCTTATCGTTGCTCATCGCGGGCATGCCTTGGGATGCCATGGACCAGCTCTCGGCCAAGATTCTGGCATAGCGAGATGTTTCGTAAGAGAATAACGCTCTGCGCGAGCGTATTGTCGATTATACGCTCGTTAATGCAGGATATCCGCAGAAATTGGTGTTTGGCAGAATACGCTTGGATGCTTCCCTCCGATTTGTGGCATGCCGCAAGCTTCTGTGTCGCTTGTACCAAGAGCTGCGCAAAAGCCGGACGGCTGCAGTTGCTTGATACAGGATCTGCCCCCGCGCGGCCGCCCGGCGCAGGGAGCAGGCAGCGCTGGGTCGGTCGCTAAGATGGAGAGAAGCGCATGTCTTTGCTCGCCTCTCTGAACCCGCGCCAGCGCGAGGCCGTGGAACTGACGGAAGGCCCGCTCTTGGTGCTGGCAGGGGCCGGCAGCGGCAAGACCCGGGTCATTGTCACCCGGGCCGCCTACTTGATCGCCGAGCGGGGCGTCAGCCCCGATTCGATTCTGGCTGTCACGTTCACCAACAAGGCCGCCGGAGAACTGAGGGAGCGTGTCCGACGCTTGCTCGAAGAGCAAGGCTTGCAGCACGGCGGTATCCCCACGACATCCACGTTCCATGCGTTCTGTGTCCGCTTGCTGCGCCGGCACGGTGCCCCGCTGGCGCAATTCAGGCCGGGCTTCACGCCCCGGTTTGCGATCTGCGATGCCAGCGACCAGCTGGCCATCGTCAAGGATGCAATGAAGAGGCTGGACGTCGAATCGCAGTTCATCAAGCCGAGCGAGGCCGTTTCCGCCATCAGCCTCGCCAAAAGCGGCATGCACGCCCGCATCGGCCGGGCCGGCGCAGCTGACGCAAGGACCGAGGAGTTGAATCGGATCTTCGAGCAGTACGAAGAGGCGCTCCGCGCTTCCAACGCGCTTGACTTTGACGACCTGCTCTTGGAAGGGGTCCGACTGCTGGAGGAAAGCCAGGCGGCCCGCGACGCGATTCGCGAGCGCTACCGCTACCTGATGGTGGACGAATACCAAGACACGAACCGCCTGCAGTACCGGCTCATGCTGCTGCTAGCCGAACCGCGCCGCAACGTATGCGTGGTCGGGGACGAGGACCAATCGATCTATTCTTGGCGGGGGGCTGACATCGGCAACATCTTGGGGTTTGAGAGCGATTTCCCCACGGCCAAGGTCGTTCGCCTCGAACGGAACTATCGCTCGACAAAGCCCATCTTGGACGCGGCTGGGGCGGTCATCGCCCGCAATGAGGAAAGGAAGGGCAAGCAGCTCTGGACCGATCGCCGCGACGGCGGCCCGGTTCAGCTGTATCGCGCCGCCAGCGGCAGAGACGAGGCAGGCTACGTGGCGCGCTCGGTGCGCGAGCTGCTGGAGGCCGATCTCCGCATGCAGGTCGGCGTGCTGTATCGCACGAACGCTCAATCGCGCTTGATTGAGGACGCCCTGCGGCGGCAGGGCGTGGACTACCTGCTCGTGGGCTCTGTGGCGTTCTACCAGCGCAAGGAAGTCAAGGACCTGCTTGCCTACCTCCGCGTCGCGCTTTCGTCCGCGGATTCGATCGGCTTGGCACGGATCATCAACGTGCCGGCGCGCGGCATCGGCAAGAGCACGCTGGATCTGCTCGGCAACTATGCGGCAGCGAGCAGCCTGACTCTTTGGCAGGCCGTCGAGGAAATGCTCGACAGGCGCAAGCTGCCCACGCGCGCGGAGGCCGCGTTGCAGCGCTTCCACCAGTTGGTCGTCGAGCTGCGCAGCGCAGCCGGCACGGCAGATGTCGCCGCACTCCTGCGCCGCGTGGCCGACCGGACTGGCTACATGGACATGCTCGCTGCGGATTCTTCGGCGGACGCGGAGAGCCGGCAGGAGAACGTGGAGGAATTGTTCGTCGCGGCGCAAGAGGCTGCCAAGCGCGGCGAGACGCCGCAGGATTTCCTGGACCATGCTTCGCTAGTGGCCGACACCGATGGCATCGAGAGCGCCGCGCGTGTCCTGCTCATGACGCTGCACAGTTCGAAGGGACTCGAGTTCCCGGCCGTCTTCTTGGTGGGCATGGAAGAGCTTCTCCTGCCGCATGCGCGCAGTGTCGAACCGCCGAACGACCGCGCTATCGAGGAGGAGCGCCGGTTGTGCTACGTAGGCATGACCCGCGCCCAGCGGCACCTGAGCTTGAGTTGCGCCGCCTACCGCGGGCAGTACGGGGCCGCGACGGAAACACCCATGCTGCCCTCTAGGTTCTTGGATGAGATACCGGCGGAACTGATCCGCGATGTATCGGGGCTCTCGCCGGCCTTTGACCGCGCCCGCGCCTCCGAGTGGCCGGACGAAGGCCTTGCCGCGGAACAGTCCGTCCGCAATGGCCCAGGTCGATCAACCCTTGCCGCGGCCGGTATTGAGACGCACGATTCGGTAGAGGCGATCGAGGGCTTTTTCAAGCAGCGCGTCGCGGCCGGCGGCATTGCCGCCCGTTCCCAGCGCCCGGTTTCCGCCGCAGGGCCCGGGACGGCGCCGGAACCGGCAGGCGCTGCCTCGCCAGTGCGGCCGAAGGCTGCAAGGCCGCCGCAAGCGCCGGGCCACTTCTCTCGCGGTGCGAAGGTGCGGCACGGCCGTTTCGGGGTCGGTGTCGTGCAGCAGTGCCAAGGCCAGGGCGAGCGGGCCAAGTTATCGGTGTATTTCCATCGCTACGGCCTGAAGAAGCTCATAGCCGGGCCTGCCAAGCTACAGGTGCTGTGAGCGCCCGGCCGCCTTCAGCCTTGCGCGGATAGCCAAGCGCGCAGCGCCGCTGCGATTTCGTCGCGCACCCTGCGAAACACGGCCCGGCGCTCTTCCTCGCTGCCGACCGCCCGGGCGGGGTCCTCGAAGCTCCAATGGACCATGTCGGTCTGTTCGGGGAAGGCGGGGCAGCCGGCAGCGGCGCGGTCGCAAACGGTGATCACGGTGTCCACGCCTGTCCCCAGGTAGCTGTCGACGGAATCGGAGCGGTGCCCCGAGATATCGATCCCGATCTCCCGCATCGCAGCGATCGCGCCCGGGTTGACGCCGTGCGGGGCCGTGCCGGCCGAATGCGCCTCGAAGCGGTCGCCGGCGAGTGATCGCAGCAAGCCCTCTGCCATCTGGCTCCGGCACGAATTGCCGGTGCATAGGAAGAGCACCTTCGGCTTGGGCATGGCGCCTCCCGCCCTGCTGCGGTTGCAGCCGCTTAGTTTGCCGGGGACGGCTTGGCGCTGAGCAGCGTGTTCAGCTCGCCGCGGGCGTGCTGGGCGACGTTCTTGCCCGGAAAGCGCTTGATGACGCCTTCGAAAGCCTCCTTGGCCGCGTCCTGGTTGCGCAGCCGCAGAAAGGCCATGCCCTGCTTGTACAGCGCGTCAGGGGCCAGCGAGCTGAGGGGGTACCGGCGGAAGACCTGCTCGAACTGCCTGGCCGCTTCCTCGTAATCGGCGGCCGAATAATAGGTCTCGGCTAGGTAGTACTGCGCCTCGCCGGCCTTGGAGTGCGACGGATATAGCGCGAGATAGTCCATGAACTGCCCGCGGGCCGATTCGATGTTGCCGCGCATGTAATCGTCCATGCCGCCTTCGAAGATTGCCTCGCTGGTGTTGATGTCGGATTCGGCGCCGCCTTCCCCGTCCTCGCCCAGCATGGGCGGCGGCAGCTCGGACAGGTGGGTCTTGATGTCCTTCACGTCCAAGGCGATGCGCTCCACGGCCAGGTTCATTTCCTCGACCGTGCCGCGCAGGTCGGAAAATTGGCTGGCCAGGGAGTTGGCCATGGCAGAGTTGGCCCGGATCGGCTCGGCCAGCTCGCGGTCGAGTTCGGAAATCTTGCGGTCGAGGACGGCCTGGCCGGTGTTGAGCTTGTCCTGCTTCTCCGTGCTCTGGCGCAGCAGGGCCTCCAGTGCCGCCATGCGCTCGGAGCTGGCCTGCTCCTGCTGGCGTAGCGCTTCCTGCAGCAGTACGACGTCGCGCAACAGCTGCTGCAGTTCCTTCCGCTGGGCGGCCGCGCCCGGCGCGAGCAGTGTGGCGCAAAGCAGTGTCCCTGAGATTAACGATTTCAACTGCATGGCTTACCTCGAAAGAAGCAGGGCGGCCCGAGCTGCCTTCTTGAGCGCGGCAACCGTCCGGGGTGCTGGTGGCAGCCCCCGGCAGGTTGCCGCGCTCGGCTGTTCTATTTCAATCGCAGGTGGGCGCGCCGGTTGCGCTGGTAGCAGTTCTCGTCCTCTTCGCTGCAAACCGGGCGCTCTTCCCCTAGGCTCACCTTGGCGAGCTTGCTGGCGGGGACGCCGAGATTGACGAGGAAGTCCATCGCAGCCGTCGCGCGCCGGTCGCCAAGCGCTAGGTTGTATTCGGTCGTGCCGCGCGCGTCGCAGTGCCCCTCCAAGAGGAAGGCCGCCTCGGGGTAGTCTCCCATCAGCCCCTTGATCGCGGCGGCGTTGGCGCGCAGGGCGTCCTGGGCGTCCGGGCGCAGATCGCTCTTGTCGTAGTCGAAGAGCGCGTCCATGATGCCCGCGTCCGAGAACGCTTCGGAAAGATCAGGCTTCGGCGGCGGGGGCGGCGGGGGTGGCGGCGGCGCGCGCACGGTCACCATCGCGGATGCCGAGGCAGACTTGCCGTCGGCATTCTTGACGGTCACGGTGTACTCCGTCGACCGGGTCGGAAACACCTCGCGGTTGCCGCTGGTCGCCACGGCGCCGACCCCTTGGTTCATTTCTGCGCTGGCCGCGTTTGTCGAACTCCAGGTCAGTCTTGCGGACTTGCCGCGCTCGATCGCGCTCGGCTCGGCCGTGATGCTGACTGTCGGAGCCGGAGCTTCTGGCGGCGGCGGTGGCGGCGGTGGCGGCGGTGGCGGTGCTTCCTTCTTGCAGCCGAACGCGAAGAGCGTCAGAAAGATCGTGGCCGCGATCAGGATGATGCTGTGTTTTGATCGCATGTGTAGTACTTCTCCTCCATCTCTGTCGGCGCGGGGCGCGGGACATCGAAGCTTTAGATTGCGCTAACTAGGATATCGCACTCCCGCAGTTGTTTCAAACGTAATCGCTGCGCTGGCAGCATCCGGGCGCGATCACCGGGCCGCCCACACCGGGGACTCGTTCACGCCCTTGCTCGTGAGCTGCTGCAACTGCGTGCCGTCGGCGCGCATCGACCAGATCTGCGTGCTGCCCATCCTGTCCGAGGCGAACGCGATGTGCGTCCCGCTGGGCGAGAACGAGGGGTGATCGTTGCGCCCGCGGCTGTGCGTCAGCTGCGTGTAGCGGCCGGTGGCCACGTCTACCAGGAAGATGTTGTAGTTGCCCAGCTCGTAGCCGCGGGTCCAGGCGAAGGCCAAGCGTTCCCCGCTCGGGTCCCAGGCGGGCTGGACGGCGTCGCCGCCCCCGCCGGAGATGCGGCGCCGGTTGGCCCCCTCGCGGTCCATCAAGTACACCTGCGGCATGCCCGACGCGCCCGAGACGAAAGCGATCTGCGCGCCCGTCCGGGGATTGACCGTCGGATGCACGTCCAGCGCCCGCGAGTACGAGACGCGGCGCAGGTTCCCGCCGTCCTGGTCGGCGCGGTAGATCTGGCTGCGGCCCGAGGCCGAGGAGGCGAAGTAGATTGCCGAGTTGTCGGGGGCGAAGCTCGGCGTGGTGTTCAGGGACGCGTCCTGGTTGTAGAACGGCAGGCGCCGGCCCGTCTCCAGCGAATGCAGGTAGATCTCGGGCACCCCTTCAACGAAGGTCGTGAAGGCGATGCGCTTGCCGTCCGGGGAGATGGCCGGGGTCAGGCAGAGGCTGCGATAGTTCGTAATCCGCTGCTTGTTGCGGCCGTCGTAGTCCATGGCCCAGATCTCCTTGCGGTCATCGCCCTCGTCGCGGTGCACGTAGTAGATGCGAGTGCCTGCCAGCCCTTCGCCCAAGCCGAGGTTCCTGAGAATGTCGCGGGCGAAATCGAACGCCATGCCGCGGGCGCCCGCCGCGTTCGCCTCGCAGTAGTAGCGCTTGCCGAACACGTAGGACGCCTCCACCGAATCCTGGCTGACATCGGCCACGTACCCTTGCAGCGCCAGCCGTCCGTCGGCGTCCTCGATCTGCCCGTACGCCAAGTAGCGGGCCACGACGGGAGTGTCCGCCCAGCCGTCCAGCCAAAGGCCCCTCGCCCCGGGATCGGCAGGCATGTTCTCGGCAGCGGCCTGAATGTCTTCCGGCCGCCGCGGCGCGCTGCGGGGGTAGAAGCTGCGCGGCACGATGTCGAGGCGGCCCGAGGCTTGCAGCGCCTTCCAGACTTCGTCGTTGAACTGGTCGACCGCCGCCGCGGAGCCGATCGGGCCGCGGATTTCCGGCAGGGCGATGCGCGGGTCGCGCTGCTCGTCCGAAATTACGATCACCGCGTCGGGCTCCTGCTGCGCGGTTAACAGGCAGGCCGCGGCCAAGGCCAGCGCAATGGCCCGCATCGTGAGGTCTCTCATGCTCGGTCACTCTCCATGTGCAATATTGTCGCGCCCGGTCAATCGAGCTTGAAGTGCATCTCGATCGTGATCGAGCTGCGTCCGAGGGCACGGGGCAGCGGACGGACCGGGCTGGCGTTGTTGGCCGCGCGCACGGCCGAGTAGTCCAGCGAGCGGTTCCCGCTCGACTCGCGCACCGCGACTTGGCCGATCTCGCCGGACCTGTCGATCACGAACACGATCACGGCGGGCTTCGAGGACCCTCCCGAGACCTGGCCCAGCGTCTTGCGCCACTGCTCGCCGATGGCCCGCTGCAGGATCTCCGCGTACCAGCCGAAGCGCTCGCCGAACGGGCCGCCCTTGGCCCCGCCGAAGCCTAGCGCGCCGCCCGGCGCCGCTTGGTACATGTCGCTGCTGAGCGCCGCCCCGAGCGACGAGCGCAGCTCGTTCGCCTTGGCCTGCCCCGCGCTGCGCTGCCCGACCGAGCGCTCCTGCTGCTTCGCGGCCGGCCTGCGTTTCGGGCTCGCGACCGGGGCGGGCGGCTCCTCGGCGGCCTCGGGCGCCGGCTGGGGCACTTCGGTGGAGCGGCGGAAGCCGTCCGGGGCGGGCACGTTGTGCCGGCTGGGGTTGGCCACCGGGTTGGCCGATCGCGCCGGGGCCGGGTTGATCGGCACGCTGCTGACCGCCACGATGCCCCCGCCGCCCGTGGCATCGGGGGAGCCTAGGTTGATCGAGGGGTAGGCAGCGCCCCATGCCAGCGATGCGGCGAGCAGGGCCCCGTGGCAGGCGGCGGACAGCAGCAGCGGGCCCCGCAGCCCGCCCTTGTCCGCCGGGTCCCGCCTCCGTGCGCGCATCGGGCTGTTGCGAGTCTCAGCGTCCCGCCCTTGGGTTTCTGACGAGCGGCTTGGTCACCACGTTCACATTGATCTTGTTCACGCCGCATTCGGCGATCACCGGCGCCACGATCTCCCAGGGGGTGGTGCGGTGGGCGCGCAGGTAGATGCCGGGCTGCTCGGGGTTCTTCTGCCTGGCCCGCTCTGCGATGTCGTAGACGCTGACCGGTTCGTCGCCGAAGAAGAGCTCGCCCTCGGACGTGATGTTGACGTAGGCGAAGTCCTTGTCCGAGGTTGCCACCTCGCGCGTGCGAGGGACGTCGATCTCCAGCCCGAACTCCACCACCCCGGCGGTGATCATGAAGATGACCAGCAGCACCAGCACCACGTCGACGAAGGGCGTGATGTTGATCTCGGCGATCGCGTCGACCGGGTCACGATTGCTTGGTTGCAGCGCCATCCTCCGCTCCGTAGTCCTTTTCCGCGAGGTTGAAGAATTCCAGCCCGAAGTCTTGCATGCGGGAGCGAAGCTCGCGCAGCCGGCCGGCGCAGACGTTGTAGAAGATCAGCGCCGGGATCGCGGCGAACAGGCCCAGCGCCGTGGCCAGCAGCGCCTCGGCGATGCCGGGGGCGACTGCCCGCAGGGTGGCCCCGCTGGAGGTCCCCAGGCCGCGAAACGCCTCCAGCACACCCCAGACCGTGCCGAACAGGCCGATGAAGGGCGCGGCGGAAGCGGTGGTGGCCAGCAGTCCTAGGTTTTTCTGCAGCCGCGAGGTTTCCTCGCTGACCGCGAGCGCCAGCGAGCGCTCCACGGACGCGGGGTTGGTGATGCGGCCGTAGGTGTTCACCTGGCGCGCGACCTCGCTGTAGCCGCGGTCGAAGACGGTCACCAGAGCCGCCGGGCGGAATTTCTCGGTAGCGGCATTGGCCTCGGCGAGGTTGCCGATCCGGCGGAAAGCGCTGCGGAACGCCATGCTGCCCTTGGCGCTGGACGACAGCGCGCGGTGCTTGGCATAGGCCAGCGCCCAGGAGTAGACCGACATCAGGGCTAGCACTGCGAACACGGCGAAGCCCACCGGCCCGACGTCCAGCAGCAGGCTGAGCAGTGTGGATTGCTCGACCGCCGCCGAGACCTCGCTGGCTGCGGACAGTTCCGCCTCGGCGGCCTCTGGATCCGCGGCTTGGAGCAGAAAGGCGAGTGTTGGCGCGATTGTCAAGCCTGCCCCCGGAAGATAGCGCTCGTCCTGTGCGACGCACTGCCCCTGTTCTGGCGACCGTGCAACAACTACACTATACATTGTGCCAGCCATGCCTGCCAACCCATGGCAGTGTGTGGCAGTGGGGCGTTCGCGCCGCTCCCGCCGGCGCTGACTGGAGTAGAGTAGGGGCGTGCGACGCTTGGCCGTTCTTCCTTTGTCCCTGCTGCTCCTTTCTTGCGCGCGGGATGCGGACACGCCCCAAGACCAGTTCGCCCGCGAGCGCTCTTTCCAGGAGTCGATGCGCGGCGCCGTGCTGGACGGCCACTTCACGGTGTTGCGGCGCGCTGGCGGAGCGTCCGCCGCTGCGCCGGCGGGCGATCCCGTGCGACTGCGCTCGGAACGCTACGAGATCGAGAAGGTGGTCAAGCGCTCGGCGGACGTGTGGACCTTCCACGCCCGGATCAAGTTCGGCGAGACCGATATCACGCTGCCCGTGCCGGTCAAACTGGCCTGGGCTGGCGACACCCCGGTCGTCGGCGTGACAGACCTCGGCCTGCCAGGGCTGGGATCCTACACGGCCCGCGTGCTCTTCCACGGCGACGCCTACGCGGGAACTTGGTCCGGGCCCAGTCACGGCGGCAGCATGTTCGGCCGCTTGGAGCGCGCGCGCTAGATCCCGCTGCTCCCAGCCGCGGTCGGCTATGCTGTCTAGGCATGACACGCAGGCAAATGATGTCCGCCGCGCTGGGCGCCGCCGCCGCGCGGCCCGCCCCGGCCGCTGCGCCCCGGCCGAACATCCTTTTCGCGATCGCCGATGACTGGGGCTGGCCCCACGCGGGAGCGTACGGCTGCGACTGGGTGAGCACTCCCGCTTTCGACCGCATTGCCCGCGAGGGCGTGTTGTTCGCCAACTGCTTCACCTCCAATCCGAAGTGCTCGCCCTGCCGCGCCAGCATCCTGACCGGGCGCAACACGTGGCAGCTGGAAGAGGCCGTCAATCACTTCGGAGTCTTCCCGGCCAAGTGGCCCGTTTTCCCCGACCTGCTGGAACAGGCGGGCTATCACGTCGGCTACACCGGCAAGGGCTGGGGCCCGGGCAACTATGCCGCCGGCGGTTTCCGGCGCAATCCGGCCGGGCCGGAATACGCCGAGCACACGCTCGAGCCGCCGTTCGGCGCCATGTCGAACAAGGACTACGCCAAGAACTTCGAGCACTTTCTCGAGGCGCGCGCGCCCGGCCAGCCGTTCTGCTTCTGGTTCGGCACGCATGAGCCGCACCGCGCCTTCCAAGAGGGGGCCGGCGCGCTCAGCGGCAAGCGCTTCGGAGATGTCGACGTGCCTGCCTTTTATCCCGACGATCCGACCATCCGGCGGGACTTGGCCGACTATGCGGCGGAGTCGGAATGGTTCGACACGCACTTGGGGCGCATCCTGGCCAAGCTGGAGGATATCGGGGAACTGGACAACACCTTGGTGATTGCCACGTCGGACCACGGCATGCCGTTCCCGCGCGTGAAGGGCCAGATCTACGAGCACGGCTTCCACCTGCCGCTGGCCGTGCGCGGCGGCAGCGGGCGCCGGGGGCGCACGGTGGAAGACTTCATCAACGTCAGGGATTTCGCGCCGACGATCCTGGAACTCGCCGGCGTGGAGGTCCCCGGCTCGGTGACCGGCGCGAGCTTTGCCGGGATCCTGGCCGCTGACGAGGAAGGCTGGCTCGACCCGCGGCGCAACCGCATGCTGGTGGGCAAGGAGCGGCACGATCTGGGCCGGCCCAACGACTGGGGCTACCCGGTGCGCGCCTTGCGCACGCCGGAGTATCTCTACGTTCGCAACTACGAGCCGGACCGCTGGCCCGCCGGCAATCCGGAGACCGGCTACCGCAACTGCGACGCCAGCCCGACGAAATCGCGGCTTGTGCGCGGCTTTGACAAGTATTACCGCATGTCGTTCGGCAAGCGCCCGGCCGAGGAGCTGTACCGCGTTGGCAGCGATCCGGATTGCGTTCGCAACCTGGCCGCCGACCCGCGCCATGCCGCGGCCAGGCAGTCCCTGCGGGCCGAGTTGCAGCGACTCTTGGAGCGCGACGGCGATCCGCGCGCATTGGGGCAGGCGTCGGTCTTCGACACCTACGAGTACGTCGGCTCGCGCCGCCATTCCTACTCGGCCTGGCAGCGGCACAACGGTTCGTAGGGGATGGTCCCGGGCAACCGTGCCGCTTGCCCTGCGCACGCAATTCAGTGGCGCCAGATATGCACGGGGCCTAGCCCAGGTTAATCACCCTATTTGCAAAAACCGTAGGCATCATGACACTCTTGCAGTTATGTTGCGAGCGAAAGCGGGGCAGAACGAGACGCTGCCACGCAGGGAACCCTGAACTCACGTCCGCTTCCGTTCGCGGCTTCAAGCTGTGCATAGTGCGCGCGGATCGCCAGGCAGGAGGAGAAAACAGATGGGTACTGCAAAAGAAGCACACGGCGGACGGCCGGAGGACTGGCAGGATCTGCCTAAGGAAGGCGTGTTCGCTGCGCCACTGGTGCGGACAGAGGGCACGCGCTGGGGGCGCGTGCGGTTCGAGGGGACACGCGTGCCGGTCGCCACGCTGTTCGACTATCTTGCGGACGGACAGTCCTTGGCGGACTTCTTGGAGGCGATCCCGACCGTCCGCCGCGAGCACGCTGTCGCCGCTCTGCGCCTTGCCAGCCGCGTGTTGGCCGGAGAACGCGGATGAAAGTCCTGCTCGACGAGGGGTTGGACTACCGATTGAGACACCAACAGCCGCCACCCTCCATGCTGGTTTTGGTGCTGGAAGTTGGGAGCAGGGCCCTGAGAGACCTGCGGGAGTGCATTCCACAAATTGCGAGAGTCCTTGCAAGTGCGATCGAGCCGCGATATTACGGCATCGAACAGCCGGAACATGACTAGCAGGCCGAGAGCCGCCAAGCCCGCTCCCGGCCCGAGCGCAGGGGGTCGATCTTGGCGTTCCAGGCCACGAGGATGCTCTTCCGGGCGTCCAGCCTGGCCATGACCTGGGCAATCAGGTTGGCGGCAGCCACGTCGCGGATCCTCTTGGAGCGCATTAGCGGACAGGGGTGTTTCCGCTCAGCCTGACGGAGGCTTCCAAGGGGCGGCTAGCCGCTCAATGGAGGCCGGGGCGGCAGGTTCATCTGTTTGGGCTTTGGAGCACGGTAGACTTGGCGCCATCGATTCAGCAAGAAGCCTAAGGCGGAAGAGCCAATTGCGGGGACATAAATTTGGGGAGGTGTCGGGTCGCTTCCTCGCCACATGTACACGGTTCCGCTGAGAGTTAGTACCAGCGTGATCCATCCGGCGTAGCGCGTCAGGACTTTCCGGCGAGCGACTATCTTGCGGACATGGATTTTCTGGATCGTTTTGGATTGACCATCGCGTAGCATGAGGGTGATCGTTGAACTGCCGGAAGACTCGAACAGTCCAGTGATTCGCTTTCGCCCGGAGATCGGATCCGAGCTGTGCAAGCGCACCCGCGTCGGGATGCTTGGCGGCAGGCTTTCGACCCGCGTCCAGTCGCCCCGGGGCATCGCCTGAACGGGTGCAGGCGCGCCAGACAGAGACAGAACAAAGACTGCCAGGGCCCGTAGGGCGATTCGGTGGGTCGTGCGCCTGCTGATCATTCTGGAACAGTCAGAGATATCTGTATCTGTCGATTCTAAGCTGCCGTCGCAACGCCAGTCATACGGGTCCCCCCACTCGCGCCACTCTTGCCCCGGACGGCTACCGGCCCCGGGCGAACGCCGGTGAATCGCGCATTTCCTGACCTCGACGGTTTCGATTGTTTCCTGAAGCTCCCCGGGGTGGTTCCCCGGATGGCCTTGCCGGAGACATCGCCAAGCCTTCCCGCGAGCATGATGGGGCCGGCGGTCAAGATCGACGGCAGGCGGGCGCAGGCCAGGATGGCTGCAATGAATGTTGCCGGAGATTGCATGACTGGAACCTTGACAATCCCTGCGTCAAGGCCATGAGACTTTCTGCCGCGGACGGTTAGCGCATATACTAGACGCGATAGCCGCGCTTGCGCCCCCGCGCCGTGGGAATCTGCGGCCCGCCGGGAGGTGTTGCATCGCAGGCCCGGCAGTTCAGTCTGATGCTTCTTGGGACAGGGTGCAATGAAGGTATACGAGGGTAAGGACATTCGCAACGTCTGCATCGTCGGGCACGGCGACTGCGGCAAGACCACGCTGGCCGCGGCCATGCTCTACACCGCCGGTGCGACCAATCGCCTTACCAGCGTTGACGAGGGCAACACGATCACCGACTTTGACGAGGAGGAGATCGCCCGCAAGGTGTCCATCTCCACCGGCGTCGCCAACGCCGCTTGGAAGGGGGCGAAGCTCAACCTGCTCGACACGCCCGGCTACAACATCTTCATCAACGAGGCCAAGACCGCGATGTCCGCGGCCGATGCCGCGCTGGTCGTGGTCGATGCTGTCAACGGCATCGAGATCCAGACCGAGAAGGGCTGGGGCTTCGCTTCCGAATTCGGCCTGCCGAAGGTCTTGTTCGCCAACAAGATGCACAAGGAGCGGGCCTCGATCGAAGCGGTCGTGCAGCAGGCCAAGGAGATCTTTGGCGTCAGGGCCGTGTCGGTGCAGTTGCCCATCGGGCAGGAAGGCGGATTCCGCGGCGTGGTCGACCTGCTCTCGGGCACGGCCTACGAGTACCCGATGGACGGGCCGGGCCAGGGCTCGCAAATCGACGTTCCCGGCGATCTGGCCGGGCGGGCGGAGGAGCTGCGCACCAGTCTGGTCGAGGCCGTGGCCGAGACCGACGAGGAACTCATGGAGGAGTACTTCGAGCAGGGCACGCTGGCTGCGGAGAAATTGGCCGCCGGCCTGCGCAAGGCCGTCGCGGCCGGCGAAATCGTGCCCCTGCTGTGCGGTTCCGCGCTGCACAACATGGGCATTGACAGGCTGCTCGACTTTCTGGTCGATTCGACGCCCTCGCCGGCCGAGCGCGGCGAGCTGGCCAGCGAGGATGGCGCGGTCCGGATCGACGAGGACGCGCCCCTCTCGCTGCGGGTCTGGAAGACCGCCTCGGATGCCTTCGCGGGGCGGGTGAGCTATTTCCGGGTCGCTTCCGGCGTGCTGCACAGCGATGCGTCGGTATATAACCATGTCAAGCAGTCCAGCGAGAAGTTCGCGCGGATCAGCGTGGCGCAGGGCAAGACGCTGGAGCCGGTGCCCGCGCTCCACGCCGGTGATATCGGGGTGGTCGCCAAGCTCAAGGACACCGGGACCGGAGACAGCTTGGGGGCCAAGGAACGGCCTGTCCTGTTCCCGCAGGTCGAGCTGCCGCCGCCGTCGATCTCGTACGCGATCCAGCCCAAGACCCGCCAGGACGAGGACCGTCTTGGCAGCACCATCAGCAAGGTGCTCGAAGAGGATCCCTCCCTGAACTTCTACCGCGATCCGCAAACGCAGGAATTCCTGCTGGCTGGCAACGGCCAGCAGCATATCGACATCGTCTGCAGCAAGCTGCGCAAGCGCTACAACGTCGATGTCGAGCTGCACGCCCCCAAGATCCCCTACCGCGAGACGATCCGCGGCGAGGCGGATGTCCACGGGCGCCACAAGAAGCAGACCGGCGGCCACGGCCAGTTCGGCGACTGCAAGATCCGGGTCGCGCCGCTGGAGCGCGGCGGGGACTTCGAGTTCGCGGACGAGATCTTCGGCGGCGCGATCCCCAAGACATACATCCCGGCCGTGGAAAAGGGCATCCGCGAGGCGGCCGT
The DNA here is from genome assembly GCA_965219605.1 of Bryobacterales bacterium. Lineage (GTDB taxonomy): Bacteria > Acidobacteriota > Terriglobia > Bryobacterales > UBA6623 > VXMF01. Next base: position 724,799 of record CBDCOC010000002.1, on the reverse strand, counting down.
GAAGGGCTACCTGGCCGGTTATCCCGTGGTGGACTTCAAGGTCACGCTCTACGACGGCTCGTATCACGACGTCGATTCCTCGGAGCTGGCCTTCAAGCTGGCCGGCAGCAAGGCCTTCAAGCTGGCCATGGCCGCGGCGCGCCCCGCGTTGCTGGAGCCGATCATGAAGGTCGAGGTCGTGGCCCCGATGGAATTCTCCGGCGATCTGATGGGCGACCTGAACAGCCGCCGCGGACGCATCCAAGGCATGGAAGCCAAGGGGGCCAACCAGTTGATCCACGCGCACGTGCCGATGGCGGAGATGCTCTCCTATGCCAACGACCTGACATCGATGACGCAGGGCCGCGGCTCGTTCTCGATGGAGCAGCACGCCTACGACTTCGTTCCGGGGCCGCTCGCCGAGAAGATCGTTCAAGCGGCCAAGCGGTCCGGAGGCGTCGCCGACGACGAGGAATAGCCGCGCTCACGCGCGCGCCACGAGCTTGGCCAGGCTCTTGGCGCAGATTGTCGTTCCGAGGTACTTGTCGCCGCCGGGGCCTGTCCAGTGCGTCTCTAGGCTGACGGCGCCCGCGTAGCTGTCGGATACCAGCGCCGCCAGCTGTTCCGGCCAGCCGACATCGCCGGCCCCGATGTCGCACCATCGCGGCTGGCCGCCGCTTGGATCCAGCGTGCAGTCCTTGACGTGGACGTGGCAGATGCGCTCGGCGGGAACTTGTCGATAGCCCTGCGGCACGGCCTCCTCGCCAGCCGCGAAGGCGTTGCCGGGATCCCATACGACCCCGTAGTGGGCGGGGTCGAGGGCGCGGATGGCGCGGGCGACCTCCCCCCCCTGTCGCGAAGTGGCAGGCCGGCTCGTTCTCCAAGCCTAGGCGGATGCCGGCCTGGCGCGCGCATTCGCCGCCCTCGGCGAGGATTTCGGCAATGCGCTGGAAGTTGCGCTCCGGCGCCACCGTGCGCCAGAAGCTGAAGACCCTCACCACGGGGGCCTCGAGGCGGTGCGCGATTTCCAGCGCCCGAGACAGGATCCGCGCCTGGTCGCTGAAATCGTAGGCGGCTTGAAAGGCGTCTTTTCGGAATCGCTGCTCGACTTCCCCGCCAGCGGGCAAGACGCACTTGTATACGGGCGAGGCGACTGCGACAAACTGCCTGCCGTGGCGGTCGGCCGTCTGCCTGAGCCGGTCGATCTCGCCATTAGACATGGCCAGCACGTTCTTGCCCCACGCCGTGCGGATCTCAAGCCCGGCGATGCCCAGCTCGGCGGCGGTGGCGCAGACGCGCTCGAAGTCCTGCGAGAATTCGTCCGTGATGACCGCGATCGGAAAGCCCGCCATGGCCTTCTATCGTAGCCGCCGGCGCGGGCGGCGGGCCGGCGGGCGCTTCCACCCGCTACGCGACCAAGTGGTAGGTGCCGCCCGCCGCTGTCCGCTGGAAGCGCGCCACGCGCAGGCCGCTTGCGAACGCGGCTTGGAACGCCGCGCGCACGCGCGCTTGCACGCGCGCCGCCTGCTTGCGCGGCACATCCGAGATACAGGCAGGTATCTCAATGTGCGCGGCACTGTCGGTGCCGCCTCGGGGGCGGTTCTCGAGGTGCGCGACCGCGCGGTTGCTGCGCAGGTGCCATGCGGCGACCAAGCGGTCGGTGGGCAGTGCGCCGTGCAATGCGCTGGACGTGATTCCATAGCAGTCGGGCAGGTAGGACTCGATATCGGCGCCGAGCTTTTCGATGTTGAAGTGGGCGTTGCGGGCTTGCAGCGGGTCGAACGTCCATTCAATGAGATCCAAGCCCGCCGCAAGGGCCTCTTCGCGCTGGCGCAGCTTGATTCGGTAGCCCACGCCTTGCCCGTGGAGGCGCGGGCTGACCCCCGCCATGTGGCTGTGCCAATAGCGCAGGCCGTCCGGCTTGAAGGCGGCGAAGGCCAGCGAGAAGCCGACCATCTCGCTGCCGAGGTAGGCTCCTAGGCAGGATCCCCCGATGCGCTGGAACACGCCGAACAGACGCGGCGCGACTTGGTCGGAATCGTCGAATCCCCAGATTGCCGACTGCAGCGGCAATGTGGACTGGAATTCCTGCAGCGTGCGCAGCGGCCGGATCCGCACCGGCCCTAGCCCTGCTTGGCGCGCTGCCATAGCTGCTCCAACTCGGCCGGGGTGCAATCCGCCATCTCCCGGCCTTCGGCTGCCAGCGCTCGCTCCATCGATCCGAAACGCCGCCTGAACTTGGCATTGGCGCGCTTGAGCGCGAGTTCCGGATCCACCCCGCAGTGCCGGGCGACATTGACGGCCATGAAGAGCAGGTCGCCGACCTCGTCCTCGACGTGCCCGGCGCCCCCCGAGCGGCGCGCCTCGATCAGCTCGCCGAACTCCTCGGCAAGCTTGTCGCCCATGTCCTCGAACCGCTGCCAGTCGAAGCCGGCCTTGGCGGCGAGCTTGCCTGCCTGACGCGCTTCCAGCATGGCTGGCTGGTGCCTGTGCACGGTTTCCAGCAGGCCCCCGTCCGGTGGCCGCTGCTTCTCCTGCCGCTTGATCTGCTCCCAGCGCCTGGCAACGTCCTCGGCAGTCTCCGCGGTCTCCGACTCGAATACGTGCGGATGGCGTCGCACCAGCTTGGAGTTGATCGCCTCCAGTACGTCTCGGATGTCGAACCATCCCTCGCCATGGGCGATCTCGGCCTGGAACACGACCTGCAGCTGCAGATCGCCCAGTTCTTCGGCCAGCCCCGTCCAGTCGCGCCGGTCAATGGCGTCTATCACCTCGTAGGCCTCTTCGATGAGGTAGCTGCGCAAGGACTCAAGCGTTTGCTCGCGATCCCACGGGCAGCCTTCCGGGGAGCGCAGGCGGCGCATGGTTGCCAGCAAATCGCCGAACAGATCCTTCTCCTGCGACATGTACGAACCGGCCTTCACGACCCTAGGGAGCGGACGATGCTGCTTCCATATTGGCGGAGCCAAGCATCCAGCGCCGCTCGCATCCCCGCTTGCCTGCGAACGGGAAGAGTCCGGACGCAGGGAGCGCCTCCCGGGCAACTGGGACGGTGCCGCCCGCTCGGGCGCTAGTGAAGACTGAAGACATCCAAGACGATCTAATGCGGAGACTGCGTCCGCGCTGCGCTACAGTCGGCAAGCCTCCGAATCGCCGAGAGCAGCGAACGCGAGCGAGATCGACTGCAGCGCTGCTACGAACATCGTAGACTAAGCCTTGCAGCATGAGATCCGGGGGAGGCCCGTGGCCTGTGCTTGGGTGAACTCCCCTCGCAAGCCGGCCATCACTGGCGACTCAAGGCTGCATGGGCGAAAATCCTGCCGTATGAGACCGCCGCGCCTCTCCGCTTCCGTGTTGGGTGTCAAGCGGCCGGCGGGGAGAAGAGGGAACCAGTGCTGGGCATGGGGCGCAGGCAGAGAGCGGGCAGAATACCGCTTGACCGGGAAACTGCCGGGCGAGCCAAGCAGTGCCAGCTACCCCCACCACAGATTCCCGCCACTCCTGCTTTCGCGTCCTGGCATTGGATCCACGATTCGGGAGTGGTGGAGCAAGTGGGAGACATTCGCCACGGACGCCAGTTCCGAACAAGTCGTAGGCGCGCTGCCACAGCCGGTCAAGCCGCGCTGGAGCGATAAGCACTGGAAGCCGGCTGAAGTGAGCGATCCCCGACGGCTTGGACGGGTCGTGTACAATTCCATCGTTCTCCCATCTGGTTACACTGAGAGCGGAGAAAACTAGTGACTGAATGGATTACAGCCGCTGCGGTAGTCGCAATCCTGATTGCAGTCGGGAGCGCCTTGTTCAAGTTCGGGCTCTGGATGGGGTCGATAAATACGCAACTCGCGGAAATCACGAAAACCATCAGCGAATTCAATAAGAAGTTTGAGGACATCGGCAGGAAGTTTGAAGATATCAGCAGGAAATTCGAGGATATCGGCAGGAAGTTCGAGGATATCAGCAGGAAGTTCGAGGATATCGACAGGAAATTTGAGGGTATCGACAGGAAGTTCGAGGACGTCAACAGAAGGTTTGAGGGCATCGATAGGAAGCTCGATCGAATCTTCGACCGGCTCCCGCCAACATTGGCGGAGATCAAGAGCCCTCTTGCCCTGACGGATCACGGCAAGAGCCTTGCGGACAAGCTTGGTGCGTACGATTTCGCGGAGAATCTGACGCCAGCGGCGCTGCCCAAGGTTCAGGGGATGGAGGAGTTTGAGGTCTACGAGTTCTGCCGCCGGTACTTCCGATCCGGGATGGAGCCGGAGTTGGAGTTTGATGTATTCCGGCGCGCCTACAACGCGGGCATCAGCCGGGACGATTGCAGGACGGTCATGACGCTGGTCCTGCGGGACGAATTGCTGAAACGGCTGGGGCTGGGCGTGGACGACTAGGCCGGCCGCGGAGGCGGCTGGGCGGGCGGCGGTGCGTTGGAGCGCCAAGCCCTGTTTCGGCAGTTTCGCACCGCAATTCCCAATCGCGGGCTGTTTCCTGAACGCTCGGCAACCGTCCTCTTCTCCGCCCCGCGCGAGAGATCATAGCCGCTCGCGGGGGCCGGCCTGTGGTACCGTATCGACCGGACTTGCCATGCTCCGCAGCCCTCGCCTTGCCGGTGCGTTCCTCGGCGCCGCCGCCATGCTGGCGGCGGGCTCGGCCGGGCAGGCGGCCGCGTCCCGGCCCAATGTCCTGTTCATCGCGATTGACGACCTCAACGACTGGGTGGGGCCGCTGGAAGGGCACCCCCAAGTGCGCACGCCGCACATGGACCGGCTGGCCGCGCGCGGCACGACATTCTTCAACGCCCATGCGCAAGCGCCCCTTTGCAATCCCTCGCGCACCAGCCTGCTGACCGGCCGGCGCCCTTCCAGCACCGGGATTTACGGGCTTGCGCCCTGGTTCCGCGAGGTTGACTCGCTGCGCGACATCGAGTCGCTCCCGCAGTATTTCGAACGCCATGGCTACGCCACCTACGCTGCCGGCAAGATCTACCACGGCCGCTACGGCCGGGCCGAGACCGATAACGAGTTCCAGCGGCTGGGCCCGCCCGCCGGGGTCGGTGCGCGACCCGAGGAGAAGCTGGTGCGGACGCCGCACGACCACCCCCTGATGGATTGGGGCACGTTTCCGCACAAGGATGAGGACAAGGGGGACTGGCGGGTCGCCAGCTGGGCTGTCGAGCAACTGCAAGGGCCGCTCAGCGGGTCGCAGCAGCGCCCCTTCTTCCTCGCGGCCGGGTTCTTCCTGCCCCACGTGCCCTGCTACGTCACGCAGGAGTGGTACGACATGTATCCGCTCGATTCGGTGGTGCTGCCGGAGATCCGCCGCGACGACCGCGGCGACACGCCGCGTTTCAGCTGGTACCTGCACTGGAAGCTGCCCGAGCCCCGGCTGAGGTTTGTCGAGGAGGCGGGTGAGTGGCGCAACCTCGTGGCGTCCTATCTGGCCTCGGTCAGCTTTGTCGACAGCCAGGTCGGGCGCGTGCTGGATGCGCTGCGGGCGAGCGGCCATGCCGACGACACGGTCGTGGTGCTGTGGTCCGACCATGGCTGGCACCTCGGCGAAAAGCTGATCACCGGCAAGAACACCCTCTGGGACCGCTCGGCCCGGGTGCCGCTGATCTTCGCCGGCCCGGGCGTGGCGCGGGGCGCTCGTGTCACCAGCCCGGCCGAACTGCTCGACATCTACCCGACCTTGGTCGAGCTGGCCGGCCTGCCCGCCCGGCAGGGGCTGGAGGGGCATAGCCTGGTGCCGCAGCTGCAGGATGCCGCTGCCCCGCGCGCCTGGCCGGCCATCACCACCCACAACCCGGGCAATCACGGCGTCCGGTCCGCGCGCTGGCGTTATGTCCGGTATGCCGACGGCTCCGAAGAGCTCTACGACATGCGCCGCGACCCGCGGGAATTCGACAATCTCGCCGCCAATCCGCAATATGCCGCGGTCATGGCAGAGCACCGCCGCTTCCTGCCGGAGACGGAGCAGCCCCACGCCCCGGGCAGCCGGGCGCGGGTGCTGCTCTACGACGGCGGCCGAGCGAGCTGGGAAAACGAAGACATAGCCGAGACGGATCCCGTCCCCGGGATTTGATAACAATAAAGGGTATTGGCTGCGACTGTTCTGGGTGTAATTCCCGCCCGCTTCGCCTCGCGCCGCCTCGCGGGCAAGCCGCTGGCCGACTTGGGCGGCAAGCCGCTGATCCAGCATGTCTACGAGCGATCCGCGGCCTGCGCGCTCTTCGAGCGGGTGGTGGTCGCGACTGACGATCCTAGGATCGCCGCCGCGGTCGAGGGTTTCGGCGGCGTGGCGGCGATGACCTCTCCGGACCATGTGTCCGGCACCGATCGCGTGGCCGAGGTGGCGGCCGCGGCGAGCGCCGCGCTGATTGTCAACGTGCAAGGCGACGAGCCGTTCGTCAATGCACCCGTGCTGGAACAGGTAGTGCGCCCGCTGCTCGAGCCGGGTGCGCCGCCGATGGCGACGCTGTGCAAGCGGATCACGGAGCGAGCGGCCCTTGCAGACCCCAACGTGGTCAAGGTCGTCACGGCCGCGGACGGCACGGCGCTGTACTTCTCGCGCAGCCCGATCCCATACCCGGATCGCGCCGCCCCCGGGACCGCGTGGGAGCACATCGGGATCTACGCCTATCGCAGGGATTTCCTGCTGGAGTTCAGCCGCATGCGGCCGGGCCGGCTGGAACTGGCCGAAGGGCTGGAGCAGCTGCGGGCGCTGGAGCGCGGCCATCGCATCGCGGTCGTGCCGACGGAGGATCATATCGGCGTCAGCGTGGACACGGCCGAGGATTTGGACCGCGCGCGGCGGCTGCTGGAACGCGGCGGCACGCCGGGCGCGCCCGGCAGCCGTTGAGGCGGCGGTGCTGACTCTCATACAATAAGGAAAGGGAAGGCGGTTCCGATCTCGTTGGGACGTGCTTTCGTGGGGGGACTGCGGAATGGCGGAAGAACAGGCCGGAGGAGCGTCCGGGCCATCCCTTTGGGGCCGCATCAAGGCGAGCATCCAGGCCGAGGGCCGGGACGAGGAAGCCAAGATCCGTGCGCGGCGACGGCTGGTCGGCCTGCTGACCGGGGGCTTTCTCGCGACGAACTTGCTGATGTTCCTGCGCTATTTCTTTCCGCGCACGATCTTCGAGCCGCGGACGCAGTTTCGCATCGGGCTGCCGGCGGACTACGGCATCGGGGTCGACACGCGCTTCCAGAAGAGCAAGCGGATCTGGGTGGTGCGCACGACAGACCGGCTCTTCGTGATCTACGCCAGCTGCACGCACCTGGGCTGCACCCCGGACTGGAAGCTCAGCGAGGCGAAGTTCAAGTGCCCCTGCCACGGCAGCGGCTACGATCCGGAGGGCCGCAACTACGAGGGGCCCGCCCCGCGCCCGCTGGACCGGGCGTATGTCGCGCTGGATCCGCAGGGGCGCATCGTCGTCGACACGAGCGTTCTGTACCGCGAGGAAAAGGGGCAGCCCAGCCAGTTCGACACCCAGGGCAGCTACATCCAGGTGTGATGGCGGGAGGAGGCCAAGAGCATGGCGGAGCAAGACCGAACCGAAGTTAAGAACAAGCCTGTCGCCTCGCCCGAGAGCAGCGGCAACGGCAGCCGTTCGCTGCTCGGCGTGACCATCGACCCGGGCGAGATCAAGAAGAAGGCGCAGGTCGACCTCGAGGCGCTCAAGCAGCCGACCAAGACCGAGGTCTACAAGTCGATCTTCCGCGTCAAGCACGACCAGACCGCCCGCAGCCGCACGCTGGGCGTGCTGAGCAACGTGTTCCTGCACCTGCACCCGGCCAAGATCAACCGCGACGCGGTGCGCTACAACTTCACGTGGGGCATGGGCGGCATCAGCTTCTACCTGTTCTGGGTGCTGACCTGGACCGGCGTGCTGCTGATGTTCTACTACCACCCCACCAAGGTGCAGGCGTTCCGCGACATCCTCTACCTAGAGCACGACGTGCCCTTCGGCAAGCTGCTGCGCAACATGCACCGCTGGGCCGCGCACGCGATGGTGCTGACCGTGCAATTGCACATGTTCCGGGTGTTCCTGACCGGCTCGTACAAGAAGCCGCGCCAGTTCAACTGGTCGGTCGGGGTGATCCTACTAGTGCTGACGCTGCTGCTGTCGTTCACAGGCTACCTGCTGCCCGACGACCAGCTCGGCTTCTGGGCGGTGACCGTGGGCACCAACATGGCCCGCGCGACCCCCATGCTGGGGCACGAAGGGCCGTTCGGCCCCCAGCTCGGCATGACCCCGTTCAACGACGTGCGCTTCGCCCTGCTGGGCGGCTCGATCGTGGATGCCAACGCGCTCCTGCGGGCCTATATCTGGCACTGCATCGCCATCCCGGGCTTTGCGGCGATCTTCATGATCGTCCACTTCTGGCGCGTCCGGAAGGACGGCGGCATTTCCGGGCCGGCCCCTGTCATGCTCGAGAAGGAGATCAAGCCCGTGCGCCGGTAGGCGCCGGGCGAGAGCGCAGGAATCAGCATCATGGACTGGCACCAACTCTGGACCATCATTTCCCTCCCGGATAACGTCCCGATCGTCGGGATGCTGTTCATCATCCCGTTCTACACCTGGTACGGGCTGCGGCAGGCGCGCGCCAACGACCGGCTGGTCGAGCGGCTGGAGAGCGACCCGGACCTGGCCAAGACGCATCACCGCAAGGTGCAGCCGTTCCGCAAGGGCTGGGTGCGGGAGGTGGCCGTGTGGCCCTACCTGCTGCGCATGGAGTTCCTAGCCGCGATCATCGTCACCGTCATCCTGATGGTGTGGTCGATCTCGCTCGACGCGCCGCTGGAGGAGCCGGCCAACCCGTCGCTGACGATGAACCCGTCCAAGGCGCCTTGGTACTTCCTCGGCTTGCAGGAGATGCTGGTCTACTTCGACCCTTGGATCGCGGGAGTCGTGATGCCGACCCTGATCATTGTCGGCCTGATCGTGATTCCCTACATCGACGAGAACCCGCTGGGCAACGGCTACTACACCTACAAGCAGCGGCGCTTCGCGATCTGGGCCTTCGTGTTCGGCTTCTTGATCCTGTGGTGCTCGATGATCGTGATCGGCACGCTGATCCGCGGGCCGGGCTGGATGTGGTTCTGGCCGGGCATGACTTGGGACCACAACCGGTTGATCTTCGAGATCAACCGCGACCTGCACGAGATCGTGGGCATCACCTCCCAGCCGTGGATCGGGATTTTCGGCGGGCTGGTGACGGGCGGCTTCACGCTCGTGGCGGGCTACGCCTGCCACCGCATCATCGCGGCGACAGAGTTCAGCCGCAAGATACTGGACCGCATGTCGCTGCTGCAGTACGCGATCCTGCAGCTGCTGCTGATCACCATGCTGGCGCTGCCGGTGAAGATGGCCGCGCGCCTGCTGTTCCGTATCAAGTACGTGTGGGTCACGCCTTGGTTCAACGTCTAGGGCTCCCGTCAGGGAAGGCCGCGAGAGGGAAGGCATAGGGGTTCTCATGGCAGACAACACCAACGTTCCGCCAGATCCGATCACAACCAAGTCGTACAGCGTCCACCTGCTGGTGGCGATGCTGCTGCTGCTGTCGTCGCTGGTCTGGGCGATCTACGACGAAGTCGAGGTCATGCGCCCGTACAAGGAGTACCAGGCCCGCTTCCAAGCCTATTACTCGCGCTTCCTGGCGGATCTGCGGCCGCAGCAGGCGGCCAAGGAGGCCGCGATCCGCGAGACGCCGGAGTACCAGCGGCTCAGCGGGGAGCTGACGGCGGCCGAGGAGGCGGTCAAGGCGCGCATCGCGGAGATTGACCGCGAGGTCGGCCGCGGGGTCGTGCCGCGCATGACCGCGGCGCGCAGCGCCTTCCAAGTCCTGCGCAGCGAGATCGACGCGCAGCGCTATTTGATCGAGGTTTCGCACGACGAGGGCGAGAAGGACTCCATTCGCGAGGGCATCGAGGAGATCCGCGCCCGCGTGGTGGAGGTCGAACTGCCGCTGGCGGACGGTTCGGGCCAGACCGAGGAGCTGCGGATGCAGTTCGCGGACTTGGAGGCCGAGTTCCTCGGCATGCAAGACCTGCGCGCGGAGCGGCAGGTGGAGCGCTTGGACGCGCTGGCCGAGGCGAGCCGCTTGCGCGCCGAGCGCGAGGCGCTGATGTCCGAGCGGCTGGTGGGCCTGGGCGCGACGCAGATCGACGGGCTGCTCTCGAAAATGCGCGACTTCGACATCGGCATCAAGCAGATCCATCTCATGGACATCGACTTGGTCGACCGCTGCGAGTCCTGCCACCTCGGCATTCGCGAGCCTGTCGAGATCGGGCGCACCGACCTGATCTACCCGGTATTCCAGAGCCACCCGCGGCCGGAACTGCTCGACATCCACGACCCCGAGTCCTTCGGCTGCTCGTCCTGCCACAACGGCAACGGCCGGGCCACGCGCAGCGTGACCAAGGGCCACGGGCGCCACAAGTTCTGGCTCTGGCCGCTGTATTTCCCCGAGAATGTCGAAGCCGGCTGCCAGCAGTGCCACGCCAAGGAGATTGTCACGCCCGGCGGCGAGACGCTGAACAAGGGGCGTGACCTGTACATGAACAAGGGCTGCTGGGGCTGCCATCGCTTCGAGGGGTTCGACGCGGAAGCCGAGGAGCTCACCGCCGCGCGCCAGCAGCTGCGCAATCTCAGCGCGGACCGCGCCGCGAACGACAAGGAGATGCGCGTCAGCCTCGACCGGGGGGACACTTCCGCCGACGGGGCCGCGGCCCAGCGCTATTACGCGCGGGCCGAAGAGCTGCGGCTGGCCAACGCCCGCCTGGACGCCGAGATCTACAACTTGGAGACGGAGGCGGGCAACCTCGCGCTGGAGGTCAAGAAGTTCGGCCCCAGCCTGAAGGAGATCAAGGCCAAGGACCTCAAGGAATGGATCCCGGCTTGGATCAAGAACCCCCACGAGTTCCGGCCGGGATCGAAGATGCCGGTCTTCCGGCTGCTGGACGAGGAGGTCCAGCAGATCTCGGCCTACCTGTGGCAGAACGCGCTGGACGGCGATCTGGCCCGCCATCCGCGCGGGAATGCCGAGCGCGGCCAGGAGCTGTTCGAGACCCGCGGCTGCCGCGGCTGCCACTCCATCGGCGAGGGCGAGAGCCGCATCGGCGCGGACTTCGCCGCCAACCTGAGCCGGGTCGGCGAGAAGATGAACTACGACTACATGGTGCGCTGGATCCACGACCCCGCGGAGGTCACGCCGGATCCGGACGTGCCCGATGCGCTGCGGCCGCGCCCGGTGATGCCGAGCCTGCGCCTGACCGACAGCGAGTCGCGCGACATCGCCACCTACCTCAGCGAGCAGCGCACCGGCCACGAGTACCCGCCCGCGCCGTACATGGACGACCCGCAGCTGGCCGCCGCCGGCCTGGATGCCATCCGCCACTACGGCTGCGCCGGCTGCCACGAGATCTCCGGCTTGGAGGACGAGGGGCGCATCGGCACGGAACTGACGCTGGAAGGCAGCAAGCCCTTGGAGCGCTTGGATTTCGCCCTGAAGACCCACGAGGCGGAAATGGAGGGCTGGTACAGCCACAAGGGCTTCTTCGAGCGCAAGCTCGAGAACCCGGCTTTCTTCGACGAGGGCAAGGAGCGCGAGCACCTTGAGCGCCTGAGGATGCCCAACTACAACCTCAGCGGCGAGGAGATCAACGCCTTGACGACATTCCTGCTCGGCGCGGTGGAGACGACCTTCCCCGAGCAGTACCGTTTCGAGCCCGAGGACGAGCGGGCGGCCGTGCAAGAGGGGTGGTGGATCATCTCGCGCTACAACTGCACGGGCTGCCACCAGATCCGCCCGGGCAATGTCTCGGCGTTCATGACGATGCCGCGCTACACCGACGATCCGGACTGGGCCGAGCAGCTGCCGCCGCAGCTGTACACGCAGGGGGCCCGCGTGCAGCCGGACTGGCTGACCGGATTCCTGGCCAATCCCGCCCTGAGCGAGCGGGACGCGCATCGCAACGGCGTGCGCCAGTACTTGCACGCCCGCATGCCGACCTTCTACTTCTCGGACCGCCAGCTGGCCAAGCTGACCAAGTTTTTCATGGCGCGCGACTCGCAGCCGGTCCCGGATCTGCCCGAGCCGCTCGAGCCGCTCACGCCTGCCGAGCGGTCCATCGGCAGGCAGCTGTTCACCAGCGACGCTGCGCCGTGCCTGAAGTGCCACATGACCGGCGACGCCGCCCAGGACGCCGACGCCAGCGCGCCCAACTTCCTGATCGCGTCCGAGCGGCTGAAGCCCAACTGGACCTATCGCTGGCTGCTCGAGCCGGCCGCCATCGCGCCTGGCACGGCCATGCCGTCGGAGCTGTTCCAGCGCGACGGCGACCGCTGGGTGTTCGCCGGCCAGATCCCGGCCCAGGCGCGCAGCTATGACGGCGACCACGCCGACTTGCTGACCCGCTACATGTTCCAACTGGACGCCGCGGAACTGCGCCGGCTGCAAGCCTTACAATGAGATTTTGAGCGCTATTCGGAGGTATGACGAGAGTGAACAACCCGAAAGTCCTAGCGGCGGCCTTGCTGCCCGCGGCCCTGCTGTGCCTGTCCATGGCCTGCGGCGGGGACGACTATTTCGACGAGTACGAAGCCAAGACGAGCGGCGAGTCGGCCGGCGAGTCCGGCGGCGCCGCGCCTGCGGCCGAGATGGTCAGCGTGGATCCCGCCACGGCTGCGACAGTGACCGGAACGGTCACGTTTTCCGGGGAGGTCCCGCGTTTCCCGCCGGTCAACATGAGCGCCGAGCCCGACTGCGTGCAGATGCATGGCGGCCGCGTTCCCTCGGACCGCGTGCTGGTCAACGACGGCATGCTCCAGGACGTGCTGGTGTGGGTTTCGAAGGGATTGGAGGGCAAGCGTTTCCCGATGCGCACCGACATGGTCAACCTGGACCAGGACGGCTGCATCTACAAGCCGCACGTGGTCGCGGTGCAGATGGGCCAGACGCTGAACATCACCAATTCCGATCCCACGACGCACAACGTGCATCCGCTGCCGCGCGAGAACCGCGAGTGGAACAAGTCCCAGACCGCCGGCGCTCCGGCGATCGACTACGCCTTCCCGCGCGCCGAGATGAAAATCGCGGTCAAGTGCAACATCCACCCTTGGATGCAGGCCTATGTCCACGTGATGGAGAACCCCTACTTCGCTGTCAGCGCGGCGGACGGGACGTTCGAGATCGGCAACCTCCCTCCGGGCAGCTACACCCTGCAGGCCGTGCATGAGCAGTTCGGGGAGATGGAGATGCAAGTCACCGTCGGCCCCAGCGAGAGCGCCGAAGTCACGTTCGCCTATTCCGGCTGAGGCCTGACGGCGCCCCGCAGGCCATGAATTCGAACGGCCCCGTCACCATGCGGGCTGCCGGCGGGGCCGGGGTGCCGGCGCTGCTGGCCGACTACTACGAGCTGGCCAAGCCGTCCATAGTCTGGCTCATTCTGATGTCCACGGCGATGGGCTGCTACTTGGCGGTCGACGGCTCCCTGCCTGTCGTGCCGGCGCTGCACGCCTTGGCTGCCACGGCGCTGCTGGCCGCTGGCACGGGCGGGTTGAACCAGTGGTGGGAGCGGGGCATCGATGCCCGCATGCGCCGCACCGCTGCGCGCCCGCTCCCGGCGGGCAGGGTGTCGCCGCAAGCGGCCCTGTCCTATGCCTCCGGCCTGACGATCGCCGGGCTGGCCTACCTGCTCGCCGGGGTGAACGAGCTCAGCTTTTGGCTCGGCGCGGCCACGGTGGTGAGCTACAACTTGATCTACACGCCGCTGAAGACGCGCACTTGGTGGTCGACTGCCGTGGGCGCCTTCCCCGGCGCCGTGCCGCCGCTGATGGGCTGGGCCGCCCTGCGCGGCAGCCTGGACATCGAGGCTTGGGTCTTGTTCGGGATCCTCTTCCTGTGGCAGTTCCCGCACTTCTATGCGATTGCATGGATGTACCGCGAGGACTACGCCCGGGCGGGCATCCGCATGCTGCCCGTGGTCGAGCCGTCCGGCAAGTCCACGCACCGGCAGATCCTCGCCAGCGCGGCGCTGCTCGTGCCGCTTGCGATGGCCCCTAGCTGGCTGGGCTTGGCGGCTCCTTGGTACGCGCCGCTTGCCTTCCTGCTGGGCTGCGCCTACCTGGCGGCAGGCATTCGGCTGGCCAGGAGCGGTGCCGCCAGCCACGCCCGCGACCTGCTGCGGGCCTCGGTGCTGTACCTGCCCGTCCTATACCTAGCCCTGCTGGTCGCCAAGCCCTGAGCGCTCGCCGGCCCGCCGCCTGCGCGCGGGTTAGTCTGAACTTCACCTAGGCTGGATAGGCTTTGATCGCTTTTAAGTACTTTATTTTCAATTGGTTATGACTCTCCCGGGATCTCTCTCAGGTGTATTTTTGTTTCCATGTATTTTTTTACTTGACATTTGTTTATATCTTTTATTAGAATTGTATTTGCAATTTTTTGTTTCCATGTAATCCCCGTGGCCTTCTACGTCGAATCCATCCCCAACCGCAACAGCCCCCCAGCCGTCCTGCTCCGCCAGGCTTGGCGGGAGGGCCAGCGCATCCGTCGCAAGACCATCGCCAACCTCTCCCAACTCCCGCCCGAGGCCATCCACGGCATCCGCACCGTCCTGCAAGGCGGTGTGGCTGTCCCCCGCCTCGACCAAGCCGTTACCATCCGCCGCTCCCTGCCTCACGGCCATGTCGCCGCTGTGCTCGCCCTCGCCCGCCAACTCCACTTCCCCCGCCTGCTACAGCGCTCCCCCTCGCGCCAACGCAGCCTCGCCTTGGCCGCCATCTGCGCCCGCCTGCTGCAGCCCGACTCCAAGCTCGCCACCGCCCGCAGCCTCTGCCCCGCTTCCGCCGCCAACTCGCTCGGCAGCCTGCTCGCTCTCGGGCCCGTGGCGGGCAATGAACTGCTGGCCATGCTCGATTGGCTGCGCCAGCGCCAGCCTTGGATCCAACGCAGCCTCGCCCGCCGCCACCTGCGCGCCGGCACCCTAGTCCTCTACGACGTCACCAGTTCCTACTGCGAAGGCCGCTGCTGTCCGCTGGCCGCCTTTGGTTACAACCGCGACCGCAAGCGCGGCAAGCGCCAGATCGTCTTCGGCCTGCTGTGCGCCCCGGACGGCTGCCCCGTGGCGGTGGAGGTGTTCGCCGGCAACAGCGCCGATCCGACCACCGTGAGCGCCCAAGTGCAGACCATCCGCAAGCAGTTCGGCGTGCAGCAAGTCGCGCTGGTTGGCGATCGCGGCATGCTGACCACGGCGCGCCTGCGCGCCGACCTCGAGCCGGCCAGCCTGGATTGGATCTCGGCCCTCACTAGCAGCGCCCTGCAGCAGTTGCTCAAAGCGCCCGAACCGGATGCCGAGCAGGCCGGGGCCAGGCCTGAAGCGCCGCTCCAGCCGGGCCAGTTGGTGCCCGATCAAGTGGCTGAGATTCACAGCCCGGAATTCCCCGGCGAGCGCCTGCTGGTGTGCCTGAACCCGCGCCTGCGAGAGCAGCGCGCCCGCAAGCGAGAGGAGTTGCTACAGGCCACCGAGCAACTCTTGGAAGAGCTGGCCGCCAAGGTGCGGCGGGGGCGCAAGCCGTGGCACGAAGAGGCCGCGATCCAGCGCCGCATCGGCCGCGATGCGAATCGCTACAAGGTGGCGAAGCATTTCGAGATCAGCGTGCAGGAACACGTGCTGCACTGGTCGCGACGGCCAGAGCGCATTGCCGCCGAGGCCCAGTTGGACGGCGTGTACGTGGTGCGCACGAGCTTGCCTGCGGACGCCCTCGGGGCGCACGAAGCGGTGGCGGCCTATAAGAGTCTGGCGCAGGTGGAGCGCGCCTTCCGCTCGTTGAAAACGACCCGCTTGGCAGTGCGCCCGTTCTACGTCTACAGCGCCGAGCATGTGCGCGGGCATGTCTTTCTGTGCATGTTGGCCTACTACTTGGAATGGCACTTGCGGCGCAAACTGGCACCGTTGTTGTTTGAAGACAGCGAGCGCGAGGCAGCTCGCGCACAGCGCGACTCGCCGGTGGAAGCGGCGCAGGTGTCGCCTGCGGCCCGGGCCAAGGCCGCCAGCAAGCGGACTCCGGAAGGCTTGCCGGTGCAGGGCCTGCCGAGTCTGCTCGCACATCTGGGAACACTGACGCTCAACCACGTCACGCTAGGCAAGGACGAGCAGCACGAGTTTCCGCTGCTCGCCCAGCCGACGGCCTTGCAAGCCAAGGCATTCGCTCTGCTGGGAGTCGATCTCGACAAGACTGTTTCCAGTAAAATGACAGGTTGATTCGACGTAACTCATTCTGAAACAAGCAATTAGTTCGTCTTTTCCGGATGAAGTTCAGGTTAGTGGCTCTCGTCGCCCGTGGCGACATCCTCCATTTCCGCTGCCGGCCGTCGCAGGGCGACCTTGGCCCCCTCGCTGATCAAGCTGCCTTCCGCGGGCCCTTGGAAGAACATGAACCCATCCCGGTCGCGCCACGACAGCGGCCCGGCCAGGATCTTGCCGGCCTTGAGCGTCTCGGACTTGATCTCCTCGATCAGCGCCATGTAGCGCGGATCATCGCGCTGCCAGCCGGTGAAGCTGCCAATATCGCCGCTGGCGGCGAAGACCACGTCCACTCCGTCGATGGCCGCCACATCGCCGACGATTTCGACACCGGCGGGAGATTCGATCATCACGACCACCATGATGTTGTCGTTCGCCGCGGCCCGATAGCCGGGACCCCACAGGCGGCCGTACTGGCCTCCCCCCTGGCTGCGCTTGCCGCGCGGCGGGTACTTTGCGTAGGTCACGCCGTCCTCGGCCTCTCGGACGCTGTCCACCATCGGCACGATGATTCCGAGGGCGCCGATGTCGGTGGCCTTCTGGATGTCGCCTTCGGTGGCTGCCGGGACTCGGATGAAGGGTATCGCTGGCGCGTCCTTGCAGGCCCAGATCATCTTGGCGACTTGGTCGTAGCTCAGTGGGCTGTGCTGCATTTCGATCCAGAGGAAGTCGAAGCCGGCCCGGGCCATGGCGCAGTAGACGCCGGGGTCCGATGTGTTGATCGTGCCTCCGACGACCTGCTTGCCCTCTGCGAGCTTCTGCTTGACGGTATTGAGCAGCGGGGCCTGCTGGCCGGCCGCCAGCGCCGCGCCGGCCAGCGCCAGCAGCGGCGGCAGGCCGAGGCGGGACAGGTTCTTGAATTGCACTTGGGCCTCCTAGCGGTGCGTGAAGCGGAACAGGGCGGGCAAGCTGGCAAGGCAATGCTCTTCCGGGGCCGTCGCAGCGGCGCCTCGTCCACGCTGCGGAGCGCGGTCCAAGCTTGGTGCAGTGACGGTCATGGCTGCCAGCGTGGCGTGGATCGGCGCAGGGCGGCCAGGGGGGGGCGTTGCAAGCCTCAAGCCCATCCCCCCAATGCTTCTGTGCCGCGTTGCCAGTCTAGACTTTTGGACAAGGACAGGCCGCTGCCAGCAGGCCTCGCTCCGTCCCGTTACTGGCCCCTGACCGATTTGCTGTTCAGATAAGCCAGGGACTGGCGAGCTTTCAACAGCGCGGACTCCTTCGACTCATCTGGCTCGATCTTGGACAGGGCGAGATTCGTGCGTTCCTGGATTTTCGCCCTCTCCGCCGGGGTTGTCCGCGGAACCATCGGTTGCCTGCGCAAGACGGTTGCTGCTTGCGGCTTCATGCTGCTCCTCCCTGAAACAGGACTTCCCATCCAGAAATGGTAGCAAGCGGACGGGGGCAATCAGAATTTTCGGTTCCGGATCGCAGATCGGGCGTTCGCCAAGGGGGCGGTCAGCGGTCTTGCGCCGGGGGCCCGGCGGTTCCTGCCGGCCCGCTTCGACGCCGCGCCGCCCGGCCGCTGCTACGCGCTTGGCCTGGACCGCCAGGCAATGCTGCTGCCGACCGTGTCCTTCTGGCGGTGGTCCTGCACGAACTGATCCACGTCAACCAGTTCCGTGGGATAGGAGCCGGTGTAGCACGAGTAGCAGTACTTGCCGCCGTTCCGGTTGTCTCCCACAGCTTGCTTCAGGCCTGCCAGCGACAAGTAGGCGAGCGAATCGGCGCCCGTGTACTGCCGGATCTGCTCCACGGACATGTGGTTCGCTATCAGCTCGTCCTTGTCCGGCGTGTCCACCCCGTAGTAGCACGACGCGATGGTGGGCGGGCAGGAGATGCGCAGGTGGACCTCTCGCGCACCCGCCTCGCGCATGATGCCGACGATCTTGCGGCTGGTGGTGCCGCGCACCAGCGAATCGTCCACGAGCACTAATCGCTTGCCTTCGACGAGGTGGTTGACTGGATTGAGCTTGAGCTTGACGCCGAAGTTGCGGATGGACTGCTTGGGTTCGATGAACGTGCGCCCCACGTAGTGGTTGCGGATGAGCCCGATGGTGAAGGGGATTCCTGACTCTTGGGAGAAGCCGAGCGCCGCTGCGTTGCCTGAGTCGGGCACCGGCACGACGCAGTCCGCCTCGACCGGGCTCTCGCGCGCAAGTATGCGGCCGAGGGCCTCCCGCGACTTATGCACCGAGCGTCCGAAAACCAAGGAGTCCGGGCGGGAGAAGTACACG
This sequence comes from Bryobacterales bacterium, assembly GCA_965219605.1. Classification (GTDB taxonomy): domain Bacteria; phylum Acidobacteriota; class Terriglobia; order Bryobacterales; family UBA6623; genus VXMF01. The sequence continues at coordinate 706,281 of CBDCOC010000002.1, read as the reverse complement.
TGCTCGAATGCGCATTGGGACGGCTGCAGTACGGGCGCGAATCGCCGCCGGATGATCTTGCCGTCTTTGACGATGACCATTTCGCCCGGGGCCACCTCGCCTTGGTACTTGGCGCCGATCAGGTCGAACGCGCAGGTCTCGGAAGCGAACACGTGGACATCGCGGCCCTTATGCCTCATCGTGCCGTAGGCCAGCGGGCGAAAGCCTCGCTGGTCGCGGGCGACGATGACCTGGTCATTGCTCAGCAGGGCGAGCGAATAGGCGCCCTCCAACTCCAGCAGCGACTCGCGCAGAGCCGCGTCCAGCGTCCGCTCCCGGGAGCGGGCCATCAAGTGCGGGATGACTTCGGTGTCGCTGGTGGCCTGGAAGATCGACCCGCTCTTCTCGATCGCCGCCCGCAGTGCGTGCCCGTTGGTCAGGTTGCCGTTGTGGGCGACCGCCAGCGCGCCCTTGTTGCACTCGACATAGAACGGCTGGGCGTTGCGCGAGCCGATGTCGCCCGCAGTCGAGTAGCGGGTGTGGCCGATCGCCATGTGCCCCGTCAGCTGCTGCAGCTCGTGCTCGCCGAAGATCTCGCTGACCAGGCCCATCCCCTTGCGCGTACGGATGGTCCGGCCGTCGCTGGAGCAGATGCCCGCGCTCTCCTGGCCGCGGTGCTGCAGGGCGTAGATGCCGAGGTATGCTAGGTTGGCGGCTTCGGGATGGCCGAAGATCGCACAAATGCCGCACTCCTCGCGAAAGCGGTCCCCGTCGTCGGTCTCGGGAACGCTGGGCAGGGCAGGGGCGTCCGGGTCTTTCACTGGGCCTCCAGGGAGGCTTCGAACGAACGCTCCCAGATTTCGCGCAGGTGCGCCACCGATGCCTCGGCGAAGATCTCCGAATTCAGCCACAAGGACAGCGTCGATCCGCCGGTGCGTCCGAGATCCAGCAGCGGAACGCGCAGTTGCGCCGCGATTGCAGCCACCTCGCCCAGGTTCTCGGGGGATACGGACAGCAGGACCCGGGAAGGGGATTCGTGGAACATTGCGTACGGCAGCGGCCGGTCGGTATCGAAGCCGATGGCGGCCCCGATCCGCTCCGGGCCGAAACAGCACTCCGCCAGCGCCACGGCCAGGCCGCCGCTGCCGAGGTCGTGCGCCGAGCGGGCCAGGCCTCGCCGGACGATAGTGCGCGTGGCTTCTTGCACGCCCGCCTCGCGCGCGAGGTCCAAAGCCGGGGGCAAGCCCCAGGTCCGCCCCAGTACCGTCTTGGCGTACTGGGAGGAACCGAACCTGCGGGGCAGTTCCTCGGGCCGGGAGTGCGGCAGCAAGCCGCCGAGCAAGACGACGCTGTCCCCGCCCCGCGCGAAGCAGGGCCCGATCGGGGGCTCCATGTGATCCAGCAGCCCGACGATGCCCACGACCGGGGCAGGGTCGATGCCTTCCCCCAGTGTCTCGTTGTAGAGGCTGACATTGCCGCCGGTGATGGGCGTGCCGAAATGCCGGCATGCTTCGGCCATGCCTTCGATCGATTCCACGAGCTGGGCCATGATTTCGGGCTTTTCCGGGTTGCCGAAGTTGAGGTTGTTGGTCGCGGCGATCGGTGTCGCGCCGACCGTGGACAGGTTCCGGCAGCACTCGGCGACGACCAGCTGCGTGCCCAGGCGCGGGTCGAGCGCGCAGTACCGCGAATTGCCGTCCAGCGACATGGCCAGGGAGACCCCGGCCTCCTTGATGCGGATCACAGCCGCGTCGGCTCCCGGGCCGGATGTCGTGTTGGTGCGCACCTGGTGGTCGTACTGCTCCCAGATCCAGCGCTTGGAACTGAGATCGGCCGAGGCCAGCAGGGCCTCGATCCCGGCCAGCAGGCCGGCCTCCGACAGCTCGCCCGGGGCTGGTCCGTCGAGCGGCGCGGCGCGGCGGGGCGTCGTATGCGGGCGGTCGTACAGCGGCGCGTCATCGCTGAGAAAGCCGGTGTCCAGTTCGGCAACCACGCTTCCGCCGTGCTTGACCCGCAAGAGGCGGTCTGCGGTCACCGTGCCGATCTCCACGGCGTCCAGGCCCCACTTGCGGAAAACTGCCAGAATCTCGCCTTCCCGGCCGCGCTCGGCCACCAGCAGCATGCGCTCCTGGGATTCCGAGAGCATGATCTCGTAGGGTGTCATGCCCTGCTCGCGCTGCGGCACCAAGTCCAGTTCGATCTCGATTCCGACTCGGCCGCGCCCGCCCATTTCGGCCGTCGAACAGGTCAGGCCGGCCGCGCCCATGTCCTGGATGCCCAGGACTGCGCCGGTGCCCATCGCCTCGAGGCAGGCCTCGAGCAGGAGTTTTTCCAGGAACGGGTCGCCAACCTGCACGTTCGGGCGCTTGGCTTCGGAGTTCTCGTCGAATTCCGCGGAAGCCATGGACGCCCCGTGAATGCCGTCCCGGCCAGTCTTGGCGCCGACGTAAATCACGGGGTTGCCGAGTCCCTTGGCGGAGCCGCGGAAGATCGAGTCCTGGCGGAACACGCCCAGGGCGAAGACGTTGACCAAGGGATTCGCGGTGAAGCACGGATCGAAGCAGCATTCCCCGCCGATCGTGGGCACGCCGATGCAATTCCCGTAGTGGGCGATGCCCTCGACCACTCCCCGGATGATCCGCCGGTTGGCGGCGCCGCTGTGCGGGGCGTCGGGCGGGCCGAAGCGCAGGGCGTCGAGCACTGCGACCGGCCGCGCGCCCATAGTGAAGATGTCGCGCAAGATGCCGCCGACACCGGTTGCCGCCCCTTGGAAGGGCTCGACATAGCTGGGATGGTTGTGCGACTCGATCTTGAAGGCCGCCGCCCAGCCGCCGCCGATGTCGACGATTCCGGCGTTCTCGCCGGGGCCGACCAAGATGCGCGGGCCCTGCGTGGGCAGTTTCTTGAGGTGCAGGCGCGAGCTTTTGTAGGAGCAGTGCTCGCTCCACATCACGCTGAGGATTCCCAGTTCGGTCAGTGTCGGCGCGCGGCCGATCCGTCGGGTGATCCGCCGGTACTCTTCCGCGGTGAGGCCGTGCTCGGCGGCCAGCTGCTCGTTGACCTCAGCCTGCATCGGAGGTCCCGCTCGCGGCGGCTGCGATCATGGACTGAAAGATCGCCGCGCCGTCAGTGCTGCCGACGGCACTGTCGCACGCCCGCTCGGGATGCGGCATCATGCCGAGCACGTTGCGTCCCTTGCTCAGCACGCCGGCGATATTGCGGCTCGAGCCGTTGGGATTGCTGCCGGCATAGCGAAAGGCGACGCGATCCTCGGCTTCGATCCGGTCCAAGGTCGCCTCGTCGGCGAAATAGCAGCCTTCGCCATGCGCGATCGGAATCCTTAGCCGCTTGTCCGGGCGGCAAGCCGAAGTGAAAGCCGAGTCTAAGGTGGCCGGGGCCAGGCTGGTGGTCCGGCAGACGAAGCGCAGGTGCTGGTTGCGGAGCAAGGCTCCGTCCAGCAGGCCCGCTTCGCACAGAATCTGAAAGCCGTTGCACACCCCGATCACGAGCCCGCCGGAATCCGCGAACCTGCGCAACGGACGGAGCACCGGAGAAAACCGGGCGATGGCGCCGCAGCGCAGGTAGTCGCCATAGGAAAACCCGCCAGGCACGAAGATAGCGTCCGAGCCCTCTAGGTCCTCGGACTCGTGCCAGATTGCGACGGCTTGCTGGCGCAGGTTGTGCGTGAGCGCGAAGAGCGCGTCGTGGTCACAGTTCGAGCCAGGGAATATGATGACGCCGAACTTCATTGCGGGCGGGAGAGCAAACGCCTCGCTCGCATAGCCAGTGTAGCATCGGGAGCGGTGCCTTCCCGGCGCGAGACGTTGCCCCTGGTCCCCGGATAAGATTCTTTGGATTGCGAGCGAAGGCAGGGATTCTTAAGGGCATCTGGCGATTGGGCCGGCTGTGTGGCAATTCACCTGCCAAGTGAAGCTGCACAACCGTTCTGTTGGGTGCATGAGATACTTGTATTGCAGTAGAGTGCCTAGGAGGATTCGCCATGAAGCCCGTGGCCCTTCGCTTGCCGGATGAAGTCGCCCAACGCCTGAATCGGTTGGCCGACAGAACCGGACGCAGCAAGACTTTCTATATGATCGAAGCCATCCGGGAGCATCTGGACGACTTGGAGGACTTGTACCTTGCCGAGCAGCGGCTGATCGATATCCAGGCCGGGAAGTCTCAGGCTGTCCCGCTGGAAGAGGTGATCGAGCGCTATGGCTTGGAGAGTCGAGATTGACCGTGCCGCCGTGCGCGACCTGGGCAAGCTCGACCGACAGGCGGCGCGGCGCATTCTGGCATTTCTGCACGGCCGCGTTGCCATGCTGGACAATCCGCGCAGCATCGGTGAGGCGCTCAAGGGTTCCCGACTCGGCGAATTTTGGAAGTATCGCGTAGGCGATTACCGAATCATCACCCGCATCGAGGACGATGCTTTGCATGTCTTGGTGGTGAGGGCCGCCCGCCGCGACAGGGCGTATAGGTGAAGGGGCCCATGGCAATGGGAACGCATGGCGTGTTATCGGGACCGGTTGGCTTCGATCCAAGCAACACTGGTCGCCTTGGCCAAGCCAAGGAGGACATGCCTAACTGTGCGATATGTGGCGAATGACGGCACCGAACCCGCTAAGCGGGAGATCGTGGACCGGCTGATCGATTGGAACCGCATCCGTTCACGCCACGAACTCTATCCAGCGATTACTGTGAAACTGGCTGATGGGAGAGACACAAACGACCCCTCCCCGCTCAGCAGCGCTGAGCGGACTCCTGGCGCCGTGCGCTCGCCGTACCGCGTCTCGGCACGCCGGTCCGGGCTTATGGCCCGCACTGCACGTTGCGACCGCAACAGGCCAGCGCACGTGCGTCTCAAACGGATGCCGGCATCCTCGCACGGCTCACCGCCGCGCACTGCCCACACTGTTTCATCCGTGCGGGGTGGCCGCCTACAGCCATGGGGGTTAGACAGGCATTTCCGCTGGAGACGATGAAGAAGGGCTGTGAAAGCCCACCATGCTATTGCCACTATGAACCGCCGCCCGCGATGATCGTGCCCCCATGCGCGGCAGCGTCATCCCGCCGCCCGAGCTGCGGCCGCGGTTGCGGAGGAAGGACTCCGAGTGACTCCGGGCGGAGGCCGGGGCGGCAACCTTGAACAGGCGCCGACGTCCGCCTTCGCCCGGCGGCCTGGCGCTCGTCAGCGCAGAACGGAGTGCCAAGCGGGCTTGACTCTGCTGCTTGTCCTTGCAATGCTATGCAAAACTGCTAGGTCGCGATTTGGCGAACCAGGGATCAGCGGTTCGCTTGCCGTCCGTCCCCGCAATCCGCACCAGGCAGCATCTTCGTCCCGCCTGCCCGCCACCATATCTCTCGACCCCGTCAGGGCATGGGGGGGCAATCCGCCGCGGATTGCGCGATCCGCACGCAGCAGCGATCTGGCTTACACTAAGTCCATGTACAGACGCGGATTGCGCCAACACAATCAGGTGCGCTGCTTGGCCCTGTCTTTGGCCTTGCTGTGCGGGATCGGTTCCGCTCTCGCCGCCGGCCCGGAGGTTGGCGAGACCGTGCCGGACTTCGAGGCTGTCGATCAATCGGGAGAAGCCCGGAATTTCGCGAGCCTTACGGGCGAGCGGGGCTTGCTGCTGCTGTTCTTCCGCTCGGCAGATTGGTGACCGTACTGCAAGGGCCAGCTCGTGCAGTTGGAACGCAAGCGCGAAGAATTCGCAGGGCGCGGTGTGAACATCGCGGCCATCAGCAATGACGAGCGCGAAGCGCTGAGCAATTTCGCACAGCGGGCGGGAATCGGCTTCCCGCTCTTGTCCGACCCCGATTCGGACGTCATCCGCAAATTCGGCGTGCTCAACGAAGACATTCCCGAGAGACATCGGTTCTATGGCATCCCCCATCCTGTCGAGTTGCTGCTGGCTCCTGATCGAAGCGTGGAGGAGAAGTTTTACGAGGCCAGCTACAGGGATCGCTTCACAGCCGGACGCGTGTTGCTCCGCCAGCTCGGTTCTGATGCCGGGAGCGCGCCCGCGCAAACGCGGACATCGCACTTGAAGGTGACCGCGTGGGCCAGCGATGAAAGCGTGCGCGGCGGGAATCGATTCGCGTTAGTGCTCGACGTCGACCTGAATGACAAGATGCATGTCTACGCGCCCGAGGTGGAAGGCTACATCCCTATCGACTGGACCATGGACGACGGCAGCGGCCTGCGCCACTACGATGCCGAGTTTCCGCAAGCGCGGATCTTGCACCTTCCTGCCATCGACGAGAGCGTGCCCGTCTACGAGGGCTCGTTCCGGCTGGTGCGCGATGTCATGATCGGCCAGCAAGACGAGCTTGGCGACCTGTTGCAAGACGGCGTTCTGAAAATCAAGGGCAGCCTGCGCTACCAAGCTTGCGACGACAAGGTCTGCTATCTGCCAACAACCGTGCCCTTGGAGTGGTCGATCCGGTTCGAAGAGCACGATCGCACCAGGGTTCCGGAAGAGCTGCGCCGCTGAGGCGGCGGATCTGCAACTGCCCGGATCGGCGATCAGCCACGATGAAGCCTCGCTTACCATGCCGAGAGATGGATTCACCGAACTGGAGGGCGGGCTTGACGCGGCCGAGCTGCGCCTGGCCTGCGTCGTGTCGCGTTTCAACAGCCTCATAACGGATCGGCTGATGGCTGGCGCCTTGGACGCGATCCGTCGCCACGGAGGTGACGCGGACCGAGTCTTCGTGGCCCGCGTGCCGGGTTCTCTGGAGTTGGCAACCGTCGCGCGGGTGTTGGCGAAGAGCGGCGACTTCGATGCCTTGATCTGCTTGGGAGCCGTGATCCGCGGCGAGACAGCCCATTATGAACACGTGGCCTCGGGCGCGACGAGCGAAATTGCGCGGATCGGGCCGGACACGGGCGTGCCGACGATTTTCGGCGTGCTGACCTGCGAGACTGTTCAGCAGGCGATCGACCGGTCCGGGGCGGAGAGCGGCAACGCCGGATTCCAAGCGGCCGCATCAGCTATCGAAATGGCGAACCTTCTGCGTCAGATCGGCGACAAGTGACCGCTGGTCGAACGGACTTCTACGATGCTCTCCCGTCGCCGCGCTCGCGAGTGCGCCCTGCAAATGATCTACCAGTGGGACGCTGGAGGTGCGGATCCGGACCGGGTCGTCTCGGATTTCTTCGGGCATTTGACATCTGACGAGCCCCAGCCGGTGGATGGTTTTGCGGAACAGCTATTCCGTGACGCGGCGAGTTCCGCCGCGGAGCTGGACGAGATTATCTCGGAACACAGCGCCGATCGCTGGCAGCCGAAGCGTATCGAGCCAGTGGTCCGGCACTTGCTCAGGCTGGCGCTGGCAGAGTTGCGCAGGGGTGAGACGCCCCCCGCCATAGTCATCAACGAGACGCTAGAAATTGGCAAGCGCTTCGACGGCGACGCATCCACCCGGTTTATGAACGGCATATTGAATGCGTTCGTCGAATCCACCGAGCCTGACAATGCCAATTCCCGCCGGCCCGCCGAGCAGGTGAAGCATTAGCCCGCGAGCGCGGCGCACACAGCGCTGGCGCAGGTGTCGAGCAGTCGCGGCACGAGCGGCCAGCCCGGCCAAGTCTCCCGGATGCCGCCCTTGTACTATCGAGGGAAGGAGATCGAGCCATGGGCAAGTCGACCAAAGCCAAGCACGGTACAGATTCCGAGGCAATACGAATAGCTGAGAAGGTGCGGTTCTGGAGCGAGCAGGATCGCATCAACCAAGCACTGATCCCCCGCGTGATCCGCCAAGGCGAACTGCTGGCCAAGCACATCGCCGAGCACGATGACCTGCCACAACTCTTCAGCAAGGCCGTGAGTGGCGCACTGGCCGAGCAAGAGCGGAAATTCAAAGAGGAGTTGGCCAAGGCAGTCGCGGCGCTCGGCGATGCACGTGCCAGCCTTGAGTCTGCGCATTCCCGCACTTCGGCGTTGGAGCGATCCCTCGCGGAGCAAGCGCGACGTTTCCGATCCCTTGATGAACTGTTAGATCGACACGCGAAGAAAGTACGCAATCGCATGGTGGCATTCGCCGGTGTTGCTTGCGTCATCATCGCGCTTATCCTCATCGCTCTAGATTGAAATCGAAGGGCCCTGCTGATGCGATCCGTGGATCTTCTTCCTGACTTGGCTCGATTGCCGGCAGGCCAGCAGAAGCGCAGATCGACCCGCGAAGGGATCGAAGATCTTGTCGCAGGCGATAAAGTCCTAGCTGCTGCGGAGTTCGCTGCATCCCTCTCCATTGGACTGTGGGGCATCTGGGACGACATCAACGTGCCAGATGCGCTGAGCGAGGCCTATGCAGCCCAGTATCCAGGCCTGTCCGCCGAACGTTCCTTGTCGGAGCACTGGGAAGTTGTGCAAGAGGCAGGCCCGGAGTCCATGTCCGGATTCATCAGCGGACTTAAAGGCAAGCTCGCGGAATTCAAGGCCGCCGAGACGCTTGAGCAAAGCGGATTCGCCGATGTGAGCATTGCCGCCAGCCCCGTTCAACCGGGCTGGGACATCTCAGCCGTCAACCAAGCGGGAGAGACCGTCTTGTTCCAAGTCAAGACCGGTTCCGACGCGTACGCCCCAAGCGTGATGGCAGACATGCGGAACGAAGCCGGCGTTGATTTCATGGTGGGATCTGAACTCCATGCCGCGATTGGCGAGACCTCTCCGGATCTGGCGAACCGCTTGACCGAGATCGGATCGGATTTTGAACTGGTCGCAGGAATCGAGGACGGACTCGCGACACTCAGCGAGTCTCAAGGAATCGATATTCCGGACAGCTTGGGCCAGGCCCTGCCTGCCCTAGGTTCGCTGGTCGCTGCTATAGCGCTAGTTCGCGGTGCTGTTAATACCGAGCGCAAGTTTCGAGAGGTAGACCGCACCAGCAAGAACAAGCTGCATGTAGTGCAGGCCCTCTCGCTGATGTGCCGGTTCGGCATAACAGCTGTCTGTGCGCATGTCGGCGGCTTAGCAGGCGGTGCCGCCGGAACCGCCGTTGCTCCGGGACCTGGCACCCTTATTGGCGGGATTGGGGGCTCAATCGGCGGCGCTTGGACTGGCTCGTCCTTAAATCGAAAATTGCAGCCGCGCTTGCTGGACATGGCACTCGACATCACGGGGCTGGGCCACGACGACCTATTCTATTTCCACAACAAGACCCGTATTGACGACCTGGGCCTGTCCCTTCGCCGCACCGCAGATGGCTTGCAGGGCCCGGTGCGGTTAGACACTGCTTGCGATCTACGCTGATTTGCAAAGACTGAGCAAATCAGCGCACCACGCAGCACCGCCGCCGGTTGTTGGCAGCCCGGGCTGTCAAAGCAGCCGGCGGCAATTCGGACTGGCCTCCTAGAAGCAGGTGCAGGGCGCACACCGAACACGCTAGCGGTGCCGGGTTTTCGGGGGCGCTCAAGCAGCCGCCCTCAGGCTGGAAGCCGCGCTTTTCTGCTGCTGGCCATCCAACTCGGCCAAGTTGGGCGCATACACTACCCTCGCGCTGCCAAGTTTAGCGAGCAGGCGAATCTGCCAATAGGTGAGGTCCAACTCGTACCACGCCACGCCGTGCCGAGACTGGATTGGCGTGTTCGTCACGGACGACACCTTGCCAACGGGGATCCCCACCATCGCCGTACTTTCTACGCTATACGTCTGAACATGATCGGCGCGAATTCTGACGCAATTTGCTGGCCCCGTTCCGATGCTCTTCCGAACTACGTTCAAAATCAGACCGGACCACAACGCGTTCTATAGCGGCGTCCCGGAACGTGCAATCGTGTCGGCCGCGTGTCGCTCAAGGAATGCATCTAGTATTGTAGGCATAGCGTTCTGGATAGTTTGCCGATACTACAGGAAGTGCTGTACTGGAGTTGGAGGACTATGACCATGCGGATTAAGCTGGAGGATCCGATCATCGCTGACGTCCGGGCTATCCGCAAGGCATACGCCAAACGCTTCAATTACGATGTGGAGGCGATTTTTTGTGATCTTCATGCAAGGCAGGAGGCCTCTGGGGACGAGGGCAGAGTTCGAGGCTCGGACCGGGAGGATTTGCGAACCGAAGATGCTAGGGGCAGCACGACCAGTCCTCGCGGGGTATCGGATCCGTACTTGATGTACGCGGACTGCATGGAAGAAATAAAGAGGAGAACGGCAATTATCGACGGATTCTTGAACGGGGCGCTAACAGCGCATTATTTGCAAGCGACCGCTGAGTGCATAGGGCTGCAACTGAGAAAGATCCTAGAACTGATCGCGCTCGCCTCGCTGGTTGCGAACCAGGCAGAATATAGAAAACACCGCAAGCACTTCCATCGGGATTGGAACGGTAAACGGATCTTGGACACACTGCAATTGGCAAATCCGCGGTTCTATCCCGTGCCAACGAGGCAGATTCGAGACCCACGCACAAACAAAGTTATCGAGACCAAGAAGGTCAAATCGGGATTCCTGAAGAAGAATGATTACGTGCGACTGTACGACACATGCAGTGCGATCCTGCATGCTAGGAATCCGTTCTCAAGAGATCGGCAGGATGCTTGCTCCTTTTTCGACAACGCGGCCGCTTGGCTGGAAAAGATTCGAATACTGCTGAACCACCATCAGATTCAGCTGCTTGACAGCGACAAGCAGCTCTGGGTCTTGATGGAGGCAGAATCCGACGGCAAGGTTCATGTGTATGAGTTCCAGCGAGTACGGGATCAGACGGGGCTGCCCAGCGGATGAACACCCTTTTAGAAACCGGCGATGTTGCGAGCAGCCGCCGAATCTCGGGCTTGAGCACCGCTGTCCAGCCACCGGTATCGACCCGCAAGCCACGTATTGACGACTTGGGCCGCGGTCTCTTTAGCCGGACCCGCAGACGGGTTGCATGGCGCAGCACATCTGGCCATTGCTTGAAATTCGCGCTGACTTGTAAATGCCGGGCGAATCGACGCGCCACTCGGCACCACTGTCGGTTATTGGCAACTCGGGCCGTCAAAGCCCCCTCGAGGCTGGCCTCTTTCTTGGAAGCGGGCGCAGGCCGCGCCCAGGACACGCTAGCGGTATCGGATCTCAGGCGCGCTCAAGCAGCCGCCTTCAGGCCGGAAGCCGCGCTTTTCTGCTGCTGGCCATCCAACTCGGCCAAGCTGGGCGCGTACACCGCCTTCGCAATGCCTAGCTTCTCGAGCAAGCGAATCTGCCAGTAGGTGAGGTCCAGCTCGTACCACGCGACACCGTGCCGTGCCGAGACCGGATTGGCATGGTGGTTGTTATGCCAGCCTTCGCCGAACGAAACCAGCGCGACCCACCACAGGTTGCGCGAATCGTCGGTGGTCCGGAACCGGCGCCTGCCCCACATGTGGGTGGCCGAATTGACCAGCCAGGTCGCATGCAAGCCGGCGACCACTCGCAGCGGGATCGCCCACAGCATCATGCCGACACCGCCCAGCAGCAGGATCGCGACACCTAGGACCGTGAGCGGGACCCAGTGCCAGGCGCTGAGCACCCGGTAGAACCGCTCCTTGCCCAGATCGGGCGCATACTTCTCGGCCAGCGCTGTGCTGGAATGCATCGACTCGCCGAACAGGATCCAGCCCATGTGCGCCCAGAATCCGCCGTGCCGCGGCGTATGGGGGTCGTGGTCCGTGTCGGAGTGCTGGTGGTGGCAGCGGTGCGCTGCGACCCAGTAGATCGGCCCGCCCTCCAGCGCCAGCGATCCGCACAACGCCAGAAAGTACTCCAACGGCTTGGGGACCTTGTAGCCGCGGTGCGTGTGCAGGCGGTGGTAGCCCATCCCGATACCCCAGCTCATCGACACCCAGTACAGGGCGAGCGCCACGGCCAGATTCGTCCAAGTAAAGAAGAACGGGGCCGCCAAGGCGCCGAGGTGGAATAGCACCAAGGCAACCGTTGTGCCCATGTTCAGCTTCGACCTGTCGCCGAAAGTCAGTGTCGGCGTCTCGGGGATCTGCTGGGCATCGTTCACGGAATTCCGGCCTCCTCTATGCGACCGCGGCAGGTATAGGCGCAGCCAGCGACGAGCGCCGCTTTGGCTTAATGCAAGCCTAGACCACCAAGATAGCAGCGCTGGAACCCCCGCTGTGTAATGGTTGGGTAACATCGCCCGGGGCCTGCGCGGTCTCAGCGCAGCAGCAACTTGCCTAAGGCCGTGTTGCCGGCCCCGTCGCGCACGCGTAGCACGACCAAGTGCTCTCCTGGGGCCAGGTCCGCAAGGCGCAGGGTGAAGGTTTCGTCCCGGGCGTCCAACAGGCCGTCGTCGGCGAGAACCGGTTGCCAGTCGCCGGCATCCACCGAGTACTCGGCAGACCGGATTGCCGAAACCGCATCACTGGCCTTGAAGCGGGGCTCGCCGCCTGCGCCGGCGGGCAGTGCAGTGACGCTCGGAGGGGTGCGGTCGACCAACACCGGACCGCTGATCCTGTCAGCGCTCAGTGCCCGCTCGGCAGGATTGACCAGCCCATCGTCCACGCGCACGCGAAACTCGTAACGGCCGTCGGCGAGCGCATCGCTATCGATCGAGAACCTGGGGCCGGAGAGACTCTTGCGGATGGTCTTCCAAGCGCTCTCGCCCTCGCCGCGAAACGACACCTCGGCGCGCAGCCTGTCGCCATCGGGGTCCTGGGCACTCCAGATGACGGCCAGCTTGCGGTCCGGGCGCGGGAGGCGGGCGCGGGAGGCGGGCGCGGGAGGCGTGGACTCGCCAGAGGCTGAGACCGTGATGCTGTAGCTGCTGGTGGTTTCCGCGGACTGGCTGTCGGAAGACGACTCCGATTTGGCGGCTTCCGGCACCACGTTCACCGAGCGCACGACCGGGGGTGAGTTCTGGGGCAGGTAATGCACGCGCACCGAATCTAACCTCGCGCTGCCCGCCAAGGTAGCCTGCCACTGCAAGAATCTCGCCGGCGGCGAGGACACCGGAGAACCGTCGCTATCCGGGAGCGGCTCGGACCACGCGCTCCAGCCCGGGCCCGGGCGGTGCATGTTGCCGCTGCGGGTGCGGATCTCCAGTCTCGCTCCCTCCGGCACGCTGGCGCGCCACGCAAGGCGCCCCCAGGCAGACACGCCGCCGGTGTCGTGCGGCACGGTTTCGTACGCGCCGCGCTCGGCCGGCCGGGAGTTCAGCCGGTACAGCGCACCGCCGTGCGCCGACCCGGCCAGCATGCCCTCGCTTCCTGCCACCAGCACCGTGATCCGGGACTTGCCAGTCTGCGAGACCAGGCTCAACTGCCGGTCTGTCGAGGTCCGGTAGATGCGCCCGCCGCGGTCAGTGGCGAAGAGCACGCCGGCAGTACCGAGCGACATGCCCAGAATTTGCTCTTCGTTGGACGTCCATAGCTTTTCCACCGCACGCCCGTCGACAATCCGCATCAGGGCCGAGCGCTCGCCCGCGTAAACCACCTGGGGCTGCGAGTAGCTAACGGTCGACGCGACGCGCGGGGCGGCGACCGAGGCACCTGCCTGGACGATCGCCGCGGCCCCCGGCACGGACGCCTGCTGGACGGGCAGCGCCTGCAGGATGCGATCCATCCCCCCGCCCATCGCGGCGAAATAGATCGCGCCGTCGCCTCCCGCCGCGATGGCCCGGACCTCGGGCAGGTCCGAATCGTGCAGGGCGAAGACGGCGCCCTCGGGCGAAACGCGGTAGAGAATCCCATCGGGATCCGTGCCGACCAGCACGTTGCCGCCGGCATCCAGTGCGAGGCTCATCGCGTGTCGCTGGCCGGATTCGAACCAGACTTCGCCACGGCCGTCTGGCATCACTCGATAGACGTTGCCCTTGCTGCCGGTGCCCGCAATCAGGCGGCCTTGCTCGTCCAGGACGAGCGACCAAATGTACTCTTCCCTAGGATCGAAGAACTCGGATGCATCGCCATCTGCGGTGATCTTGTAGATCTTGCCGTTGGGCGACGTGCCCGCATAGAGCACTCCGTCAGCTCCGGCTGCAAGCGCGAATACCTCGATCTCGGGAGCTTTCCAGAGCAGCTTCCCGGACGCCCCCGGCGCGATGCGGAAGATCGCGCCCTGATGGCCTGTCCCGTAGTAGACGCTGCCGTCCGCGGCGCGGGCCACGGACCAGACCACGGCCTGGTCAGACTCGTGCATGACGTCCAGCGACGGCGTCACTCGCACGGCTCCTTCTCGATCCAAGGCGATGTTCTCGAACGATCCCGCCAAGAAATCCCCGTAGCTCGAAATCTCCCAGCTCTGCGTCGAAGCGGCCCAAGACGCGCCCGCTTGCAGCGCAACCAGAAACGGAATTGCAGACCAGCGCATGCTTCAATCCGTCAGCTGCCCGTGACTACGAACTGCAGGCCGAGGCGGCCGCGGACCACGCCGCCGAATCCATCGATCCTCCTGCTTTCGATGGTCGTCGAGAGTTCGTCCAAAGCGCCCGCCGCGCGGCCGGAGGTTGTGGCGAGGACCGAGCGTAACGAAGCTGGCGGGGAGTCGAGACGGTCGGAATGCAGCCACAGCGAGCGCTTGCGCCGCCAAATGCGGAGGTAGGCTTGGTCGCTGCCGCGGAGGCGGTTCAGGAAGCGGATCGTGGCCGCGGCGTCGCGCACCTTGCGCCCCGCGAACAGGCCGCGCCACATTTGCAGGTTTGCGGTGAACGCATCGCCGATGGTGACCTGCACCGGGCCGGCCGCGAGCGAGGACGGAACATGGTACGAGACGGACCGCAACTGCTCGCTGCCGTCCGGATGCTTGGCGGCGAAGCGGAACTCCACGGCCTCGCCGGGCCTGGCCTGCTCGTGAGAAACCCAGCCCCGCACCAAGTCGGTATAGCGGTCGGCCGGCTCGGCCTCGGCCTCCAGTTCGATCGAGTCGATCTCGATCCCGGAATGGCCCGCCTCGAGCAGGTAGGCCAGCGGAACGGCCGTGGACAGCGCAGCCGCCTGGCTCACGCCGCCGGCACCCGTGTAGATGTCGTCCAGCACCAAGCGCGGGAGACCGTGCTTGAAGCTCACCCCGCCCCGCACGCGCACCGTCAACGGGCCGAGCGAGCGTTCGCTGCGGCTGATGGCGGAGAAAAAGGCGATCTGCAGCAGGAAGGGCGTGAGCTGGGCATCGCGGACGAGTTCCATGGAATAGGACGCGGCTGTTCGTCCGGACTGCCGCACCCGGATCGTGCAGGGCACCATGGACGGCCCGTCTCCCAGCTGGCCGGCAATGCCCGCCGCGCGATCCAGCGTGATCTTGCCGATCACCGGCCCGCTGCCGCTAAGCTTGAACGAGGAGCTGAGGGTCGGCACCAAGGCCATCACGCCGGCCTGCATCATGGGCATCTCGGTGGTGCCGGCCGACAGGAACCGGTGGCCGAAAGCGAACACCGTGTCGCCCTGCAAGTGGGTGACCGTTCCGGAGGCTGAAAAGTCCATGTCGCCGCGGATCAGGCCGACGCTGATCATCGATCCCGGGGACGGACGCTCTGCGGCCGCTGCCGCCAAGGCTCCCCCTGCGCCTTGCATCGGCCGCAGGCCGAGCCGCCGGAACTCTTCCCGGAACACGTCCAAGGCCCGCTCGCCGAAGCCGCCAAGCGCCACCGGAGTCGCAATCGGCTGCAACCTCCGCGAGGGGCCGAGAGATGACTCCGCCTGGCGGCGCGGCAGCCCGGCTACCTCGCGCCAGGCCTCCAAAGGGCTGGCGCGGGCTTGGCTCGCGTCCCCGACGCCTGCCACCATTTCGCCGATCGGCCGGATTCCGGTCAACGGCTCGGTCGAGAACGGATACATGAAAGCCACCGCGCCCGCCAAGCGCCCGTCGATGTAGACCGGACTGCCGCTCATGCCCGCCAGCACGCCCGTCTCAGCGAGCGGGCCGCCTGCGAGGCGGCCGAAGATGACGGAGGAGCGGGGGCCGGAAAAATTCTTCAGCACGCCGAGAATCTCAACGTCGAACTCCTCGATCTCCGTGCCGGCGAAAACCGTGCGCCCGACGCCCCGCTGGCCGGCCCGGATCTCATCGAGCGGCATGAAATCTTGGCCCGGGAGCGCGACTGCGAGCAGCGGCAGCAGCGTGAGAAAGCGGTACAAGTGCCTATTCTAGGGCACCAAGGCCCGGCTCGAGAACGCGCCCTGCAGCGCCGTGCGATTCCGGGCCGAGATGGCGCCCGCTCCTACAAGATGGGACCGGTCCGCCATGTCATGATTTCGCGATGGCCCAGCTTCTCGCTGCATGTCCGGCGGCCCGAGGCCACCTCCAGCAGAGTGCTGTACAGCCTGCTGCCGAGTGCGGTGATGTCCTCCTCTCCGTCGGCCACCGTGCCGGCGTTGACATCCATGTCCTCGTCCATGTGCCTGGCCGTCGCAGAATTCGATGCCACCTTGATCACCGGAGCAGTGGCGAAGCCAAAGCAGCTTCCCCTGCCCGTGGTAAAGAGACAGATGTTGCATCCCCCCGCCACCATGCCGGTAACGGAGGCCGGATCGTAGCCGGGGCTGTTCATGAACACGAAGCCGCTCTTGTCGATCCGCTCGGCATAGTCATAGACCGCGCTGAGGGTGGCGTGGCCGCCCTTGGCAACGGCCCCGAGGGATTTCTCGGCAATGTTGGTGATGCCGCCCGCCAGGTTTCCCGGCGAGGGGTTGCTGTTGAACGTGACCGGATCCTTGAAACGTCCGACATAGTCGAAATACCAGTCCAGCATGTCCAGCAAGCGCCTGCCCACGGCCGGGCTGGCGGAACGCCGCGTTAGCAAGTGCTCGGCGCCCCAGATTTCCGTGGTCTCGCCCAGGCAGGCCGTGCCGCCCTGCTTAACCACGAGGTCCGCGCAGTAGCCGACGCCGGGATTGGCGGTAATGCCGGAGAACGCGTCCGAGCCGCCGCACTCTAGCGAGATGGCGATCTTGGACACCGGGCAGGGCCGGCGCTCCAGCCGGCCGGCTCGCTCGATCAGCTCGCGCACGGCCTTGACGCCATCCTCGACCGCGCGGCGGGTGCCCCCGCTCTCTTGCAGTGTCAGCCCGCGGCGGGGGGGCTTGCCCGGCTGCCTGGCCTCCTCGCGCAGGTAATACCCGATCTGGTTCACCTCGCAGCCTAGGCCGACCACGACCGAGGCGGCGATGTTTGGATGGTCCGCCAGGCCGTCCAAGGTCTTTCGCAGCAGGTTCGAGTCGGCTCCCTCGCCTTGGCCGCAGCCATCGGCGTGGGGCAGCGCAACGACGCCGTCCACGCCAGTGCCGGCGAAGTTCTCGTCGCGAAACGCGGCGGCGATGCGCTCGCTGGCATAGGCGGAACAGTTGCTGGCAGCGACTATGGCAACGAAATTGCGCGTGCCTGCCCGCCCGTCAGCGCGGGGATACCCCATGAAACTGCGGCGCTCCGGGAGGGGGATGTCGGCCAGGTCGGACCGGGACGTGCCGAATTCATACTGGCGGGCATTGATGTCGAACCGCAAGTTGTGGGTATGCACCCACGCCCCTGGCAGCAAGCGCTCGCCGGCGCGGCCGATCTCTTCGCCGTACTTGTACACGATCTCGCCCGCCGCCACCTCGCGCAAGGCGATCTTGTGGCCCGGCGGGATCGGCCGCAAGGGCCGGATCAAGCCGCCGTTGAACCCCAGTTCGGTTCCGGCGGGGATATGAACCCGCGCTACCGCGACGTTGTCGCTGGGATGCAGTTGAATCCACGGCACCGAGAGCGGTTGGGGCGGGACAAGGCTGACCAGTTGCGTCGGCATGCTACGTTTCCGGTGTATATTCGGCTAGGATCGCGCCGGCCGCCTTGCCGCCGCTGCCTTCATTCTCCGTGGCCCGCATTCCGGGGTGCTTCGGCCACGAACCAGGGGTTCAGCAAGTCCGGTTTGTTGTACGGCAAATCCTGGCCGGTGTCGTGACGGACCAACCGCCCGCCCGCCGCATTTAGGATCGCATGCGCGGCGGCGGTATCCCACTCCATGGTGGGTGCCAAGCGCGGGTAGACATGCGCGGCGCCCTCGGCCACCATGCAAATCTTGATCGAACTGCCGAACGACAGGAAGGACAACTCGCCATAGCGCTGCTTCAAAGCGTCCAAGTACGCGCCAGTCGCCGCGGACTGATGGGAACTGCTGCCAACCACCCGCAGGCGCCCGCTAGCCGGCATGGCGCTGCACCGAATCGGCATCTCGGAATCGGCCGGGGTCGACTTGAACGCGCCGGCCGCTTCCGATCCCCAATAGGTGGCGCCGCTGACAGGCACATGGACGACTCCCGCCACCGGTCGCTGGCCGTCGATCAACGCGATGTTGACCGTGAACTGGCCGTTGCGCTTGACGAATTCCTTGGTGCCGTCGAGCGGGTCGACCAGCCAGTAGCGCTGCCACTGCTCGCGGATGGCATAGGGCACTTGCTCGGAACTTTCCTCGGAAAGCAGCGGAATCTCGGGAAACTCCTCTTGCAAGCGCCGCTCGATGATGGCGTGGGCGGCCAGATCAGCCTCCGTCAGCGGGGATGCGTCCTGCTTTGCGCGGACGCTGAAGTCACCGGCATAGACCTCCAAGATGGCCGCGCCGGCCTCGGCTGCGATGTTGCGGACGCGATCAAGAACGATCAAGGCAAGCGCGAGCCCGGCCGGATTTCGGGGCGGGTGCCCGCGCCCTGGAATTCGGCCCTGATCCCATTGTTGAACATTTTGCGCGATTACTCCGCCCCCCCCCCCCCCAGATGCTCCTGAAGACCGGTAAGCGACTGCGGGTCAAATCCGCGGGATCCGGGCGCGCGGCTGAACCGCGCCTGCCGATCCGGCCCCGACCGAGCAGTTCAGTTGTAGCCGGGGGCATGCGCCCGCAAGAGGGCCTTGGCGTTTTCCAAAGCTGCCTTGCTCACTTCGGCGCCCGACAGCATGCGCGCCACCTCGTCAATCCGGCCGGCCGCGGACAGTTGCCGCACGGTGGCCGCCGTGCTGCGACTGTCGCCCGACTTGGCAACATGGAAGTGGGAGTCGGCGAAGCATGCGATCTGCGGCAAATGGGTCACGCAGAGGATCTGGCTGTGCTGCGAAAGCCGACTGAGCCGCTGCCCGATCGACTCGGCCACGCTGCCGCCCACTCCCGTGTCGATCTCGTCGAAAACATAGGTCGGGCGATACTGCTGGCCGCGCCCGGACTTGGACTGCAACACAGTCTTGAGCGCGAGAGCGACTCGGGACAGCTCGCCGCCCGAAGCGGCCTGGCTAAGCGGCTTGGCGGGCTGCCCGGGATTGGCTGAGAACAAGATCGCGACGCTGTCAATCCCAGTCTCGGCCCAAGTCTCGCGAGGGTTGACGACGACCTGTAAATCGGCCTTGGACAAAGCTAGGTCGCGCAGTTCCGCCATGATCTGCGCGGACAGCGCTTGCGCGGCTTTCCGCCTGGCGCCCGACAGGTCTCGCGCTCGGCGATCATAGTCGGCGGCCGCCTCTTCGAGCGCTCGCTCGAGCGCCTCGACCTGCTCGTCGTTGGAGTCCAGCAAAGACAGCTCGGCACCGACACGCTTCTGGAATGC
This sequence comes from Bryobacterales bacterium, assembly GCA_965219605.1. Classification (GTDB taxonomy): domain Bacteria; phylum Acidobacteriota; class Terriglobia; order Bryobacterales; family UBA6623; genus VXMF01. The sequence continues at coordinate 686,825 of CBDCOC010000002.1, read as the reverse complement.
CAATATGTCGGCCAAGGTGGGGCCGTACTTGCGTTTCAGCCTCTCCAGCGCCGCCAGCCGCTCTTCGATCTCTTCCAGGCGCCGCGGGTCTGCTTCGATGCGTTCAAGGTAGGACCGCAGATCGAAAGCGACATCGTCCACCGTGGCGCGCGCCCCCTCCAGCCGTTCGGCCAGCTCGGCCGAGCCGCGGTCGATGTGCCCGATCGCCTCTAGGTCCGTTGCTGCCGACTTGATCCGCGCCGAGGCAGATTCAGACGAGTCGTAGAGGCTGTCAAGGGCGGCAAGCACGCTCCTGCGCAGTTCCTCCGCGTTTGCCAGCAGGTTTCGCTCTTGCTCCAGGCCTTCGTCTTCGCCCGCCACAAGATCTGCCCGCGAGATCTCTTCCGCCTGGTAGCGCAGCAGGTCCAGGCGGTGCAAGCGCTCTTGGGCGTCCCCCTTGAGGCGTCCCAATGACTGCCTGTGCCGGGCCCATTTCTGGTGGGCCGCGCGCAGGGCGCTGGCCTGATCTCCAAGCCCGCCATAAGCATCGACCATGCGCAGCTGCGCCGAAGCAGACAGCAGTGCCTGCTGCTCGTGCTGGCCATGGATGTCTCCCAGCTGGCGGCCCAGATCCCGGAGTTGTGCCAGCGTGGCCGGAGCGCCGTTGACGTAGGCGCGGCTCTTGCCAGAGGCGAGCACGTGGCGCTCCAGGATCAACTCGTCGTTCAATCCATCGCGGTCGCCTTCTTCCGGCTGGAGTTGCGCGGCCAAGTCCGCCGGGCGCTCGAACCGCCCGCAGACACGCGCCTTGCTGGCTCCGGGGCGCACGAGGTCCGCGCTAGCCCGGGTGCCGAACAGCAGCGCCAAGGAATCGACAACGATAGACTTTCCGCTGCCCGTCTCGCCCGTCAGCAGGTTGAGGCCCGCGGCGAACTCGACTCGCAGCTTGTCCACCACCGCATAGTTCTCGATGTCAAGTTCTTGCAGCATGCGTCTCACCGCTCGACGTGCTTCGCCGCTTTTCGGCGCGATATTCCTCTCCCTGCGACCCGCTCTTGGCCGCCGCCGCAGTCCACGCTCGAGACAGACGTCGCGACAGCAGCAGGCGCAGCGGGCCTGGCGGGATTTACAGACGCCGCGCCCCGCGGCGGAGGCGGCCCGCGATACCGCGGGATTCCGCCAGTCCGCCAGCCCAAGGCTTGCAAACTGAGCGCCTATAGTTTATCTTGCATTAATGCTGCTATGAACGCTCCGGCCGTTGCACACCTACGCACCGAGATTGATCGCGACCTCTGCGAAAAGTTCCATTACTACATGCTCCTGATGCGAGAGTTGGAGGATCGCATCGAAAACAAGCTCTACCGCCAGGGCAAGGTGCTCGGCGGCTGCTATACCGGCCGCGGCCAAGAAGCCATCCCCGTGGGCAGCGCCATCCTCTCTCTCCCGGGCGACTGGCTCACGCCGTCGCACCGCGACATGGCCGCCCTGCTGATCCGCGGCATCACGCCCAAGGAAATTCTCGCCCAGTACCTAGGCCGTGCCACGGGACCGACCAGAGGACGCGACGGCAACATGCACATGGGCTGCTCGGAGCGCCACTGCGTGCCGATCATCTCTTCGATCGGGGCCAGCGTCCCCATCGCCGGGGGACTGGCGTTCGCGATGCGCTATCGCGGCGAGGCCAACGTGGTTTTCAACTACTCCGGCGACGGCGCCTCCAGTCGCGGCGACTGGCACGAAGGCCTGAACATGGCAGCTGTCATGAACCTGCCGATCATCTATCTCTGCAACAACAACCTCTACGCCTACTCCACCCCGCTGGACAAGCAGATGAAGATCGCTGACCTCGCCGACCGCGCGGGCGGCTACGGTATCCCCGCGGAGATTGTCAACGGCAACGACGTCCTGGCGGTCTACGAGGCATCCAAGCGCGGGGTTGCGCACGCCCGGGCGGGCAACGGCCCTTACTTCATCGAATGCAAGACCTTCCGCATGAGCGGCCACTCCGCCCACGATCCGGCCGAATACGTGCCCGGCCATCTTCGCGATGAGTGGTCCCGCAAGGATCCGATCTTGATGCTGCAGCGCTACATGGTCGAGAATCTAGGAGCGGACGAGCAGGATTTCGTTGACATGCGCAAGCATGTTCTCGACGAGGTCGCCGCCGCCATCGAGTGGGCGGTCGAGCAGCCCTTCCCCGACCCCGACACTCTGGAGGAGGACGTCTACGCGTCATGAATTGCGGGATACAAGGCTGACGATGGCAGAAACAACCTATGTGGAGGCCATTCGCCAAGGCATCTGGGAGGAGATGGAGCGCGACGACACCGTATTCGTGATGGGCGAGGACATCGCGGTCTACGGCGGCGCCTTCAAGGTCACCAAGGGCATGCTGGAAAGGTTTGGTGAGTTGCGCGTGGTAGACACGCCGCTTGCCGAGTCGGGCATTATCGGCACAGGCACAGGCGCCGCGATTAGCGGGCTGCGCCCGGTGCTCGAGATGCAGTTCGCAGACTTCATGGCCTGCGGCTTCGATCAGATCACGAACTTCGCAGCCAAGTGCCGCTACCGCTGGGGCCAGGCTATTCCCATGGTCATCCGCGCCCCTGCCGGCGGCAATATCCACGGCGGCCCGTTCCACTCGCAGAACGTCGAGATGCCTTACGTGCATACGCCGGGGCTCAAGGTGGTGCAGCCGGCGACAGCCTACGACGCCAAGGGGCTGATCAAGGCAGCGATCCGTGACGACGACCCGGTCATCTACCTCGAGCACAAGTACCTCTACCGCTCGATCAAGGAGGAACTGCCCGCCGAGGACTACAGCGTGCCGATCGGCAAGGCCAGGATCTGCCGAGAAGGCTCCGACATCTCGATCATCACCTACGGCTGGATGGTGCATGTCGCGCTGGAAGCCGCCGAGCGCGCCTCCAGCGAGGGAATCAGCATCGCGGTGCTGGACCTGCGCACGCTCGTCCCCCTCGACCGAGAGGCGATCCTAGCCACGGCCAGGCAGACCAGCAAGGTCATCCTGCTGCATGAAGACACGCTCACGGGCGGCCTTGGAGGCGAACTGGCCGGCATCATCTCAGAGCATGCATTTGATTACTTGGACGGCCCGCTAGTGCGTATTGCCGCGCCCGACACACCGGTGCCCTTCAGCAAGACACTGGAAAAGGCGTTCCTGCCCAATGCCGAACGAGTCTTGGAGAAGGCGCGCTGGCTGCACCGCTTCTAGATCGAGCGGCGGAGCGATTCGCCCCGGACCCCTTCATGCCGCTCGCCTGCACGGCCCAGGCCGGATTTTCCGGCCGCCGAGCAACAGGCCCGCCAAGCGCGGATGGATCGGAACGGCCGCTGGTGAAAGGCGTCTCTCCCGCTTCGCGGCGCGAGCATTCGGAGGGCGGCTTCTCTGGCATATGGCCGCTCCGGGCGGGGGGCATGAGTGCATAGCGCTGGCGGTCACAGATGCAGCACGCCCAAGAGACCTCTGCCTCGGCACGGCGTTGCCTTTTTCTTGGATCCCGCCCGCTCGGTGTTGGCGGGCAACCGCCGCGACAAGCGCAGTCAGGCAGGAAAAAATGTAGATGCATGCAGCTACGATTAGATGTAATGAAAACAGCAGGGGTACGCGAGGTCAAGAACCGCCTGAGCGCCTATCTGCGCATGGTAGGGCAGGGCGAGCGCGTGGCGATTACCCATCACGGGCAGATCGTGGCTGAATTGGTCCCCCCTGCGCACGTCACCGACGAAGAGGCCAGCGCCCGCCTGCGGCGACGAGCTTTCGCCGGAGCGGTTCGCCTAGGTGCGGCAAATCGCCCGGACGTTTACCCAAGACCGGCCGGCCGCTTGCCTTCCCAGGTTGTAAGGGATCTGCTCGACGAGGCTAGGGGAGAAAGGTGACGCTCTATGCGGAGACGAGTGCCGTCGTTGCATGGCTCCTCGACTAGGAATGCGCTGGACGGGCTGCTCTTGCTTGGTCGCAACTTACCGCTGCTGATGCTGTCCACACCTCGGATCTGACACTCATCGAATGTGATCGGACACTCCGAAGGGCTGTTGCTGCTGGGAGAATCAGTGCCAACGAAGCACTGCGGTGCCACGCAATCGTCGACAGGGTGTCAGCGTTTTGGACACTCCACGGCATGGACGCGAAAATTGTTGAGCGTTCCCGACGGGCGTTTCCTTGCGAGCCGATCAGGTCACTGGATGCCCTTCATTTGGCAACGGCGCTGCTCGTTCGGAATCTGTCGACCGACGTGCAAGTTCTGTCATTCGATGATCGGATTTATGACAATGCGACTGCCTTGGGCCTCAAGGTCGTGCCGGGGCCGGGCAGACCGCCCGTAGGACCTGTTTAGCGGGTGATGTGCCGGTTCGAAATCTCATCCGTGCTGGGCGCGTGCGGGGGGGGGGGGGGGGCGACAACACCGTATCAGCCCAATGTTCGTCGGCAAGCAGATCGCGAGCGCCTGTGCCGAACCGACTGAATGCAGCCGTAATGCTGCGGGGCCCTTGCCAGACTCAGGCTGAGGTGTGAGACTCCGGCAGTGCGATCAACGCCTTGGCTGAGGCAATTCGCTCTTCCGTCAAGACGAGGCATCACCCCAAGGGCAGAGGCCGGGAACTCGGCGCTTGGCGCGAATCCCCGGCCTGCCAGCGCTAGAAGACGAACTTGAGGCCAATCTGCATGACCCGCGGGCTGCGGGCGCTGGAGATCACTCCGAAATTCCGGTTGCCGACCTGGGCGTTCGGAAAGTTGTAGTTGGGGTGATTGGGAATGTTGAACACCTCCGCCCGGAACTGCATGCCGTACTTCTCGCTGAAGCGGATATTCTTGTACAGGGAGAAGTCCCAGTTAGCGGTCCCCGGGCCGACTAGGATGTTCTTCCCTGTATTGCCGAACGTGTACGGTTGGTTCGGGACGAAAGCCGCCTCGTTATAGAACCGGGACGGATCGGGATTGTCCAGCTTCCAAGACACGCCGGGCACCACGTCCGGACGGTCGCCGCCGCCGACATTGGCCGGATTTCCGGCCACCGTCAAGTGCTGCGGTGTTCCCGATGTCAGCGTCACGATCGATCCGATGGACCAATCCCCCAGAACGGAATTCAGGGCCGTGCCCCAATTGCTCCCGAAGCTCTTGCTGCGACCGAACGGCAGCTCGTAGACGAAGCTGCCGATGAAGCGGTGCCGCATGTCCTGCGCCCCGTTGCCGCGCTCGCGCTTCCAGTCCAAGGGATCCAATACGAACCGCAAATTCGACCCCGGCGCATCACCCGAGCCGTTCACCCCCCGTGCGTCGCTGATCACATGGGACCATGCGTAGGACAGAATGTACGTGAGACCGCGCGAATACCGCTTTTCCAGCTTTGTCTGCAACCCGTGGTAGAGCGTGTTCTCGCGAAAGGCATGGCGGTTCATGCGGCCGAGTGTGATGAACTCGTCTGGCCCCGTGCCGTCGAAGCAGCGGTCCCCGCGGCAGGAGGCGGGAATTTCAGTTCGCGCCCAAGGGCGTCGCGAATTAGGATTGCCAGGGCCCGGTCGCGGGAGGTTCTCGTCATAGCGGCCGATCATGTGGTTCATCTTGTTGCCGAAGTATCCGATCTCCCAGAGCGAGTCTCCGGGCAGGGAGAACTGCAGGTTGAAGTTCCAGTTCTGCGCTATCGGCCACGAGGGGTCGATCTCGAAGGACGACATCTCGACGCCCCTTGCGTTCCTTGGGCTGATCGTGCCGGGAGGCAGCCCTTCCGAATGCTTCAGGGTCGGATCGATCCGATCCGTGACCAAGCTGGACTTGATGTGGAACGGCGGCATCGTCTCCATGAACTCCCCCCCGCCGGTATTCGACATATTTCCGTAGAAAATGCCGTACGCCATGCGCATCACCGTCTTCTCGGTCACCCTGTAGGCCAAGCCGAATCGCGGAGCGAAGTTCGTCTTATCCGTGGTCATCAAGCGACGGTTGAAGTCATCGCTGCCCCTGAGGCCGGCCACATGGATGAAGCCTTGATCGCATCCCCCGGGTGTGACCCGCCCCTCAAGGCTGCACGGCCCTAGCCCGGATATCTCACCACGGGGAGTAGACATGAGGCATGATTTCGTGATAAGCTGTTTTGTTTCCAAGCAATTACAAGCTTGTCGAAAGCACACCTCATGTCCACACAGTGTACCACGATCGAACTTCCCAAGCACGCCCGCCGCCAGGTCAGCGCCTGCTTCGACGGCGGGCGCCTGTCGAACGATGGCGGAGCCCTGCTGCTGGCAGCCGCCGACCGTGCCTTGCGGCTGACCGCCCGCTTGGCAGGCTGCTTTCAGGATTACCGCCAGCGGGGCCGTTGCGAACACTCGGTGCAGGCGCTCAGCGCCCAGCGCCTGTTCGGCCTGGCCCTGGGCTACGAGGATCTCAACGATCACGACACGCTGCGCGACGACAGCCTGCTGGCGCTGGCGGTGGGCTGTGCCGACGTGACCGGCCAGAGTCGCGTGCGCCAGCGCGACAAGGGGCATCCGCTGGCCGGTTCGAGCACGCTCAACCGCTTCGAGCTGGGCCGGCCGGAGCAGGCGGCCAAGGATCGCTACAAGCGCATCGTGGGCGATGCGCAGCAGTTGGATCGGCTGCTGGTGCAGCTCTTCATCGAGATGCAGGCGGCGGAGCCGGAGGAACTGGTGCTGGACATCGATGCCAGCGACGATCCGCTGCACGGCGAGCAGGAAGGGCGCTACTTCCACGGCTATTACGACTGCTATTGCTACCTGCCGCTGTATGTGACCTGCGGGCGGCACGTGCTGAGCGGGCAGTTGCGCACGGCGGATGTGGATCCGGCAGTGGGGGCGCTAGAAGACGTGCAGCGCATCGTGGCCCAACTGCGCGAGCGCTGGCCGCAGGTGCGGCTGCTGGTGCGGGGCGACGCGGGCTTCTGCCGCGAGGCCTTGATGGCGTGGTGCGAAGAGCAGGCGGGCGTGGACTACGTGTTCGGGCTGGCGCAGAACGCACGCCTGCAGCGGGCCGTGCGGCAGCAGCGCGAGCGGGCGCGGCGGCGGGGGCTGGTGAGCGGGCAGAGCGCGCGCTGCTACCGCGAGTTCAGCTACCGCACGCGGCGCAGTTGGAGTCGCACGCGGCGCGTGGTAGGCAAGGCGGAATGGCTGCCGGGGCCGGGCCGCAACAGCAACCTGCGTTTCGTGGTAACGAGCTTGAGTCGGCAGCGCTGGGGCACGCGCGAGTTGTACGAGCAGTTGTACTGTGCGCGCGGGGACATGGAGAACCGCAGCAAGGAGCAACAGTTGGACTTGTTCGCCGACCGCACCTCGGCGAGTGCGCTGCGGGCGAACCAGTTGCGCTTGCACTGGGCCTTGTTCACGGCAGCGCTGCTGGAACAGATCCGCAGCGTAGCGCTGGCCGGCACGGAACTGGCGCAGGCGCAGTTCGGCACGCTGCGGGTGCTGTTGTTCAAGGTCGCGGCCAGCGTGCGGGTGAGCGTGCGCCGCATCCGGGTGTCGCTGTCGTCGTTATTCCCCCGCCAGGAACTGTTCGCACACTGCCTGGCCCGCCTGCGGGCGAGCTAGCGCGCTGCAGACAGGCGGGACGCTGCGGGGCCAGGGCGGCTCCAGGGGCAGGTGTGCGTACAGCGTGCCGCTAGGCCGCCCGCCAGGCGGCCAGCGGCTGAGGATCCCGTGTGCGCAGGCGCTGCGCCGGTGGTCAACGGCGCTATGTGACCAGGGTACAACAAGCGCACTATTCAATGTTTCTATTGTGGGGCGCTCTGACCATGATTCTCGGCTGCGAGCAAAGTTGGTGAGATATCCGGGCTAGGTTGAAGTTGGCGATTCCGTCGCGGGTTTCGTAGTACGGAGGATTGAGTTCGTACCGCAGGCCTAGGTTCAATGTCAGCTTGTCGGTGACCTTCCAGTCATCCTGGGCGTACAAATGGATGAAATTGGTGCGCATGTTCATGTAGACGGTATTCGAGGCACCGAACTCGCGGGCATAGCCAAGCAGGAAATCCGCCAGCGGCTCCCCGGTTCCTGCCCGATTCTCCGGCGAGCGCTCCGAGAAGCGGCCGTCATACTGGATTGACCCCATCGTCCGCTGGGGATTATCGATGAAGCTCTGCAGCCACCAACTCTGCACTCCGAACTTAACCGCGTGGTTGCCCTTGGTGTAGGTGGTGTCTGCCGATGCCTGCCGTGTCTGCGACTGGATGAGATTCGGACGAAACGTGTTATTGCCCAGTGGGGCATAGCCGGTGATCGTCATCTCGTTTGATCCGCGCAGGTGTTGGTTGAAGCCTCCGATGCCGAGCTTGGCATTGATGTTCTCCTCGATGTCCAAGTGGGACTCGACATCCGTGTCAAGGTAGTTCCAGCCAGCGCGGAACGCAGTGATCAACGTGGGCGACCAGATCCGCTGGTATGAGGCGACTGTGTTGTTGCTGGTGACGTTCTGCGGGCCGCCCCTGGACATCGACCCGAAACCGCTGATCGCAGGATACCTAGGCGTGCCGCCGATGTTCTGTTCCTGGCTACTCCACCGCACGAAGAAATTGTCAGTGGCGGTAAGGTTCTGGTCGTACCGAATGTCGAACTTGTGAAAATCTTGGTCCCGCGGCGTCACGTACGTGTAGTTATTGGTGCCGGTATCCTTGTCAGGATCCGGGTACCAATCGCGCATGACGTTCGTCACGCGATCGAAGCGACTTTCGGGGATCATGTTGTTGGCGAACGGCTGGCGCTCCGTGCCATCCCAGGTCAGCGGATCGAAGATCGTGTCCCCTCCCGTGAAGTCCCCCCGGCGGAAGGCTGCCGTCGGCACGGTTGAGACGAAAATGCTGGACTCGCGGACGTCGGTCAATTCCGCGTCACCGAAGATGAACGCCCGGTTGCGCTTGATCGGCCCGCCCAGGGCGAAGCCGTACTGCCGCCGCTCGAACGGCGGCTTGTCCCCGTGCTTGAAGGTGCGCCGGGCGTCCAAGGCCTCGTCCCGGAAGAACCCGAAACCCGTTCCGTGCAGGTTGTTGGTGCCGGACTTGATGGAGAGGCTGACGATCCCGGCCGACGTCCTGCCGTACTCCGCGGCGAAGCCGTTCGTGATGACCTTGAACTCGGCGATAGCGTCGATCGACGGCTTGACCGCTTCCTTCTGCCTCCCTTGGGAGGCGATCGACTGGTTGTTGTTGTCCATGCCGTCGATGACGAAGTTGACCTCCGTGCCTCTCTGGCCGCCGATCGAGACGCCCTGGCCGCGGGACATGACGGTCCCGGACGAGATCACGGCCAGCTGGAGATAGTCGCGGCCATTCAGGGGCAGGTCGACGATCTGGCGGTTCTCGATCACAGTGCCTGCCGAAGCCTCGCTTGTTTGCAGCAGCGGGGCCGACGCCTCTACCTCGATCACTTCAGTGACCGCGCCGATCTCCAGCGCGATATCGAGCTGGCGGACATCGCCGATCGAGAGCACCACGCCGCTGCCGGAGTACTGCTTGAAGCCTTCCGCCTCGGCAAGGATGATGTACTCGCCGATCCGGAGCGGCGGCGACCGGTACGTACCGGCCTCTCCGGTTTCGGCCGTGTATTCGGTTCCGGTGGAAAGGTGCGCGAATGTGACGCTGGCACCCGGAACGACCGCGCCTGTGGCGTCCGTTATGGCACCGGTGATGAGCGCTGTGTCGGCGGCCTGCCCTTGCAGTGAGCCGACGGAAGCGGCCGCAATAAGGAACACTGCAAGTGCGATTGCAACATGTTTCATTTGTTATCCCCCTGCCCGGAGCAGTGCTGAGCCGCCAGACTGGCCAGTCTCCCCCGCTCCAAGCGTGCGGGAAATTGTACACCAAGCTGCGCTTCGACCGCAAGAGCCAGCCTCTTCCAATGCCAAATGAGCCTGACGGGCGGGATTGTTTCCAACGGGAAATGAGCCTGAAGGGGGCTCGCGCGGGGATGTGAGAACCATGGGAGGATGGTTTTGCATCTCAATCTGGACACGCACAAGACGCGCGCGGACATCCTGCGCTTCTTGGAGGGCAACGCGGCAGGCAGCGTCGTGGTGCCGGATCGCGCGGCGGCCTACGAACACAGCGGGCAGGTCTTGCGGCGGTTTTCGTACTGGCGGCTGAGCAAGCCGGACCGGGGGCTGCTGAAACGCTACCTGGAACGCACGACGGGCCTGTCGCGGGCGCAGCTGACGCGGCTGGTGAAGCGCTATCTGGCGAGCGGGCAGCTGCGTGCCGGGCAGCGCGGAGCCGGGCGGCGCTTCCAGCACAAGTACCAGCCGCAAGACATCGAACTGCTGGCCGAAACGGACGAATTGCACGGCACGCTGTCGGGGCCGGCCACGCTGGCCCTCTGCCAGCGCGCTTGGCAGCTCTTCGGCGACGAGCGCTTCCAGCGCTTGGCGCAGTTGTCGAACGGGCACCTGTACAACTTGCGGCGCAGCGCGCGCTACCTGCGGCGCTTAGGCAGCAAGGCCGGCACACGCCCGGCGGCGGTGACGATTGCCGAGCGCCGGCGGCCGCGCCCCAACGGTCGCCCGGGCTATGTGCGGGTCGATTCGGTGCATCAAGGAGACCGCGGCAAAGTCAAGGGCGTATATCACATTAACTTGGTCGACGAGGTGACGCAGTTCCAGTTCGTGGGCAGCGTGGAGCGCATCTCCGAGCACTTCCTGCTGCCGGTGCTGGAGGACCTGCTGGGCGCCTTCCCGTTCCGCATCTGCGGTTTGCATTCCGACAACGGTTCCGAGTACATCAACCGCCGCGTGGCGAGGCTGCTGGAGAAGCTGCGCAGCGAGCAGTTCACCAAGTCGCGCCCGCGGCGCAGCAACGACAATGCCTTGGTGGAGTCGAAGAACGGCACGGTCGTGCGCAAACAACTCGGCTACGGGCATATTGCGGGGCGGCACGCCGAGCGGTTGCACCAGTTCAACCGCGAGGTGCTCTCGCCGTACCTGAACTACCATCGTCCGTGCTACTTCCCGAGCGAGGAGGTGGACGCCAAGGGCAAGCTGCGCAAGCGCTACCGGCAGCAGGACCTATGCACGCCGTATGAGCAGCTGAAAGCGCTGCCGGAGGCGGCGGCCTGCCTGCGCGCGGGGCTGGACTTCGCGCAGTTGGATGCGGAGGCTTACCGCATGAGCGATCACGAAGCGGCGCGGCAGTTGAACGCGGCGCGCGACGAGCTGTTCGCGGCCATCCGTGCGGAGTAGTGCGGGCCATTGCGGGAAAAGAGCGGTTACAGGCTCACTTGGCGTTGGAAAGCGGGGCGGCCTCGCAGCCAGCGGTCGTGGCGCGGGGGCTAAGCCTAGGCGCGTGGCGGCAGCGCTCAAGGCCGGGCAGGGGCAGCCTGATTAAAACAAAATATAATGAAAATGTGCTGGTGGCTAGCCACCAGCACGCTCCCCGCTCTGCCCAGCCCCCGTCTCGAGCAGGCCTGTAGCGGGCAGCGCGGCTGCGCCTCCTCCCCCCAGTACCACCTCCCCACTGGGTGTATCATGAACTCACTCTCACTTCTTCTGCCCGGCCCCCCTTCAGGCTCATTTTCGGATTGGAAAGGACTACTACTGCACCGGCAGCAGTCCTTGGAGACCGCCCTCACTGCGCTGTTCCGTATCGCAGGGCAGGCACTGGCTACGGGCGAGGCCGCCTGCGGCAGCACCCCGCCCGGCTTGCACGGAATGCGGCTGCGAGCGCAGCGCCAGCCGCTGGCCTCGCTGTTCGCCCGCCGCGCGGGACTGAGTGTGTTCCGCACCAATCCGGCGGTCCCGCTCAAGAACGTTCCCGAACGTATCTTGCGCGGCCCAGCCATCGCCTGCCTTACCGGCTGCGGCTGGGGCAGCCCCCTCTGCGTGTCTTGGCTGCCATTGCACTGGCCGGCCTCAACCCCCTATGCTTGGCTGCTCGACTATCTCTCCGCCTGCGCGGCCCAGCCCCGGCCGTGCTGGAACCGTGGCTGCCGTGCTGCATGGACGCGGGCCGTCGCGAGACATGCCCGGGCCTCGGCAGCGGTTTGCAGGGCCAGCCACGGCTATCAGGGAAGATAGATTGCTTGCTGATTTTTCTTAACGCGCTGAATAAGAAACACTTATTTCTCACGCTTGGCGTCCCCAGCGGGATTCGAACCCGCGTTGCCGCCGTGAAAGGGCGGTGTCCTAGGCCGGGCTAGACGATGGGGACGCGAAGGCGGGAGCGTCGGTGCTGCACCTACTGCGATGCTAGCATGCCATGCTGGCCGAGTGTCGCACGCCTGCGCGTCGCGCCTAGCGCCGCGCCAGCAGGGTTGCCGCCTCGAGCGGCTGCGAGGCGATGATGTCGCCTTCGGCCAAGCCGGAAACCACCACTGCCTGCGTGTCGCTGAGCGCGCCCAGCTGCACTTGGCGCGCTTGGAACTCGCCAGCATCCTCCACCCAGACCCTCGGCGCCTCCCCGATGCCTGCGATCGCCGCCCGCGGAATGACCAAGGCGTCCGGCCGTGTCTCAATGATGACATCGACGCTGGCCGAGAGGTCGGGCTTGATGCGCTCGTCCGAAGCTAGGATTTCCACGACGACCGGCACCTTCTTGATCCACTCGGCGCGCGAACCGCTCGAGCCGGGCGGACCGCGGCGCCGGCCGCTCGAGCCACCCGAAGTGGCCATCGCGCCCACGCTCCGGATGCGCCCGTCGAACGCGCTGTCAGGGTAGGCGTCCAAGCGGACCTTCACGGGGGCGCCCAATTCAACCAACTGGCTGTCGGCTTGGTTCAATTCGGCGTACACGGCCATGCTGGACAGGTCGACGACCCGCATGAAGTACGCACCGCCATATACCTGGTCCCCGGGCGATGCCTGCTGGAAACTGCCCCGCGAGAACATCGTCTCGATCACTACCAAGCCCCCGACCGGTGTCCGCAGCCGCATCTTCTCGAAGTCGGACGCGGTGCGCTCAAGGCGCTTCAGATCCTGCTCGACAGTGATGTCGAGGCTGCGTCGCTCGGCTGCGTCTGCCAGTTCCTGGAGGCGCACTTCCTGTTCCATCTGCGCTGTAGAAATCGTCCCTTCCTCGGCAAGCAGCCGGAAGATCTCTGCTTGGATGGCCGATCGCACCTCGGCTGTCTGAAGATCGAAAGCTGCCTTTTCGGCCTCCGCCTTGGTGGTGCGGTAGTTTTGCCGGAGCGTCTCAGCGGCGATCAGCATCTCAGCCTTGCGGGCTGCGGACTGGGCCTTGGTCTGGGCCAGCAACGAGTCGTAGTTGTCCAAGATGTCCTGGGTCTGCTGCGATTCGAACTCGGCCACGACAGCGCCCGCTTCCACCACGGTGCCTGCTTCTGCCATCGATTGGATCGTCAGGGACGACCCGCCGCCGCGATCTCGGCCGCCACGCATCTGAGGCGCGCGAATCATCGCGAAATTCGTGGCCCCGACCGTCCCGCCGATGCGAATCGAGTTCTCGAAGGTAGCTTTTTCAGCGGCCACGGTACCGGCGAGAGCTGGCTGCGTGGCGGTCGGCTGCGCGGTTCCGCCGGACACGGCTTGGTAGATGCCAAGGCCGACGAGAATGCCGCCAGCGACCAACAGAGCGACCGCCCACCCCGGCCCCTGAGGCGGCTCGCTGCTCGGGTCAGGGACCGGCTCCGGGCCGTGGGTCGGCCGTGGCTGCGGCAGCGCGCCCGCTGCCGGCTCGGCAGCGAGCACAGGCCTCGCGATCCAAGGGAGTGCAAGAGCTGATGACGTCATGATTGCGGCCTCGCGATTCGACAACCGTCTAGATTGTACAGCGATTCCCCGCGCCTTGCGGTTACCAGCCTCTTCCAATGCCAAATGAGCCTGACAAGCGGGATTGTTTCCAACGGGAAATGAGCCTGAAGGGGGCTCGCGCGGGGATGTGAGAACCATGGGAGGATGGTTTTGCATCTCAATCTGGACACGCACAAGACGCGCGAGGACATCCTGCGCTTCCTGGAGGGCAACGCGGCAGGCAGCGTCGTGGTGCCGGATCGCGCGGCGGCCTACGAGCACATCGGGCAGGTCTTGCGGCGGTTTTCGTACTGGCGGCTGAGCAAGCCGGATCGGGGGCTGGTGAAACGGTACCTGGAACGCACGACGGGCCTGTCGCGGGCGCAGCTGACACGGCTGGTGAAGCGCTATCTGGCGAGCGGGCAGCTGCGTGCCGGGCGGCGCGGAGCCGGGCGCCGCTTCCAGCACAAGTACCAGCCGCAAGACATCGAACTGCTAGCCGAAACGGACGAATTGCACGGCACGCTGTCGGGGCCGGCCACGCTGGCCCTCTGCCAGCGCGCTTGGCAGCTCTTCGGCGACGAGCGCTTCCAGCGCTTGGCGCAGTTGTCGAACGGGCACCTGTACAACTTGCGGCGCAGCGCGCGCTACCTGCGGCGCTTAGGCAGCAAGGCCGGCACACGCCCGGCGGCGGTGACGATTGCCGAACGCCGGCGGCCGCGCCCCAACGGTCGCCCGGGTTACGTGCGGGTCGATTCGGTGCACCAGGGAGACCGCGGCAAAGTCAAGGGCGTATATCACATTAATCTGGTCGACGAGGTGACGCAGTTCCAGTTCGTGGGCAGCGTGGAGCGCATCTCCGAGCACTTCCTGCTGCCGGTGCTGGAGGACCTGCTGGGCGCCTTCCCGTTCCGCATCTGCGGCTTGCATTCCGACAACGGCTCCGAGTACATCAACCACCGCGTGGCGGGGCTGCTGGAGAAGCTGCGCAGCGAGCAGTTCACCAAGTCGCGCCCGCGGCGCAGCAACGACAATGCCTTGGTGGAGTCGAAGAACGGCACGGTCGTGCGCAAGCAACTCGGCTACGGGCATATTGCGGGGCGGCACGCCGAGCGGTTGCACCAGTTCAACCGCGAGGTGCTCTCGCCGTATCTGAACTACCATCGTCCGTGCTACTTTCCCAGTGAGGAGGTGGACGCCAAGGGCAAGCTGCGCAAGCGCTACCGGCAGCAGGACCTGTGCACGCCGTATGAGCAGCTGAAAGCGCTGCCGGAGGCGGCGGCCTGCCTGCGCGCGGGGCTGGACTTCGTGCAGTTGGATGCGGAGGCTTACCGGATGAGCGATAACGAAGCAGCGCGGCGGTTGAACGAGGCGCGCGACGAGCTGTTCGCGGCCATCCGTGCGGAGTAGTGCGGGCCATTGCGGGAAAAGGGCGGCTACAGGCTCATTTGGCATTGGAAAGCGGGACGGCCTCGCGGCCCGCGGACGGAGCGCGGGGGCCACGCCTGGGCGGGCGGGGGCAGCGGCCGCCTGATTAAAACAAAATATAATGAGAATGTGCTGGTGGGCTAGCCCACCAGCACGCTCCCCGCTCTCCCCAGCCCCCCGTCTCGAGCAGGCCTGCAGCGGGCAGCGCGGCTGCGCCCCCGAGTACCACCTCCCCCACTGGGTGTATCATGCATTCACTCTCACTTCTTCTGCCCGGCTCCCTTCAGGCTCATTTTCGGATCCTTCAGGCTCATTTTCGGATTGGAAAGGACTTTACCCGGCGGCAGAAAGAAACTGCACGGAGCCACGGTTGCACGGCAGGCTTGCCAGTACAATGGAGACCGCAGGCAGCCGGGCCCGGCCGGCACTGCACGCGCTAACCCCAATTGGCTGGCAAGCTGGCTTCAGCCGGGCGGCGGCCTAAGCACCATGCAAGCATCCCGATCTGCCTGGGCCATCCCCCTGCGCTCCTGGGTCGCCCCGCTGGCCCTCGCGGCCGCCGCGTTGGCTGCTTGGCCGGTCCCCGCCGGCACCGGCGAGCAGGCCGCCGAACGCTACATGGGGCACGTGAGATTCCTGGCATCCCCCGAGATGCGAGGCCGTGGCGCGGGCATGCCCGAATTGGACGAGGCGGCGGCCTATATCGCCCAGCAACTCGCCCGGCTCGGAATTGCGCCGGCCGGGGATGGCGGCACGTACATGCAGCGCTTCGCGGTTACCACCGGCGCGAGCATGGGCGCCGGCAACAGCCTGCATGTCGAGCGCAAGCGGGGCGTTCGCGAGCTCGAGACGCGAGAAGACTTTATTCCCATCAATTTCTCGGGCAGCGGCAGCGTCGAGGGAGAGGTCGTCTTTGCCGGCTACGGGGCAACGGCCGGCGAGTTCGGCTACGACGACTACTTCCATCTCGACGTACAGGACAAGGTCGTGCTGGTGCTGCGCTACGAGCCGCGATTCTTCAGCCAGGAAACCCCGGCCGAGGAAGACGGCCAGGCGGCGGAGCGCCCGCGCCGCATGACGAGGCACTCGCACTTGATCGCCAAAGCCATCCAAGCTCGCAGGCGCGGGGCCAAGGCCGTGCTGCTGGTCAATGCCCGCAGCCGCGGCCGGCGCGACGAGCGCCTGATCCGGTTCGGCAGCGTCTCCGGGCCTACCGACGCGGGAATCCCGATGGTGCAGATCAGCAGCGCGGTTGCGGAACAGTGGCTGCGGGGCTCGGGGCGTTCGCTTCGCATCTTGGCGAGGGACATCGAGCAGTCCAGGCGGCCCCAGTCCTTTCCGCTGGCCGCCTCCCTGCGCGTGCGCCTGTCTGTCGATGTCGAGCACGAGAGCGCCGAGGTTAGCAACGTGGCCGGGTACCTGCCCGGCAAGTCGGAGGAGTACCTTGTCATCGGTGCCCACTACGACCACTTGGGCCTCGGGGGGCAGTCCTCCTTGGCCCCCAGTCGCCGGGTGCCCCATCCCGGGGCCGACGACAACGCTTCGGGCGTGGCCGCCATGCTGGAGCTGGCGCGCAGCTACTCCCGGGCCGGAGAGCTGGAGCGGGGCATCTTGTTCCTCGCCTTTGCCGCCGAGGAGATCGGCTTGCTCGGCTCGAGCCATTGGGTTGAGAATCCGACCCTGCCCCTCGCCAACGCCGTGGCCATGTTCAATTTCGACATGGTCGGCCGTATCGAGAACCGCAAGCTGTATATCGGCGGGATCGGGACTGCCGAGCCGTTCGAAGCGTTGGTGGAATCCGCCGCATCCGAGCATGGCTTGCGAGTGGACAGCTCCAAGGGCGGCTCCAGTTCCAGCGACCACACCTCGTTCGCCGCCAAGCGGATACCGGCCCTGTTCTTCTTCTCCGGTCTGCATGCGGACTACCACAAGCCGACCGACACCGCCGACAAGATCGATGCTGCCGCGGCCGTGCGAATGCTCGCCATGGCGCGCCAAGTCATTGACGGCGTCGCGCAGCGGCCCGGGCGGCTCGCGTTCGTGAAAGCTGCGCCGGTCTCCGACCGCAGCCCGCGCGGCGGGGACGGGGAGCAGCGCGGTTACGGCCCATGGTTCGGCTCGATCCCGGATTTCGGCGAAGTGCCCGCCGGCGTCAAGTTCGCGGATGTGAGAGACGGGTCTCCGGCCGCCCGGGCCGGATTGCGGGCCGGCGACATCCTCACGCACTGGAATGATGCGGCCATCACGAATCTGTACGACTTCACATACGCCTTGCGCGACTCGAAGGCAGGTGATGTCATTGCCGTGCGGGTGCTGCGCGGCGGGCAGGAGGTCGCCGCCAAGGTTACGCTCGCCCCGCGCCCCTGAGCGCGCTGCGAGCGGCCGCGGCCGGCGTCTCCGATGCGATCCTTCGGCGCTGCCGCCAGCCTCCTGTGCCAGCTGGCGCTGCGCGATTTCCGACAGCGCTACGTCGGCTCGCTGCTCGGCTGGCTGTGGGGCGTGGTCCACCCGC
Source organism: Bryobacterales bacterium (assembly GCA_965219605.1). GTDB lineage: Bacteria > Acidobacteriota > Terriglobia > Bryobacterales > UBA6623 > VXMF01. Next base: position 669,207 of record CBDCOC010000002.1, on the reverse strand, counting down.
TCGTCCTGCTGGCCGTCTACTGGTTCGTGTTCCGCCACGCCCTTGGCGCGCGCCTGCCGCCGGGGGAGGCGACGGACAACTACCCGCTGTTCTTGCTTGCCGGGACCCTCCCCTGGCTGCTTTTTTCGGAGACGCTGACCCGCTCGGCAACGGCGCTTTCCGAATACTCGGCGCTGGTGAAGCGGAGCGTCTTCCCGCCGGAAGTCGTGCCGCTGAGCATCCTGGCATCCACCGCGGCCTCGCACGTGCTGTCCTTGGCCGTGCTGCTGGGCGCGGCCGCGATCTGGGGGCATCCGCCGAGCCTCTCCTTGGCCGCGCTGCCGCTCTGGGCCCTGTCGCTGGCGCTGTTCAGCCTGGGCCTGGCTTGGCTTGCATCGGCCCTGCAGGTCTATCTCAAGGACACCGCGCAGGCCCTTTCGCTCGTGTTGATGGCCTGGTTCTGGGCTACTCCCGTGTTCTTGCCCGAGTCGTTCTATCGCGGGCGGGCCGACATGGTGCTGGAATGGAACCCGTTGCGCCATGTCGTGCTCGGATACCGCAGCGCGATCTTGGGAGGCAGCGGCCCCAGCCTTGGCGAGACGGCCTTCCTGGCCGGCTCGGCCAGCGCCGCCTGCTTGCTCGGCGCGCTGTTCTTCGGCCGTGCGAAGAGGGGCTTTCCGGACGTGCTCTAGCAGCGGCAGGGCCGCCAGCGGGGCCTGCTCGGGATTAAGATGGGATGCGAGCCGCGCCTAGCGCGGGGCAGTCCACCCTTGGCCAAGGTCGCATTCAACGACGTTTCGAAGAGCTACTCGTCTTGTTCCGGTTCCCGGGAGCGCCTGCGGGAACTGCTTGTTCCCGGCCGCTCCCGGCAGTGCGCCGAGTTCTGGGCGCTTCGGGGTGTCTCGTTCGAGGTCTCGACCGGCGAAACGTTGTGCTTGATTGGCGCCAACGGCTCGGGCAAGAGCACCTCGCTACAGCTTGCGGCCGGCATCCTGCGCCCCACGGCCGGATCTGTCGAAGTCAAGGGCAGGGTTGCTGCCTTGCTCGAGCTGGGTGCCGGATTCCATCCCGAGTTCAGCGGCCGCGAGAACGCCCGGCTGAGCGCGGCCCTGTTCGGCCTATCCGCGCGCGAATTCCGCCAGCGCTGTGCGCGGATCGAGGAGTTTGCCGAGATCGGGGACTTCATCGACAGGCCGGTCAAGACCTATTCCAGCGGGATGCTGGTGCGGCTTGCCTTCGCAGTGGCGATCCATGTCGAGCCGGAAGTGCTGCTGGTGGACGAGGCGCTGGCGGTCGGGGACTACTGCTTCCGCCAGCGCTGCCTGCGCAAGGTCCATGAGTTGCGCAAGCGGCGCGTGACGATCCTCTTCGTTTCTCATGCAATGGCAGACGTACAGGCCTTGGGTACGCGGGCGCTGTGGCTGGATCGCGGCCGCGTCGTGGAGCAAGGCGAGCCTAGCGCCGTCGTCCGCAGGTACTTGGCCGGAATGAACGCGCGGGACCGGCAGTCCGGCAGCCGGCCGGCGGCCCCCGCGCAAGGCAGCGCGGTGCCGGCGCCGGAGGCTAGCATTCCGAACATTGACGGCCGTTTCGGGACCGGGCGCGCGCAAGTGACGGCCATTTCCGCGCTCGACAGTCAGGGCCGCCGGCTGCGAGAGATGGTTCCCGGCGGGCAGGCTGTCCTGCGTGTCACCGTACGCGCGCGCGAGCGGCTCGCCAGTCCTAACGTCGGCTTCATGATGCGCAACCACCTGGGCCTCGATTTCGCCGGCACGAATACCGCCCGCGAGGGCCTCGTGCTGGAGCCCTTGGCGCCGGGCCGGTCCCTGACCGTCGAATTTCACATCGACCTGCCCGAGCTGTATGCCGGCTCCTTCGCGTTCGCGCCCGCGATTGCGGACGGAGATCTTTCCGACTATGAAATCTGCGACTGGATTGACAACGCCCTGACGATTCCGATGGCCCGCGGGGCGGGCGAGATCTACGGCTACATGCACCTGCCTTGCCGGGTCGAGGTGCGTGAGCGAGACTAGGGGCGGGCGTGTGACGACCGCGCTTTGGAAGTGCCTGGCGACGGCTGCGACGGCAGTGTTCCTAGCCGCGCTCGCGCCGCCCCTGCTAGTTCTGCTGGCCTTGGTTCTGCTGGGCGCGGATCTGGCCGCGCTAGTGACGGGCAAGAGGTCGGCGGATGCTGGCCGCGCGGTCTCCAAGGGCGGCATCAGCGTGGTAATCCCGACTTGGAACGGCCGCGATTACCTGGCGCGCAACCTGCCCTGCCTGCTCAGGGCCTTGGCGGCGGCCCCCGCGTACGAGGTGCTGGTCATGGAGAACGCCTCCGAGGACGGCACGACAGAGTTTCTGGCACAGCGGTTTCCGGGCGTGCGGGTGGTCGAAATGGGCGCGAACCTGGGCTTCGGCCGGGCTTGCAACATCGGCTGTAGCCTGGCCCGCCACGACATCGTGCTCATGCTCAACAACGACATGCGGGTCGCTCCCGGATTCGTGCAGCCGTTGCTGGACGGCTTTCGCGATCCGCGCGTGTTCTCGGTGACCTGCCAGATCTACTTCGAGTCCGCCGCCAAGCCGCGCGAGGAGACCGGTTTGACCGCGGGGCGCTGGCATCAGGGCCGCATCCACCTGCGGCACGTCGCGGACTCGCAGGTCGACGAGCTCTTCCCCGCGTTCTACGGCGGCGGCGGCTCGACGGCCTACGACCGGCAGAAGCTGCTGGAGCTGGGCGGCTTCGACGAGCTGCTGTCCCCCTTCTACATGGAAGACGTGGACTTGGCCTACATGGCTTGGAAGCGGGGCTGGGTCAACCTGTACGCGCCCTCCAGCATCGTGCATCACGAGCACCGCGGCACGATCGGGCAGGTCTGCTCCCCCGCGCAGATCCGGCGGGTGCTGCAGAAGAACCGCCTGCTCTTCGTGTGGAAGAACATGCACGGGTGGGGCCGCCTGTCCGGCCATCTCGGCTGGCTGTACGCGGACATGTGGCTGTCGCTGCTGGCGGGCGAGAGCGCCGAGCGGGCCTGCGCCGCCACGTTCCTGGCGGCCTTGCGCCAGGGCTTGCGCACCGCCGGCCGCCGGGCGACGGCGCGCCGGCTGGCCGAGGTTTCGGACACGGAGGCCTTGGCGCGCCCCTTGGGCGGGTTTTTCCGCGATCGCTTCCATCGCTTGGAGAGCAAGGCGTCCGGCGATCTCGACGTGCTGTTCGTCTCCCCGTACCCGATCGCGCCACCGCTGCACGGGGGCGCGGTCTTCATGAAGCAGGCCGTGGTAGGGCTGGCCGCCGGCTGCCGCCTGCACCTGCTCTGCCTGCTCGAGCGCGGCGCCGACTTCGCGGCCCACCGAGAGCTTGCCCGCAGATGCGCCAGCGCGGAGCTGGTGCTGCACGACCCGCGCCCCCGGCGGGGCGCGCCGCTGCTGTGGCCGCAGGCCGCCCAGTCCTTCTGGGATCCCGACCTGCTGTGGAAGATCCACCGCACGATCCTGCTCCGCCGCATCGACGTCGTGCAGCTGGAGTACGCGCAGCTGGCATCCTACGGCGCGCGCTTCCGGCAGCTCGTCTCGTGCCTGTTCGAGCATGACCTGCACTTCCAGTCCGTGCAGCGGGGAATGCTGTCCGCCGGCTGGCCGGGGCTGCCCCGCCGGGCTTACGAATACCTGCGGGCCCTGCGCTTCGAACTGAATCGGCTGCGCCAATTCGACATGGTGCAGGTCTGCAGCTCCGCGCAGCGCCGCACGCTGCGCGCGCTGCTGGGCGAAGAGCCGCCGGTGAAGGCGGACTTGCGCACCGCGATAGACGTGTCTGCCTACCCGTGCCGCCTCGACGGGCGGGAGGAGGGCACGGTGCTGTTCGTGGGCAACTTCCGGCACACACCCAACTTGGAGGCCCTGACGCATTATTGCAAGCGGATCGTGCCACTGGTGCGCGACCGGAAGCCGGGCGTGCGTTTCGTGGTCGCGGGGGCCAGTGCGCCAGATTGGCTGGCCGAGGCGCTCCGCGGCAGCGGTGTGGAGTTTCTCGGCGCGGTGGACGACATCCGCGCAGTGCTGGGGCGCTACGCCGTCTTCGCCGCGCCGATCCGCAGCGGCTCGGGCGTGCGGGTGAAGCTGCTCGAGGCGTTCGCGAGCGGCATTCCCGTGGTGGCTACGAGCCTGGCCGCCGAGGGTCTCTGCGAGCCCGGTGACCCCGCGGCGCGGATCGAAGACGAGGACGAAGCTTTCGCGGAAGCCATCGTGGCACTGTTGTCACGCCCCCAGCTTGGCCGCGCGCTGGCGCGCGCCGCGCGCGCCGCGGTGGAGAGCAACTGGGATCACCCCGCTACGGTGGCGCGCCTGCTTGCGCAGTACCGGGCGATCCACGCGACCAAGCTGCTGGCCCGTCCCGCGTATCCGCTGCCGCTGGACTGAGCCCGCGCCTCCCGGGCCGGCTTGCAGCCGCTGGCGCCGAGCTGCCACCATGGATGCTCGCCACGGGTGCCGCCAGATGCCTTTGTCCGCCGACCGCGCATATTGCGTCGGGCTCTGCACGTGCCCGCCGGACAAAGCTGAGCAGATTGCGCGCGAGCTTGTCCGCCGCCGTGTCTGTGCCTGCGTGAACGTCGTCCCCGGCCTGATCTCCGTGTACGAGTGGGAGGGAGCGGTCGCGCGGGATGCGGAGGCCCTGCTGGTGATCAAGACCCGGGCAGACCGCTTTGCGGACTTGGAGGCGGCCGTCGCGGAGCTGCACCCGTACGAGGTGTTCGAGCTCATCGCCCTGCCGGTCGCGAGAGGCAACGCGGCCTATCTGGGCTGGATCGACGGCTTGTTGCGCACGGACGCGGGCGACTGACCGGACCGGCGCTCCGCGGCCCATTGCGACCTGCCCAGCGCAACGCCCCGCCCGGGACTTTGCAATGTTCGCGGCGAAATCCCAGCCCAGATCCCGTCATCCCCTGCGCGGCCACCAAAATGCCTGCGTTCCCGCCCGCGCCTGTGCTATACTTGGGACGCGTGCTATTTGCAACATGTTTGCATTAGCTGCATTGAGTCTTAACCCGGATATCTCACCAACTTTGCTCGCAGCCGAGAATCATGGTCAGAGCGCCCCACAATAGAAACATTGGATAGTGCGCTTGTTGTACCCTGGTCACATAGCGCCGTTGGCCGCCGGCGCAGCGCCTGCGCACACGGGATCCTCAGCCGCTGGCCGCCTGGCGGGCGGCCTAGCGGCACGCTGTATGCACACCTGCCCCTGGAGCCGCTCTGGCCCCGCAGCGTCCCGGCTGTCTGCAGCGCGCTAGCTCGCCCGCAGGCGGGCCAGGCAGTGTGCGAACAGTTCCTGGCGGGGGAATAACGACGACAGTGACACCCGGATGCGGCGCACGCTCACCCGTACGCTGGCCGCAACCTTGAACAACAGCACCCGCAGCGTGCCGAACTGCGCCTGCGCCAGTTCCGTGCCGGCCAGCGCTACGCTGCGGATCTGTTCCAGCAGCGCTGCCGTGAACAAGGCCCAGTGCAAGCGCAACTGGTTCGCCCGCAGCGCACTCGCCGAGGTGCGGTCGGCGAACAAGTCCAACTGCTGCTCCTTGATGCGGTTCTCCATGTCCCCGCGCGCACAGTACAACTGCTCGTACAACTCGCGCGTGCCCCAGCGCTGCCGACTCAAGCTCGTCACCACAAAGCGCAGGTTGCTGTTGCGGCCCGGCCCCGGCAGCCATTCCGCCTTGCCCACCACGCGCCGCGTGCGACTCCAACTGCGCCGCGTGCGGTAGCCGAACTCGCGGTAGCAGCGCGCGCTCTGCCCGCTCACCAGCCCCCGCCGCCGCGCCCGCTCGCGCTGCTGCCGCACGGCCCGCTGCAAGCGGGCGTTCTGCGCCAGCCCGCACACGTAGTCCACGCCCGCCTGCTCTTCGCACCACGCCATCAAGGCCTCGCGGCAGAAGCCCGCGTCGCCCCGCACCAGCAGCCGCACCTGCGGCCAGCGCTCGCGCAGTTGGGCTACGATGCGCTGCACGTCGGCCAGCGCCCCCACTGCCGGATCCACATCCGCCGTGCGCAACTGCCCGCTCAGCACGTGCCGCCCGCAGGTCACATACAGCGGCAGGTAGCAATAGCAGTCGTAATAGCCGTGGAAGTAGCGCCCTTCCTGCTCGCCGTGCAGCGGATCGTCGCTGGCATCGATGTCCAGCACCAGTTCCTCCGGCTCCGCCGTCTGCATCTCGATGAATAACTGCACCAGCAGCCGATCCAACTGCTGCGCATCGCCCACGATGCGCTTGTAGCGATCCTTGGCCGCTTGGTCCGGCCGGCCCAGCTCGAAGCGGTTGAGCGTGCTCGAACCGGCCAGCGGATGCCCCTTGTCGCGCTGGCGCGCGCGACTCTGGCCGGTCACGTCGGCACAGCCCACCGCCAGCGCCAGCAGGCTGTCGTCGCGCAGCGTGTCGTGATCGTTGAGATCCTCGTAGCCCAGGGCCAGGCCGAACAGGCGCTGGGCGCTGAGCGCCTGCACCGAGTGTTCGCAACGGCCCCGCTGGCGGTAATCCTGAAAGCAGCCTGCCAGGCGGGCGGTCAGCCGCAAGGCACGGTCGGCGGCCGCCAGCAGCAGGGCTCCGCCATCGTTCGACAGGCGCCCGCCGTCGAAGCAGGCGCTGACCTGGCGGCGGGCGTGCTTGGGAAGTTCGATCGTGGTACACTGTGTGGGCATGAGGTGTGCTTTCGGCAAGCTTGTAATTGCTTGGAAACAAAACAGCTTATCACGAAATCATGCCTCATGTCTACTCCCAGCCTCTTCCAATGCCAAATGAGCCTGACGGGCGGGATTGTTTCCAACGGGAAATGAGCCTGAAGGGGGCTCGCGCGGGGATGTGAGAACCATGGGAGGATGGTTTTGCATCTCAATCTGGACACGCACAAGACGCGCGCGGACATCCTGCGCTTCTTGGAGGGCAACGCGGCAGGCAGCGTCGTGGTGCCGGATCGCGCGGCGGCCTACGAACACAGCGGGCAGGTCTTGCGGCGGTTTTCGTACTGGCGGCTGAGCAAGCCGGACCGGGGGCTGCTGAAACGCTACCTGGAACGCACGACGGGCCTGTCGCGGGCGCAGCTGACGCGGCTGGTGAAGCGCTATCTGGCGAGCGGGCAGCTGCGTGCCGGGCAGCGCGGAGCCGGGCGGCGCTTCCAGCACAAGTACCAGCCGCAAGACATCGAACTGCTGGCCGAAACGGACGAATTGCACGGCACGCTGTCGGGGCCGGCCACGCTGGCCCTCTGCCAGCGCGCTTGGCAGCTCTTCGGCGACGAGCGCTTCCAGCGCTTGGCGCAGTTGTCGAACGGGCACCTGTACAACTTGCGGCGCAGCGCGCGCTACCTGCGGCGCTTAGGCAGCAAGGCCGGCACACGCCCGGCGGCGGTGACGATTGCCGAGCGCCGGCGGCCGCGCCCCAACGGTCGCCCGGGCTATGTGCGGGTCGATTCGGTGCATCAAGGAGACCGCGGCAAAGTCAAGGGCGTATATCACATTAACTTGGTCGACGAGGTGACGCAGTTCCAGTTCGTGGGCAGCGTGGAGCGCATCTCCGAGCACTTCCTGCTGCCGGTGCTGGAGGACCTGCTGGGCGCCTTCCCGTTCCGCATCTGCGGTTTGCATTCCGACAACGGTTCCGAGTACATCAACCGCCGCGTGGCGAGGCTGCTGGAGAAGCTGCGCATCGAGCAGTTCACCAAGTCGCGCCCGCGGCGCAGCAACGACAATGCCTTGGTGGAGTCGAAGAACGGCACGGTCGTGCGCAAACAACTCGGCTACGGGCATATTGCGGGGCGGCACGCCGAGCGGTTGCACCAGTTCAACCGCGAGGTGCTCTCGCCGTACCTGAACTACCATCGTCCGTGCTACTTCCCGAGCGAGGAGGTGGACGCCAAGGGCAAGCTGCGCAAGCGCTACCGGCAGCAGGACCTATGCACGCCGTATGAGCAGCTGAAAGCGCTGCCGGAGGCGGCGGCCTGCCTGCGCGCGGGGCTGGACTTCGCGCAGTTGGATGCGGAGGCTTACCGCATGAGCGATCACGAAGCGGCGCGGCAGTTGAACGCGGCGCGCGACGAGCTGTTCGCGGCCATCCGTGCGGAGTAGTGCGGGCCATTGCGGGAAAAGAGCGGTTACAGGCTCACTTGGCGTTGGAAAGCGGGGCGGCCTCGCAGCCAGCGGTCGTGGCGCGGGGGCTAAGCCTAGGCGCGTGGCGGCAGCGCTCAAGGCCGGGCAGGGGCAGCCTGATTAAAACAAAATATAATGAAAATGTGCTGGTGGCTAGCCACCAGCACGCTCCCCGCTCTGCCCAGCCCCCGTCTCGAGCAGGCCTGTAGCGGGCAGCGCGGCTGCGCCTCCTCCCCCCAGTACCACCTCCCCACTGGGTGTATCATGAACTCACTCTCACTTCTTCTGCCCGGCCCCCCTTCAGGCTCATTTTCGGATTGGAAAGGACTGGGGCATCATTGCAAACTTTCAAACTGGGACACTACCCATCTGCCGGAAGGAAATCCCCCGTCCCGGGAACGAGCGGGAGGCCTGCACAGAACCAGGCGGCACAAAAATTTGTGATCAAAGGGCTCCTCGAGCGTTAGTCCAGAAGAGAGGGCAGGCACAGCAAGTGACTTCTGCCCCTTAGGAGCAAGCATGTTCATACGAGGCATTTCGCTCGGCACGCTGGCAAGTGGGTCTGTCGCTGGCAGGCCTTGCACCGGAGCCGCCAGAGATCCCCAGCAGTTCTGTTTATCGCGGTTCGGATCCACGTTGACCCACGACATCGAAGATCTTGGCGGGAGAGAGAAATTGAAACGCTATCCTTGGCCCCGGATGATCGCCTGCCTGGCTACGCTTGCGATCACGCTGCCACTCGCTGCGGAGAACCCGTCGCGCAGCTCGGCAAGCCACGTGGACGACCGCGCGGGACGGTTTCCTTTCGGCAGCAAGCTGACTCTGGGACTGCTCGGCGGTTTCACGCTGACCCCGGATTACCGCACTGGGTTTCTCGGGATCGACCGCGTGGGGACTATCAAGTACGAGGTGGAGACCGCGCTGGGGGTGCCTCCGCTCGAGGTGCATGATGTCCACAGTGCTTCGTATTCCCGGCCGGATTCCTCGCGACCGATCCTCGGCGCTTTCGCAGAGACGGCACTGACCTATCAGTGTCTCGCTACAGGTTGCCGTCCTGTTCCGGGAGCTTGCCAGAGCAACCGAGACTGTCTGGAGCGAGCCGAGCGAGCTTCAGTATTCCGACCCGGAAGGGTACTACTACGCAGACTTCGCGCGGCTGCCGAACAAGCGCACTGATATCTGGTGCTTGCGACAAAACCATCTATGTCATTGTATTCAAGACGGTTGTGCGCAATCGACGCAGGCGAAGATTCGTCGGGAGGCGGCCCATTGACCCGGATCCGGCCCGGTAGCTGCGATCTTCGCCTAGCGACAGCCCACTGCGCATCGTTCAGCCGACTCCAACAAGCCTTTACCTTTGCTCACCAATCGGCCCGTTTTGCTAGTGGAGAACTGATTTTAGGGGGTTTTGTCGCAGGCACTATCTGGGAGTTCCCCGTCATGCTGAAGTATCGCTTCGCGCCACTGGCCGGCAAAGCTGCGAAAGTCCGCCCCTTCGTCGGGGCGGGCCCGGCCTTCTGGATCGAGAACAACCGGCATCCCGCCGTGCGGGTTCCGGATCCGCACCACGGGGTTGTCGCTGGCATCGGACTCGACATGCAGCGGCGGGGATGGACACCTATCACCGCAAGTAAGTTACACACGCTGGGCCACGGATGCCGATCCACACCTGTCCAAGAACCAAATCCAGGCCCTGATCGGACTCTCTTTCTGACGCCTGGCTGTCCAGCAGTTCCAGCTGAAGAACTAGTGCCTGCGACAAAAGCTTCTAAATGATTGAAAATAGATGAGTTGATAGCAATCGACGCCGACGAAGATGACAGCGGCTGGCTAGCCCTGGCCCGCTGGCGGCCTATTTGCTACGATCTTCGTCTGGCAGGCACCCATGAGAGTCGTCTTAAATCCACAATTAGCCATCGGCCAAATCGATATTGAGCGCATCCCACTCGATCCGCAGTCCCGGGATGATATTCCCGCCGTGCTGCGCGGTTTGCAGCAGATTTGGTCGGATGCTGAGTTGCGGGCCAAGCTATTCACTCTGCTGGAGACGCATCTGCTCGCGGACAAGAGCAAGGCGGACAGCGCAGACAGTGAGAGGCAAGCATACGGGCCGTGCTTGGACGCCAGGAACGGTCGTCCGGGCATGAGTCTGTGGAGCATATTGGTGCTGGGACTGCTGCGTCAGGATTGAATTGCGATTATGATCGCTGGCATGAATTAGCTGGACAGCATCGCAGTGTGCGGCGCATGATGGGACTCAGCGACTGGGACAGCACAGTGGCCAGTTGCCGCACGATCACACGCAACGTGTCGCTACTGACTCCGCAGTTACTAGCGGCTGTCAACCGCTTGGTGGTGGGAGCTGGCTACGAAGTGCTAGGCCAGGATGTGGCAGGAGAGTTGGCGGCGCGTTGCGATTCGTTCGTGGTGGAGACAGACGTGCATTATCCGACGGATGTAAGTTTGCTGTGGGATGCAATGAGGAGTCTGCTACGGACGATCGCACGGGCGAGTGAGGCCCAAGGGGAGACAGGCTGGCGGCAGCATAAGAAGTTGGAAGGGAAGGTGAGGAGACTGTTCCAAAGAGTGCGGACGAGGCGCAGGAGGAAGAATCAAGAGAAAGGGGTGAAGGCGTATTTGAAGCAGTGTGAAAGGTTGCTAGAACGAGCTGAGGGGAGCTTGGAAAATCTGCGGGAGAGCAGGGCAAGCAAGGAAGAGATCAAGGAAATAGAACGGCTTGCGGGATTGGGGCGGAAACTGGCGGGGCAAGTGGAGCGGAGAATATTGCAAGGCGAGACGATCCCACAAGAGGAGAAAGTGTATTCGATTTTCGAAGATCATACGCGCTGGTGCGTAAAAGGGAAAGCGGGTGTTCTGGTAGAGCTAGGAGTGCCGGTAACAATCGTGGAGAGCGCGGAACAGTTTATATTAGGTCATCGTATCATGTGGACGGAGCAGGACGTGGATGTGGCGGTCGAAATAGTGGAACAGGTGCAGAGTGAGTACCCGGGATTGCAGGGATGCAGTTTTGACAAGGGGTACTACAGTGCTGGGAATCGGCAGCGGTTGGATGGCATGCTGGCGCGGAACGTGATGCCGAAGAAGGGGCGGTTGAGTGAGACAGATAAAGAGCGGGAAGAAGCACAGGAGTACGTAGAGAGACGGCGGCAGCATCCGGCAGTGGAGTCGGCGATCGCGAACTTGGAGCAGCGAGGACTGGATCGAGTGCGAGAGCACGGTCGGGCAGGATTCGAGCGGGCGATTGGGTTGTCAGTGGTGGCAGCGAACGTGCATCGGCTAGGATTGATACTCCAGAGAAGGGAACGAGAAAGACTGAAGAAAGAGCGGCTAAAGATAGCCGCATAGCAGCGGTCATCGAGACGGGAAAGAGAAAAAAGAGAGCTGGCAGAAGGCCGGCAGGGCGGAGTGTATCTGAAGCAGGCAGTGAGTCGAACTCAGCCAGATTTCTTGACATATTTTTACCAATCAGGGGAGAAATTCTGCTGAACGATGCCCCCAATGGGTCCATAAATCGGCGCATATTTTTAGAGAAGATCGGATTTTAGGGGGTTTTGTCGCAGGCACGAACTAGGAGTCGCCAGGGCGCGGCACGGTACGGGCGATCTGGATCGACGGCCCGGTTCCCTCCCGCCAGTGTCTGACATATTGTGCTGTCGGGCATGGGACATACAGCCGGTAGTTGCGCAGTTGCCCATGTTTCCGCTAGGCTAGGCGAGCAGTGGTGGCCAACGCGCTCGATCCAACGCCCGCAAGCGTGCCGCGCGAATCCCCGGGGGCAAGCGGCACATGCTGAGGCTCAAGCAGCTCGACATGGTCGGCTTCAAGTCGTTCTGCAACCGGGAGCATCTGAAGTTCGCCGGGCGCGGCTTGGCGGCCGTGGTCGGCCCCAATGGCTGCGGCAAGTCCAATATCTGCGATGCCGTGAACTGGGTGCTCGGCGAGCAGTCGGCCAAATCCCTGCGCGGCGGGCGCATGCATGACGTCATCTTCGCCGGCACCCGGCACCGCAAGCCCGCCGGCATGGCCAAGGTCACGCTAACGTTGCACGACCCCGGCGATACCTTGGAGCGCCTGTTCGCCGGCAACGGCCGCGCCGGTGCCCGCAAGGCTCCGGTCAGCTCTGTGGCGGGCGAGATCGCGGTCACGCGCAAGCTGTTCAGCAACGGTACCAGCCAGTACATGCTCAACGGCAAGGCCGTCCGCTTGCGCGACGTGCAGGATCTGTTCCTCGGCACTGGCTTGGGCCCCAACCACTACGCAATCATCGAGCAGGGGCGCATCGGCCAGCTTTTGACCGCCCGCTCGCTGGACCGGCGGGCCTTCGTGGAAGAAGCCGCCGGCGTGACCCGCTTCAAATCGCGCCGCAGGCTGGCCGAGTTGAAGCTCGCCAACACCGAGCTGAATCTCGAGCGGGTCCACGACATACTCCAAGAGGTCACGCGCCAGGCGAATTCCCTGAAACGACAGGCAGAGAGGGCCCGGCGCTATGAGACCTACCGCGAGCAGCTCCGCGAAGCCAGCTGCTTGGTCTTCGCCAGCCAGTTCCGCTGCTTGGAGGCCGAGCGGCTCGCACTTGAGGCCGAGACCGCCGCCGCCAAGCGACGCTTGGCGGCGGCAGCGTCCGATACGCGGAAGTTGGAGACCGAATTCTCCGGCAAGCGGGAGCGCGAGCAGCAATGGGAAGCCCAGCTGGAAGCCGAGCGGGGCGAGCTGTCCGACTTGCGCATTGACGAGGAGCGGATGCGCGAACGCATCGCACAGCAGTCCCGTGCCATCAGCGACAACAAGGCCCGGCAGCAGCGGTCAGAGCGGGACTTGGAGGCCGCCACGGGCCGCCTCCGCGAGATGGAAGCCGGCGTGATGGACGAACGGCGCACGGTCGCCGAGCAACAAGAGGCCGCGGCCGCGTTGCGGCGCAACCTCGACAGCAAGGAGCGCGAGTGCGGCACACTGCAAGGGGAGCTGGCCGACACGCAGGCCGAACAGGAAGCCTGCCGGGGTGCGATGCTGGAGGCGCTCAACGCTCTTTCGGACACCAAGGGGCGCTTGGGCAAGCTGGACGAGACGCTGGCTGGCTGCGACTCCCGCTTGGAGCGCGCACGGTCGCGGAGCGAGAATGCCGCCAGCGGCGCGGCCGCGGCGGTCACCCGCCGCGCAGCGCAGCTGGCCCGGGCTGCCGAGATGGCCGGCGCGATCCGCACGCAGCGCGCCAAGCGCGAGGCATTGCGCGAGGCGGTGGCGCGGGGCACGTCCGGCTTGGCAGCACTGCGCAAGGCCGCCGAAGACCGGCGTACCGAGTGTTCGGCGCTGGCGGCGCGACGCGATTCGGTCCAAGAGGTGCTGCGCCACCGGGCATACGGCACGGAAGCGGTGAAGGACATCTTCGACGCTCTCGAACGCGATCCCGCGGCGGGCTTCCGCCCGCTGGGAGTGCTGGCAGATTTCTTGGATGTTGATGCCGGCTATGAAAAGACGGTGGAACAGTTCCTCGCCGAAGAACTCGATCACGTGGTGGTGGGCAACTGGGCCGAGGCCGGGCAGGGTGCGCAGCTAGTTCGCGAAGAGGTTGCCGGGCGGGCGGCCTTCCTGCTGGTGGAGGGTGCGCAGGATGGCGAGCCCGGATCAACGCCTGCGCAAGAATCGCTGGTGCGGTTGACGGATCACGTGCGCCTTGCTCCGTGCGGCGGCGGGCCGGCTCCCGCCCTGCTGCCGAAATTAAGGGACAGTTTCTTGGTCGACGACCCTGCCACGGCCGAGCGATTGGCAGGCCGGCACCCGGATCTGTACTTCGTGCTGGCCGACGGCACGTGGTACCACGGCCCGGTCGTGCAGGTCGGCCGCAAGGCCTCCAGCGGCCCGCTGGTCCTCAAGCAGCAACTGCGGGAGCTGACGCCGCTGCTGCAGCAAGCCCGGCAGGCACTAGCGCAAGCAGAGGAAGAGGTTGAGCGCGCCGAAGACGCCGTGCGGCGCGACAGCGGAGAGCTTGAGGCCGTGACAGCCGGCCTGCAAGACAAGGAGAAGGAAGCGCTGGCGGTGCAGCACGAGGTCAGCCAGGCGGAAGGCGCCATCGCAGACTTGGAGCAACTCGCACGCACGGCCGCAGAGGAGATCGGGCGCATCGAGGCCGAGCGCTCGAGCGCCGAGCGCAGCCGCGAGCAAGCCTTGGATGCCGGTGCCAGCCTCGAACGCAAGTATGCCGATGCGAAGGACCGCGCGGCTGACCTAGCTGCGCAAGCGCAGGCCAAGCAATCGACCCTCGCTGCATTGCAAGAGCAGCGCACTGCCCTGCGGACCGAGGCAGCAGCGATGGACGAGCGGCTGCGGGCCGGCATCAACTCAGTGCAGCGGGCGGAGGCAGCGCTGTCGGAAGAGCGCCGGCGGGCCCGAGAGCTGCAGGACCAGATCCAGCGCTGGATCGGAGAGAGCGGGCAACTGGCCGGGAGCAACCACGACCTAGGCGAGCAGGTCGCAAAGGCCGAGAAGCGACGCGCGGAGCTACAGCGGCAGATTGCCGAAACGGTGGAGAGGCTGAAGGAATCGCGGTCCTGCACGGGAGCGCTGATGGAGGCCATCCGCGACCAGCGCGCGGAAGTCGAGGCGGCACGGGAGCAGTGCTCGAGACACGAGGTCTCCCTGGCGCGCGTGCAGTCGGGACTGGAGCATTTGGAGAGCAGCTGCGCCGCCGAGCTGGACCAGCCCATCGCCGAGATCGCGGAGCGAGCGCCGCAAGCCCTATCCGAAGAGGAGTTGCGGCAGGCCAAGGAGCGCCATCAATCGGTCCGCGAGAAGATCGACCGACTCGGCCCGGTGAACGTGCTGGCCCGGAGGGAGTACGAGGAAGTGTCCGAGCGCCGGACATTCCTCGAAACGCAACAGCAGGATCTGCTGGATTCAATCCGCAACACGCGCGACGCGATTCGTGAGATCGACACGGCCAGCCGCGAGCGCTTCGAGGCCGCCTTTGAAGCCATCAATGACAACTTCCGGCGCGTCTTCGCGACGCTGTTCGGAGGCGGCATCGGCGAGCTGCGACTGTCCGATCCGGACGACGCCGATGCATCCGGGATCGAGATCGTCGCGCAGCCGCCCGGCAAGCGCTTGCAGAGCGTGGCCCTTCTCTCGGGCGGCGAGAAGTCGCTCACAGTGATGGCGCTGCTAATGGCGACGTTCCGTTTCCAGCCCAGCCCGTTCTGCGTCTTGGACGAGGTCGACTCGCAGCTGGACGAGGCTAACACCGTACGGCTGCGCGGCCTGATCCAAGAGATGGCCCCGGAGACGCAGTTCATCGTGATCACGCATTCCAAGACGATGATGGAGGCCGCCGAGGCGCTCTATGGCGTCACGATGGGCGAGGCCGGCGTCTCGAAGCTGGTCTCCGTCCGCATGGCAGACAGCAGGATCGCGGAAGCGCGGCCAGAGCGGCAGGCCAGCCAAGCGGCGGCAATGGCATAAGGCCTGGCGGGCAGTCTCCGCGCCGGCAACGGGGCTCTCTATAATCGAGTGCGACACTGCAGTGCCGGGCGCTTCCCGCCTGCAATCCTAATGAGCGCATGAGTCCGACGCGAGTTGCATTCCAAGGGGCGCGAGGGGCGTTCAGCGAGCAGGCTTGCAAGCAACTGCTTGCGGGCAGGGATCTGCTGTTCCAGCCCAGCGAGAAGTTCTTCGCGGTCTTCGAACTCTTGCGCGATGGCGCTGTGGACTACGCCGTTGTGCCGGTGGAGAACACCCTGCATGGATCGGTGCATGAGAACTATGACCACCTGCTGCACTACCGCCCCGAGATACTGGCCGAGACCCACGTGCGCATCGTCCACAACTTGATCGGCAGGCCGGAGGCCTCGCGCGAGCGCATCGAGCGGGCCTTCTCTCATCCGGTGGCGCTGGCACAGTGCTTGGATTTCTTCCGGCGCAACCCGGGCATCAGCGCCGAGACGCACTACGACACAGGCGGCAGCGTGAAAACCGTCATGGAAAGGGAGGATCCGAGCCTGGCCGCGGTGGCCTCGGCGGCGGCGGCGGAGTACTACGGCGCGAAGATCATCGAGCCTTCGATCGAGGATGATCCAGAGAACTACACGCGATTCTTCCTGCTCGGCCGCAAGGCCGGGCAAGCCGAGCCGGGCAGCGCGCGCAAGACTTCGCTCGTATTCGTGACCAGAAACTTGCCCGGCGCCCTGTTCAAGTGCATGAGCGCCTTCGCCTTGCGGGACATCAACATGACCAAGATCGAATCGCGCCCGCTGAAGGGCCGCCCGTTCGAATACCGCTTCTACGTTGACATTCTCGCTTCGCCGCAGGAGCAGAATTGCGCCAACGCCATGGCGCACCTCGGAGAGATGACAGAGTTCCTAGCCGTGCTGGGATCCTACAAGCCGGGCAGCGTGCCGGGAGCAACCTGATCGGAGCGCGGGACGGCCTTGCCTAGTACCGACAGCTTGCCGGTTCGGATTTCACGAAGTAATCCTTGTAGTTCTGGGCCTTTGGGTCCATGCAGCCAGCGAGGTTGAGCAGCTCGACCTTTCTGAACTCGACCGGGTGGCTCTCGCTCTGCAACGAGATGTAGCCGCCGGCGATCAATTCCCCGGCAGGCGTGTGCCCGGGGTCGTGCCCCTCCACGCCGCCCCCGCCGTACTGGGGCATTTCGTACTCCAAGACGAGTTCCCCTTCGACATAGTGCCGGAACACGGCGCTGCCCAGCGCCAAGATCTCTGCCCGCACCCACTGCTCGCCGCGGTAGGTCTTGGACGCCGAGTTCGTGCAGTGGCGCGTCAGCAGCTTGCCGTCGCGCACGACATTGGTGCCGGGCGTGCAGAGATTCGCGGTGCTGCGCTCGCCCTCGGCCCGGCCGCCCAGCAGCTGGACTTCTATGGAAACGGGGAAGGTCTGCTCCTTGCCCATGGCCTCATAAGCGCTAACTTGTTTTCTAAACCGCTATTTTGTATGATGTTGGGCATGAATAGTACGGCAACCAAGGCGGCGGCAAACGAGGACTGGGAGTTGCTGCTGTCGTTTTTCCCCGACAACTGGCAAGCTCTGGCAGCCGAGAAGGGTGCGCTGAAAGGGCTGCGCAAGGACAAGTCAGCGGAGCACCTGCTGCGCACCCTGCTGCTCCATCTGGGGTGCGGGCATTCGCTGCGCGAGACGGTCGTGCGGGCGCGCCAAGCGAGCTTGGCAGATCTGTCGGATGTCGCCCTGCTCAAGCGGCTGCGCAAAGCACGCGAGTGGCTGTACGCGCTGTGCGTGGAGTTGTTCCGCGAGCATGGCATCGCCGTCTCCGCAGCGGCGGGCTTCCAAGTGCGGGCCTTCGACGCCACGACCGTGCAAGAACCGGGGCGGACCGGGGCTCTGTGGCGGCTGCACTACAGCGTCAACCTGCCTTCGCTGGGTTGTGATTTCTTCAAGCTCACGCCGACGGAGGGTAGCGGCACAGGCGAATCTTTCACGCAGTTTCCGATTCGTGCCGGGGACTACGTGCTGGCCGATCGCGGCTACTCGACCAGCGTCGGACTGCAGCACGTGGCGGCTGCTGGCGGGCACGTGATTGTGCGCGTGAACACCCGTTCGCTGGTGCTGGAAGCGGCCGACGGGCAGCCCTTCGACCTGCTGGCCTGCGTGGAAACCCTGCGCCAGCCCGGGGCCCTCGGGGTCTGGCCAACCCGGGCCGTGGCCAAGACCGGGCCCCCTGTCGCGGGGCGCATCTGCGCCCTGCGCAAGACCGCTGAGGCCATCGAGATCGCGCACCGCAGCCTGCGCCGCAGGGCCAGCAAGCGTGGCACGCAGTTGCAGCCCGAAACCCTGCGCTTCGCGTGTTACGTGATCGTCTTCACCACCTACCCCGCCGAGCAGTTCCCGGCCAGCGAGGTGCTGGAGTGGTACCGCCTGCGCTGGCAGGTGGAACTGGTCTTCAAGCGCTTCAAGTCGCTGGCGCAATTCGGGCACTTGCCGAAATCCGATGAGGCTAGCGCCCAAGCTTGGCTGTACGGCAAACTGCTAGTGGCCCTGCTGGTGGAGAAGATCGTCCAGCACGCGCAGTCGATTTCCCCCTGGGGCTACGACCTCCGCGCCACAACGCGCCCGCAGCCGCTGGCGTGATTTCAAGTTTGCTCTCAACCAAGTGCAGCGCGCCATCGAACCCGCCTTACCCCTAGAACGGATGATTGCGCACTGGGAGCACATCTCGACATCGTTGGCAGAGCCCCCGAGGAAGCGCTCCTATCAAGTCGCCAGTCATTTCGACGTCAACCAAACAAGTTAGCGCTTATGGCCCATGGCCTCCGGAGCGGGCGAATGCAGCATCAGGCCGCTGTTGCGCAGGGCCCAGCCCGGCCCTTCCTCGGCCTGCTCTCCGACGAATCGGTACTCCACCGCCAAGCGGTAGTACGAGAAGGGGTCCTTGTAGAAGATATGCCCGAAACGCTCGTTGAACGGGCCGTAGGCCTCGTATCCGGTCTGCATGGCTCCGTTGACGACACGAAACGTATTGCCGAAGTTGTCACCCAGCTCGTGCCCGCGGATCTTGGGCGTCCAGCCGTCAAGGTTCTCGCCGTTGAAGAGCTGGATCCAGTCCTCGCTGGTCTGCGCCGCGGCCATGGGCGCCAAGCTGGTTGCAACGAGCAGGCAAGAAATCCCCCAATGCATGCTGCATGCCAGTATAGACCGGAACAGGCGCCTGGCATGCACGCCCATGCAACCCGAGCCGCCGCCTCGCAGCGCGCCCGGGATTCTTGACGGGGATGGCTCGGGACGCCCGCGCGGGCAGCCAACCTGATATCCTGCTTGGGATCGGGCCAGCCCCGGTTCCGGCATGACGGACGAACAACGCCACGAACTCTTCCAATTGGTCAACTCGGACTCCGCGCCGGATGTCGTCGCCAGTTCCCTGACGACTCACTTCCCAGCCGACACCTTGGCCAGCGGAGCAGCCGTGTCCGCCTACCGCGGGGAATTCGTCTGGGCGATCCGATCTACCAACCGCCCGCATCTCTACGTGGATGACGAACCCGCGCCGCCCATGGAGCAGCTGCCCGGGGATCTCTGGGTGCACAGCCGTCGCGTCCGAACCGGCACGTCGCATGCCCACCAGTACCGCGTCGACGGCGAAGTGCTGGGCGGCAAGCGCTTTGACACTGCCGCCTACGGGAAGGATTCGTACATGCACGAGGGAGTGCCGCAGGGCAAGTATTCCGAGGAGCTGTTCCACGAGAGCCCGACCTATCGCGGCTGGCAGGTTTCCTACTGGCTCTACGCCTCGCCGGGCGTGGATCCGGACAAGCCGTCCGCCGTCATGGTGTGGCAGGACGGCCATCGCTTCTTAGAACGCGACAAACGATCGCGGATCGCCACGGTGGTCGAGAATCTCGTCCAGCAGGGGAAAATCCCGCCCATGGTGCTGGTCTTGATCGCACCGGGCCGCATCGGAAGCCACGACAACGAGGCCTCTTACGCGCCGAGCGAGATCGGGCACATGCGCAGCCTGCTGTACGACACGTTCAGCGACGACTACAACCAGATGGTCGTGGACGAGATCTTCCCCGCGGTGAACAAGACCTACCGCCTGCGCGACGACGGCTACAGCCGGGCGATCGGCGGGCAGTCGTCCGGCGGCATCTGCTCGCTGAACTCGGCTTGGTTCCGGCCCCACGATTTCAGCCGCGTGCTGTCCCGGATTGGCAGCTATGCCAGCATCCAGTGGCGCTGGGGGCAGGAAAACCCGTTCGGCGCGTACCCACTGGGACGTTTCGGCGATAGCGATCCTTGCGATCCTCTGGACGGGGGCAACATCTGGCCGTTCCTAGTCCGTAAGCGCGGGCGGAAGAACATCCGTGTCTGGCTGGAAGATGGCACCTATGACTTGGAGAATGCACACGGCAGTTGGCCGCTGCAGAACATCCAATTGGCAAACTCGCTGAAGATGATGGAGTACGACTTCAAGTTCAGCTTCGGCAATGCCCAGCACAGCACCACTTACGGCGATGCCGAGCTGCCTGCCGCGCTGGCCTGGCTCTGGCGGGACTATGATCCGATGCTGACTCATCAGACCTATGCCATGGATCCGGCCGAGAAGGACAAGCCCTACTTCCGAGTCAAGATCTGCAACCGCTGAAGAGCGGACACTGCTACTCTCTGCGCTCAGAACTGGGAATCTTCGAGCCCTGCCGTTTTGCCGGGCAGTTTTCAGACAGCATGTGATATGGGTAAGAGGGACTGGCGCAAGCGCAAGTACGGCTTGGGGTAGCGTCGTATGTAATTCCCTTCCCGATCTGATTCATGCGCGCCAAGACCCGGCTATTGACCAACGGGCCAATGCTCGATCTGAATGCCGTCCATTGGGAAGTGGCGAGGGTTCCCCGTAGCCAGCACTGCCCCCACAGCATGCGCTGATACAGCGATCAGGCAGTCCGCCTGCGACAACGTAATGCCAACGGCGGCAAACTGCCGCCGCCACTCACCAGCCCGCCGGCCTTCCGCTCGCCCGATCGGCAAGATACGAAGTCCATCAAATAACTGCTCTGCCACTGTTGCTTCCGCCGTTCGCAGCCCGCGAACAACTTCCTCGACATTGACAGGCGACGTGCATGGTGTGTCGCCGCGGGCGAGCAGCATGGTCACTCGCTCAACCGCGGCTCTTCCTCAAAGGTAGTCGATGAGCACGGTCGTGTCCAGAAGGACTCGCATCGGCTCATCCAGCGCGCCGCGGGTCGCCCATGCGCTGGCGGCTCACCCAGCCGACGGGGTCATCATCCCATTCGTGTTCGCCGTCATGGAGCATGCCGGCCGCTGCGCGTAGGTGCTTAGCGCGACGATGCGACTCAACGGCCCGTATGATCGCTTCCCGCACAAAAGCGCTGCGACGTCGCAGGCCGGCAATGGCATCGATATCGCTGACGATCGCGTCATCGAGCTCAACGTGCATTCTCATGTGCATGTGTATAGCACAGAGTTATGGACCATTCAGCGAGAAAGCTGACTGCCCGGCAGTTGCAGCCAGCGATAGAAGTCGCCAAGGGCGGTGTGCGCTGTGGCTTGAGCTCATGGTCGGCCCAAGTGCGCTGGCCGGACGGCGGGCGGCGCGCCTCTGTGTCGATTTCGGCGGTTGCCGGGGAAACCGGGAGCTGAGGCGCACGCGCAGGTAACTGCGGTGCTGGACTGTGCGGCGACCGCGAAGTCAGCCGGGCCGAGGCTGGCCTGCACGACGGCGCAGGGCCGAGCCTTCCGGCGAGTCAGCCCGTGCAATTCACGGCAGGCGCTGGATCCGGATATTCCTGAACTGCACGGGCTCGTTGTGCCCCAGAAAGCCGATATGGCCGCTTTTGCGCTTCAGGCCGGGGTGTTTCGCCAGCAGGGCTGGATCTTTCACATCCTTGATGTCCACATCAAGGGTGTTCGTTCCATTGAGGCTGACCATGATCCTCGATCCCCGCGCCGTGACTTCTTGGCTGTTCCATGTCCCCACCGGCTTGAGCGCGCCGGTTCGCGCCGCGGCCACATGATACAGCGAGCCATGCTTCTGCCAAGGCTTGATATTCGCGTAGCGCTCGGCTGAGTTATCGATGATCTGCAGTTCGTTGCCGGCGTAGGCCATGTCCTCCCACCCGAGCGGGCAGCGCACGCACAGTCCATTGTTCGATCCGGACTCGAGCTTGAACTCGAAACGCAGGACGAAGTTGGCATACTCGGCCGCGGACAGCAGGTTTCCGCCGCTGCCCTCGCCGCAAGCAATGGTCCCGTCCTTGACCGTGTAGCCCTCGCCGCGCTTGCCGAGTAGGACCCATCCATCCAGCGTCTCGCCGTCGAACAGCGGCACGAAACCGTCTTCCGCAAGAACGGCCGAGGCAGAGCAAGCAAGGAGCGCGGCTAGCAAACAGGCCCGTAGCATCACTGGGTGGAATCATAGCACCTGGGCTGGCCGACGGACCCCGCGCGCCGCCTCTTCGACGCATGTTGGTCGCGCTCGCTGCCCGGATGCGCTCTTCATGCGCCTCGACCGGGCCCGCGAACCGCGGCTAGTCCGCCAAGAACTCTTCAAGAGCAGCCGCTACCTGGCGGGCAATGATTGCGTTTCCCGCAGCGTTCGGGTGGATTCCGTCGTCATTGTTCAGCTCGGGGACCATCGCCACGTTTTCCAGCAGGAACGGGATCCAGAAAAGGTTCAGATCCTCTGCGAGCCGCGGATAGACCGCGTCAAAGTCGCGCACGTACTCCGGGCCGTAGTTGCGCGGAAGCTTCATGCCCGCCAGGACGACCTGCGCGCCGGACTGCCGGAACATCTCGATGACTTTTCGCAAGTTGCGCTCCATCGCATCCAGCGGGAGGCCGCGCAGGCCGTCATTGGCGCCGAGAGCCACGATCACCCAGGCAGGCTGGTGTGAAACACCCTAGCCCGCCCCTGCCCCCACAGCGTCCCGGGAAGCAGTTTGTGCAGTGTCGGGAAGCAGCTGGTAGCCGAGATCCTTAGCTGTCGTTTTGAGGTAGGCCAAGGTCCGTTGGCGATGGCGCTGCTCGTAGGCCGCCTCGCCCTCGTCAACGTAGTCCTGGCCGAAGCGCAGCATGCGGTATACCAACACCGCCAGCTTGCGGGCGGTGGCGAACACCGCCGTCTTCATCCCCTTGTGCCGCGCCTTGCGGCGCAGCGCCGCCCCCAGCGCCGACTTGGACCGGATCAGCGCCGTCGCCGCCATGCGCAGCGCGTTCGACGTGCGCGTCGCTCCCAGCCCGCGCTGCCGCTTGCCCGCCAACTGCTGCCCGCCCGATACCGCGTGCCGCGGCGCCAGGCCCAGCCAGCTCGTGAAATGCCGCTCGCTCGGAAACGACCCCAGATCCGTCCCCACCTCGGTCAGGATCGTGCGCGCCGCCCCCGCGCTAATCCCGTCGATGCGCGTCAGATCCACGCTCGCGTAGCGGTACAGCGCCGTCCGCAGCGGCTGCTCACCCCGCCTTCGGATGGCTTTCTCCTTGGCCGCGTTCGGGTGCCGCGGACACTCCTCCGCGCTGCATTCCTCGCCCGCCTGCTGCTGCAGATCCTCTTGCAGCTTCTGCTCGTAACCGTCCATCTCGGCCTGCACCGCGTCGTACAGCCGCAGCGCACTGCGCAGGTTGAACAGGTGCTCCTCCCGCCAGTTGCCGCTCAGGTACTCCACGAACTGCTCCTCCGTGTGCTTGCAGCGCCCCGAGCGCAACTGCGCCAACTGCTCCGCATCGCGCTGCCCCGCCACGATCGCACGCACGATCGCCATGCCTGTCTGCCCCGTCAGATCCGTCACCGCCCGATGCACCTGCACGTTCATCTGATCCAACGCCCGCTGCATCCATTGCACGCAGCGCGTGCGCTCCGCCACCAAGCTCTGCCACTGCCGGTGCAGCGCCCGCAGCTGCGTCACCGTCTCGGGCGGCCGGAACGAGCCCCGCAGCAGGCCGCAACTGTGCAGCCGCTGTAGCCACTGGCAGTCCAGCATGTCGGTCTTGCGCCCCGGCACGTTCTTCAACTGCCGCGCATTGACCAGCAACACCTCGAAACCGCGCTCCTCCAGCAACTCGTGCAATGGGATCCAGTACACATACGTGCTCTCCAGCGCCACCGATTCCACGCCTTCGGCCGCCAGCCAGTCCGCCAACGCGTCCAACTGCGCGGTGGTCGTGCCGAACGTGCGCACGTTGGGCCTGCCGTCCGCACGTGGCGGCCCGCAGGCCCAGTGCTCGCGGCTGCCGAGGTCCACCCCCGCCACCTGCGGGCGCTGCACCGGCAGGTCCCGCTCCGGCTGCTCTCTTGCCATATCTCCCTCCTGCTGCTCCTGTCTCACACACGGAAGGCCCCGGCCCGGGTTGGCAATTGCTCTGCAATGCTGGTGTTGAGGAGTGCTTCCGAAGAAACCTCGCTAGTGAATGATCGCTCGCCCGGACCCAGACTGGCTTTGGGGCAAATACTGCACCAATGAAATTACGGGGCTTGACTGCCGGAACCCTCCGCTCTGATTCTACGCCAAGCCACGTGTTTCCAACCGAATGATCCGGGCCCCGCCCGGGGGCGCGACTGGCAAGTATTGCGGAGTGCTCTTGATAGCGGCCTTGGCAACGTGCGCGGTCTCTGCGGCGATTCCAGCGCGGGGGCGGCCATCCCGCGAGGAGTGATGCCCCGGTCTTGCCGTTCGTCAGACCGTCCAGCCTCGAATCGTGTCAGGTTGCGGGTCTCGGCGCTGAATTCCAGCCCCACCAAGTGAACCGGTTCCCCGCGCCCGCGATAACGGTCCGCGTACCCCCGTTCCTGCAGCTGCCGCAGGGCGGCCCCCGGTCTCGACCGCTCCCGCAACTTCAACTCGAACACATAGACCTGTCCGAACCCCTGCACGATCAGGTCCGCCCGCCCCTGGCTCCCGCTCTCCTCTGCCCGCACCTCCGCCTCTGCGGCGACAAAGTACGCTTGCAGCAGGCTCGCATACCAGCCCTCGTAGCTTGCCATCGGGTTCTGGCCGTGCCACTGGTGCGGGATACCGGCCAGGAACGCCCGCAGCTCGGCTTCCAAGCCCGCCAGATCGCCCCGCGCCAGCACTTCGCGCAGGCGCGCTGCCTGACTCTCCCGCTCCCCCTCCTTGCCAACTCCCAGCACGCCGCTGAGCAAGTCCCGGTTCAGACTCTGGCGCACCTCCCGGTTCGGGTATCCCAGCCGGTAGCGCGCACTGCCGCCCCGCTCGAGCCGTTCCAGAACGGTCAGGTAGCCGGTCTGGAACAGCAGCGCCTCCGGCGCGATGGCCCCCACGTCGAACTGCGAGAGCAGCTCTTCCGTCCGCACCATGCCGTCCAGGCAGTGCCAAGGAAGGCCTTTCTCCAGCAGCAGCTTGACCAGAAAGGCCGAGTTGCCGGTCTCGCACCACCAGTTCCGGAACTGGCGCTGCTTGAGCAGCAGGAGCACGTCGAAGGGGTTGTAGACCCGCTCCGCGCCGCCCCAGCTGTAGCCGTTGTACCATTCGCGAATCCGCGCCCGGTCGAGTCCTTGCAACTCGGCGCCGAAGACCGTGTCGAGGTCGCGCTCGGTATAGCCGCAGATGGAGGAGTAGCGCGCGGCAAGCGTGATGTCCTCCAGGTTGTTGAGTCCCGAGAACAGGCTGACCTTCGAGAACTTGCTCACGCCGGTGAGGAGGCAGAAGCCGACGTGTTCGTCGCAGCGCTTGATGACCGCATACAGGCCGCGCAGGTAGTCCCGATTGGCCTGCGCCGCCGTGGGATCGTCCAGCACGTCGAGGATCGGCTTGTCGTACTCGTCCACCAGCACCGCCACCCGCTGCCCGGTCGTGCGGTGCAGTTGCCGGAGCAGGAATGCAAATCGCTCTGCGGGCTCCTGGTACTTGGGTGCGATGCCGACATCCTCTTCGATGTCCGCCAGGCGCGCCCCGAGGTTGCGCCGCAGGTCGCGCGGTTCGTGGAACACGCCCCCGCCGAGGTCCAAATGGACGATCGGGCAGGCCGCGGACCAGTTCCAGTGGGGCTCGATCGCCAAGCCTGCGAACAGATCCCGCTCGCAGGCGAACAGGGACTTGAGCGTGCTGACCAGCAGGCTCTTGCCGAAGCGTCGCGGGCGGGACAGGAAGTAGCGGCTTCCGGATTCGAGCAGCTCCTGCAAGTAGCCGGTCTTGTCCACGTAATGGCATCCATCCTCCCGCAGGTTCCGGAAGGGATTTATATACTTGACTCCACCTAGCAAGATGCGCCATGCTAGTTGTAGAGGCGAGCAAACATCATGCCAAGTTGTTCAACTATAAGCACTTTTGAGCTATTCGAGATGTACCCCGACCAACAATCGGCGCGTCTGTACTTCGAGGGCCGCCGCTGGCCCGAGGGGCCGGCCTGCCCGCACTGCGGAGCCTACGGCAACATCACGGCCCGCAAGGGGAAGCGGCTGGGCTACTAGCGCTGCCGCGACTGCGGCGACGAGTTCACCGTGCGCACGGGGACGATCTTCGAGCGCTCACACGTGCAGTTGCACAAATGGCTCTACGCCATGTATCTTGTATTGACGGCCCGCAAGGGGATATCGTCGCTACAGCTGTCCAAGCAGATCGGGGTAACGCAAAAGACGGCGTGGTTCCTGCTCGGACGCATCCGCGAGGCCTGCGGGAGCGATCTGGACCAGCTGCGCGGGATGATCGAGGTCGACGAGGCCTACGTCGGCGGGCTGGAGCGCAACAAGCACGCCTCCAAGAAGCGCAACGCAGGTCGCGGGGTTGCAGGCAAGCAGGCCGTGCTAGGGATCAAAGAGCGCGGCGGCAAGTCCATTGCCGTGCCAGTCGAGGACACGTCCAAGGAGACGCTGCAAGGCAAGATCAAGGAATGCGTCGCAGCCGGCTCTACGATTTGCACGGATGAGCATCGCAGCTACGAAGGGCTGGCTGCGGCCGGCTACCAGCATGGCAGTGTCAAGCACAGCGCGGGCGAGTATGTCGGGGCCAATGATATCCACGTCAACAGCGTTGAGTCGATGTGGGCGGTGTTCAAGCGTAGCCTGTACGGGACGTGGCACCACTGCTCGCGCAAGCACCTGGCACGGTACCTCAACGAGGCTACGTTCCGTCTGAGCGCGGGCAACGTCAGGATTCACACGCTGGATAGGATGGATGCGTTGACAGACAGTGCGTTCCGTCACAGGATTACAAGCAAGGAGTTGACAGCATGAGCAAGGCTCCAACCGCCTTGGATGCGCTGACCGATAGGATGCTTAAGCACAAACTTCCTGCTAAACCGAAATCTAAGCAGAAATCGGGGGAGGCGGCTCAGAAAAAGTAGCCGATAGCATCCCCAAGGATTGCTATTCTAGGCGCCAGGTGGAGTCAAGTATATAAATCCCTTCCGGAAAGTCTGGATGCCGATGGGGAGCATTCGGCCCACGATCCGTAGTCTAGCGGATGGAGGCGCGATGCTCACGGGGCTGCCGTGCAAATGAGAACGGGACGGATGAGAACCGGCGTGACGTGGGTTTCGCGGACAGTTGAGGCCTAAATTACCCGTGAGAAGATCCCCTCAGGAGGGAAGTCGATGCCCCCGGCCACGATCGAGTCCGCCCATATCCGAGATCTCAGATCTCTCGCGGACGTCAAGCTGTCCAATTTGCGCCAGCGCTAGGCCTGGCCATGCAGCCGCGGCCAGTGGCAGGTCTTGCTCGCCGCCCCGTGTCCGTAGCGCCCCGCCCCTGCCTGGCCGCCTCCTGCTCTGCGGCTGGCACTGCTGGGCCATCAGGGAAAGCGTTACTAGTCTTGAATGTTTTATGGTGCCGGGCAGTTACGAAGCGAGAATATCGTGGCGGAGGAAGAGGGATTCGAACCCCCGAGACTCTTGCGAGCCTTGCGGTTTTCAAGACCGCCGCCTTCAACCACTCGGCCATTCCTCCGTCTTCAATCAGACTAGCAACAACGCCCCCCGCCTGGCCCGGGCGGCATCTGCGGCTGCCGGCCGAGCGATAGAGGCAGGGGCAACCCAATCAGCGCCCGCATCGCCGAGTTGCGGGGAAGCAATAGCGCCCCTGGGGGAAGCCGGTGAAGCTGGATAGCAGAGAGCGGCCGGCAAGCAGGGACGGGCAGGGCGGCATTGCCGGCTGAACCATGCTGCCGCCCCTCGGGGGGAGGCGTAACCCGGGACGGGCATCGAAGCTTTCCGCACTCGGAGCGTAGTGCGCCGCCGTATCCGGCAAGAGCAGCGCATCGCGGACCGTTCGTTTCACTGGAGCGATCTGGCCCGGCCTCGCGGCAGATCCCAAACTGCATTCCGGCGGAGGATCGTGAATCGCGCAGCCAAGCACGCCCGCTTCGCTCTTTCCCAGCGGCTGCCGCCAGCATTGATGTACGCTGCACTAGGTGGAAGGCAGGTTGCACGGCAAGGTCGCCCTGATCACCGGCGCGTTCGGCGGGATCGGTTCGTCGATTGCGCAGCGGTTCTTGGCGGAAGGCGCGTCCGTGATTGCCAATGACCTCGCAGGCGCGCCAGCCACGGATCTGCGCGCTGCCGGGCAGCGGGGCGCAGGCGCCCTGCTAACGCACCTCGCGGATCACGCGCAGGAGTCGGACGTCGCGGACATGATGCAGCGCGCCAGGCAGCGATTCGGCGGTCTCGACATCCTGGTCAACAACGCTTTCGCCTCGTTCGACGACACGGATATCGAGACCCTGCGAGAAGAGGACTGGAACCGCACGCTCGATGCCTGCCTGAAAGGGCCGTTCCTTTGCACGAAGCACGCCGTGCCCTTGATGAAAGAACGCGGCGGCGGCAGCATCGTGTCGATCTCCAGCGTCAACGCGCTCCGCGCGGTGAGCGAAACTGCCTACACGGCGGCCAAGGGCGGGCTGATTTCCATGATGCGCCTAGTGGCCGCCGACTTCGCCGAATGGAATATCCGTTCCAACGTGATCTGCCCGGGCACCATCGCCACCTCCGCCTCGCTGGGCTATTGGCAGCGCTTCCCTTCGGGTTTCGCCGAACTGCGGCGCATGTACCCGCTGGGGCGCATCGGCGATCCTGTCGATATCGCCAACTACGCCCTCTTCCTCGCCTCGGACGAGTCCAGCTGGGTCACTGGCACGGTCCACGCCGTGGACGGCGGCTTGACCGCCGGCAACAAGCTCGGCGTGCGCTGAGCGGCCTGTCTGCTAGACTCCGAAAACCGTGACACGCCCCGTCCCGCCGGTTCTCATAGCGGCCCTGCTGCTGGGCGCCGCTGCCTGCGGTTCCGACTCGGCCGAATCCTCCGGCCCGCCGCCGGCAGGCGGCCGCTCCGGGTTTCTGAGCGAGCGGTTCGCCGAGGCGGCCTTGCAGGGCAATACCAAGGCCGTGGGCGAAATGCTGCAACTGGTCGATGTCAACGCCGTTGACGCAAACGGCCGCACGATGCTGATGCTCGCAGCTTTCGGCGGCCACTCGACCACGGTTCGCTTGCTCTGCGAGAACAAGGCGAATCCCAATCTCAGGGACATGAATCGCCGCACGGCGTTGATGTTTGCAGCTTCTGGCCCCGACGCGCGCACGGTAGAGATCCTGCTCGCCCACGGCGCCGAGGTCAACTTGACGGACGGGGGCGAAGGTTACACCGCGCTCATGTTCGCAGCGGCCGAAGGGCATGCCGACATCGTCCAAATGCTGCTGGACAAGGGGGCCGATCCAGACTTGCGCGACACGGATGGAGAATCAGCTCTGAAATTCGCCAGCGATAAGAGGCACCAAGACGTGATCGACGTGCTGCGGAGGGCTGTGCGCGATTGACGGGCCCGCGTCTCGCAAGCGGGGATCCTAGGACTTCCGTGCGGGCGGCGACGGCGCAGCCCATGCGCTGGAGTTCGGCCGGCCTGGCCTGCTTGGCCTGTGCGCTGGCCGCCAAGTTGTTCGCTCACGCGTTCACGATCACGCCAGTGACCTTAGTGATCACAGGCGACGGCGCGTTCCAAGCCGAGATCGGCCTTGATGCCGACGCCCTCGCTCTGGGCCTGCCCTTGGAAGCGGATTCCCAAGAAGTCGCGAAGGGCATGCGGGAGATCGGCGAAGGCCAGTTCGCAGCCGCGGTCCGTCGGGCGCGCGAGGCGGTTCGCCAGGACATCCGCATCGCTGTTGATTCCGCACCTGTGGCGTTCGCCGTGCAGTTCCCCCACTATGGCACCGCAGCTGCCGTCGCAGCCGACCCGCCTACTGTCCTGGGCAGCGTTGCTCGCCTGACAGGCGAGATTCCGGCAGGCGCTCGCCACTTGACCTTGCGAGCGTCCGCCAGGTACAAGACGGTATCGCTAGAGATCGTTTCGCCGAAACTGGAAGCTCCGCTGCGCGTCCTGCTGGAGCCGGGCCAGGCCAGCCCGCCGCTTGCCTTGGCCGCAACAGGCCTGTCGATCCCGCGCCAGGGAGTGTTCGGCAGCTATCTGAAGCTGGGCTTCACGCACATCGTTCCAGAGGGCTTGGATCATATCCTCTTCGTGCTGGGACTGGTCCTGCTCAGCGCGCGGTGGCGCCCGCTGTTGTGGCAAGTGACCGCATTCACGGTCGCGCATTCGGTAACTCTCGCGTTGTCCGCACAGGGGGCGGTATCACTGCCCGAGCGGCTCGTGGAGACATTGATAGCGCTCTCGATCGCTTGGGTGGCGATCGAAAACATGGCCACGTCGGAGCTCAAGCCGCGGCGCATCGCCGTGGTGTTCTGCTTCGGCTTGCTGCACGGGCTGGGCTTCGCCGGCGTGCTCAGCGAGCAGGGCCTGCCCGCGGGGCGATTCCTGGCCGCGCTGCTGTCGTTCAATCTAGGGGTCGAATTAGGCCAACTCGCGGTGGTCTTGATGGCATCTGCCGCCTTGGCGCGATTCCGGCACCTTGCAGGCTATCGCCGCTATGCGGTCTTGCCTTGCTCGGGAGCCATCGCGGTGACCGGGCTGTGGTGGGCGGTGGCAAGGACGTTCGCGTAGCGCCGGGCCAGCGCATTGCGCGCGCATCGAACCGCGGCTGCTCGGCGGCCTTGCCAATCCATCGCGGGCCCCCTCTGCCACGTTCAGCGCTCGCAAGACACCGGCCCGGCCCCGGCGGCAGCGCCGCACGCTACTATCATGGAGTTTCCGTGGCTACGGTCTTCATCCCTTCCATGCTGCGGCCCCTTGCGGGCGGCCAAGACGCCCTCGAAGTGAACGGGGCGACAGTTCGCGAGGTCGTCGAGAACCTGGCCGTAAGTTATCCCGGCTTGCGGGGGCGCCTGCTGGCCGACGGACAGCTTCCCGGCAACATATCCGTCGCGATCGACGGCGAAATCTCTACGCTCGGCTTGCTGGATCAATTGGAACCGGACTCCGAGATCCACTTCGTTCCGGCAATTTCGGGCGGGCGGAGGTAGGGCGATGCGCACGACTTGGGGCGAAGTCGAGATCCAAGACGCGCACGCGCATTTCTTCAGCAGGTCTTTCTTCGCATCCTTTGCCTGGCAGAAAGGGGTTGCTGACACGGCATCAATGGTCGACGAGCTCGGCTGGGACCTGCCTCCAGAGCGCAATGAAGATCTGGCGCGGGACTGGGCCGG
The DNA here is from genome assembly GCA_965219605.1 of Bryobacterales bacterium. Lineage (GTDB taxonomy): Bacteria > Acidobacteriota > Terriglobia > Bryobacterales > UBA6623 > VXMF01. Next base: position 638,056 of record CBDCOC010000002.1, on the reverse strand, counting down.
GGAACTGGATCGCCATGGCGTGGCGAAGTCCGTGCTGATGGCAAGCGTTCCCGGGGACGAAACTGCGGTCGCCGAAGCCGTGCGGGCATTTCCCGGCCGCTTTTATGGCTACTTCATGCTCGACCCGCTCGCCCCTACCGCGCAGGACAGGACTCGCACTGCTTTTGAGGACTTGGGCCTGCAGGGGCTGTGCCTTTTCCCGGCAATGCACCGCTTCTCGGTTCAGGACGACAGGCTCGCGCCCTTGTACGGCCTCGCAGCGGAGGCGGGCAACCGCGTGGTGTTCGTCCACATGGGAGTGCTGACCGTTGGCATCCGGTCCAAGCTTGGACTGCCGTCGGAATTCAACATGAGCTACTCCAACCCCATCGACCTGCACGGCGTTGCAATGGACCATCCCTACACGAACTTCGTGCTCCCGCACTTCGGCGCGGGCTACTTTCGCGAAGCGCTCATGCTGGCGTCTCTGGCGCCGAACGTCTACTTGGACACGTCCAGCAGCAACAGTTGGAGGCGCTACCTGTCCCCCTCGCCGAGCCTGCAAGAGGTCTTCGCCCAGGCGTTGGACGTGGTTGGCCCCGAGCGCCTGTTGTTCGGCTCGGACTCATCGTTTTTCCCGCGCGGCTGGAATCGCGCGGTCATTGACGAGCAATGCGAGGCATTGGCCCGAGCGGGTGCCTCGCAAAGCGACGCAGAGTCGATCCTCGGCGCCAACCTAGCCCGGCTTCTCGGCCGGCGCGACGAACGCTGACCGGCGCGGCGCTCTCACTGGCCGTCCAAGTAGACCGGCCGGCGCTTCTCTCGCCGCATGCTCTCGTCAAAGCGGCGGGCGATCCCGTCCAACCGCTCGACGATCTCCGGCCGTTCGGCCGCGAGGTTGCGGCTCTCCGCCCGATCAACGGCGAGATCGTAAAGCTCGGGATCGTCGCGCATCCTGTGATGGCGCTCGTACAGAGCGGGATTTTGCAAGTACCAAAGCGATGCGGACATCTCGTGGGGCTCGCTGCGGCGCAGGAACAGCTTCCAGCGCCCGAGTCGGATCGCTTGCAACTGCACGCCGAAGTAATAGAAGAACGGCTCCCGCGGCAACGCCTCCGTCCTGCCCAGCAGCAAATCGGCGATGGACCGCCCGTCGATCACCCTGTCGCCGGGGATGTCCGCGCCGGCCAATGCGGCCATTGTCGGCAGCAAATCGAGAACCGAGGCCGGTTCGCCCGTTTCCCGGCCTCCGGCGATCTTGCCTGGCCACCAGAAGATGCCCGGCTCCCGCATTCCGCCCTCGAACGTGGTGCCCTTGTGCCCCCGCAGCCCGCCAGCGCTGCCGCCGGCGCTACGGCTGCCCCAGCGTCCCCCGCCGCGTGTCGGGCCGTTGTCCGATGTGAAGACTACCAGCGTCTCTTCGCTCAAGCCGAGATCGCGGAGCGCGCCCAGCACCTCTCCCACGCTCCAGTCCAGTTCCTCAACGGTATCGGCATACAACCCGTGCGGCGAGCGCCCCTCGAAATGCTCCGAGGCATATTGCGGGTTGTGCGGGAAGGTATGCGGGAAATACAGGAAGAATGGCCGCTCCCGGTTCTCTTCGATGAAGCGCACGGCCTCCTCCGTGTAGCGCCGCGTCAAGGTGTGCTGGTTCACCGGGGCCTCCACGATGCGGTCGTTGCGCAGCAGCGGCAAGGGCCAGAAGGCGTGCTGCGGACGGAGGGCCGCAGCGGGCTCCCACTTCAGCATGTCATTGGAATACGGCAGGCCGTAGAAGAGGCCGAAGCCGTGGCGCTGGGCGCGGAACGGCTTCGGCCAGCCGAGATGCCACTTGCCAATGGCAGCGGTCGCATAGCCTTTCCCCGCCAGGATCTCCGCAATGGTGGCTTCGGCAGGGGGCAGGCCGGTCAGCTCGGTCGGGAAGAGCACGTACGGCACCCCGGCCCGGACCGGATAGCGGCCGGTCAGCAGGGACGCCCGCGTTGGGCTGCAAAACGGGGCGGCGGCGTAGAAGTCGGTGAAGCGCATCCCTTCCGCGGCCATGCGGTCGAGGTGGGGAGTGCGGATTGTCTCCGATCCGAAGGCTCCGAGATCGCCGTAGCCGAGATCGTCAGCGAGTATCACCACGAAATTCGGCGGCCCGGCCGGCACGCCGGGAGCCGCCAGCGCCAGCCCGGCGGCTAGCAGGATGCCCGTCAACAGGGGCCGGGCGGCTGGCTGGCGCCCGGATGCCGCCGGAGCGGCGAAATCTTGGCCGGAATGCACTGGCGGCACCTACGTCGTGGCTTGCCCCGGCGGAACCCGCCGGCGCCGCCCGGCACCATGGCAGCCCGCCCCGCGATCTAGCGCCTGGAGCGCTCCTTGAGGCGCGCTGCCTTGCCCTTGAGCTTGCGCAGGTAGTAGAGCTTCGCCCGCCGCACCTTGTGCCGCTTGACGACCTCGATCTTCTCGACGATGGGCGCATGCAGCGGGAAGATGCGCTCGACACCCTGCCCGAAGCTCACTTTGCGCACCGTAATCGTCTCGCGGATGCCCGGGTTGTTGCGGGCCAGCAGGATGCCCTCGAACACCTGGATGCGCTCTTTCTCGCCTTCCCGGATCTTGACGTGAACCTTGACCTGGTCGCCCGGTTCGAGCTCGGGAACCGACTCCTTCCTGTGGGCCTGCTCTATCTTTTCGATGATCGCGTTCTGCATGCTGCGTCCTCCAGTGTGGTTGTGTCTTTCGCTGCCTCAGCTCGACTTGCCTAGAATCTCCGGCGCACCGCCCCCCGCCGCACCGCTCGAGCGCAGCAAGTCGGGACGATTGGCCCGCGTCTTCTCCATCGCTGCCGCGCGGCGCCAGCGGCCCACTGCGGCGTGGTGGCCGCTGAGCAAGACCTGCGGCACGTCCCACGACTGGCCGGCGGCCCGGGGCGATGCGTAGCTGGCCGGGCGCGTGTACTGCGGGTGGTCGAGGATCCCGACGCCGCCGCCATCCAGCGGGTTGAACGATTCGCGCCGCGTCGAATCCTGGTTGGCGACCACCCCCGGGCAGAGCCGCGCCACGGAGTCCACGATCACGCCCGCGCCCCATTCGCCGCCGCTGAGCACGTAACTGCCGACCGACATCTCCTCGTCCACCAAGTGCTCGGCCACGCGCTCGTCCACGCCTTCGTAGCGCCCGCACACCAGCACCACGTCATCGATGCCTGCCAGCCGCCGCGCGTCCGACTGGTCGAAAACCCGCCCTTGGGCCGAGAGCAGGACCTGCCACGCGGCGCCACCAGGGCACTGGGACGCGATGTCGGCCAGCGCGGCGTCGATCGGTTCGATCTTCATGACCATGCCTTCATCCCCCCCGAACGGCCTGTCGTCCACTGTGCGATGCGCGTCCGAGGCCCACTCGCGCAGGTCGTAGAGCCGGATCTCCACCAGACCGGCCTGCTTGGCCCGGCCCACCACGCCGCACGAGAACGGATCCCGGAAGAATCCCGGGAATATCGTGAGTATGTGGAACCGCACGTCAATCCTTCAGCTCGTCCATCCCCTCCGGCAGCCGCGCCAGGATGCGCTTCGCCGCAATGTCAACATCCCGGCAGATCGCGGCTACGAACGGCACGAGCATCTCCTTCCCATCATCGTCAATGACCGAAAAGAGCAAGGCGGCTCCGGGCTGATCGCAGACATCGCCCACCACGCCCAGCTCGCGTCCCGTGGACTCGTCCACCAGCTTGCAACCCACCAAGTCTTCAAAGTAGTAATCGCCCTCCGGCAGCGCGGGAAGATCGGCCCGCGCCATGCGGACTTCCGCGCGCCGCAACCGCTCTGCATCTCCGATCGTCGCGATGCCTTCGAATTGGAGGATCAGCCGTCCCTTGTGCTCCCAAGCCCTCGCGACTTGCAACGCTAGTTGCGTGTGATCGGCCAAGACCACGTCCAGCTTGCGGCCCTCCGCGAAGCAGTCCAAGCCGCCGACCAAATTCTCGGCCGCGACTTCGCCCTTGTTGCCGCGCGGGCGGGCAATTCTCGCGACCGTCAGATACTCCGCTTCGCCCTCCTCATGCATGCATCGATCCCGGCACTGCCCAGTCTCAGTCGTCCTCGAGGATTTCCAAGGTGTAGCGGTGGTTGTACTTCATGCTCACCGCGCCCAGAAGCGTCCGCACGGACTTCGCTGTGCGCCCCTTCTTGCCGATGACCTTGCCGAGGTCGGACGGATCGACCGACAGCTCGATCACGCAGCTTTGCGATCCATCGACCGCCGCCACTTCAACCTCGTCCGGAGTGTCGACAAGGGACTTGGCGATCACTTCCACCAACTCAACAACGGATTCCGTTTCTTGCGTCATCGCTCGCCCCTCCGCGCCGCTCGTCAGTGAGCCGCGTTCCCCTCGATTCCGGCGCTATTCGGGTGCCGCCTCACCGTCAGCCTTGCCCTCGCCGGATTCTCCTTCCGCAACCTCGGGCGCAGCTTCCGCAGTTTCCGGCGGCGCTGCCGTGCCGTCGGGCGCCGGCGTCTCGGCCACCGTCTCCCGGGCCGTGTCCGGATCCTGCGGCGGTTCGGGGCTGGCTGCGGGCTGCTCTGCCGTCGCATCCTCCGCCGTCGCATCCTCCGCCGCCGCCGCTTCGACTTCCTCGTCCGGCTCGTCCCCGCCGGCCTGGTCGCCTTCGACCGCGGCCGGCGCCGAGGCCTCGGCCTCGACAGCGTCCTCCGGAGCCGGAACCTGCTCGGCTTCCGCCGCGAACGGCACGATCTTCTCGTCAAAGTACCTGACGAGTCGCTGCACGGTCGAAGACGGCTGGGCGCCCACGGCGAGCCAGTAGTCGATCCGGTCGCGCTTGAGCACCAGCTCGATTGGATCCGGCCGAGGGTTGTAGTGCCCCACGATCTCGATGTTCCGGCTGTCACGGGCGCGACGCTTGTCCATCACGACCACGCGATAGCAGGGCTTTTTCTTGGCTCCTGTCCTAGCAAGGCGTATTGCAACCATATGTTTCCTCCGAAGCGATTCCGTGTCGCTGCTAGCGGCCCAGCAGTTTGCTGAAGTCCAGGCCGCCGGGCGCGACCTGGCCCGGCCCGAGGCCGGGCAGCCGGGATCCTCGCCGACGCTTGCCCTTCTTGCCCTTCCGCCGCGTGCCGGGAGCGCCGGCGGCAATCCCCTTCATCATGTCCCGTGCCTGGCGGTAGCGCTTGAGCAGCTGGTTCACCTGCTGCACGGTGGTGCCGCTGCCGGCGGCCACGCGGCGCCGGCGGCTGCCGTTCAAGATATCCGCATTGGCCCGTTCCTTGGCGGTCATCGAATTGATGATGGCCTCGGTCCGCGTCAGCTCCTTAGGGTCGATCTCTGCCTGCTGCAATGCTTGGAACGGCCCGGCGCTCGGCAGCATGTCGATGATGGACTGCAGCGAGCCCAGCTTGCGGACCTGGCGCAGCTGGCCGCGGAAGTCATCCAGCGTGAAGCGGTCCGAAAGCATGCGCTCTTGCATCGCGGCCGCTTCCTTTTGATCGATCTCTTCCTCGACCTTCTCGATGAGCGTGAGCATGTCGCCCATGCCCAGCAGGCGCGAGACAATCCGATCCGGGTGGAACGCTTCGAAGGCGCTGGGCTTCTCGCCAGTCCCCAAGAACTTGATCGGGCATCCGGTGACCTGCCGGATCGACAGCGCCGCGCCGCCGCGGGCATCGCCGTCCATCTTGCTCAGCACCACGCCGGTCAGCGCCAAGCGGTCGTGGAACTCGGCAGCCGAGCGGACCGCGTCTTGCCCGGTCATCGCGTCGGCTACGAATAGAATCTCGGACGGTGCCAGCCTGCCTTTGAGCAGCTCGAGCTCTGCCATGAGCTCGCTGTCCAAGTGCAGCCGGCCGGCCGTGTCGACCAGCACGGCATCCCGCCCGGCCTGCCTGGCCTCGCGCATGGCGCCGACGGCCAGTTCCAAGGGATCGCTCTCGCCCTCGGCCCCGCGATAGACCGGCTGGCCGATCTGGCCCGCGACTATGGCCAGTTGCTCGCGCGCCGCCGGCCTTTGCACGTCCACCGACACCAGTAGCGGCTTGCGCCCTTGCTTCGACAGCCAGAGCGCCAGCTTGCCCGCCGAGGTGGTCTTGCCCGCACCCTGCAGGCCCACGATCAGATAGATCGACGGGGGCGTCTTGGCCTGCCGGATCCGTTCGCGGTCGCTGCCGAGGATTGCGACCAGTTCGTCGCGAACGATCTTCAGCAGCTGCTCGCTGGGCGCCAGGGCCGTGAGCACCTGCTGGCCCAAGGCCTTCTCCTTGACGCTGGAGATGAACTGCTTGACGACCTTGAAGTTGACGTCCGCCTCGAGCAGGGCGAGACGGATTTGCGCCAAGCCGGCCTGGATGTTCTCCTCGGACAGCTTGCCCTGGCCGCGGAGATCCTTGAAAGCTCGCTGCAGCTTCTCTGAAAGGCTGTCAAACATCGGACTCAGGCCAGACGGCGGACGCGCCTACCCAAGTCCACCCCAAGCGCAGCTGCTCGGGCAGGGGGGAGCAGGGGGTAACAACGAGACGAACCGACGCCCCCCTAGGCGATCACTAGCTCCATTGTAGGCCGAGACGCTGGCAGGGGTCAATGGGACTCAGGCATTTGAATCATGGATGCCTGCTGCGCAGCGCTGGCGGCACGCAGGCGGGGGCAGGTTGCGCTGTCCCGGCCGGCGGCCGAACTGCTCGCGGCAGGGCAGCCAGCCATCTGCTAGAATCTAGCTTCTCCAACGGGGACGCGGCTGGCCGCGGACTGACACCAAGGAAGGCAACACCATGAGCACTCTCTCAAGACGCGCGGCAATCTTGGCCGGGGCAGCCGCGGCTGTCACCGGGCAGGCGGTCGCGGCCCTCGCGGTCGGCGACACCGCGCCGGACTTCACCCTGCCAGGAACCGATGGCTCTGACACGGCGCTGTCTTCGTTCAAGGGCAAGAAGAACGTCGTGCTGGCGTTCTTCCCCAAGGCGTTCACCGGCGGTTGAACGCGCGAGATGAAGGGGTATCAGGCTGATATCCAGACGTTCACCGACTCCGGTGCCGTGGTCTTCGGCATCAGCACGGACTCGCTCGAAACCAACAAGAAGTTCGCGGAATCGCTGCACTTGGAATTCGCCATCCTCAGCGATGAGGACGGTGCCGTGGCGAAGAAGTTCGGCGTGCTGAACGCAATGAACATGGCCGGCCGTACCACGTTCGTCATCGACAAGGGCGGCAAGATCGTGCATGTCGAATCGGGGAGCGGAGCTGTCGATCCGGCGGGCGCTGCCAACGCCTGCTCCAAGCTCTAGGCGGGCGCTGCTTCCCGGCGCTGCCGGAATCGTCCGGCGCTTGCCTACCAAGCCCCTTCGAAGAGCCCGGCCGCGCCCTGTCCGCCTCCGACGCACATGGTCACGACGCCCAGCGGCGCCCGGCGGCGGCGCATCTCGTTGGCGAGCGTGCCGACCAAGCGCGAGCCGGTCATCCCGAAGGGATGCCCGATGGCGATGGACCCGCCGTTGACATTGAGCCGCTCGTTCGGGACGCCGAGCCGGTCCCGGCAGTAGACCACCTGCACGGCGAAGGCCTCGTTGAGCTCCCACACGTCGATCTGATCGCTGCGCTTGCCTTGCCTCTTGAGCAGCTTCGGAACCGCGAAGACCGGCCCGATGCCCATTTCGTCGGGTTCGCAGCCGGAGGTCGCGAAGCCGCGGAAGACCAGCTTGTAATCGATGCCGAGCTGGTCCGCGCGCTGTCTTGACATCACCAGCGTCACGGACGCTCCGTCCGAAAGCTGGGAAGAATTGCCGGCCGTGACCGAGCCTTGGCCCGAGTGCGGATCGAAGTAAGGCGGCAGGCTGGCCAGCCCTTCCATGGTGGTGTCGGGACGGTTGCATTCGTCAGCGCTGAGCACGTGTTCCTGCTTGTCGACGACCTGCTTGGTTTGCTTGTCGACGATCCCTCGCGTGACGGGCATCGGAGCCAGCTCCTCCCGGATGAAGCCGTCCCGCTGGGCGTCTGCGGTGCGCTGCTGGCTTTGCAGGGCGTATTGGTCCTGTGCCTCGCGGCTCACGCCGTAGCGCTTGGCGACCACCTCGGCCGTCACTCCCATGACCATGTAGACCCCGGGCGCGGCCTGCCTGAGCTGCGGATGGGGCGCGTTGTCAGGAACCATCATCGTTATCGACTCGACACCGCCAGCCAGCATGACGTCCTCGCCCTCGGCCATCACCTGGTGGGCTGCCATGGCGATCGCCTGCAGGCCGGAGGAGCAGAAACGGTTCACGGTCGTACCGCCCACCGAGCTGGGCAGCCCGGCCAGCAGCGCCGCGATGCGAGCGATATTGTGGCCAGACACGCCAGAGGGCTGGCCGCAGCCGAGGATCACGTCACCGATCTCGCTTGGATTGACCTGTGGATGTTTCGCGAGCAGAGCGCGGATGCAATGGGCGGCCTGGTCGTCCGGTCGTGTCAGGTTGAGAGAGCCGCGGAACGATTTGGCCAGCGGTGTCCGGAGAGAGTCGACGATGACTGCTTCGCGCATATCCCGCATAGTGTCGCGTAATCGAGCCCGCTGTGCCAAGCCAGTCGCGCCCCCGGGCGGGGCCCGGATCATTCGGTTGGAAACACGTGGCTTGGCGTAGAATCAGAGCGGAGGGTTCCGGCAGTCAAGCCCCGTAATTTCATTGGTGCAGTATTTGCCCCAAAGCCAGTCTGGGTCCGGGCGAGCGATCATTCACTAGCGAGGTTTCTTCGGAAGCACTCCTCAACACCAGCATTGCAGAGCAATTGCCAACCCGGGCCGGGGCCTTCCGTGTGTGAGACAGGAGCAGCAGGAGGGAGATATGGCAAGAGAGCAGCCGGAGCGGGACCTGCCGGTGCAGCGCCCGCAGGTGGCGGGGGTGGACCTCGGCAGCCGCGAGCACTGGGCCTGCGGGCCGCCACGTGCGGACGGCAGGCCCAACGTGCGCACGTTCGGCACGACCACCGCGCAGTTGGACGCGTTGGCGGACTGGCTGGCGGCCGAAGGCGTGGAATCGGTGGCGCTGGAGAGCACGTATGTGTACTGGATCCCATTGCACGAGTTGCTGGAGGAGCGCGGTTTCGAGGTGTTGCTGGTCAATGCGCGGCAGTTGAAGAACGTGCCGGGGCGCAAGACCGACATGCTGGACTGCCAGTGGCTACAGCGGCTGCACAGTTGCGGCCTGCTGCGGGGCTCGTTCCGGCCGCCCGAGACGGTGACGCAGCTGCGGGCGCTGCACCGGCAGTGGCAGAGCTTGGTGGCGGAGCGCACGCGCTGCGTGCAATGGATGCAGCGGGCGCTGGATCAGATGAACGTGCAGGTGCATCGGGCGGTGACGGATCTGACGGGGCAGACAGGCATGGCGATCGTGCGTGCGATCGTGGCGGGGCAGCGCGATGCGGAGCAGTTGGCGCAGTTGCGCTCGGGGCGCTGCAAGCACACGGAGGAGCAGTTCGTGGAGTACCTGAGCGGCAACTGGCGGGAGGAGCACCTGTTCAACCTGCGCAGTGCGCTGCGGCTGTACGACGCGGTGCAGGCCGAGATGGACGGTTACGAGCAGAAGCTGCAAGAGGATCTGCAGCAGCAGGCGGGCGAGGAATGCAGCGCGGAGGAGTGTCCGCGGCACCCGAACGCGGCCAAGGAGAAAGCCATCCGAAGGCGGGGTGAGCAGCCGCTGCGGACGGCGCTGTACCGCTACGCGAGCGTGGATCTGACGCGCATCGACGGGATTAGCGCGGGGGCGGCGCGCACGATCCTGACCGAGTTGGGGACGGATCTGGGGTCGTTTCCGAGCGAGCGGCATTTCACGAGCTGGCTGGGCCTGGCGCCGCGGCACGCGGTATCGGGCGGGCAGCAGTTGGCGGGCAAGCGGCAGCGCGGGCTGGGAGCGACGCGCACGTCGAACGCGCTGCGCATGGCGGCGACGGCGCTGATCCGGTCCAAGTCGGCGCTGGGGGCGGCGCTGCGCCGCAAGGCGCGGCACAAGGGGATGAAGACGGCGGTGTTCGCCACCGCCCGCAAGCTGGCGGTGTTGGTATACCGCATGCTGCGCTTCGGCCAGGACTACGTTGACGAGGGCGAGGCGGCCTACGAGCAGCGCCATCGCCAACGGACCTTGGCCTACCTCAAAACGACAGCTAAGGATCTCGGCTACCAGCTGCTTCCCGACACTGCACAAACTGCTTCCCGGGACGCTGTGGGGGCAGGGGCGGGCTAGGGTGTTTCACACCAGCTGCTTCCCGACACTGCACAAACTGCTTCCCGGGACGCTGTGGGGGCAGGGGCGGGCTAGGGTGTTTCACACCAGGGCTGCGGCCGCGCTGCGCGGCAAGGATGCCCGACCGTGCTTGGGCAGGAAACGGAGCGAATGCGAAGTGCTCGTCGGTGAGCCCTGCCAGCAGGCAAGCTCCAGTCCGAGACGCGAGTGCGCTTGTCGGTTTCAGAAGCAGCGCTTGGACCGGCGTGGCCCAGCACCGCGCAAGGCAGCTGACCATCTGCGGGCGCGGTGAGGGGAAGGGTGCTGTGCGTTCCTCCGCTCAGTCAGTTTCGCAGTACTGCGGGAAATCGCTGGGGCGCGGCCTGTCCGCGAACATGCGGAACAGCACGGGAGCATGGCAGCAGGTGCGTGCTTTGCTTCGTCAAGTGCCTCGGCAATGCGCGCATGGAGACTTAGGCGGCCTCCTGGCGCGGCCGGCCAGGCGCTCTCAGCCAGACTTGCCAGGCAGCCCCAGCAGGGATTGCAGCTCGCGGATCCGTTGTTGGGCCTCGTCTAGCTTCCGCTCCGCCCGTTCGCGCCCGCGGGCCTCCTGCTCGCGTTCCTGTTCTGCCTGTTGGCGCAAGCATGCTTCCTGCTCCAATTCACGCTCAGTTTGACCCAGCCTGCGCTCGGTTTCGTCCAGTTTGCGCTCTGCTGCGTCCAGCTTGCGGTCGGTGCGGTCGAGCTGCTTCTGGCTTTGCTCCAAGGCCCGGCTGGCCTCGGCATGGGTCGGCAGGCTGCGCCCCCGCCGGGTGTCCCAGAAGCGCAGCAACGGCCCCTCGACCCGCAAGTCCAGCCCCAGCACCACGCTGCGGTAGCCGTTGGCCAGGCCCGTCGCCCGCGCCCGCTGGTAGCGCCCGCCCCGCAGCCGCCAGCCCACCAGCCCCTCCGCGATCAGCGTCCCCGTCGGATCGAAACGCCAGTACTCGCCCACGCCCATGCGCTCATAGGCCAGGCGCTTGACGCTGGCGTCGCGCTCGCTGGTCGACGGCGAGGCCACCTCCACCACGAAGCTCGGCGCCACGCCGCCCTCCTCCCACAGGCGGTACGACTTGCGCGGCGGCTTGCGCGGCGCGCCCTTGACCACGAACAGATCCGGCACCAGCACCGCGCTGGGATCGCCTTGCCGGTAGTACACCGCCATGCTGCCCGACACGTACACGTCCGGGCGCATGGCAAAATGCACCTGCAGTTGGTTGCGCATGGCCACGATGGCATCGGCATGCGGCTCGGTCTCCATCAGCACCAAGCCGTCGGAGCAGGGGTATTCCTCCTCGCTCGCTGGTGCGGGCACGCGGGTGGTTTCGGGTGCGAGCGTGGCGGTCGTGGCGGGCATGCCCGCAGCATAGCAGGCATGCCCGCTGCTCTTCTTGGAACCGTCCGGTATTTTCAGAAATCGGGCATCCGTGCGCCGGCAACCAGATGTCTCATGTACTATGAAGGGAAGCTTGGCACGCGCTCGTAGCTCAGCTGGATAGAGCGTCTGGCTACGGACCAGAAGGCCGGGGGTTCGAATCCTCCCGAGCGCGCCATCCGCCAGCGGCCCCCGAGGGGCCCGGCCCGGGGGAGGCGGATCCGACTACCCGCCGAACACCCGCCCGCGGTGCTGTCCCACCAGCAGTTGGAACAGCCGGTGTGCCATCAACTCGTGGAGCGTGAGCAGCTCCCGGTTGGCTTCCACGATGTCGTCAACGCTCCCGACGCCTCCCCCGCCAGCCTTGAGCGCTTCGGTCGCTTCGCGCATGACCGGATCTTCCATGACCTCGCCAGCGATGTTCCAAAGGGTGATGAAGCGGTCCACCGCTCCCGGGAAGCTGACTTTCCAGACACCGTAGTTCGAAGTCGTCCGCGGCGGCTTGAAGTCGAGGTTGAAGGGCCCTTCGTAGCCGTGGGACCGCAGCAGCACCAGCACGTTGAGCCAGTCCAGCGGGTTGACCACGCCGATGCCCAGGTCCACGTCGTGCTTGAGCGGGTAGCCGTCGTTGATGTCGAAGTGGAACAGTTTCTTGCACAGCAGGGCGCGGGCAAGCACCGCCCGCGTCGCGCCGCCCCACATCAGCTCGTGCAGGTACTCCGGGTTCAGGCCGACCATCTCCGGATGGTCGAGCAGCCCGCTGGAGATGAACGCCAGCATGGCGTCGCTGGTTGGCAGGATGATCTGCGCCTGCGGCTCGAAGGGCTTCGCCTCCAGGCAATGCTTCAATGCCGGCCTGCCGTGCTCCGCGGCCAGCTTCAGGTCGCGGGCGCAGGCGGCGTTCAGGCCGTCGGCAAACCAGCGCAAGGTCTGCGTCTCGTCGATCGCGCCTTGCACCATGTAGCCCAGTGACCCGGGCCAGTACACCGCGAAGCCGGCCCCGAGCTGATGGCCGATGTCGACCGTGTTCTCCAGACGCCGGGCCGCATACCGGCGCACCTCCGGGGCCTCGGCGGCGGCGCTGGCGGCGAAGACCGGATGGAAGAATGTCTCGCACGTGACCATCGAGCACCGCACGCCGTGCTCGTTGAGAGCTCGGCTGATGCGGTTCACGGTCTCCGCTTGGCGGTCCGTGAAAAGGTCGTTCGTGTCGATGACATCCGTATCGTGGGTCGTCCAGCAGGGGATGCCCAGCTCGCCGAGATGGCGGATCACCTCCTCAAAGCCCACCGGCTCGCGCGTGGGGGCGTGAAAAAGCGCTTGACCCTCGTATGCGCCAGCCCATTGCGGTCCGCTGATGTAATATTTCCGGCGCTGGTCGGGGGTGTAGCTGCCACCTGCCAGTTGCATCAGGCGGTCGGTCAGCGAGCGCTGCTCGTCTCTGGGAATCGGAGGCATTAGACCTAGTAGAACGCTCCGCGCGCGGCCAAGTCAAGCTGTGCCGCAAGGCGATCCCGGCGGTGCCTGAATGCCCGCTCCCGATCTCGAGAGCGGGCGCGCGGCCTGGGAGTGCGCTCGTCAGTGCTTGTTGCGGGGCGAGTGGGACACTGGCGCGAGGCGGCGCATGAGGCGGATCGGCTTGCGCACGAGCAAGTCGAACAGGTGCGGGGCAACTTGGAGGATGTCCGCCAGGAACGGCGTTGCCCCGTGGCCCACGACCAAGACGTCGCGCCGCTGCAACAGGTAGTTGACACCGGTCGTGGCTACGGAGAACAACGCCGACACGGCCACGCTCTCGGCGAGCTTCTCAGTCTCCCGGAGCCAATGCACGGTGAACTCGATGGCATGTCCCAGCGCTGGGAGCAGCGCCATCATGACAGCGCTGCCTAGCCAGGCCGGCTGGACGCGGCGAAAAGACTGCGACAGGGCCGCCAGCGTGCCAACCATCGGGGCCCGGTACAAGAGCTCGGTCACGGCGGCGGCGACCGCGCTGTCCCAACTGGACGTCAGGTTTACGGTGAAGAAGATCGTCGTGCGCAGGGCGGCGCTCAGCAGCGCAGCCTTCCAATTCCAGTTGCGGATCAATCGATCCACGGGATGGCGAGCGAGGTCCGCGATCGCGCCGCCAAGCGTGGTTGCCAAATCCCGCCTGCCGTCAGCGGGGATCGGATGGACTGAAGCCATGTGCGGGCGCCGCTCGAATGGGCCTAGTCGGGCCGCAGCCGGCACGGCACGAGACAGGCAGGCTGCGCATTCTCATCATCGCAGGAGAGCGGCTGCGGCAGGAGACTGCACGCAGGGCCGGGCAGGCGCTACTGGCCCAGGTCATGGCACAGATAGCATTCGTTGGAAACCTCCCGGCGCGCATGGCAGTTCATGCAGGCAACCATGCCGGTCGAGACTTCTTGCCGCAGCACGCGCCGTTCCCGCACAGGGCCGTGGCAGTCGTCGCAGGCCAGATCTTGCACGGCGTGCTCGGCGTGGCTGAAGAATACGAAGCCCGGCACGCGGTAGGCCCGTCGCCAGCGGATCTTGCTGCCTGCGGGCAGGGCCGCGAGCCGGGCGATGGCAGGGCTGTCGCTCGCAATCGCTTGGTGGCACAGCATGCAATCGTCGCGATCCGGAAGGCCGGCTCGCGCGCCGGACCGCGCGCCGGGGTGGCAGTCCGCGCACGCCATTCGATGCTGCGCGTGCAACAGGTGGTCGAACGGAATCGGCTGGGGGCCGATCTCCTTGGGCAGATTTTCCGCCGCGGGCTGATAAGGCGCCTGGCCGGAGCAGGGCAGGGCGGCCAGCGCGATTCCCGCCAAGCGGGCGCGTCGCTCAAGGCGCATGTCGAGCCTGGCGCTTGCGCTGTCCGGTCTGATAGCGCGTGTAGGGCGATCCCAAGCCGGCGATTTCGATATTGACCAAGAACGGCTTCTCGCTGCGGAAAGCGCGCTCGAAGGCGTCCGGCAGCTGAGCGCGCTCGGTCACATGCACGCCATCGCCGCCGAAGGCCTTCATCACTAGGTCGTAACGCGTGTTCCTGAGTTCGCAGGCCACCGCGGGCGCGCCCGGGTAGCGGCCTTTCTGCAACTCGCGCTCGACACCCCAGCCGGCGTCATTGCCGACGATGATGGCGAGCGGCAGTCCGTGGCGCACCGCGGTATCCAACTCGCCGATGTAAAACCCCAGCGAGCCATCTCCGGTAATGACCACGGACTTGGAGTCCGGCCGCAAGATCTGGGCGCTCAGCCCGATTGGCAGGCCGACGCCCAGGCCGGCCAAGGAGCCGAGCCGCATCCAGCGCCCCGGCTGGCGGGCCGAGAGCATGTAGCGCCCCCAGTGGACGAAATCGCCGCCGTCCCAGCAGACGGTGGCATCGGGCGGCAGCTTGTCCCGCAACACTTCGTAGACATGCAGCGAGTGGAGGGGCCGGCGCGGCACGGCCATCTCGGCTGCGATCCTAGCCGCGTATTCGTCGCGGCCGCGCTGCACTTCGGACAGCCAGCGCGCGCGACCGGGGGAAGTCCGCGCTGCCAAGGCTTCGTTGAATGCCGCTAGGGCGGTCTTGGCGTCGGCCTGAATGCCGACTTCCAGCGCTCGATTCATGCCCAGCTCCGTGCCGCAGACGTCGATCTGGACCGTCTTGGCGCCAGCCCCGAACAGCTGCGGGCCGCCCAGGCCCAGGCCGTAGTCCATGCGCTTGCCGACGACCAGGACCAAATCGGCCTTGCGCAGGGCATTGCCGAACGCAGGATTGATGGCGGCGTCGGCGTAGCCGAAGCACAACGGGTGATCGTCCGAGACCAGGCCGCGCGCCAATGTGGCGGTGAACAAGGGGGCGTTGACAGCTTCGACGAAGGACCGGATCTCGCGCTCGGCGCGCGACCAGTACGCCCCCGATCCGGCCACGACCGCCGGGCGTTCGGAAGCGGCCAGCAGGTCCATGACGCGATCAAGATCGGCGCTGGCCGGCGCGCTTCTCGAGGCTTCGATGCGCTGGTCGGGAATCGGCGCATGCGTCTCGTTGCGCTCGGTGAAATGGTCCGCGGGAATGCTCAGATGGGCCGCGCCGGGACGTCCGCGCAACATCTCCAAGAACGCGCGCTTGACATGAAAGGGTATCTGGCCGGACCGCGCCGGCACGGCGGCGTACTTGGTGATCCCCTGCACCAGTTTGAGCTGGTCCATGTCTTGGAATGCGCCGCGGTCGCGCGCGCTGGAATCGCTCATGCCGCTGACGGCCAGCAGGGGCGCGGCCGTCGCGTGGGCAGTGGCGATGCCGGTGATGGAGTTGGTGTGCCCCGGAGCTCCGGTCACCATCGAGACGCCGGGCGTGCGCGTGAGGCGGCTCCAGCCGTCAGCCATGTGCACCGCCGCGGATTCGTGGCGCGTGTCATACACCGACATTCCCTCGCGCACGGCAGCCCGCAGCACGTCGTTGAGGTGGTCCCCGACGAGCGTGAAGAGGTTTTCCACGCCTTGGCTGCGCAAGCTTCGGACGAACAGTTCCGAGCCGGAAGGCATGACCTAGCAGCATACTACCCGGGCTGTCCGCGCCAGCAGCTGGCGCCGCCCGGCAGCGCGGGCCGGGGCGCGAGCGAGCGCGCCGCATGCCGCCCGCTTGATGCGCGGGGCCGGCATCGCTAGGATTAGAGTCAGCGGCTGCCATCAAGGCGGCGCGTGAGGAAGGCAGCAATGTTCCTAACGGACGAATTCCGGCTCAAGGCCGGCCTGGCAGAGCAACTCAAGGGCGGCGTGATCATGGACGTCACCGATGCCGGCCAAGCGCGCATCGCCCAAGACGCGGGCGCGGTGGCCGTGATGGCGCTGGAGCGCGTGCCGGCCGACATCCGCAAGGAAGGCGGCGTGGCGCGCATGGCCAGTATCCAGAAGATGCGCGAGATCATCTCGGCCGTCTCGATCCCGGTCATGGCCAAGGCCCGCATCGGCCACTTCGCCGAGGCCATGGTGCTGCAGGCTCTGAAGGTGGACTACATCGACGAGAGCGAAGTTCTCACACCGGCCGACGAGGAGCACCATATCGACAAGCACGGCTTCAAGATCCCCTTCGTGTGCGGCGCGCGCGACCTGGGCGAAGCGCTGCGCCGCATCGGCGAGGGGGCGGCCATGATCCGCACCAAGGGCGAGGCCGGCTCGGGAAACGTGGTGGAGGCGGTGCGCCACATGCGCGCCATCCGCCAGCAGGTCAAGCGCCTCACGGTGACGGGCAGCGACGAGCTGCCCCGCTGTGCCAAGGAATTGCAGGCGCCCGTCGAACTGGTGGAATGGGTGTCTCGCGAGGGCCGGCTGCCCGTGCCGAACTTTTCCGCGGGGGGCATCGCCACGCCGGCCGATGCGGCCTTGGTGATGAATCTCGGCGCGGAGGCCGTTTTCGTCGGCTCTGGCGTGTTCAAGTCCCAGGATCCCGAACGCCGCGCCGCGGCTATCATCAAGGCCACGACATTCTTCAGCGACCCTGAGAAACTCTTGGAATCCTGCCAAGATCTCGGCGAGCCGATGCCCGGCCTTGACATGGCCAGCCTTGGCGAAGGCGAGTTGCTGCAGACCCGTGGCTGGTAGGCGTCGCCGGCGCATGCGCGGCCCTGCCGGGCGGGGCTGTCCCCGCCCGGTGCGCATCTCGCCATGCAGGTAGGGGTATTGGCGCTGCAAGGCGACTTTGACGCCCATGCGCGGCGCTTGGCCCAACTCGGGGCCGAGCCGGTCGCGGTGCGCTACGCCAGCCAACTGCGCTCGGTGGACGGCCTGATCCTTCCCGGCGGCGAGAGCTCGACCAATATCATCCTGCTCGAGCGGGAAGGGATCTGGGACGGATTGCTTGCGTTTTCGCAGGAAAAGCCGATCTTGGGAACTTGCGCCGGGGCCATCCTGCTGGCCCGCCAAGTCTCGAACCCGGCCCAGCCCTCGCTGGCGGCGGTGAACATGTCTATCGAGCGCAATGCCTACGGCCGCCAGATCGACAGCTCGATCCGCAGGATCGAGCCGGAGGCCGAATTCGTCGCGCGGACCCGGCAAGGGCCGCTCGAGGCCGTCTTCATCCGGGCTCCGATCATCCATTCCGTCGGCCCGGAGGTCAAAACGCTGCTGCGCGACGGAGACCTGCCGCTCTTGGTTGAGCACGGCCCGCACCTCGCGGCAACGTTTCATTCGGAACTCACGCCTGACACCCGCCTGCACGAGCTGTTCCTCGCCAAGGTGCGCCGCGCCTGAATCCGGCCGGCGGCTGCCCCGCAAGCTGGTACGATACACAGGCATGCCCCTGTGGAAGAGTCTTATCGGCACGGCGGTCCGCAAGGCAGCCGAGGACCCCCGCCTGCGCCAGGCGGCCAAGGATGTCTTCGAGGGCAAGATCAAGCCCAAGGCCCGATCGACGTGGGACAAAGCCAAGCCGGAGATCGAGGAGCAGTGGGAACGGGCCAAGCCGCGCATGGAGGAGGCCTGGGCCAAGACCAAGCCCGTAATGGCCGAGGCGACCAAGAAGACCGCGCTGGAAGCCGGCAAGCTGGCGAGACAGGTGAAGCGCGGGATTCAGGAGCGGGCCGCCAAGAAGGCCGCCGACCGCTGAGCCCCGGGCTGCCGGGGAGCAAGCCCGCAGGCCTGCCGGGCGTCTACGTCTCGATCCCTTTTTGCGCGCAGAAATGCACGTACTGCAACTTCCGCTCGGACGTGTACTCCCGCGCGCTCCGCGCCGCATACCTGCGCTGCCTGGCCCGCGAAATCCGCAGCGCCGAACTTCCCGCGGCCGAGACGCTGTATTTCGGCGGAGGCAGCCCGAGCCTGCTGGAGCCGGAGGAATTCACCTTGCTGGCCGAGGCGCTGCCCCGCCAGCCTTGGCGCGAGGCGACGATCGAGGTCGCGCCCGGGGAGGCGACTGCGCAGCGCGTCGCGGCTTGGTCGCGGGCCGGCATTACCCGCGCTAGCTTCGGCGTGCAGTCCTTCGTCCCTGAGGTCGCCCGCGCGGCCGGCCGCAAGCACGACGGGGCCATGGTCCGGGAGGAGCAGGCGCGGCTGGCCGAGGCCGGTATCGGCAGCATCTCCGTCGACCTCATCGCCGGCCTCGCCCGGCAGACCTGGGCCACTTGGCAGCGATCCCTGGCGTGGGTCGAGAAGCTGGATCCCGGGCATGTGTCCGTCTACATGCTGGAGACCGATGATGCCAGCCGCCTGGGCCGCGAGCTGCGCTCGGGAGGAGCGCGCTACGGCGCCGGCGAGGTGCCTTCGGAAGCCCTGATCCTAGAGCTGTACCTATGTGCCCTCGATCGACTGCGGGGCCTTGGCTACCAGCGCTATGAGGTGTCCAATTTCGCCCGGCCGGGCGCGGAAAGTGCGCACAACGCCAAGTACTGGCGCATGCAGCCCTATTTCGGGTTCGGCAGCGATGCGCACTCGTTCGACGGCAGGCTGCGCTGGTGCAACGTTCCCAGCGCCCCGGAGTACGTCCGCCGGCTGGGCGACGGGGGCTCCGCTCGCCTGACGACCGAGCGCCTCGGCGCGAACCGGCTGTTCGAAGACCGCATCCTGACCGGCCTGCGCACCCGCGAGGGCGTTCGCTGCAGCACGGGCGAGTGGGCGCGCTTGCAGGCCAACGCGGCGCTGCTGAGCGAGCGCGGCTGGCTGGCTGCCGAGCCGCCCGCGCTGCGGCTCACAGACAGCGGCCTGCTATTCGCCGACCAAGCGATTGCCGAGCTGCTCGGCTGACCTGCGCGCTCAGCGGCCGAAGAACCCGGCCACCTCGCCCAAGTCCTGGGTCCTGGCATAGTCGGGCAGGCTGTCGAGAAAGATCTTCCCGTACTGCTTGGCGAGAATGCGGCTGTCCAGCATCACCAGCACGCCGCGGTCCGCGGCGGAGCGGATCAAGCGCCCGAATCCCTGCTTGAGCGCCAAGATGGCTTGGGGAATTTGATACTCCCGAAAGGCGTTGCCGCCTTGGGCGTTGATGCGCTCCGTGCGAGCGTGCACGAGCGGATCCGACGGCACCGCGAACGGGAGCTTGTCAATGATCACGCAGCTGAGCTGCGCGCCGGGCACGTCAACGCCCTGCCAGAAGCTGGCCGTGGCGAACAGCACGCAGTTCCGCGTGCGACGGAACCGCTCGAGCACTTCCGCATTCGAGCCCTGCCCCTGCAACAAGCAGGGAAATCCCAACGCTTTCGATACCAGCCGATGCACTTCGCGCATCTGGCGGTGGCTCGTGAACAGCACGAACGCCCGCCCGCGAGTGATTTCGAGGACAGCCTGGATCTCGCGGGCCGCGCGCGCCGGGAACTCGCGCGCCCTCGGTTCCGGCATCCCCGCGGGGAGATAGAGCAGGGCTTGCCGCCGGAAGTCGAAGTGGCCTGGGATCACGCTTTCGTTGGCGGCGTGCAGGCCCAGCCTGCCGCGGACGTACTCGAAGCTTCCCTCGACGGCCAAGGTGGCCGAGGCGAGCACCACGCTGCCGTGCTGGCGGAAGAGGCGCTCTTCGAGGATCGGCGCAAGATCGATCGGAGTGGCGTGCAAGTAGACGCCGCTGCCGCGCTTGTCGACCCAGTAGACGAAATTATCGGTGTGGTCGTCGGCCAGCGCGGCCAGCGCCGAATTGCCATCCGTCGCGGCCAGCACGGGTTCGCCGGTCTCGCCCAGCAGCACGCTGAGCAGCGCCTTGATCTGCCCGGCCCGGCCGCGCAGGAGCCGCGTCTCCTCGCCGCGCTCCCGAACCAGGCTGAGGGTGGCCCCCAAGCCATCCAAGGCGGCCTGCAGTGCGCCGTACTCCTTGGCTTTGTCCGTGCGAAACCGCCCCCGCTCGCTGAAGATCTGGCGCGGCTGGAAAGCGTCGAACAGGGCGAAGAACTCCTTGGCGCTTGTCCGCAGGAATTTGACCGCCGCATCCAGCTTCTGCGAGGCGAAGCCGGCCTGCTTGGCCGAGGCCAGCGTTTGCCGGGCAAGGTCCTCGACCTGATGGTTGCTCAGCACCTGCCCGAAGAACTGCCCGGCCACGCCCTCGATTTCGTGCGCCTCGTCGAACACGACCGTCTCGTGCGGCGGGATGATCGGCCCGAAGTCGTCCTCGTCCTCGCGCATTGCGAGGTCGGCGAAGAAGAGGTGGTGGTTGACCACCACCACGTCCGCCTCGCGAGCGCGCCGGTGCATCTTGGTCACGAAGCAATCGGAGAAACGCTCGCATTTCCGGCCCGGGCAGGCTTCGCGCCGGGCATCGAGACGCGGCCATAGCCGGCTGTCTTCGGCAAGCCCTTCGAGGTCGGAGCGATCCCCTGTCGCGGTCTGCCTCGCCCAGTCCCGGATCAAGGCCAGCTCGCTCGCCTCCCGCATCCCGCTGAGCGCCGGCTTGCGCTCCTGCTCGGCCAGCTTCTCGATGCAGAGGAAGTTGCTCCGCCCCTTCATCACGGCCACTTGCAGGTGCTTTCCGAGAGCGCTCTCCAAGAACGGCACGTCCTTGCGCACCAATTGCTCCTGCAAGTTCTTCGTGCCGGTCGAGATCACCGCCCTGCGTCCGGCGAGCGCCAGCGGGATCAAGTAGGCCAGCGTCTTGCCCGTGCCCGTGCCCGCCTCGACGATCAGGTTGCGCTTCTCGCCGATCGCAGCCTCGATCTCGCGGGCCATCTCTAACTGGCCCCGGCGATCCTCCCAGCCGGGCATGCTGGCCGCCAGAATGCCGCGCGGGCCGAAGCAGTCTTCGACCGAGGGGGGCGGTGCAGTGTGTTCTTCGCGGCTCGGCACGCGGTCTTCAACCCAATCTACTGTAGCCCCGCGCCGGCTGGCCGGGACTAGCCGCGCGACACAAGCGCTGCCAGCAGGCGCTCGTACTCGTCCGCGACCGCCTCCCAGCTGTAACGCGCGGCCGCCTCGCGCGCCGCCTCGCGGCCCAAGGCCTCAGCGCGCTCGGGATCGGCCTCCTCCAACTCCTCTATGCGGGCCGCGAGCTGGCCCGGGCGGGATCCGAAGCTGAGCCCCGCGCGACCCGCCACCTCGCGGTTCTCCGGCGTGTCCAGGTACAGCACTGCGCAACCCCGCCCCATGGCTTCGACCAAGGCCGGATGCGTGCCGCCGACCTCGGTCGCGTGAACGTAGGCATGGCAATGCGACTGCAGTTCGGCGTAGGCTTTCCCGTATACCGCCCCGGTGAAGACAATGCGGGGATCCTCGGTGGACTTGACCTGGCGGATGTACTTGGCGGCATAGGGTGCGTCGCCCACCATCACCAAGCGCCGCCGGGCCGAGCTGCGCTCGAACTCGCGCACGACCAGCAGGGCGTTGTTCTCCGGCTCGAAGCGGCTGACGTACAGGTAATACTGCCCGCTGCTCAGCCCCCATGCGGACAGGCTGGCGCTGGTCGGCGCCGGCCCCGAGGCCGCGCCGTAAGCGATGAACTCAGTATCCAGGCCGAACCGCTCGCGATAGTAGGCGCGGACAGCTAGCGCATCTGTGACGACGCGGCTGGGGCACAGCGTGGACCAGCGCTCGGAAGCGGCGTACCATGCCCGGGCCGCCCTGTTCCACTTGCGGCGCTTGCGCTCGAGTCCGTCGACATTGAGCGCTGTGGGTATGCCCAGCAGCCGCGGCCAATACGTGAACACCGCGTTGGCGCCGTTGCAGTAGATCGCCGCATCGGCGCCGTGCAGCAGCAAGTGCAGGCTGGAGAGCAACGTGTGGACAGCGGTGTCGGTGTACTTGCCGCGAATTGTGGGCAGCACCACCAAGCGGGCGCCGCGGCATGCGCGCCGGCCGCTGGCGTAGTGTGCGCGGCAGTACACGGTGACCTGGTGCCCGCGCTCGACCAGCCGCGCGGCCAGCTCTTCGGCGAATGTCTCGAAACCGCCGTAATTGGCCGGAATGCCCCGGGTGCCTAGCAGGGCGACTTTCATCGCGCCCGGTAGCGGACAGCCTCGGCAGACCGGGCTGCCCGCCGCGGCGCCCGGGCGGCATCCCCCTGCAGCGGCCTGCTGACCGGGCGATAGCGGAACCAACGCGCCATGTACGACTCATCCTCCCGCCGCCGCGCTTGGATCCAGCGGCGCTTGCGCAGCGCGCTGCGGAAATTCCGGGCGAGGTAGAAGAACGCCCGCAGCGAGTAACGCTCGATCGCGACGCAATAGGCCAGGATGCCGAGATCGCGGAACGTGATCGGCAAGAAATAGCGCGCGTACAGGCCGGGCGTGATGTTCTTGATGCGCATCAGGAAGCGGTTCTTGACCGAGTGCATGTTGATCTCGGCCGGCAGCTGGCTGCGCATTCCGGGCCGCAAGCTGCGCACGTGGTAGGCGGCCGCGCGCGGCTCGAATATGCACTTCCAGCCCATCAGTTGCGCCCGCCAGGCCACGTCGGCATCCTCGCGGTAGGCGAAGAACTCGGCATCGAAGAACTCCCCGTCCACGGAGATGTCGACGATCATCTCCCGGCGATAGCAGGCCGCCGCCGCAGTGGCCCCGAAGACATACTCGCACCGGCTGTAGTGCCCGTTGTTGGTCTCCATGCAGCCGCGGTCCTTGTGGCGCAGCATGGGCGTGAAGAACATGCCGGTGGAGTCGAGCCGCTGGACGCCCTCGATGTCGAAACTCGCATCGGCCAGCAGCAGCTTGCCGCACACCGTGCCTGCCAGCGGATACCTCCCGGCGGTAGCCATCAGGCGGGAGACGAAGTCCGACAGCAGCAGCACGTCCGGGTTCAGCGTCAGCACCCAGTCGCCGCGAGCGAGGCCTATGGCCTGGTTCTGCGCGGCGGCGAAGCCGATGTTCTCCTCGTTGTAGAGGACAGTGCAGAGATCTTCGAAACGCTCGAGAATGTCGCAGGTGCCGTCCGTGGAAGCGTTGTCGACAACGACGACCTCCAGCGGCTGGTATGCCTGCTCCAGCACGGATTCCAAGCAGCGCCGGATGAACCGGCCGCTATTGTAGGTAACCACCGTTACGGATACCAGAGGCTTGCCTGACATGAGTGGCGGTTCCGTCCAGGGAATCCGGCGCAGGATTTTATGTTCTCACGACGCGCCGGGTGATGCGGGAAATCCGGATCTCACGAGGCGGGCCGCGTTCCAGTACGCGCCCGCTCGGCCCGCGGGCCGGGAGAGCAGGCCGGAATAGATCGCTCGCAATGCCAGCCCCGCCAGCACGGCAGCTCGAACGCAGCGGAAGCCGACGCTCGAAAAGTGCTTCTCGGCGTAACGCAACAAACCACCATACCAAGCCAGCAGCCTCTCTTCCAAGGGCATGGCTGCGACGGCATGCGCGCCCGCATGCCGGGCTACCACGGCGGGCGTGTGACGCAGCCTGAAGCCTGCGTCGCGCAGGCGCCTGCAGAGATCCGCGTCTTCGAACCAAGCGGGATGGAACCGCTCGTCTAGCCCGCCCACCGCGGCGAGCGCCTCCCGGCGCAGCAGCAGCAGGGCGCCGGCCGGCTGCTGCACGTCGCAGGCCGTGCCGGAGCGCATGTCGAGCAGGCGGTAGCGGATATTGCACGGGTTGCGCTTCCAAGCGCGGTTGACGCCGAGCGCCTCCAGGGCCAAGGCGGCCGGCGTCGGCAGCGAGCGCGCGAAAAATCCGACCTGAGCCGCGCCATCGGGGTCGGTCAGCAGCCCGCCCGCGCCGGCCACGCCTTCCGCGGCGCACTCGGCAACCAGCCCGGCAAGGTCGGTCAGCAGCTCGCAGTCGGGGTTGAGCAGCAGCACGTAGGGCGCGTCGGTCGCGCGGATGCCCTGGTTCGCCGCCGCGGCGAAGCCGCGGTTGGAATCGTTATCGATCCAGTCCACCCAGGCAAAGCGCTCCCGCAGCTCGCTGCCGGGCGATTCGCCGGGCGTGTTGTCGACCACCACCGCTTGGTCGACCTTGCCGGCCAGGGCCGCGAGGCAGGCGGGCAGGTGAGACCAAGATCGATAAGCCACGATCACCGCGGCCACGGCTGCGCTCAAGCCGACTTCTCCGCCGGCTGCCCGGCCATCCGGAAATACCACCGCCAATAGACATCCCAGCCGCCCGCCCGCTGCAGCGCGGCGATCTCGCCCTCCCCAGCCCGCAGGGCGGCGGCCAAGCACTGCTCGCCCTGGCGCGAATCGGGATTCCAGTGCGAGCGGCAGTCCTCGAGACCGCGCAGGACGCCGGACAGCCAGGCCCGGAAGCGCCCGCGCGAGAGGGCCATCCCAGCCCACAGCAGCTGCGCTGCCAGCACGGGCAGGGCGAACTGCAGCAGCAGGGCTTCCGAGTAGTGCTTGGCAATCAAGAGCAGCTGGTGCCTCGTGATCCAGAACACGCTGCGGTCGCTCCAACGGCCGGCGGTCGCGCTGCCGCGATGCCAGGCCAGCGCATCCGGCACGTACACGCCTTCCAGCCCCAAGCGGGCGGCGCGCATGCCGAGGTCCACGTCCTCCAGATAGGCGAAGAAGCGCTCGTCGAAGGTCCCTGCCCGTTCGAAGAACTCCCGCCGGAAGAGCGCGGCCGTGGCGGAAGGGAAGTAGGTCGCCCGCGGACGCGAATACTCGGGGCCGTCGCGCCTGCCATGCCCGATGCGCCACGCCGCTCCGCCGCGGCAGACCGCGTCGCCGGCCCCGTCCAGCAGGTCCGGCCGCAAGGCGTCGTAGACCTTGCCCGTGGAAAACCATGCCTCGCCGCGCTGCGCCGCCCCGAGCAGTGCTGCCAGCCAATCGGGCGCGATCTCGACATCGTCGTTGAGCACTGCGATCCATTCGCCGCGGGCCGCGGCGAGGCCGCGGTTGAGCGCCTTGCTGAAACCTTGGTTCGCGCCGAGCGGGATCCGGCGCGCGCCGTGGCCGGCGGCCACTCGCGCCGATCCGTCACTCGAGCCGTTGTCGACGACAATCACCTCCAAGTCAGTCCCGGGCGGCAAGCGCTGGGCCGCCAGGCAGCCTAGCGCCCGTTCCAGCAGGTCGGCCCGGTCGAGGTGGGGAATGACCGCGGAAACCGTCATTGCAGCGCCGCCATCGCAGCCGTGCGACTCCTGATCGCCGGGCCGTCCCAGCCAGAGTGCAAGAGCCGGTCGGGCAGCAGCGCAGCAGGTGCCGCAACATAGACGGGAGCCGCCAAGGCGTAGCGCCGGTTGCGGCGGTCCGCCGTGGTCAGATATCTACGGCACATCTGCCACAAGCTGATGCGAGCTTGCGCAGAGGATTGCGGCGACCGATTGGAGAGCGGATTCCTGCAGTCCTCGGGAAGGGCCCTTGATCCCGTTCCAGCAGCCGACACCGGTCCAAGGCAGCGCCATGGGCCAATGGACGCCCCTGCGAGCGCGACGTAGCGGCCGAGTTCGCAGAAGCGGTCGAGCATGGATTTGCTGGCGGCCCTGCCGGAAGAAGTGGCGCAGCTCAATCGGAGACCTGTGCCTCAAGCATGGACCCAAGGAAACAGCATCCAATGCGACCTCGAACCAAGTGACCGATTCGGCCTGCGAGGCATTGGCGGTCCGGGGCAGGGATGGCTCCAGCCGTTGGCCGAGCCGATGCTCCGGCAATTTCGGCCCGTCCTTTGCTCTTGCCTCGGGGATTATATACCAAAGTGCCCAACCCTGAGGTTAGGCTGCTTCGGCATACGATTCTGGAGCTGCGCCCGTTCCAGCGGCCCACGTTGACGCTCCGGCGGCAAGAACCCCGGACGCCAAGATGTTGATCGCGATCAGCTCGCCCTCCAGCCGCGCACCTTGATGTGCCCCAAGTCGGGCAGGAAATACCCGAAACTCGACGTAACAGAAGTCGTCGCCACTCGAGGAGGCTGGAGTTGCAAGGTTCGGCAGACGAGTCAGGGCCGGGGCTGTCGGTGTGCCATTTTTCCCGCCAGCGACAGGCAAGTGGAGACAGATCGAGCACCGCCTGTCCAGATATGCCAGCAGGACAGGGAACGGCCGCTGGCGAGCCGCGAGATGATAGTGAGACCGAGCGGGGCGGTGCTGAAGGAGGACGGTCTCACCATCCGCCCGGCTTTGGGCGGAAACCGCTACGCGACCGGGAAGAAGATCACGGACGCACATATCCGAGCCGGCCACCAAGGGCCGCTCCGAAGTGCAGTCAAAGCGCTCTTGCATGCCTCCTGAAAGGGCGCGCTCGAGAGAACATCCAGCCGTCTGATACATCCAAGGGAAGTGTGCTCGCCTGCTATGCTGCGGGCATGCCTGCCACGACCGCCACGCTCGCACCCGAAACCACCCGCGTGCCCGCACCAGCGAGCGAGGAGGAATACCCCTGCTCCGACGGCTTGGTGCTGATGGAGACCGAGCCGCATGCCGATGCCATCGTGGCCATGCGCAACCAACTGCAGGTGCATTTTGCCATGCGCCCGGACGTGTACGTGTCGGGCAGCATGGCGGTGTACTACCGGCAAGGCGATCCCAGCGCGGTGCTGGTGCCGGATCTGTTCGTGGTCAAGGGCGCGCCGCGCAAGCCGCCGCGCAAGTCGTACCGCCTGTGGGAGGAGGGCGGCGTGGCGCCGAGCTTCGTGGTGGAGGTGGCCTCGCCGTCGACCAGCGAGCGGGACGCCAGCGTCAAGCGCCTGGCCTATGAGCGCATGGGCGTGGGCGAGTACTGGCGTTTCGATCCGACGGGGACGCTGATCGCGGAGGGGCTGGTGGGCTGGCGGCTGCGGGGCGGGCGCTACCAGCGGGCGCGGGCGACGGGCCTGGCCAACGGCTACCGCAGCGTGGCGCTGGGGCTGGACTTGCGGGCGGAGGGGCCGTTGCTGCGCTTCTGGGACACCCGGCGGGGGCGCAGCCTGCCGACCCATGCCGAGGCCAGCCGGGCCTTGGAGCAGAGCCAGAAGCAGCTCGACCGCACCGATCGCAAACTGGACGCAGCAGAGCGCAAACTGGACGAAACCGAGCGCAGGCTGGGTCAAACTGAGCGTGAATTGGAGCAGGAAGCATGCTTGCGCCAACAGGCAGAACAGGAACGCGAGCAAGCGGAGGGGAAGCTAAACGAGGCGCAACGACAGATCCGCGAGTTGCAATCCCTGCTGCGGCTGCCTGGCAAGTCTGGCTGAGAGCGCGTGGCTGGCAGCGCCCGGCGGTCGAGGCCGTGGCCGGCATGCTGCGGTCGAACATCAGAAGCATGCTGCCAGAGTGATCCGCGGCTGCTCATGTTCCAAGAGGATGCCGGCCATGTCGCGAGGGATGATCACAGGGATGCCCGGATACCGGTCAAAGTGCCCCGCGAGCGAATTGGCATCCGCCACGGTCGTGACGCCGACCATATGCTCGCCATTCAAGATCAGGTTCCACCTCCTGCCAACGCGAACACTCGCTGGCGGATTACACGATCCGCTCCACGCGTTCCGCCCGCAGGTCCTGCCGCAGGAGAGCCGCATTGTTAGCACCCGCCAGGGACTCGCAGGCCCTTCTCACGATCATCGACCTCTCCCGCAGGTTTACACTATCTGAACCTAGGCTTGGAGCCGCACGGCAGGACGGCCCCGGCAGGACGGCATGCCACGGCCATTCGACCCGCTCTGGATTCGCGCCCAATACCCGGCCTTCGACCGCCGCTCGGGCCGCCCGCCCGAGATCTACTTCGACGGTCCCGGCGGCACCCAAGTGCCGCGCCCGGTGGTCGAGGCAGTCTCCGGATACCTGGTCAGCTGCAACGCCAACCTGCACGGGGCCTTCCGCTCCAGCCGCGAAAGCGGAGCCGTCGTGTCAGAGGCCCACCGCGCCGCGGCCGACCTGCTCGGCTGCTCCGCGCGCGAGGTGGTCTTCGGCCCCAACATGACCACCCTGGCGTTCTGGCTCAGCCGCGCCATCGAATCCGAATTCGGCCCCGGCGACGAGATCGTCGTGACGCGGCTGGACCATGACGCCAACTACACGCCGTGGAAGAGACTGGCGCCGACCGGCGCCAGCATCCGCGAGGTCCGCTTCAAGCCTAAGGACTGCACCTTGGATATGTCCGCCCTGCGCTCGGCCATCAACCGCCGGACCAAGTTCGTCGCAGTCGGCTACGCCTCGAACGCAGTGGGCACGGTCAATGACGTCAAGGCTGTTGTGCGCCTGGCCCACGCCGCGGGCGCCCGCGTGTTCGTAGACGCGGTGCATTTCGCGCCGCACGGCCCCATTGACGTCAAAGCGCTCGATTGCGATTTCCTGGCCTGCTCGGCCTACAAGTTCTTCGGGCCGCACCAAGGGCTGCTGTACGGCAAGCGGGAGCACTTAGAGAACCTGCGGGCGGACCGCTTGCGGCCGGCGGACGACGACCTGCCCGGGAGACTGGAAACCGGCACGCAGAACCATGAGGCCATGGCCGGGACGACGGCGGCCATCGAGTACATCGCGGGTATCGGCCGCCGCTTCGGCGGCGTCGACCCGAATTGCAGCCGCCGGGAGGCCGTGGTGGCCGGCATGGCGGCGGTCCGCAAGTACGAGCGCGGGTTGTCCCAGCGCTTGATCCGCGGCCTGCTCGAAATTCACGACCTAGATTTCTACGGCATCCGTAACGAGGTACACTTCCACTGGCGCGTGCCCACGGCCGCCATCCGCCTGCGCGGCATGCACCCCCGCGCGATCGCCGAGGAGCTCGCCAAGCGCGGAATTTGCGTCTGGGACGGGAACTTCTACGCTGTCAACGTTACGGAGGACCTGGGCGTGGAAGATTCGGGAGGCCTCGTACGCGTCGGCCTGACGCACTACAACACCTGCGAGGAGGTGGACCGCCTGCTCGAGGCCGTGCAGGCGCTTCGCCGCTGAACTGCCGCCGCCACGCTCGGGACACGGCGCGGCGGGAGTGCAGCGCTGCTTGCGCCCCGTTTGCTAGAACGCGGGCAGATTGCGCATCATGGACCCGGTATCGCCGCCCTGCGAGAGTGGCGCGGAGTCCAAGACCTGGCGGGTCGGAAAGTGGAGCGTGCCCAAGTAGTGCGTATCGCGGCGGGTATTGCCTGCCAGCACCGCGATGTACCGCCGCGCGGGGTAGAACAGCGCTTGGAACTGGATTTCATCCTCTTCGGCGCTGACCCACTCTTGCGAATCGGGAGCGCCCAGCTTGGCGACAACTTCGAAGTAGCTGTCCGCCGCGCCGAGTCCGAGGTAGCGCTGGTCCGCGGTGCTGGTGTCAGGCTGGAGCCAGCGCGCCAGCGGGTTGTGCAGGTGCCCGGCCAGCCCGAGGAAGCCGATCACGGAGGCCAGTAGCGCGACTCCGATGGCGCCCGCGAGCAGCCGCAGCAGGCGAGCGTCCGAGCTTGGCAGCAGCCGCTGCTTCGGTTCGGGCGCCGGCGCGGCAGGCGGTTGCCGGGCGGCCGGTGTCGAGGGGATTTCCGTGACCAGCCGCCGGCGCGGGAACACCCCGCCGGCCCTGAACTCCAGATCGCGCTGCAAGCCGAGGATCAGGACCGGTTCATCGGAACTGCTGACGCTGCCAAGATGGCGCTTGGGGATCCAGAACTCCTGGCCGCTGAGGCCATTGCGGACTTGCACCTCGGACCAGGTCGAGTCCAGCAGGATCCACTCGTTGTGCCCGATGCCGTGAATCGCGGGATAGAACGAGAAGCGACGCCCTTGGAGCGCCTCGAGCGAGGCCGGCAGATTGTTCGGCACCATTGGTCAGAACGCGCCAGACCACTCAGTATACGGTTCATCGCTTGCGCAGCACGAGCACGCGAAATGTCTCGCCGAGGCCGCATAGCAATGTCTTGAGCTGCATTCTGAACTGCGCGGACTGCCGCTCCGAGTCGGCCGCCAGCGCCGAGGCGAAGCCGTCCCGCTCTCCGAGTCCCAGCAGGTAGGCCTGCTGGGAGCGGACCGGCTCGACCGCCAGGCCCGCATCCCGGGCGGCGTCCTGCAGGGCGCTGAAGTTGACGTGCGCCGTGATGTCGCGGCGCCCCGGCTCGCGCAGGACATCCGGGTCAGCCCGGTGCCGCGCATAGCCCATCAGGGAACCGTCGGGAAAGCGCCCGCCGCGTTCGACCTCCGCCCGCGTGTAGCCGTAGTCGATGACAAGGGCCCAGCCGCGCTCCAGGGATTCGCTGATGCGCCGCAGGGCAGCGACCTGGCCGGCACAGCTTTCGATGCGCCGGCCAGGCTCGATATCGGGCCATGCAGCGTCGGCGCGCACCGGCCCGATCGGCTGCCAGCAGAAGCGGCCGTCGCGCAATCCGACGCCCCGCTGGAGCCACCCGTCCCCGGCCCGCTCGACGGAGTCCACGGGCAGGGCGTCCAGGAATTCGTTGCAGAGGAATACGCCCGTCACGGGCCGCTCCGGCCACGGATCGCCGTAGTCCACGCCGCTCCAGTCGATTCCAGGGCTGCATTCCCGCACCTGCCTGCCGAGCTCGCCGCGGCCGGGCCCCAGTTCCGTCACGGAGAAATTCGCAGGGCAGCCCAGTTCCTGCCGCCAGCTCTCGACCTGCTGGGCGACCAGCCGGCCGAACACAGGCTGGAGCTGGGCGTTGGTGTAGAAATCCCCGTCCGTTCCGAACGGATCTCGCGGGCCGGTATAGTAGCCGTGCCGGGGATGGTAGAGAGCGAGTTCCATGAAGCGCCGAAACGGAATGGGGCCCCGCTCTCCGATCTCGCGGGCGATGATGCGCGCCAGTTCCAAGCTGCCTCAACGCTGCAGTTGGTAGGGCGCGGCGGGGTTGTCCAAGCTCTGCGGCGTGTATTCGAACATCTCGACGAAATAGTCGTGCAGCCCCTCGAAGATCATGCGCTGCAGAATCCAGCGGAACTGCGGATGGGCCAGATCCCGCGGATGGACCTCCAAGTAATATGTATGGATGCCGGCCGGCTTTTCCTTGAGGTCGATTACCAGCTCGACCCGGCCCCCGGCGGTTTCGCGCGCATCGAACAGCAGCAGCGGATGGGAGTATTTCCCCAGTTCCTTGCGCACGGCCGCGATCGCTTCCGCGTTGCCCCCCATACACGGCCAGCATAGCAGCGCTCTGGCCGGCCTCCGGGGGCGCGGCCAGGCAGCCCTGGCATGAGCAGCTGGATTGATGCAGGCCTCGATTCCGGGGCGGGCAGGGGCCCTTCGACAGGCTGGCCGCGCTCCGCCGGGCGCATCCTCACAGCCTGCATGCTGCTGCTGGCAGCGGCGGCCGGGTGGCTGGTGCTCACGCGTCCGGTGCATCGGATCGAAGGGGACTTCCTGCGGCGCGAGGATCGCTCGGTGGCAGACGACTGGCTGCTGGACCAGTTGCGCAATCCCATCGCCGAGATCCGCGGCCGGGCGTACCTAGCGCTGGGCCGCATCCAAGGCCGCTCAGCGGCGGGCCTGCTCATGCAGGGCATGGCCGATCCGGCGCCATCGGTGCGGGCCGCGGCTGCCTTCGCGGCGGGCAACGCGTTCGACGCAGGCTTGGAGGGAGCCTCCCCGGAAGCCCCCGTGGCGGCAGCCTTGGCCGCCTTGCTGGCCGATGACGAGCGCTTGCCGGTGACCCGCGCAGTCGCGGCGCTGGGCAAAATGGGCAGTCTCGAGGCCGTGCCCGCAATTGTCGGCAGCGCCGCGCCGGTCGCGACCTCCATGACAGCGCTGATGCGCATGGAAGCTGCCGCTGCGAAGGATTTCGTCCGGGAGTACCTTGACTCGGACGACCAAGACAGCCGCTGGGCGGCAGCCTTGGCTGCCGGCCGCCTCCGCCTGGCGGGCAGGCAGCGGGACGCTGCGCTGCCGGCGGCAGAGCCGGCCCTCGAGCGGCCGCCGCCAAGCGCGGTCCGGGGCCCGCTGCTGAAAGGCCAGGATTACCAGCGCGTGGCCAAGACTATCGGCGCGCGGCTGCGGATGAGCACCTCGCTGGGCGACTTCGACATCGAACTTGACTACGAGCGCGCCCCTCTGACTTCCGAGCACTTCCGGCGGCTGGCAGGGCAGGGCGCGTTCGACGGCACCCGCTTCTTCGCCGTGCGGCCGAACGGCTACGGCGCGGCCGCGCCCGGCATGCATCTGATCCGGCCGGAATTGAATCCCGAGCCCTTCTTGCGCGGGAGTCTCGGCCTGCTGCGCTATGGCGGCGCGGCCGGCGGGGGATTCTTTCTCTGCACCACCGCCCTGCCGCTGGCAGACGGGCGCTATGTCAACTTCGGACGGCTCGTCTCGGGAGACCGGCGCCTGGACAGCATCCAGGCTGGAACAAGCGTGCATTCCATCCGGGAACTGCCCTGACGAACGGCCGGCAAGCGAGACCGGCGAATTCTCGCTCTGGCTGGGGCGCCGTCTGCTATAGTCTCTATGCGAAGCGGCCGCTTGCGTGGAAGGCACGGATCGCGCTTCGCCCGGGCAATTCCGGAAAGGAGGCAGCCAGATGAGTTCCAAGCACCCTACAGACAGCCCCCCCTGCGGGCCGGGCCGGGAACCGCGCAAGGGATTTTCGCGCCGTACCTTCATCGAGGGCGTCGGGATCGGCGCCGGGGCGATCGGCACGGCCGCGCCGGCCCGCGCGGACAATCACGCGCCAGCCGGGCCCGGCCCGGTAGCCATCCGCCTGAATATCAATGGCAGCAACCATGACCTGAAAGTCGAGCCGCGCGTGACGCTGATCGACGCCCTGCGCAACCGGCTGGACCATACCGGGGCGAAGAAGGTCTGCGACCGGGCCACGTGCGGGGCCTGCACCGTGATCGTGGACGGCCGGCCCGTCTATTCCTGCACGATGCTGGCGATCGAAGCCCAGGGCCGCAGGATCGAGACGATCGAGGGCATCTCCACCGAGGATGCGATGCACCCCGTGCAGGAGCAGTTCGTCGAGAACGACGGCCAGCAGTGCGGCTTCTGCACGCCCGGGCTGGTCATGGCCGGCAAGGCGCTCGCGGACAGCAATCCCCGGCCGTCCATGGCCGAGGTCGAAAGCGGCCTGAGCGGCAACATCTGCCGCTGCGGCACCTATGTCGGAGTGCGCAAGGCCGTTTACGAGGCGGCGCGCGCCTAGGGAGGGAAGTGCAAGATGGCAACCAAGTACGATTGGCCGGCCGCCGAGGATCGCAGCCTGATCGGCAAGCGGCACAACCGCGTCGACGGCCCGGCAAAGGCGCGCGGCACGGCGAAGTATTCCTATGACCGCAATCTCGACGGAATGCTGTTCGCCAGGCTGGTGACTTCGACGATCCCCCATGGGCGCATCGTCGGCATCGACACGTCACGAGCCGAGAAGGCCGCCGGCTACGGCGGCCATGTGAACATCCTGGGCGTCGGCGACGAAGTGCAGTGGGTCGGCACGGAGATCCTGGCGATCTGCGCCGACACCGAAGAGCGCGCCCGCGACGCGGCTGCCGCCGTGACGGTCCTGTACGAGCCAATGCCCCACTGGGTCAAGGACGAGGACGTTGAGAGGGCCGGGCAGGCCAACCGCGTCAAGCCGGCCAAGGACGACACCAAGGGGCCGGACTTGGCGGAGGCCTGGAAGAGCGCCGACGCCACCGTGCAAGGCTACTACGGTCTCGGCATCATCACCCACTGCTGCCTCGAGCCGCACGGCCAGGTGGTGGACTGGACCGGCGACGACATCACCGTCTACGCATCGACCCAAGCGGTGGCCCGGATTCCGGGCGACCTGGCCAAGGGCCTGTCCCGCGACGAGAAGATGGGAACCGTTGCCGCGGACTCCATCCATGTCGTCACCCCTTACATGGGCGGCGGCTTCGGCTCGAAGTTCAATATCGACACTTGGGGCATTGCCTGCGCCAAGCTGTCCAAGATGAGCGGCAAGCCCGTCAAGCTGATGCTGGACCGGGACGAGGAGCTGATGGTCGCGGGCGGCCGTCCGTCCGACTACGGCAACATCAAGGTCGGTGCCAAGAAGGACGGCACGCTGGTCGCTTACGAGTCGGAGACTTGGTCGACGGGCGGCATCGCCGGCCGCGGCAGCCCGCCGGTTCCCTACGTCTACAACAACGAGGAGCGGCTGGCCCAGAAGGCCCGCCACCTCAACGTCTCGACGAACATCGGGCCGGCCCGCGCCTGGCGCGCGCCCAACCATCCGCAGGCGGCCGTGCTGACGATGTGCCCGATGGACGATCTGGCCGCCAAGCTGGACATGGATCCCGTGGCCTTCTTCAAGAAGAACGCCGACCTGACGGCGCGCCCGGAAGTCTACCGCTACGAGATCGACAAATGCGCGGAGATGATCGACTGGCAGGGCAAGTGGCACAAGCGCGGCGCTGCCGGTCCCGGGCCTGTCAAGCGCGGCCTCGGCATGTCGCTGCACACATGGGGCGGCCGGCCGCACGATTCGACCTGCGAGGTGCGCATAGAGCCTGATGGTGGCGTCTCCGTCAACATGGCGAGCCAGGATCTGGGCGTGGGCACCTACACGACGCTGTCCGTCGTCGCGGCCGAGACATTCGGCCTGCAGATCGCGGACATCAAGGTCAACATCGGCAGCTCGAAGCTGCCGATCTCCGGCGCTTCGGGCGGCTCCACGACCGTAGGCGGGACGACCGCGTCCACGCGAAGGGCCTCCGTCAACGCGCTGGAGGAACTCAAGGAGGTGGTGGCGGAAGCGATCGAAGCCGATGCTGCCGACCTAGCAGCTAAGGACGGCAAGATCTTCTCCAAGTCCGACCCTTCGAAATCGCTCGCGTGGAAGGAAGCCTGCCGCAAGCTGGGCAACCGCACCATCACCGGCCAGGGCAAGCAGCCAGACCGCAACGGCGGGAAGCTGAACGACTCGGGCGTGGGCGGCGTGCAGATGGCCGACGTATCCGTCGACGTGGAAACAGGCGTGGTCTCGATCAACAAGATCGCCGCCGTGCAGGATGTCGGCCTGGTGGTCTGCCTCGAGCAGGCCGAAAGCCAAGTCTACGGCGCCCTCATCCAAGGCGTGGCATGGGCGTTGTACGAAGAGTCGGTCTACGACCAGGCGACCGGCAGGATGCTCAATCCCGACATGGAGTTCTACAAGCTCCCCGGGGCCGGGGATATCGGCGAGTTGGAAGTCCACATGGTCCAGGGCAAGTACGACGACCGGGGGGTTATCGGCATTGGCGAGCCGCCGGCGATCTCGCCGGGCGCGGCGATCTCGAACGCCGTGGCCAATGCCATCGGCGTGCGGGTGCCGACCTTGCCGCTGACCCCGGATCGGGTGCTGGCCGCACTCGCCAGCGCCTAGGAGGAGGGTAGGAATCATGCAGAACTTCGAATACATCGCACCGGAGAGCGCGATTGCGGCCGCCCAGGCGCTGAGCCCGAAAGCCGGGCTGACAGCGGTGCTGGCGGGCGGCACGGACCTGCTCAGCCTGATGAAGGAGCGCATCGAAAGGCCGACCCGCGTGGTGAGCCTGCGCAACATCCCCGCGCTGCGGGGCATCTCGAAGCAAGGCGGCGGCCTGCGCATCGGTGCCATGGCGACCGTGCAGGAACTGCTCGACTCGAAGGCGGCGGCCGGGTACGCTTCGCTGCTGCAAGCCGCCCGCGGCATCACCGCCCCGCAGGTGCGCGCCATGGGCACCGTGGCGGGCGACCTGCTGCAGCGCCCGCGCTGCTGGTACTACCGCAACGGCTACGGCCTGCTGGCCATGCACGAAGGCAAGTCGCTGGTGCCGTCCGGGGAGAATCGCTACCACGCCATCCTAGGCAACAAGGGGCCGGCGTACTTCGTGAGCGCGTCAAGCCTCGCGCCGGTCTTGATCTCGCTGGGCGCGCGGGCCGCGGTGACGGGGCCGGACGGCGAGCGCTCGCTGGCGGTGGCGGATCTGTTCCAGATCCCCTCGGTGGCGGGGGAGCGGGAGAACACGCTGCAGCCGAACGAGATCGTGACCGAGGTCGTGATCCCCAGCGCGGCGGGCTGGGAGACCGCGACCTACGAGGTGCGCCAGCGCCGGTTGCTGGACTGGCCGCTCGTCACCGCCTCGGTGGCGTTGCGGATGCGCGGCGGCAAGATCTCGGAGGCCCGGGTGGTGCTGGGCCACGTGGCCCCGATCCCTTGGCGCTCATCCGAGGCGGAGGCCGCCCTGACGGGCCAAGCCGCCGGCGAGGCGACAGGCGAGACGGCGGGCAAGGCCGCGGTTGCGGCCGCAACGCCCCTGACGCAGAACAAGGCGAAAGTGCAACTCGCGGCTGTCGCGGTCAAGCGCGCGGTCGCCATGGCGGGCTAGGCCCGCAAGGGGACGAAGGGCGGCCGCCAAGGTTCGCGCGGCGGCCGGCCTGCACGAATCTAGCGGGGGATAGGATGTCGCGCAATCGAGGGGCCGGCCTGAAAATCCTTGCCAACCGATGCGGGGATCTGCGCTGGAAGGGCA
The DNA here is from genome assembly GCA_965219605.1 of Bryobacterales bacterium. Taxonomy (GTDB): domain Bacteria; phylum Acidobacteriota; class Terriglobia; order Bryobacterales; family UBA6623; genus VXMF01. Next base: position 601,329 of record CBDCOC010000002.1, on the reverse strand, counting down.
TGTACATCGATGCCGACGACGACCCGACAGTGCCGTTGTCCAACACCCGCATTTACTGGTGCGACCAGACGCAGAAGCCGATCGGGCCGGATGGCGACATCGTCGACGAAGATACCTGTACGATGTCCCGCAAGTGCTACGAGGCGCTGTGAGCTAGGAAGCCGCGCCGCCGGAGATATCCGGCCCCGGTCTAGCGGCCGAGTATGCGGCCGTAGGGCACCTCGAAGTACTTTTCGAATATCCACTCCGGCTGCCATTTGTCCCGGTTCCGATTGTGGCCGCTGAGGTCGATCTGCTTCGGTCGCGGATTCTGCACGGCCAGCGGGTGGTCGTCGCCGACCTTGGCCTGCCATTCGCGCATGCGCTCGGTCAGTTCCGCGATGCGGGCCGCTTGGGCGGGATCCGCGCCAAGATCGCGTGTCTCGTGCGGGTCGGACGCAAGATCGAACAGTTGGCTGTGGTTGATCCGAGGGTAGCGGATCAGCTTCCAGCGCTCGTCGCGAACGGATTTCATCAGGTCGCGGAACGACGTGAAGATGGAATCGCGCACCGACTCGACACTCCCGTTCCAGACCGCGGACAGATCGACGCCGTCGATCTCGGCGGGCATCTCGATCCCCAGCACCGCGCACAGCGTGGGAAAGATGTCCAGCAAGTAGCAGAACGTTTCCGAAGATCCCCCCGCCGGAATGCCCGGCCCGGAGAAAATGAGCGGAGCGCCCATGGAGTGCTCGTAGACGTTCTGCTTGCCGAGCAGGCCGTGGCTGCCGATGGCCAGCCCGTGGTCGGCAGTGTAGATGACGATGGTGTCCTCGGCGTGCGGGCCGGAGCGCAGCTCGCGCAGGATCCGTCCGACCTGCTTGTCGAGGTGCGTGATGAGGCCGTAGTACTCCGCGAGCTGGTCCTGGACAACGAGCCGCGTGCGGGGCCAAGGGCCCAAGTTCTCGTCACGCCCGGTCATGTGCCCGTTGTCAAAGGGATGCTGCGGGGCGAAGTTGGGGGGCAGTGGCGGCGGGTTGCGGTAGTACATGCGCCGATACTTCGGCGGCGGGTTGCGCGGGTCATGGGGCGCGGTGAACGCGACGTAAGCGAAGAACGGCCTGTCCGGCCGGTGGTTCCGCAGGAAATCGATCGCAGCGTCGGCGAAGAGCGTGCTGGAAAAACGGGACCCTTCGCGCTCGCGATGCAAGCTGCCGTCGGGGCCGAGGTCCATCAGGGGCACCTTGAGGTGGTCCGACATGCCGCCGAACATGATGTTGCGGCCTTGCTGGAAGCTCTTGAGCCAGGACGGCTGCCCGTTGTGCCACTTGCCCGTGGCGAATGTCGCAAAACCGTTGCGGCCGAGCAGCTGCCCCAGTGTCAGGTGCCCTTCTAGGTCCATGGGGATGCGGAAGAAGCTCTTGCCGGTGTTGAGCATGGCCCGGCTGGGGACGCAGACCGCGCCGCCTTGGGAGCCTAGGCAGTAGGCCCGCCGGAAGCTGAATCCTGCGGCGGCCAGGCGGTCCAGGTTCGGCGTCCGGATGTGAGGGTTGCCGTGCGCGCCGATCGTATCCGGGCGCTGGTCGTCTGCGAACAGGAGCAGTACGTTGGGCGGCTTGGCCTGCAGAGTGGCTGCCAAGAGCAGGGAGAGGATTAGACTGGCGGCGCCCATAGACGGTGCGCCCAGTATACTCGTAGCCGATATGCGCAGGTTGGCAGCGACAAGCCTCTGGTTCCTCGGCACGCTCGTGACGGGCGCGGCCGAGCAACCCAACATCCTCTTCCTGATGTCCGACGATCACGCCGCACACGCGCTGGGCTCCTACGGCGGACGGCTGGCATCCCTGTCCCCCACGCCCGAGTTGGACAAGCTAGCCAACTCGGGAATGCTGTTCGAGAATGCATTCTGCACCAATTCGATCTGCACGCCCAGCCGCGCGACGCTCCTTACGGGGCAGTACAGCCATGTCAACCGCGTCACCACGCTGAACGGCCAGCTCGAAGGGGAGCGCCAGTACGTGGCTAATCTGATCCGCGCGGCCGGCTACCAGACGGCGATGGTCGGCAAGTGGCACTTGAAGCGCGAGCCCTCGTTTGACTACTACTGCGTCCTGCCGGGCCAAGGATCGTACTTCAACCCGGTGATGCGCGAATCGGGCCGGCCCTGGCCGCAGAACACACGCCGCTTCTCCGGCTACGATTCCAAGCATTCGACGGATGCGATCGTCGAGGCATCGATCGATTGGCTCAAGCGGCGCGACAAGAGCCGGCCGTTCTTCTTGATGCACCACTTCAAGGCGCCCCATGACAATTTCGAGAACGCCGAGCGGTACGACTTCCTATACGAAGACACGCCCATCCCCGAGCCGCCCAGCCTGTGGCGCGTGCCCAACCACGGCTCGGCGGCGACACGCGGGGCGGGGACCTCCGTCGGCAAGCGCAACGCCCGCCGCAACATGGGCCACCACATGTTCGTGGACGGGGATCTGGGCGAAGAGGACTACAAGCGGACCGCGTACCAGCGCTATCTGAAGAAGTACCTGCGCACTGTCAAGGGCGTTGACGACGGGGTGGCGCGTCTGCTGGCCTATCTCGAGGAAGGTGGCCTGCTGGCAAGCACCGTCATTCTGTACACATCCGATCAAGGCTTCATGCTCGGAGAGCACGACTACATCGACAAGCGCTGGATGTACGACGAGTCCCTGCGGATTCCGCTGCTCGTGCGCTATCCCGGCACGGTCCGGGCCGGTTCGCGCAGCGATGCCTTGGTCAACAACACCGACCTGGCGCCCACCTTGCTGGAATTGGCTGGCGTGCAGCCTCCGGACTTCATGCAGGGCCGCAGCTTGCTGCCGATATTGCGCGGCGGGACGCCGGGCGACTGGCGGCAGTCCACCTACTACCGGTACTGGATGAATTACGCGCATCACGACGTGCCTGCGCACTATGGCGTGCGGACCGCGCGATACAAGCTGATCTTCTTCTACGGATTGCCGCTGGACGCCCCCGGCGCCCGAACAGCGAAGACCCAGCCGGGCTGGGAGCTGTATGACTTGCGCGAGGACCCGCAGGAGTTGCGGAACGTGTACGGGGATGCGGCCTATTCGGAGATCGCCGCGGCCTTGAAGGCAGAATTGCTGCGACTCAAATCCGAGCTTGGTGACACCGATGACAAGTATCCGGAACTGATGGCAGTCCGGGAACAGTACTGGTAGGGGCGCGTTGACGGGCAACTCTGACAATCCGCGGGCGCGAAAGGCTCCTGATCTCGCTGGTGCGCGCACTGGCCCGGCTCTGCGCGGAGACATGCCCGGAAGTTGTGTCCGATCGATTTGGGATTCTGTCGGATCCCGCCACGATGCAGGCCGATCTCGGCACAGCTCATGAGTTGGCCGACCTCGGAGCCGCACGCGCTACTCTTCAACGATCTTCAATAGTTCCGGAAACTTGAAGAGGGCCGGTCGGCTGCCACTTGCCGTTGAGAACTTTTTCAAGATCCCGTGCGCTTGCAAATCCTTCAAAATACGGTGAGCGGACGGTGCTGGTATGTTCGTCCCCCTTGCGAAACTCGTGCTAGAGAAGACCGGCTTCTGGAAGATCCAATCCAAGGTCCGTAGTGTGTGGCGGGATTTCGTGGCGCTTTCAATGCGCGGTTTCAGATCGCCGTAGAGGTTGAGAATGCCTTGAGTCTTGGCCAAGTTGTCATCAGCTTGGTGCTTTACCGCCTTGAGGAAGAAAATGCCCCAACCGGTCCAATCATTGTCACGGGAGACGGCGAGCAGCCTTTCGTAGTAGGCATCTCGGTTGGCCTCGAAATAGGCGCTGATGTAGAAGATCGGACGCGCGATGCGGCCTCGCTGCCACAGGAACAGTGGGATCAGCATGCGCCCTAGGCGTCCGTTGCCGTCCAGGAAAGGGTGCAGTGCTTCGAATTCGGCATGCAGGTTGGCGGCTTGCACGAGTAGGTCAGGCATGCCTTCTTGATGGATATAGCGCTCCCACCTGCTCATGGCGTCAGCAAGCCTTTCCGAACTGACAGGCACGTACTTAGCTTCCTTGCGCCCCGCGCGCCCGAGAGCAGTATTCCATGCACAGCACGAATCACACGCCCCGAAAGAGGAAGGCTTGCCAGCATTTCCTCTGCCTTCGCCATGGCTCTGTGATAGTTAATGACCTCGTGGATATCACTAGTTCGCTCTGGAGAGGCAGCGCGATCGCCCGCCTCAAAGCCAAGTACCTCGCTCATGGTGGCCTGTGTCCCCTCGATACGCGAGGAGAGCACTGCCTCTTGTGTGCTCAGCGGGGCCAGCAGCATATTCGAGTTGGGCACGGCGGCAAGCATGCCATCGTATCGAGCCAATGCGCTCGTGGCCGGCCCGATCAGCGGGAGCAGTCGTTGCCAGTCGAGTCGATTCTCGGGCGGGAACTTTCCTGGATGGTATTGAACAGGGTTCATCTTTTATCCGTTATTGCATGGAATATCTGGACTGGCCGTAGAAATCGTCAGTATCGGAATCCAGAAACTTTCCATGCTGCCGGCAAGGCAGGCCAGACGATCTTGCCATGTCAAGGCTGACTCTGCCCGCGGTGCCATCGTGTAGTTGCACTGATCGTTCCATTGCTCTAGATGCATGCCAACCGGCTGCACATCCTCGCTTATGGTATCTCATATCGGCGCCTTCGTGAGAGGCAGCCTCTTCCAATGCCAAATGAGCCTGACAAGCGGGATTGTTTCCAACGGGAAATGAGCCTGAAGGGGCCTCGCGCGGGGATGTGAGAACCATGGGAGGATGGTTTTGCATCTCAATCTGGACACGCACAAGACGCGCGAGGACATCCTGCGCTTCCTGGAGGGCAACGCGGCAGGCAGCGTCGTGGTGCCGGATCGCGCGGCGGCCTACGAGCACATCGGGCAGGTCTTGCGGCGGTTTTCGTACTGGCGGCTGAGCAAGCCGGATCGGGGGCTGGTGAAACGGTACCTGGAACGCACGACGGGCCTGTCGCGGGCGCAGCTGACACGGCTGGTGAAGCGCTATCTGGCGAGCGGGCAGCTGCGTGCCGGGCGGCGCGGAGCCGGGCGCCGCTTCCAGCACAAGTACCAGCCGCAAGACATCGAACTGCTAGCCGAAACGGACGAATTGCACGGCACGCTGTCGGGGCCGGCCACGCTGGCCCTCTGCCAGCGCGCTTGGCAGCTCTTCGGCGACGAGCGCTTCCAGCGCTTGGCGCAGTTGTCGAACGGGCACCTGTACAACTTGCGGCGCAGCGCGCGCTACCTGCGGCGCTTAGGCAGCAAGGCCGGCACACGCCCGGCGGCGGTGACGATTGCCGAACGCCGGCGGCCGCGCCCCAACGGTCGCCCGGGTTACGTGCGGGTCGATTCGGTGCACCAGGGAGACCGCGGCAAAGTCAAGGGCGTATATCACATTAATCTGGTCGACGAGGTGACGCAGTTCCAGTTCGTGGGCAGCGTGGAGCGCATCTCCGAGCACTTCCTGCTGCCGGTGCTGGAGGACCTGCTGGGCGCCTTCCCGTTCCGCATCTGCGGCTTGCATTCCGACAACGGCTCCGAGTACATCAACCACCGCGTGGCGGGGCTGCTGGAGAAGCTGCGCAGCGAGCAGTTCACCAAGTCGCGCCCGCGGCGCAGCAACGACAATGCCTTGGTGGAGTCGAAGAACGGCACGGTCGTGCGCAAGCAACTCGGCTACGGGCATATTGCGGGGCGGCACGCCGAGCGGTTGCACCAGTTCAACCGCGAGGTGCTCTCGCCGTATCTGAACTACCATCGTCCGTGCTACTTTCCCAGTGAGGAGGTGGACGCCAAGGGCAAGCTGCGCAAGCGCTACCGGCAGCAGGACCTGTGCACGCCGTATGAGCAGCTGAAAGCGCTGCCGGAGGCGGCGGCCTGCCTGCGCGCGGGGCTGGACTTCGTGCAGTTGGATGCGGAGGCTTACCGGATGAGCGATAACGAAGCAGCGCGGCGGTTGAACGAGGCGCGCGACGAGCTGTTCGCGGCCATCCGTGCGGAGTAGTGCGGGCCATTGCGGGAAAAGGGCGGCTACAGGCTCATTTGGCATTGGAAAGCGGGACGGCCTCGCGGCCCGCGGACGGAGCGCGGGGGCCACGCCTGGGCGGGCGGGGGCAGCGGCCGCCTGATTAAAACAAAATATAATGAGAATGTGCTGGTGGGCTAGCCCACCAGCACGCTCCCCGCTCTCCCCAGCCCCCCGTCTCGAGCAGGCCTGCAGCGGGCAGCGCGGCTGCGCCCCCGAGTACCACCTCCCCCACTGGGTGTATCATGCATTCACTCTCACTTCTTCTGCCCGGCTCCCTTCAGGCTCATTTTCGGATCCTTCAGGCTCATTTTCGGATTGGAAAGGACTGAGGCAACCGCGTTTGCTTCTCATGGGTGAGAGACAAGCTCGGGCGTTTCTCATATCAGCCCTGCCGTGAGCGGCAACGCCGCCGCGCCCTGCCCGGCGGGAGGGGCGGCCGGGGTTCTCGTCTCTCATATCGGCGCCTTCGTGAGAGGCAACCGCGTTTGCTTCTCATAGGTGAGAGACAAGCTCGGGCGTTTCTCATATCAGCCTTGCCGTGAGCGGCAACGCCGCCGCGCCCTGCCCGGCAAAATGAATGATCGTGCCCTGCGCGATAGCCGGTCGGTCCGGCTGCTTGCTTCGATCGTTGCCGCAAGCAACGCACTGCAAGCTCCGGCGAACGGCTGTTCCACCTCGTCCCCGGTCGCAACGCGAACTCAGCGCTCCCGGCAGATCTTGCATCCGTGCAACGTCCTGCCAGTGTCGATTCCGTGGGACGGCGGCGCGCAGACCGCGATATAATCAAGAATCTGGCCAGCTAGGAGGGCACCCGAGATGATCCAAATGACTGACAACGCCGTTGCAAAGGTGAACGAGATCCTTGCACAGCAGGATCCCCAGCCAAAGGGACTGCGGCTATCCGTGGTTGGTGGAGGCTGCTCCGGCTTCCAGTACTCGATGGCGTTCGAGAACAACCAGTTGCCATTGGATAAGGTTTTCGACTACGAAGGTCTGCAGGTCTATGTCGATCAGGCCAGTTTGCTGTACCTCGACAATTGCAAGGTTGACTATGTCGAAACGATGGAGGGCGCGGGCTTCAAGTTCGACAACCCGAACGTGACTTCGACTTGCGGCTGCGGCAGTTCGTTTAACGCCTGACACCCGCAGTTGCGCGACTGGACGCAATAACGGAGCTTGCTGGCAACTCGATGGCATCCCGTTCTGATTGGGATGCCAAGCATCGCAAGGCCAGAGACACGGATCAGGATCCCGATCCGTTCTTGGCGGACGCCTTGGAGTACGTGCGGTCGGCAGTGCCCGGCGCGATAGACGCGGTCGACATCGCTTGCGGAAGCGGCCGGCACGCCATCGCACTGGCAGCCTACGGCTTGAAGACTGTCGCAATCGACTACTCGACGGAGGGGTTGCGCGTGTGTGCCGGACGCGCGGTGGAGCAAGGCCTGGCAATCGAGACCCGGTGCTTGGACTTGGAGAGATCCGACGTGGATTTGGGCGAGGCCTGCTTCGACGTGGTCTCCGTGTTCCGCTATTTGCACCGTCCGCTGGTCCCGCTGTTGAAGCGCATCGCCCGGCCGGGCGGGATCGTCATCTACAAGACATTCACGCACGAGCAGCTGCGCTTCGGCAGCGGTCCGCGGAATCCCAGCTACCTGCTGGGCGAAAACGAACTTCCCGCATTGTTCGCGGACTTCCGGCACTTGCTCTACCGAGAAACATGCGACAGAGAAGCTACGGCAGCATTGATCGCGCAGCGCCCCTGATCGCGGCGGGCTTGGCCGTGGCGGGCATGCTCGCCGCCGACCTTCCCGCACAGTCTGGCATCGGACGCCAGCCTGATGCGAGCGTAATCTTGCCGACAGGGCAGCGAATTACCCCGTCAGGCGCGCAAATTGCGGTCAACAGCATGCCGATCGCAGCGCATGCACCGGGCGACGGGCGGCATCTGCTGGTGCTGCAATCCGGATACGAGACACCTTCGATCAGCGTCATTGACACGATCGCGAGCAGGGTGCGCGCTCGTGTCGAGCTGGCGGATGCTTGGCTTGGCCTGACGTCTAACCAGGCCGGGGATCGCGTCTACGCGAGTGGCGGAGCCCGCCAGAGCGTGTGGGAACTCTCCTTTGGCTCCGGCGCGCTGCGACTCCAGAGCGAGTTTGCCATTCCCGGCCAATGCGGCGAGAACTGCTCATCCCTGATCGGAGACTTGCTTCTCGACAGGGACGACCGGACCTTGTACGCGCTGGATCTGCTAGGCGATCGCGTGATCATCGTCAACTCCCAGTCCGGACTGGTGCTGGGCGAGTTCAAGACGGGTGCCGCGCCCTACCGCGCCAAGCAAACGCCCGACGGCGAACACCTGTTGATCAGCCATTGGGGAGAGGCCTCGGTCGGCCTGTACCGGCTCTCGGACCGGCGCCTGGTGGAACGCCTCCCCGTGGGCGAGCACCCCGCGGATCTGCAAGTTGCGAGCGGCAAGGTGCAAGTGCCCGGCCAGGGCGAGGACGAGGTGCTGAGCTACGGCGCGCGGCTGTTCGTGGCGTGCTCGCATTCCGACAGCCTGTGGACTTACGGCATCACTCCCGATAATCGCTTCGACTTGCTGGATGCCCGCAGCGTCGCCCCGGTGCCGGATTCGCCGGCCGGCTCCCTGCCTTCGGCTCTGGGCGTGAGCCGGGATCAACGCAGGCTGTATGTCGCTAACGCCGGGAACAATATCATTCTGGCGGTCAACATTGAGGAGGCCTTGCCCCAGCCCGAGGGAGCGCTGCCCACGGGCTGGTTTCCAACGGCCGTTGCCGGCCTTGCCGACGGCGGGCTTGCATACCTCAGCGGCAAGGGTGACGTCGAAAACCCCGGGTTGGCAGGCCTGTTGCCCGCCCTGACAGCCGACCAGTTGGAATTCCTGACCGCGGCGGCTGTGGAGAACTTGCCAAGTCCCCAGCCAGCGGGTGCCGCTCCGCCGGCGGCTGTCCGGCACGTCGTGCTCGTGCTGTCCGACACCCGGGGGCCGGCCTGGCATGCACTGGCAGGAGAGTCAGCCTATCTCAAGGGCTATGTCGCGCCGACTCGCGAGCAACTGGGGCAGATCGCATGGCTCACTGGCGGCATGGAGACGGACTTCTTCGCCAAGCTTGCTCCCGCCGTCCGTGCCGGCCGGCTGTCGGCACAGGATCTGGCGCGGGCGGGCAGGGCCGCGGCCCCGGCCGCGGGCACGCTTTGGTCCAACGCGCGGCAGGCCGCGCTGCCGGCCGAGACCTATGGCATCGCGGGCGGGCGTCCGCCGAGTGCCCTTGTTGCGGAAATCGAGACGGGCCAGGGCCTTCCAAGGCTAGCCGTGGCCCGCCTGGCCGGTTCCGCCGAAGCGCAGAATGCAGACCTCGGACGGCTGCTTTCGGCCTTGCGCAACCACGAGTCGTACGCAGCGACGGCGATCTTCGCGGTGGCCACGGACGGACAAGACGGCGCTGCCGTGTCCGGCGGCGCGGTGCAGGGCCGATCCGTCCGGGAGGAACTCGTTACAGCCCCCGCCCTGGTGCGCACAATCGCATGGCTGCTGGGGCTGCGCCCATTGACGCAAGCCGACAGTGCGGCGGCGCCGCTCGCCGAGTTATTCCAGAGAGACCCTTGATGCCCCGCGAAGCGGTTCCCGGATCCCGAGACCATGCCCGCGTGCGCCGCTGCGAGTGCCCGGGAACAGTGCGAGACACTAAAAGCTGCAGGCCCTAGCTACCATGAGCAAGCCCCGTTTCCAGTGCGCCAAGCCGATTGTCGATTTCGCGGCCAGCGAGCGCGAGATCAGCAAGTTCTGGGACGAGCGGCGGATTTTCGAAAAGAGCTTGGAGATCCGCGAGGGATGCGAGCCCTTCATCTTCAACGAGGGGCCGCCGACTGCCAACGGCCTGCCCCACAACGGCCATGTGCTCACGCGCGTGTTCAAGGACGTCTTCCTGCGCTACCGCACCATGGCGGGCCGCTACGTTCCGCGCAAGGCGGGCTGGGACACGCACGGCCTTCCAGTGGAGGTCGAGGTCGAGAAGGAACTTGGCATCCACGGCAAGCAGGCCATCGAGGACTACGGCGTCGAGAGCTTCATCCGCAAGTGCATGGACTCGGTGTTCCGCTATACCGAGGAATGGGAAAAGATGACCCGCAGGGTCGGCTTCTGGGTCGACCTCTCCGACGCCTACGTGACCTACCACAAGTCCTACGTGGAGAGCGTGTGGTGGGCACTGGGCCGGCTTTACCGGCAAGGGCTGCTGTACAGGGGGCACAAGATCGTCTGGTGGTGGCCGCAGGGCGGCACGGCGCTGTCCGCCGGGGAAGTGGGTCTCGGATACAAGACGGTGGAAGACCCGTCTGTCTACGTGGCGCTTGCGCTCGCAGGCGACCCTTCGACAGCGCTGCTGGTTTGGACCACCACGCCATGGACACTGCCGGCCAACCAGTACGTGGCGGTTCGCCCGGATTGCGAATACGTCAGGGTGCGGTCCGGCGACCGCGCGCTGATCCTGGCGGCGGCCCTGCGCGAGACACTGGAGCAGAAGCTCGGTCACGCGCTGCCAGTCGAGGAGAGCATGGGCGGCGAGGCGCTGCTGGGCCTCCGCTACCACCCGCCTTTCGACCATTTCAAGGACGCCTACTGGCATCAGGACGGCGCACTGCGCGGCGGCGGCCGGGAAGCCTGCCTGTGGAAGGTGATCCCCGGCGGCTTCGTTACGCTGGACAGCGGCACCGGCCTGGTGCACCAAGCGCCCGCGTTCGGCGAGGTGGACTACGAGGCCCACAAGGAGGCCGCCAGCCGCTACGAGAACCCGGCCGAGGTTCCCTTGCTGTGCCCCGTTCAGACCGACGGCACCTTCGACAGCAGCATCCCGGAAGTTGCCGGGCAGTGGGTCAAGGATGCAGACCGGTTGCTGATCCGCCTGCTGAAGGACAGCGGGCGCCTGATCCATCGCGAGAACTACCGCCACGAGTACCCGTTCTGCTGGCGCGCGGACAGCGATCCGCTGATTCAGTACGCGCGCCCGGCATGGTTCGTCAAGACCACTGCCCGCAACAGGCAGGTCTTGGCCAACAACGACCGGATCCACTGGCTTCCGGAGCACATCGGGACCGGGCGCTTCGGCGACTTCCTGCGCAACAACATCGACTGGGCCTTGTCGCGCGAGCGCTATTGGGGAACCCCGCTCAATGTGTGGATCAACGATGCCACCGGGAGGATGGCGGTGCCGGGGTCCTGCGCCGAGATCCTTGCCAAGAACCCGGCGGCCTTCCAGCACTTCCAGCGCGCCAAGGCCGAGGATCCGTCGCTCTCCGACCATCTGATGGTCCACAAGCCATGGATCGACCAAGTCACTTGGAGCGAGCCGGGAGAGGAGGGCGTCTACCGGCGCGTGCCCGAGGTTATCGATTGCTGGTTCGACTCCGGCTGCATGCCGTTCGCCCAGTTCGGCTATCCGCACGAGGGACGGCAGGAGTTCGAGGCGCGCTTCCCGGCAGACTACATCACCGAAGCGATCGACCAGACGCGGGGCTGGTTCTACTCGCAGCTGATGGTATCGACGCTGGTGTTCGACGAAGAGTGCAGCAGGGAACTGGGGATCGATCCCCCGGACTGCCCGCATCCGTTCCGCAACTGCATCGTGCTCGGTCACGTGGCGGACGCCACGGGCAAGAAGGAATCCAAATCGTTGGGCAATTACACGCCTCCTGAGGTGATCTTCGACACCGTGGCCCAAGACTTCGCGGTAATGCCTGCGGCGGACGCTCCCGAGCTGCCGGCCGAGGGCGAAGTCCTGATCTCGAGGCAGGATCTCGACGCACTCGACCTCAAGGCGGGAGACAAGGTCACACTGGCGGCCTGCGATTCCGCCGCAAGGCGGACGCGCGTGGCGGCACGGCCTGCGAAGTTCGTGCCGCGCCGGTCCCTGCTGGCGACCGCCCGCGACTTGGAATCCATTGGCGCGCGGGCCGCCCGGGCAGGCAAGGTCGCGCCGAATGACGTTCCCCGCTTGCCGGCGAGCGAGCGCGTGACGCTGGTGGCGCCCACTCCCGCGCCCGGCGCGGACGCATTCCGCTGGTTCTTCTTGGCCGGCAATCCGCCTTGGTCGCCGACGCGCCACTCGCTGGCAAACGTTCGCATGATGCAAAAGGAGTTCCCGCTCAAGCTCAGGAACGTTTATTCCTTCTTCACCATCTACGCCGGGATCGACAGCTTCGATCCCGGCGCGATGCCGGGCCGCCCGACAGCCGAGCGCGCCCTGCTGGACCGTTGGATCCTGTCCGAGCTCGATATCTTGGCAGGCCGTGTGCGGCAGAACATGGACGCCTTTCTCGCGTACGAGGCCGCGGCGGATCTCAGCAAGTTCGTCGACGCACTTTCGAACTGGTACGTGCGCCGCAGCCGCCAGCGCTTCTGGAAGAGCGGTTTCGACAGCGACAAGTCCGATGCGTACGCGACGCTCTACGAGTGCTTGGTGACGGTCGCCAAGCTCAGCGCGGCCTTCACCCCATTCATGGCGGAAGAGATCTACCAAAACCTCGTGCGCGGAGCAGGAGTCCCGGGAGCGGAGAGCGTTCACCTGTGCGACCTGCCCGCCAGCGCGGGTCGCGTCGACCGGGGCCTTTCCGAAGAGATGGCCGCCGTGCGGGGGATCGTCTCGCTCGGCCTGCGGGTGCGGACCGACTACCAGCTCAAGGTGCGCCAGCCCCTGCGCAAGGCGGAGATCGTGATCGCCGATCCTGACCTGCGCGAGCGTGTCAGGCCGTATGCGGACTTGGTAGAGGACGAGCTGAACGTCCACGAGGCAGCCTTCGTGGATGGCAGCCAAGCCCACGTCAACTACGTGGCCAAGCCGAACTTCCGGCGGCTCGGCCCGAGGCTGGGGCCGAGGATGAAGCAGGCCAAGCGCATCTTCGAGGAACTGGACGCGGCCGCGCTCCGGGCGGCGCTGCTGGCCAAGGGAACGGCTAGCATCGACTTTGACGGCGAGGATTTGGTCCTGGACGGCGACGATGTCCAAGTGAGCGTCGAGGCCGAGGAGAGCTTCGCCGCTGCCGGCGATTCGGCAATGGTCGCGGTTCTGAGCACCGAGCTGGACGAAGAGCTGCTCGACGAAGGCTTCTACCGCGAGCTGCTGCATCGCGTGCAGAATCTGCGCAAGGCCGCGGACATCGAGTACACGCGGCGGATCCGGCTGTTCGTGGAGGGAGCGGAGCGGACGGCCCGGATCGTGGGCCGAAACAGGGAGCACCTGATGGCGGAAACGCTCTGCGCGGAGCTTGCCGCAACGCCGGCCGGCGCGACGGAGGCAATCGCCGAAGCCTTCCACATCGACGGCGAGCGGATCCGGCTGGAAATGCTGCCGCTGTGAATGCGGGCACGAATCGAGGCAGTCTCGACGAACCGTGGGAGCACGACCGCACACGCCGCTGGTTGGCCAGGACCTTGACGAACTGGCCGAGCTGGCGCGATCGCTGGGCGCGGCCCCGTACCGGGCGCGCCAGATCTACCAAGGCTTGTACCGCGACCGGGCCGGGACCGCTTCTGCGATTTCGACGCTGCCCTTGCCCTTGAGAGAAGCCCTGGAGCGGGACCACGGCAGCGGACTGCCTGAGTTCCATTCCCGCTTCATCTCGGCCGACGGCACGGTGCGCTACCTGCTGCGCCTGGCGGACGAGCGCACTGTCGAAGCCGTCTTCATTCCTGAACCGGACCGCGACACGCTCTGCATTTCCAGCCAGGTCGGCTGCGCAGTCGACTGCAAGTTCTGCCTCACCGCGCTGCTGGGACTGGAACGCAACCTGACCGCGGGGGAAATCGTCGGGCAGGTGCTGGCCCTGTCCCGAGAGCATGGCCTCGACGCCCGGCGGCGGCCGCTCAACGTCGTGATGATGGGCATGGGCGAGCCGCTGCTCAACCTGGGCTCGGTGATGAAGGCCACGCGCCTGCTGGCGGATCCCGGCGGAATTGGCATTCCGCAGCGCAGGATCACCGTCTCGACCGCGGGCATCGCGCCCAAGATCGCCGAGTTCGGAAGCCACCCGGTGCGGGCCAAGCTCGCGATCTCGCTGAACGCCTCCAGCCAAGAGCAACGCTCGGAAATCATGCCGGTGACCGCCAAGTACAGCCTGGCAGAGCTCCTGCAAGCGTGCCGCGAATACCCGCTGAGGCCGTGGGAGAAGCTCACGTTCGAGTACGTGCTGCTGCGCGGCGTCAACGATTCCGACAGCGATGCGCGACGCCTGCTGGGATTGGTTGCCAGGCTGAAGTGCTCGGTCAACCTGATCGCGCTCAACCCGGGCGAGGGCATCTCCTACGAGACTCCCGAGGACAGCCGTGTCCAAGCTTTCCGCGCTATCTTGCACCCGCGGGTCCCCTGTTTCGTGCGCCGTCCGCGCGGACGCGATATTTTCGCCGCTTGCGGGCAGCTGCGGCGGAACGCAGAGGCGGGCCCGGGCCAAGCTCCGGGCGGGTAGGGGCAGGCGCTGCCGCCGCGCGGGGTCGCCTGCGCGCCAGCGGGCCGATGACCCATCCGCGCACGTGGCGCCTGCGTATAATCTAAGCGAGATATGCCGATTCAGACTACGGTAGTGGGCAGTTACCCGATTCCCCGCTGGCTTTACGGCGACAGCTCGAAGGGCACGCTGCGCGACGCGGTGGCGGTGGTACTGCACGCGCAGGAACGCATCGGGATTGACGTGGTGGCCGATGGAGAGTTGAACCGTTTCGACCCCTCGCATCCCGAAACGAATGGCATGATCGACTATTTCGTGAGCCAGTTCTCCGGGGTTCGCACAAAGTACTCCGTCAGCGATCTGGACTTGTTCCAAGCGGATGCCGGCATGGCCTTCCGAGCAGCCCCTGCAGGCGTAGTCACCGAGCAGGTCGGCGAGGGCACGCTCAATCTGCCGGCCGACTATGAATTCGTGCGGGATCTCGCGTCGAAGCCGCTGAAGTTCACCTGCACCGGGCCGCACATGCTCACCAAGACGCTTACGGATCGGCACTACGGAAGCACGGAGCAGCTTTGCATGGCGGTCGCCGGTGTCCTGCGCTCGCAGCTCGAACGAATCCCAGCCGACGTCATCCAGATCGACGAGGCCAACATCACCGGGCACCCGGAAGAGTCCGAGTGGGCTGCGGCCGCGCTCAATCACGTGCTTGACGGGGTGCGGGGACGCAAGGGAGTGCATCTGTGCTTCGGCAACTATGGCGGGCAGCAGATCCAGACCGGCATTTGGGATGACCTGCTGCCCTACCTCAACGCGCTGCGCTGCGACTTCTTGCTGCTGGAATTCGCCCGGAGAGGGTACGCAGAGCTCGGTGTCCTCAAGGATCTCAACGCGCCCTGCGGCTTGGGTCTCAGCGTCATCGACATCAAGGACAACGAGGTCGAGACCCCGGATCTGATCGCATCGCGCATCGAGCAGGCCGCAAAAATCCTAGCCCGGATATCTCACCAACTTTGCTCGCAGCCGAGAATCATGGTCAGAGCGCCCCACAATAGAAACATTGGATAGTGCGCTTGTTGTACCCTGGTCACATAGCGCCGTTGACCACCGGCGCAGCGCCTGCGCACACGGGATCCTCAGCCGCTGGCCGCCTGGCGGGCGGCCTAGCGGCACGCTGTACGCACACCTGCCCCTGGAGCCGCCCTGGCCCCGCAGCGTCCCGCCTGTCTGCAGCGCGCTAGCTCGCCCGCAGGCGGGCCAGGCAGTGTGCGAACAGTTCCTGGCGGGGGAATAACGACGACAGCGACACCCGGATGCGGCGCACGCTCACCCGCACGCTGGCCGCGACCTTGAACAACAGCACCCGCAGCGTGCCGAACTGCGCCTGCGCCAGTTCCGTGCCGGCCAGCGCTACGCTGCGGATCTGTTCCAGCAGCGCTGCCGTGAACAAGGCCCAGTGCAAGCGCAACTGGTTCGCCCGCAGCGCACTCGCCGAGGTGCGGTCGGCGAACAAGTCCAACTGTTGCTCCTTGCTGCGGTTCTCCATGTCCCCGCGCGCACAGTACAACTGCTCGTACAACTCGCGCGTGCCCCAGCGCTGCCGACTCAAGCTCGTTACCACGAAACGCAGGTTGCTGTTGCGGCCCGGCCCCGGCAGCCATTCCGCCTTGCCTACCACGCGCCGCGTGCGACTCCAACTGCGCCGCGTGCGGTAGCTGAACTCGCGGTAGCAGCGCGCGCTCTGCCCGCTCACCAGCCCCCGCCGCCGCGCCCGCTCGCGCTGCTGCCGCACGGCCCGCTGCAGGCGTGCGTTCTGCGCCAGCCCGAACACGTAGTCCACGCCCGCCTGCTCTTCGCACCACGCCATCAAGGCCTCGCGGCAGAAGCCCGCGTCGCCCCGCACCAGCAGCCGCACCTGCGGCCAGCGCTCGCGCAGTTGGGCCACGATGCGCTGCACGTCTTCTAGCGCCCCCACTGCCGGATCCACATCCGCCGTGCGCAACTGCCCGCTCAGCACGTGCCGCCCGCAGGTCACATACAGCGGCAGGTAGCAATAGCAGTCGTAATAGCCGTGGAAGTAGCGCCCTTCCTGCTCGCCGTGCAGCGGATCGTCGCTGGCATCGATGTCCAGCACCAGTTCCTCCGGCTCCGCCGCCTGCATCTCGATGAAGAGCTGCACCAGCAGCCGATCCAACTGCTGCGCATCGCCCACGATGCGCTTGTAGCGATCCTTGGCCGCCTGCTCCGGCCGGCCCAGCTCGAAGCGGTTGAGCGTGCTCGAACCGGCCAGCGGATGCCCCTTGTCGCGCTGGCGCACGCGACTCTGGCCGGTCACGTCGGCACAGCCCACCGCCAGCGCCAGCAGGCTGTCGTCGCGCAGCGTGTCGTGATCGTTGAGATCCTCGTAGCCCAGGGCCAGGCCGAACAGGCGCTGGGCGCTGAGCGCCTGCACCGAGTGTTCGCAACGGCCCCGCTGGCGGTAATCCTGAAAGCAGCCTGCCAAGCGGGCGGTCAGCCGCAAGGCACGGTCGGCGGCTGCCAGCAGCAGGGCTCCGCCATCGTTCGACAGGCGCCCGCCGTCGAAGCAGGCGCTGACCTGGCGGCGGGCGTGCTTGGGAAGTTCGATCGTGGTACACTGTGTGGACATGAGGTGTGCTTTCGACAAGCTTGTAATTGCTTGGAAACAAAACAGCTTATCACGAAATCATGCCTCATGTCTACTCCCCGTGGTGAGATATCCGGGCTAGGCGAGGAACGCATCCATTTCGTCAACCCGGATTGCGGGTTCTGGATGCTCTCCCGCAGTGTCGCCGATCGCAAGATGCAGGCTCTGGTGGCCGGCCGGAACTTGTACCAAGGCTCGCATTGAAGGCCGATGGTCGGATCGCCGCCATTCGTTACGCTGAGGGAATCCGGGCGCGCCTGAGAGCCGGCCCCCAGTCGCGGAAAGATCGATGAAGGCGGTAGTGCTTGCAGCGGGCAGGGGCACGCGCATGAAGGCCCTGACGGACGACTGCCCCAAGCCGATGCTGCCGCTGGCGGGACGGCCCATGCTGGCCCATCAGCTTGACCGTTTCGCGGCTGCCGGGGTAGACGAAGCCTGTATCGTGATCGGCTACAAGGGCGAGATCATCCGCGAGTACTTCGCGGATAACCCGCCTGCTGGCATCCAGCTCAGCTATGTCGTGCAGCGCGAGCCGAACGGCACTGGCAGCGCGGCTCTGCTCGCCAAGAACTTCGTCGGCCGCGGCAAGTTCCTGCTGACGTTCGGGGACATCATCGTCGATGCGCAGGTCTACAGAGGCCTGATCGAGCGCGGGGCCGGCAGCGACATGGCCCTGGCTCTGATCCATGTCGACGATCCCTACCGGGGCGGGGCAGTGTACGTAGAGGCAGATCGTGTCGTGAGGATCGTGGAGAAGCCCCCGAAGGGCACGTCGACCACCAACTTCTTGTGCGCCGGGGTCTACCTGTTTCGCGACAGCATATTCAGTCTGTTGGCCGGGTTGGACGTTTCGCCGCGAGGGGAGTATGACCTCACGGATGCGATTTCCGAGGCCGTGAGAGCAGGCAAGGCAGTGCGCTTCCTCGAGGTGCCGGGCTTTTGGCGCGACGTCGGACGCCCCGAAGATCTCGAGCCAGCCAGCCGCCACTTGAGTCCAACATGAACGCACGCCATGGCAATCTCCTCGCCCGTGCGAGGCGGGGCGTCGAGATGATCGACCTGCCCGACGAGGTCAAGTGCGCCGCTCTGGCAAACTTCGAGGACTGGCTCGGCACCGACAAGCTCGCCGGACTGGTGCCGCGCAGCGACTACAGCGCTATTCTGCGCTGGATGGTCGAAGCGGAGAAGTTCGACCTACTGCTCGACAGCTTCTATCAGGTGATCCCCTTCGGCACGGGAGGGCGCCGCGGGCCCGTCGGAATCGGCCCGAACCGCATCAACCCCTACACGATCGCCTCCTCCGTGCAGGGGCATGCCGAGTATCTCCGCCAGCGCTTCGGCAATGCGGAGAGGCTGAAGGTCGTCATCGCGAACGACGTGCGGGCCTTCCATGACTTGCGCGGGACCTACCCCAGCGACTTGGAGAGCTCGCTGCTGGGGCTGAGCTCCCGCGATTTCGCGCGCATCGCCGCCGCGGTGTACGCCGCGGCCGGGGTGGAGGTCCATGCCCTGCCCTCCAGCCACGACGGCTATATTTCCACGCCAGAGCTGTCCTTCCTGATCCGCCGGCTGGGCGCCCATGGCGGCATTAATGTCAGTGCGTCGCACAACCATCCCGATGACAACGGCAGCAAGTTCTACAACGCCGAGGGCGGCCAGGAGATACCGCCGGACGACGAGCAACTGGCTGCCATCGTCGGGCGCGTCAAGGAGATCGGCATTCCAGAAGAATCCGCGACACGAGACTCGGGCCTGATGCGCGAAATCCCTCCGGAAGCGAGGCAGTCGTTCATTGACATGAACCTCGGGCTGCGCTTGCGAGGGCCCGGGGGCGCTGGAAAGCTTGTCTTCACCAGCCTGCACGGCACCGGCGTCGATACAGTCGGGCGCTGCTTGGAAGCAATGGGCTACGCCAAGGGCCGCCAGCTCTTCTACGTTGACCAACAGTGCGAGATCCGCAGCGATTTCAAGCACGTCACTTTCCGCAGCCCGAACCCGGAAGTGCCGGAATCCTTGCAGATGGGCATCGAGCTGGCCGGCAAAGTGGGCGGCGACTTGCTCTTGGCGACCGATCCCGACGCGGACCGCTTGGGCGGAGCGACCCGCGACGGGGATAGCTACGCCTTTCTCACCGGCAATGAGTTCGCAGCGATTCTTGCCCGCTACAGGCTGGACTCGCTCGCGGCCGCGGGGCGCCTGCCCGCATGTCCACTAGCCGTCAAGACCGAGGTAACCACCGACTTGATCCGGCGGCTCGTCGAAGCGCGCAACGGTGTTGTGGTCGGGGACCTGCTGGTGGGGTTCAAATACGTCGCAGCAGTGTTGGGATCGCTGGAGCGTACCGGCCGGTACCGTGACGTCACTGGATCCCTGGCTGACTTCGTGTTCGCAGCCGAAGAAAGCCATGGGTTCATGCTCACGCCGGAAGTCCGCGACAAGGACGCCGCCGGCGCGGCGGTCGTTCTGGCCGAGCTGACGTCGGAATTAGCGGAGCGGGGGGAGACGGCGTACGATTACCTAGTCGACACCTACAAGAGGTTCGGCTATCACGCCAACATCGTGCGGTCCACCGTGATGCAGGGGGCCAGCGGATCGGCCAATATCCGCAGGATCCAGCAAATCCTGCGCGACAATCCGCCCAAGGCGGTCGGCGGTCGGCGGGTCCTGAGC
The DNA here is from genome assembly GCA_965219605.1 of Bryobacterales bacterium. Taxonomy (GTDB): domain Bacteria; phylum Acidobacteriota; class Terriglobia; order Bryobacterales; family UBA6623; genus VXMF01. Next base: position 581,499 of record CBDCOC010000002.1, on the reverse strand, counting down.
ATCAACGACTATTGGAACGAAAGCAAGCACGGCCCGTTTCTGTCGCAGACCGACCGCAGTTCGCGCAACCTGATCAGCTACACCGTGGAGGGCGGCATCAAGGCAACGATCCGCCCGTCCGGCACCGAGCCCAAGAACAAGCTCTATCTCGAGCTGGCGGCCGCCCCTCTGGGGCCGGACGCCTCGCTGGCAGAGTTCAACGAGCACCGCCAAGCAGTGGACTGGGAGGTCGAGGAGTTTTCAAACAGCTTCCTTGCCCAGATGCTCGCGCTGATCGGCGTGTCCTTGCCCGACTATGCGTTTGCGATCTCGGACTTGGTGCCGCTGCAGTGGAAGGTGGACTTCTGCAATCGGTTCCTGCCCGAGTTCCGGAGGCGCGCCGAGAGTGTGGCAGCGAACTCCGCGCCCGCCGCCGACCTCAGCGCTTGGGTCGACGAGACCTTGCGCCCGTACGGGCCCGACGCGCGCATCTTGGTGCGCCGCGCATTCGAGGCGTATGCCGCTCAATGCGCTGAATCGGATATACTCGCGGTGCAGCGAGGCATGTTCGCCGACCCATAGCGAGTCCTGACGCAGGGCGCTGCCCCGGAGCCGGCCCGGCTGGGCGGCTACAATGAGTGAGCGGGCAAGAGAGCTTGCCCGGCCTTGGCTGCGGAGAGGTGGCCGAGCGGCTTAAGGCGCACGCTTGGAAAGCGTGTTTAGGGGCAACTCTAACGAGGGTTCGAATCCCTCCCTCTCCGCCACTGAGTGAGAGGTTCGATGAAGGAAGGTTAGCGTTGAAGGCGCGGTGCGAACGATGATGCGGTCTAGGTCATGAGAACACACAGTTCGCCCCGATCTAGATTGAGGGACTTGGTTCTTGAGGGCGGTCGGGTGTACTGGCCCGGCTGACGGCGACACAGGTCATCCGCGAGGCGGCTGCTGGCCGCACGAAGCCACTGATCGTGTCTTGTAACGGAAAAGATACGCAGCCCATAGAACTGTTCTGCAAGATTTCAGAAGGTTGCGAGAAGGGCGTTGTTGGATTGGCAATGGAGGTCGTCGCTGCTTGCATAGCACTTCGTCTCCAACTTCCAGTTCCGGGCCCAGCTTTGGTAGATTTGCCGCTAAGGCTCGCGGATGTTGGTCAGGATGAACGCATCAGACGCCGAATCGTGGCTAGCTCCAGTGTGTCGTTCGGTTCGATATACATCCCGAAGCGTTTCGTTGCCTGGCACAAGGGTAGCAGTGTCCGCAGCGAAACGATACATGACGCTCTGGGGGCATTCGTGTTCGATGCCGTGATCGACAATGTGGACCGAAGGCCGAGCAATCCCAATTGTTTGCATTCAGGTCAAGAGATTAGTCGCGCCCCCGGGCGGTGCCCGGATCATTCAGGCTGAAACACGGGCTTGGCGTAGAATCGGAGCGGAGGGTTCCGGCAGTCAAGCCCCGTAATTTCATTGGTGCAGTATTTGCCCCAAGGTTAGTCTGGGTCCGGGCGCGCGATCATTCCTTAGCGAGGTTTCTTCGGAAGCACTCCTCTACACTAGCATTCCAGAGCAATTGCCAACCCGGGCCGGGGCCTTCCGTGTGTGAGACAGGAGCAGCAGGAGGGAGATATGGCGAGAGAGCAGCCGGAGCGGGATCTGCCGGTGCAGCGCCCGCAGGTGGCGGGGGTGGACCTCGGCAGCCGCGAGCACTGGGCCTGCGGGCCGCCGCATGCGGACGGCAGGCCCAACGTGCGCACGTTCGGCACGACCACCGTGCAGTTGGACGCGTTGGCGGACTGGCTGGCGGCGGAAGGCGTGGAATCGGTGGCGCTGGAGAGCACGTATGTGTACTGGATTCCATTGCACGAGTTGCTGGAAGAGCGCGGTTTCGAGGTAGTGCTGGTCAATGCGCGGCAGTTGAAGAACGTGCCGGGACGCAAGACCGACATGCTGGACTGCCAGTGGCTGCAGCGGCTGCACAGTTGCGGCCTGCTGCGGGGCTCGTTCCGGCCGCCCGAGACGGTGACGCAGCTGCGGGCGCTGCACCGGCAGTGGCAAAGCTTGGTGGCGGAGCGCACGCGCTGCGTGCAATGGATGCAGCGGGCGTTGGATCAGATGAACGTGCAGGTGCAGCGGGCGGTGACGGATCTGACGGGGCAGACAGGCATGGCGATCGTGCGCGCGATCGTGGCCGGGCAGCGCGCTGCGGAGCAGTTGGCGCAGTTGCGCTCGGGGCGCTGCAAGCACACGGAGGAGCAGTTCGTGGAGTACCTGAGCGGCAACTGGCGGGAGGAGCACCTGTTCAACCTGCGCAGTGCGCTGCGGCTGTACGACGCGGTGCAGGCCGAGATGGAGGGTTACGAGCAGAAGCTGCAAGAGGATCTGCAGCAGCAGGCGGCCGAGGAATTAAGGGCGGAGGAGTGTCCGCGGCACCCGCACGCGGCCAAGGAGAAAGCCATCCGGGGGAGGGGCGAGCAGCAAATGCGGACGGTGCTGTAGCGCTACGCGAGCGTGGATCTGACGCGCATCGACGGCATCAGCGCGGGGGCGGCGCGCACGATCCTGACCGAGGTGGGGACGGATCTGGGGTCGTTTCCGAGCGAGCGGCATTGCACGAGCTGGCTGGGCCTGGCGCCGCGGCACGCGGTATCGGGCGGGCAGCAGTTGGCGCGCAAGCGGCAGCGCGGGCTGGGAGCGACGCGCACGTCGAACGCGCTGCGCATGGCGGCGACGGCGCTGATCCGGTCCAAGTCGGCGCTGGGGGCGGCGCTGCGCCGCAAGGCGCGGCACAAGGGGATGAAGACGGCGGTATTCGCCACGGCCCGCAAGCTGGCGGTGTTGGTGTACCGCATGCTGCGCTTCGGCCAGGACTACGTTGACGAGGGCGAGGCGGCCTACGAGGAGCGCCATCGTCGGCGCACCTTGAGCTACCTCAAAACGACCGCTAAGGAGCTCGGCTACCAGTTGGTTGCCGCTGCGGCACAGCCCGCTTCCAGGGAGACCGTTGGGGCGGGGGCGGGCTAGGTGTTTCACACTAGTCCCGCCCCCGGGCGGTGCCCGGATCATTCGATTGGAAACAGTGCCGGTAGGGTCTGCTAGACTCGTGCGCAGGCACGATTCCGGCAGTCAGGCCCCGTCACGTCATTGGTGCAGTACTTGCCCCAACACCAGTCTGGGTCCGGGCGAGCGATCATTCCCTAGCGAGGTTTCTTCGGAAGCACTCCTCTAAGCCAGCATTTCAGCAATGCCACCCCGGGCCGGGATCGCTGCCTCCGAGCAGTGCTCGGGGGAGCGTGGAGGGAGCGCCGCGGCCCGGCCCGGGCGGCGGGGAGGGGGAAGTTGTGTTCCGAGTCTCAAAAACCGCCTGATTGTGTTTCAAGCCAGTCCCGCCCCCGGGCGGTGCCCGGATCATTCGATTGGAAACAGTGCCGGTAGGGTCTGCTAGACTCGTGCGCAGGCACGATTCCGGCAGTCAGGCCCCGTCACGTCATTGGTGCAGTACTTGCCCCAACACCAGTCTGGGTCCGGGCGAGCGATCATTCCCTAGCGAGGTTTCTTCGGAAGCACTCCTCTAAGCCAGCATTTCAGCAATGCCACCCCGGGCCGGGATCGCTGCCTCCGAGCAGTGCTCGGGGGAGCGTGGAGGGAGCGCCGCGGCCCGGCCCGGGCGGCGGGGAGGGGGAAGTTGTGTTCCGAGTCTCAAAAACCGCCTGATTGTGTTTCAAGCCAGTCGCGCCCCCGGGCGGGGCCCGGATCATTCGGTTGGAAACACGTGGCTTGGCGTAGAATCAGAGCGGAGGGTTCCGGCAGTCAAGCCCCGTAATTTCATTGGTGCAGTATTTGCCCCAAAGCCAGTCTGGGTCCGGGCGAGCGATCATTCACTAGCGAGGTTTCTTCGGAAGCACTCCTCAACACCAGCATTGCAGAGCAATTGCCAACCCGGGCCGGGGCCTTCCGTGTGTGAGACAGGAGCAGCAGGAGGGAGATATGGCAAGAGAGCAGCCGGAGCGGGACCTGCCGGTGCAGCGCCCGCAGGTGGCGGGGGTGGACCTCGGCAGCCGCGAGCACTGGGCCTGCGGGCCGCCACGTGCGGACGGCAGGCCCAACGTGCGCACGTTCGGCACGACCACCGCGCAGTTGGACGCGTTGGCGGACTGGCTGGCGGCCGAAGGCGTGGAATCGGTGGCGCTGGAGAGCACGTATGTGTACTGGATCCCATTGCACGAGTTGCTGGAGGAGCGCGGTTTCGAGGTGTTGCTGGTCAATGCGCGGCAGTTGAAGAACGTGCCGGGGCGCAAGACCGACATGCTGGACTGCCAGTGGCTACAGCGGCTGCACAGTTGCGGCCTGCTGCGGGGCTCGTTCCGGCCGCCCGAGACGGTGACGCAGCTGCGGGCGCTGCACCGGCAGTGGCAGAGCTTGGTGGCGGAGCGCACGCGCTGCGTGCAATGGATGCAGCGGGCGCTGGATCAGATGAACGTGCAGGTGCATCGGGCGGTGACGGATCTGACGGGGCAGACAGGCATGGCGATCGTGCGTGCGATCGTGGCGGGGCAGCGCGATGCGGAGCAGTTGGCGCAGTTGCGCTCGGGGCGCTGCAAGCACACGGAGGAGCAGTTCGTGGAGTACCTGAGCGGCAACTGGCGGGAGGAGCACCTGTTCAACCTGCGCAGTGCGCTGCGGCTGTACGACGCGGTGCAGGCCGAGATGGACGGTTACGAGCAGAAGCTGCAAGAGGATCTGCAGCAGCAGGCGGGCGAGGAATGCAGCGCGGAGGAGTGTCCGCGGCACCCGAACGCGGCCAAGGAGAAAGCCATCCGAAGGCGGGGTGAGCAGCCGCTGCGGACGGCGCTGTACCGCTACGCGAGCGTGGATCTGACGCGCATCGACGGGATTAGCGCGGGGGCGGCGCGCACGATCCTGACCGAGGTGGGGACGGATCTGGGGTCGTTTCCGAGCGAGCGGCATTTCACGAGCTGGCTGGGCCTGGCGCCGCGGCACGCGGTATCGGGCGGGCAGCAGTTGGCGGGCAAGCGGCAGCGCGGGCTGGGAGCGACGCGCACGTCGAACGCGCTGCGCATGGCGGCGACGGCGCTGATCCGGTCCAAGTCGGCGCTGGGGGCGGCGCTGCGCCGCAAGGCGCGGCACAAGGGGATGAAGACGGCGGTGTTCGCCACCGCCCGCAAGCTGGCGGTGTTGGTATACCGCATGCTGCGCTTCGGCCAGGACTACGTTGACGAGGGCGAGGCGGCCTACGAGCAGCGCCATCGCCAACGGACCTTGGCCTACCTCAAAACGACAGCTAAGGATCTCGGCTACCAGCTGCTTCCCGACACTGCACAAACTGCTTCCCGGGACGCTGTGGGGGCAGGGGCGGGCTAGGGTGTTTCACACCAGCACCCTCCGTATATCCTGCGCCATCACCCGTAAGGAAAGCCACGATGCCGGGATCGCCGTTATAGTCGAGGGCATCCTCGAGCATGCGCAACTGAAGGACTTGGTCTGGCATGTTCTGTTCGCCGCGGCCCGGGCCCCCCCGATCGAACAACTTCACGTTCACGCCCAACGACTCGAGCCTGTTCCACAGATACCGGAGTTCGGGCGGGACCGAGCCCGCTGCTAACGCTCTCTCAAGCGGCCGGTCAGCATGCGCGAGACGCAGCATTTTTTCAAAGTCAATGCGCACCCGATAGCGTGCATTGGGGCCCTCGTTGCGCTCCGTCGCGAGGCGTTGCGCCTCGTGGAAGATATTGGGGATTATATACCAAAGTACCCAAGTTGAGTATTATAATAGGAATCAGTGCAAGCGCATTCGACATATTTGGCGCGATGCGCGCTTAGTCCTGCGGGCTACGCTCGGCTGGATGATATCCGCTGCCGCTTGAATTGGCTCTACAATCAAGCGCTGGAAGAGCGCAAGACAGCTTATGAAGAGCATGGCGAGACGCTGAGCTTCTACGATCAATGCAAGTGGCTGACCCAGTTGCGGGCGCGGAACCAGCGCGGCTTGGGCGAGTTGTCGACCGGCGCGGGCCGCGGTCTGCTCAAGCGCTTGGACGAGTCGTTCAAGTCCTTCTTCCGCCGCGTCAAGGCCGGGCAGTCTCCCGGGTTCCCGCGCTTCCGCCCGCTGAGCCGTTGCGTGACCATCGACCTGACTGTCATCAGCAGCGGGACGCTGAAGGGCGGGCGCATCAAGGTCAAGGGCTTCCCGCGCATCAAGCTGCACTGCCCGCGCGGATTGCCGGCTGGCAGGCCGCTGTCGCTGCGCTTGACCAAGCGGGGCCGCAAGTGGGAAGCGAGCTTGGTTTACGAGGTCGAGAAAGAAGCTCTGGAAGCGAGCGTAAAGGCGGTGGGTATCGACTTGGGCGTGCGGAAGCGCATGACGCTTTCGGACGGCAAGCGCTACCAGCGTGCCAGGCGGGACTGGCAGCGCCGGCGCAAGCTGCAACGCGCCATCGCGCGCGGCAAGCAGGGGAGTGCCACGCGGCGCAAGCGCGGAGCGGCGTTAGGCCGCTTGCAGCGCCGGGAGTTCGTCCAAGAGCGCAACGCTTGCCACCGGGCTACCACCGAGATTATCCGGGCCAACGGCCTGGTAGCGGCTGAGAAGCTGAAGATTCGCAATATGACTCGTTCGGCCAAGGGGACGCTAGACGCGCCCGGCAAGAATGTCCCGCAGAAGAGAGGATTGAACCGTGAAATCCTGAGCCAGAATTGGTCGCTCCTACGAAGCCAACTCAAGTACAAGGCAGCATGGGCCGGGCGTGAGTACGTGGAAGTCGATCCGAAGTTCACATCGCAAGATTGCAGTCGTTGCCACGCTAGGAACGATCCGGGACGCTCGGAGACCTACCGTTGCGCGGCGTGCGGCTTGGTGCTGGATCGCGACGTGAACGCCGCGATCAACATCTTGGCGGCGGGGGTGCTAGCCGCCGGAGCGTCAACGTGGGCCGCTGGGCCGGGCGTAGCTCCAGAATCGTATGCCGAAGCCGCCTAACCTCAGGGTTGGGCACTTTGGTATATAATCCCCAAGATATTTGCGTTGTCCCAATAGACGAATACGCTCTCCATGCACAGACCTCACTGGACGCCGGCTGGCGAGCTGAAGCAAATCGCGACAGATCTGCTGAAGCGCACCTCCATGCTACAGCACCATGCGCTGTTCCTTGTTCTTGCGCAGCGTCACTGCTCGGCTTTTGCGCCCTTTGCCAAGCGGATGGCCGGGCAAAAGGGGTGCCCGGCAGCGCTACCTGGCACAGCGGCGGCGTACGACGCCTGCCGTATTCGCCGTGAGGTCGGGGCGTGGCAACGGCAGCCAGCCCTCCCCGGCAGTTCTCCAGCCAAAGGCGCCAGTTCGTGCGGCAGCGGCAGGGCGCACCCTAAACAGGCCGCCAAGCGGTGCGGCCCCAGTGCAGGAACACCAGCTGGCCGGCACGGTGCGAGCTTCGGTCTCGGAAGGCAGCCACGGCCCGCGGGCTATGCAGCCAGAACTTCCTCGTCAATGCCCTGCTCGCCCTCGGACTTGGCAATAATCGCCGCTCCGCAGGAGTCGCTGAACACGTTGATCACCGTGCGGTACATGTCCAGCGGGCGATCGACCGCAAGCATTGCCCCGACGATCAGTTCCACTTGCGGCCCGGTCAGGTTCACAGCCTCGAGGACGATGAAGATCACGACCAGCCCTGCCGACGGAACGGCCGCAGCGCCGATGGATGCGAGCAGGGCTGTGAACACGACCAAGAGCTGCTGCTCCAAGCCCAGTTGCGCGCCCAGCACCTGCGCGATGAACATGACTCCCGCACACTCATAGAGGGCCGTCCCGTCCATGTTGACGGTCGCCCCCATCGGAAGCACGAACGAGGTGACGCGGTTGGATGCCCCGACCTTGTTCTCCACGGCGTCGATCGTGACAGGCAGCGTCGCGCCGGACGAACTCGTAGAGAAGGCCATGACGATGGGCTGCACCATGTTGCGGAAGTGCGTGATCGGGTTGATGCGGCCCAGGAAGCGCAAGATCAGCGGCAACGTCACCAGCAGATGCACGGTCAGGCCCGACACCAGCATCAGGGCATACAGGCCCAGCGCCTTGAACGCTGCGAGTCCCGTCGTGCCCATCAGCTTGGCAATCAGGGCGAACACGCCGATTGGCGCGACCAAGCGGATGATTCCGCCGGTCAGGCGCATCATCGCCTCGAAGGCCGCCTCGAAAAAGCCCAGCAGCGGGGCACGGTGGGAATCCCGCAACGTGCTAATGGTGATGCCCAAAACGATGGAGAAGAAGATGATCGCCAGCATTTTCGCCTCGGCGGCTGCCGCGAAGACGTTTTCCGGCACGATGTCGAGAATCAGGTCCACGGGGGACTGGATCACGGTCAGTTCCGGCATCTGCTCGGTTTCGGCTCCGACCAAGTCGGCGCCGACGCCGGGCTGTATGAAGTTCACCATCAGCAACCCTACGATGCAGGCGCAAGCGCTGGTGAGCATGTAGTAGCCCATCGTCTTGCCGAACAGCCGGCCCAGCCCCGCGCCAGCGCCGACCGATGCAACGCCCGTGACGATCGAGGTCAGCACCAAGGGAACGATGATCATCTTGAGGAGCTTGATGAAGAGCGTCCCGAGCCAGCCCACCGCGTCGGCCAGCGGCTCGCCCCCGATCAGGCCCGCGATCACGCCGAGCGCCATCGCGATGGCGATACGCCAGTGCAGTTGCTCGTGCCACTTGGCTCCTTGGACGACTTCACTCATTTCGCTACTCCTTGGCGGGCCGCTGCAACCGTTGGCCGCCAGCAAACCGCGGTCCCGATCTCAGCCGAGGCCCGCTTGAAAGATTAACAGGATTGGACTGCACGGCATGCATCGCACGGGAAAACTGTCGTAAACAGATAAAAATGAGCCATTTCTTCCGACGGATGAAAATGAGCCATTCTGAGGCTGGTAGGGGGAGCAGGAGGAGCGGGGTGGAGCCCCTCGCCCGCAGCGTGCTCACGCCCACCACCAGGCCGTGGTCGCTCTGCAGATGCTCTGCCGCCAGCGGCGGCCCCAAGCCGTCTCGCTGCCCGCCGCCATACTCGCTCCGCACCAACGACAGCACTCGCTCCCGCAACTGCTCCGGCTTGGCCCGCGACGAGCGCTTGCCCGCATTGCCGTGGCGCAAGGCCGCCGCTCCTCCTTGCTGGTAGCGCTGCCGCAGGCACTTGGCCTGCGCATAGCTCACCCCCAGTACCGAGGCTGCTTCCCGCAGCGTCCATGCCTTGCGGGCCACACGCTCCAGCACGTCCTGGCGCCGGACTTCTCTTGGACTTAACTCTGTCCGCCCCATGACCGCATCTCCTTACTTCGAGTGTGGTCAGCAGCCGACTGGCGCGGCGGCCCGCGCTGCCCATTCCATCCCGCCCCTGCCCCGCACGGCCCTCAAGGGCTCATTTTCATCTGTCGAAGCCTCAAAAAAGGGCTCATTTTCATCCGCGTACAACACATCGCACGGGAAAACGCTCCTCGGGACGCACGGCGGGACAGCCGCCCTCGCCCGCCTGCGGCTAGCGAAGCTATATAGTGCCTGCGACAAAAGCATCTATGTCGTTGTATTCAAAGTTGTTGTGTGCAATGGACGCAGGCCAAGATTAGGCTGGCAGCGGCCCGTTGGCCAGGATCTGGCCCATGAGCTGCGATCTTTGCCTGGTGGCAACCCATTGCGAGTTGTTCAGCCGGCTCCAATAAGCCTTTATTGCGCTCACCAATCGGCCCGTTTTGCTAGCGGAGATCGGATTTTAGGGGGTTTTGTCGCAGGCACTATATACTTTAAGCAGACCGAGCCGGGCAGAGCAATGTCCAAGACGAGCAAAACTGGCAGAGACGAGATCGACGTGGTGAGCCCCCAACTGATGGACGCGGCCAAAGATTACGTCTTCCGCCCGAAGCCGGCCAAGCGCGTAACTTGCCGGATTTGCAGCGAACCCGCAACGGGGCGGGCCGACGGCCTGTGCTGGATCTGCCAGCACCTGAAGATCAGCGCTTGGCGGGATTCTGACGCGCAAGGATCGGCCGCTGACTAGGCGGATTGCAGCCGTGATCTGCCTCCGCGCCGCTCCACGCGCGGCTAACGCGAGAGATCTGTCGTGCTGAAAGTGGGATTCATCGGCTGGCGCGGCATGGTCGGCGGCGTCCTGCTCGACAGGATGCGGGCGGAGAAGGACCTAGGCTGGCTGGCTGTCCACTTCTTCTCCACGTCCAATCCGGGCGGCAGCGCGCCCCGCGGCGGTGCCAGCGCGGTCCTGCAGGACGCGCGCGACATTGATGCGCTCGCAAGCTGCCAGGCGGTGGTGTCTTGCCAAGGCGCCAGCTATACCTCGGAAATCTTCCCTGCGCTGCGGGCATCGGGCTGGGACGGCTACTGGATCGATTCGTCTTCCGCGCTTAGGCTGCGGGAGGATGCCACGCTGGTGCTCGACCCCGTCAACGCCCGGCAGATCCGGCAGCAACTCGCGCAAGGCTGCCGCAATTTCATCGGAGCCAACTGCACGGTCAGCCTGCTGCTGATGGCGATCGGGGCGCTCTTTCGCGAGGGCCTGGTCGAGTGGGTCAGCACGATGACTTATCAGGCGGTATCCGGCGCCGGCGCTCGGAAATTGGCCGAGCTCGCGCGCCAAGTGCGCGAACTCGGCACCGCGGGAACGGACTTGTCCTCGCAGCGCAGTTCCGCCATCGAGATCGAACGGGCCCTCCGCGATGCGCAGGCAGCCAAGACCTTTCCGGTGTCCGAGATCGGAGCGCCTCTGGCCTGCAATGTGCTGCCTTGGATCGACCGCGCCATGGACAACGGACAGACACGCGAGGAATGGAAGGCCGGTGTCGAAGCCTCGAAGATCCTCGGTGCCGACCCGCCCCTTGTGATCGACGGCACCTGCGCCCGTGTCGATGCCTTGCGCTGCCACAGCCAGGCTCTTTGCATCAAGCTCGGGCACGCCGTGCCGTTGGCGCAGGTGCGGGACATCCTGCGCTCGGGAAACGATTGGGTCCGGCTGATCGACAACGACAGGGAGCCCACCCTGCAAGGCCTGACCCCCGCTGCGGTGAGCGGGAAGCTGGACATTCGCGTGGGCCGGCTCCGGCAGCTGGCCATGGGTCCGGAATACCTGGGCGCCTTCACCGTGGGCGACCAGCTCTTGTGGGGCGCGGCCGAACCTCTGCGCAGGATGCTGGGCATCCTGCGCGAAACCTGCAGCTAGCGCCGGCCTTTCCGTGACGGCGGGGCGGAGAGGCGCACTGGCCGACTTTCAGGAATCGCTCTGGCGAGGAATCGAAGCCGTCGTCTTCAGCGCGCCCCTGCTGCCGCTGCGGACAGTCTCCACCGCTCTGCCGGGGGGTGTCGGACGAGCGAGCCGAGGCCTGCCGTCTGCGGCAAGAGCACGGCTTGTCCGCGCAGTCTCTCGCAGCCGAGCGCAGGCCCGCTGCCAGCGCGGCTGTCCCGTCGCGCTACGCGACGACCGCCGCAACTCGCGCAGCGGAGAGCCTCCGGCCAATTTGAGCATGCGCGGCTGGAATGGCTATGATCGGAACGTTGCGGGCGCTCTTCGGGCCGAGCGCCCCTTCCCCAATGCCGTTATTTCGAAAAAAGGATGGCGGGGACAAGCGAGTCCGCACGGAGGGCCTCTGGATCAAGTGCGACGCTTGCTCGGAACCGATCTGGAAGAAAGATCTCGAAGCGCTGGGCATGGTCTGCGCCAAGTGCGGGTTCCACTTCAAGATTTCGGCCAGACAGCGCCTCTCGATGCTGTTCGACGACGGCGCTTGGGAGACGTTCGGCGGCAACCTGCGCTCGACAAACGCGCTGCGGTTCACGGATCGCAAGACGTACGATGAGCGCCTGCAAAAGGCCAAGGAGCAAACCGGCCTGAGCGACGCCGTGATCTGCGGCGCGGGAACGCTGGAGAGGCACAGAGTGGTGATCTGCGCGATGGAGTACCGCTTCATCGGCGGCAGCATGGGCGCCGTGGTCGGCGAAAAGCTCACGCGAGCTGCCGAGCGGGCCGAGCGCGAGAACCGCGCCTTGGTGTTCGTCTCCGCCTCGGGCGGGGCGCGCATGATGGAGGGCGTGGTGAGCTTGGTGCAGATGGCCAAGGTCTCGGCCGCCCTCAAGAGGCTCGACCAGGCAAAGGTGCCCTACGTCAGCGTGCTGACCGATCCGACGACCGGCGGCGTGACGGCGAGCTTCGCCATGCTGGGCGACTTGAACATCGCCGAGCCGGGCGCCTTGATCGGTTTTGCCGGCCCGCGCGTGATCGAGCAGACGATCCGCCAGAAGCTGCCCAAGGGCTTCCAGCGCTCCGAGTTCCTGCTCCAGCACGGCATGCTGGACGCGGTGGTGCCGCGGCCGCAGCTGAAAGCGTACATCGGCAATGCCCTGAAGTTCCTGCTGCGGCCCGAGCCGTAACCCGGTGGCCGCGCCCGATTCGTCCATTCGCTACCTGCTTTCCCTGCTGGGCTCGATCCGCAAGGAGAGCTTCGGCTTGCAGCGCATGCGCCGCTTGGTGGCCGAGCTCGGCCATCCCGAGCGCGCGGCGGGCATCGTTCATATCGCCGGCACGAACGGCAAGGGATCCACTGCCGCGATGATCGAGAGCGGCCTGCGGGCGGGCGGGCGCAGCGTGGGCTTGTACACTTCGCCCCACCTGTCGCGGATCAACGAGCGCTTCTTGGTCAACGGCCATGAGGCCAGCGATGAAGCGCTCGCCGCCGCGATCGAACCAGTGCGCCGGGCCAGCGAGCGGGTCGTGGCTAGGCACGGCCGCTCGGCTCACCCCACGTTTTTCGAGTCCGCGACCGCGGTGGCCTTGGTCCTGTTCCGGCAGGCCGGCCTGCGGCACGGGATCGTCGAGACCGGACTCGGCGGAAGGCTTGATGCCAGCAACGTGGTGCGCTCCGAGCTAGCCGTCATCACCCGGGTGAACCGGGACCACGAGCGGTACCTGGGCCTGGGCCTGGCGCGCATCGCGGCCGAAAAAGGGGCCATCGTCAAGCCCGGCGGCCGTGTCGTCATGGGACGGCAAGAGGCCGAGGCCCGCCAAGCGCTGCTGGCTTGCTTCGAGCGGGCGGCGGCGGACGTGATCGATGTGGAATCCCAGTGGCAGGCGCGGCGCGCTGCGAGCGAGTCCGGTCTTTGGCGGTTCGAGGCGGCCGGGCGCGGCATGTGCGCCCGGGTCGAACTCGCGATCGCCGGAGAGCACCAAGTGGAGAACGCCCTCGCCGCCGTGGCGGCCCTCCATGCATTGGGCATGCCCCGAACGGCCATTGAAGGCGGCTTGCGCCAGGCGAGATGGCCGGGACGGCTGGAGTTCGCGGGCGGCAACCCGCGAGTGCTGCTGGACGCGGCCCACAATCCCGACGGCGCGCGGGCATTGGCGGCATTCTTGCGGCGCGAGGCCTGCGGGCGAAGGGTGACGCTGATCTATGGATCGTCGCGCGACAAGGCAATTGACGAGATGGCGTCGTGGCTGTTTCCAGCCGTCGACCAGGTCGTGCTAACGCGCTCCAAGGTACAACGGGCTGCCAGCCCCGAAGCCCTGCTGCGGACGGCCGGGCATCACCACCCGAACATCAAGACAGCCGGGCATATCGGCGAGGCACTCAGGCTGGCTTCCTCCATGTCCCGCAGCGATGACTGGATCGTCGTGGCGGGTTCGCTGTTTCTGGTCGGAGAGGCCCGCGAGCTGCTCGGATAGAATCGGAGGTTGCATCGGCTGAGGGAAGCGCTGAGCCTCGTCCGCTCGGTGTGTTGGATGATCCCCATGCTGGTGGGGATCACTAGCGTCATGGGACTGCTTTCGCTGCTGTCATCCTTGTTCGACAGCACAGGCCGGCTGCAGCACGGAATCGCCGGCCTGTGGGGGCGCATGCTGATGGCCACCTTCATGGTCAAGGTCCGCCTGCGGGGAGTCGAGAACCTCGCCCCCGGGCGCGCCTATGTGTTTGCCTCGAACCACTTCAGCCTGATTGACACCCCCTTGATGTTCGGATTCATGCCGCGGCCGTTCCGGATCCTGGCCAGGTCGGGCCTGTGGAAGATCCCGTTCATCGGCTGGCATCTGGACCGCGCCGGGCATCTTCCCGTCCATCGCGAGAACCCGCGCCTGGCCGTGCGCAACATCGCGTCCGCGGCGGAGAGGGTGAAGGGCGGACGCTCGATCCTGGTCTTTCCCGAGGGAGGCCGCCGCCGGGGCGTGCAAATGCGCAAGCTCAAGGCCGGCGCGGCCCGCATCGCCATGCGATCGGGAGCGCCGCTGGTACCGGTAGCGATCGCCGGAACGTCTCGCGTGCTGCCGCCGGGCTCGCTGCACTTGCGGCCCGGAACAGTGGAGCTGCGCTTCGGCGCTCCCTTGCGCGCGAGGGGCATCCAAGCGGGCGGCGCGCAAGATCTGACAGAGCGCCTGCGGCAAGCAATCGAAGAACTCGCGGCAGGCCGGGCAGCGCCGGCAGGCGGGGGCCGGGAGGACGAGGCAGACCGATGAAGTACTGGCTGGGAATCGACATTGGCACGGGAGGGTCGCGGGCGCTGCTCGTGCGCGCGGACGGGGCCGTTGCCGGAGGTGTCACGGCGGCCCACGAGGACATCCTCATGCACCAGCCGTTATGGGCCGAGCAGAGACCGCAAGACTGGTGGCAGGCCGCTTGCCGGGCGGTAAGGCAGGTGCTTGCGCAGACCGGCGCGAGCGGCGACGACATCGCCGGTGTCGGACTTTCCGGGCAGATGCACGGGCTGACATTGCTCGACGCCGCGGACGAGGTCATTCGGCCGGCGCTGATCTGGTGCGACCAACGCAGCCAGGAGCAGGTGGACTGGATCAACGCCAAGGCCGGGAAAGACATGGTCTTGGAGCAGACGGCAAATCCCGTGCTGACAGGATTCACGGCGCCGAAGCTGCTCTGGGTCAGGGACCACGACCCGGCCAGCTACGAGCGCGTGCGGCGGATGCTGCTGCCCAAGGACTACATCCGTCTCTGCCTGACGGGCGAATACGCCAGCGAAGTGTCGGATGCGTCGGGAACCGCCCTGTTCGACGTGGCCGGCCGCCGCTGGGCGAGACCGCTCATCGACAAGCTCGGGATCGACGCCGCCATACTGCCCGAAGTCGTCGAATCGCCCCAAGTTGCGGGCCGCATCTCGGCGACGGCGGCCCAAAGCACCGGCCTGCGGGCCGGCACGCCCGTGGTCGGGGGCGGCGGGGATCAAGCCGCTAGCGCGGTTGGGAACGGTATCGTGCAGGACGGATTGGTTTCCTGCACGGTCGGCACGTCGGGAGTTGTGTTCGCGCACCTTGACGAGGCGGCCTACGATCCGGCGGGGCGGGTGCATACCTTCTGCCACGCGGTGCCCGGCAAGTGGCATGTCATGGGCGTCACGCAAGGCGCGGGCCTGAGCCTGCAGTGGTTCCGCAACCAGCTCGCGGCCGGTCTCGCCGAGCGAGCAGCGCAGCGCGGCGTCGAGGTCTACGACCTGCTGACCGAGGAAGCGGCCGCTGTTCCCGCGGGAGCGGAGGGCCTGTACTGGCTGCCCTATTTGATGGGGGAGCGCACCCCGCACCTCGACGCCTATGCCCGCGGCGGCTGGATCGGCCTCACCGCGAAGCATACTCGCGGCCATCTTGTGCGGGCCATCCTCGAGGGGGTGGCGTACAGCCTCAATGACTGCCTCGGCATCGTAGGGTCCCTGGGCGCAGGCATCGAGGCGGTGCGAGCGTCCGGCGGCGGGGCCAAGTCGCCGTTGTGGCGCAGTATCCTGGCGGGAGTGTTCCGCAAGCCAATCGCCAGCCTGAAGACCCAAGAGGGCTCCGCGTACGGAGCGGCGCTGCTGGCAATGGTCGGCACAGGCGCCTTCGGATCTGTCCAAGAGGCCTGCGCGGGCACGATCGTCGAGCAGCGGCGCGAGCAGCCCGATCCGGCCCTAGCGGCGGCTTACGGGCGCCGCTACCAAGTGTTCCGCGATCTCTATCCGGCGTTGAGCGGCCTGTTTCCCAAGATCTAGCCGGCCTCGCGGCGGCCGGTTGGCATACCGGCTTCTGACGACTTGCAGCCCCTGCAGCGCCGATGCGGCGCAACAAGCCAAGGCCTTGGGCCGCAGGCTGGATTCGAAAGCGGCCGAACCACGCCCTGGCGCTGCCGGCGCATGGGATTACGCGACTAGCCGGGCTTGGGGCGATCTCAATCCGGCGGCGAGCAGCTGGGCAGGTGCAGTGTCGCGAGTCAGATCCGAGCCCAAGGCGGAGCATTGCCGCATTGCTGGGATTAAGCTATGCTCGGTTTTATTTCAAGTTCGGGCCGAACCTGAAACGAGCGATCTCGGTATTGCCGAGATTAAAATAGCCTCAGCGGTGTTTCAAGTTCGGGCCGAACCTGAAACAGCAAGCCGCCCGGCTGGAAGAGATTGAAGCGACATCATGCATCGCGGCGCAACAGGCCATTACGCCATATCCAGAGTTCACTCGGAGGCCGTGCGCGCCTTCGTGCCGCTGCCGCTCCCTCCACAACCGCCCCTTGCCCTGGACGGAGCCCTGCAACAGTTGCTGGAGTCAGCCGCACTGGCTCTGGGCCGGCTGGATAGCGCCTCAGCGATTCTGCCGGACGACCAGCTCTTCCTATATGCATACGTGCGCAAGGAAGCGGTGCTGTCCTCCCAGATCGAAGGCACGCAATCGTCGCTGTCGGACCTGCTGCTCTTTGAAAGCGAGGGAACCCCTGGCGTTCCGCTCGATGACGCGTGCGAAGTCTCGAACTACGTGGCGGCATTGCAGCACGGCCTCCACCTCTTGCAAACACGCCTTCCGCTCTCCAGCCGCCTGCTCCGGGAGATCCACCGTGTCTTGCTGTCCAGCGGACGGGGGCGAAACCAGATGCCCGGCGAATTCCGCCGCTCGCAGAACTGGATTGGCGGCAGGCGGCCTGGCAGCGCGACCTTCGTGCCGCCACCGCACACAGCCATAGCAGACTGCATGACGGACTTCGAACGTTTTCTCCACTCCGAGGATGACGGCTTGTCCGTGCTGCTGCGCACAGGCCTTGCGCACGTGCAATTTGAGACCATACACCCCTTTCTCGACGGGAACGGCCGTGTTGGCCGCCTGCTCATCACGCTCCAGCTGTGCCACGCGAAATTACTTCGCGCGCCGCTCCTTTACCTGAGCTTGTACTTCAAGCAGCACCGCAGCGACTACTACGACCTCTTGGGCCAAATGCGCAGCACCGGCGACTGGGAGGAGTGGCTGTCGTTTTTCCTAACGGGGGTGAAGCAAACAGCCGAGGGCGCAGTCTCCACCGCGGACCGTCTCGTGCGCCTGTTCGGAGATGATCGCGCCAAGATTCAGGGCGCTTGCGGCCGGCGAGCCAGTTCGGTCCTGCGCGTGCATGACGCACTGACGAAGCGGCCAGTCTTGTCCCTGACAGAGGCGTGCCGCGAGACCAAGCTCGCTTTTGCGACAGTTGCCGCTGCCATGCGATTGCTCGTCGACCGGAAACTGGCGCGGGAGATTACGGGGCGGAGCCGTGACCGGCTGTTCGCCTACAACCAGTATCTCGAGATTCTCAGCGAAGGGACGGAGCCGCTTTGAGGGAATAGCAATCGCCAGCCCTGTCGGGGGTCCGCAGGGCAGGCCCGCAGGGATTCGGGGCCAGTCTCGAACCGTCCTGCGCGCGCCGCGAATCGCATGGCGGGTTGCGAAGAGTTTCCGCGGCGAGCGTTGAAGGGCGGTTCGTATAATACGCGGCATGCATCTGGCCGGCACCTTCGCACTGCGGACTCTGTGCGCAGCTATGGCCGTTATCGGCGCGGCAGCAGCAGAGAAGCCAAACATCGTCCTCTTCTATATCGACGATTGGGCGTGGAACGGAACGCCGGTGCCCATGGACGACTCCATGGAGAACTCGCGCATGCCGGCGCTGCAAATGCCGAATCTCGAAAACCTGGCGAGGCAGGGAATGCGATTCCGCAATGCCTACGGCTCGCCGCAGTGCTCCCCTGCGCGCGTGTCCTTGCAGACGGGGCAGGCGGCTCCAAGGAGCGGATTCACCGTGTATCTGGGATCCAAGCAGCCGTACTATGACACGAATCGGGCCTACCGGGCGTATCCGCTAGTGCCGAACGTGTCCGATCAGGAGCTCGACCGTGACGCCGTCACGATCGCCGAGGCCCTCAAGCCGCTCGGCTATGCCAGTGCTCATATCGGCAAGTGGCACATGAGGGGCGATCCCGGCAGGGAAGGCTACTTGGCCCATGATGGCGATACCAACAACAACCCGGGCAACACCCAAGCCGGGATGAGGCGGATGCCCGCGGTCGTGACGGATCCCAAGTTGATGTTCAGCATCACCGAAAAGGCGATACGATTCATCGAGCAGCAAGCGGCAGAAGAGCGCCCGTTCTATCTTCAGATATCTCACTATGCCATGCATTCCGGCCGGGAGTGCCTGCACGAAACGCGGGACAAGTATGTCAGGCATCCTCTCGTGCAAGCTTGGTACGAGGCGCACAACAAGACACCCGAAACAGTCAACCGAAAAGCTGATCCCGCAATCTGGCTGGGGATGGGCGAGGACCTGGACGGCCGGATCGGCGCCGTGCTCGACAGGATCGAGGAACTGGGCATGGCCGGCGACACGTATGTCGTCGTGGTCGGCGACAACGGCTATCGACACGACGAACTCGCGCTCGATCCAAGCCTGAAGCAGCCTTTGCACGCGCGCAAGTGGTGGCTGTGGGATGGAGGCCTCCGGGTGCCCATGATCGTCCGCGGGCCGGGAATCGAACCGGTCTCCTCGTTTCTCGGGAATGTCGTCAACTACGATTTCCTGCCGACCTTCGTCGACTGGGCCGGCGGGGACCCGGAGGATCTGCAAAACATCGACGGTGTGAGCCTTGCCGGTTACATGTCCGGCACCGAGCCAGACGAATCCTTCTTAGGCCGCAATCTCTATTTCCACTATCCGCATTACCGCAGGAGCGTGCCCCATTCAGCTATGATTTCCGGAGACCGCAAGATCATCCACTTCTACGGGCGGCCAGATATTCCGATGCTGTTCGATCTCTCGGCCGATATGGGCGAGGTAACGAATATTGCGAAGCTTCATCCCCAGATTCACCGCGAGATGTACGACGACATGATGGAATATCTTAAAAAAGTCGGGGCTAGATTCCCGAAAGTGAACCCGGAATACGATCCAAGCACGTACATGAATGACAAAGAGTTCAAGGAGCGCGATATGTGGGGGCCGTTTGCAGGACAGCGCACGCTGGAAGAGGATGAAATCTGAACTGCCTGACAAGCCATTCCAGCGGACGGACGGCACGAACCTGCTGCAAGCCGGTCTCGCGGGCGGCAGCCGGCTTGGTCGGCCAGCGCAGTGCTTGGCGGCCTTCGCTAATTCGTAACTCGCGGAGCGGGCCGCGGTCGCATCGCAGGACCGGAATGCCCCGCAACTGGCGACGAGCGGCCCGAAGATCAGCCACACGGGGGCCGGCACTCCGATCAGCCAGTTTCATATTTCTGCTCCCGGGTGCGACAATGGGGTTATGACCCCGTCCGAACTGCGCTCCCGGCTGGAAGGCGTGATCGCGTTTCCGGTCACCAATTTCAAGCAGGATTATTCCCTCGACTTGGATGCGTACCGCGCCAATGTCGCCGAAATGGTGCGCTTCCCTCTGTGCGCGGTCGTTGCCGCCGGCGGCACGGGAGAGCTGTATTCGGTGACTCCTGAAGAGCACCTGCAACTGGTCGAGGCCACCGTCGCCGAGGCGGGAGGCAAGACAGCGGTGCTGGCCGGCGTGGGGTTCGGAGGAGGCCTGTCCGTCGAACTGGCCCGCAAGGCGCAGGAAGCCGGCGCCGATGGCATCCTGATGTTCCCGCCCTACTATCCCAACGCCGACTTCGAGGGCTTGGCGCGCTACTACAAGGCCATCGGCGATGCTGTCGACCTAGGCCTGTTCCTATACTCGCGGGACAGCGTCCAGCTCAGCCCGGGGCAGGTGTTCCGGCTGGCATCCGAAATCCCGAACCTGATCGCGCTCAAGGAAGGGCAGGGGGATATCCGCAACTACCAGCGGATCATCGAGCGCTGCGGCGACAAGCTGCACTGGATCGGCGGGATCGGCGACGACATGGTCCCCGCCTACTACTCCATCGGAATCCGCACCTACACCTCCAGCATCGCGACGATCGCACCCCGCCTCTCCCTGCAATTGCACGAGCGCGCCGCGATGCTCGACTACCCGAGCTTGGGGCGGTTGATGCGCAACTACGTGCTGCCTCTGTACGCCATGCGTTCGCGCCGCAAGGGCTACGAGGTCAGCATCATGAAAAAGGCAATGGAGATCCTGGGCAAGCCAGCAGGACCGGTCCGCCCCCCGCTGCCCGCCGTGCGGCCGGAAGAGGTCAAGGAACTGGAATCCCTCATGGCCCGCTACGAGCCCGTGCTGTAGACCCGGCCGCTTCTAGCGATCCGCAGGAGCGCCGTCGCGCAGCGTTACGACGCCGAGGCGGATCCAGTTGATCGCCACTCCTAGCACGCGCATGTCCTGGGCGGCCAAGGCTTTGGCGTAGGCATCGAGCTGGCTGCCGTACCTCTGGAAGGCTGCGGCAGGATCCGTAACATTGTCGGACTTGTGGTCGATCACCCAGACACCGGCCTTGGTGCGGGCGATCAAGTCCGCAGTGCCCGAAATCACCGAGCCACTCCGGTCCAACAGCAGCAGCGGCCACTCCCTGAGCGCCTCCTCGCAATTGACGGAGCCGGCAAGCCACGACTCGAACTGCCCCACGGCGGCAGCGACCGCCTCGATTGCCGCCGGGCTGGCCTCGACGTCCGCGAGATCCGGCAGGCGCGGCGCTAGATCGGGGCGACTGCCGAGCACGTCGAAGCAACGGTGCAGGAAAGTGCCGAGCTCGGCGCCATGCAGGTCGAGGCGCAAGACCAGTCCGTCGCCATATCGCTCCTGGCGCAGCTTGCCGGTGTCGGCATGCCCTTCGTCGATTTCGGAGGGTCCCAGCGCATCCGGCGTCAATTCGCTCGGCACGGCAGCGGGCTGGATCGCGCGCCGGCCCGTAACCGGCAGCCGCAGCTCGCCCGTCTCGGCGGGGTCGGCGGAGCGTATCGCTTCGGGGAGTTCGGCATGCCCCTCCGACACCAAGCAGGGGATCGGCTCACCGTCGACGACCAGCACGGGGCCGCCTGCGTCGTCGGCCTTGGATCCGTCGCTGCGAAGCTGGCAGTAGTTGCGCAGCAGTGACCAGCTGCTGCCAAAAGTCGTGAGCTTGCCGCCTAGCGACTTGAGGAGATCCTGCGCCGCCTTGCCCGCAGCAGCCTCGGATCCCTGATCCAAGAGCGCCTCCTCCCCGTGCAGGCGCCCGGCGATCCGCCGCCAGGCATCGGCCTGCTTCTCGTCCTGCTGCTCCAAGTATTCGGGCCACTCCAGTATCATGCGCTCCCGAGCTCTGGTGATTGCCACGTAGAGCAGGCGGCGCGCCTCGGCTTCCACAGCCGCGCGGCGGGCGATTCGCGCCCGCACGTTTTGCTCCGGATTCGCATGGTTCGGCCAATAGTCAATGCGCGCTTGCGGGAGGAGGCGCGACAGGTCCCCGAAGGACTCGAATCCAAGCGCCATCTCCGGAAGGCGCGTTCCGAACTTGTGGTCCAGCTGGCAGACTGCCACAACCGGCCATTCGAGTCCTTTCGATCCATGCCAGGTGCGGAGCACGATGGCGTCTTCCTCCAGCGCTTTCTTCTCAGGCTGGCGGTCGTCCTGCCCGGCCTTCGCCCGCAGCCAGGCGAGAAACGTCTGGATGCCAGAGCCGTGATAGCCCCCGTGGGCGAGGGCCTCGCGGTTTGAATTCATGAACTCGGCGGCCAAGCCCATCAGGTGGACAAGGTTCGCCCGGGCCTGCTCGCCATCCGGCCACCGCGAGACATGGTCGAACAGCCCTGTGGCCGACAGCGTGTCGGCGAGCAGCGCATAGATGGTCCGGTCCGCAACGCCATCGGCCAAGGCATCCAGCTTGCGCAACAGGGGATCCTCGACCCGGTCTCGCTCCATGAGCTGGCGCAGCCCCTCTTCCAAGCTCAGCGAGCCGAGCTCCGTGACGGCGAGATAGAGCGCGGCATGGCGGTCGGCGGCATTGGCGAGGTACGACAGCGCGTACCACGCCAGTTGCACGGACCGGGATTGCAGCCATCCGTCCTCGCTGCAGTTCACCGGCAGGCCCGCCAGGCGCAGGATGCTCGCGTATGTCGCCAGCGCGCTGCGGGTCCGGCAGAGCACGGCGATGTCCCCGCCGCGCAGCCGGCGCGGGCGCTTTGTCTTCGGATCGATCACTGCTTGGCTGGGATCCGCGAGCAGATCCCGGATCCGCTCGCTAAGGGTGTAGGCTCTGGTGTGAAACACCCTAGCCCGCCCCTGCCCCCACAGCGTCCCGGGAAGCAGTTTGTGCAGTGTCGGGAAGCAGCTGGTAGCCGAGATCCTTAGCTGTCGTTTTGAGGTAGGCTAAGGTCCGTTGGCGATGGCGCTGCTCGTAGGCCGCCTCGCCCTCGTCAACGTAGTCCTGGCCGAAGCGCAGCATGCGGTATACCAACACCGCCAGCTTGCGGGCGGTGGCGAACACCGCCGTCTTCATCCCCTTGTGCCGCGCCTTGCGGCGCAGCGCCGCCCCCAGCGCCGACTTGGACCGGATCAGCGCCGTCGCCGCCATGCGCAGCGCGTTCGACGTGCGCGTCGCTCCCAGCCCGCGCTGCCGCTTGCCCGCCAACTGCTGCCCGCCCGATACCGCGTGCCGCGGCGCCAGGCCCAGCCAGCTCGTGAAATGCCGCTCGCTCGGAAACGACCCCAGATCCGTCCCCACCTCGGTCAGGATCGTGCGCGCCGCCCCCGCGCTAATCCCGTCGATGCGCGTCAGATCCACGCTCGCGTAGCGGTACAGCGCCGTCCGCAGCGGCTGCTCACCCCGCCTTCGGATGGCTTTCTCCTTGGCCGCGTTCGGGTGCCGCGGACACTCCTCCGCGCTGCATTCCTCGCCCGCCTGCTGCTGCAGATCCTCTTGCAGCTTCTGCTCGTAACCGTCCATCTCGGCCTGCACCGCGTCGTACAGCCGCAGCGCACTGCGCAGGTTGAACAGGTGCTCCTCCCGCCAGTTGCCGCTCAGGTACTCCACGAACTGCTCCTCCGTGTGCTTGCAGCGCCCCGAGCGCAACTGCGCCAACTGCTCCGCATCGCGCTGCCCCGCCACGATCGCACGCACGATCGCCATGCCTGTCTGCCCCGTCAGATCCGTCACCGCCCGATGCACCTGCACGTTCATCTGATCCAGCGCCCGCTGCATCCATTGCACGCAGCGCGTGCGCTCCGCCACCAAGCTCTGCCACTGCCGGTGCAGCGCCCGCAGCTGCGTCACCGTCTCGGGCGGCCGGAACGAGCCCCGCAGCAGGCCGCAACTGTGCAGCCGCTGTAGCCACTGGCAGTCCAGCATGTCGGTCTTGCGCCCCGGCACGTTCTTCAACTGCCGCGCATTGACCAGCAACACCTCGAAACCGCGCTCCTCCAGCAACTCGTGCAATGGGATCCAGTACACATACGTGCTCTCCAGCGCCACCGATTCCACGCCTTCGGCCGCCAGCCAGTCCGCCAACGCGTCCAACTGCGCGGTGGTCGTGCCGAACGTGCGCACGTTGGGCCTGCCGTCCGCACGTGGCGGCCCGCAGGCCCAGTGCTCGCGGCTGCCGAGGTCCACCCCCGCCACCTGCGGGCGCTGCACCGGCAGGTCCCGCTCCGGCTGCTCTCTTGCCATATCTCCCTCCTGCTGCTCCTGTCTCACACACGGAAGGCCCCGGCCCGGGTTGGCAATTGCTCTGCAATGCTGGTGTTGAGGAGTGCTTCCGAAGAAACCTCGCTAGTGAATGATCGCTCGCCCGGACCCAGACTGGCTTTGGGGCAAATACTGCACCAATGAAATTACGGGGCTTGACTGCCGGAACCCTCCGCTCTGATTCTACGCCAAGCCACGTGTTTCCAACCGAATGATCCGGGCCCCGCCCGGGGGCGCGACTGGCTTGCAGCCCGCCAGATCTGGGGTTTTTCGGGAACCGCACGAGTTCCAGCGGCTCCATGCGGCCCGCCGGCGCCTTGGGCGCGAGCGGCGTGTATTCGGGCCCGGAGCGAAACAGCCCCCGAGCGAGCGCGTTTACGATGTGCATCAGTCGCGGCTGAGAGCGCCAGTTCTGGGTCAGCGGGCTGGTTTCCGCCGGGTTGTTGTCGATCAAGGCTCCGAACAGGCGCGGATCGGCGCCTTGGAAGCCCATGATGGCTTGCTTGCGATCGCCGACGATCAGCGTGGGAACGCCCGCGGCCCGCAGCCTCCAGAGCAGGTCGAACTGGAGCGGGTTGGTGTCCTGGAACTCGTCCACAACCATGCAGTCGATACGGCCGGCCAGCGCGCCAAGCACGGCTGGTTTCGCGCGCAGCAGGCGACCTGCCATGGCGATCATGTCGTCGTAGTCGACCAAGCCTGCCTGCCGCTTCGCATCATCGTAGTGCCGCAAGGCCCCGCTGGCGGCGCGCAGCAATGCGGTGACATGCTCGATGGCGTCCTCGTTCGGTCCCGGATGGACGTGCAGCCGGGCCGCCGCCGCCACCCGGCGGGCCAGCGCGTCGTACCGCTCCGGCAAGCGGAGGCGCCGGTTGGACGTGCGCAGCGCCGCGAGCTCCCGCCACAGCTTCCAGTCGCTGTCCAGTGCATCGGTACGCACCGCCCGGGTGAGGTTGTGGAAGTCCCGGATAAAATCCCTGCGGGCAGTCTCGCTGGCCCCGTAGTCGCGGTCCATGCACTCGGGAAAATCCTGCAACAGCGCGGAAGCGGCGTCCTGCAAGGCCGCGCGCAGCTCTTCCGCAGCCTCCGTTTCGCCGTAGCGCTTGGCCAAGCTCTCCGCTGTTCTCCGAATCAGCCGCTCGGTCCCTCCTTCCGAAGTGGCGTCAATCGAGCGCAGGAGCCCGGTCACAGATATGATTTCGTCGCGGAAGACGTCGACCCCGGCGCGATTGCCGGCATGGTCGTAGGCATAGCCGAACGCTTCCAGCCGCTCCGCGATCATGTCCGCCTTGTCGCTGCGCGCCAGCGCCCGGCGGATCAGCGTGCCCTGCTCGTAGTCGTTCAAGAGGCGCGGCTGCGGTGACGCTCCCGCGTCAAAGGCGAATTCCGCGAGCACTCGCAAGCCGAAGCCGTGAATCGTGGTGATATAGGCCTCTGACAGGCGCAGCGCGTCGTCAATGCGCCCCAGTTCCAGCAGCTTCGCGCTGATCCTCTCGCGCAGTTCGGCGGCCGCGGCCTCGGTGTACGTGACGGCCATGATCTTCTCGGGAGACACCTGGCCGGATGCGACCCACTCCCCCAGCCTCTGCTGGATCGCGAACGTCTTGCCGGAGCCGGCCCCGGCGGGCACGATGCTCAGCCTTGGCAGCGGTGTCATGCGTCCTGGCCGCCTGCCTCTTCGCTGAACAATTCGACGAGCGGGCTCAGATCGAAAGCAAAGGCGGTGAGGCCCCAGTCCTTCTTGAAGGACTGGCGGTCGCCTTGGACGTTCATCGCGATTTCGCCTTCGCGCGCCTGCCGCAGGTGGCGGCGGATCTTGCCGATGGCCTCCCCTGCCACGTCGCTTTCAATCGCCTGCCAGCCGGTGACCGGTCTCGCGCCCGGCGGCCCCGCATCGGAAAGGCAGACTTCATCGCGCATGTTGAAGTAGACAATCCCGATATTCGTAACGGCCGGCAGCCGGGCGGGAGAAGTGTCGACGGCTTGGGCCGGCCCGGCCTCGTGCAGTGCATCGATACCGCCCGTCCGTGCCATCTCGCGGTAGAGGCTTGCCTGGCTCTCGTAGCCTCGCTCCATGCGGGTGCGCCGGTCTTGGGATTTCGACCACTTGTAGTCCACGATCAGCACGCAATCCTCCCCCACGCCCAGGATCAGATCCGCCTTGCCGACAATCGGGATGTCCAGCGCCTCGCCTCGCAGCCACTGCTCGCTGCCAAGCACGGTCGCGCCAAGATCGTCCAGCGCTCTGCGCCACGCCCGCGCGGCGCGGGATGCCTCCGCGGCCAGCGTGCGCCGCTCGACGCGCCAATGCGGGCTGCGGAAGAACGGGGCCTGCTGCTGGATGCAGCTCTCGAGCGCGCCCTCGACGCGCTCTGCAACCTCGCCAGCTGCGAGCAGTTCGCGGCCGGGAGCGAACAAGTCCTCGAAGATCCCGTGCGCCAAGCTGCCCAGCAGGGCCGGATCGGCCGTTTCGGGAGACCACTCCAGCGGCTGGGCTCGGACTCGCCGCAACAGCCATGCGAGCGGTGACGTGAGCAGTGTCTCGAGACTGCTGGGGGATTCCGGGCGCAGGCTGCCAGCTTCGTCGGCCCGCAGGGCCAGCAGATCCCGGCCGAACCGCAGCCGCGCGGCAGGCATCCCCCTTGGAGGGGCCGGCGCGCCGGGCGCAGCCAGGGCAAGGTTGCGAATCCGCCCGCGGTCCGCGGCCGAGTCGAGCGCGGCAATCAGGCCCGGCGCGGTCCCGGCAGGCGCGAGCAAGCGCTCGATGAACGGCAAGCTGTCCGAAGGAGCGGCCGGGGTGCCGTCGGGCGCGCGGCCCGGCAGCAGGAACGTGACGCTGCCGGACACGGCGGCCAGCTGCCGGCGGAAGAGCTCGCGCAGCCGGATTTGGCGCTCCGCCCTCAGTTCCAGCCGCACGTCGAGCCTGTTTCTGATCTCGGACCGCTCGGCCTCCGAGAACACGGGAGAGGGGCGCGGCAGGGCCGGATAGCGGCCATGGGAGAAGCCCAGCACGAACAGGTGCCGCACGTGTCTCCAAGGCTCCTCGCCTTCGCGCCAGACGGTGACCCCTTCCAGATTGTGTCTCGGCACGGAGGCGCCCGCCATGAGTTCGGGATTGACGGACCGGCGCAGCGCAGCCCACTCGATCGTTTCCGCTCCGGCCAGCTGGCCGAGCACGCGGCCAACCGATTCGCGCGCACGTTGCGCATGCGCGGCGAAACGATCGCCTCCGCCGAGCAGGGAGGCGAAGTCAGCCAAGGCTTGCGCGAGCGTGCCGGGTTCGGCATCCCCTGCCAGCAGCAGCTCCCGCATGCGCACGGCCCTGCCGTCCGCCCGGGCGGGCAGGCGCGGGCTGTAGTCGCCGTCCATAACAGCTTGGGCCATCTGCGCCCCGTCCACAGGCGACCACGGCATCAGGCGGGACGAGAAGCACACCGCGAGCGCCATGGCCGGGGCCGGCTTTTGCCGGCAGAACAGGAAGTGGAACACCGCCTCGCTGCCAAGATCGCGCTGCCAGCGTTCGCTGGCCAGGCCGGACAGGGCCAGGCCTCCCAGTTGGAAGGCATCCTCGAGCGCAACGCTGTATTCAAAGCTGTCCGGCACGAGCAGACCGATCGAGCGCGGCTCGAGCGCCGGGTCGGCGGCCAGCAGTCGCTGCGTCATGCCGGCCACCGTCTCGGCCTCTTGGTAGAAGTCGCGCACGCGCAGCCATTGCGCTGTCCCATCGACAGGCGTCGACGGCGCGCGGGGGTCGAAGAGGCAGCGCTGCAGGGCGCCGAGAGCCGAGGCCGGATCGGCGCTTGGACGCCCCTGCCGGCATTCCTCCAGCAGCAGGGCTACCTCGCGCTCCGGCGTCGCGCCGGCCCGCGCAGCGTCGCCGTTGAGCTTCTCGATCACGGCATCCTGCCATCTGGAGGTGCGCGGCCAGCCTATGATGCGATGCACGAAGAGCGGCCGGGAAGCCTCCGTCGAATCGACTCGCAGCAAGCGTCGCATGACCTCCAGGTCGCCCGGCAGGCGCGCCTCGAGCAAGCGGATCAACCGCTGGAAGTCGCCCATCCGGCGTTGCGGCCGCTCTCCTAGAGCGCTGAGATCCAAGCCGGCCAGAGACTGGCCGGGATCGGACGCGGCAACCAAATCTATGAGTTCGCGGCGCACGGCTCGGGCGGTTTCCGCCTGGGCGACGCCCAAGCTTTCCTGCCAAAACGCCCGGGCGACCTGGCCCAAAGCGTGCTCGAAACCAGCTTCATCGTCTGGCGGGGCGGCAATGAAGCAGGCCTCGCGCGCCCGATTGAGCAGATCGTGCCAAGTGCCGACCACAACTCCCGACCGAGCCCCTGCCGTTGCCAGCATGCGGCGCAGGCGACGCCCGGCACTGGCGTCCGGCACGAGTGCGAATTGCAGCGCGCGACAAGTCAACTCTTCCACCATGCGGGGGGCTGTAATCCCGATCGGCCGCGCCGCAGGCCGATCCAGCGGGGATTGCGCTGCTGCCGGTGCTGCCTCATCAGAAACTAGTCTTACAGTACATCAACTCATGGGTTTTAGGAAATTTGAGGATATATTGATCGATGAATTTAAGAAAATCCTGCGCTCAAACCATAATCGGAGCGCAACTGCCCGGCCGCGGCTGTCAGCGAATAGTCTCTCCATTGGCGAAGGCGCGGTCGGCGTGCATGCGCTGCAAGCGCAGCGTGAGCGGCCCGCGAGAGCCTTTGCCGATCAGCCGCCCGTCCACCTCCAGCACTGGAGCCAAGCCGCCCATCGTACCGGCGGTGAACACTTCGTCAGCGGTGTAGATCTCCGTCAGGGAGATGTTCTTCTCGGTCGGGCGCAGGCCCTCGTCACGGGCTGCTTCGAGGATGTCCGCGCGGGTGATGCCGGGCAGGCAACTGTCGGCGCGCGGCGTGAACAGGGTGCCGCCCTTGAGGACGAAGACGTTGGTGTCGTTCGTTTCCGAGACGAATCCGTTCAAGTCCAGCATGAGGGCGTCGTCAACGCCTGCCAGATTGCCCTCGATTTTCGCCAAGATGTTGTTGATCAGGTTGTTGTGGTGGATCTTCGAGTCGATGCACTGCGGGCTGTTGCGCCGGATCGAAGAAGTGATCAGGCGAATGCCGGATTGCTCGTACACCAGCGGCTTCCATTCGGCCAGCACGATCAGCGTGCAGCCGGATTGGTTCCACTGCGGACTCATGCCGGATGTGACCTTCTCGCCGCGAGTCAACGTCAGCCGAACGTGAGCCTCGTCCGACATGCCGTTGGCGCGCAGCGTCTTGAACACGGCCTCGCGAACAGCCGCCTTGGAGGGAGGGCTGGCAAAGGCCATTGCGTGCGCCGAGGCGAGCAAGCGGTCAAGGTGGCGCCCGAAATCAGCGATCCGGCCGCGATACACGCGCAGCCCTTCCCAGACGGCGTCGCCGCCTTGGACCGCACTGTCGAACACCGAGACTTTGGCCTCGCGGCGAGGCACAAGCTGGCCGTTGACATGGACCAGGATTTCAGCATTGCGGGCGTCGGGCAGGGACATTGGAATTCGGGCGGCAGGGGCAGGCCCGGCGTGGTCGGGACGGGCGCTAGATGCGCTTGGAGCATTCGGCGGGGAGCGAGTTCATCGGGATCGCCGGCGAGCGATCGTCACGGCCGGGCAGGACCAGCTTGGCAGGGGATGCCGCCAGGCCGCGCGGCGGCAATTTCCGCCATCCGCCTTGAGTCGCTCCGACTATAATTGCCGCGATATGCACTGCTTGCGTTTCTCCTTGGCATGGCCTCGCTGGCTGCGGAATCAGCTCCGACGACAGTCTACATCAGCTTAGGCGAGAAGGCCGAGGCGGTCGAGGCTTGGGACGGGTCGATCCAGGTGTCTGGAGGGGCATTGCTCCGCTTGGAGGAACGCCACTTCATGGGCAGTGACGAGCTCAGTGGCGGGAACGCGTGGAAAGCCCGCACCCGCGAGGAGCAGGTCCGCGGGTTTCCACGGGTGAACTACAACGAGATGATCCCAGCGGAACTGCCGCCAACACAGCATTCGCCCGCAGGCCTGTTCGCCGTGCTCGACGGCGACGAGTCCGCCCGCGTACGGGTGCGAACCAATCAGGGCAGCTTCGAATTTCACGTCGAGGATCTGACGGGGGGCGCAAGGTCGTTCCTTGACGGGCGCGCCCTGGCCAGATTCGACGGCACCGCTTGGTCGCGCCCGGTCCCGTTGGCGCACAGCCAAGGCTCGATCGAGAAGCGACCGGCCACAGCGCTGGCAGGAGGCGGGCTGCTGGCGGCCTAGATGACCGACAACCGCCCCTTCACGACCGCCATACCGCAGAACGCCGAGATCTGTGCGGCCAATCTCGGACGGATAGCTGCCAGCTTGACTATTCCGAGGACAGATTCGCGGCCTACTCCGAGCCGCATGCCGAGGCAGTTCCAGTCCATCCTTTCGAGGAGCGCAACATCCGGCCCGTTCGCGGCTATGTTGTCGACGCGGGAGAGCGGCAGTTCAAGATCTACCGCGGGGGCTGGGTAGTTACGTTTCAGGATAGGAGGGACCTTCGGGTAGCGCTACGAACAGGGGGCATAAGTGCCGATACCAAGTAGATTGTTCGAACCGTGCTGACGGTAGCCTTGGCACTGGCCGCGCTGGTCCAGTCAGGCCAGAGCGCGAATGCGGCGCGGTTCGCAGCTATCGAGGCGTGGCTGGGAGCGCTGGAGCGCGGAGAAGGTTTGGGCCTGTCCGGCAAGAGATCCAAACCAGCTCTCATTGGTGCAATCCTGTGGGGCTAAGATATGGGCATGAGTAGCGCTACCAAGTGGATTGTTGGCTCAGCGCTAACGCTGGGGGGGCTGATTCTGGCGGTTGCTGGGCTGATCCTGCAACAGTCGGCGAGCTTGCGGGCAGATATCCGGGCGCTGGACAGCAGGCTGCGGTCAGTGGAGCAGGCACAGCACGGCCTGCTGCTGCAGCTGCTGGCCCAGCGCGTGCTGGGCATGGACGCGAACTTGCCCCAGCCCGCCGTTAGCGAAGCGCTACCCGCCGAGGCCGAGGCGGGCGATCCGGCCTGATCTCCTGAACAAGTTGAAAGCGGCCCCGCTCGGGGGTTGCCACTGCGCTCCCCGAGACCGAGGGGCATTCCTGTCAGATCGCCAGCCGACAGGCAGGCCCCTTTCCCCTGTAGGCGCTACCGCGGGAGCGGCCCTCGCAGCCAGCCCGGCGCTACACCGGATCGGGCATCACGTACGGCTCGCGATATTCGCGCGTCAGCAATGCATTCGCCGCCTCGTCGCCAGGGAACGTCTCGCTCTGCGGATCGAACTCCAGCTTGCGGCCGACGCGGTAGGCGATGTTGGCCAAGTGGCACAGCGAGGTCGACAGGTGCCCTTGCTCGACCTCGCAGTTCAGATCTTGCCGCCGGCGCGACCGCACGCAGTCGATGAAGTTCTGGAAATGGCTCGTCTCGGGCACGTCGAGGTCCGGGATCTCCGGCCCGGGCGGATAGGAAATCTCGGGGAAGCTGAGGTTGTTGGCCCTGTACGACACCCCCGCAGCCGAGTCAGGGCGGTCGCGCGGCGAGAACTGCCCGCGCGTGGCGGCCCAGCCGTCGTGCGAGCCGACATAGCCCCGGTCGGTGAAGAAGAAGCCGCCCACCCGCACGCCGCCGAAGGCGGGGCTGTAGAGCGTGGTCGACTCGATCTCGAGCAGCGTGCCGTCCTCGTACTCGAACGTGCCGACCTGCACGTTCGGCACCTCGGAGTCGGAATCCTCGGCGAACTGGCCGCCAGCACAGTGGATGCGGGACGGATGTGTCTGCTTGTCCAAGCCCCAGCGCAGCACGTCAAGGTGATGCACTCCGTTGTTGCCGACCTCGGACGTCGAAGTGTCCCAGAAGAAGTGCCAGCCGTAGTGGAAGCGGTTCAGGTCGAAGGCCCGATAGGGGGCCGGCCCCAGGTAAAGGTCCCAATTCACGCCCTCCGGCACCGCTGATTCCTGCATCTTGCCGATACTGACCCTGCCCCGGTAGATTACGGCTTTGGCCCGGTAGGCCTTGCCGAACCCGCCGCTGCGCACGTAGCTTGTCACCGACTGCACGCGCCGCGAACTGCGGCGCTGCAGCCCGATTTGGACGATGCGCCGGTACTTGCGGGCCGCCTCGACCATCTTGCGGCCTTCCCGGAGCGTGTACGAGCAAGGCTTCTCGCAATACACGTCCTTGCCCGCCTGGCAGCCCCAGACGGTCATCAGGGCGTGCCAGTGATCCGGCGTGGCCACCGAGATCGCGTCCACGTCGTCGCGCTCGAGCAGGCGGCGGATGTCGGTCTCCGTTGCCGGCCTGTACCCGGCCAGCCCCTCGACCTCCGCCACGGCGTCGGCGAACAGGCGCTCGTCAATGTCGCACAGGTGCGTGACCCGCACGCCGGGCAGCCCGGCGAACGCCCGGTAGTGGTCGCGCCCGCGGCCGCGGATTCCCACGACACCGATGTTGATCGCGTCACTCGGAGCCGCTTGGGCCGCGCGCGATTGGACTGCTGCCGCCACGCCTGCCCCCAGGGCAGCCTTGGCGACGAAATTCCGCCGGGTTGTTGCCATGATCCTGCCGCCCTCCAAAGCCGGCCCGAAACGTGCCGCATTCTAGCAGCCGACGCGGACCTGCGCGGGTCTCGCGCTGGCAGTGCCGCGGGAATGTGGCGGCGGCCGGACGGCTATGCTAGTAGGACTATGCAACCTCGTCAGTTGCGGCTGCTGCTCGCTGCCCTCGCACTTGTCTTGATTCTCGGCACGGCCCGGGGCCTGGCGGATTTCGCCATCGAGTATCTGTGGTGGACGGAAATCGGCCAGACCTCGACTTGGCTGACCAAGCTGGGCTACAAGATCCTTCCCACGGTGGCAGCGGCTGTTGTTGCCTGGCTGGCGCTGTTGTGGGCGCACCGCCGCGGGGCTGCGTTCGCCGGGGCCGACACTGCGCGCTACGCGCTGTATCGCAAGGCCGTGCCAGTCGTGCTGTTCATAGTGGCGACCGTGTTCATCGGCTCCCGAGTCGATTCCGAGACAGTGATGAAGTTTTCCGGATCGCGGGGGGGCAGCACGGGCATTGAAGCGTGGGCAGACCCGATCTTCGGCAAGGATCTGTCCTTCTACCTGTTCGACCTGCCGTTGCTGCAGCTGCTCGTCCAATACCTGCTTGCCCTCGCGCTCACAGGCACGGCCGTGTTCTGGGCCACGGGCCGCGGCTGGCAGGTCTTCCACAAGTTCACAAGCTTCCGCGCCGGCGGCGGGGCATTGGAGGAGTTCGACCTCGGCCCGCAGCCGCTGCTGCTGCCGGGAGCGACCAAGACCAACTTTGCCAAGATCATCGCTTGTATCGCGCTGGCCGGAGCTGCGGCGTGGTTCTATCTGGGCCAGTACGGGCTGCTTCTGTCGAATCACGACTTCATGGTCGGCATGGACTACTTGGACGAGGTCTGGAGGCTGCCCCTGCGCTGGGTGGTTGTGGTCGCGCTGCTGTTGTCGATCCCGTTGATCGCCACCTCGCGCCTCAAGGCGATGGGCTATATCGCAGGCGGGGCCATCGCCCTGCATGCAGCGGTGCCTCTCGCCGTCCAAGCGCTGTATGTCGGCCCCAACGAGCTCAAGCTGGAGCGGGAATACATCGACCGCCACATCCAAGCGACGCGCCAAGCCTACGCGCTCAATGACGGCCAGGAGGAGTTCCTCTCTCTCAGCCAGGTTCCGTCGCTGGACGTCGAGGCGAACGCCACGCTAGTGGACAATATCCGCCTGTGGGACGAAAAGGCCTATACGGACACGATCACCCAGATTCAGGCCCTGCGGCTGTACTACCGCTTCGCCGACATGGACATTGATCGCTACCAGATCGACAACAAGGTCAAGCAGCTGCTGCTCTCGCCCCGCGAGATCGATGTCAGCTCGCTGGACACCGCCGCCGACAACTGGATCAACCGCCACTGGGTCTACACCCACGGCTACGGCTTGGTCGCTTCCGAAGTGAACCGTACCACGCCCGACGGCCTGCCGGTGCTGCTGATCAAGGACGCGCCGCCTGAGATCGAGATCCCGGACGTCCGCATCGCCCGGCCCGAAATCTACTACGGCGAGCTGACCAACCACCCGGTGTTCGTGAGCACGGAGCAGGAAGAGTTCGACTATCCCCAGGAAGACCAGAACGTGATGTCCCACTATGCCGGCAAGGGCGGGATTCCCATCCATTCGATTGCCACGCGGCTGTTCACCGCGATCTTGCAGGGGGACTACAACATCCTGTTCACGGGGCTGACGAACCCCTCGAGCCGCATGATGATCTATCGCAACGTCAGCGAGCGCCTCGAGCATCTCGCCGACTTCATCGAATGGGATCCCGACCCGTACCTGACGATGACGGACGACGGACGCTTGGTGTGGATCTTGGACGGGTACACCACCTCGGACGCCCACCCGTACTCGCAGGCGATCCGGGTGGGCAGCTTCGGCTCGCAGGTCAACTACATCCGCAACGCCGTCAAGGCTACCGTGGACGCCTATCACGGAACGACCACGGTCTACATGTTCGACGAGACCGATCCGATCATCCGGTCCTATGCCAACGTCTTCCCGGACCTGTTCCAGCCGATGGAAGCCATGCCGGCCTCGATCCGCGAGCATGCGCGCTATCCGGAGTTGATCTTCGACATCCAAGCGGAGCTCTACCGCACCTTCCACATGCGGGATCCGACCGTGTTCTACAACCGCGAGGACATTTGGGACGTAGGCAAGAGCCTGGCCGGCGACACGGGCTCGGCCGAGCGCATGAAGCCGACCTACATCGTGGCCACGCTGCCCGGCGAGTCCGAGCCGGAATTCCTGCTGATGCTGCCCTTCACGCCGCGCAACAAGGACAATCTCAACGGCTGGATGGCGGCCCGCTGCGACGGGGACAAGCTCGGGGATCTGATCTTCTACCAGCTTTCCAAGCAGCAGCTGGTGTACGGGCCGAACCAGATCGAGGCGCAAATCAACCAAGAGCAGCAGATCGCCCGCGACCTGACGCTCTGGAACCAGCAGGGCTCCCGCGTGCTGCGCGGCGAGATGATCGCCATGCCTGTCGGGGACAGCTTCCTCTATGTCGAGTCGATCTACATCCAAGCCGAGTCCGCGCGCATGCCGCAGTTGCGCAAGGTCGTGCTGGCCATGGGCGAGAGGCTGGTCTACGAGGACACCTTCGAGGAAGCTCTGGCCACGCTGGGCGACCTCGAGGTTGAGGACGCCGCAGCCATGCTTTCCGCAGCCGACGCGGAGGAGGGGCAGCCTGCCGCAGCAGCTGGCGCGCCGCCAATCCGGACTGTCGCCCGGCGTCTGGCGGAACTGCGCAGGCAGGCGCTGCAGCTGGCCGACGACATCCAAGCGCTGGAACGCGACGTGGAGCGCTAGGCAGGCACCGGTCCGGGCAGCGTGCCGCGCTCGCTCCAATCGGCCGCGAAGATGCCCAATTCGTAGCGCGGCCCAGCGTTCCTGTCTGGCAAGAGTGCCATGGCCGGTCCGTTGCGGGCGCAGCGCACAAGGGCTGAGAGCGGATTCGGCGCGCAGGCAGCGCGGCCTGGGCACCGTTTGGTGCGCCGGCACAAGGTTTCCAGCTCCGAGATCGACCGCAGGACGGCCGCTGGCATACGCTTGGCTGCGAAGGATGCAATTCCGGCAAGATGCGCCAGCCATCTGCAATCCACGGGGGCAAGGGCTGAGAGGATGCCCCATCCTCCGTACTAGCTCCGCGAAAGCATCAACGAGCTTTTGAAACGATTTACCAATTTTTTACGTATAATGCGCTTTGCGGCACGCTCATGGGGCGTGCCGCGGCCATGCCAGAGAATCAGTCCCCTGCATCTTGCCCGCTGCTGCGGGATCCCTTGGCCGCCGGGGCCTGGACGGCCTGCTGCGGGCGCTACTTCCGGCCCCTAGCGGTGCAGTTGACCGGGGATGCGGACCTGGCCGAGGACGCCCTGCAGGAGTCCTGGCGCAAGGTCTTGGGCGGTATCGCAACCTTCCGGGGCGGGCCGGTCGCCTGCCGCTGGGTGCGCCGCATCGTCGTCAACTCCGCCGCCGACATCCGCCGCCAGATCCTGCGGCGCCGCGAGGTCGGCCTCGCGCAGTCTCGGGAAACAGCCGATCCAAACGCGGACCCCGAAACACGGGCCAGCGAGCAGGAACTCCTGTGCGTCATGCACGAGACCGTGGCGCTCCTGCCAGCACCCTACCGCGAAGTGCTCGAACTGCGTTTCGGGCAGGAACTGTCCACGCGCGAGACGGCCAGGCGCCTGGCAATCACCCGTTCCAATACGGCCACCCGGCTGGAGCGGGCGCTGCGGCTGCTCAGGCGGCGGTTCGAGATCCGCACGAAGCACGCGAATCAAGGGGCGTCGGTCGACAGCAGCCCGCAGCCACCGCCTCACCGCCCGTCATCCGGGTCGTGCCGCGCAAACGGGACGTCCTCCGGGAGAGCGCGGTCCAGACGGCGCAACGCGGAGCGGTAGCGCGCTTCGCTGCCGCTGGCCTCCTCCCGCGCGAGGCGCTCGATGGCCGCCTGCCGCGCCCGCGGCCAGCACTCCGCAAGCAGTTCGTCGAAGTCGCGCTCCAGTCCGAGCTCGGGGTGCTCGTTGCGGAGCCGCTCGATCTCGCGCTGGGAGTCGGCGACGGCCCGCTGCCACAGCGAACGCAGGTCATCAGGCATAGCTTTCGGGAATGCAACGGCAGCCCTGCTGCCGAGCGCCCTCTATTGGGCATTAGACCAGATCATCTGCCGGTAGTGTCAGCCTCTTCCAATGCCAAATGAGCCTGACGGGCGGGATTGTTTCCAACGGGAAATGAGCCTGAAGGGGGCTCGCGCGGGGATGTGAGAACCATGGGAGGATGGTTTTGCATCTCAATCTGGACACGCACAAGACGCGCGCGGACATCCTGCGCTTCTTGGAGGGCAACGCGGCAGGCAGCGTCGTGGTGCCGGATCGCGCGGCGGCCTACGAACACAGCGGGCAGGTCTTGCGGCGGTTTTCGTACTGGCGGCTGAGCAAGCCGGACCGGGGGCTGCTGAAACGCTACCTGGAACGCACGACGGGCCTGTCGCGGGCGCAGCTGACGCGGCTGGTGAAGCGCTATCTGGCGAGCGGGCAGCTGCGTGCCGGGCAGCGCGGAGCCGGGCGGCGCTTCCAGCACAAGTACCAGCCGCAAGACATCGAACTGCTGGCCGAAACGGACGAATTGCACGGCACGCTGTCGGGGCCGGCCACGCTGGCCCTCTGCCAGCGCGCTTGGCAGCTCTTCGGCGACGAGCGCTTCCAGCGCTTGGCGCAGTTGTCGAACGGGCACCTGTACAACTTGCGGCGCAGCGCGCGCTACCTGCGGCGCTTAGGCAGCAAGGCCGGCACACGCCCGGCGGCGGTGACGATTGCCGAGCGCCGGCGGCCGCGCCCCAACGGTCGCCCGGGCTATGTGCGGGTCGATTCGGTGCATCAAGGAGACCGCGGCAAAGTCAAGGGCGTATATCACATTAACTTGGTCGACGAGGTGACGCAGTTCCAGTTCGTGGGCAGCGTGGAGCGCATCTCCGAGCACTTCCTGCTGCCGGTGCTGGAGGACCTGCTGGGCGCCTTCCCGTTCCGCATCTGCGGTTTGCATTCCGACAACGGTTCCGAGTACATCAACCGCCGCGTGGCGAGGCTGCTGGAGAAGCTGCGCAGCGAGCAGTTCACCAAGTCGCGCCCGCGGCGCAGCAACGACAATGCCTTGGTGGAGTCGAAGAACGGCACGGTCGTGCGCAAACAACTCGGCTACGGGCATATTGCGGGGCGGCACGCCGAGCGGTTGCACCAGTTCAACCGCGAGGTGCTCTCGCCGTACCTGAACTACCATCGTCCGTGCTACTTCCCGAGCGAGGAGGTGGACGCCAAGGGCAAGCTGCGCAAGCGCTACCGGCAGCAGGACCTATGCACGCCGTATGAGCAGCTGAAAGCGCTGCCGGAGGCGGCGGCCTGCCTGCGCGCGGGGCTGGACTTCGCGCAGTTGGATGCGGAGGCTTACCGCATGAGCGATCACGAAGCGGCGCGGCAGTTGAACGCGGCGCGCGACGAGCTGTTCGCGGCCATCCGTGCGGAGTAGTGCGGGCCATTGCGGGAAAAGAGCGGTTACAGGCTCACTTGGCGTTGGAAAGCGGGGCGGCCTCGCAGCCAGCGGTCGTGGCGCGGGGGCTAAGCCTAGGCGCGTGGCGGCAGCGCTCAAGGCCGGGCAGGGGCAGCCTGATTAAAACAAAATATAATGAAAATGTGCTGGTGGCTAGCCACCAGCACGCTCCCCGCTCTGCCCAGCCCCCGTCTCGAGCAGGCCTGTAGCGGGCAGCGCGGCTGCGCCTCCTCCCCCCAGTACCACCTCCCCACTGGGTGTATCATGAACTCACTCTCACTTCTTCTGCCCGGCCCCCCTTCAGGCTCATTTTCGGATTGGAAAGGACTCTCCCCGTGGTAAGATATCCGGGTTAAGGAGAACAACAAGGTGCGTAAGCAATCACTGATTCGGGCAATGATTCTAGCCCTGCTGCTTGGAAGCGGGCTGGGGCTGGCTCAGGCCCAGAGCAGTTCCACATTGAGCGGCGTTGTCACGGACGCTTCCGGCTCGGTTATCTCCGGGGCCGAAGTTGTCGCCAGCAACACCGCCACCGGAGCGGAGATGGCCGACTCGACCGGGGCCGACGGCCGCTACGAGCTGACCCTCGAGGCCGGCGTCTACACCGTCACGGCCGGGGCTTCGGGTTTTGAGTTCGCGATCGCTGACGGGGTAGAGCTGGCTGCCGGCGAATCGGTCGGGCGAGACTTTCGCCTAATCGTCGCGGCGGTGACCGAAACCGTCGTGGTGATTGGCAGTCGTGCCGAGCCGCGCTCGGTGACCGAATCGACCGTGCCGGTAGACGTCATCGGCATCTCGGATCTTGCGCGACAGGGCAGCCGGGACTTGGTCAGCCAGTTGCGAACGGTAGTGCCGTCGTTCAACATCAACACCCAGCCGATCAGTGATGCCGCGACCGTGGTTCGCCCGGCAAACCTGCGCAACTTGGCGCCCGATCACACGCTCATCTTGGTGAACGGGAAGCGCCGCCACCGGGCGGCGGTTATCACTTGGCTGGGCAACGGCATCGCGGACGGCTCCCAAGGGCCCGATATCTCGGTCATACCCTCGATCGCCATCCGGCAGGTCGAGGTCTTGCGCGACGGCGCAGCGGCGCAGTACGGATCGGACGCGATCGCCGGGGTCATGAACTTCCAGCTCAAGAACGACAACTCGGGCGGCAGCTTCGAAATCCAGACGGGAGGCTTCCGCGATACCAATCCGGGGGATTTGTCAACCTGCGGCGACAGCATCATCGGCGACATCAAGCATTCCTGCAATGGTATCGGCGGCCGCGGCCGGACATTCTCCGTGGCCGGCAATGTCGGCGTGCCGCTAGGCGCGGACGGGTTCGGCAACTTCAGCATGGAATACGCCACCGCAGAGCCTACCAGCCGCTCGGTCCAGCGCTTGGACGCGCAGGGCATCATCGACGCCGGCAACGGCAATATCCGCAACACCGCGCAAGTTTGGGGCTCCCCCCGCGTCAATCACGATCTCAAGCTGTTCGGCAATTTCGGCTACCAGCTCAGCGATAGCCTACAGCTCTACGGCCACACCAACTACCTCAGCCGCAAGGTGACGGGCGGCTTCTACTTCAGGAACCCCCACACGCGCGGCGGCGTCTTCCGCGGCCCGAAGCTGGCAGACGGCACGCCGAGCCTGCTGGTCGGTGACCGCGCATGGGCGGAGCAGGCCCCCGAGGGCAACACCCCGCCCGCGGGCCGCGAGCCCGGCGCCGGCGGCTGCCCCCAGATTCCGATCGTCAATAACGTGCCGGACGCGGCAGCGCTGGCCGCGGTCGAGGCCGACCCGAATTGCTTCACGCTCTACAGCCGGTTCCCCGGGGGCTTCACGCCGCAGTTCGGAGGCGATCTGATCGACTACTCGATCGTCGGCGGCCTGCGCGGCTTCGCCAAGAACGGATTCACCTGGGACGCGAGCCTGAGCCGGGGCACCAGCGAGATCGACCAATTCATCGTCGACACGGTCAATGCCTCGCTGGGCTCCGACACGCCTACATCGTTCCGTCCGGGAATCTACCGGCAGGACGAGACCAACCTCAACTTCGACGTCTCCTATCCCGTCAGCGACATTGTCCACGTCGCCGCGGGCGCGGAGTGGCGCCGGGAGGAGTTCACGATCGGGGCCGGCGATGACGCATCGTGGCAGATCGGGCCGTATGCGGCGCAGGGCTTCAGTTCCGGCTCGAACGGCTTCAACGGCTATCGCGCCGACACCACGGCGGGGTCTTGGGCCCGCAGCAACGTGGCCGCCTACGGCGATGTCGAATTCTCCCAGGCCGGGCGCTGGACGGTCGGCACGGCGCTCCGCTTCGAGAATTTCGACGATTTCGGAAGCACGGTGAACGGCAAGGTCTCGGCCCGCGCCAAGGTGGCCGGGCCGCTGGCGGTGCGCGGCGCGGTGAGCACCGGCTTTCGCGCGCCGACGCCGGGGCAGCAGAACGCGTTCAACGTGACCACCGCGTTTATCGGCGGGCAGCTGACCAACAACGGCGTCGTGCCGGCGACATCCGACGTCGCCATGGCGCGCGGCGGCGGCCAGCTGCAGCCGGAGAAATCGCTCAACATGAGCGGCGGCGCTGTGGTGGAGATGGGAAATTTCACCTTCACGGCCGATTTCTTCCGCGTCGACATCGATGACCGGCTCGCCCTGTCGCAGGAGGTCGCCCTGACCGAGCCCGAGATCGAGACGTTGCTGGCAGAAGGGATTCCGGAGGCGCGCAACTTCCCCGTGTTCCGCTTCTTCCTCAACGACTTCTCGACACTGACGCAGGGCATCGACCTGATCTCGACCTATGTGGCGGGGCGCACCACGGTCAGCGCGGTCTTCAACTACACGGACACGGAGGTGCGCAATCTCGAGACCGCGGTCATCGACCAGTTCCGCATCACCACGCTGGAGGAGGGGTTGCCGCGCACGCGCTGGAATGTGACTGTCGCGCATGATGCGCGGCGCTGGAATCTCATGGGCCGGGTCAACTACTTCGGCCAGTTCTGGGACAGCGAGGACGCCCGCAATGCCGTCGGCCTTCCGGGCGGGCCCGAGGCCGCGTCGCTGTATCCCAGCTACGGGGGCAAGGCCCTGGTGGATCTCGAGCTCGGCATCCCGCTGGGATCGAACATGCAGGTCGCCGTCGGCGGGGAGAACATCTTCAACACCTACCCCGACGAGAACCAGTTCGCCGCCTTGACGGTCGGCAACCTGTACGGCCAGTTCTCGCCGTTCGGCTTTAACGGGACGAACTTCTACGTGCGGCTGAACTACGGCTGGGGCTCCAGCCGCCCGGGGGCCGGCTCGCGGGCGGAATTGCGGCCGGATCTCGACCCGCTGCGACGGCGCCAGGAAGTGGCCCAGAAGATCGACGATCTAGGCGAGCTGCACGACGCATTGATCGGCCAGCTGGCGGAAGACCACGCCGCGCAGACAGATGCGTGGCTCAAGCGGCGCGCCGCGGCGGCCTTGGCCAAGGCCAGGATGGAGAAAGAGCGCGACATGGAGATGTTGCGCTCGGCGCTGGCAAGCAGAAGCCTCGCGGATGACATCGAGCCTCTCGGCAAGGCTGCCGAACTCAAGCAGCACCGCCTCAGGGGCCAGCTCGCTGCCGCGCGGTCCGAGCCGGCTGCCACGCAGGCGGATCCGGCGGCCTTGGTAGCGGGCTGGATGCCCGCGGCGGCCGGCGGCGCGGTCCGCAGCCTGTGATCCAAGCGCACCGCGAGGGGCCGAGGTCCGCGCTCTAGCGGCCCGCGGGCGGATGATCCCGGGCGGCCCCTCCTCTTGCTTGCGTGCGCACTGGCGGCCCAAGCGCTGCCCTTGGCCGGGCCCGGCTACCACCCGAGCGGGTGCTTGCCCTTGGCCGCGCCCCCTGCGGCAAGAGCCGCGGCGGGTCGCCGCAAGGATGCTCTGTCGCACGGTTCCGGGGGGCTGCAAAGCCGGGCGGCCCGGATCTCGT
This sequence comes from Bryobacterales bacterium, assembly GCA_965219605.1. Classification (GTDB taxonomy): domain Bacteria; phylum Acidobacteriota; class Terriglobia; order Bryobacterales; family UBA6623; genus VXMF01. Next base: position 539,592 of record CBDCOC010000002.1, on the reverse strand, counting down.
CGTCAGTGCCGGCGCGGGGCCAATACGGCCGCCACCGCGCCGCTCGGGCCGCATCGTTCCCGGCCCAGCACACGAAACCTATAGCGGTCGGCCCAAGCGGTTGATATCGAAAACCTTGCATGTGATACTAGATTTTGATGAAGATGGTATCAAACAGCGAGCCGGAGCAATCTGGACGCTTCCTGCTCCGCATGCCGCCGGAGCTGCACGCTGCCCTGCGCGCTGACGCGCGGGCGAGCGGTCTCTCCCTGAACGCGTATTGCGTGCGGAGGCTAGGCGCGATCAGTCCATCGGGCGCCGCCGACGAAGATGCGAGGGCGCTGGTCGAGCGAGCCCGCGAAGTGGCCGGGGCGGCGCTGCGGTCCGTGCTTCTCCACGGGTCGTGGGCGCGCGGGGAAGCGACCCCCGGCTCGGACGTGGATGCCCTGATCGTTGTGGATTCCAGCCTGCCGTTGACGCGCGCCGTGTACCGTGCTTGGGACTCGAGTCCGGTCGCATGGCGGGCCCGCCGCCTCGATCCGCATTTCGCCCGTTTCCCCGCCGCGGCGGAGTGCAGCGGGCTGTGGGCCGAGGTTGCGCTTGATGGGATCGTGCTGTGGGATCGCGATTGGAAGCTCTCGGCGCATCTGGCGCGCATTCGTCGCAGGATTGCTGGCGGAAGGCTGGTGCGGCGTGTCGTGCATGGGCAGCCCTATTGGACAGAGGCCGCCTGATGCGCAATCGCGCCCTCGCCGTCGATTACGTGCGGCGCGCCGCGGCCCGCTTGGGCGCGGTGGATGCCCTGCACGCGGCCGGCAGCTGGGCGGACGTGGTCCGCGAATCGCAGGAAGTTGTCGAACTCGCCCTCAAGGGCCTGCTGCGAGCCGCGGGGGTCGACCCGCCACGCGTCCATGACGTGGCGGAGGTGCTGGAGGCCGAGCGCGCGCGGCTCCCGAAGGACTTGGCGGCGGAGGTCGAGCGGCTTGCCGCCGCCTCGCGCGCGTTGCGACGGGATCGAGATCTCGCCTTCTATGGCGCGGAAGATCTGACGCCCTCCGAGTTCTATCGCCAGCGCGACGCCGACGAGGCGCGTGATTCCGCGCGCATGGTGGTCGCAAAGGTGCTCCCGCATGTCCCTGCCAGGCCGCCCGAGTGAATCCGGCAGGCTGCCACCCTGGCTGATCGGCGAGGCTGCGAGCGGCCGCCGCGGCCGGGTCAGCGTCGGGATCTCTCCCGCCTTCGCTTCGTGTCGATGCCCAAGCGCTGGATCTTCTGGTTGAGCGTGGACAGCGCGACGCCCAGCGCCTTGGCTGTCTCGGTCTGGTTGAAGCCGTGCTTCTCGAGCTCGTCCGCAAGGATTTGGCGCTCGAAGCGCTCGACGGTCGCAGGCAGGCGCTCTCCCGGTCGCCGCGAGCGGGCATCCTGCCCGGCGGGCCGCGCCGTGCCGGAACCGCGCGGCGTCCGGGTCGAGGCGGGCAGCAGGTCGGGGCCGAGTTCTTCCTGGGTGGCTAGCACCACTGCGCGCTCGACCACGTTGCGCAGCTCCCGGACATTGCCCGGCCAAGCGTGGGACATGAGAATTTCCTGCGCTCGGGGCGAGAAGCGCAGCGTCGACCTGCGGTCCGGCCCGAGAAAGTGGTTGCTCTCCCGGCGGCAGAACTGCGTCAGGAATTCCTCGACCAGCAGCGGGATGTCCTCGGCCCGCTCGCGCAGGCTGGGCAGTTCGACACCGATCACGTTCAGCCGGTAGTAGAGATCGCCGCGGAAGCGCCCCTCGGAGACAGCGGCCGGCAGGTCTTCGTTGGAGGCGGCGATGATGCGCACGTCCACCTGCACGCGCTCGTTGGAGCCGACGGGCACGAACTCTCGGTCTTGGATCACGTGCAGCAGCTTGGCTTGGATCTCCAGCGAAAGCGCCCCCACCTCGTCAAGGAAGATCGTGCCGCCATGGGCGCTCTCGAAGCAGCCCGGGCGATCCCTGTCAGCGCCGGGGAAAGCCCCCTTGACATGCCCGAACAGCGACGACTCCAGCATCTCGCCCGGAATGGTGCCGGAATTCACCGTCACGAAGTTCGCGCCGGCCCGCGCCGACTGCTCGTGGATTGCGCGCGCCACCAGTTCCTTCCCGGTGCCGCTCTCGCCCGTGACGAGGACCGTCGAAGTCGTGCGGGCCACTTGGCGGATCATGGCCAGCACGCTGCCCATCGCTTCGGACCTGCCGATCAGGCTGTTGGTCCCGCCGGCCTGCCGGAGCTCGCGGCGCAAGCGGGCATTCTCGGCTTCCAGCCGCCTGCGCGCCAGCTGCTGCTCGATTTCGATCAGCAGCTGGCGGTTGTTCCAAGGCTTTGTCAGAAAGTTGGCCGCGCCCCGGCGCGTGGCCTCCACCGCCGCTTCGATCGAGCCGTAGGCGGTCAGCATCAGTACCGGCGTGCCGGGACTGGCGGCAACCACATCGGTCAGCACGTCCAAGCCGGGACGGTCGGGCAGCATCAGGTCCAGCAGCACTAGGTCGCAGGGCTGGCGCGCCAGGGCCTGCATGCACGCCTCGCCCGTGGCCGCGGCCAGGGTGGCGTAGCCCGAAGATTCGAGCACGGCCCGCAGCGACTCTACGATGGCCGGCTCGTCGTCGACGACCAGGATGCGGGCCGCAGGACTGCCGCCAGGGGAGGGGCTTTCTTCAGGCATGCACCGCTCGCTCGGCTAGCGGGAATTCCAGCGTGAAAGTCGTTCCCTCCCCGGGAGCGCTCTCCACGGAAATCGCGCCGGAGTGCTCCTGCACGATCCCGTAGCTCACGGCCAGCCCCAGGCCGGTGCCGTGCCGGGAGTCCTTGGTCGTGAAGAAGGGATCGAATATCCGGCGCTGCAGGTCGGGCGCGATGCCGCTGCCGGTGTCCGCGACCAGGACCTGGACGCGCTCATTCCCGCCGGGGCCGGGGCTGTTGCGGCTCTCGACCTGCAGCACCCCGCCGCCGGGCATCGCATCGCGGGCGTTGAGGAACAGGTTCAGAAACACCTGCTGGAGCTTGCCTCGGTTGGCGTTCACGGTTGCCGCGGCGGCGAGGCGCGCCTCCAGCCGCACGCCGGCCTTGCGCAGTTGGGGCGCGATCAGGTCCAGAGTGTCGGCAATGGCCCTGTTCAACTCGCAGCGGGTCATTTCCGCTCCGGAGGTGCGCGAAAAGTCGAGCAAGGAGTTGACGATCTCGCTGGCCCGGAATGTCTGCTCGGTCATCTTGCCGAGCAGGCGCGCTTCCTCGCTGCCCCGCCGGAACCGGTCCGCCAGCATCTGGGAGTAGCTCGAAATCACTGCGAGCGGCGTGTTCACCTCGTGCGCCACTCCGGCCGCCAGCAGGCCGACGGAGGAGAGCTTGTCGGCCTGCAGCACGGCCTCCTCCAGTTCCACGCGCTCCGTGATGTCGTCCATGATGAGCAGCCGGCCAACCGGCTGGAGGCCCTTGGCGACCAGCGGCGCGACGCTCATGTTGAGTACCCGGCCGGCCTCGTCGGCCGCGCCCGGCGGCCGGAATTCCGCCGGGAAGTCGCGCGGGCGCAGCAGGAATTTGCCGACGGTGCCGCAGCCGGTCTCGTCCACGCAGCCGTCGATCCGCTCGACCAGCGCCGCGGGGAGCAACTCTGCGGCCGGGCGGCCGACGGCGTCCTCGCGCGAGATGTGCAGTGCCAGCTCCAGCTGGGCGTTCCAGCTTTGCACCCGGCCGTCCATGTCCAGCACCGCAATGCCTACGGACAGCGACTCGACGATGTTCTCGTTGAAATCCTTGAGGCGCTGGTAGCGGGCGACTTCGGCCTGCAGGGAGGAGTACAGGCGGGCGTTCTCCAAGGCGATAGCCAGCGGGCCCGCGACTGTCTCGGCCAATGCCACGTCCTCGCTCGTGGGCAGATCGCCGCGCCGCGTGCGCCCCAGGCCGATCCATGCGACTGTCTCGCTGCGCAGCACGCAGGGAACGAAGTGCCACATTCCCAGCGCGCCGCGCGAGCTGTCTTGCGCGCCGGGCGGGAGTTCGGCCGCCGAGAACGACTTGGGACGCCCGCCCTGGGCGGATGCGAGGGCTTGGATGCGGCAGGGGCGATCCCGGTCGACGTCTTGCAAGCCGTGCCCCCAGAGCAGGCGGAACTGCGGCCCCGCGCCGGTCGGGGCAAGGATCGCCGCGCGTTGCAAATGCAGGGCCCGCGCCAGCCGCTCGCCCGCGGCAGCCACCATGCGGGCGGGATCGGTCTCGGCGGCGAGTTCGGCCGCGAAGCGCGCCAGAGTGCGCCGCTCTTGGTAGCGCTCGCGGTACGCGCGTCGTTCCAAGGCCCGCACGATCCAGTCGCGCGCCGGCCGGTACGCGCCGGCTGCAGCGGCCAGCGAAAGCAGCCAGACTGCCGGTCCGTAGGTGTCAAGCCACGCGCCCGGCAGGGCCCCGCTGAACAGCAGCGCGGCGGCTAGCGCCAGCAGCCCGCCGCTGGCGGCGGCGGAGGCAACGGCCCGCCGCCAGACCAAGCTGAAATCCAGCAGGCGGTAGCGGACTAGGGCGACAGCGATGGCGAGAGGAAGCGCGGCCAGCGAAAACACCGAGAAGGCTTGGCTTGGCCCCGGTTCGGCCCCCGCCGCGAACGGCACCACGTAGAGGATGGCGAACGGCACGAGGGCGACGGCCGCGCCCAAGGCAAGCCATTGGCGCTGCAAGCGCCGGAGCGGATCGGCGCTGGCGCGCCGCCCCGGCCACGCCACCGCGGCGGCGGCCAGGCCGTTGCCGGCCAGCAGCACTAGCGGGGCCGTTTCGAAGAACTGGAACAGCGCCTCGTCTGCAATGCCGCCGGACACCCAGCCCCCGGCGGCCGCATGGTGCGCCGCCCCGACCGCCACGGCGAGCCCGTATGAGCCGCCGGCCAGCCAGCGGCGGCGCCTCTCGCCATCCGGGAAGCGCAGGCAGAGGTCCAGCAGCAGCGCCGGCATCCATAGCAGCGCCCATACGTCGATCCAGTACACGAACCGGTCGAAGCCGGACAGTTCCCCGGTCGAGCTGAGGGAGTACACCGCGCACGAGGCAAGGCAGAAGGCGCAAAAGATGCCTGCCAGGGGATGATCTCGGCAGCGCGCCCAGACCAGCAAGCCGATCAGGGCATAGCTCCAGCCCAGCACGAGCAGGAAGCCCCCGAGCAGGCTCCGGCCGGCGCTCTTGCCGGTGACCAGCGAAAGGCGGATCTGCCGGCCGCCGCGCCGGACGAGGTAATTGGCGCGGGTCCCGGCCCCCATGCGGCCAAGGATGCGGCTAACGTCCGCCGCTGTCCGGACCGGCTCTCTGCCGATCGATGCCAGCATGTCGCCCGGCCGCACCCCCACCAGTGCGGCCGGGCTGGTTGGCGCGACGCGAAGAGCCGACACTCCGGCTTCCGTGTCCGCCCACACCACCCCGTCCTCCGGCACCCCGAAGCGTCCCCGCTCCATCCAATTGAGGAGTGAGAGCGCCCCCAGCGCCACCGCAAGGATGACACCGAGCGACAGCCGCCTCGACCGTGCACGTGACCGGGCCATGTGGATTCGGGGCAGGCCTCGCGCAATCGCGAAGCTTGCCGCGCATGTCCACACTACTATATGCGAATCGAGCTAGGATTTCAAGCCGGAGCTGCCTGCTAAGCCTTTCGCTGTGAATAAGATGCGGAAACACTCCGAGCAGCGGAATCCGTAAACCGGGATACCGATTCCGGGATTTCGTATCCCGCGCGGCCGGAGGCGAATGCCGCTCCGGTCCGGCGGGCTTGCCGCTGGCTCAGGCCTGCGAGGCGGCCAGTGCTTGGTCGAGGTCCCAGATCAGGTCCTCGACATCTTCCAGGCCGATCGACAGGCGCACCATGTCGGGCGTGATTCCGGCCGCGGCATGGTCCTCGGCGCTCAATTGCTGGTGCGTCGTGGTGGCGGGGTGGATCACCAGGCTCTTGGCATCGCCTACGTTGGCGAGGTGCGAGAACAGCTCGAGGCCGTTGATGAACTTGCGGCCGGCCTCCAGTCCTCCCTTGATCCCGAAGGTGAAGACCGCCCCTTGCCCCTTGGGCAGGTACTTGCGCGCCATGCGATGGTACGGGCTGGCCGGCAGGTCGGCGTGGTTCACCCACGTGACCGAGTCGTGCGCTGCGAGGTGCTTGGCGACGGCCAGCGAGTTGGCGCAATGCCTGTCCATCCTCAGGCCCAGGGTTTCCAGGCCCTGCAAGAACAGGAAGGCGTTCTGCGGCGACATGCAGGGGCCGAGGTCGCGCAGCCCTTCGACCCGGCACTTGAGGATGTAGGCGAGCGGGCCGAAGGTCTCGGTGAAGACCATGCCGTGATAGCCGGGGCTGGGCTGGGACAGCATCGGGAACTTGCCGTTGGTCCAGTCGAACTTGCCCGCGTCAACGATCACGCCGCCGATCGAGGTGCCGTGGCCGCCGATGAACTTGGTGGCGGAGTGGACGACGATGTCCGCGCCGAACTCGATGGGGCGGCACAGGTAGGGCGTGGCGAAGGTGTTGTCGATCATCAGCGGGATGCCCGCCTCGTGCGCGATCCTGGCAACGCCCTCGATGTCGATGACGTTCATGCGCGGGTTCGCGACGGTCTCGACGTAGATCACCTTGGTCTTGTCGGTGATCGCCGCGCGAAAGTTGTCGAGGTTGTCCGGATCGACGAAGACCGTGTTGTATCCGAAGCGGCGGAATGTGGTATCGAACTGGGTGTAGGTGCCGCCGTACAGCGTGGCCGACGAGACGATCTCGTCGCCGCTCTGGCAGAGGCTGGAAATGGCCAGCAGTTGCGCGGCCTGCCCGCTCGCCGTGGCCAGCGCTCCGACCCCGCCCTCCAAGGAGGCCATGCGCTCCTCCAGCACCCCGTTCGTGGGGTTCATGATGCGCGTGTAGATGTTGCCGAACTCCTGCAGGGCGAAGAGCGCGGCAGCGTGGTCGGTATCGTTGAACACGTAGGAAGTCGTCTGGTAGATCGGCACAGCGCGTGCGTTGGTGGCCGGATCCGAGCGCTGGCCGGCGTGCAGTGAACGGGTTTGGAAGCCGAATTCGCGTTCGGGGGCGTCTGTCATAGCCTGCCTATCCTATCAGGCCCGCGCCGGCGGCCGTACGAGCTGCCGCGCGCGATGGTTTCGATGCGGGGAGCGCCGCTCAAGCGCCCTGTTGGCGATTTGCTGCCCGAGGAATGGAGGATGCAATCGCTCCCAAGTGTGTTGTATGGCAAGCGGCTACCTTGCGAGTCATTGATCCGGGGCGGCGGCCTGCCGTCGGGAGCACGAATGGCTTGGCAAGCCTTGCGAGATGTGGGTATGCTGTATGCGTAGATGGATTCTATGAAGAAGCAGCGTCTGTCGCGATGGCAGGTACATTTTTTAGTTGGTGCATGCTGCGTGTGAGGGGAGCGGATCGCCTCTGGTGAGGCTAGTGGCGTAGCGGGCAGGAGTCCCAACGACTCGTTGCGCGGGCGCTGCAGCGGGATTTGCCGGGCGTGGACCGGGTGGCCAGGCCGAGTAGGCGCAGCGGGAGTGTCGCCAGCACGATGCGGCTGCGTGGGGCCGAGCTGGGGCCGAGCTAGTGCCGGGGTGCTTGTAGCAGGCAGTCGAGGGCCTCCTGCGGGCGGGCCGCGAAATGGCGGTTGGCCTGCGGCAGGTAGCGGAATTGGGGCAGGCCGCGGATGATCGAGATGGCGGTGTTGGTCAGGCAGGCCAGATTGCGCGGCAAGTCGCGCACATACACGCGGCAGCGGTCTTCGTCGTAGGTGAAGTCGCGCACGTAGTGCAGGCGGTTTTCAATGTGCCAATGCTTGCGCAGCAGTTGCGCGAGTTGCTGGGGCGTGGCTTGCGCAGGACTCAGCGAAGTCAGCGCGTAGGTCACTTCAGTGCTGCACTTGCCGGTCTTGACGTGCTCGCGCCGGCGCTCGACGCGGATCGCCTGCTGGCGACCGTACAGCTGGGCAGAGTCGTCCCAGACCGCAGCGCTGATGTCCTTGACCTGGTAGCTGCGGTGCTCGATACGGCCATGCTTGCGGTCGCTGGTTTCCACCAGCGGGCAGTCGCTGAAGTCCATGCTGCGCAGGTCGGCGAGGATGGTGGGCTGGTTGCCCTTGATGGCGGTGATCAGGTACTCGGCCTGGCACTCGTCGAGCACGCAGCGCGCCGTCTTCTGCTGGGCGTGCAGCGCGTCGCCGGTCACCACGCGGCCCTGCAGCGGCAGTTGCCGGGCCAAGTCGCAGAAGGCCGGGATTTCGTTGCTTTTGCTGTCGATCTCGAGTTGCCCCAGCACCACGCCGCTATCCTGTTCCACGGCCGCGAGCAGCATGCGGCGCCCCGGCTTGGTCTGCTTCGAAGCCCCGCGCACGTCCTTGCCATCCAAGCTCACTGCGGGCAGCTGCGCCGGCCCGCTGCCGGTCGCCGGCGCCGCGTCCGCCGCTGGCCGGGCTTGGATGTGCGCGCTCTGCTGGCCGGCCCAAGCGCGCGTGGCTTGTTCCAGCGTCTGCGGCTCCAAGCTCGCCAAGATGTTGTGGAAGGTGGTGATCGAAGGACTCGTGTAGCAGTCCTTGCTGGGGCTGCGGAAACACTCCACCGCCGCCCGCTGGCCCTGGTCCAGCAAGGCTGCGAACTGGGCGCAAGCGGTCACGCCGCGGTAGCCGCACAGGCGCGCCGCCACGGCCAGCGTCAGCACGCAGCGCAATTCGTAGCGCTTGCCGCGGGCATGCCGGTACTCGGGTACCTCGCCCAGAAACTCGAACAGACTGCGCAGCGTCTGCGCGTCCGGTGGCTGGCTGCGCTCGGGCCCCGCCCAGCGCGGATCGTCCGCGCTGTGGGCCAGTTGCTGCGCCGCATGAGCTTGCACTTCGTACACAAACACCTCCTTGGGTTGGCCGTGGCGGCGCCACTGCGGCTGGGCCGCCGGCACGCGCGCGTAACCGCCGCTCTGCCCCAGCCAGCGCCAGTTGGCGGCGCGGTAGCACGTGCCGGCGAAGCGTTGCCGGTCGACGAACGACTCCGCCAGCAGGATCGGAAAGCCATGCGCCGCCAGCATGTCGTCTGACAGCCGCCGCACACTCAAGCCCAGCACGCGCGAGGCCAGATTGGGCTGGCCCTGCCAGGCGGGCAGAATCACAAAGCGCGAGTTCTGCAACACCAGGTGCAGGCGCTGGCGCCGCTGCTGCGCCGTCCAGCCGATCCAGCGGTCGCGAGCCGCCAGCTTGAGCGCGGCGGCCTGCCAGCCCAGCAAGGCGATCCACTGCTCGCCGAGCGTGGCCACCTGGCGCAGGGCCTTGCCGAACAGGCCCGTGAACGACAGATAGTGGTGGGCCGCCATCAAGCGATCCCAGCGCCGGTGCTCGTGCGCCCCCTGCGTGGGACGCACGCGCACCGTGCGCAAATCCAGCTCGCACCCGCCGCTTGGCACAGCCACTATAGGCCAGCCTGACAGATTGACAACAAAATGTCCAGTCCCTGCCGCCCATTCCGCTCGGCAGCCGACCTCCGAGCGGCTAACTGCTAGACACCGCCCCTATCCAGCCTGCCCTGCTCTGCCTCGAATCCGGACTAAAAAAAGGCCCTGTGCAAGCAAGAGCCTCTTCCAATGCCAAATGAGCCTGACAAGCGGGATTGTTTCCAACGGGAAATGAGCCTGAAGGGGGCTCGCGCGGGGATGTGAGAACCATGGGAGGATGGTTTTGCATCTCAATCTGGACACGCACAAGACGCGCGAGGACATCCTGCGCTTCCTGGAGGGCAACGCGGCAGGCAGCGTCGTGGTGCCGGATCGCGCGGCGGCCTACGAGCACATCGGGCAGGTCTTGCGGCGGTTTTCGTACTGGCGGCTGAGCAAGCCGGATCGGGGGCTGGTGAAACGGTACCTGGAACGCACGACGGGCCTGTCGCGGGCGCAGCTGACACGGCTGGTGAAGCGCTATCTGGCGAGCGGGCAGCTGCGTGCCGGGCGGCGCGGAGCCGGGCGCCGCTTCCAGCACAAGTACCAGCCGCAAGACATCGAACTGCTGGCCGAAACGGACGAATTGCACGGCACGCTGTCGGGGCCGGCCACGCTGGCCCTCTGCCAGCGCGCTTGGCAGCTCTTCGGCGACGAGCGCTTCCAGCGCTTGGCGCAGTTGTCGAACGGGCACCTGTACAACTTGCGGCGCAGCGCGCGCTACCTGCGGCGCTTAGGCAGCAAGGCCGGCACACGCCCGGCGGCGGTGACGATTGCCGAACGCCGGCGGCCGCGCCCCAACGGTCGCCCGGGTTACGTGCGGGTCGATTCGGTGCACCAGGGAGACCGCGGCAAAGTCAAGGGCGTATATCACATTAATCTGGTCGACGAGGTGACGCAGTTCCAGTTCGTGGGCAGCGTGGAGCGCATCTCCGAGCACTTCCTGCTGCCGGTGCTGGAGGACCTGCTGGGCGCCTTCCCGTTCCGCATCTGCGGCTTGCATTCCGACAACGGCTCCGAGTACATCAACCACCGCGTGGCGGGGCTGCTGGAGAAGCTGCGCAGCGAGCAGTTCACCAAGTCGCGCCCGCGGCGCAGCAACGACAATGCCTTGGTGGAGTCGAAGAACGGCACGGTCGTGCGCAAGCAACTCGGCTACGGGCATATTGCGGGGCGGCACGCCGAGCGGTTGCACCAGTTCAACCGCGAGGTGCTCTCGCCGTATCTGAACTACCATCGTCCGTGCTACTTTCCCAGTGAGGAGGTGGACGCCAAGGGCAAGCTGCGCAAGCGCTACCGGCAGCAGGACCTGTGCACGCCGTATGAGCAGCTGAAAGCGCTGCCGGAGGCGGCGGCCTGCCTGCGCGCGGGGCTGGACTTCGTGCAGTTGGATGCGGAGGCTTACCGGATGAGCGATAACGAAGCAGCGCGGCGGTTGAACGAGGCGCGCGACGAGCTGTTCGCGGCCATCCGTGCGGAGTAGTGCGGGCCATTGCGGGAAAAGGGCGGCTACAGGCTCATTTGGCATTGGAAAGCGGGACGGCCTCGCGGCCCGCGGACGGAGCGCGGGGGCCACGCCTGGGCGGGCGGGGGCAGCGGCCGCCTGATTAAAACAAAATATAATGAGAATGTGCTGGTGGGCTAGCCCACCAGCACGCTCCCCGCTCTCCCCAGCCCCCCGTCTCGAGCAGGCCTGCAGCGGGCAGCGCGGCTGCGCCCCCGAGTACCACCTCCCCCACTGGGTGTATCATGCATTCACTCTCACTTCTTCTGCCCGGCTCCCTTCAGGCTCATTTTCGGATCCTTCAGGCTCATTTTCGGATTGGAAAGGACTGCAAGTTCGCAAGTCTACAGGTTCAATGGTTCAATCTGGCCAGCAGCGATGAGCTGCCCCGGGGGCGGAACGGACGTAGCTCCGCCCGGCGAGCACTAGGCCCGTGCGCTACCGCGCTGCTGTATCGTACTGTTGCGGGCCGACGGCTGTTCGCTGCGCCAGCTGGCCAGGCAACTCGGTGTGAGCGTGCCTTACGTCTACACGTTGTCTCAGCGCTTCGACCAGCCCGGCCGGGGCGTGCGGCGCTCGCTTCCAGAAGCCACTGTGCGGAAGGGCATCGGGATGTCTGGCCAGTCCCCGCCGGTAGCCAGCGCTGGAGCAGGCGGACCGCCGGCCAGGCGCTCGGTGTCTCCTCCGACACGGCCTCACGTCTCTGGCGCGAGCAGGGACTACAGCTGCACCGCAGCCGCAAGCCCTCCAACGTACAGTGCGGGCTCAAGTTCTGGGATGTGATTGGCTTATCCCGACCCACCGCAGCGTGCGCTGGTGCTGTGCTGTGACGAAAAGACACAATGCCAAGCCTTGGAGCGCCCCCAGCCCAGCCTGCCGCTGCTGGGGGCCTCGCTCCCAGCCGCCCCCACGACTATCTCCGGCATGGCACGATCACGCTGTTCGCGGCCTTGCACTCGACAAACGTTTCCGCTAACAGACAGGGGTGTGCCGTGGGGCTGTTGCTAGGTGCGCGGCAGGTGGTGCAGTCTCTGGCCGAGCACGCACGAGGCTGGCCGCGGATACTGCCCGGTAATAAAAAGCGCGCTTGACTGACCACCACGTGCAGCCGCCGACTGCCAGCCGAGCAGGCCCAGCCAGCACTCGCCTGCTCAACGACAATTAAAATTTAGGGATTTATATACTTGACTCCACCTGGCGCCTAGAATAGCAATCCTTGGGGATGCTATCGGCTACTTTTTCTGAGCCGCCTCCCCCGATTTCTGCTTAGATTTCGGTTTAGCAGGAAGTTTGTGCTTAAGCATCCTATCGGTCAGCGCATCCAAGGCGGTTGGAGCCTTGCTCATGCTGTCAACTCCTTGCTTGTAATCCTGTGACGGAACGCACTGTCTGTCAACGCATCCATCCTATCCAGCGTGTGAATCCTGACGTTGCCCGCGCTCAGACGGAACGTAGCCTCGTTGAGGTACCGCGCCAGGTGCTTGCGCGAGCAGTGGTGCCACGTCCCGTACAGGCTACGCTTGAACACCGCCCACATCGACTCAACGCTGTTGACGTGCATATCATTGGCCCCGACATCTTGACACTGCCATGCTGGTAGCCGGCCGCAGCCAGCCCTTCGTAGCTGCGATGCTCATCCGTGCAAATCGTAGAGCCGGCTGCGACGCATTCCTTGATCTTGCCTTGCAGCGTCTCCTTGGACGTGTCCTCGACTGGCACGGCAATGGACTTGCCGCCGCGCTCTTTGATCCCTAGCACGGCCTGCTTGCCTGCAACCCCGCGACCTGCGTTGCGCTTCTTGGAGGCGTGCTTGTTGCGCTCCAGCCCGCCGACGTAGGCCTCGTCGACCTCGATCATCCCGCGCAGCTGGTCCAGATCGCTCCCGCAGGCCTCGCGGATGCGTCCGAGCAGGAACCACGCCGTCTTTTGCGTTACCCCGATCTGCTTGGACAGCTGTAGCGACGATATCCCCTTGCGGGCCGTCAATACAAGATACATGGCGTAGAGCCATTTGTGCAACTGCACGTGTGAGCGCTCGAAGATCGTCCCCGTGCGCACGGTGAACTCGTCGCCGCAGTCGCGGCAGCGCTAGTAGCCCAGCCGCTTCCCCTTGCGGGCCGTGATGTTGCCGTAGGCTCCGCAGTGCGGGCAGGCCGGCCCCTCGGGCCAGCGGCGGCCCTCGAAGTACAGACGCGCCGATTGTTGGTCGGGGTACATCTCGAATAGCTCAAAAGTGCTTATAGTTGAACAACTTGGCATGATGTTTGCTCGCCTCTACAACTAGCATGGCGCATCTTGCTAGGTGGAGTCAAGTATATAAATCCCAAAATTTACGTCGGCGACAATTATAATTTTCCATTCCAACACGCAGATTGGAGGGCGGCGGCGGAAGTCCCGGAGGGCGACCGCCTGCTGCCCTTGCATGGTAGCAGAAGGGCGCAGGAGGTAACTGGCAGCAGGTTTGCCGCGGTCCCCTCGCAGGGAGTTGGAAGCGGGCGAGCAGCGGGCCCTGGGGAGGGTGCTGGGGGGCTAGCCCCCCAGCACATTTCCAATTGTTTTTGTTTTATTGAGGCTGGCCGGGCGAGCACTCGTGGCAGACGCGGCCACAGCTTGCGCGGCGGGCCAGACGCAGCGCCCGACCGGGCGTAGTCGGGGGTTTCGGAGTCCGGTCGGGGCCTTGGTAACGTTACCATGCATCATGGAGTGCGTTGCTAGCGTCGAGCGGTGTCAGGAAGGCGGGCTGGAGCATGGCCTTGAGCACCGCAGAGCAGCAGCGCCGCTAGCGGGAGCGGCAGCGGGCCGGGGCGCTACCGGCGCCCGCAGGAGCGCCGCTCGCAGCCCCAGCGCTGGCGCGCTGCGGTCGACACCTTGGTGCAGTTACAGGCGCACTACGAGGACTGGCTGGAGCGCTTGCCAGCCAGCCTGCACGGCACGCCCTTGGGGGCCAAGCTGCAAGCGATCTGCGAGTTGGATCTCGAAGATCTGCAAAGCGTCGAGCCGCCGCTCGGCTTCGGGCGCGCCGGAGCGCGCGGGCGCCGGACGCGGTAGCTGGCGATATCGAGTTCCAAGATCACCGAGTGGTGCACGACGCGATCGACGGCTGCGGCGGTGGTGAGCTTGTCGGGAAAGATCTGCTGCCATTGCGAGAACACCAGGTTGGAGGTCAGCATCACGCTGCGGCGCTCGTAGCGCTGCGCCAGCAGTGCGAAGAGCACTTCCATCTCGGCCCGCTCCTGGCGCACGTAGCCGCTATCGTCGAGCAGCAGGCAAGCGTAGCGATCGAGGCGCTCCAACTCGCGGTTCAGGCGCAGTTCGCGCTTGGCGGCCGCCAAGCGCTCGGTCAGCGCCCGCGCCGCGACGAACAGGGTGGCGTGGCCGCGCTGCACCAACTCGGCGCCCAGCGCGGCCATCAGGTGCGTCTTGCCGGCGCCCGGATTGCCGAAGATGCAGACATTGCTGGCGTCGCGCAGGAAATGCCCCTCCTTGAGGCGCGGCAGCTGGCCGCGCACGGGCTGCGGCAGGCGTGCCACTTCCAGCGTTGCCAAGGTCTTGCCGACCGGCAGCCGCGCTTGCGTGGCCAGCCGGGCCACGCGCCGGTCGGCGCGTTCGAGCGCTTCCACCGCGGCCAGTTCGGCCAAGTAGCGCAACGGATCCCAGCCCTCCTGGCGGGCGCTGGCCGCCAACCGCTCGCAATGCGCGGCGAACGAGGGCAGCCGCAATTCCGTGAGGCGCTGCGGCAAGGCGCCCAACTCGCGCTCGGTCCTGCCGACTCCCGTCCCAGCAACTGGTCGTAGACGGCCAGGTCCGGTTCCGACAGGCGCAACTCGCAGGCCGGCTCCAACTCCGGGCGCGCCGCGCCGACCGCCGTCCGCAGCTGCTCGAAGTCCGGGCGCGCGCCGCGCTGCAAGCAGGCTTGCAAGGCCGCCTCCACGCGCGTCTGCCAGCTGGTCGCCGCCCAATGCAGGATGCGGATGTATTCCAAGTCCGCGCTGTGCGGCACGCGCCCCGCGCACAAGCGGTCGTAGGCCTTGCGGAACACCGCCGTCGGGAACATTTCTTCGCGGTAGCGGTACTGCGCGAACGCGCCCGGCTTGCGCAGCAGCGAGTGCACCACGTGGCGGTAGTCGACGCGCCCCAGCTGCTGGCCGCGCGCCCGCTCGTGGCGCGCCACCAACTGCCCGCCATGGTGCAGCTCGACCCGCTCGGCGTACAGCCGCACCGTCAACTGCTCGCCGATCAGCCGTGCCGGCACCGAGTACACCTTGCTCGCCACGCGCACCACGCTGCCTCTTGTCACCGTGCGCCGCTGTTCGCGATACACCGGCAGGCGCCGCGCCGGCAGCGGCCGCAAGGCCGCCCGCTCCTGCGCCAGGCGCTCCCCGCGCCGGCTGTTGCGCTGCTCCACCAATTCGCCAGCAGCCGCCGGTAGCTGTCCAGCGAACCAAAATCGCGCGTCCCCGCCAGCCGCAGGCGCTGCTCCAAGGCGCGCTTGCAATGACCGTGCGCCGCTTCCACGTCCCCGTTCTCGTGCGCGTTGCCCGGATAGTTGCGACTTGCGCTCAAGCCGTAGTGCGCCAGGAACTCCTCGTAGGCCCGGTTGCACGCTCGCCCGCCCGAGTGGCGCAACTCGTGCGTCGCCGCCGACAGGTTGTCGGTGCGGTGCTCGCGCGGCACTCCGCCCAGCTCCCACAGGCTTTCCTGCAGCCCGCCCACCAGCGCCTCGAACGTTTCCGAACCTGCCAGCGTCACGTGCTCCCAGTTCGAGTACGGCAGCACGAAGCGGTACAGCAGGTGGCGGTACGGCTCGCCGCCGATCGTGATCTCCAACGAACGCATGTCGGTGAAGTCCGACTGGCACTGCACGCCCGCTTCCCGCTCCTGCTCGAAGTACACCTCCTGGCCCGGCCCTTGGCTGGCCCGCCACTGCCGCACGCGCCGCTGCAGCGTGCGCAACTGGCCCGCCTGCAACTGCCCCGGATGGCGCCGCTGCAGTTCCTCGCACAGCGCCTTGGCCTGCAGCCCCGGATCCAACTCCAGCAGCTCTTCCCACTCCCCCTGCAGCGCCGCCAGCGGATCCGCCCGTGTGCGCCAGTCATGCGTCTTGCCGCTGGCGCTCGGCAGTTGCTCGCGATCCCGCCACTTGCGCGCCGTCGGCGCGCTCATGCCCGCTTTCGCTGCGGCGGTTGTCAGCGGCGTCTGCGCTTCAATTTCCTTCATCAGTAGCCTCACTTGTTGGTCTGTGATCATCGACTCCCACCTCCCTTGAGAAGCTGTGAGTCTAGCCGCCAACTGCGAAGCCCAACTGGAAAATTCTAATTGTCGTTACTGGAAAGTTTTAATTGTCGTTATACACTCGCCATGTGCTGCCACTAGCGCAGGCCGTACAACGCCCGGAAGCCGAGGTCGTGCTTTGCTGCCGCAGCAACTCCTCCCAGAGCTGCTCCTCGTCCGCGCGCACCGCCCGCCCCCAGGTACATTTTTTAGTCGGGGCCTGATGCGTCTGAGCTTGCATGTTGCAAGTCAAGCGGCAGGGGCGGGCAGCGGATCGCGCCTGGTGAGGCTAGTGGAGTAGCCAGCAGGAGTTCCAACGACTCGTTGCGCGGGCGCTGCAACGGTACTGGCCAAGCCTGGGCCGAGTGGCCGGGCCCGAGTAGACGCAACGAGGGTGTCGCCAGCACGGTGCGGCTGCGGGGGGGGCGGGGCTGGGGCCGGGCTAGTGCTGGGGTGGTCGTAGCAGGCAGTCGAGGGCCTCCTGCGGGCGGGCCGCGAAATGGCGGTTAGCCTGCGGCAGGTAGCGGAATTGCGGCAGGCCGCGGATGATCGAGATGGCGGTGTTGGTCAGGCAGGCCAGATTGCGCGGCAAGTCGCGCACATACACGCGGCAGCGGTCCTCGTCGTAGGTGAAGTCGCGCACGTAGTGCAGGCGGTTTTCGATGTGCCAGTGCTTGCGCAGCAGTTGCGCGAGTTGCGCGGGCGTGGCTTGCGCAGGACTCAGCGAAGTCAGCGCGTAGGTCACTTCGGTGCTGCACTTGCCGGTCTTGACGTGCGTGCGTCGGCGCTCGACGCGGATCGCCTGCTGACGACCGTACAGCTTGGCAGAGCCATCCCAAGCCGCAGCGCTGATGTCCTTGACTCGGTAGCTGCGGTGCTCGCTACGGCCATGCTTGCGGTCGCTGGTTTCCACCAGCGGACAGTCGCTGAAGTCCATGTTGCGCAGGTCCGCGAGTATCGTTGGCTGGTTCTCCTTGATGGCGGTGATCAGGTACTCGGCCTGGCACTCGTCGAGCACGCAGCGCGCCGTCTTGTGCTGGGCGTGCAGTGCGTCGCCGGTCAGCACGCGGCCCTGCAGCGGCAGTTCCCGGGCCAAGTCACGGAAGGCCGGGATCTCGTTGCTCTTGCTGTCGATCTCGAGTTGCCCCAGCACCACGCCGCTATCCTGTTCCACGGCCGCGAGCAGCATGCGGCGCCCCCGCTTGGTCTGCTTCGAAGCCCCGCGCACGTCCTTGCCATCCAAGCTCACTGCGGGCAGCTGCGCCGGCCCGCTGCCGGTCGCCGGCGCCGCGTCCGCCGCTGGCACGGCTGATTCTTTATCGAGAGGGGTAACCAGAGGGGCGAGAAGTTAGACAGAGGACTGGCTATTTTCGGCGAATTGCTGTATGAGTAGGATATGGCAGAGCAGTTGGCGGAGGCCTTGGCCGGGGCTGGTAGCGCCGCGGTGGAGCTGCGGCGGGTGCTGCGGCAGGAGGTCGTGGTGCGGCTGGCGCGGGCCGACGAGCGGCTGCGCTGGGATACGCTGATGGACGCCCAGCACCCGTTGGGCTTCAAGCAGTTCGCGGGGCGCGGCCTGCGCTATGTGGCCGAGTGGCGCGGCCAGTGGCTGGCGCTGCTGGGCTGGCAGACAGGCGCGTTCCAATGCCGCCCGCGCGAGCGCTGGCTGGGCTGGCACAAAGCGCTGCAGTTCCGGCGCTTGCACCTGATCGCCAACAACACGCGCTTCCTGCTGTTGCCGCTCGGGGCGGGCGTGAAGAATCTGGGTTCGCGCGTGCTGGGCTTGAACCTGCGGCGCTTGAGCGCGGACTGGGAGGCGCAGTGGGGGCATGGCCTGGAACTGGCGGAGACCTTCGTCGCATCGGCGCACTATAGCGGCACGGTGTACCGGGCGGCGAACTGGATCAAGCTGGGATTGAGCAAGGGCTACGCGCGCTCGAACGGCAAGTACACCGCCAAGCACGGGCAGAAGAAAGTGATGCTGGTGTACGAGTTGCAGGCCGGGGCGCGAGAGCGGCTGGCGGCCGCAGAAGAGCAGCCGGGCTGGGCCTGCCGAGCGGTGGATGTGCGCTACGGGGCCAAGGAGTTGCGCTCGCTGCGCGCGCATTTGGGCGACGTGCCGGACAGTCGCAGTGCGCATGGCAAGCGCCATGAATTGGCGGTGGTGCTGGCGCTGCTGGTGCTGGCGAAGCTGGCCGGCCAGCATGGCGGGCGGGCGGCGGAAGCGTATGCGAAAACGTTGAAAGAGCATGAGTTGCGAGCGCTGGGGTGCCGTTGGAACGGGCGCGAGCGGCAGTACGAAACGCCGTCGGACACGACCTTTCAGCGGGTCATGGAGCGCACCGATCCGGCCGCGCTGGAACGCGTCATCCAGCGCTGGACGGCGCCGCTGGTGCAGCAGCCGCGCGCGCTGGCGGCGGATGGCAAGCGCATCCGCGGCGCGAACCGGCTGAAC
Organism: Bryobacterales bacterium; assembly: GCA_965219605.1. Taxonomy (GTDB): domain Bacteria; phylum Acidobacteriota; class Terriglobia; order Bryobacterales; family UBA6623; genus VXMF01. Next base: position 520,954 of record CBDCOC010000002.1, on the reverse strand, counting down.
GGCCGCGGGCAGCACTGGGAGACGGTGACCTTGGTGGAGCATAGCTCGGGGCTGCCGGTGGCCAGTCGCAGCTACCGCGAGCAGGGCGGCGAGCAGGGGGCGCTGCGCGCCTTGCTGGAGGAAGTCGATCTGCAAGGGCTGGTGGTGACCATGGATGCGGGGCACGCCGGGCAAGAGATTCAGCAGGCGCTCGTGGAGCAGCACGGCGGGCAGGTGCTGGTGCGCAGCAAAGGCAACTGCGGGCAAACCTGGGACACGCTGACCAACCTGAACTGGGCCACGGGGGCACAGCGCCGGTGGCAGGAGCTGCGGTGGCAGCGCTCGCACAACGGGCGCTGGGAGCGGCGCGAGATCGAAGTGTTCACGCCGCACAAAAAACTGCTGCCGTTCCCGCATGCGCGACAGGCGTACCGCATCACGCACCGCAGTTGCCAGCGGCGCAACGGGCCGCAGACAGTGAGTTACAGCTATGGCCTTACCTCGCTCAGCGAGGAGGCGGCCAGTGCGCAGCAAGTGCTGGAGTTGCAGCGCGGGCATTGGCAGGTGGAGAGTGGCAATCATGATCGGCGGGACATCTCGCTAGACGAGGATAGCAGCCGCATCCGGACCGGTCACGGCCCGGCCAACGCCGCCGCACTGAACAACTTAGCGCTAGCGCTGCTGCGCTCGCAACGACCGCAGGACACGCTGCCCCACGCGCAGATCTACTACGCCGGCAACCGCGACGAGGCGCTGCAACTGCTGTTGCGCCCTTGCCCTCCGCCGGCCGGGCGCTAGCCCGGCACAGCGGTCGGCCCGGCGGGCCGCCGAGCGGCTGGCGCAGGCCGCCAGCGGGGCTGGCGAGCGCGCTTCCCTCGTCTGGGCCGCCCAGTCCCCGCAGCAATTGCCCAAAACCGGCAAAATCCCCGCTGCGGCGGCGCGCGCAACTGCACTTCGGCAGCCCCTAAAGCGTGGTTATGCACCATCATAGCCCCCACCATCCGATAAAGAATCAGCGGTGCCGCCGCTGGCCGGGCTTGGATGTGCGCGCTCTGCTGGCCGGCCCAAGCGCGCGTGGCTTGCTCCAGCGTCTGCGGCTCCAAGCTCGCCAGAATGTTATGGAAGGTGGTGATCGAAGGACTCGTGTAGCAGTCCTTGCTGGGGCTGCGGAAGCACTCCACCGCCGCCCGCTGGTCTTGCTCCAGCAAGGCCGCGAACTGGGCGAAAGCGGTCACGCCGCGGTAGCCGCACAGGCGCGCCGCCACCGCTAGCGTCAGCACGCAGCGCAATTCGTAGCGCTGGCCGCGGGCATGCCGGTACTCGGGCACCTCGCCCAGAAATTCGAACAAACTGCGCAAGGTCTGCGCGTCCGGTGGCTGGCTGCGCTCGGGCCCCGCCCAGCGCGGATCGTCCGCGCTGTGGGCCAGTTGCTGCGCAGCATGAGCTTGCACTTCGTACACAAACACCTCCTTGGGTTGGCCATGGCGGCGCCACTGCGGCTTGGCTGCCGGCACGCGCGCGTAGCCGCCGCTCTGTCCTAGCCAGCGCCAGTTGGCGGCGCGATAGCACGTGCCGGCGAAGCGTTGCTTGTCGACGAACGACTCCGCCAGCAGGATCGGGAAGCCATGCGCCGCCAGCATGTCGTCCGACAGCCGGCGCACACTCAAGCCCAGCACGCGCGAGGCCAGATTGGGCTGGCCCTGCCAGGCGGGCAGAATCACAAAGCGCGAGTTCTGCAACACCAGGTGCAGGCGCTGGCGCCGCTGCTGCGCGCTCCAGCCGATCCAGCGGTCGCGGGCCGCCAGCTGGAGCGCGGCGGCCTGCCAGCCCAGCAAGGCGATCCACTGCTCGCCGAGCGTGGCCACCTGGCGCAGGGCCTTGCCGAACAGGCCCGTGAACGACAGATAGTGGTGGGCCGCCATCAAGCGATCCCAGCGCCGGTGCTCGTGCGCCCCCTGCGTGGGACGCACGCGCACAGTGCGTAAATCCAGCCCGCACCCGCTGCTTGGCACAGCCACTACCGGCTAGCCTGACAGATGGACAACAAAATGTCCAGCCCCTGCCGCCCATTCCGCTCGGCAGCCGACCTCCGAGCGGCTAACTGCTAGACACCGCCCCTATCCAGCCTGTCCTGCTCTGCCTCGAATCCGGACTAAAAAATGGCCCTGCGCCCGCACCCACACCTCACGCAAGGAATACGGAGTACGCCCCCGCACCCTTATTGGGGCAGTTGCTGAGCCAGAGCGGATTTCGCGGCATCGCTGCAGGCCGTGTCTTCTTCGAGGCAGCAGACGCATGCCGAATGTGGAAGGACTCGGTTTGGAAGGGAGGGGCCTCGAGTGCGACAACAGGGCAGGTGCAGCTGACGATGACCGCCTGCGTATTTGAACAGGCACAACTATGCCGCCGGTGACGTTTTGCGATATCGACGGAGGGCCGGATCTGAAAGCCAATCGCGGGCAGAGCGCCCGGCTCAAATCGAAGCGATGCGCAAGGCCGCAGACCCCCGCCCGCGTACCGAGATCACACCCCGGGGCGAAGTGGATCATTCGAAACGATCCTGCGCTTACATCTCTGGCACCAGAACGGCTTGTTCCTGTAGGATGTCTTCGGGGTCAGACGGGGTAAAAATGGGCACGATCCCCAATCCAAATCTCCCTAATCGCCCGGGGCAGTCCCGGCGGCCGGTACTGTTGCAAGGCCCCCCCAGCGCAAAAGCCGGCGGGCTCCGTGGCGGATGTCCTCGAGGATGAGGTACAGCGCGGGCATCACTATTAGGCTTGCCACCGTCGCGAAAAGCACGCCCGCTGCCAGTGACACGGCCATCGGGATCAAGAATTGCGCCTGCAAGCTTGATTCGAGCATGAGCGGCGTGACGCCGGCCGCGGTTGTGAGCGAGGTCAGGACGATCGGGCGGAAGCGCGCCTCGCCCGCTAGTTCCGCCGCACGGGCTAACGTTCCGGTCTGGTTGGAATACGATTTGATGAACGATGCCATCACCAGTCCGTCATTGACGACAATGCCGGATAGAGCCACCATTCCGGATATCGACAGGAAGCTGACGGGAAAACCGAGTAGCCAGTGTCCCCAGATTGCGCCAACCATGCCGAAGGGCACCGAGCTGAGGATGATGAACGGGCGGATATAGCTCTTGAGCGGAATTGCCAGCATGGCATACATGACGAACAGCGCTACCGCAAAGCCGCGGAGCAGGCCGTTTATGGATTCTGCGAACTGGACCTCTTCTCCTTCAAAGGAGTAGGTCAGGCCGGGATAGCGCTCCTGCAGTGCGGGCAGGAAATCGGATTCTAGAGCGTCCACCACGGTATCGCTGGTGGTAACGCTTTCATCCACGTCAGCTTGGACGTTGATGGTGCGCTGACGATCCACCCGCGTGATCATGGCCGATCCAGTGCCCATCGTGGCAATGGCCACAGTCGAAAATGGCACTTCGTCGCCTGCCGGGGTGCGCACGCGCATGCCCTCAAGGCTGGCTAGGGAGCGACGGTCCTTGGCCGGGTAGCGCACCATCACGCGGATATCGTCCCGACCGCGCTGAATCCTCTGCGATTCCTCGCCGAGGAACGCTTGCCGGACTTGCCGGCCCAGATCCTGTAGGGTGAACCCCAAGCTTTCCCCCTCCTTGGTCAAGGCCAGCTTGATCTCGGGTTTGCTGCCGTGATAAGTGTCGATGACGTCGAAGACGCCTGGGTAGCCTGCCAGATGCGCTCGCGTGAGATCCACGATTTGCACCAGTTGCTCCCTGTCCGGGTAGCTATACTGCAAGTCGATTGCCTTCCTGGAATCAAAAAGGTCGGAAGTGACCGTCAGTTCCACAGCCCCCGGGATCTGCCCGATCTTGCTACGCCAGCGAGTGGCCAGATCCTCGGCGGAGATCAAGCGGGTCTCCGAGGGTGCCAGCTCTAGGTTGACCTCGCCTAGATGCTCGCCCTGAAAAATCACGGCACCCGACAGCGGGCCGCTCTGCACCGCACGGAAAGGCTGCTCTCCGACCGAGCTGACGATATGCCTCATTTGGTCCTGTCCCAATTCGGCGGTTAGCTCGTTTCGCAGGTCAAGGGCTGCATCCGTAACGCGGCCCAGCCCCGCAGCCGTGGCCTCCGCCGGTGAGTCCTGGGGCATGGATAGAAAGGCCACCACATTCTCTGAGTCGGCAGCGGGGAAAAGAACCAGCTGAACTAGCCCAGCGCCGATCAAGCCCGCAGTCAGCAGTACGCTGGAAATTCCGATCGCTACAGTTGCGTAGCGCCACTGCACCGCCTTGCGGATCACGGGCCGGTAGAGCGATTGGATAGACCACTGCATGGTGCTGGAGAACAGCGTGAAAAAGGCATCGCTGGTGCGCTGAAGGGCGTTTTTGGCGGTATCAGGCGCAGTGGGCTTGAAATGTGCAAGGTGCCGAGGCAGGATGAGATTGCACTCCACCAGCGAGAAGAACAAGGCGGGCAGGATAATCAGCGGGAACTGTATCATCACCGTGCCCATCACGCCCGGCACGAACAGCATCGGGGCAAACGCAGCCATGGTGGTCAGCACGCCGAATGTGACGGGAACGAGGACTTGAGTCGTGCCGCGCACCGCAGCGCTGATGGTCTTGCCCGTGCGAAGCTGATGACTGTGGATATTCTCTCCCACCACGATGGCGTCATCCACCACGATGCCCAGCACGAGGATGAACGAAAACAGCGAGAGCATATTAAACGACTGGCCCACCAGCCCCATGACAGCGATAGCCCCTAGGAACGAAATCGGGATGCCCAGAGTAACCCAGAACGCCATGCGTAGGCGCAGGAACAAGCCCAATACGACGAACACCAGCGCCAACCCGGAAATGGCGTTCTCGACCAGCAGGCTGATACGGCTCTCGAGCAGGAGCGAGTTGTCGCTCCAAATGATCATATCGATGCCTTCTGGCAGCGCAGGGGCTGTGCGCGCGACGTAGCCTCTTACAGCCTTGGCTACATCAGTTGCGTTTTGGTCGCCGACTAGATAGACCTTCACTTCCACCTTGGGCTGGCCGTCAAGCATCCCCGACACCGCCACGTCCTCAAAGCCGTCAATCACAGTGGCTACATCACTGAGCACGATGTACGCGCCGTCCGGGCGCGCTAGCAGGGGCAGCTGCTCGTACTCGGTACCCGAGTAGGCTTGGCCTTGCGTGCGCAGCAAGACCTCGCCAAGCTCGGTTTTTATCGATCCGCCGGGCAGGTCGACCGAGTGCTGTCGCACAGCACTGGCGACATCGTCGAAGGTCAGCCCCCAGCGTCGTAGCGCCTCTTCGGACACCTCGATCGAGATCTCGTACGGCGGCGCGCTGAGAATCTCGGCCTGCGAGATCTCGGGCAATGCCAGCAGCTCATCCCTAGTGCGTTCGCCGAGTCGTTTCAGAACGGCTAGATCGGCCTTTCCCGCAATGGCCACGTTGAGGACCGGAATGCTGGATACGATTCCGCCAATGACCGGCTTTTCGATGCCTTCGGGAAACGTATCGATGGCATCGACCCTCGTCTTGACATCAGCTAAGAGGTCACGTACTTCGTAGCTCGAGTTCAGTTCAATCGTGACGGACGCGTTACCCTCGGTTGCTCTCGAACTGACCTTTTTAATTCCCTCGAGATCTTGCAATGCCTCTTCCACGCGAACACAGACACCTTGCTCCACATCCTCCGGAGCCGCGCCTCGGTATTCGATATTCACCGAGATGGCGTCGAGATGGATATCGGGAAAGATCTCCTGCTTGAGGTTCCCGACCGCGAACAGGCCAGCGGCGGCGATGACCGCCAGCAGCAGGTTCGTGGCTACGCCGTTACGGGCAAACCAGTAAATAATGCCCTTCACGAGCCACTACCCGGGACTGCGGCGGCAATGCGAACCGACATGCCGTCCACTGCAGCCTCTAGCGGGGAGATGCAGACTTGTTCGCCGGGTTCAATCCCACTGCGGATCCATGCCGTGTCGCGTTCCCTGCGGAACACATCGACAGTTCGGAAGTGCAGTGTCCCGTCCCGATCCACGACATAGACGGTATCGATGCCACGCAGCACGGAGCGCGGCATGCGCACCATGTCGCGTACGCGCTTGCCTTGGATCTCAGCACGGACGAACAGGCCCACTGCCAGCGGCGGATGCCCGCTGCCCGCCCGCTGTCCATAGGGATCCCGTACTTGCGCGATCGCATTGATCATGCGCGTGCGCGCGTCGATCTCCGCTTCGGTACGCACGATTTGTCCGTCCCACGTGTAATCCTTGCCGCCAAAGCGGGCTGTCAGCCGCACCTTCGGACCTGGCACTGCGGAATTGGCGTCTGCAAAGCCCAAGGGAAGGCTGCAGTATTGCAGTTCTGCATTCGGGACCGGTAGTCGTATTTCGGCCACATCGGCCGGGTAAACCTGGCCGAGATGCGTGCCGCGTTGCACGAACTGGCCGAGATCGACCTGCTTGGATCTGACGCGCCCGGCGAACGGCGCACGCAGGGTCGTGCGCTCCAAATTCTGCTCGGCCTGCTCCAAGGCCGCCTCGGCCGCGGCCAAACTGGCCTTCGCCGCGGCGATTTGCGGCTCGCGAAACAAGAACCGGGACGGCTCGCCTTCTCCCAACTCCGCCCATTCCTTTCTGGAAATCTCGGCTTGCTGCCCCTCTTCTGCCAGTCGCAGCCGGGCTTGTTCTACGACAGCGCGGGCTTGCGGGATCGCCAATTCGTACTCTCTCGGATCGATCCGCAGCAACACTTCTTCCTCGGCGAAGAATCCCCCCGGCACGAAGGAGGGGGATATCTCGACCACCTTGCCGGAGACCTCGGGAATCAGCTGCGCCTCGGAACGCGGCGCGACCGTGCCCTCAGTGGCCACGACCAGCGTCTGCGACTCAAACTTGGCGGGGATCACGCGCACAAGCGGCGGCTCCACGGTCAATGGTTCAGGCGTGGGTTCCTTGTACGAGTCGATCAGAACTTTGGCCGCGATCCCTCCTAGAGCGAGAATGACAATCGGCAGTAAGCCCATCAGGACCGTCCGCGGGTTAATCATCGGCTTGTTCCTTCAGATGTTTGCAGCACGGGCGCGGGGAGGCACTCGAAACTACCGCCCGGGCCACGTGCAAGTCCACACAGTGCCGCTGAGCATGCGGTCGGAAAGACTGGGAAGGGCGGCCCCGCAAAATTCCGCCGCTGCCGCCGGCGATTGATTCCGATGCCCAGTTCGGGCCGGTTCGCGGCCCCGGCGATGACGCGCTGTGTCTCGCGGCCCGAAATCCGCGTGGCTGCCACCTGCAAGAGTCGCTACAGGCCAAGGCCTTCTCGAGGGCGGCGTCCAATCCCCTCTCGCCGAAACATCCCGCCAGTTTGCGGAGTGCTTGGGGTGCTTGATTCGGCCGCCCGCCACTGCGAGGGCAGCGGGACCTGCGCCGGTTTGCAACACGCGCCCGATACGGCTGCGGCCACTGCGATCCAAGCCAGCGGGCGGAGCATCGCACGACCTTCGCACGCACTAGGCACCCCCCTGCTCGGATCCGCGCCAAGCCATCCGACGCATGGCCCCTCGTGTCAGCGGCAGCAAGCACTACCATTCCATTGCATCATTGCCGTGCGCTACCAGTCCGGTTTTAATGCTGATGGCTGCTGCCAGCGAGCGCAACGAAACCTCTCCTAAATCGTTTTCGCTGAATAGTTTCATCGGCAATGTCGAAGGCTGAGACCGCGGGCACGAATTAAGCGAGCAGTTAATTTAACCTTAAGTGGAACGCTTGATTAATGTCAAGCCAAAGTCCTTTCCAATCCGAAAATGAGCCTGAAGGGGGGCCGGGCAGAAGAAGTGAGAGTGAGTTCATGATACACCCAGTGGGGAGGTGGTACTGGGGGGAGGAGGCGCAGCCGCGCTGCCCGCTACAGGCCTGCTCGAGACGGGGGCTGGGCAGAGCGGGGAGCGTGCTGGTGGCTAGCTACCAGCACATTTTCATTATATTTTGTTTTAATCAGGCTGCCCCTGCCCGGCCTTGAGCGCTGCCGCCACGCGCCTAGGCTTAGCCCCCGCGCCACGACCGCTGGCTGCGAGGCCGCCCCGCTTTCCAACGCCAAGTGAGCCTGTAACCGCTCTTTTCCCGCAATGGCCCGCACTACTCCGCACGGATGGCCGCGAACAGCTCGTCGCGCGCCGCGTTCAACTGCCGCGCCGCTTCGTGATCGCTCATGCGGTAAGCCTCCGCATCCAACTGCGCGAAGTCCAGCCCCGCGCGCAGGCAGGCCGCCGCCTCCGGCAGCGCTTTCAGCTGCTCATACGGCGTGCATAGGTCCTGCTGCCGGTAGCGCTTGCGCAGCTTGCCCTTGGCGTCCACCTCCTCGCTCGGGAAGTAGCACGGACGATGGTAGTTCAGGTACGGCGAGAGCACCTCGCGGTTGAACTGGTGCAACCGCTCGGCGTGCCGCCCCGCAATATGCCCGTAGCCGAGTTGTTTGCGCACGACCGTGCCGTTCTTCGACTCCACCAAGGCATTGTCGTTGCTGCGCCGCGGGCGCGACTTGGTGAACTGCTCGCTGCGCAGCTTCTCCAGCAGCCTCGCCACGCGGCGGTTGATGTACTCGGAACCGTTGTCGGAATGCAAACCGCAGATGCGGAACGGGAAGGCGCCCAGCAGGTCCTCCAGCACCGGCAGCAGGAAGTGCTCGGAGATGCGCTCCACGCTGCCCACGAACTGGAACTGCGTCACCTCGTCGACCAAGTTAATGTGATATACGCCCTTGACTTTGCCGCGGTCTCCTTGATGCACCGAATCGACCCGCACATAGCCCGGGCGACCGTTGGGGCGCGGCCGCCGGCGCTCGGCAATCGTCACCGCCGCCGGGCGTGTGCCGGCCTTGCTGCCTAAGCGCCGCAGGTAGCGCGCGCTGCGCCGCAAGTTGTACAGGTGCCCGTTCGACAACTGCGCCAAGCGCTGGAAGCGCTCGTCGCCGAAGAGCTGCCAAGCGCGCTGGCAGAGGGCCAGCGTGGCCGGCCCCGACAGCGTGCCGTGCAATTCGTCCGTTTCGGCCAGCAGTTCGATGTCTTGCGGCTGGTACTTGTGCTGGAAGCGCCGCCCGGCTCCGCGCTGCCCGGCACGCAGCTGCCCGCTCGCCAGATAGCGCTTCACCAGCCGCGTCAGCTGCGCCCGCGACAGGCCCGTCGTGCGTTCCAGGTAGCGTTTCAGCAGCCCCCGGTCCGGCTTGCTCAGCCGCCAGTACGAAAACCGCCGCAAGACCTGCCCGCTGTGTTCGTAGGCCGCCGCGCGATCCGGCACCACGACGCTGCCTGCCGCGTTGCCCTCCAAGAAGCGCAGGATGTCCGCGCGCGTCTTGTGCGTGTCCAGATTGAGATGCAAAACCATCCTCCCATGGTTCTCACATCCCCGCGCGAGCCCCCTTCAGGCTCATTTCCCGTTGGAAACAATCCCGCCCGTCAGGCTCATTTGGCATTGGAAGAGGCTGCCAACGTCTCTTCCGACGAGAGACGAGTTTGAAACGGCCTGCGGGAAGGCGGAACCCTCGGGCGATGATCTTGCAACTCGGTCCAAACACGCACAAGACACGCTAGGGCGTCGTGGCATTCCAAGGAGGGGGGCGTGCGGAGCTTGGACCGCCGGGGCGCAAGGAGGCCTACGGGCATATCGGCACGGTACTATGGGCGCTGCCCGTGCCGCCTTGCCGAGAGCCCACTGTAGGATCGCCACTGACCCGGCCTAACATTTTCTCGCCGATTTAGTCGTCGCAAGTTCTTGTCAAGCAATGAAGTTCCTCGTCCAGTCGCAACAACTCTGAGCTACGCCGAGGCCGGGTCGCACAGGGCCAGTGCGCTTTCTTGCAGATGCCGCTACGCCAAGGCTCGCCAGTCCATGGCAGCGTGCAGGTCGCCCTCGTCCGGCGCACCTAGCCCATTGGATCTGCTGCCAGCTCTCCACCCACATATTGGCAAGAACCTATTCATCGCGAACGAGCGCGGCCAAGCTCCCTAGCCCGGATATCTCACCAACTTTGCTCGCAGCCGAGAATCATGGTCAGAGCGCCCCACAATAGAAACATTGAATAGTGCGCTTGTTGTACCCTGGTCACATAGCGCCGTTGACCACCGGCGCAGCGCCTGCGCACACGGGATCCTCAGCCGCTGGCCGCCTGGCGGGCGGCCTAGCGGCACGCTGTACGCACACCTGCCCCTGGAGCCGCCCTGGCCCCGCAGCGTCCCGCCTGTCTGCAGCGCGCTAGCTCGCCCGCAGGCGGGCCAGGCAGTGTGCGAACAGTTCCTGGCGGGGGAATAACGACGACAGCGACACCCGGATGCGGCGCACGCTCACCCGCACGCTGGCCGCGACCTTGAACAACAGCACCCGCAGCGTGCCGAACTGCGCCTGCGCCAGTTCCGTGCCGGCCAGCGCTACGCTGCGGATCTGTTCCAGCAGCGCTGCCGTGAACAAGGCCCAGTGCAAGCGCAACTGGTTCGCCCGCAGCGCACTCGCCGAGGTGCGGTCGGCGAACAAGTCCAACTGTTGCTCCTTGCTGCGGTTCTCCATGTCCCCGCGCGCACAGTACAACTGCTCGTACAACTCGCGCGTGCCCCAGCGCTGCCGACTCAAGCTCGTTACCACGAAACGCAGGTTGCTGTTGCGGCCCGGCCCCGGCAGCCATTCCGCCTTGCCTACCACGCGCCGCGTGCGACTCCAACTGCGCCGCGTGCGGTAGCTGAACTCGCGGTAGCAGCGCGCGCTCTGCCCGCTCACCAGCCCCCGCCGCCGCGCCCGCTCGCGCTGCTGCCGCACGGCCCGCTGCAGGCGTGCGTTCTGCGCCAGCCCGAACACGTAGTCCACGCCCGCCTGCTCTTCGCACCACGCCATCAAGGCCTCGCGGCAGAAGCCCGCGTCGCCCCGCACCAGCAGCCGCACCTGCGGCCAGCGCTCGCGCAGTTGGGCCACGATGCGCTGCACGTCTTCTAGCGCCCCCACTGCCGGATCCACATCCGCCGTGCGCAACTGCCCGCTCAGCACGTGCCGCCCGCAGGTCACATACAGCGGCAGGTAGCAATAGCAGTCGTAATAGCCGTGGAAGTAGCGCCCTTCCTGCTCGCCGTGCAGCGGATCGTCGCTGGCATCGATGTCCAGCACCAGTTCCTCCGGCTCCGCCGCCTGCATCTCGATGAAGAGCTGCACCAGCAGCCGATCCAACTGCTGCGCATCGCCCACGATGCGCTTGTAGCGATCCTTCGCCGCCTGCTCCGGCCGGCCCAGCTCGAAGCGGTTGAGCGTGCTCGAACCGGCCAGCGGATGCCCCTTGTCGCGCTGGCGCACGCGACTCTGGCCGGTCACGTCGGCACAGCCCACCGCCAGCGCCAGCAGGCTGTCGTCGCGCAGCGTGTCGTGATCGTTGAGATCCTCGTAGCCCAGGGCCAGGCCGAACAGGCGCTGGGCGCTGAGCGCCTGCACCGAGTGTTCGCAACGGCCCCGCTGGCGGTAATCCTGAAAGCAGCCTGCCAAGCGGGCGGTCAGCCGCAAGGCACGGTCGGCGGCTGCCAGCAGCAGGGCTCCGCCATCGTTCGACAGGCGCCCGCCGTCGAAGCAGGCGCTGACCTGGCGGCGGGCGTGCTTGGGAAGTTCGATCGTGGTACACTGTGTGGACATGAGGTGTGCTTTCGACAAGCTTGTAATTGCTTGGAAACAAAACAGCTTATCACGAAATCATGCCTCATGTCTACTCCCCGTGGTGAGATATCCGGGCTAGGGGTGGCCTCCCAATCCGTGCGCGGGCGTGCATGTTACCGGTACGTGGGGGGCCGTTGTCCGGCCGGATTGCGGGTTGCCCTCTCCCCAAGGCGGACTCGGGATGGGGTACTGTGGCCCGGGTGCCCCTCACCACGCTTGCTCGATTTGCTCCAGCGTGCGACCCTTGGTTTCCGGCAGCACTTTCCAGGTGAAGGCGAATGTAGGCAGTGCCAAGCTGGCTAGCAGCCAGAACGTGCCAGCCGGCCCGATGCTCTCCAGCATCGAAGGGAACAACTGCCCCAGCAGGCCCGTCGTCCCGAACAGTACCATGGTCGCCACTGCCATCGCCCGCCCGCGAAGCTTGGTCGGGAATATCTCGGCCGCGACAATCCACGGGACCGGGCCCAGCGAAAAGGCGAACGAGGCGATGAACGAACTGATGGCCAAGGTCAGCCAGATCCCGCCCTCGATTCCCCAGTGGAAGAAGAGGCCGATCGCCGCCAAGGCGATGGCAACCCCGGAATTCCCCCAGTACAACAGTCGGCGGCGGCCTGCGGAGTCCACTTTCCAGAGCGCGACCAAGGTGAACAGAACAAGGATAATGCCCAACACGACCTGCCCGCTCAGCGCCGATCCGAAGGAAGAGCCGGCCTCTTCGAAGATCTTCGGCCCGTAGTAGATCACGACGTCAACGCCGCTCAACTGCGAAAACACCGCCAAATAAAGCGCTATGAACGTCGGTTTGCCGAACCGCCGTCCGAACAGGTCCCGAAAGCGTCCGCTGTCAGATGCCAGCGCGTCCCGGATCTCGAGACATTCAGCCTTGGCCGCGGCCGGTTCGGAAAACAGCCTCAAAACGCGCTCCGCCGCATCGTACGCTCCGCGCTTCGCTAGGAATCTCGGGCTCTCGGGGATGAAGGCCAGCAAGGTGCAAAACAAGGCTGCCGGAAAGATTTCGGCGCCGAACATCCCGCGCCACACTTCCTCCGCCAGCGCATTCGTGCCACCGCTCGTTGCCGCCGAGGCCGAGAGGCGCTGAATCCCCGCATTCGAAAGATAGGCGGCCAGCACGCCGGTCGCGATCGCCAGTTGGTAGAGGGACACCATCCGCCCCCGAACCGTCGGGGGCGACACTTCGGCGACGTACAGGGGCGCAGCCATGCCTGCCAGCCCCACTCCGACACCTCCCAATAGCCTGGCGGCGATGAGATATCCCAAACTGGGCGCTACCGCCGAGCCTACGGCCGAGATCAGGAATAGCGCCCCGGCCGCGGCCAGCGAGATCTTGCGGCCCAGGCGGTCGCTCAAATGGCCTGCAAGGCCAGCCCCGATTACGCTGCCCAGCAAGGCCGAGCTTACAGTCCAGCCCAGCAGTGCCGCGCTAAGTTCGAACTGGCGCTCGAGAGGCCCGATCGTCCCCGAGATGACAGCCGTGTCGAAACCGAACAGGAAGCCCCCGAAGGTGCCGGCCCCGCAGGTTAGGGCTAGGTTGCCGGTGCGAGACCGTGCCGGCCGTATGCACAAGGATCGGAGCAAGCGCTATCCCCAGCTCCCGGTCGCTGCCGCGGTGGGCGCTGCCTGCCCCCCCCGGCGTCTCTCAGAAGACCAAGCGCAGCCCGAATTGGAACTGCCTGGCGTTGTTGATCTGATCGTTGATCGTGCCGAAGTCTTGGCTGCCGAACACAGTGTTCGGCGGCCCGAATTGCGGCGTGTTGGTGAAGTTGAAGAACTCGGCCCGGATCTGGAGGCGCATGTCTTCGCTGAACGCGAGGGCCTTGAACAGTGATAGGTCGATGTTGTTGATCGAGTCCCCGCGCACATCGCCCGTCCAGCGCGGCGCGTTGCCGGGGACTTGCTCCGGCGGCGCGGAGAAGGCGGATTCCTTGAATCGAATGCCGTTCTCGTTGACCGTTTCGCTGATGCTGGCCCCGAGGATGGAGCCTTCGATATTGGGCCTCTGACTGCCGTCGGCCAGCTCGGCCGCCGCAAAGGAGAGACCCAGGGGCAGGCCCGATTGGAACGTCAGGAAGCCGTTCAACTGCCAGCCTCCCAGAATGGCGTCGACGGCTCGGCTCCAGCTGCGTCCCACGGAGCGCTCCTTGCCGATCGGCAGCTCGTAGCTCCAGCCGAACACGACCCGGTGCGGCGTGTCAGATCCGCCCAAGCCCTGTTCGAGCGTGAGATCGGTCGGATCTTGGATCGGCACGCGGTTGCCGAGCCAAGAGTTGTTGCCGGCCGAGGAATCATCCGTGAGACGCGAATACGTGTAGCTGCCCACGAAATTGAGACCGTTGGAGTAGCGCTTCTCGGTGCGGAGACGGAATGAGTCGTACCTGGCGCTGGCGCGCGGCTGGTGGCTGCCCGCGAAGGGGCCGTCGAATTGCGGGAACGGGCGGAGCAGGTTGAGGCGCGGGATTGCCTCGTTGTTGTAGGCCGAGGCCGGTTCGTGGAAAATAGCGCGCGGACCTTGGAAGAGCGGCAGGAACGGGTTGGCGACCTCTTCGGCCAGGCCCTCGGCGCCCCACTGCTCGCGGGCCTCGCGACTGACGAAGTTCAGATTGTCAGTGCCGTTGAACATGAGGTGCGTGCTCCGGCTGCCCGAGTATCCCACTTCGAGCACCATTGCGCCCGGCAATTCCTGCTGCACGCCCAAACTCCATTGGTAGATTTCGGCGTTGCGGAACTCGCGGAACAGCCCGCCGCTCGATTCGTAACCCCATTGATTGGCCGACCCGTAGCGCCTCCCTTGGGGCAGCGGCACGCCGTCTGGGTAGGGGTTCGACAAGGTCGCGTACCGCGAGAAACCGAAATCCTGCGTGGGCTGCCATATGGCGCTGGAGCGGAACGCAGGCCCGGTGTACTGTCTGTTGGTTGCGGGTGAAAGGCCGTAGTAGACTCCGAAGCCGCCTCGCACCACGGTCTTCCCTGCGGCCTTGTAGGCGAACCCGAGGCGCGGCGCCCAGTTGTTAGCGTCAATAGCGGGGCGCCGGAAATCGTCACTGGAGAAGTAGTTCACGCCGCGAAGCATGCCGAGACCTTCGACTTCGAGGCCGCTGTCGAGATCCACTTCTGCGAACTGCATCCGGTCATGCCGGTCCGTTAGGGGGACGCTCCACTCGTACCGCAGGCCGAGATTGAGTGTCAGCCGCTGGGTGACGCGCCAGTCGTCTTGGGCGTAGATTGCCGTCTCCTGGGATCGCGTCGCTGTGGACGGGGTGACGCTGATACCGCCCCAAGAGAACGGATGGCCCGCGCCTGCCAGCAAAGAGGCGATCGAGTCTCCCGTGCGGGCGTTGGCAGCGCCGCCCCCGAAGATGCGCTGGCGGGTGGGTGCTGGCGAGTGCTGGAACCAGCCTACGGGGAAGCCCGGCTGCCAGTAGTTGACGAGCGCCACCCGCGCCTCGCCGCCCACCTTGAGATTGTGGTTGCCGACCACCTTGGAGAGCGAACTCGACAGCATCCACTGCGTGTGGGCATTCACCGTGTCCGTCCAGCCGCGCGTGCCCAAGGGGGCGTAGCCGTTGGCTGTCACGCGCGGGAAGATCTCCGCGTCATTGGTCTCGACGATCACGTCCGGGAACCCGATCGACCGCGGATCGAACGGGATCGAGCTGGTTTCGATGTGGGCGCGGTCCACTGCGATGCGGTTCACCCAGACAGCGGTTGGGGTGGGCGTCCACGAATGCTCGAGCACTGAGTTCCGCACTGCGCCGTCCGAGATGCTGGCCTCGTCCGCCGCCGTGCCGTACAGGCGGGCCGCATCGGCTTGCAGCGTCCGCTGGCTGACGCGCAATGTCAGGCGCGAACTGGCCGTGGCGACTTGGTCGAACTTGATGTCGAACTGGCGGAACGGGGAAGCTCCGGTTGCCGTTCCGGTGTAGTTGTTCCGCCCTGTCACCGGGTTGCCAGGCGTGTTGGCCTCCGGGTAGAACTGCATGAGGTTGCGGGCGACGGGTTCCTGCTCGCTCGCCGGGATGACGTTGTTCGGGAATGGGCGCCTGTGCGGCGGCCTTGGCCGGAAGATGATCTCGTACGGCTGGTGGATGACGACCAGCGAGCCATCTTGGTTGAAGGTCTGGGAGAAGTCGCCGCTGCGCTGCAGCGCACTCGGCACGGTCTGCGTCGTGGTGCTCGGGGAGTCGTTCCGCACATTGTCTGAGTTGAAGAAGAAGAACGTGCGGTTTCGCACGATCGGGCCGCCGATCGAGCCGCCGTACTGGTCACGCTTGAAGTCGGGCTTTGGATTGCCCGCCCGGTTGGCGTAGAAGTTGTTCGCGTCCAAGGAAGGCCTGCGGGCAAACCAGTACGCGCTTCCGTGGAATTCGTTAGTGCCGGACTTGGAAACGATGTTGATCACCGTGCCGCCGTTGTTTCCCCATTCGGCAGAGAAGCCGTTATTCTGCACCTTGAACTCCTGCACAGCCTCCACCGACGGCTGATAATTCGCCTGCGTGGTCGAACCCTCGCCGGTCTCGGGCGAGGTCGTCAGGCCGCCGTCCAGCCGGATCTCTGCCGTGGAGTTGCGCTGGCCGTTGGAGACGAAATTCGTGCCGGTCTGGCCGGCCGAGACCTGGCTGCCGGATTGCCCGCCGGATCCGCCAACCTGCGTGACGCCGGGTGCCAGGAAGGCGAGGTTTGTGACGTTGCGGTCGAACAGCGGCACTTCCGTGACGTACCGGTTGGTGACCTCCTGTCCCAAGGCACTGCCGACAGAGTCGATGAGCGGCGTCTGGCCCTGCACTTCCACCGTCGTCGTCACGGCCCCGACTTCCAGCACGATGTCGACTTCTGCCTGCTGGCCGACCCGCAGAACGACGCCCAAGCTCTCGACCGAATTGAAGCCCGTCGACTCGACTCGGATCGTGTACGACGACGGACGCAGGTTATTGAACAGGTAGCGCCCGAACTCGTCCGTGCCGGCTTCGCTGGATTCCCCGGTCGTGTCGTTGACCAACATTACCTTCGCGCCGGGGATGACGGCACCGGTGGGATCTTGCACAGTGCCCCGCAACTGCGCGGTGCTGACCGTTGCTTGCGCCGGCCCGAGCAAGAGTGGCAACGTAAGCAGGAGGAGTAGGCCCCAAGCCTTGCGGTGGAATGTCATGGCTGTGTACCTCATCACACTTTCTTGCTGGATAATCGATCACTTATTAGTAAAGATACTATCATGGCAGTACGGTCGTGTCAAACCTCGCTGCGTGCCAGATGCTGGACAGTCCCGGATCGGCTGGTGCGACGCGCTGGCCGCTGCTTTGGCCGGTCCTCGGGGCGTGCTTGGCCCTGCGCTGCCTTGCGGCCGTCGCGCCGGCAGCCCAGGCCGTGCCTGCCGCGACCTCCGGCCGGCAACCCCCGGCCCGGGACGGCCTCGACACGGCGGGGGCGTACGCGGAACTAGGCCTGCGGCAGGCCCGTCGCGGCCGGCTGGACGAGGCTGCCGCCACCTTCAAGGTGGCCTTGGACGTCGCGCCCGGCAACCGCTCCGCCCGTTATAACTACGCTCGTGTCCTGCTGTCTCTTGGCCGCTCCAAGGAGGCCTTGGCCGAACTGCAACGGCTGGCCGATGCCAGCCCTGGCGACAGCGCGGTGGCCCTTTCCCTGATCGAGGCGCGCTTCGCGTCCGGAGCGAGCGGGCGGGCACTCGAGGACGCGCGCGCTTTCGCCGATGCAGTCAGCGATGCGGGCGCGCTGGCGCTCCTCGGGCGCGTGCTCAGACGGAGCAGCCAGCCCCGGCTCGCCGAGGCGGTGCTGAGCCGCGCACTGAGACTCTCCGCAGACAGCCCGGAGGCTTGGCTGGAGAGTTCGCGGCTCAGGCAGCATCTGGGGGATCTCGACGGAGCTGTCGCAGCAGGGCAGCGCGCCGCGCGGCTGGCCCCGGACAGCTTGGAGGCAGCGCTCGGCTACGCCGAGGCGCTAATTAGCGCCCAACTCTACGAGAGGGCCCGCTCGCACCTCGCGGGGCCGGGCCGGGCCTTCGACAGCCACCCCGAGCACTCCTACACGCTAGGCGCCGCGCTTTTCGGCCTGCACCGCTACTTGGAAGCTGCGGTTGCGTTCGAGAAGGCGGCCGCGGCAGACCCCGCTTGGAGCACGGCGCGCTTCCTCCTCGGCACGAGCTGGCTCGCGGCTGGCGAACCGCGCCGGGCGGTCGAGGCCTACCGCGCCGCAGTCGCCGCCGATCCCCGGAACCCGTTGCCGCTCGTCTACCTCGCTCGCGCCTACGACGATCTCGGCCCGGAATTCGCCACGAGCGCGGTCAGCGCCGCGCGCCAGGCGCTGCAGATCGACCCGCACAATGTTGAGTGCCTGACCCGCGTGGCTCGCCAAGCCTTGGCCGAAGGCCGCTTGGACGAGGCCCGCACATCCTTGGAGGCGATTGCTAGGGCGCACCCTGACATCGTCAAGCCGCGCATCCTGCTGGCGCGCGTCTACTATCGCTTGGGGCTGTCACGAGCGGCGGAAGCGGAGCGGAGTGCGATTCGAGCGCTGAACGCAAACCAGCAGCGGGTTGACGCCGCGAGGGGCGCGGCTGCGAGGCGCATTCCGCTGCCCGGCCTTGGCTTCGGCGTCGCGGAGGTGCAGTGAACCCTGGGCCAGTGATTCTCAAGGCGGCCCTTGCGGTTGCACTGATTGCGTTTGCCGGACGGGCGCAGCCCGGCTTGGAAGATGCCGAGTTCTTGGCGCGAGAAGCCCTCGGGCTGTTTCAGGCAGGCGATGTGCAGGGGGCCGAGTCCTTGGCGCGGCGCGCCCTGGCCTTGCGCCCCGGAGATCCCGACCTACTAGCGCTGCTGGGCGGCGCGCTGGCCATGGCAGGCAGACACGGCGCTGCGAGCGCGGCATTCGCCGAAGCCCTCGAGGCGGATCCGGCCAATGTTGGGATTCGGCGCAACCTAGCGGCAAGCCAGTGGCATGCCGGTCGCCTTGCCGCCGCCCAACGCAGCGTCGAGGCGGCCCTCGTCCGAGACCCCGGCGATGCGGGCAGCCTGCTTCTCGCGGGGATGATTGCGGAAAGCCAGGGCCGGCACGCCGCAGCCGCGCGGCTGCTCGAGCAAGCCGGCCCGGCCGCCCTCACGCGTCCTGAAGCCATGCTGGCCCTCCTGAAGTCCTACTACCGCCTTGGACGCTTGGATCCCGCCCGGCGGGTCTCTGACCGGTTGGAAGCTGCGGAAGCGGAACCACGCATCTACTCGATGGCGGCCACCGCGGCATTCAAAGCCGGCGACTTCGGGCCGGCCGCGCGCTTGTTCGGCACAGCGCTGCGCTCGGGGCATGCCCAGCCCGGCCGGATGCGCTTCAGCGAGGCGCTGAGCCGGCACCGGGCGGGCGATTCGGCGCGTGCCCGCGCCGCGCTCGAGTTGCTGCTTGGCGAGGAACCGGGCAACGGCGATGCGTGGAACCTGCTCGGCTGGTGCTTCCAAGGCGAGGGTGCGACCGGCAGGGCCATCCGGGCCTTGGAGCGAGCGATCCAAGTTGCCCCTGCAACCGAGAAGCACCACTTGGATCTCGGGGCGATCTTGCTCGGCCAGCGGGCAACTTGGCACTTGGCTGCCAAGCGAGCTGAAGAGGCTCTGCGGCGCTTCCCGGACTCGTGGCGCTTGCACCAGTTGCTGGGGCTGGCACAGATCCGCCAGCAGCACTTCCTCGACGCTGCCGCGTCGTACGGGCGCGCATCCGAGCTCGCTCCCGAGTCCGCCGATGCCCGGTTCGGCTGGATCGTCGCCCTGTGGGCCTCCGGCCAGGCCGATCAAGCTTTGGACGCCGCCCTGCGCGGCATCCAGCAGTTCCCGTCCGATGCCGCGCTGCGCCTACAGCTGGGCCGTATGCGCCTAGAGCAGCATGAATGGGGCGATCTGCAGGCCTCCCGGCTTGCGCAGGCCCGACTGCTCGAAGCTGTCGCCTTGGATCCCGAGCTTGCGGAAGCGCACTACGAGCTGGGAATGCTTGCCTTGCGCCAAGGCGAGCTTGCCGAGGCGCTCGCCAGGCTTGAGGCCGCGACGGAAGCAGCGCCGTCGAGCAGTAGCGCCCACTACGCATTGGCGCGCTGCTTGCGGCAGCTCGGGCGCAGCGAGGAGGCTGCGCGGGCGATGGCGGTGTTCCGGGAGCTGGCCGCAGAGGATGAGTCGGTGGGATCCCGTCTTCCCGTGCAATGACAAATCTGCCGGCAGGCCCCGCACGAGCTTGGCGAGCCGCCGCCGGCGTGCTTGCCATGCTTGCCGCGCTGTGGCCCCTTGCCAGCCGCGCGCGGCCGGCGCCGGCGTTCGAGGATGCAACCCGGTCCGCCGGCATCGACTGGGTCCATTTCAACGGCGAGTCCTCGGACCGGCACCTGATCGAAGCGACCACCGGCGGACTCGGCTTCCTCGACTATGACGGTGACGGGCTGCTCGACCTCTTCCTCGTGAACGGCGGCGTGACGCCAGGCGGGCAGAGTGCCGGCCCGGTGCTGCATGCGCTGTACCGCAACCAGGGCAACGGGAAGTTTCGCGACATGGCTGCCGAGGCCTCTGTCGGCAAGACAGGCTTCTATGGCATGGGCGTCGCGGCGGCCGACTACGACAATGACGGCGACCAGGACATCTACGTCACTGGCTTTCCGGCCTCGGCTCTGTTCCGCAATCGAGGGGACGGAACGTTTGAAGACGCGACCGCGGCGGCGGGGGTCGCTAACAGCGGCCGGTGGGGTGCCAGCGCGGCTTGGTTCGACTATGACCGGGACGGGAGCCTGGATCTATTCGTATGCAACTACGCCGAGCTCTCGTTCGATGATCCCAAGCGCTGCGCCTACGCGGGTGAGCCGACCTATTGCGAGCAGAAAATCTATCCCGGGCAGGTCTCATCTCTCTACCGCAACCGAGGCGACGGGACGTTCTCGGACGTGACGGCGGCAGCTTCGCTCTCCGGCCTCTCCGGCCGCGCCTTGGGCGTAGTGGCGGTCGACGTGAACAATGACGGCTGGGCCGACCTCTATGTTGCCCGGGACGGATCCCCGGACATGCTGCTGCTGAACAAGAGGGACGGCACGCTGGAGGACGTGGGCTTGCAAGCCGAGATTGCGTACGACCCGGATGGCGAGGCGCTGGCCGGCATGGGAATCGACGCCGGTGACATCAACGCCGACGGCTGGCCGGATTTCGTAGTCACGAACTTTCACGACGAGTACCACAGCGTCTGGCTGCACACGGGTGCGTTTCCCTTGGCCAATGCGACGCATGTTTCTCGCCTCGCCGGATACACGCGCGACTACGTCGGCTGGGGCGTGCGGCTGCTCGACTATGACAACGACGGGGATCTCGACCTGATGATCGCCAACGGGCACGTCAATCAGATGATCGAGCGCACGCGGCAGGACGTGACGTACGCGGAACCGCCGCTGCTGCTGGGTAATGACGGCCGGGGCGTGTTCGAGAACTTGGGAGCGCGGGCGGGCCCGCCCTTCGAGCAGCGGCACGTGGCGCGCGGGCTGGCGACCGCCGACATCGACAATGACGGCGATCTCGACGCCGCCTTCATCCGCCTGCGGGACCGTCCGCTGCTGCTTCGCAATATGGTTGGCCAGGATGCAGTTTGGATCGGAGCGGAACTGCGGGGCGTGGCGAGCAACCGGGACGCGATCGGCGCCCGCGTCGTGCTGCACGCCAACGGAGGGAGACAGGTCCGCTGGATCCTGGGCGGCGGCGGATTCCTTTCCTCGCACGACCGGCGGGTCGTCTTCGGCCTGGGCAGCGGGCCCGCTGCCGAGTCGTACGCCATTGAGGTTCGCTGGCCCAATGGAGGATTCGGGCGGTACGAGGGGCTTCAAGCCGAGCGCTACCACATCTTGGCCGAGCCGAGCCAGCCGGACGCGGCGCCGGCGAGACCCTAGCCGCCGGCGAGGCTGGTTCTGCCCGGACTGCGCGCTGCTTCGCCTTGGCCGAAGACCTCGCGGCGCAGGTTGACCAGCCAGTCATGCACGGCGGCGTCGAATTCTTGGCAAGCGCGTTCCGGCTGGTTCGCCTTGATCGCGTTCAGCAGCGCCGTGTGCGACTCTGCGTCGTGAGCGAGATCCAGCGCGCTTCGCTCGGTGACAAGATGGATCATCACGAAGGCGAATAGCGGGATATTGATGCGCCGCAGGGAGACTTGCAGGTATTCGTTCCGGGCCACTTCCCAGATCCTCTCGTGCAGGGCCAAGTCGGCCCTGACAAACTCGCCGTCTTGCTTCGCCCGCGCCGCGTCCAGCATGGAGAGATAAGCCGTGTCGAGAGACTCCGCGTCGGAGGCGGTGCATTTGCGGGCCGCGAGCTCGACGGCGTAGCGTTCCAAGACGCGGCGCACGTCGAAGAGCTGCTCGGTGTCCGTCAGCGTGAGTTCCGTCACGTGGGTTGCCGTGTTGGGCTTTTTCGCCACGAACCCTTCCGCCTCCAGCACGATCAGGGCCTCGCGGACAGCGGTCAGGCTGGTGGCGAACTGCGCTGCGAGCTGCCGCTCTACCATCTTGCTGCCGGGCTGGATGGTGCCGTCCAGAATCGCGCGCCGTATTTTCTCCGCGATGCGCCCCCGGAGGGTGGGCGTTTCAATCCGTTCGAACAAGGCCATGGCCCTCCATCCCCTGTAGTTTCGCGGCTCTGCCCGCGCTATGGCGGCGGTACGCGCATGACAGGCGCCGCTCCCCGGCCGCCGCCCGTCTTCTGCGGCCGCCACGCGGCGCCGTCGCAGGAATTTGCATCCTAGTCCAGTGCCAAGCGGGACAGGACCCCGCCGTCAACCACCAGCGTCGAGCCGGTCATGTAATCAGCCTGCGGGGATGCGAGGAACAGGATCGCCCGCGCGATCTGCTCGGGTTCGGCGACCCTGCCGAGCGGCACTGCCCGTTCCAGCGCTTCGCGCTCCCGGCCCGGATCCTCGGACGCCTGCATGGCATCCTCGAACATGCCGGTCCGCGTCGCGCCGGGGCACACCGCGTTGACGCGGACGCCGTCCGGCGCGAAGTCCACGGCCATGCCCCGGGTCAGGGCCAGCAGGGCGGCCTTGGTGGCGGCGTAGGCGGCAATCCGGGATTCGTTGGCAAGCGCTTGCACCGACGAGACGTTGACGATCGCTCCGCGCTGGGCGCGCAGATGCGGGTAGGCGTACTTGGCGCAGAAGAACGGCCCGTGTAGGTTTGTCTCGACGATGGCGCTGAACTCCTCAACGGTGTACTCGTCCGCCCGCCGGTAGCACTCGATACCCGCGTTATTGCACAGAACGTCGAGACGTCCGAAGGCTTTCGCCGCGCGCGAGACTGCGTCTTGCACCTGGCTGACCGAGCGTACGTCGGCCTGCAGGGCCAGCGCAGAGCCGCCTTGGCTCTCGATGGTCCCGGCGGTTTGCCGGCTGCTGGCGGCATCCATGTCCAGAGCCGCCACGCGGTACCCTTCGCTCGCGAATAGCACTGCCGCGGCGCGCCCGATGCCGGAGCCCGCTCCCGTCACGAACGCGACGCGAGACTCGCTGCCGGGGATCACGCGCCCCCCGGCCCGCCGCCGCCGGCGGGAGGCCTGCGGACGCGCTGATCGCGCACTAGCTCCTCGGCCGCCTCCTCGAATCGCCGTATGGCATCGCGATCGAGTTCAAAGCCGAGTCCGGGCTTGCTCGGCAGGGGCAGCGCGCCGTTCTCGATGCGCAACTCGTCCGCGACGAGCTCCTGCCGCAGGCCCGAGTTGCACAACGAGGCGGGCAGGAACTCGATGAACGGGCAGTGCGGTGTCACGGCCGCCAAGTGGGCTCCTGCCGCGATCGAGATTCCGCTTTTCCAGATGTGCGGCACGACCGTCAGGCCCCTTTCTGCCGCGAGCGCGCAGACCCGCGCAGCTTCGGTCAGCCCGCCCACGCGCCCCATGTCCGGCTGCACCACGGACACGCGCCCGCGATCCATCAAGTCCAGGAATTCGTGGCGTGTCGTGAGCCACTCGCCCGCCGCAATCGGGATGCCCTGCTCGCGGCTCAGGCGGGCATAGCCGTCCATGTCGTCGGACGGCAGCGGCGTTTCCAGGAAGAACAGGTCATGCTTCTCCCACGGACGGATAGTTGCGAGGCACGTGTCGGCATCGGGGAACGCGTACTGCACGTCCACCATCAGTACGAAGTCGTCACCGACAGTCTGGCGCACGGTGGCGATGACTTCGCCCATCCTCTCCCGCGAGGCGCGCAGGCCGCGGTGCGCATACGGCCCGGACGGCGTGATTTCAAGCTTGGCCGCCGAGAAGCCCAAGTCCTTGGCCTTGACCGCCCACTCGACCATGGAGGCCAAGTACCGGTCGAAGTCCGAAACGTCCGGCTGCAGCGAGGCGTAGGGGGGTATGCGGTCGCGGCAGGCAGTTCCGAGCAATTTGTGGCAGGGGGTGTCCAGCGCCTTGCCGCGCAAGTCGTGCAAGGCCATGTCCAAGGCCCCCATGGCGCAGATCCCGGCGCCCCGGCGGCCGTTCATCGCGGCACCGACGTAGAGCCGCTCCCAGATCTCCTCGACCTGCATAGGGTCGGCGCCCAGCAGCATTTCCGACAGGCCGAGGCCCATCGTGTGCGTGCCCGGGGCTTCGATACAGGCGCGCGCGATCCACGGGTTGATATCCGTCTCGCCGATACCGGTCAGCCCTGCGTCCGTGTGGATCTCGACCACGAAGTCGTCCTGGGCCGAGGAGGTCGCGCCCGTGTCGAATCCGGGATCCAGCAGGACGTGGCATTCGATTTCAGTGATCTGCATGGTGTTCTTAGGCACGGCCCCGGTTGGCGGAGGCGCTGACCGCTGTTGAGACCCCTGCCTGCCTGCGCAATCGGCGCAGGCAGGCAGGCCGTGAGCGATGATCGATAATGTTATAGTTATAGCAGATGGCTGGCCGCCTAAGGCCGGGATCCGGCGGCGGGCAGCACGCCCTGCGGCAGGCCTAGCGCTTCTGTCCGCATTTCGCCAAGGATCGGGACGAAGAGTTCGAGTGAGCGCATGCCCTGAGACCAGAAGCACCAGCTGCCGGCCCGCCGGCAGCTTGGCTTGCCCGGCGAGCCCTGGCGCGGGGCGCCGGAGTGCAGCGGCCGGCCGTGGGCGGGGCGGGCGGCTTGGCCTGCGCCACAGCGCCCTGCTGCTCGCCTTGCTCTGCGGCGGTTGGGCCTGCCAGCAGGCAGAACCCGGCGGCGAGCGGGCCGAGGTTCAGCAGCCATTTTCGAAGGCCGACTACTGGAATACACCCCGTCATGGGGCCAACTGTTTCAACCGAGAGGTTCCGCAGGAATGGCTGGATGCGGCCGCGCAGGCGGGCATCGGCATGGTGCGCCTGGCATATGGCAAGTGGCCCAGTGACGAGCGGGATTTCTTGCTCGGCGATGCCGGCCAGTACGCGGGCCTGGTGGCCGCGGACCTGGCCCGGCTTGTGAAGACCTTGGACGCGGCGGATGCGCTGGGAATCAAGGTCGTGGTTGCGCCGTTGAGCTTGCCCGGGGCGCGCTACAGGCAATTTAACGGGGGCGAGCGGGACGGACGGCTGTGGACCGACCCTGCCTACACGCAGCAGGCTGCCGCTTTCTGGCAGGATTTGGCCGCGGAGCTGAAGGATCATCCGGCGGTTGCGGCGTACGATCTTCTGAACGAGCCGAATCCGGAGTGGTTTTACGGCAAGCGGTCGTTCTGGGACGCGGGTTTCGACGCGTGGTACGAACAGGTCCGGGGCGGGCCGGGGGACCTGAACCGGTTGCATCGCGAGGTGGCCGCGGCCATCCGGCGCGTGGATGCCGACACGCCGCTGATCGTCGAATCCGGGCTCTATGCGACACCATGGGCGTTCGAGTACCTCGAGACCTTGGAGGACGACAATGTCCTGTACTCGTTCCACATGTACGAGCCGTACTCCTACACGACGCATCGGATCAACGATGGCCGGTTCACGTATCCGGGCACGGTTTTCGTGGAAGACGCGGGCGAGGAGAAGTTGTTCGATGGCGGGGCGATCGATGCCTTTTTCGACCCCGTGCGGTCATGGGCCGAGCGAAACCGCGTGCCGCCCGCGCGCATCATCGTGGGCGAGTTCGGGTGCGACCGGAGAGTGGCCGGGGCGAGGGACTACCTGGCGGACCTGATCCGCATCTTCAACCGCGAGGGATGGCACTGGGCCTTCTATTCGTTCCGCGAGGATACGTGGGATGCGATGGACTACGAGCTGGGCGTCGGCGGCCCCGGCCAAGCATATTGGGACGCAGCGGAGGCGGGCTCG
The DNA here is from genome assembly GCA_965219605.1 of Bryobacterales bacterium. Taxonomy (GTDB): domain Bacteria; phylum Acidobacteriota; class Terriglobia; order Bryobacterales; family UBA6623; genus VXMF01. Next base: position 495,029 of record CBDCOC010000002.1, on the reverse strand, counting down.
CTGGCGGCGAACTATGCCCGGATCTATGGCCGGCTGAGCGAAAACCCGCTGTGGGAAGTCTTCCGCTCCGCATTGCGGCCGGCGGGTGCGCCGCCAGTCGGCGAAACGAGGTGAGAGCCGTGCTGCCGGACGCAAGACGCAAGCTGGCCGCGCTGCTAGTAGCCATCGCGGCCAGCACGGGGGCTGCCCGCGCTCAGCCCGCGTGGGGCGTTCACGGAACCCACCTGACGCTCGACGGGCGGCCCACGTTCCTGAGCGGCGTGAATTATGTCCCGTCGAAGGGCTGGCTGACCCACATCGGTCTCTGGGACCGGGATGCGGTCGACCGAGACTTGGAAACGCTGCGCCGGCACGGCGTCCGCTCGATCCGCTACCTGCCGCTGTGGCACCAGTTGCAGCCCGATCCCAAGGAGGCCGATGCCACGGCGCTTGCGCGGGTGGACCAAGTGATCGACCTCGCCGAGAAGCACGGCATTTTCGTGCAGCTGGGCATTCTCAACATCTGGATGTCCGGCGGCGTGTTCCTGCCGCCTTGGGCCGACGGGAACATTTTCACGGAACCCGCGATCATCGCCGGAGAGCTGGCCTTGGCCCGCGACGTGGCTGCGCGCTATTCCGGCCGGCGCATCCTGCAAGGATTCGACCTTGGCAACGAGCTCAACGTGCTGGAGCATCAGATGAAGCTCGCATTGAACCCGCAGGACGTCGCGCGCTGGCAGGAGCGGATGGTTGCGGAAGTGAGGCGCCGCGCGCCCGGCTCCCTGATCGTGAACGGTGTCGGCACGGGCTACTCGCGAGCGTTCAACATCGAGTCCCTGGCCGGCGCGAACGATTTCATGGCGGCGCATTCGTACCCCTACTTCCACGGAACTTCCAGCCTCGATCCTTGGCTGGGGCAGCGGACCACCTACAGCACGAACTACATCATCAGCTGGGCTGCGATGACGGGGAAGCCGGTCGTAATGCAGGAGCTAGGCGCGTCCGAGCAGTGGGTCCAGCCCGCGACCGTGCCCAAGTACCTGCGGCTGACGCTGCTGAGCAACTGGCTGGAGGGCGCCGCGGGCTACCTGTGGTGGTGCTCGCACGACTTGGCCCCTGATTTTGCCGTCGCCGATGAGGGGCTGTTCAAGGAGTACTCCGTGCAGCGGGTCCAGCGCGAGAACAAGTTCGGCGCGCTCAACTACGACATGGGCCTGTTGGACAACGACAACCGGCCCAAGCCTGCCGCGGCCGCCTTCCAGCGCGCGGTCGAGCTTGTCGAGCGCATCGGAGTCGATTGGGAGAACCGGCTGCCGGTCTGCTACATCCTCGTTCCCGAGGATTCCGACTACGAACCCGCGATGATCCAGCTGATCACGCCGTTCGCGCTAGCCAAGCAGGCCCACATGGATGTCAAGTTCGTCAAGGAAGGGCGTAGCGTGCCTCGGGACGCTGCGGCGCTGGTGATCCCCGGCTTCGCGCTCTCGCCCAATGGCCGCGAGCAGGTTTCGGAATACCTGCACTCCGGCGGCACGGTGTACCAATCCTACTTCAAGGACTTTGGCGATGGAATCCAGTTGACAGGCGGCGAACTTGGGATGGATCGTCCCCGCTTGGCGGTGGTCCGGCGGGCCGGGGCGATGGAAGTCGGCCAGCAACTCCAGCTGGCGGGCGACCTGCTGGTCCGCGAAGCCAGCGTTTCGGACGCAGTGGAGACGCTCCTCGCCATTCGCCAACGCGATCCGGGCAGCGCCGGGCGGCAAGAGGCGGACACCAGCTGGTTCAGGGAATCCGAGGCGCAAGGGATCTTGTTCCGGGCACGGCATGGTGCGGGCACTTACTACTACCTGGCCGCGAATCTTGATGCAGCGCTCACGCATGTCTATGATCCGTGGGAGTCCGATGATTCGCATCTGATTTATTCCGCCTTGCGTCCTGAGCACGCGGTGAACGTGGATTCAAAGTACGTGGAACTGCACCACAAGACGCGAGGTGGCGAGGAGCTGGTCGCTGTGCTCAATCATTCGGCAGGGTTTGTCGATGCGCTGTTAAGCGCGGGGCCGTCGGCCCGGCTGGTGGATGCCGAGGCTGGGGAAGCGGTCGGCAACACGGGCGCTGAAGAGGTGGCCTTACAGCTGGCACCGGCAGAGGTCCTGTTGATGTATGTCGAACGCGACTAGCATGCTTCTCGTACGGTAACTACCCGGCTTCCATGTTGAATGTCAAGCGGATAGTGCGAGAGTATATGTGCTGGGTGACGGGCAAGTCGATGTGACGCTCTTTGTGCGAGCGCGCAGGGCTTGTATGCCACTGGCGAGTTGGAATCAGGCCCACGTTTCCCACCGCTATTTTGGTATAATGTTTCAGTCAGCAAGAATCCCTTTGGAGAAGGAGAACATGCAGCTCATACACATTCCATCAAGCTTGCACGAAGTCATTGCCGAAAGTTCGTTATTCACGCTGCCGTGTGACCTCGCCAAGGAACCATCTCGGGGGGGGGGGGGGGTAGGCATAGGCGTTAACTTGTTTGAGTGAAATCGAAATGCGATTCGAGTTGGCCGAGGCGTCGGCGAGGAGGATCAGCCAGTGCTTCGGAAATTTCATTCCATGCGCTGAGAACTTGGGCCAACGGCAACTCCGGCTCGATGGCGCGCCGGACTTGATTGAGCACGAACTTGAAGTCGCGCCAGGCACTATGCGGCCGGCGGTGCCGCCAGGCGGTATCCCCAGGGGGAAATTGCGCTGGCATGGCCGATCAACTGCTCCACCAGCAAAGCCAGCAGCAGCTTGCCGTACAGCCACGCTTTGGCACTGTCGTCGTCATGCTTGGGCAGGTGCCCCAGTGCCGCCAGAGACTTGAAGCGCTTGAACACCAGCTCGACCTGCCAGCGCAGGCGATACCACTCCAAGACCTGTGCGGCGCTGAAGTCCGCAGCCGGAAAGGTCGTGAACACGATCACGTAGCGGGCGAACTGCAAGGTTTGCGGCAGCACTTGGCGCCCCTTGCGCTGCGCTTCCTTGCGCAGGCCCTCGTGCGCCATGCGGATGGCTTCCTCCGACTTGCGGATCGCGCACACCCGGCCGCTCACCGGCGGCCCTTGGGCCGGCACGACACGCACCGGCCACGCTTGCTGGGCCCAAGCCGTCTGTAGCGTCGCGACCTGCCCCAACAAGTCGAACGGTGCACCCTCCTCGCATTGGAAGCTCAGCACGCCGGTGTTCACGCGCACCGTGACGCGCCCTCCCTCGGCGGCCACGTAGCCGATCCCAGCCGCCGTCGCATAGCCCCGGTCCGCCAACACGTAATCGCCCTCCCCAATCGGAAACTGCCGCAACGCCTCGCCCGTGCCCGGCCCCTCCGTCGCAGTCCGTTGGAAGTAGTCACACGCCAGCGCTGGCAACTGCACGCTGTAATGGATCCGCCACAGCGACCCCGACTTGCCCGGCTCCTTCACCGTGGTCGCGTCGAACGCCCGCACTTGGAACCCGGCCTGCTCCGCCAACGCGACCCCACGTTCGCGGAACAGCGCCACGCACAGCGCCTGCAGCCAGTCCTGCGACTTGCGCAGCCGCTTCCATAGTGCCACTGACGACAGATCAGCCAACTGCGCTTGTTTCGCCCGCACAGCCGTCTCCCGCAGCGAGTGCCCGCAGCCGAGATGGAGCAGCAGCACTCGCAACAGACTCTCGGCCGACTTGTTCTTGCGCAGGCCCTTCAGCGCCCCTGTGGCCGCAGCCAACTCGCGCCAGTTCTTGGGCAGAAACGAAACCAGCAGCTGCCAGTCCTCCCGCATCCCCGGAGGAGCTTCCTGTTGCATACTCCCATTCTACACGATCAATTCCAAACAAGTTAACGCCTATGGGGGGGTAGGATGCTAGCCAGTCGAACAGATCGAGCTTGGCGCGGCCATTCCCTGAAGCAGGGCAACCTCATTTTCCTACTCTTACTGATCGCATGCTCCGTTCTAATTCCTACCGCGTCAGAATTCCGTTACAGGCACGGAAGCTATTGATTTATCTGGATTTGAACTTTGGTCGGTTCTCTATACTGTGCCATTTTCCGTAAGCGTTCGAGCGGGGCGTGACTAGCGGTTGAGGATGCGCTGCCAGTCGGGGCAGAGGGGCTTGAGGAAGATGTTCTTGCGGGGCTGGTCGGCGCGGTGCTGGGAGTCGAGTTTGCCGCGGCCTTGGGTCTGGCCGACATGGATCCAGTTGGCGGCGCGGTAGCAGGTGCCGGCAAAGCGCGGAGTTTCGCAAAAGGTTTCCAGCAGCACGGGGCGCAGGCGGTAGCGATGCTGCCAGTCGGCGGGGAGTTGGCGCTGCAGGCAGGCGAGCAGGTGGGAGGCCAGGGCGGGGATGCGGATCCACGGCAGGATGAGATAGCGGGCGTGATTGACGAGCAGGGGCAGGTTGCGTTGGCGGGTGGGTGCTGACCAGCCGATGAAGCGGTCGCGCGGGGCGGTCTTCCAAGCGGCCGCGGAGCAGCCGAGCAGGGCCAGCAGGAGGCCGTCGCGAGCGTAGACGAAATAGCGCAACTGGGCGCCGGGCAGGGGCTGGTAGCCGAGGTAGTGGTAGCGCTCGACGAATTCGTTCCAGAGTGGGCTGCGGGGATCGCTGGGGCGCAGCAGGCTGAGGCGCAGGGGGCGTGCCGCGGCCAGCGTGGCGGGCACGGCCGCCAGCGGCGGATCGCTGCGCGGGGAGGGGGCCGGCGGGCGCAGGCGGGGCTTGGCGCACAACGGCGGCGGCAGGGTCAGCCAGCCGTCGCGCTGCATGCGCAGCAGGGCCACGCGCGCACTCATTTGCTTCAGTTCGCCATCGGGCTTGCGCCAGTCCAACTCCGCACAGACCACCTGTGAGAGTTGCGTGCGCGACAGGGGCGGATCGCTGTGCGCGCTCAGCTCGCGGATGCGCTGCAGTTCGGCTGCGGAGAACTCGCGCCCGCAATAGCGCCGTGCGCCGCTCACGGGTCCGGCCCGGGTGGCGCGGCCCGCCCGGCGGCCAGCAGGGCTTGGCGGCGCGGCGCGGGTATGTCCCACGGCAGCCAGGCCTGCGGCTGCCGCACGACCGCGGTGCGCCCGATGCGGGCGCACTCGCCGAGGAAGGCCGCCAGCCAGCGCCGCAGGTCGATGCCGGCCAGAGCGAGCGTGGTCAAGACCGATAGCAGGCGGCCCTGCAAGACGGCGCCCTCCTCGCTGTGCGAGCCGTAGCTGAGCTTGCGGCCCACGACCAAGCGCCGCAAGATGCGCTCCACAGGGTTATTGTCCAGCGGCACAAACGGCTTGCTCAGGAACACGCTCAGGCCGCGGCGGTAGCGCAGCAAGGACTGCAACGGGGCCAGCCGCGGGTCCGGGCTGGCCCCGGGCGCGGCGGACTCTGCGGCCGCCTGCAAGGCGGCCAATTCCTGTGCGGCGTGCTCAAACAGTTCCGCGCAGGCGGCGCTCAACGCCTGCTGCGCCGCTTGGAAGGGCGCCGACTGGCCGGCCAGGCAATCCTCGTAGCGCGCCTGCCACAACGGCAAGCGCTGTGCGTTGAGTTGGTACAGCCGGGCGATGCGCTCCAGGATCTGCTCCACCCACGCTTGCTGCTCCGGCCAGCGGCGCCCCAGCGTCACAAAGTCGCGCCGCGCATGCACCCAGCAGATCGCTAGCACGAACTGCCCGGCGCACTCGCGCGCCAGCTTGCCGTAGGCCGCGTAGCGGTCGCAGACCAGCACCAGCGGCGCCTGCTGGCCCAACTCGCCGAACAGCGCCTGTGCCGCCGCCGCGCTGCGCGTCGGGTCCACGCGGAAGCGCACCGCATCGCTCGTCAGGCAAGCCCACATCCAGCAGTGCGGGTTCAGGTCGCTTTCCGAGCGCACGCGCACGACCCACGAAGTCTCGTCGCCGTGCGCCCAGCGCGCCTGCTGCTGATGCTGCTCCAGTGCCATCTCCAGCGGCTCGCACCAAGTCAGGAAGTCACGCAGGTGGCCCAGCAGCGTGCTGGCCGGCAGGCGCACTCCGCATGCGCCCCACTCGCGCTCAAAAGCGCGCACCGGGCGCCGCTGCCAGTACACTTGCAGCAGGAATTCCACCCAGACGCTCAGCCCGTAATTGGAACCGCGGAACAGGGCCGGCTCCAGCTCTGCGATTGCTTGCGGCGGCGCTGGGCCCGGGGCGCAGTCGCAGACCGCCCGATAGCGCGGGCGCCGGATGCGGCGCACATAGCCCCGCACCTGCACTTCGAGGCGCTCGCAGACCTGCGCGCCGTTGCGCACGTAAGCTCGCCCGCAAGCCGCGCACACGCGACTCTCTGGCGCGGGCTCGTGCACTTCCTCCTGCACCGCCAGCGGCGAGCGATCCAGCCGCCCATGCGCGCCAGCTCCCGGCTGGCCCCCGCGCGAGCGGGGCGGCCCCGCGGCCGGGGGCGGCCGGTCCCCCGCGCCCGCCGGGCGCGGCTGCGGCGCGGTGCCCGTTGCGCTGCCGGCACGCTGCTTCTCGCTGCGCTTGCCAAACCGGTTGTGGAGCAGCTCTTGGTTGCGCTGCTGCAAGCTCGCCTGCTGCTGCTCCAACTCCGCGACCTGCGCTTGCAACTGCGCGATCGTCTGCTGCGCCGCCTGCAACTGCTGCTGCGCAGCTCGCCAGCGTGCGCGCCACTGCTCGCCGCGCTGCTTCGCCCGCGCGTGCTGACTACGCCAGTAGTGCCACTGCCGCTTCGCCTCCACCAACAGCCCCGCCAGCGCACCCCGTCCAGCCACCGCCTCGCCTAGCAACTCCTGCTCGCCCGCCACTTCTGTCAGCCTGCCACAAACACAGTTCCTGTGTCCAGCGTTTTACCCAAGTTTTTTTTCGCGCGCCCCGCCCCGCTGCTCACCGCCCCTGCTCACCGCCCGCTCGAACGCTTACCGCTGGGCGGCGGCAGGGGTCTGCCTAGTCGTCTGTAACTCCTTGCAAATCAACGTTTCGTGTCGCTTGCCAGGCAGCAGCGCGGGGCTGGCCGCGCTTTCCACGGGGACGCTGGCCGCGCCACAACCCCGTGCGGCGGCACCCAGCCCCACGGCCCACGTCGCAGCGGACTGGACAGGCCGCTGAAGGAGGGAAAGGCCAACCTATCGACAGCTGTCGCAGACCAGCCTTCCGGCGCAATCACAGGACAGCCTAAATGAAACGATGTAACGAAGTCTGAGCATAGCAGCAAGAGGAGGTGGTAGCTTGGGGAGAGGCTTGCCCCGCTAGGTTGACAGAGCTGCTGATCTTCGCCAGCTTCCTGCCCGCGTCGCGATCCCCGTCCATCACGGCGGCAATCATGCGTTCCTCGTACTCGGCTAGCATCTCGATCAAACGCTCAGCCCTTGCCACCCGCCGCAGCGATTCCCTTGCCGCATCGAGATCGGCCAAGGTTTCCGGCGGCGGGGGCCAGCCAGCAGCTGCCGGTAGATTGCTCAACGCGATTAAAATCCTGATCCCCCCGAAGTCACAGCCAAGCTCTCAGTTTGGAAATCCGTCTGCGAGGATCCGGGCGCTTGAAATTCGTGCAGGTGAGAGCGGGTTGCTGGCACGAACGGATGGCGTGATAATTCGGACAGCGAATGAGGCTGGAAGCGGCTCTCGCCGCTCGATCGGGGCTGTCGGCCAGTACTTCGCCACGGCCAGAAGTCTTTTCACGAGCTGACAAAATCGCAAATTGGGAATTGCTCGCCGCAAGAGCACCGCGGCCGCTGGATGGGGAGTGCGTGCTCTCAATCGGGGAAAGGGCCTGTTTGCGCCTCAACACGGGGATCCAGCAAGAGCAACCGCAAGGCTGCGAGCTGGCCGCCTCACCCGGCCGTAGTGTTGGCGGGCTTGCGGGCTAAGAAAAAAAGCAGTGTGGTGAATATGCCGGATTTGCCTCCCGCAACGAGCGCATCCGCTCCCTTGTTCAGAAAAGTGCTGACAAAGGCGGAACCTTGCGGCACGATACGCAACTTTTCCCCCACCCTTAGCGCCAGATTCGTTACCGCGCGACCGAAGGGTCTGCGCGAAAGCATCGAGAGACTTATCCCATCACCCTGCAAGGGTTTGTACCAAGGAGTTTCCAGATCTGACTCGCCCGCTAGGTCGCGGATTTCCAAGACTTCGAATCCGGCCGATTCCAGTGCAGGGCCCATCTCCGATGTGCGGACGATGTCCGGCAGGCCGTTTCCCTTCATAATGCCATCCTTGATGTCCATATGCTTGGCATTGCTTGGATCGAAGCGTTCCGTGAGGCACCAATTGTAGCCGCAAAACAGCCCCTCCCCAGGGCGCAGCACGCGAAAGATTTCCCGAAAGGCTTTCGTCAAATCGGGCGCATGGGGCATGGACTCTATCGCAAAGGCGGCATCGAAAGAACCGTCCCCTTCGGGAATTTGCATGTAATCGGCCTTGATGAAACGGCACTGTGACTGGACATGCCGAGTGTGAAATTTGGCGCGCTCAATTTGGTACGCGTTGTTGTTGACGCCCACAAAGCTGGCTCCGGAATAGTGCGCCAAATTGGCCATTGGCCCGCCGACACCGCACCCGGCGTCGAGCACTTGCATCCCCGGCTTTAAGGACAAGCGGTCACCGAGGAAATGCTGGTGCCTGAGCAAGGACGCCTTGAAGCTCTCGCCGCGACGACGGGGAGCGAAGTGAAAAGATTCTCCCCAGCCGAATTCATAGAAATCTGTGGCCAGATCGTAGTAATGATTGACCAAGGATTGATAGTTCTCTGTACGGCTCTCCACGCCAGCAGCGTAGATGGCATCGTATTCATCTGCTACCGGTTTGACCTCCTCCTTGGCAAGATTTCCAAGGGAACTGGCTTTTGCGCCGGACGATAGATCATCCAGTTGGCTTGGCATGAAATTCAGTCTCCGTAATCAAATCTGCACACCTCGGGCCCGCGGCATACAACCGACTAGCATACCACACTCATCTCCTGCTCTATTGGTTGCTCCTAGCGATCCCAGGCAAACTCAATGTTCGGGCCGCACAAGGCTGGGGAGTCGAAGCGCGGCGCTGAGGGGCTGCTTGGCCAGCAGTCGTAAGCCGCCCGAGGGGCAGAATCAGAGTCCTGCGGCCGGCCTGTTTGTCCAGTCCCGCGCCGCAACCTGCTTTGCCGCTCAACTCCGCGCCGCGAACATTGAATAACACTGGACTGCGCAGCGTCTGCGCGTCCGGTGGCTGTCTCCTGCTGGCAGGCTTTGACGCGGGCTCGTTCGCTCCTGCTTCAGGCCGCCTTGCTCCATCCTCTCAGGCGAGTGCCCCTGCCTGCTCATGCCCCTCAGCGGCCCGCGAAGCTCATGCCGCTCCCCCATGCTTCCGCCGCTGTTCGTAGAGAGCCAAGGCGTGCAAGGGGAAGTATTGGCGATACAGGACATAATCGAGCAGTGCGGTGCGGAAAAACACGCCGGCGTTGTCCTGTTTGGGCCAGCCGCCGTCCGCATCCTGAGTGTCCGCCAAGAACCGGGCGCCTCGCGAAATCGCCGTCCAATCCGGCTCCCCCGCTTCTAGCAGCGCGATCAAGGCCCAAGCGGTTTGGATGATCTGGCTTTCTTGGTGCGGGACGTATCGCCCCGTCATGCAACCGCTGTGATGCTCGCCCCATCCGCCGTCGTCCCTCTGCCGCTCCAACAGCCACCGGCATGCCCGGCGCAGTCGCGGCTCCTCTCGCGAGGCCCCCGCTGCCAACAGTCCCCGGCATCCGAACCACGTTCCGTAGATGAACTGAATTCCCCACACGCCGCGCCACGAGCCGTCGGATCCTTGCGTCCGTCGGAGCCATCTATCGGCACGCGAGACGGCCTTGGTCAATTCGCGAGTCCCAAGCTCGGGAGAGTGCCGGAGGCAGGCTGCGAATGCAGCGAGGCAGGAAGCGGTGCATTCGACGAAGGAGTGCTCGGTCATCGACTCCCCGAACATCTCTGCGGGATTCATCCACTCAAGCGTCACCGCCGACTTGCGCGCTTCATAGCTGCCGAACCCCCCGTCACGGTTCTGCCCCTGCAGCATGAACCGAATCGCCTCGCGGAGCGATTCGGTCGGGGTCTCCTCGCCATGGGCCGAAAGGGTCCCTAGCACGGATTCCGCAGTGCAATCTGTCACGGGCCAGCCATGCTGCGCTCCGGGAAAGCACCAGCCGCCTCGGGGATCGACTCGATGCGCCTCGCCGAATCCGGCGAAGCTGCGGGTGATTTGCTGCCCTCGCAGATACCGTGTCCCGCGCTGGACCGCATCCTTCGCCCCGGGCACCTCGGCGTCGCCTGGCAGGCATGCCAGCGCCTGGAGGGCGAAAGCAGTGTCCCAAGAAGAGCTCCTAGCCCCAGTAACGCGCGTTCCGCCTTGGGGATCTTCCCAGATCCAATCCTCGAGCCTTGCAAGCGCAGCCCGGCAGTCCGGATCGTCTGGATCCTCAAGCCACAGCACGAGGATATTCAGCAGGCCGCTGACCGGCGAAATGCTCGAATGGCTGCTGGTGCGTAGCTCCCAGCGAATCTGGTGGATGATCGCGCGCAAGCAGCGGTCGCGCCGGCGGCGGCTGTGCAGCCGCTCGTACAATCCGGCGAGGGCGAAGCCAATTCGTAGCCACGCGCTGGGCCTGGCGAACAGGTCGGCGCTCCGCAAGCGGTTGCGCGAGGCGGCGAAATCCGCGGTTTCATAGCCATCCGGATAGAGCTCGTCCCGCAAGGACGAGATGACCGGCGTGAGGCCGGCCCGGAATCGGCGCGCGTAGATCACAGCCATCGACATGTAGATGAGCCGGGTATGGCAGTACCAGTTCGAAGGGTGTATCGCGATCCACTTGGGAGCGCCCCACAGTTCCGGCAGGATGGCGTTGATGCCGCGCCAGTCGTACAGATGGAGGACCGCCAGCCAGAATTTCCCCCAAGTCGGGATGTTGAGCACGCCCTCCGCGCGCAGGAAGTCTCGTGACGGCGCGAGCAAGGGATCGTCCTTGTCGACGTCGAGCACGCGCGCTGCGATATAAACCAGCGCGGTGACAAACAAGTGCGGGCTTGAGTGCTCGTGCATCCCCCAGGCGCCCTGCTCGAGACGCGTGCATTCGAACGAGCGCAGGATGTTCCGCCTGCGGGCCGGCTCCAAGGGGTGTCCGATCACATGGTGCAGCAGGACGTACTGGGCGGTGAGCATGGGACACCACACCATCTCCCCTTCCCACGAGCCGTCCGCTCGCTGCAGGTCGAGCAAATGCCGGCAGGCGCGCTCCAGCGCTGGCATTGCGTCGATGGGAGGTTGCATCCTAGCTTCCGCTGGCCCGGTGCGCAACTATCGCTTCGAGGAAGGCGAGTGAGTGCCGGCTGGCTGCCGCGCGGCATTGCCATTCTTCAATGGCATGGAGAACGAGAAGGCCCGCGCGAGAGATCGGTACACTTGGTCTCGTTTCCTCTCACCCCCGTGCCGCCAGTGATGTACGCCATGCACGAGCCACCACAGGCGGCTCATTAATGCGGTCACGGCGGCATTGGTTTCTTTCCAGGCAGATCGGTGGCCAGACCGGGGCAGCATCCCGACCAGCGCCTTGATTACCGTGGCCGTGAACGACAGGCCTAGGCTGACCACAGAGGTGTTGTCCCATCCGAGATAGCTTATCGTGCGGTCGCGGACCTTGGGGTGCGAGCGCCAGCGCTCGAAGATTGCCTGCCGCAAAGCTATGTCCTCCGAATGCTCGCTGGCGAACACTTCGTAGACGCCCATCGCCAGTAGGCCAGGTCCGTGCGTCTCCCGGACGCGCCGTTTCACGAATCTGCCGAACGTCTCGCTCTCGGACAGGGCTAGGGCGTCTCCCAGGCCGATGGTCATGCCCGCCGCCGTCAGCGGATGGTAATGGCCCACCGCATCGCCTAGCAGGACGCGCCGCTCGGTGCCGAACGAGATCCGCGGCTCCAAGCGGTTGGCGGCTGCGGCGAATTCGCCCTCCCGCAGGGCATTGATGAAGGCGTCCCGCAGGCCGGGTGGCACCGCTTCCCCGTAGGATCTGATCACGGTGTCCACCCAGTCCTTACTGCGCGACAAGTTTTTGGGCAGGTCGATGAGCATCCGGACGTCGTGCTGGGCCAAGCGATAGATCAGTATCGGGCCCGGCTTGCCGCACAGCAGGTGTCCGTACCCTTCGAACTCCATGTTCACGTCGTGGAGCAGAAGGCCGATCATGGTCGAGCATGGTGCCGTGCCGGACGCGATGCCCAGGCTCCGCCGGACCACGGACGATCGACCGTCGGCCCCGATAATTCGTCGGGCGCTCGCGACGTGCTCGCCCCCGTCGTGAGTAAACCGGACCTGGCCGTCCTCTACTTCGATGACCCGTGCACCGAGCTGGAAATCGATGCGAGTCTCGCGCTCCACGACCCGGTGCAGGCGCGAGACCAGCACGCTGTGCTCGCAGGACACGCCTTGCGAGCCTTTCCGGTACGTGAGAAATATCGGATCCTTCGCGTCCTCGGGGAACACGACAAACCCCTTGCCTTGGCAATACTCGGTTTCGTTGTCGCTGAAGTCGATCCCGATCCCTTGCAGCGCCCGCACGGCCGGGGGGTGGAGCCACTCGCCAGCCAAGCGCCTTGAAGCGTTCGGGCTGGCTTCGAGCAGAGCGACGCGCTCGCCTTTTTGCGCGAGCGCCAGCGCGCAGAAGCTTCCGGTCGGCCCGGCACCGACGATGACGCTGTCGTAACTGCCGGAAACCTCGCCGGCCATCAGACGGGCCTCGCGTCGCTTCGCCTGCGATAGCGCAGGCGGCAAGGCTCCTTGGGTCCGGTCACCCAGCTGCCGTAGTTGGGTGCGGGTACCGGGGTGTCAAGGAAGAACTCGAACCGATTCAGCAGGATTGTCCAGATCGACTTCAACTGCACGTATGCGAAGTGCTTGCCCATGCACTGGTGCTTTCCGCCGCCAAAGCCGATCAGTGCGTGGCGGTATTGCTTGCCCTCGAAATCGGGCGGGCCGAAACGATCCGGATTGAATTGATCGGGATGCGGGAAGATCTCGGCCAAGCGGTGCGCGGCTACCGGCGCAACCATCGCCAAAGCCCCTTCGGGCACCAAGCAGCCGCCGTACTGTAGATCCGCCATCACCTTGCGGACCAGCAGGATGAGGGGCGGGTGCAAGCGCTCGCATTCGCGGACGGAGTACTCGAGCAAGGTTTGGCTCTTGAGTGTCCCGAGACCGAATTCGGCATTGTCGCGATACACTTCGTGGATCTCCTGCCGCACCCGTTGCAGGTAGCTCGGGGATCCCGCCAGTTCCAGCCCCGTCCACGTGGCGAGTACCGCACTGGTGTGCTGCCCCGCAAACAACAGGGTGAGCAGTATGCCGATGATCTCCTCGTCTTTGAGGGCCCGCCCGCTCTTGTAGCGGGCGGCCATGAGCGCCTGCATGAAATCATCCGGGGTGCGCCCCGAGCGGCGGCGCTCGTCCAAGACCCCCCCGATGAGCTTGGCGATCCTCTTCCGCGCGCGGTCCCGGCTGCGATGCGCCGTGGTCGGCAGCTTGGGGAAGAAGAAGCCGATCGTGTTGATGCCCTTCTCTAGGTCGTGGTAGTCGGCCGCGAAGCCTTGGTCCACGAGCGCCCGGACCTCCTCCCCGATCAGGCAGTGGCTCGCGATCTTGACGGTCAGCTGGTTCAAGGCGGACGGCAGGTCGATTTCCCCCTCGTCGCCGAGCGAGTCTGCGAACAGGCTGATCTCTTCGCGCATGATGCGCGTGAAACGCTGCATCGATCCGCCCTGCAGGGCCGGATAGACGAACCCTAGCTGCTCGCTCATGATCTCAGGAGCGACATCGTACGCCACGCCGCGCCCGAAGATCGGCACGGTGAACTCATAGACAGCCTTGGGATCCAGCTGGTCGTCAGCAGGCCCGAAGAAGAAGTCGTGCGCTTGGGGGCCGCAGAAGAGCAGGACTTCCCGCGGGCCAAGACGGAACCGGAAGAGATCTCCGTGCGCCTGCAAGCCGCGATTCAAGAAGCCGACCAAGTCGCTTTGGAACGACGGCAAATGGCCGACTAGAGGCCAGCCGCCCGCGGTCTCGGGTGCCTGCACGCCTGCCACCTCTGATTCGCTACGGGTCATCACCCAAGCCTCCTTAATACACAAACGGTAGCATTGCGTACCGCACCCGCTGGGTGTACCGCTCCCAGAGCGCTCCGTACTTGGCGTGGCACCGGCGATCATCGCGCCTTGATCGATGCCACAGCAGAGAGGCCAGCCAAACCGGAACGAGATACGGCACCCACGACTCGAAGCCAGCGGTGAGGGAGAAAGAAAGATAGATGAGAATCTCTCCCGTGTAGTTGAGGTGGCGGCCGATCCCCCAAAAGCCCGACACTAACAAGCGCCCGTCCAAGGACTCGGCCGGCTTGCCCCAGATGGTCGCCTTGGAGTCTGACTTGAAGCGGTGCTTTTGCTGGTTCGCGCCCCGGAACATCCAAGCGCCGAACAGGAACAGCAGGACGATTGAGGTAGCTCCGGCCGGGGACAGCGTGTCAGGTGCGTCAACCAGCCACCAGCCGGGCAGGCAGTAGAAGAATGGAACGAGCACGTAGTCGCCCCAGATCAACATCCAGCCGAAGCGCTCGCTCGTCATGTCCCAAGTATGGGTCATGCCGTATTCGAATTGGAAATAGTTCAGGATGTACAGGAACGTGACGGCTTGGTACACCATCATGGCCAGTGTCAGCCTGCCTTGCGCTTCGTACTGCACCGCGGCGAAGGATGCGTTGAGCAGCGCCAGGCCAATCAGCGAGGGGCGGTAGCTGAAGAGCTTGAGATCCACGCCCAGCCAAGAGGGGCTGGAGTCCACGCCCATGATAAACCCGCCTCCGGCGTCCGACGCGCCTTGGCGCCGCTTTGCCGCCACGAACAGAAAGGTCGAAAGTGCTATGGCGAATACATTCGCCACCACCAGCAGCGCGGCGAAATGCTCGTGGAGGGCCGCCAGCGAGAACAGCCCGGCGACCTCGGCGGCCAAGGCGAGCGTCACCACGGCAACGAAGAGGCTGAAGCCGTTGAGCTTGTAGACTCGTTCCGTGCCGTCGGCGACCGACCCTGACTCGGTGCGCCCGGGCAATACCATCGAGCCGCCGAACAGAAGCAGCAGGAACACGGCCGTCATGGCCGCGGCTTCGAGCAGCGCGGGCCCCGCGAGCGCTGATCGCAGGAAAGACAGGTCAGCCATTCGCCCCGCCGTTGCCGTTGGCTTGCGCCAAGTGGTCCTGCCACTTGCGGACGATCACCTGCTGAAATTCGCGCACTACCGGGTTCAGTTCGATCGGGGGGGCGTCCCAGTACTTCTCGTAACCTCGCTGCTCCTCTTCGACGGCAACCCGGTCCTCGCCCAGAAGCGGCCGGATGGCCGTGCGCTTGGCGATCTTCATCAGCGGATGCATTGCGAAGCGGGGGATGCGAATCGGTAGCAGGGGGACCTTGAACGATTTGAAGTAGAACAGGAAGAAAGCTCTGGTTGTGCGCTCGTCGACGGGCAGCACGAACAGCCAGTGCTTGATCGCGTCGTCGGTGTTGGACCACTGGTAGGGGTATTCGAAACACAGCTCCATGTGATCCATGTCGATACTCTTGCGGTCGACGAACAAGCCCGAGATGCGGCCACGTCCGACGCGGGTGTTGTATTCGAGGTGGACGTTATCGCCGACCGTTTCGCAGCGCGTGAGCTCGGCACCTTCGAACGGGCGGTACTTGCGGTGCAGGTAGGCGTGCGAAAAATCGCTCACGTTGTCGATCACCATCGAGTGGTGCGCGGCGCAGTTCAGCGTGACTGGCGCGCAGGCCCAGCGGCCCGGCCCCTCGAGCTCGGGGATTTCCGGGATCTGGCGCGTGTCGGCCAGCTCGGGATCGCCCGGGAACAGCCACACCAGCCCGTAGCGCACCTTGACCGGGTAGCTCTTGACCGACAGGCGCGGAAGCTTGTCGCGTCCGAACAGATCGGGGATCGCCGCCACTTTGCCGTCCCCGTCATACTCCCAGCCGTGATACGCGCACACTAGACGGCACTCCTCCACTTGGCCGATCGAAAGCTTGACCTGCCGGTGAACGCAGCGGTTGGTGAGGGCGCGGAATTCCCCGTCCGTGCCGCGATATAGCGCGATGGACTCCTTCCAGAAGATGACCTCGACCACGCTGCCGGGCTTGACGCGGCCTACCTCTTCAACGGCGTACCAATAGTTCGGGTCCAAGCCCGCGGCGCGCGCGCGCTGCCGCAGCGTGTCAGCCTGCTCGAAACTCAGCGGACCGGTTGTTGGTGCATTCATCGTGTGGTTACCTGCCTTTCCCTGCCGTTGGACATGACCTATTATCTCTCGCAGCTGGCGCGTGAGGCCTAGGGTTTCCTCGCCTTGGGATTCGTGATCGCCTTGCGGCGGTGGTAGTGGAACTCGTACGCCTCGTGTACCGCGTCGCGGATGCTTGTGGGCTGAAAGCCCAGCTCGTTCCTCGCCTTGCTCGTGTCGGCGTGCCGGCGCTTGCGCAGCAGCCGGATCGCTCCTGGCGTGAAGCGCTGAGGGAACTCGGGGTGAGCGCGGCTGAGATAGAAGCTCGCCGCTTCCGAGAATACCAGCATCAGGTTGCTGGGAATGCGCCGGCGGGGGCGCGGGACGCCCGAGGCTTCCTCGAACAGGTCTAGGATTTCGGAGATGGTCTTGAACTCGCTGCTGAAGATGTACTTGTTCCCCGAGCGGCCGCGGGCCATGCAGAGCAGGTGCCCCTGCACGATGTCGCGCGCGGCGACGAACTCGAAGCCGCCGTCAACGTATGCCTGCAGCTTGCGGTTGCTGAAATCGCACAGAGCCCTTCCAAGGCGCGACGGGAAATAGTCGGCACCTCCAACCACCGCGCAGCAGGTTGCTACCACCACGTCCTGCCCGCCCGCGGCGGCCCGCCAGCATTCGTGCTCGACGAGCGACTTGCTGTGCTCGTACGGCATCGTGCGCTCCATGGGGTAGAACTGCATCGTCTCGTTGCTGGGGGCAGAGGGCGTGTCAAGGTCATGGCCAACGGCGCTGAAGGAGCCTGTCACGACAACCCTTCCGGCCTCGGTCTCCCGGGCTGTTTGCAGAACGTTGCGGGTGCCAATGACGTTGCACTCGAAAATCTCTCTCCGATGCGCGTGATTCCCCTCGATAGTCGAGATCTTGGCTGCCACGTGGTAAACACCCGTACAGCCCTCCATGGCCTGTCGCAGCGCGCGCAAATCCCGTATATCGCCATAGGACTCTTCGACCTCAAGCCCGGCGATTGCGCTGTTGTCCTCCTCGGGCCGCAGCAAGACGCGCACTTTGGCCCCCTCGGCGACGAGCTTGCGCACCAGATTGGCGCCCACGTGCCCGGCCGCCCCCGTGACGAACACCGGTCGCGACAAGTCGGTTCCGGGGGCAATCGCCGACAAATCGTGGGACAGCGTGTTATCGGTTCCGGAATCCATGCTGGTATTTCACCATGAAAATTAGCCCTGCCTCGCCGCCAGTCCGGCGTTTTTTGGCCAGCCACCAGCATAGCGCATTCCCATCACGGGCAGCCGCGCCCTCGGGCCGCCCGGCAGTCTGGCGGCATGCCATCTCGCCAGCGGGCTGGAGCGGACGCTGCGTCACCGCACGTGCCGCGCCCCGCGCCCGCCTGCGTGCGCGAATGAACGCTGCGCGAGTTGCCGTGATATAGTGCCGCTTATGCTATCTCGCGCTGCGCTGCTGCTGACAGTTTCCTGCTTGGTTTCGAATGCCTCCGAACCGGTCTGGGATAGGTTCCGCGGCCCCAACGGCGCCGGTGTTTCGGTTGATGTCGGCATTCCTGAAGAGTTCGGGCCGCAGACGAATCTCGATTGGAAGACACCCCTGCCGGAGGGGAATTCGTCCCCGGTCTTCGGGGCCGACAGTATTTTCCTGACCGGCTTCGAGGGCGACAAGCTCATCACGCTTGCGCTGGACCGCTCCGCCGGCCGCATCCAGTGGCGCCGCGAAATCGTCCGCCAGAGGGCCGGCCGGTTGCGCGAGCCGAACAACCCGGCCTCCCCGAGCGTTGCCACGGACGGGACCAACGCATTCGCGTTCTTTCAGGATTTCGGCTTGGTTGCCTATGGGGCGGACGGCAACGAACTGTGGCGCATCCCGCTCGGGCCCTTCAACAACCCGATGGGGCTGGGCGCGTCGCCGGTATTCGTCGAGGGCAAAGTGATCCTGACCTGCGACTCGGAGACGGATTCGTTCATGATTGCGGTGGATGCTTCGACAGGCGAGATCGCTTGGCGCAACGAGCGGCCGTACTCGCTGCGCGGCTTCTCGACTCCCGTTGTCTACCAGCCGGACGACGGCGGCTTGCAGGTGTTGGTGGCCGGGTCGTACGAGCTGGCCGCCTACGATGTGGGCAGCGGCGAGAAAGTGTGGTGGGTGGAAGGCCTGACATGGCAGCTCAAGCCGACCCCGGTACTGGATGGCCAAGGCTACGCTTACGTGCTTGGCTGGGCCGGCAGCGCCGATCTCGGCCAGCAGGAAGAGGTCCCGCCTTTCCAAGAGGTCCTGGCGGAGTTTGACGCAGACAGCGATGGCAGGCTGTCAGCCGCGGAGTTGTCGAAAGCTATGGGCAAGAAGTTGCGTAACGGGATCGGAAGCTACGACTTGGATAATTCCGGCTACATGGAACTGCGCGACTGGGAGCACCACCGGCGCAAGCGCCGCGCGGTCAACGCGGTGCGCAAGATCAAGCTTGGCGGCAAGGGGGACATGACCGAGGGCGCCGTGCAGTGGCTGCATTACAAAAGCTTGCCCAACGTCCCTTCGCCGCTGCTTTACGACGGGATCCTGTATCTGACCAAGGACGGCGGCATCATGACAGCGCTGAGCGCAGAGGACGGCGGCGTCCTCAAGCAGGCCCGGCTGCGCGATGCGATGGGCCGTTACTTTGCCTCCCCGGTAGCCGCCGACGGCAAGATCTTCGCCGCTGACGAGACGGGCCAGATTTCAGTCGTGAAGCCTGGCCCCGAGTGGGAGGTCATGCGCACCAACGTCATGGGCGAGGGGGTATACGCGACGCCTGTGATCATGGACGGCAGGTTGTTTGTCCGCACCAGCGAAGCACTTTATTGCTTCGCCGAGTGAGCGCCGCCCGCCGCGCATCGCTCGGAACCACAGTCGCGCCGGCAGCTTGGGGCGATGCAACAGCGCGCCCGCAAGCCAGCCCGGCCTTGGCCGCGCCATGCGCAGCGGAAACACTCCGGCCAGCGCAGCCATGCCAAGCACTCTTGGCAGGCTTGCTTGCCGGCGAACCCGAGGCCCGCATTCCGGCTGGTTGCGCGGGCAGTCCTTCACCGCCCTCGAACACCATATGCAGTGGTTGCCTGCGTCAAGCCTGAATTAGCGGGTGGGGGACGCCGGCGACCTCGAAACCGAGGGCGCGGGCAGCAATAGCCTGGCTGCGATCATGCGTGCCGAACAAGACATCGGCATTCGTGCGCTCCGCGAAGAGCAGAGCGCTAGCCAGATGGATTGCATCAAGCGTCTTGACGACGGTCGGCATCGGCCGGCTTGCCATCCTCAGGACTTTCGGGGTGACCTCGATTAGGCCGATCACGCGCACCGCGGGCGAAAGTGCGTGATGTGCATCGGCCAGTTTCTCGTCATCCAGCGCTCGCTCGAGACGCAAGCGATCGATCGTGCGCCGTACCTCGACGACCATCAGTTCGCTCGAATACGCGCGCTCCCACCTGCCCCATTCCTGCAATGGATCGCCGTCGCCTATCAGAGCGCGAATGACGGCGCTGGAATCAAGAAAGATCGTCACCGATCGGCCCGGTCGGTGCGCAAGATCTCAACCACGTCGACCGGTTTATCGAGTTTTATGCGTTTCTGCGGCAAAGGGCCCTTGGGATCGATGGCCTCCCGCACCTTCAGGCCTCCTGCCTGGTCGCCCATCGGAACAAGACGAGCGATGGGTGTCTTGCGGTCACAGACCGTCAGGGTGCCTCCGCCGCGCACATGTGCAAGGCACTCACTCTCGGGCTGCGAGGCCGCAGCTCATAAGCCCTGCGTGGAATTCCGGCCCGGACAGTTGCGAGTGCCGCGCGTCGCTCCGGGCCGATCCGCGTGGCCGCGCCGGCGATCACGTATAATCGGGATTTGCAGCGCACTCGGGAATCGTCGCTGAATCTTCAGTTCCGAGCGCGGTCTCTCTTCCGCCATGTGTGGCTGGCAGGGCGGCGGAGCGGCCTGCCCCGTTCAGGCGGCCCCTGGATTTGCGAGCGATAGGTCGGTGATGGCAACCCAAGTAATGGAAATCGCAGAGAGCGCGGAGAGCGTCGTTCCCAAGGACTTCCTCCGGGAGTTCTATGCGAAGATGCTCCAGTGCTACTACGTCGAGGAGCGCGCCAAGGTCTTTGTCAAGCAGGGCAAGCTGGCCTTCTACGCCTCGACGCGCGGCCACGAGCAGGTGCAGGTGGGCGTGCCGCTGCTGATGCGCCCGGGCCGCGACTGGTTCTACACCTACTACCGCGAGAAGAGCGTGGCGGTCACGCTCGGCATGCCCTACAAGGACATCTTCTTAGGGCTGCTCAATCGCGACGGGGATCCCAATTCCGAAGGCGTCAACATGCCCGAGCAGTGGTCCTGCCCGGATCTCAAGCTGGTCGCGCAGAGCGCCTGTACCGGCACCCAGTACCTGCCGGCTCTCGGTGCGGCCCGCGCGATGCGCTACGACAACTCCGACGCCATCGTCTATGCAGCCTCCGGCGAGGGCGCGACGAGTGAGGGCGAGTTCTTCGAGTCGCTGAACTGGGCCACTCGCGAGAAGCTGCCGGTGCTGTTCGTGGTGCAGAATAACGGCTACGCCATCAGCGTTCCGCAGAAGTACCAGACGGCTTCCAAGATCCACAGGATTGCCGAGGGGTTCGGCTTGCCCGCTTACGAGCTCGACGGCACGGGCGCCTTTGACGAGATGTACCGCCTCGTGCCCGGCCTGATCCGCGACATTCGGGCCGGCAAGGGCCCGGCCCTGATCGAGTTCAACGTGGTGCGCTTGGACAATCACTCGTCTTCCGACGATCAGCGCAAGTACCGCAGCGAGTCCGAAATCGAGTCCGTCGCCGCGCGCGACCCGGTCTTGGAGGCCGAGCGGCGGGTCTTGGAGGCCGGCATCATGAGCCCGGCCGGGATCAAGGAGTTGCGAGACCGCATCAAGGCGGAAGTCGACGAAGCTGCCGAACAGGCCGACAGCCACCCCTACCCGCAGAACTACGACGTCATGCGGCACGTGTTCTCCGACCAGCTGCCGGTGGCAGAGGAGATCGAGCCGAGCTACGTCAACCCCAAGGTGTCCATGGTCCAGGCCATCAATTCCGGACTGCGCGAGGAAATGCGGCGCAACCCCAAGATCGTCATGTGGGGCGAGGACATCCAAGATCCCAAGGGCGGTGTTTTCGGCGTGACCAAGGGGCTGACCGACGAGTTCGGCGAAAGCCGCTGCATGAACGCCGCCCTGGCCGAAGCTTCGATCCTGGGCATTGCCGGCGGCATGGGCACGGCCGGCTACATGCCAATCGTCGAAATCCAGTTCGCCGACTACATCTGGCCGGCGTTCATGCAGATGCGCGACGAGATCGCGCCGATGCGCTGGCGCAGCGCCGGCGCCTGGGGCTGCCCCATGGTTTGCCGGGTGGCCGTGGGCGGCTACATCAAGGGCGGCCCGTGGCATTCGGCCAACATCGAGGGCTTCTTCGCCAACGTGCCCGGCTGGTACGTCGTCTACCCGTGCTGCGCGCAGGACGCCAAGGGTCTTCTCAAGACGTCAGCGCGCATGCAGGACCCGGTCCTGTTCCTCGAGCACAAGGGCCTCTACCGGGCCATGCCCGCCCGTACTCCGGAGCCGGACGAGAACTACCTCATCCCGTTCGGCAAGGCGGCTACGCGGCGCGCCGGCACCGACCTCACAGTCGTCACTTGGGGCTACACGGTGCATCAGGCCGAAGCGGCCGCCAACGCGCTCGCGGAGGCCGGCGCGGGATCTGTGGAAGTGATCGACCTGCGCACCATAATCCCGTGGGACAAGCAGGCCGTGTTCGAGAGCGTCCGCCGCACCAACCGCGTCCTCGTGGCCCACGAGGACAGCCTCACAATGGGCTTCGGGGCCGAGGTCGCCGCCGAGATCTCCCAGCACTGCTTCGACCATCTGGATGCTCCGGTCGCCCGGCACGGGGCGCAGGATTGCTTCGTCGCCTCGGCCGTCAATCTCGAGCGCGAGACTCTGCCGTCGGAAGAGTCCGTCAAGCTGGCGATGGAGCGGCTGCTGAAGTACTAGGCCGGCATGCCGCTGCGCGGACCGCGACCTGCGCTCCATCCCGGAGTCACCGCTAGGTCGTCGCTGGCCATACTCGCGCTCTTCCTCTGCGCTGCCTGCGGCCAGCCGCCGCCAGCCATCTCCGCAGGGTCGGCGCCGGCGCAGCTGCCCGCCACCCAGGTCACGCTGCCGAACGGCGCGCGGATCGAGGCCGAGCTGGCGATCACCCCCGAAGAGCAGGCGCGCGGGCTGATGTTCCGCGCGGATCTGGCGCCGGACCGCGGCATGCTGTTTGTCGGCAGCCGCTCCGCCCCGCGCTCGTTTTGGATGTACCAGTGCCTGATTCCCCTGGACATGATCTGGCTGGACGGCGCGCACCGCATTGTCGAGATTGTCCGCTCGGCTCCGCCTTGCGGCTCGACCGATCCGAGCGACTGCCCGAGCTACGGCGGCACTGCCAACTCGGTCTACGTGCTGGAACTCGCCGCCGGCCAGGCCGACGCTCACGGCCTGCGCCTCGGCGACCGGCTGGATTTCTAGCCGTAACCCCGTCGGCTGGGAATCCGCCATTCCGTTTACGGGGAAAGCTTGGTCCGCCCGCCCCGCAAAGCATGTCCAAGAAACGCATACTTGCCGTCCTGTGCGGCATTGCCCTTGTCTATTTAGTCGGCAGCCGGGTGTACGAGGCCGACCAAGCGGCCAATGCTCCCGCCAAGAAGAAGGCCGTCGGGCGCGTGATCAACGTTGACGTGACCGAGGCCCGCATCGGCCCGATCCGGGAGGAGCTGCTGCTGACCGGCTCGCTCAAGCCCAAAGAGACCGTCGATATCAACCCCAAGATCACCGGGCGCATCGAGAAGATCAACTTCTTGGTCGGCGATTGGGTCCGGCAAGGAGCGGTGGTGGCGGAAATCGAGGCGGACGAGCTGGAGCAGCAGGTCCGGCGCTCGGAGGCGTCCTTCTCCGTGAGCGAGGCCAACATCGCCGCCCGCCAGGCGGAGCTGGCCAGGGCCGAGGCGGATCTCGGCCGCGCCAAGTTGCTGTTCGACGAGGACCTGCTCTCGCCCCAGGAGTACCAGCAGTCGAGGACTTCGCTGGAAGTGCTGGAGGCCCAGGTGCAGCTCGGCAAGGCGCAGCTCGAGCAGGCAACCGCCGAGCTGACCGAGCTCCGTATCCGGCTTGCGCAGGCGCGCATCTACGCGCCGATGAGCGGCCTGGTTTCGGCGCGTTACGTGGATCCCGGCGCCCTGGTGGCCCCGGGCAATCCGATCATCCAGCTGGTCAATCTGTCCACGATGGTGACGCGCGGCAACGTGCCCGAGAGAAACATCGACAGGCTGGCCGTCGGCAGCAGGGCGTCCGTGCAAGTGGACGCGATCCCGGGGCAGGAGTTCGAAGGGCGCGTGGCCCGCATCGCTCCCGTGCTGGATGCGGCCACCCGCAGCGCGGTCATCGAAATCGACATTCGCAATCCGGGGGCGGTGCTCAAGGCCGAGATGTTCGCCCGCATCACGCTCGACCTGGGCTCTACCCGCGAGGCAACCTTGATCCCGCGCGACGGCCTGGTGTACCGCGGCCAGCAGCCCGGCGTCTATGTCGTGCCCGCCGAGCAGGACAGGCCGGTGTTCCGGGTGATCGAGACCGGGCTCACGCACGAGGGCCAGATCGAGGTGCTGGCGAACTTGGATGCCGGCACCCGCATTGTCGGCCGCGGGGCGACCATGCTGCGTGATGGCGACCGCATCAGCACCGGCCCCGGCGGCTCCGGCGGCGGCCGTTCTGGCCAAGGCAGCGGTGCGGCCAAGAAGGCGCCGCGCAAGAGTGCCAGCTAGGCCTGCCCCGCTCGGGGGCTTGTTCCGTCCTGATTCCCGCCGCCGGCGGGGGCAGGGTTGTGCAGTGGGGCCGCTGTGAACTTCAACCTCTCGACCGCATCCATCCAGCGCCCGGTGACCGTTCTGATGGCGTGCTTGGTGGCCATCTTGCTCGGCGCGGTCGCTTTCGTCAACATCCCCGTCGACTTGATGCCGGAGATCGTCTACCCGACCATCAGCGTCCGCGCCGAGTACGCCGGAGTGGCGCCCGAGGAGATGGAAACGCTGGTCGTGCGCCCGCTGGAAGAAGCGTTCTCGTCGGCCCCGCACGTGAAGCGGATCTCCAGCTCGGTGTATCAAGGTCTGTGCTATGTGCGAGTTGGTTTCGACTACGGGGCCGACATCGACGAAGCGGCCAACGAGCTGCGCACCCGCTTGGATCGCAGGCGCCGCTACCTGCCCGAAGACATGGATCCGCCGAGCATGTACAAGTACGACTCCTCGCAGTACCCGATCCTGTACTTGACGGTCTCGGCCGGGGACATGGGCCCCAAGGAACTGCGGCACTACGTCGAGAAGCAGATCCAGCCCCGCCTCGAACGCGTGCCCGGGGTTGCCGCCTTCAGCGTGCGCGGGGGCCTGCGGCGCGAGATTCATGTCAGCTTGGATCTCAAGAAGCTGCGGGCGCTCGAGCTCTCGATCCCGCATGTGGTCCAAGTCCTGCGGCAGGAGAACATGAACCGCCCCGTCGGCCCCGTTGACGAGGGCCGCTTCGAGGTGCTGCTGCGCACGCGCGGCGAGTTCCAGAGCTTGGAAGAGATCCGCGATGTTGTGCTGACGATCCGCAACGGCGTGCCGGTGCACGTGCGCGATATCGCGACGGTGGACGACAGCCACGAAGATATCGACTACATGGTCAGCGTGAACGGCCAGCCCGGCGTGCGTATGTACGTCTACAAGCAGGCGGGGGCCAATACGGTCGAGGTTTCCGCAGGCTTGTGGCGCGAGGTGGACCGCATTCACGCGGCCTTCCCCGGTACCCGTATCGAGAAGACGCGGGACAGCGCCGACTTCATCCGCGCCTCGATCGACAACGTGCAGGGGGCCATGCTCCAGGGCGCGGGACTGGCGGTGGCTGTGCTGCTGTTCTTCCTGCGCAGCGTGTCGAGCACCCTGATCATCGGCATGGCCATCCCGATCTCGGTCATTGCCACCTTCGCGCTGATGTTCTTCAACGGATTCACGCTCAACACCGTGTCCTTCGGCGGCCTGGCGCTGGGCGTGGGCATGCTGGTCGACAACGCGATAGTGGTGCTGGAGAATGTCTACCGGCACCGCGAGGAGGGCAAGTCCGCGTTCGATGCCGCGGTTGTCGGCAGCCGCGAGGTGTCGATGGCGATCTCCGCGTCCACGCTGACCACGGTGGCGGTCTTCGTGCCGGTGCTGTTCATCGGCGGCATCGCCGCGCAGACCTTCAAGCAGCTCGCCTACGTCGTGAGCTTCGCCCTGCTGTGCTCGCTGGCCGTGGCGCTGACCGTGGTGCCGGGCCTGTGCTCCAAGCTCGCCAGCCGCCGCAAGCCCGCTTCGCAGCTGGCGCGCCTGAGCGACTTGGCAGGCGCTTGGCAGCGCAACATGGCCCTAGCCTACGGCGGCTCCTTGCGCTGGTCGCTGCGGCACAAGGCCCCGGTCATCGCGGGCGCGGCGCTGCTGTTCGCGCTGGCGCTGTACTTGATGCCCTACCTCGGTGTTGAATTGCAGCCCGAAGTCGACGAGGGGGAGGTGCGCGTCAGCGTGGAGCTAGAGCCCGGCACGCGGGTCGAGGTGACCGACGCGCTGATGCAGCACCTGCGCGCGGTGGCGGCGGAAGCGGTGCCGGAAATCACCACGGCCATGGTTACGTCGGGCGGCAGCTCGCGCAGCAGCGGGTCCGGCACCCATCTTGGCGAGCTGCGCCTCAACCTGGCGCCCAAGGCCGAGCGCAGCCGCTCGGCGCGGGACGTGGCCAACGAACTGCGCGATCTGCTGCAGGTCCAGCCGGGAATGCTGGTCCGGACCCGCGTGTCGGGCAGCATGTTCAGGAGCTGGGGCAGCGATGACGAAGACCGCCTCTCGGTCGAGATCCGCGGGCACAACATCGATACGGCCAAGCAGCTGGCCGAAACCATCCGGGCCATGATGGAGCGCACCCCGGGCATTGCCGAGCCCACGATCAGCCAGCGCCCGGGGATGCCGGAAATGTTAGTCGAGGTGGACCGCATGCGGGCCTCCGACCTGGGCCTCAACGTTTCCGAGATCGCCCTCACCTTGGAGACGGCGATCGGCGGCGCGCGTAGTTCGATGTACCGCAAGGAGGGCGACGAGTACAACATCCTGGTGCGCTTGCGCGAGGAGGACCGCCTCGATCTCGGCAACGTGGGCCGCATCCCGCTGACGACGCCCCAGGGCACGACGATCACCGCTGGCAGCGTGATCGACTTGCGGCGCCAGGAAGGGCCGACCTACATCAGCCGCGTCAACCAAGAGCGGCGGTTGTTTGTTTCCGGAGCGTTGTCGGGCCGTGACTTGGGGAGCGTGGTCGACGATTTGGCGGCGCGGATCCGCGGCCTGGCACTGCCCGAGGGGTTCTCGATCGAGTACGGCGGCGAGTACGAGGAGCAGCAGGAAACCTTTCGCAACCTCTTGCTAGCTTCCATCCTGTCCTTGGTCCTGGTCTACATGGTGATGGCGGCGCAGTTCGAATCGCTCCGGGATCCGTTCCTGATCCTGTTCTCGGTGCCGCTGGCGGCCATCGGCGTTGTCTTGGCCCTGCTCGTTACCGACACCACGTTCAACCAGCAGGCCTTCCTGGGCCTGATCGTGCTGCTCGGCATTGTCGTCAACAACGCCATCGTGCTGGTGGACTACACCAACCTGCTGCGTCGCGAGCAAGGCTTGGGCCTGCGCCAGGCAGTCGTGACCGCCGGCGTCCGCCGCATGCGTCCGATCCTGATGACGACCATCACGACCGTGCTGGGACTCGCGCCCATGGCGCTGGGCTTGGGGGAAGGCTCGGAATTGCAGGCGCCCATGGCGCGCGTGGTAATTGGCGGGCTGGCGGCATCCACGATCGTCACGCTGGTATTCGTCCCGGTCATGTATGTCGCGCTCGAGCAACTCTTTTCGAGGCGATCGGTGTCCAAGCCCGCGGTGCGTGCCGCCGCGGCCGTGGCCGGCGATTGACACACCGGATGGATGGTAACCGCCCGCCGCCAAGATTGCGCCATATACGTGATTGCTACTGGTCGCGGCCTTTGCGCGGCGGCCCTTGCGAGGTCTGACCAATGAGCCTGCCTGAGTTTTCCATCAAGCGGCCCGTCACCGTGCTTATGGCGGTGATGGTCTGCCTCCTGCTCGGGACGATCGCGTTCACCGAAATCCCGGTCGATTTGATGCCCGAGGTGAACTATCCCACGCTCAGCATCACCACCGACTACGAAGGCGTGGGGCCGGAGGAGATCGAGACACTGATCAGCCGGCCGCTGGAGCAGATCGTCTCGGCGGCCCCCGGCGTCGAGCGCGTCACGTCGACTTCCAGCGAGGGCCGCTCGTCGGTGCGCGTCGAGTTCGTCTTCGGCACGGATATTGACGCGGCCAGTGACGAAGTGCGCTCGCGCCTGGACCGCGGGCGCCGGTCGCTGCCCGACGATATCGAGCCGCCGACGATCTTCAAGTTCGACGTGACCCAGTTCCCGATCATGTTCCTCACGGTGGCGACCGCGGACATGGACCCGCGCGAGTTGCGCATGTTCACGGAGAAGAGCCTGCTCTACCGCTTGGAGCGCATCAAGGGCGTCGGCCAGGTGCGCGTCGGGGGCGGCTTGCGCCGCGAGATCCACATCGACCTGAACTTGGAAAAGCTGCGTGCCCTCGACCTGTCCGTGGCCCAGGTCGTCAATACGGTGCGGGACGAGAACCTGAACCGCCCCGTCGGGCCTGTCAAGGAGGGGCGTTTCGACGTCCTGCTGCGCACCAGCGGCGAGTTTGACAACGTCAACCAGCTCCTGGACGTGGCGCTGGCATCCCGCAACGGTGTCCCGGTCTACGTGCGCGACATCGCGGAAGTCGACGACTCGCACCCGGACATCCGCCATTACGTGGGCGTCAACGGGAACCCGGCGCTGCGCCTGATCATGTTCAAGCAGTCCGGCTCCAACACGGTCAAGGTCTCGGAAGGGGTCTGGGAGGAGATTGCCGAGATCCATCGCGACTATCCCCACATCCGGATCGACAAGACGATGGACACCGCGGATTTCATCAACGATGCCATCCGCAATGTCGAGGCCGCGGCCGCGGTGGGCGCGGTCCTTGCGGTGCTCGTGCTGCTGGTCTTCCTGCGCAGCGTGTCGAGCACTCTGATCATTGGCGCGGCGATACCGATCTCGGTCGTCGCGACCTTCGCGCTGATGTACTTCAACGGCTTCACGCTCAACGTCATTTCCTTCGGCGGCCTGGCGCTGGGCGTGGGCATGCTGGTGGACAACGCGATCGTCGTGTTGGAGAACATCTACCGCCATCGCGAGGAAGGCGCGGAATCGCGCCAGGCCGCGCTGGACGGCAGCCGCGAGGTCGGCATGGCCATCACGGCGTCCACGCTGACCACGATCGCCGTGTTCGTGCCGGTCATGTTCGTCGGGGGCTACGCGGCGCAGACGTTCCAGCAGCTGGCCTACGTGGTCGGCTTTTCGCTGCTGTGCTCGCTGGTCGTGGCGCTGACGGTCGTGCCCGCCTTGTGCGCAAGGCGCACCGGCACGGCGCGCGGCGGCGGGCGCATCCTGCGCCATGCCGAGCGGGCCATGCAGGGCCTGTCCCGGAACTATGCCGAGATCATCCGCTGGTCGCTGGCCAACCGCCTGGTCGTCACGGGACTGGCGGTCGCGCTGTCGATATGCGCGATCTGGCTGGGCGGCTATGTCGGTGTCGAGTTGGAGCCACAGGTGGACGAAGGCCAGATCCGTATCAACCTCGAATCGGAGCCGGGCACGCGGGCGGAGGTGACGAAGGAGATCGTCGACCGCATGGAAGCGATCATCATGCGGGACGTGCCCGAAGTCGAGTACATCATGACCGAGGCCGGCAGTGACAGCCCCTTCCGCTCGCTCGCCACCCATATCGGCGAGTTGCGCGTAACGCTCGTCGACCGGGGGGAGCGGACTCGCACGGCTCGCGAGATCACCAACATGCTCCGGCCCAAGCTGATGGCGGTAGCGCCGGGCGTGCAACTGCGCACGCGCATCTCCAGCGGCAATTTCGGGCGGCGGCGCGGCGGCGATGGCGGCGATGACCGCCTGCAGGTCACGATCCGGGGCTACTCTCCCGAGACCACGGCCGCCTTGGCCTTGCAGGTGCGCGATGCCATGCTCGCTGTCGACGGGGTGGAAGAGGCGCAGGTCAGCCGCAGGCCCGGCTCGCCCGAGATGCTGGTCCGCGTCGACAGGCTCAAGGCCGCCAGCTTGGGGATGTCGGTCGCCGAGGTGGCAGCTACCTTGGAGACTGCGGTGGGCGGGCGCCGCTCGACTTTCTTCCGCGAGGAGGGGGACGAGTACGACATTGTGGTGCGCCTGCGCGAGCAGGACCGCCTCCAACTGGCCCAGGTCGGGCGCATCCCGCTGCGCACGCCGCGCGGCGACCTCGTCTATGCCGACGACGTAGTCCGGCTGAACCGCCAGGAGGGGCCGGTCGAGATCAACCGTGTCGACCAAGAGCGCATCGTCTATGTCTCCGGTACGATCGGCGAGCGCAGCTTGGGCGAAGTGATTGCCGACCTGCGCCTCCAAGTCGACCAGATCAACCGCCCGGACGGCTACGAGATCCGCTTCGGCGGCGAGTGGGAGGACCAGCAGGAGTCGTTCCGGCAGCTGGCGTTCGCGGGCATCCTAGCGCTGTTCCTGGTGTACATGGTGATGGCGGCGCAGTTCGAGTCCTTGCGCGACCCATTCATCATTCTGTTCTCGATCCCGCTGGCGGCCATTGGCGTGGTGACCATGCTGGTGATCACGGACACCACCTTCAACATGCAGGGATTCCTGGGCGTGATCGTGCTGGTCGGAATTGTGGTCAACAACGCGATCGTGCTAGTCGACTACACGAATCAGCTGCGCCGGGATCATGGTTACGGCATCCTCGACTCCGTCATCACGGCCGGCGGCCGCCGGCTGCGCCCGATCCTGATGACCACCATCACCACGGTCCTGGGCTTGGTGCCGATGGCGCTCGGACTGGGGGAGGGCTCGGAATTGCAGGTGCCGATGGCGCGCGTGGTGATCGGCGGGCTGCTCACGTCCACGCTGATCACCCTGGTGTTCATCCCGGTGGTGTATGCGACGCTGGAGGAGGTCGCCGAAAAGCTGGCCCGCCGCCGCCAAGGACTGGCCGGCAAGACCTTGCGGCCGGTCGAAGGCGATTGACCGCCAGGCCGGGCTGCTCCCGCGCTTGCAAGGGGCGGCGCGAAGGCGCGCGAACGTCGTGTAGAATCAAGCTTGAACGGCCCGCCCCGGGGCCAGGATTCAACGAAGGAGTACCAACCCATGAGAACCATCCGCACGGCCAGCTTGTCGTTTCTCTGCCTCGCGCTCGCGGGCGGTGCCGCTTCCGCCGCCGAGATCCGCGGCAGCTACATCGAATCGCGCAATGCCGAGATTTACGCTTCGCACTGCTTCGCCAATAGCGAGGTCGGCATTACCGGCGACCTCGCCCTGATGGCGTGGGACATCGAGCAGGGCAGCTTCCGCGGTGTTTCCTTGGCGGGCACCAGGGTCGTCGCCGTTGTCAATGCGGCGTCCACGATCGGCGATCCGTTCGGCGACCCGCTGCCGGCGAAATCGATGCTGATCTTTGACGAGGGGACTTCCGTGCTGCAGCGTGCCGCGCTGGCGGCCTTTGCCAAGGCGCAGGCCGGTGCCTTGCTGGCCCGTGTCGTGCATACGGATACGGCCCCGATCGAGATCGATTTCCGAGGCGGGCTGCACGACCGCGTGGCGACGCTGCGCGCCGGCGAGATTGTTTCCCTGGAGACGCGCGAGATCCGCGGCAGCGATTCCCTCTGCCATCTGGACGATATCTACTACCAGCCGCTGGTCGCCTTGGACCACGCCATGCCGGCCTTCGCGGTCGAGCAGTCCTTCCGCGGCGATGGCCTCGGCCACCAGATGCGGGAGTACCGGCGCTCGAGTGCCTACTTGGGCACCTTCGCTGTCCGCGGGAGCTGACCCTCCCGCCGCGCCAGGTTTTCGCGGCCGGAACGCCGCCTTGGCGGTTCCGGGCTGCCCGCCTTGAGTATTGGCCGGCCGACAGGCCTTGTGAGGAGAATCGGAATGCGACGACGCTCGTGCGCCATGGCGGCCCTGCTAGGGGCGCTCGCCCTGCTGCCAGCGGCCCTGGCCCAGAAATATACGGTCGAGACCGGTGCATCCCTGCCGGATGCCGTGCCGGACGCCACGCGCCGGCTGGTGGCCGCCGAGGGGGTTTCGGTCAAGGCGGGCGACACGGCGGTGGTGCGCGTCTGGATGCGCACGGCGCCTTTCGAGGGCGCTCCTGCCAGCGGCTTCGGCGTGCGTTTCGACAACGTTCCCGAAGGTGCGTTCCTAGGAGTGCTGGAGTTCGTCGGAGACGGTTCCGACTTTCGCGAGCAATCCGTGCCGGCCGGTGTGTACACCTTGCGCTTCGGCCTGCACCCTGAGGACGGCAACCACATGGGCGTCGCGCCGAGCCGCGACTTCGGCTTGCTGGCGCCTGTGGGAAAGGATCTCGAGGTCTCCCGCAACTTCGACTTTGACGCGCTCATGGATCTAAGCGCCGATGTCGGCAACCCCCATCCCACCGTGGCTCGCTTGGAACTGCCCGAAGGGGACAGCGGCCCGCACTTATGGGAGAACGACTACGAGCATTGGGTGCTTGACGTAGCGGTGGCGGGCGCCGTGGTTGGCATCGTGGTGGACGGCCACGCCGAGGAGTGAGGGGCGCGGGCCCGCTCCCCGTGCCCGCCGCACTTGGCTGGTGCCCGGGACAAGGGTGCCTGTATCGTTGGATGCCGATCGCGCACGGGCAATCGCCGCCAGCGCGGGCTGGGCTCGCAAGTGGACCGTTTGCCCGGCGACGGCCTGCTCGCTGCGATCTCCGCCTGGCAGGCAGCCGCCGCGTGTCGTTTCTCTGACCCCCTAACAAGCCTTTATTCCGCTCATCCCCCGGCCTGTTTCACTTGCGAAAAACAGGTCCCAGGCGCGGTGCGGGCACTGGCTAGACAGCTCGCCCGGGGGGCTGGGCCTGCCCTTTGTTAAGCTCTCGGATTTGCCGCTTTAATCCCCGCGCCTCTTCCCGTGCGACGCGCAGCGCGTTCTGCGCGGCCCGCAGTTCTTCCTTTACGGCGTTTTCGCGCTCCTCGGCCGTGCTCGCCCGTTCCTCCGCTGCGCCTGCCCGAGACTCGGCCTCGTTCGCTCGTTCCTCGGCCGCGCTTGCCCGCGATTCGGCTGCTCCCGGCCGCCCGTCGAACTCCTTGCCCGTCCGCGGATCCCGCAGCACTAGGAACGTCGACTCGCGATTGCCGTCCGCGCGTAGGTCCAGCCCCAGTGCCTCGCTCCGCAGCGTCTCGCGCCCGTGCCGCTCGACCGATGCCAGCCGTTCGTAGCGGCCTGCCTGCCAGCGGTAGCCTTCCAGCGCCCGCTCCAGCAGCCTGCCCGCCGGGTCCGGATCCAAGCGCCAGTACTCACGGACCCCGAGCGCGGCATACGCCCGCGCCTTGAAGCCCGCGTCCCGCTTGACTGTCGACGGCGAGGCCACCTCGAGGATGAAGTCCGGGGCTTGGCCTTCCTCCCACAGCTTGTATACCGTGCGCCGGGGCCGGTAGGGCACGCCGCAGGCCACCAGCACGTCCGGCTGCAGCCAAGACTGGTTGTCGCCGGGTTGGTAATAGACCACCAGTTCGCTGGCCACGAGCACGTCCTTGCGGTTGTCGAAGTACTGCTTCAAGGCGCTCGCGGCGTACAGGACAGAGTCGCTGTGCCGCAGGCTTTGTGCGGCCCACAGGTGGTCCGGGTACTCGACTTGGTCGGCCATGGAGGCCGCCACCGCAGATTGTTCCGCTACGTTCGCAGTCGCCCCGGGCACAGCGCACTCAGGGTAACACGTGCGAGCTTGCCCTGCTGCCAGCGCAGTCGCCCGCGCACGGAGGCACGACTTTTGAACGGACCTGCTGCCCGCGCCGTGCTATGCTGCTATAGCGGCGTGGCGTTCTGAATCTCGTCCTGCCGCAAGGCGGCCCTCGCGCCTCGGCTTGACGGTTGCCCGCACAATGCGTATGATGGATTGAAGAACTGGTCAAAGTGCGCGTCGGGCGTTCCGCCTTGAAAGTCGGAAGGCCGGGGCGTGCTTGCGCTTGTGGCGTGCCGGCCGATCCTTCAGGGTCTGGCCGGAAGTTGGGCAAGGCCTGTGGAACGGCCTTGGGGTGTGCCGCCCCGCGCAATCCGATGCCGAGAAGGCCCCATGCGGGGCTCGTTATGGCGAGGTGAGCGGGGGGCTCAACTGAGCATTGCGAATGCGCGGCTTTGCGCGCGCTTGATGCTTGCGCGGAGAGTTGTGGCCGGGCATGTCGGTGGGGAGAGTCAGGATCGTGCCAACATTCAGCCAACTGGTCCGCAAGGGCCGCAAGGCGCCGAAGTACAAGACGTCTTCGCCCGCCCTGCAGAAGTGCCCGCAGAAGCGCGGAGTGTGCACGCGCGTGTACACCGTGACCCCCAAGAAGCCCAATTCCGCGCTGCGCAAGGTCGCCCGCGTGCGTCTGACGAACAGCATCGAGGTGACCACCTACATCCCCGGTGTCGGCCACAACCTGCAGGAGCACTCGATCGTGCTCATTCGCGGCGGCCGCGTCAAGGACCTGCCCGGCGTGCGCTACCACGTCGTGCGCGGCACGCTGGACGCTTCCGGCGTCGAAGACCGGCGCCAGGCGCGCAGCAAGTACGGCGCCAAGCGCCCCAAGAAGTGAGCCGGGAGGATTTGCAGCCATGCCGCGCAGACGAGAGGTTCCCGTCCGGATCCCGCCGCCGGACCCGGTCTACAACTCGACCTTGGTGTCGAAGTTCATCAACTGCATGATGTGGGACGGCAAGAAGTCCATTTCCGAGCGGATCTTCTACCAGGCCATGCAGAAGATCCGCGACCATACCGGCGAGGACCCGCTGCCCGTCTTCAAAAAAGCCGTGGAGAACGCCAAGCCGGTCGTCGAAGTGAAGTCGCGCCGCGTGGGCGGCGCGAACTACCAGGTGCCGATCGAGGTCCGGCCGAACCGCCGCCAGTCGCTGGCGCTGCGCTGGCTCATCGGCAACGCCCGCAGTCGCAGCGAGAACCGCATGGCCGACCGCCTCGGCTCGGAGCTGCTGGAAGCCGCGCAGGGGCGCGGCACGACCATCAAGAAGAAGGACGACGTCCACCGCATGGCCGAGGCCAACAAGGCCTTCGCGCACTTCCGCTGGTAGCCGCCAGTCCCGAGTTTGGAGCGAATCCCGATGCCCCGCACTGTCCCGATCGAACGCTACCGCAACATCGGCATTGCCGCGCACATCGACGCCGGCAAGACCACGACCACCGAGCGCATCCTGTACTACACGGGCCGCTTGCACCGCATGGGCGAGGTGCATGACGGCACCGCCACCATGGACTACATGGAGCAGGAGC
Source organism: Bryobacterales bacterium (assembly GCA_965219605.1). GTDB lineage: Bacteria > Acidobacteriota > Terriglobia > Bryobacterales > UBA6623 > VXMF01. The sequence continues at coordinate 460,274 of CBDCOC010000002.1, read as the reverse complement.
AGGAGCGCGGCATCACCATCACATCGGCCGCGACGACCTGCTTCTGGCGCGACCACCAGGTCAACATCATCGACACGCCGGGCCATGTGGACTTCACGGCCGAGGTCGAGCGCTCGCTGCGCGTCCTCGACGGCGCGATCGCGCTGTTCGACGCGGTCGCCGGCGTGCAGCCGCAGTCCGAGACGGTCTGGCGCCAGGCCGACAAGTACCGCGTGCCGCGGCTGGCGTTCATCAACAAGATGGACCGGGTCGGCGCCAATTTCGATTACGCCGTGCAGACCATGGTCGACCGGCTCAAGGCGAACCCGGTTCCCATCCAGCTCCCGATCGGCGCGGAAGACCGCCTGCAAGGCGTGGTCGACCTCGTCGAGATGCGCGGCATCTTCTGGAAGGACGAGACGCTCGGCGCCGAGTACGAGGTCGGCGAGATCCCCGCCGACCTGGCCGCCGAGGCGGCCGACCGGCACGCGAAGATGGTCGAGAGGATTGCCGAGGAAGACGACCGGCTGTTCGAGCTGTACGTGGAGGGCGGCGAGATCAGCGTCAGCGAGATCAAGGCTGCGATCCGGCGCGCTACCACGGCCATGCGCATCACGCCGGTGCTGTGCGGCTCGGCCTTCAAGTACAAGGGCGTGCAGCGGCTGCTCGACGCGGTCGTCGACTACCTGCCCTCGCCGATCGACGTGCCCCCGGTGCAGGGCAGCAGCCTGGACGGCGGCGAGACGGTGACGCGCGAGGCCAGCGACGAGGGGCCGTTCTCGGCCCTGGTCTTCAAGATCCTGACGGATCCGTTCGTGGGCCAGCTCGCCTTCCTGCGCGTCTACTCGGGCCAGTTCCAGGCCGGCGGGGCCGTCTACAACGTTTCCAAGGGGCGTAAGGAGCGCGTGGGCCGGCTGCTGCGCATGCATGCCAACAAGCGCGAAGACGTGACCGACGCCCAGTCTGGCGAGATCCTCGCGGTGGTCGGCCTCAAGACCGTGCAGACCGGGGACACCATCTGCGACCCGGAACGGCCGATCGTGCTCGAGCAGATCGAGTTCCCCGACCCGGTGCTGTCCCTCGCCGTCGAGCCCAAGACCAAGGCCGACCAGCAGAAGATCGGCATGGCGCTGACCAAGCTCTCGCAGGAGGATCCGACCTTCCGCGTGCAGTCCGATGCCCAGACGGGGCAGACGATTCTGTCGGGCATGGGCGAGCTGCACTTGGAGATTCTCGTGGACCGGCTGTTGCGCGAGTTCCGGGTGGCGGCGGACATCGGCCGGCCGCAAGTGGCCTACCGCGAGACCATTCGCAAGGCAGCCCAAGGCGAGGGCCGCTTCGTGCGCCAGTCCGGCGGGCGCGGCCAGTACGGCCATTGCAAGATCCGGGTCGAGCCCCTCGAGGGATCCGATGTCGAGTTCGAGAGCGAGATCTTCGGCGGGGCCATCCCGAAGGAATTCGTGGCGGCAGTCGAGAAGGGCGTCCGCGAGGCGCTGGGCAACGGATTGCTGGCCGGCTACGAGACGGTCGGCGTGCGGATTTGCGTGTACGACGGCTCGACGCACGAAGTTGACAGCTCGGAAGTGGCCTTCAAGGTGGCCGGCTCGATGGCATGGAAGGATGCGGCCCAGCGGGCCAGGCCCGCCCTGCTCGAGCCGGTCATGGCCATCGAGGTGGTGGTCCCCGAGGAGTACGTGGGCGACGTGATGGCGGACATCAACTCCCGCCGGGGCCGCATCGAAGGCATGGACCTGCGCGGCTCGACCCAAGTCATACGCGCTTTCGTGCCGCTTGCCGAGATGTTCGGCTATGCCACTGACCTGCGCTCGAAGACGCAGGGGCGCGGCAGCTACACCATGCACCTGCACAGCTACGAGCTGGCTCCGGCAGCCGTGCAGGAAGAAATCGTCAGCCGCATGCGCGGCAGAGTCATCAGTTAGGGCTGCGAGAGCATCCGAGTAAGGAGACGGGACCATGGCAAAGGAAAAGTTTGATCGTTCGAAGCCGCACGTGAACGTGGGCACGATCGGGCACATCGACCACGGCAAGACGACGCTGACGGCGGCCATCACGCGCGTGCTGGCGAAGCACGACGCGGCGAACGAGGTGCGGTCGTTCGATTCGATCGACAACGCGCCGGAGGAGCGCGAGCGGGGGATCACGATCGCGACGGCGCACGTGGAGTACCAGACGGCGAACCGGCACTACGCGCACGTGGACTGCCCGGGGCATGCGGACTACATCAAGAACATGATCACGGGGGCGGCGCAGATGGACGGGGCGATCCTGGTGGTGGCGGCGACGGACGGGCCGATGCCGCAGACGCGCGAGCACATCTTGCTGGCGCGGCAGGTGGGCGTGCCGTACATCGTGGTGGCGCTGAACAAGGTGGACATGGTGGAGGACGAGGAGTTGCTGGAGTTGGTGGAGTTGGAGGTGCGGGAGTTGCTGAGCGAGTACGATTTCCCGGGCGAGGAGGTGCCGGTGGTGCGCGTGTCGGCCTTGCAGGCGTTGGACGGGGCGGCTGCGGCGGGGCCGGGGATCGAGGAGTTGATGCAGGCGGTGGACGACTACATTCCGACGCCGGCGCGGGACGTGGACCGGCCGTTCCTGATGCCGATCGAGGACATTTTCTCGATCTCGGGGCGCGGCACGGTGGTGACGGGGCGCATCGAGCGGGGGCAGGTGCGGGTCGGGGAGGAGATGGAGTTTTTGGGGATCCGGGAGACGCACCGCAAGGTGATCACGGGCGTGGAGATGTTCAAGAAGCTGCTGGACGAGGGGCAGGCGGGGGACAACGTCGGGCTGCTGGTGCGGGGGCTGGGCAAGGAGGAAGTGGAGCGCGGGCAGGTGGTGGCGAAGGCGGGGAGCATCACGCCGCACACGAAGTTCAAGGGGCAGGTGTACGTGCTGAAGAAGGAGGAGGGGGGGCGGCACACGCCGTTCTTCAACGGCTACCGGCCGCAGTTTTACTTCCGCACGACGGACGTGACGGGGGTGGCGCAGTTGCCGGCGGGGACGGAGATGGTGATGCCGGGGGACAACGTGGAGTTGGAGGTGGAGTTGATCGTGCCGATCGCGATGGAGCAGGGCTTGCGCTTCGCGATCCGCGAGGGCGGGCGCACCATCGGCGCCGGCACCGTCGCCTCCATCGTCGAGTAGCGCCAGCGCCGCGACAGGAAGACTGGAAGGACAGCGAAAGCGATGCCGAAGGAAAGAATCCGGATCCGCCTCAAGGCGTACGACTCCCGCGTCCTCGACCAGTCGACTGGCGAGATCGTCAACACAGCGCGCCGCACGGGGGCCCAGATTGCCGGGCCGATCCCGCTGCCGACCGTGAAGAACAGGTACACCGTGCTGCGCTCCGTGCATACCGACAAGCGCTCCCGCGAGCAATTCGAGATCCGCACGCACAAGCGGCTGCTGGACATTCTCGAGCCGACCCAGGACACGGTCGACGCGCTGATGCGCCTCGACCTGCCCGCCGGGGTGGACGTGGAGATCAAGGCCTTCGGGGCCTAGCCGTGGCGAGGCCGGCAAGCTTGGCGCAGGAGAGCATGGAGTGATGGCACCCGGAATCCTAGGAAAGAAGATCGGCATGACGCAGATCTTCGACAGCGAAGGGCGCGTCGTGCCGGTCACGGTGCTGCAGGCCGGCCCCTGCGTGGTCGTGCAGCGCAAGAACGCGGACCGCGACGGCTACGAGGCGATTCAGGTCGGCTTGGTCGACTTCACGCGCGAGAAACTGGTCAAGAAGCCCCAGCGCGGGCATTTCGCGAAAGCCGGCGTGGCGCCGATGCGCTTCCTGCGCGAATTCCGCCTGGAAGAGGGGGCCGAAGGCTTCCAGCCGGGCGACCGCATCTTGGCCGAGCACTTCCGGCCCAGGGAGAAGGTGACCGTCACCGGCACCAGCAAGGGCAAGGGCTTCCAAGGGGTGGTGAAGCGGCACGGCTTCCGGGGCGGGCGCAAGACGCACGGATCGATGTTCCACCGGGCGCCCGGGTCCATCGGCCAGAGCGCCTGGCCGTCCCGCGTCTTCAAGGGCGTGCGCCTGCCCGGACGCATGGGCGGCGAGCGCGTCACGGTCAGCGGCCTCGAGATCGTCGAGGTCCAACCGGATGACAACGTGATCTTGGTGCGCGGTGCGGTGCCCGGCCCCAACGGCGGGTACTTGTCGATCCGGAGAGGGAGGTAGACAGCGATGCCAACCGTTGACATCGTCGACCTGAACAACGAGAAAGTCGACTCCCTGGACCTCTCCGACACGGTCTTCGCAGCCGCGGCCAACGAGGCCTTGGTGCATCAGGTGATCGTGGCCTACCAAGCGAACCAGCGGGCCGGCACGCACAAGGTCAAGACGCGCGGCGAGGTGGCCGGCTCGGGGCGCAAGCTGTGGCGCCAGAAAGGCACGGGCCGCGCTCGCGTCGGCTCGCGCCGCTCCCCGATCTGGCGCGGAGGCGGCACGGTGCACGGGCCGCGGCCGCGCAGTTACGCCCAGAAGATTCCGCGCAAGATGCAGGTCGCCGCGCTGCGGTCCACGCTCTCGGCCCGCTTGGGCGAGAGCTGCATTACGTTCGTGCGCGACTTTGAGATCGCGAGCCACCGCACCAAGGAATTCCGGCAGGTGCTGGAGACGCTCGGCTTGGGCGACAGCGTGCTGGTGGTGGAGAACCAGCCCAACCGGAACTTGGAGCTCTCGAGCCGCAATTTGCCCGGCGTCAAGCTGCTGCCCAGCTCGCAGCTCACGCCCTACGCGGTGCTCAAGCACAGGCGCATCCTGATGTCCGCCGGTGCGGCTCGCACTTGCAGCGAGGTGTTGGCATGAGCCCCTTTGAAGTGATCGTCAGCCCGCTCATAACCGAGAAGGCCGAGCTCGGCCGCGTCCAGAGCGACACGCTGTGCTTCCGGGTGCATCTCAAGGCGACCAAGACCGAGGTGAAGAACGCGGTGCGCTCGATCTTCAACGTCGAAGTGGATTCCGTCCGCACGGCGCGGTACGTCGGCAAGATGCGCCGGCAGGGGCGCTACCAAGGGCGCCGCCCGGCTTGGAAGAAAGCCTACGTGAAGCTGAAACCGGGGCAGAAGCCGGTGGAGTACACGCAGGTGTAGGGGGCTGGAACGGATGCCGATCAAGACGTACAGGCCGCGCACGCCCACGCGGCGCTTCCAGACCTCCACGACCCGGGAAGAGCTGACCCGCGCCCGGCCCGAGAAGTCCCTGACCAAGGGCAAGGCCAAGCACGGCGGCCGCAACAACCGCGGCCGCATCTGCGTCCGCTTCCGGGGCGGCGGCCGCAAGCGCCGCTACCGCGAGATCGACTTCAAGCGCCAGAAGCACGGCATCCCGGCCAAGGTTGCCGAGATCGAGTACGACCCGAACCGCTCCGCGAATCTCGCCCTGCTGCATTACGTGGACGGCGAGAAGCGCTACATACTGCAGCCGGTCGGCCTCAAGGCCGGCATGCAAGTCGAATCCGGAGAGAACGCCGACATCCTGGTCGGCAATGCGCTGCCGTTGCGGCGCATCCCGCCCGGCACGCTCGTGCACAATGTCGAGCTGCGCCCCGGCAAGGGCGGCCAGATGGCGCGCGCTGCCGGCGCGGAAATCCGCCTGATCTCCCGCGAGTCCGGCTATGCCCTGCTGCGGCTGCCGTCCGGGGAGGTGCGCCGCGTGCTCGAGGACTGCATGGCGACGATCGGACGGGTCGGCAATGTCGATCACGGCAATGTCTCGCTGGGCAAGGCCGGCCGCAAGCGCTGGCTGGGCCGGCGCCCCCACAATCGCGGCGTGACGATGAACCCGGTCGACCACCCGCACGGCGGCGGCGAGGGGCGCACTTCCGGAGGCCGCCACCCGGTCACGCCGTGGGGCAAGCCGACGCGCGGCTACAAGACCCGCAACAACCCGCGCACCGACCGCTACATCGTGTCGCGGCGCGGGAGCAAGAAGAAGGGCTAGGGGGATCGCGATGGGTCGTTCACTAAAGAAAGGGCCGTTCTACGACGAGCACCTCCACAAGAAGGTCGAGGCTCTCAACAGTTCTGGCGAGAAGCGCGTGATCAAGACGTGGTCGCGCCGTTCCACGGTCCTGCCGGAGTGGGTCAGCCACACCATTGCCGTGCATAACGGGCGCAAGTTCATCCCGGTGTTCATCACCGAGAACATGGTCGGGCACAAGCTGGGCGAGTTCGCCATGACGCGCACGTTCCGCGGCCATGCCGGCAGCGCCAAGTCCGGGCGCGGAGGGTAGCCGCGTGGACGCTGTCGCAAAATGGAACTATGTCCGCATCGCGCCCCAGAAGGCGCGCTTGGTGGCGGACCTGGTGCGCGGCCTGGCCGCCGAGGCGGCCGTGGACGTGCTGGCCCGCACCAACAAGCGCGCGGCCGGGCAGATCCTCAAGGTGCTGCGCTCGGCCGTGGCGAATGCCGAGGATCTGGGCGGCGAGGTGGAAGAGTTGCGGATCAAGTCGATCGTCGTCAACGAGGGGCCGCGCATGAAGCGCATGCGCGCGGCCGCCCGCGGCCGCCCGGCGCCGTACGTGCACCGGCTGGCGCACATTGTCGTGACGGTCACCGACGACGAGCCCGCTGGGCAAGAGGGGTCCCAGGCGGCCTAGGCTGCGGGAGTTTGCCGCGAAGGAGACGGTATGGGTCAGAAAGTTCACCCCTACGGATTCCGCTTGGGTTACACCAAGGTCTGGCGTTCGCGTTGGTATGCCCAGAAGGGCTACGCCGATTTGGTCAACGAGGACATCGAGATCAAGGCGATGCTGCGCAAGCGCCTCAAGGCTGCCGGCATCAGTTCCATCGAGCTGGACCGTCCCGGCAGCCGCCTGCGCATCGCCATCCGCGCGGCGCGGCCGGGGATCATCATCGGCAAGAAGGGCTCCGAGATCGAGAAGCTCAAGGCCGAGCTGCAGCAGCAGACCAAGCGCGACATCTACATCGATATCCAGGAGGTCCACCGGCCCGAACTGGACGCGCAATTGGTGGCTGAGTCGGTTGCCATGCAGATCGAGAAGCGGGTCAGTTTCCGGCGCGCCATGCGCAAGTCGGTCGAATTCGCCCAGCGTTTCGGCTGCAAGGGCATCAAGATCTGGGTGGCCGGCCGGCTGAATGGCAAGATGATCGCCCGCAGCGAGTGGCACCTGCACGGGCGGCTGCCGCTGCAGACGCTGCGCGCAGACATTGACTACGGCTTCAGCGAGGCCAATACCACCTACGGCGTGCTGGGCGTCAAGTGCTGGATTTACAAGGGCGAGATCATCGACCCGCGCGGGGCGGCCATCCGCAAGACCGGCCGGGAGGATCCCGAGCCGGCCCGGCGGCGCGAGGCGCGCAGCCAGGCCGAGCAGGAGCGCGAGCGCCTGCGGCGCCCGGCCATCGCCCCCGCGGAAGGGCCGCCTGCGAGTGCCGAGGCGCCGGCCGACCCGCCGGTGTCGCCGCCCGCCGAGTCCGCCTTCCAGCCTCCGCTGGCGGAGGCCGGCAGTGCCGACGCCGGCAGCGGCAGCGAGGAGGAATAGCACCGTGTTGATGCCTAAGAAAACGCGCTATCGCAAGATGCACCGCGGCAATCGGCGCGGCAAGGCCTGGCGCGGCTCCGGCCTGGACTTCGGCGACTACGGTCTCAAGGCACTCGAGGCGGCTTGGATCACCGACCGCCAGATCGAGGCCGCCCGTATTGCCATCAGCCGCCGCGTGAAGCGGGGCGGCAAGCTTTGGATTCGGATCTTCCCGCACAAGTCGATCACCAAGAAGCCTGCCGAGACCCGCATGGGCAAGGGCAAGGGCGCGCCCGAGCAGTGGGTCGCCGTGGTCAAGCCCGGGCGCATGATGTTCGAGATCGAAGGCGTCGAGGAAAGCGTGGCGCGCCGTGCCATGGAGCTGGCCGGGCAGAAGCTGCCGATTCCGGTCAAGTTCGTCAGCCGGCACGGCGGGGAGCTGCTATGAAGGCCAAGGAATACCGCGACCTTACCCTTGCCGAGCTGCGGCAGAGAGAGGCGGAGGCCCGCGAGCAGCTGTTCAGGCTGCGCTTCCAGATTTCGATGGGCCAGGCCGAGGGCGTGCGCAAGTACCGCGCCACCCGCAAGGACTTGGCCCGCATCCTGACAGTGGCCGGCGAGAAGCGCCAGGCAGTGGCGGAGGAGGGCAGCGATGGCTGAGCAGGGCCACAAGAACCGCAAGGTCGGCGTGGTAGTCTCGACAAAGGCCGAGAAGACCATCGTCGTGGAGGTCAGCCGGCGCGTGCAGCACCCGCTGTACCGTCGCTACATCACGCGCAAGAAGAAATTCATGGCGCACGACGAGGACAGCACCGCCAAGATGGGCGATCGCGTGTGCATCGTCGAGTGCCGCCCGCTGTCGAAGCGCAAGCGCTGGCGGCTCGAGGAGGTCGTCCTCAAGTCGACCCAGGTGGACATCAAGGTGCGCCGCAAGCGGCAGCAGGAGCCGGCGGGCCAGTAGGCTGGGCCGAGGGAGGCAGACGGCATGATTGGCATGCAGACAAGGCTGGCGGTGGCTGACAACTCCGGCGCGCGGCGCTTGATGTGCATCTTGCCCCGGGGCGGCTCCACGGGCCGCAAGGCGGGGCTGGGCGACGTGGTGATGGCTTCGGTCAAGGAGGCCGTGCCGGACTCGAACGTCAAGAAGGGCACGGTCGTGCGCGCGGTCGTGGTGCGCATGCGCAAGGAGACGCGCCGCAAGGACGGCACCTACATCCGCTTCGACGAGAACGCGGCGGTGCTGGTCAACGAGCTGGGCGAACCCTTGGGCACGCGCGTGTTCGGGCCGGTGGCGCGCGAGTTGCGCGACAAGCGCTTCATGAAGATCGTCTCGCTCGCGCCGGAGGTGCTCTGATGCCGGCGAAGATGCGGCGGCACCGCAAGCCGCTGGTGATGCACAAGACCAAGATCAAGAAGAACGACACGGTCGAGGTGCTGACCGGACGCAGCAAGGGGCTGCGCGGCCGCGTGCTGCAAGTCGACCGCAAGCGCGGCCGGCTGCTGGTGGAGGGTGCCAACATGGTCAAGAAGCATGTCCGCCCGAACCCGCAAAAGCAGGTCAAGGGCGGCATTGCCGCCCGCGAGTCGATGATGGATCTGTCGAACGTGAGAGTGGTGGCTGAGTGATGGCTGCGCTGCGCTTGAAAGAGAAGTACTCCGAGTCAGTCGTGCCGGCGCTCCGCGAGGAGTTCGGCTACGGCTCGCCGATGGCGGTTCCCCGGCTGGTCGCCATCAAGCTCAACATCGGCATCGGCAAGATGATCCTGCAGAAGCAGGATGGCGGCCAGAAGAAAAAGGCCGGCAAGGCCGCGGCGGACGCCCAGGCCGGGCGCCGCGTCCCGGTCAACCAACGCGTGGTGGACAGCACGGTGCGGGAACTGGCGGCCATTGCGGGCCAGAAGCCGGTGGTGACGCTGGCCAAGCGCCCGATCGCAGGGTTCAACCTGCGCGCGGGCGTGCCTGTGGGCTGCACTGTGACCCTGCGCGGAACGCGCATGTGGGAGTTCCTGGATCGGTTGATCTCGGTCTCCCTGCCGCGCGTGCGCGACTTCCAGGGGGTCTCGCCGAAGCTGGACGGCCGCGGCAACTACACGCTGGGAATCCAGGAGCACACGATCTTCCCGGAGATCGATTACACCAAGGTCGAGGTGATGAAGGGCATGAACGTAACTATGATCACGACCGCGCGCACCGACCGCGAGGGCCACACGCTGCTCAGGCTGCTGGGCATGCCGTTCCGCGCCGCGTAGGCGCCAGCGACCGCGAGGAGAATCATGGCAACGCAGGCTAAGATGGCGCGCGAGCGCAAGAAGCTTCCCTTTCGGGTGCGTTACCGCAACCGCTGCCGCCGCTGCGGCCGGCCGCGCGGCTACATGCGCAAGTTTGAACTGTGCCGCATCTGTTTCCGCGAGCTGGCGCTGAGCGGCGAACTGCCCGGCGTGGTCAAGAGCAGCTGGTAGGAGGGGAGATGCACAGCGATCCGATCGCCGACATGCTCACGCGCATACGCAACGGCATGGCGGCCAGGCACCACAAGGTGGAGATTCCGGGATCCAAGGTCAAGATCGAGCTGGCTCGGATCCTCAAGGAGGAGGGCTACGTGGCCAACTACCGCGTGGCTGCGGACCAGAACAAGAAGACGCTCAAGGTATATCTCAAGTACCGCCCGGACAAGCGCCCCGTGATCACGCAGCTGACCCGCGTTTCCAAGCCCAGCCGCCGGGTGTACGTCGATTCCCAGCGCATCCCGCGCGTGATCGGCGGCATGGGGATCTGCGTGCTGACCACGTCCAAGGGCGTCATGACCGGCCGCAAGGCCAAGGGCCTGGGCATTGGCGGCGAGGTGCTGTGCACGGTCTACTGACCGCCTTGCCCGGCGTGGAGGGAAAGATGTCCAGAATTGGGAAATTGCCGATCGCGGTGCCGGACGGTGTCAAGATCGGAATCGAGCCGGGACGCTTGAGTGTGACGGGCCCCAAGGGCGAGCTCAGCGTGCCCGTCCCTGCGGGCGTGGGCGCGGAGCTTGCCGAGCGCACGCTGCGGATCACCTGCACCGCTGGCTCCAGCACGGCCATGCAGGGGCTGACCCGCTCGCTGGCGAACAACTGCGTCACCGGGGTGACGCAGGGCTTCAAGAAGCGGCTCGAGATTGTCGGCGTCGGCTACCGGGTGCAAAAGGCGGGGCGCGTGCTGACCCTGCAGCTGGGCTATTCGCACCCGATTGAGGTGCTGCTCCCGGACGGCGTGGAGGCCGTCCTCGACGGCAACAACAAGATCGAGCTGTCGGGCATCGACAAGCAGGTCGTGGGCCAGGTTGCGGCCTCGATCCGCTCGCTGCGCAAGCCTGACCCGTACAAGCAGAAAGGCGTGCGCTACGAGGGCGAGCGCCTGCGCAGCAAGGAAGGCAAGAGCGGCGCCTCCTAGGCGCCCGGTGGACGGAGCGAGGCAGAGATGGTTTCCCAGGTTAACCGGAGTGCGCGGCGGCGGCGAGTGCATGCCCGCATCCGCAAGCGGCTGCGCGGCACCGCCGCCCGCCCGCGGCTGGCGGTGTTCCGCTCGCTGCGGCACATCTACGCGCAGGTCATCGACGACGATGCCCAGCACACCTTGGTGACGGCGTCCAGCGTGGGCGCCGGCTTCGCCGCCTACGGCGGCAACGTCGCCGCGGCCACCAAGGTGGGCGAGATGATCGCGGAGCGCGTGCGGGAGTCCGGCATCGAGCGGCTGGTGTTCGACCGCGGGGGGCATAACTTCAAGGGGCGCGTGCGCGCGGTCGCCGAGGCCGTGCAGAAGGCCGGCCTGCTGCCGCCCACCCGCGAGCGCCTGGCGCGCGAGGATCCCGCTGCGGCGGGCCGGGAGAGATAGGGACCGATGGAAGCCAAACAGAGCATCGAGCGCGCCGACCTGCAGCTCACCGACGAGGTGGTGGAGATCAACCGCGTGACCAAGGTCGTCAAGGGCGGCAAGAACCTGAGCTTTTCCGCCCTAGTGGTGGTGGGCGATCCCGAGAAGCATGTCGTGGGGTTCGCCAAGGGCAAGGCCAAGGAGGTCCCCTCGGCGATCCGCAAGGCCATCGAGAAGGCCAAGAAGAACCTGATCCAGGTGAACGTGCTCGGGCCGACGATCCCGCACGAGGTGCTGGGCGTGTACGGGGCGGGCCGTGTCCTGCTCAAGCCCGCGCGCGAGGGCAAGGGCAAGATCGCGGGCGGCGCTGTGCGCAAGGTGGTCGAGGCGGCGGGCATCCAGAACGTGCTGACGAAGTGCATCGGCTCGCGCAACCCGCACAACGTGATCAAGGCGACCTTTGACGGATTGCAGCAGTTGCGCCACTACGAGGAGATCGCGCGGCTGCGCGGCAAGGATGTGAGCGAGATCCGGGGTGGATGATGCCTGAAATGATCAAGATCCGGCTGAAGCGCAGCACGATCGGCGTGCCGCGCAAGCTCAAACAGGTGGTCCGCGGCTTGGGTCTGCGCAAGATCGGCCAGGTGGTGGAGCGCCCCGAGGGCCCGGCCACGCGCGGCATGGTGGCCAAGGTCCCGCACTTGGTAGAGGTCATCGACTAGTTGGGTATGGCTATGAAACTCAGTGATTTGCATCCCGCTCCGGGAGCGCGCCGGCCGCGCAAGCGCCGCGGCCGGGGCCCGGGTTCGGGCTTGGGCGTGACGGCCGGTCGCGGCCAGAAAGGCCAGCGCTCGCGCTCGGGCTACAGCGGCAAGCGCGGCTTTGAAGGCGGCCAGATGCCGCTGGTGCGGCGCGTGCCGAAGCGCGGCTTCACGAATCCCAACCGCAAGGAGTACGCCGTGCTCAATGTAGCCCGCTTCGAAGAGCTGCCCGGGGACGAGTTCACGCCGGACGGCCTGCTCGCGGCGGGCACTGTCAGCAAGCTGCGCGCCGGTCTGAAGATCTTGGGCGACGGCGAGATCACCCGCCCGATCACCGTGACGGCGCACAAGTTCTCGGCGGTCGCCCGGGAGAAGATAGAGGGGGCCGGCGGCAAGGCCGTGCTGGCCGGTACGGGGGCCGAAGCGAAGTCATGAAGTGGCTCGAAGCCTGCGTGAACGTGTTCCGCGTCCCGGATCTGCGCAAGCGCCTCCTGTTCACGCTGTCGATGCTGGCGGTCTACCGGGTTGGCGGGCATATCCCGACGCCTGGCGTGAACACCGAGGAGCTGCAGCGCATCTTCGAAGCGGCGCGCGGCACGGCCCTAGGCTTCCTCGACCTGTTCTCCGGCGGCCAGCTGAGCCAGCTGACGATTTTCGCGCTGGGCATCATGCCGTACATCACGGCCTCGATCATCCTGCAGTTGCTGACCGTGGCGGTGCCCACGCTGGAGCGGCTGCAGAAGGAAGGTGAGCTGGGCCGCCGCAAGATCACGCAGTGGACGCGCTACCTGACGATCGGCATCAGCATTGTCCAGTCCTTCGCCTACGCGCAGCTGGTCGTCCAGCAGGGGCTGGCCTACAGCCCCGGCTGGGGCTTCCGCCTGATGACGATCCTGACCCTGACCACGGGCACCGCCTTCATCATGTGGCTCGGCGAGCAGATCACCGAGCGGGGCATCGGCAACGGCATGTCGCTGATCATCTTCGCGGGCATCGTGGTCGGCCTGCCGGGCGCGACGCAGAACATTTACGAGAACGTCTTCGTGACGGGCCAGTGGAACGTGCTGGCCGCGGTGGTGATCGTAGCCGCGATGGTGTTCGTGGTCGGCTTCATCGTTTTCGTCGAGCGTGGCGAGCGCCGGATCCCGGTGCAGTACGCGCGGCGCGTGGTGGGCCGGCGCATGATGGGCGGGCAGTCCACGCACCTGCCGCTGAAGGTCAACGCGGGAGGCGTGATCCCGGTCATCTTCGCCTCGTCGATCCTGTCGCTGCCGCAGACCCTGACGCTGATGTTCAGCGACAGCCCGTTCCTGTCGCGCCTGCTGGAATCGGTGCGGCCGGGCGAGCCGCTGTACGAGCTGATCTACGTGGTGGGCATTGTCTTCTTCTGCTTCTTCTACGTCTCGATCATCTTCAACCCCAATGAAGTGGCCGACAACATGCGCAAGTACGGCGGGTTCATTCCGGGCATCCGCTCGGGCAAGCCGAGCGCCGAGCACATCAACGACATCCTGACCAAGCTGACGCTGGTCGGCGGGCTGTATTTGGCCACGATCTCGCTGATACCGGATCTGATGCTGCACGGGGCCAAGATCCACCACCTGCCGCTGGTCGGCAACTGGGCGGACGCCAACATGCCGCGCTGGCTGCTGGACGGGCTGAACGTCAACTTCTACTTCGGCGGCACGTCGCTGCTGATCGTGGTCGGCGTGGCGATGGACACCGTCAACCAGATCGAGTCGCAGTTGCTGATGCGGCACTACGAAGGCTTCACCCCGCGCACGGGCAGGATAAGGGGGCGTCGTTCGCTCGCCTAGCGGGCGGCGCGCCGGCGGAACTCAGACATGATCACGTGCAAGACTCCCGTGGAGCTCGAGCGGATGCATGCCAGCGGGCAACTCGTGGGCCGCGTGCTGGCCGCCCTGCGCGGCATGGTGCGCCCGGGCGTGACCACCATGGATCTGGAAGAGGTTGCCGTCGCGATGATCCGCGAGGCAGGCGCGGTCCCGGCCTTCAAGGGGTACTACGTGCCCGCCGCCCGCGCGAAATTCCCGGCGGCGCTTTGCACGTCGGTGAATCACGAGGTCGTGCATGGCATCCCATCGCGCAAGAGGGTGCTTCGCGAGGGCGATATTGTCAAGGTGGACTGCGGCGTGCTGCTGGACGGCTACTACGGCGACTCGGCCACGACGATCCCGGTCGGCGCGATCACGCGCGAAACCGATCTCCTGCTGCGGGTCACGCGCGAGGCGCTGGACTTGGCGGTGCAGCAGATGGTGGAAGGGCGCCGGCTGCTCGACCTCAGCCGGGCCGTGCAGGCCCATGTCGAGGGCGCGGGCTTCTCGGTCGTGAAGGAGTTCGTCGGCCACGGCATCGGCCGCCAGTTGCACGAAGAGCCGCAGGTGCCCAACCATGTGGACGCGCAGCTGCCCAACCCGCGCTTGCGGCAGGGCATGGTGCTGGCGATCGAGCCGATGGTCGCGGCCGGCGACGCCCGCACGCGCATCTTGCGCGATCGCTTCACGGCGGTGACACGGGATGGCTCGAACGCCGCGCATTTCGAGCACTGCGTGGCAGTCACGGCGGGCGGCCCGCGGCTTCTGACGGCGGTTTGATGGATGGAGCGCGGGAGGCCATGGGCTCGCAGCGCGGCGGTGCTGCCGCAGCGGAGGCGTCGGGCACGGTGTTGGAAGAACTGCCGAGCCTGCTCCTGCGCGTGCGGCTTGACAGCGGCCACGTGGTGGCGGCCGCGGCGACGGGGCGGCACGAGCTGGACTTTCTCCGGCTTCTGCCGGGCGACCGGGTGCGGCTGCGCCTGTCGCCGCGGGACGCCACTAGGGCGAGGATTATAGGACGGCTGGAGCAATGAAGGTACGGGCATCGGTGAAGAAGCTTTGCAAGGATTGCAAGATCATCCGGCGGGAGGGCATCCTGCGCGTGATCTGCATCAACCCCAGGCACAAGCAACGCCAGGGTTGAGTTGGAGAGGAGAGCGACAATGGCGAGATTGGAAGGCGTCGACATCCCGGACAACAAGCGGGCGGAGGTGTCGCTGACGTATCTGTACGGCATCGGTTTCGCGCGAGCGCGCTCGCTGCTGTACCGCGCCGGCATCGACTTCGGCAAGCGCATGGGCGACTTGGATGACCGCGAGATCACCGCCCTGCGCAAGTTGCTGGAAGAAGAGCAGGCGGTGGAAGGCGATCTGCGCAAGGAAGTGCAGCTCAACATCCGGCGCTTGATGGAGATCGGCTGTTACCGCGGCCTGCGGCACAGGCGCGGCCTGCCGGTCAGGGGGCAGCGGACGCATACCAACGCGCGCAGCCGCAAGGGTGCGCGGCGGGGCCAGATCGCGAACAAGAAGAAGGCGACCAAGTAGGCCGCCGGGAGAATGGACTGATGGCCAATCCGAAGGGCAAGAAGCGCTTCAAGAGTCGCCAGAAAAAGAACGTGCCGGTTGCCATCGTGCACGTGCAGGCGACGTTCAACAACACGATTGTCACCTTTACGGACTTGGAGGGGCGCACGATCTCATGGTCGAGCGCAGGCTCGCTGGGATTTCGCGGCTCCCAGAAAGGGACGCCGTTCGCGGCCCAGCAGGCGAGCCTGACAGCCGCCAACGCAGCCAAGGAGCACGGTGTCGGGCGCGTCGCCGTGCGCGTGAAGGGTCCCGGCGGCGGGCGCGAGTCGGCGATCCGCGCCCTTGCGAGCGCGGGCATCCAGGTCACGCACATCAAGGATGTGACGCCGGTGCCGCACAACGGCTGCCGGCCGCCGAAGAAGCGCCGGGTCTGAGGGCGGGGAGGATCTCATGGCAAGAAATCGAGGACCGGTCTTGCGTCGCTCGCGGCGCTTGGGCATGGCGCTGGATCCCAAGTCGGAACGCTTGCTGGACAAGCGCCCGTATGCGCCGGGCCAGCACGGCAAGACGCAGCGGCCGCGCAAGATGCTGGGCTACGCCCTGCAGATGCAGGAGAAGCAGCGGGCGCGCTTCATGTATGATGTACTAGAGCGCCAGTTCCGCAGGTACTACGAGCGCGCGGCCCGGCAGCCGGGGGTTGTGGGGGACAACCTGCTGGCGATGCTGGAGCGGCGCTTGGACAACGTGGTTTTCCGTCTCGGCTTCGCTGTTTCGCGGCGGCAGGCCCGGCAGATCGTCAACCACGGTCACGTGCAAGTCAATGGTGGCAAGGTCGACATCCCCTCGTACCAGGTGGCCGACGGCGATATTGTCGAGATTCGAGAGCGGAGCAGGGAGCACGGCGGCATCCGGCTAGCCTTGGATGCGCCGGTGTCGCCGGCCCCGCCGGCTTGGCTGGAGTTCGCGCCGGAGGATCTTCGCGGGCGAGTGCTCGGCGGGCCTTCCAAGGAGGACCTCGAGAGCACGCAGCTCAACGCGCAATTGATCGTTGAGCTGTACTCGCGGTAGGCTGCGGCGGCCGGGCTACGATTGCAGGGCAAGTAAGAGGCAGACATCACATGTTGTGGAAAGGATTCGAGAAGCCGAAAGGCCTGGCAGTGGACACGGGTTCCCTGAGCGAGACTTACGGCAGCTTCAGCGCCCAGCCGTTCGAGCGCGGATTCGGGACGACCATCGGCAATTCGCTACGGCGGGCGCTGCTGAGCTCGATCGAGGGCGCCGCCATCACCGCCATTCGTATCGGAGGCGTGTCCCACGAGTTCAGCTCGATCCCGGGCGTTGTCGAGGATGCGTCGGACATCATCCTGAACCTAAAGCAGATCCCCCTGCAGATGCAAGGCGAGGGCGCGCGCACGGTGCGCCTGCGCGTCACGGAGCCGGGAGACATCACCAGTGGCGCGATCGAGGCGGACTCGGGCGTGGTGATCCTCGACCCGAGCGTGCATATCGCGACGATCAATGACGAGGCCGTGCTGGACATTGAGATGCGCGTGCGGATGGGGCGCGGGTATGTCTCCGCCGAGAAGAACCACGAAGAGGACTTGGCGGTTGATTTCATTCCGATCGATTCCGTCCATTCTCCGGTGCATCGGGTCAAGTACGGGGTCGAACAGGCGCGCCTAGGCCAGTCCACCGACTTCGAGAGGCTCAATCTGGAGTTGTGGACGAATGGCGCGGTCACGCCGCAAGACGCGATCGGGCTGGCCGCGAAACTGCTCAAGGATCACATGCAGATCTTCATCAACTTCGAGGAAGACGGCGCGCTGGAAGACGCGCTGCCAGAGGCCGAGGGGGATCTCGCCGCGGAGTACTACAACAAATCGATCGAAGATCTCGAGATGTCCGTGCGTTCCTTCAACTGCTTGAAGAATGCCAACATCCAGACAATCGGGGACTTGATCGAACGCACGGAGAGCGACATGATGCGGGTCAAGAACTTCGGACGCAAGTCGTTGCAGGAGATCCGCGAGATCTTGCAGCCGATGGGCTTGGAATTCGGCATGCTCCGGGACGAGCGCGGGCGGCTGGTGCCGCGCCGCTCCAGTGACGCATAGCAGGGCGGGGAGCGACGGCGATGAGGCATAGGAAAGGCGGTTTCAAACTGCAGCGCGACCCGTCCGCCCGGCGGGCGCTGCTGCGCGGCTTGACCACGAGCGTTATCCTGCACGAACGGATCGAAACAACGGTGACCAAGGCCAAGGCGGTCCGGCCTAAGGTCGAGCAGGTGATCACGCTGGCCAAGCGCGACACGCTGCACGCCCGCCGCCAGGCGGCTGCATACCTGTTCGAGCCGAGAGCGGTCAAGAAGCTGTTCGACAAGATCGGGCCGCGCTTCGCGGATCGCCAGGGGGGCTACACGCGCATCATGCGCTTGGGGCCGCGACCGGGCGATGGGGCCGAGACCGCTATTCTCGAGCTTCTCGGGGCCCGGCTGGAGAAGAAGGCCGAGGCCAAGCAGCAGCGGCGCGTGGCGGGCCTCCGCGAGGAAGCGGCGGCTGAGGCTGAAGAGGTCTCCGAGCGGCCCGCGGCCGACGGAGCCGCTGCGTCCGGCCCCGAGGCGCCCGAATCGAACGAGAAGCCTGAGCAGTGACGCCCCGGGCGGTGTTGGAGCCAGTCGCCGCTGGGCCGTGCCGCGCACTCGCTGCCGCGGTTGCCCTTGCGGGCCTGCTGGCTGGCGCGGGCTGCCGGGAGCGGAGCGAAGAAGGCCTCGCGGCCGAGGTCAACGGCGAGCGGATCACGTACGCCGACTTGGACCGCTATCGCTGTTCCAAGCTGCTGGCGAGCCAAGGCTCCGCAGAGGAGACGGACAGCGGCCCGCAGACGGCCCGCCGATTCGCCCTGCTGCGCGAATTGCTCGACCAGCGGCTGTTACTGCAGCGTGCGACGTCCATGGGAGTGGTTGTTCCAGAGGACGAAGTGGACGCGGTCCTAGAGCGCTGTCTCGCCGACTACGGCACGCCGGAGTCCTGGCGGAGGGTTCTCGCTGACAATGCGCTGTCGCTGGACGAGTTTCGAGAGGAATTGCAGCGCAGGCTCACCGTGGAACGGCTGGTGCGAGATGAGATCTCGGCGCGCGTGGAACTCAGCGCGGCCGAGATGCGGGAGTACTACGAAAGGCACAAGAGTGCCTTCTCTGTGTACGAGCAGCAGATGCACCTGGCCCAGATCGTCGTCTCAGACAGGGAGGACTCGCCGATCCGGAACCTGCGCAACGATGATGCCGTGGGGCGTGGCAAGGCGCTCGAGAAGATACGGTGGATCCAGGACGAGCTTGCGAACGGGGCTGATTTCGAAAAGATCGCCCGCGAATATTCGGAAGATCCGGTCTATGCCTCGACAGGCGGCGACATGGGCTTCATTCCGCAGTCGGCCCTGCAATCCACCGACATCCGCTTGCGCCGCGCGATGGTTGCGCTCAAGCCGGGAGAGTATTCCGGCATCGTGGAGACGGAAGGCGAGTTTCGGATCCTGCACCTGATCTCGCTCGAGCCGGCCGGGCAGCGCCCGTTTGAAGACCAGGAGGTGCAGCGCTCGATCGAGGCTGTTTTGCGGAACCGCAAGGAGCAGCTGCTGCGGGAAGCGCTTTACGAAATCGAGCGCAACCGGGCGAGGATTCGCAATTATTTCGCCGAGCGTGTCGCGGCCGACCACGGCGTGCCCGACTGATCCCAAAGCTGTCCGCCAAGGGGCGGCGGTGGCGTGATATACTCCCAGTTTCGGTGCATGTCGCGGACGGCATTCTGCCATGGGGCGGCTGCGTCGCCGCGCATGCGGTCAGTTTCGTATGGTTGGCTCGATCCTGCGCTAAAGTCGAGGCCCCCGAGGCTTCCAAGATGGGCCTCATCGCCGCGGCGACTTTCGTGGTGTCAACGATTCAGTTCCCGGTGCTAGGCGTTCCGACGCACATGGGCATGTACGGCCTGCTCGGCATTATGCTGGGCGGGCGGGCGTTCCCGGTGCTGTATGCCAGCCTGCTGTTCCAGGCCTTGCTGCTGCAGCATGGCGGGTTGGTTTCGCTGGGGGTGAACGCGTTGAACATGGGGCTGGGCGCCGTGGCCGGCTGGGGGGCGTGGCGGTGGTTGCCCATGCCGCTCTCGGTGCGTGCCGCGACGGCTGGCTTTCTCGGCACCTTGGTGCCTCTCCTGCTGCTGGCATGGGAATTCGAGCTGGCGGACTACGGGCGCGGGCTGTTCGCCGTGGTCGCAGCCTTGGCCGGAGCGGTGGTATTGGAGGCGGCTGCGACACTGCTGGCGGTGAAGTTCTTCGGGCGCGTGAAGCCCGAGATCCTGATGCCGTTGCAGCGATGAGGGGCCGTCTCGCGCTGGTTGCGGCCCTAGGCGTCCTGCTGCCCGCTGGCTTGCGCGCGCATGGGCTGACGCTTGCCTTGGTAACTTCGGAGCCGCCGGTGGCCGTGAGGTGCGCCTATGCCAACGGCGATCCGGCCGCAGCCGAGGTGTTGGTCCGTTCCCCTGCGGACGCCGGCCGCTATTTCGCGATCCTGCGGACCGATCGGCACGGAGTGGCGCGCTTCGAGCCGGACCAAGCCGGGCAGTGGAGACTGGTCGCGGACGATGGCCTGGGCCATCGCGCCAGCCTGCGCCTCAGCGTGGATCGCGCGGGGGCCGTCCGCCGCAGCGTCGCGCCAGCGATCTTCCTGCGGCTCGGCCTGGCGCTGGCGCTAGCTTGTATCGGGCTGTTCGCCTGGCGGCGCCGAATTCGGCGCGAAGGGCGCGCATGAGACCGCTCGATGCCTCGCTCGAAGCGCCCGCCTCGCCTCTTGCGCGAGCGGATCCCCGGATCAAGCTATGCGCGGTGCTATGCACCGTGCTGCTGATCTCCACCTTCCCGCCCGGTGCCGACTGGCGTTGCGCCGCGATCAGCGGAATCCTGGCCTTGGTGTGGCTGGCCGCGCGCGTGCCTGCGCTGTATGTGCTCCGTCGGCTGCTGGCGGCGACGCCGTTCATCGCCTTGGCGGCGGCACTGCCTGTCGCCGCGGGCCTGCCCGCGGGCGGGGCGGCCGCCTTCGCGGTGGCGTGGAAGGCGTGCTCTGCCATTCTGCTGCTATCCATGCTCGCCGCGACAACGCTCTTGGAAGACATTGTCGATGCCTTGCGGCGGCTGGGCGTGCCAAGGGCTTTCGCTCTGACGCTCGTGCTCATGCACCGCTATTTATTCTTGCTGCTCGAGGAGTGGCGGGCTATCGCGCGAGCGCGCGAATGCCGGACCGGCGGCCGGGTCCGGGCCGGCTTCGCGCGCGTATGGGCCAATCACGCCGCAATGGTGTTCGTGCGAGGCTGGGACCGGGCTGAGAGCGTGGCCCAAGCGCTGCTGGCGCGCGGCTTCCAAGGCGACTTCCCGCGCTTGGGACGGGCGCGGCTATCCCTGCCGCAAGCGGCTTGCGCAGCTGCGCTGCCGGCTGCTATCGCACTGCTACGGATCGCTTAGTGCCAAGCGGCGCGCCCAGATGTTGCGGAAGCGCACGGCGTTGCCGTGCGCTTGCAGCAGCACGCCCAACTCGGGCTCGTGCGGGGCATAGCGGCTGGCCGCGCGATGTCGCATCGGCCCCATCATTTCCTTGCGGTGGTGCAGCAGCACGCCGTTGTGGAACACGGTGACATAGGCCGGCTTTTCGAGCTTGCCGGCGGCAAAGCGCGGGGCCTCGAAGACGATGTCGTACACCTGCCACTGTCCTGGCCGCCGCGAGGCGTTCACCAGCGGCGGATACTGTCCGTAGATCGCCCCCGCTTGTCCGTCGGCATAGCTGATGTTGTCGTAGGAGTCCAGGATCTGGATCTCGTACAGTCCCATGAGCAGGATGCCGCTGTTGCCGCGCTGCTGGCTGCTGCCGCGCGGCTCGGCCGGAGTCGCCCACTCGACGTGCAGCTGTACGTCGCCGAACTGCTGCCTGCTGATGTGGCTGCCGGTGCCGGGCACGACCACCATGCATCCGTCCTCCAACTTCCAGGTTGCCGCCGCGGTCTTGCCGCGCCTGCGTTCGAGCCAGTTCGACAGGTCGCTGCCATCGAACAGCACGACGGCGTCCGACGGTGCCTGGCCCGGCTCCAAGGCAGTGCTGGCTGTCCCCGGATCGACCAAGCGCGGCCGCGGCCGGGCATCGTCATGCACGCGCCAGCGGCTGCCGGGCAAGAAGGGCGTGTCCGTATAGCCGGTGGGAGCCGTCCGCTGGCCTTGGGCCGCCAGGGGCGGGACCAGCAAGGCCGCCAGCGCCAGGGCGCATGCGCCGCCTTTCGTCACGCTTGCCGCATCCCGATAAGAGTATTCCACAACGCGGGCCGAGTTGCTCGTGGTCTGCTAGACTGCCTGATTCGGATGCGCCCGCCGCGGAACGAAGACAGCCTCGTGACCCTGTTCTCCTCGCGGAGCCACCTGGCCAATGTCGAGGCCGAAGTCATCCAGTCCCTGCTGGAGTCCGCGGGGATCGAATGCTGGCTGGCGCGCGAGAACGTGATCCAGCAGCCCGTGGGCAACGTCTTGCTCAAGGTCCTCGAGTCGGATGCCGAAGACGCCAGGGCGCTGCTGAGCGACGCTTTGAGCACGGCCGAGGCCGGCGACGAATGAGACCGGCGGCGCAATGCTTGGCACGGGCGGTCGCGCAAGCCGTTCTTCTTCCGCTGGCGGCCTCTCCGGGACTGGCAGTTGGCCTGCAACGCGACACCCGCGCGCCGCGCGCTTCATCGGGACAGGCGCACGGGTGATGCCGGTCCGCTGGTGCAAGGGCGCGCAGGGCCCGTCGGAGCATGCAGCCTTTCGCGATCCCGGCACCGGCGTGCGCGTGCATCGACTGACCAGCCACCCCTCGATCAGCCACCCCACGTACTTCCTGCAATGCTCGTTCACCGCGGATCAGTCCGCCGTGCTGTTCACCGGGTATCGCAGCGGCACGGCGCAGCTATTCGTGGCAGGGTTTCCCGACGGCGGCATCCGCCAGCTGACAGATGGCGCTGCGATCCATCCGTTTTCGGCCCTGATCGCGCCGGGCGGCGCCATTCTGTTCGTGCGCGGGGGCGCGATCTGGCGGCTGGACAGTGACAGCTTGGAGGAGAGCTTGATCGTCGACAGCGGCGGGCAGCTCGGCGAGTGCTCGCTGAGTCCCGACGGGCAGTGGTATGTCGCCGCCTGCAAGCGCCCGGATGGCTGGGGCCTGGTCGTCGGCACGCTCGACGGCAGTGCGCGCGGGTTCATCCCCTTCCCGCGCACCGTCATACATCCGCAGTTCAATCCCGTGCGCCCGGAATGGATCGAGTTTGCAGGCGACCCGGCGCCGCGCATGCACCGCGTGCGTCGCGACGGCACCGCCATGGAGTGCCTCTACGAGCACGGGAATGACGAGTTCATCGTGCATGAGACGTTCTTGGGCCGGTCCGAGGATCTGGTGTATTGCGTCTGGCCGCGATCCTTGCGGCGCTTGGACTGGCACAGCGGCGCGGTGTCCACCATTAGCGAGTTCAATGCCTGGCACATCAGCCCGAGCCGGGACGGTGCGCGGATCCTGTGCGACACGGCGCATCCCGACATCGGCCTGCAACTGGTGGACGTGGCCAGCGGGGGGCGTCGGCTGCTGTGCCAGTCCGGGGCGAGTTCCCAGGGCACGCAGTGGCGCCGGTCGAGATATGCGCTGGCCGCAGACTGGGCGCGGGCGCGCAAGGCTGCGGACAGGGGCCGTTCGCTGAGCTGGATGGAGATGGCGGCGGACACTGTCTACGGGCCGCAGTGGACACATCCCCATCCATCGTTCTCCCGCGACGAAACGATGGTGGCGTTTGCGAGCGACATGTCGGGCTGCACGCAGGTCTATGTTGCAGAAATTGCGTAGGCGCCGGGCGCTCGCCCCGCGATGTTGAAGAGGCCGCGGAAGTTCGCGCTAGTCTGCCGCGCCACTTCTTCGAACTCGAGACCCTTGACGCGGGCGAGCACGCGCGCCGTCTCCACGACGAACTTCGGCTCGTTGCGCCGGATCTTGCGATACGGCGCGGGAGTGAGGTACGGCGCGTCCGTTTCGAGCAGGATGCGGTCCAGGGGGGCCCAGCGAGCGGTCGCGCGCAAATCTTCGGACCGCGCGAAGGTCAGCACGCCGGAGAAGGACAGCAGGAAGCCCATCTCGAGGCAGCGCAGCGCCCGGGCCGCATCTCCAGTGAAGCAATGCATCACGCCGCCGATGCCCTTGCCGGCCCAGTGCGAGCCGAGCAGTTCGAGGGTGTCATCCCAGGCATCCCGCGTGTGGATGGAAATCGGCAGGCTGCAGCGGGCTGCGATTTCCATCTGCCGGACAAAGGCCCTCTTTTGGATCTCGCGTGGCGGAGTGTCGTAGTGGTAGTCCAGCCCGATCTCGCCGACGGCAACGACCTTGGGGTGCCGGCAAAGGGCTTCGATGCGCTCGGCAGCGGCCTCGAACTTGCCGGCGTCATGCGGATGCACGCCCACCGTGGCCGCGATGTCCTCGTGCCGGTCGGCAATGCGGACGGCGGCCTCCAAGTCGGGCGGGCCGTCGCCTGTCCCGATGGCGAGCATGTACGACACCCCGGCCTGGCGCGCCCTCGCGATCACTTCCTCGCGATCGGCCTCGAAGACAGCTCCGTCGAGGTGGCAATGCGAATCGACCAGCATGCGCTGCGCTATCCGAGGCGGGCCCCGACGGGGGTCTCTTCAGGGAAGACGGCCAAGCAGGGCTCGCCATCCTCCTGCGAGGCGGCGATGATCATGCCTTGCGACAGCTGCCCCATCATCTTGCGCGGCTTGAGGTTGGCGACGACGGCGATGCGCTTGCCGAGTACATCGCCGGGTTCGTACTTTTCGGCAATGCCGGCAAGGATGTTGCGCGGCTCGGCTTCGCCTATATCCACCGCCAGCTGCAGGAGCTTGCGCGACTTCTTGACGCGTTCAGCTGCCCGCACTATGCCTACCCGCATGTCGACCTTGGCAAAGTCGCCGATCTCGATTTCGGGCGTTTCGATCTCGAGCGCTGGCGGCGCGGGCTGGCGGCCCAGCAGTTCGGCCTGCCCGGCCAAGGCCTCGATCTCCAGCGATTCCATGCGGGCCACGGATTGCGCGACGTCCAGCCTTGGATAGATGGCGGCTTGGGCACCGACGGCGGTGCCGGGGGACAGGCCGCCCCAGCGCAGCTGGTCCAGCCGCTGCTCGGCAACAGCGCCGGCCTGCCCGAGAAGTTTCCAGATTCTCTGCGCCCCCGCGGGGATAACAGGCGCCAGCAGTACGCAGGCGATGCGCAGCGCCTCAGCGGTGTTGTAGAGGGTGGCCTTGAGCTGGGTCCTGGAATCGGAGTCGTCCGCTCGCGCCAACTGCCATGGCTTGTGCTCGACGATGTACTTGTCGGTCCGGGCGAGCAGCGCCCAGATCGCCTCCAAGGCTTTGGAGAATGCGAATTCGCCGTAGAAAGCGGTGGCGTCGTGAATGCAGAGCGTCGCCAGCGGGGGCAAGCCTCCGCTGTCGGCGCCTGCGGCGCACGCCGGGATCTTGCCGCCGCAGTACCGCGCCAGCATGGACGCGGTGCGGCTGGCCAGGTTGCCGATGCCATTCGCTAGGTCGGCGTTGTAGCGCATCGCCAGCGCCTCGTGCGAGAAATTCCCGTCCTGGCCGAAAACGATTTCGCGCAGCAGGTAGTAGCGCAGGCCGTCCACGCCCACGACCTTCTTGATCGGCAGCGCCCGCACGATATTGCCTTTGGTCTTGGACATCTTGCCGCCTTGGAAGATCAGCCAGCCGTGCGCCCACACCTGCTTTGGCAGGGGCAGCCCGGCCGCCATCAGGAAGGCCGGCCAGTACACGGCATGGAAGCGGACGATCTCCTTGCCGACTAGGTGGACATCGATCGGCCACAGGCGGTCGTAGTCCGATCCCGGCTCCTCGCACCCGCCGTACCCGAGCGCGCTCACATAGGCGCTCAGCGCGTCGAACCAGACGTAGAACACGTGGGCGGGGTCGTTCGGCAGCGGGATGCCCCAGCGCAGCTTGGAGCGGCTGATCGAGAGGTCCGCGAGGCCCTCGCGCACGAACGCCGTCACCTCGTTGCGGCGGGCCGCAGGCTGGACGAACTCCGGTTGGGACTCGTACAGCTCGAGCAGCTTGTCCTGGTAGGCGGAAAGCCGGAAGAAGTAGTTCTCCTCGGTGACCGTTGTGATCATTTCCGGATCGGCCGCGGCGGCTTCCTCGTCGGTGACGAAGGCTTCGTCGCCGAGGTGGTACTTGCCGGTATAGGTGCCTTTGTAGATCGCACCGTTGGCGAGGCAGCGCTCGAAAATCTTGCGCACGGCCAGGGCATGGCGCGGGTCGCTCGTGCGCCGGAAGAAATCGAACTCCAGGCCCAGCTCGTCCCATTCGGCGCGAAACGCTTCCGAGACTCGATCGGCGAATCGCTGGGGATCGAGACCGGCGGCCGCGGCCGACCGCTCGACCTTCTGCCCGTGCTCGTCGCTGCCCGTTGTCAAGTAGGCCCGGTCGCCCAGCATGTGCCGGAAGCGCTTGATGGTATCGGCCACGATAGTCGTGTAGGCATGCCCGACATGCGGCGCTGCGTTGACGTAATAGATGGGCGTCGAGATGTAGAATTCCGGCATGGCGAGGCGCTCATCCTAGTCTGGCACGCCGGTCCCCTGCCGGATTCCGCCGCTATGCATCGCGCTTGAGCAGGTAGGCGTGGTGCGCTTGCTCCCAGACCCGCTTGAACGGCACATCATGTTGGCGCGCTAGCTTGCGGCAGTCCTCGTACTCGGGCGCGAAAGTTGCCCCCGGGATGCCTGGCGCACCCGAGGTCTTGATGCGGACGGGGCCGTAGCTGGTGCTGACCTCGGTCCATGAGCGTTGCAGCGTCCTGCGCCGGGCAGGGACTTCCCGCAGTCCGAGGGTCGTCGTTTCGGCCAGTATTGCCGTTCCGAGGCGCTGCCGGTCGTGGGGGGCGGCAAGCACTGTCAGCGTGAAGCCGGGACGGTTTTTCTTCATTTGCGCCGGGGTGAGCGTGACGTCCAAGGCTCCCGCTGCGAGCAGCCGCTCCATGGCGAACCCTGCCATCTCGGGCGTCATGTCGTCGATGCTCGCCTCGAGGATCCAGACTTGCTCGGCGGGCGTGTCCGCCTCTTCCGCCTGTCCGATCAGCACGCGCAGCAGGTTGGCCCGGCCCGGGAAGTCGCGCGATCCCGCCCCGTAGCCGCTGCGCGAGATGCGCATCGCCGGCGGGGGGCCGAAGCCGTCGCACAGCGTCACGGCCAAGGCCGCTCCGGTGGGCGTGGTGAGCTCCGCGCTAGGCCCGTCGGAGTAGGTGGGCACTCCCTCCACCAAGCGGGCCGTGGCCGGCGCCGGCACCGGCATCGTGCCGTGCGCCGCCTGAACCGTCCCGCTGCCCAGGTTGATCGGCGAGCAGCAGACACGATCAATGCCCAAGGCGCGCAAGCCCGCGCACGCGCCGACGATGTCCGCGATCGAGTCCAGCGCTCCGACTTCGTGGAAATGGACCTGCTCGAGCGGCACGGCATGGGCGCGCGCCTCGGCCTCTCCCAGCCGCCGAAAGACGCCGGCACTGTCCCGCTTGACGCGCTCGTCCAAGCTGGAACCCGCGATGATGCGCTCGATGGTTGACAGCGACCGATGGCTGTGGTCGTGCCGCGCCTTGACATGCACCTTGGTGCCGGCAAGGCCGCCCCGCTTGACCGGCTCGGCCCGGAGGGCCAGCCCGTCCAGGCCGAGTTTCGCGATCTCGGCCTGTAGCACGGCCACGTCCAGGCCGGCATCTACCAGGGCGCCCAGCAACATGTCGCCGGCGATGCCGGAGAAGCAGTCGAGGTAGCAGAGTCTCACGGAAGAGGCAGCCGCGCCGCCGGCGCGCCCGAATGGGATCAGGCTAGCACGCGCCCGCCCCAGCCGGCGCCGAGTCCTCCGGGATTGGCGCGCCGACCAACTCCAAGAACGCGCGTGATGCCTGCGAGAGGTACCTGGCAACAGGGTAGACGAGGTGGATCTGGCGCTCCATGCCGAGTTCCGGCACGACCACCTCGCACAGCGCGCCGCTCTTGATCTGGCGCTCCACGCACATCTTGGGCAGGAAGGCCACGCCGAGGTTCCTCTGCACCAGGCGGCGGATCGTCTCGATCGTGGGCATTTCGATCTCCATGTTCAGCGGCACCGCGTGCCGCCGGAAGGTTTCGATCACCCGCGCCCTATAGGGCGAGACCACGTTGTGGGCGATCAAGGTCTCCGCGCCAAGTTCGGCGATGCCGACCGTCTTGCGGCCGGCCAGGCGGTGGGCGGGCGAGACCACGAACGTCAGACGGTCGTCGTACAGCCTGAACAGGCGCAGGCCGGGATCGGCGGGATCGTAGCTGATGGCCCCCAGTTCCAGCGAGCCGTCGCGCACGGCCTGCGGGATCTGGCTGGACAGGCTGCGCCGCAGCTCGACTTGCATGCCCGGATGCCGTTTGCGGAAGCGCTCCACGTGACCCAGCAGGTAGAGCGCCGTCGATTCGTTCGCGCCCACCGTCAGCTTGCCGGCGGCCCGGGCGCGCAGGTCGGCGAGCGCCACGCGCATCTCGCGCTCCAGCGCGAAGAACTCCTTGGCATAGCCGCTGGCCTTGCGCCCGGCGTCGGTCAGCCGCAGGCTGCGCGTGGAGCGGTCGATCAGGAGCACGCCCAAGTCGTCCTCCAGCCGTTTCAGGGCCAGCGAGATCGCCGGCTGCGAACGGTAGAGCTTGCGCCCCGCCCGCGAGAAGCTGCCTTCCTCGGCCACTGTTTCGAATAGCTTCAGCAATGCGATATCCATAGTTTTAATTAATTATATTTCAAAAAAATTAAAATTTGATTTATCGCTCCCGGTGCGGGTAAGTTGATCTTAGGAGGGAGATCGATGTCCGAGATCGTGCATATCTTCGATACCACATTGCGGGACGGCGAGCAGTCCCCGGGCTGCAGCATGAGCACGCCCGAGAAGCTGCGGATGGCCCGGCACTTGGTCGAGCTGGGGGCCGATGTGATCGAGGCCGGCTTTCCGATTGCCTCGGAGGGCGATTTCGACGCCGTGCGAGCGATTTGCCGCGCATTCCGGGGCGCCCATGTGGCGGCGCTGGCGCGGGCCGTGCCGGCCGATATCGAGCGGGCCGCGCAGTCGCTGGACGGCCATGCCAGGCCGCGCATCCACTGTTTCATCGCGACCAGCGAGATCCACCTGCGCTACAAGCTCAACAAGTCGCAGGAGCAGGTGCTGGCCGAGGCGGCCGAGGCGGTCCGGCTGGCCAAGCGCCACGCTGACGACGTGGAGTTTTCGGCCGAGGACGCGACACGGACCGAGATCGGCTATCTGTGCCGCGTCTGCGAGGCGGCGGTGGAGGCCGGCGCGACGGTGGTCAACATACCGGACACGGTCGGGTTCATGACTCCCGACGACTATGCCGAGACGATTGCCCGGGTCGTGGAAGCCGTGGGCGAGCGGGCGGAGGTCAGCGTCCACACGCACGACGACCTCGGACTGGCTGTCGCCAACGCGATCGCGGCCCTGCGCGCCGGCGCGCGGCAGATCGAATGCGCGATCAACGGCATCGGCGAGCGGGCCGGCAACTGCGCCTTGGAGGAGGTGGTTGCGATCCTGATGGTGCGCCGCGACCGCGTGCCGTATCGCTGCGGCATCGATGCTACCAAGCTGTACGCCGCCAGCCGGGCGCTGAGCGAGTGCATCACGTTCGGCCCGCAGCCGAACAAGGCGATCGTGGGGCGCAATGCTTTCGCCCACGAGGCCGGGATTCATCAAGACGGCTACCTGAAGCACCGGGCGACGTATGAAATCATGACGCCCGCCTCGGTGGGCGTGCCGGGCTCGCAGCTGGTCTTGGGCAAGCACAGCGGGCGGCACGCGCTGCGCCAGCGCGTCCGGCAGCTTGGTTACGGGGACTTGGGGCGCGACGACCTGCGCGCTGTGTACGAGGCGTTCACGCGGCAGGCCGACGTGCGCAAGGGCCTCACCGACGATGACATTGTGGCGTTGCTCGGGAGCCTGGGTTTCGCGCCGCTCGGCGCGGCCGCGACGGAGACCGCCTGAGGCTTGGGCGGCGGGTGCGGCTGTAACCCCTGCCCTTGCGGTATCGTCTCTATGTGTGCAGCGCAGAAGGGCCGATTCCGGCCTGTCGAGAGCTGTGCGACTCGAGGCCGTGCGCTGGGCGCGCGGCACCGCCCTGGCCCGGAGGCTCCATGGTTCACCTCTATTTCCAAGTTCTGGCCGTTGCGCTGAGTGCGCTGCTGGCGATTCCACCCCAGGCGCGGGCGCAGGAGGCGGCAATCCAGATTCGCGTGCTGGCAGGCGAGGGTGGCATCAATAACATCAACAGGAATGTCGCCGCCGAGCCCCTCATCGAGGTGCTCGACGCGGCCGGCCGGCCCGTGGCCAAGGCCACGGTCACGCTGCGCTCTCCCGCGTCCGGCCCGAGCGTGACGTTTTTCGGGGCGTCTCGCGTCGCCACCATGACCACGGATGACCAAGGGCGCGTGCGCGTCTCGGGCATGCTCCCCAACACCGTCGAAGGCACCTTCCAGATCGACGTGCAAGCGGAGTACGACAACGACTCGGCTGTCGCGACCATCACGCAGTCGAACGCGGTCGCTCCCGGGGATGCCCGGCCGAAGCGCCGAGGCATCGGCTGGCGCGTGATCACGGCGATCGGTGCCGCGGCGACCGTGGGCATCGTTGCCGCGGCGCTGCGCAACGGAGAGGCAGAGGTCACGCCGACGGCGATCTCCGTCGGCGCGGTGTCAGTGAGCGGCCCGCGCTAGGGTAGGCCATGGCTAGCTTCGTCAGACTAGAAGGAACCACCGGGGACAGAGCCATGAAGACGTTCTTGACCGCGATACCAACCCTGCTCTTGGGGGCCGCGTTGGCGACGCCTGCGGGCGCGCAACTGACCATTGTCCAAGAGGGCGTGAGCGATCCCTCCAGCTCGGGCAGGACGGTGATTTTGGACTCGCCCGGCCTCGGCCAGCGCGTGACCGAGCGGCTGCACTTGCAGTTCGACCCCGGCGGGGCCTCTTCGCTAACCCTGCAGTCCGCACGGATCTCGGGGCCCGGCGCGGCGCAGTTCGAGCATGAGATCAAGGACGTGAGCCGCCTGCCGGTTTCGATCCGCAACGAATTCCGGCTCGTCGTGTTCGTGTCCTACCTGCCGACCGGCCCCGGGCCGGCCCAGGCGACGCTCGAATTCACGCTGCGCACCGAGGGATCCGACCTTCTGCCGAGCGACACCGTCTACACGGCCAGCTTGACCGGCAGGGTGCCGGACTACTCCTTGGCGTACGCTGTGCCCGGTTCCGGGCAGGCCAACGTGGCGCCTGCCGGCAGCATCAGCTTCGGGCACAAGCCGACGGGCGTCTCCACCGAGGCAACCTTGGTCTTGACCAACCGGGGCAGCGTCGCGGGTGTCGTCGAGAGCTTCAACATCGCGGGCAGCGCTGCTTTCGCGGCTGCGAGCCCGCCGTCGTTTCCGGTGCGGCTGGAGGCAGGTGGCAGCGTGAGCCTGCAGCTCAGCTTCCGCCCGCCATCGACGTCTCTCTACAGCGGGGAGCTGAGCTTCGCCACGAGCGGCGGCACGGTGCTGCGCTACGGGCTGACCGGCCTGGGCGGCGACTTGTTCCAATTCCACGTCGTCTCCTACGCGGCCGGGTCGAACGCGGGCAGATCCGAGCGCGTGCAGTCCGGGACGCCCGTCGTGTTCGGCCAGAACGCTGCCTCGGTACAGGTGGTCGCCGAGAATCTCCGGCAGAGTGCGCAACTCGTCGAGTCTGTTCGGGTTTCCGGGCCGTTCGTCGTGTCCGGCGCACCGGCGCTGCCCGCCAGTGTCGCGCCGGGCGGGAGCATTGCGTTCACGATCGAGCCGTCGCCCGCGGCGCACCGGCAGCGGGCCGGGGAGTTGGTGATCGGGGACGCGGTCTTCCCGCTGTCGATCGATGCACCGCCCTTGCCGGTGGTCCGGTTCACGTCGGCGGGCGGGAACTTGAGGCTCGGCCAGCAGACGCCCGTGGGCCTGCGCTTGGCGCGCAGCTACCCCTTGGACATCAGCGGCACTTTGCATCTGCGCTTGGAATCGCTGGAAGCGCCTCACGATCCGTCCTTGCAATGGTCCAGCGGCGGCACGACCGCAGCCTTTGATATCCCAGCGGGCCAGACGGACGCAGTCTTTGCCGGCAATGCTGCCGCGATCGATTTCCAGACCGGCTCTATTTCTGGCGAGGTTGTCGTTTCGGCGAGCTTTTCGGCCGGCCCGTGGGGCCTGGATGTCACGCCAGCGGCACTGCCGGCGCTGCGCTACATGCTGGATGTCGCGACACTGCCCGAGGTGAGCTTTTCCGAAGCGGGAGGAGCGCTCGATGCGGGCCGGAGGGTTGCGCTGGGCTTGAGCTTGGCCGGGCCGTACCCTGACGAAATCGCCGGCACGCTGCAGTTGTCGTTCGTGCCGTCCGACCTGGCCGGGGCCTCAGGGGCGTGGGGCAGCGGGCGCCAGGTTCAGTTCCAGATCCCCGCAGGGGGGACCACCGCCATGTTCGGCGGCAATCTCGCCACTGAGTTCACGGCTCCGGCTAGCGCGGGCAAGCTGACGGTTGCGGCCCGCTTTATCACGGCAGACGGCGGGGCGGACATCACCCCGGATCCCGCGCCGGGGCTGGAGTTCGTCGTGCAGGTCATTCCGCTGCCGGAGGTGACCTTTTCGCAGGCAGGCGGGACGGTCGGCGCGGCCGAGCAGGTCCCGGTGCAAGTCAGCATCGCGCAGGCCTACCCGAACGATATCGTCGGCGTGTTGAACCTCGCTTTCGAAACGCGCACCTTTGCGGCCGATCCCGCGATCCAGTGGGCGAGCGGCGGACGGCAGGCCTCCTTCTTGATCTTGGCCGGCACGACCCAGGCGATCTTTTCCGGGCAGGTGAATTCCAATGCCTTCCAGACAGGGACCGTGGCTGGCGCGATCGTGCTGACCGCCCAGTTCTTTTCGGTTCCCAACGGGTACTTGAACACGCGCATCGAGCAGGCTCTGACGACCGCGCCGGAAATCACCCCCGTGGCGCGGCCCGAGCTGCGCTTCAACGTGATGGAAGCGGCGCCGGTGTTGCAGCGAGTCACCTTGGGCGGGACCGGCCAAGGCGGGTTCAACCTGCAGGTGACAGGGTACAGCACCGGGCGTTCCGTGGATTCGCTGTCCTTCGCGTTCGCGGCCAGCCCCGGCTCGGTTCTGGCGAGCGAGTCCTTCAACGTGGACGTGGCAGGCGCGTTCCGGACGTACTTCAGCAGCAACCAGTCGGCGGCCTCCGGGGGCCAGTTCATGGTCACGGTAAGCTTCGATGTCGACGAAGGCGCCTTCGAGGACATCCGCTCGGTCGATGTCACGGCGACCAACTCCCTGGGCACGTCCAACTCGGTTTCGCTGAGTCTGAACTAGTTTCTGCGGGGCGAGCGCCTGCGCCGGCTGCTCCGCCGCGCATGCCGGGGGTGGGCTGGTCGGTTGGCGGTACCGAATCGCAAGCCTCGGACTCGATTCGCGCCCAGTCCGACGGGTCATATGCACATGGGCCACGTGGCCCACATGTTGTACGTGTGGGGCCTTGCAGGGCTGCTGGGCGGAGAGGTGCTGCTGCGTATCGAGGATCATGACCGCCAGAGGTGCAAGCGTGGCTACGAGCGGTCCGTGCTGCGCGATTTGGAATGGCTCGGATTCGAGCCCGCGAATCGGCTCGTCGACGGGGCAAGCGAGTATCGCCAAAGCGACTGCGACGCCCTTTTCGCGGACAGCTTGCGCCAGCTCGGGGACCGGTATCCGATCTATCGGTGCGTTTGCAGCCGCCGCCAATTGGCTGCTGTTGCAGGCCCGCGAGAGAGTGGCGAGCAACCCTATCCGGGGACTTGCAGCAAGGCCGCGCACCCGGCTTCGATTCCGCACGGGTTGCGCTTGGCCTGGGGGCCGGGCCTTGGCGCGGAAACGTTCTCGGACGGGCTGCTGGGCCCCCAGCGGCAGGAACCGCGCGAGCAGTGCGGCGACCTGCTGCTGCGCGACCGGCGGGGGAACTGGACCTATCAGTTTGCGGTCACGGTTGACGATGTGCGCCACGGCGTGGATTTCGTCGTTCGGGGCGAGGACCTGCTGCCGTCGACCGGCCGTCAGCTAAGACTGGCGCGCATGCTCGGCGCGCTGCGGCGGCCGACCTTCTACCATCACCCGCTGGTCCGCGACTGGCGCGGCGAGAAGCTGAGCAAGAAGCAGCGCTCGCCGCCCGTCCGCGACTTGCGCCAGCAGGGGATCCGCGCGTCTGAGGTGCTCGGCGAGGCGGCCTTTCGGGTTGGCCTGCTTCCGGAGCCGAGGCCGGTACGCGCGGGCGAGGCGGCCGGTCTGGTAGCGGCGCACCATCGCGTCTGCTGACGCGCGGCCGGCCCTGGCTGCGATCGCTCGCGATCCGGGCGGGC
Source organism: Bryobacterales bacterium (assembly GCA_965219605.1). Classification (GTDB taxonomy): domain Bacteria; phylum Acidobacteriota; class Terriglobia; order Bryobacterales; family UBA6623; genus VXMF01. Next base: position 426,316 of record CBDCOC010000002.1, on the reverse strand, counting down.
GGCTGCGACGGTGCGTTACAGGTCGGGCACGGTAACGGGCACGGTGGCGCAGATACTCCCCAGCATCTCGGCGCTCTGGCCCCCGATGCGCTGCTCTAACGTGTCGCGGTATACCGGCCCTTGCGTGCCTTGCCGGATCTGGGATGCCCGCGGGCCGAACGGCAGTCCCGTGGTGGCCAGCAGCCCCGCTTGGGTGTGGTAGTAGCGGTGCTTGATAATCGCGTAGATGGTATCCACGCCCCAATCTGTCGCTCTGCGGTCCCCGAGCGATTCGATCATGAGCACGTCAACGGAGTTGACCAAGCTGGCGATCTCCTCGCGCTCGCGATCTTCGGAGGATTCCCCGGAGCGGGCTTGGAGTACGTCCAGCAGGTTCTGGTAATCGACGAAGAGACAGCTGAAGCCCCGGTCGGCAAGCCGCTTCAAGGTAGCCACTGCAAGATGCGTCCGGCGTTCCATCGTGCCGCCCTGAAAGAGCAGTCCCTTGCACGATGCGGCGGGGAAGTCGGCGGCGAACTCGCGCCCCATGGACATGGCCCTGGTCAGGATTTGGTGCTTCTTCGTCTCTTGCAGGTAGTGGCCGGCGCTAAGATCCTCAAAGGTGGCGGCCGCAAAGCGGGGCGGCAAGCGCAGCGGGCCGTATTTCGAAGCGTCCGGCCCGTTCTGGCGACAGCTGGTGCAGCGCTTGGAGGCGGTGAAGCCGCTAGACAATTGCTCTTGGATCCAGCCCGTGTCTTGGCATTTGCTGCACGTCATAGTTGCCGGGAATCGAGACGGGGCCAGTCTCTCTATCCTATTCGACCACCACGAGGGTGTCTCCGGACGATACCGAGTCGCCGGCCCGGACGTTGACCGCAGTGACGCGCCCGGCGCGGGGGGAGCGCAGTTCGTTCTGCATCTTCATCGCTTCCACTACGAGCAGGCCCTGCTCGCTGGCGACCTCGTCTCCTACCCGTACGCGCACCGCCAGCACCCTGCCGGGCATGGGCGCGCGCACCGGCTGTGCCCCGCCGCTTGCCGCGCCGGCCACTTGGCGAGACAGGCGGCGCGGGTCGCAAACCTCGATGCTAAGCGTTGCGCCGGCGACACAGGCCTCGTAGGTGCCGGCGGCGGTTTGGCGGACGACTACGGCGTGCTGCTCCCTGCCGACGAGCACGGAGTAGGCGCCCGGCCCCAAGCGGCAGATGTCGGTCGGAATGCGCTGGCCGCCAGTCTCGCACTCGTCCGCGCCGACGAGCAGGCCGCACGGGCTGCCGTTGACGATGAGTTCGAGGCTTTTCATTGATCCGGGCCTATGGCGGCAACGCTTTCGCAGCGCCCGTTGCGCCTCCATTGCGAGGCTGGCGGCCGGCAAGCCGCCAACTGGCGGCTTGCGCAACGGTCCTGCTCCGCCCGGATCACGGCAAGCATGGCTGCGAGGCGCGCAGTGGGCGGAAGGGAGGGTTCCGCGCGGGCGGCCTCTGCGAAGCAGCCCTCGAGATACCCGGTGTCAATGTCGCCGGTTTGGAATCGAGGATCCTCGACCAGTTGCAAGAAGACCTCAAGATTCGTCGCGATGCCGCTGATGGATGCCTCGCGCAGTGCGCCGCGCAGCTTGGCCACCGTCTCCTTCCTGGTCGGAGCCCAAGCGCAGAGCTTGGCGATCAGGGGGTCATAGTGGACCGGCACCGTCCAGCCTGCGTCAGCTCCCGCGTCAACCCGGATACCTGGGCCGTCCGGCATGGACATGTGCCGTATCAGGCCGGGCGACGGCATGAAGTTGCAACTGGGATCTTCGGCATAGACGCGGCATTCCATCGCGTGGCCGTGGAACTGGACCTCTCGCTGGCGCAAGCGCAGCCTTTCGCCCGCGGCGATGCGGATCTGCTCCTTGACTAGGTCGATGCCTGTCACCAGTTCGGTAACGGGGTGCTCGACCTGCAGGCGGGTATTCATCTCGAGGAAGTAGAACCGGCAGTCGGCATCCATGAGGAACTCGATCGTGCCTGCGCTGGCGTAGCCGATGGCGCGCGCTGCTGCAACGGCTGCTGCGCAGATCCGCTCGCGGATACGCGGGTTGGCCTCGACCAGCGGCGAGGGGCTTTCTTCCAGAACCTTCTGGTGTCTCCGCTGCAGGCTGCACTCGCGCTCCCCCAAGTGGATCACTGCGCCGTGCTCGTCGGCCAGGATCTGAACCTCGACATGGCGCGGGCGCATGATCGCCCTCTCCAGGTATACCGCTTCGTCGCCGAATGCCCTGCCGGCCTCGCCCCGCGCCTGCGCCCACGCGCTCTCGAGATGTTCCGGCGACTCGACCAAGCGCATGCCCTTGCCGCCTCCTCCGGCCGCGGCCTTGAGCATGATCGGGTAGCCGACCTGGCGGGCGAAGCTTGCGGCTTGGCGCAGGTCCGTCGCCGCGGGCATGCCGGGAACGACTTGGACGCCGGCCGAGGACATCAGTTCGCGAGCGCGGGTCTTGATGCCCATGGAGCGAATTGCTTCCGGGCGAGGCCCGATGAACTTGATGCCCTTGCGGGCGCAGGCCTCGGCGAACTCGGCGTTCTCGCTGAGGAAGCCGTAGCCGGGATGGATGGCGTCCGCCTCTGCGGCTCCGGCCGCATCTAGGACATGCCCGATGTCGAGATAGCTCTCCGCGGCGGCCGCCCCGCCGATGAAACAGGCCTCGTCGGCCAAGCGGACGTGCTTGGCGGCGCGGTCAGCTTCCGAGTACACCGCGACGGCCGGGATGCCCATCTCGCGGCAAGTCCGGATCACCCGCACTGCGATCTCGCCGCGATTGGCTACCAAGATCTTGCGAAACACTGGCCGATACCGCCTAGCAAGGCTGCTCCTCAGACCGACAATAGACCCCGCAGGGGACGAAACTTGACTCAATCGTCAACCTTGCACCGGGATTAGGAGTCTAGGGCGGACAGCGTTCGCCCAGATCAGTTCAAGTATAGGAATGAATCGGTGTCGAAAGCAGTCAAGGCGGCTTCCCGCGCGCCCCGCGGGGAATTCCCGGCCAAGAAGCTGTGCGCGCCGAAAGGCTGCCGCTGCAGGCCGAGCTTGGATGCGCGTCCGAGACGCCCTTGTCGATCCGAGTCTCAGGCCCGCGGGTGATCCTTCGCCAGGAGGCGCTGGCTTGCCCGCGATTGGATCCGGCAGCACTGTCGCAACTGTGTGCTTGGGAGCTATCGGCGGGACTGCCGCTCAAGTCTTGCCCGAACCGATCAGTGTCGCGATCCAACTGGCGTCCCTGTAGCCTTGGAGCGCGATCTTGACGCTGATAGTCAGCGGTGTTGAGAGCAGCATCCCGACCGGGCCCAGCAGGAAGCCCCAGACGACTAGCGACATGAACACCACGATGGGCGACAGTCCGACGCCGTCTGCCATGAATTGCGGCTCGATCACGCCGCCGATGATGAAATTGATCGCAAAATATCCTAGCGCAACGATCAGCGCTGTACCGCCGCCGTACTGCACGATGGCCATCAGCACTGCGGGAATCGCGGCAAGCAGGGATCCGATATTGGGGATGAAATTGAGCAGGAACCCGAGCAGGCCCCAAAAGATCGCGTACTCAATGCCCCACATCCAGACCCACAGGGTGATCGCGAAGCCGGTCAGCAGGCTCGCCAGTGTCTTGATCGCGATGTACTTGTGGACCGACCTAGCAAACGCTTCGAAGTGTTCCCATGTCCGGCCGGACTGCGTTAGCAGCGGCTGGACCTTCTTCGGCAGTTGGAAGGCCTCCAGCAGCATGAGAGTCACGGTCAGCACGGCCAAGACCACTTTGCTGACAAGGTTGCCGAATTGCAGCAGAGTCGCTCCCGCGAACTGTGCCGCGGTGCCGACCAGGCGGCCCAGATCTGATTGGTCCCAGACGCTTTCGGGGATGTGCTGGATGCCGAACTCGTCGAGCCACCCTTCCAGGCTGGCCAGGGCCTGTTCCCACTGCCCTTGCAGCCGTGCTTGGTTGCCCGGCAGGCTGGCCGCGAAATCGCTGAGCGAGGCTGCGGCAAGCGTCCCCACCAAGGCAATGACGCCGCCTATGCCCAGGATGACGATCAGGATTGCAAGTCCGCGCGGAACACGGTGGCGGTGCAGCCAGAAAACGGGCGGGCCGGCCAGTATGGCAAGGAAGACCGACAGGAAAAAAGGGGTTACGATGATTGCCGCCAGCTTGATGCCGGCGGCCACGACGACGACGGCGGCCATGGCCATCAGCGTGTTCCAGATGCTCGGACCGCGTTCCTGCATGGTCAATCTCGCGACGGCGGCAGGCAGCCCTCGGCGAGCGGGCGAGCGGGCTGCTGCTCTCTAAGGATAACCGCAGCGCCGCACGAGACCTCACCTTGGCGCGGCTTCCTGCATCGGGCAAGGCGGATTGGCGAACATGCGGGAGCGTCTCGGCTGTGCGAGATTCCGCTGTTGCTGCGCAGTGCCCGCCAGAAAAGCATTTATGTCATTGTATATCAATTGGTTGCAGGCAGCCGATGCAAGCGAGGATTGAGCTGGCAGCGGTCCGTTAGCCGGGAGCCGGCACGTTAGCTGCGATCTTCGCCTGGCGGGAGCCAACTGCGAGCCGTGAGCCCTGCTCCCGCAAGCACGCGGCCCGCTCGTCAGCCGGCCTGTTTTTCCAGCAGGGAGCGAATTTTCGGGGGATTTTATCGCAGGCGCTACAGGCCGTATCCAGATGGCTCCGCAGTCGATGGCCTGCTCCCCGGGCGTTCAGCAAGTTGCAGGGCCAAGCCTCGGTGCAGCGCGAGCCGGCCGGCGCGAGCGCCGACCGGGATCCCTGAGCGGCGCAACTGCGGGGTAGCAACACGGGCGGGAGTGCGACGCGGGCAAGGAATCGACCATATCGGCCAGCGTTTTGGCAATCGGATACACTAGCTAGTTCGCCTCAGAGGTGCAAGTATCGTGGAATCATCGAAAAAGAAGTTCTTCGGCCCTTGGATCATTGCCAGTTGCTTCGTCACGTTCGGGCTGTCGACGGGTTTTCCCTACTACAACATCGCGTTCTTTTTCGACTACTTCCGCGACGACCATTCTTGGCCGGTGGAACTTGTAACGCTGGGTGCTCCGATCGCTGTGCTGCTGACCATTTGGATCGGCCCGGTGATCGTGCCGAAGACTTCGCCCCGAGTGCTGATCCTGATCGGCACTTTCCTGACGTTCCTTTCGTTCCAATGGTTCGGCCGGCTGGGTGGCAGCCAGTATGAATACTACGCCGCTTGGTGCCTCTACATGGCTGGCTACTTCCTGTCGGGGCCAATCCCCCACCAGATCATCATTTCCAACTGGTACAAGCGCAGGCGGGGCATGGCGATGGGAATCGCATATGTTGGTGTCGCTGTTGTGGGTGCAATGTGCAACAAGCTAGCCCCGTATCTGACAGCGGAGGGGCGCCCCTACACGGAGGTCTTACAGATCTTAAGCTACCTGATGGTCTTCGTGTGGCCGCTAGCGCTGTTCGTGATTCGCGACAAGCCCGAAGACATGGGGCAATTGCCGGATGGCGCGGCTAGCGAGCAAGAGCTGGCGGCGGCCAGCGCGGTTGCGGAGCCAGCCGGGGCCGGGCCGGTGAAGACATTCCGAGAGCTGTCCGCGAGCCGTGCGTTCTGGCTGCTCCTGCTCGGCAGCGCGGCTTCGATCGGCTCGATTGCGGCGGTCAATTTCCTGATGAAGTTCGTATACGAGGAGCAGGGTTTCACGGACCAAGCTGCGAGGGATCAGATCTGGTCGGATGCGTCGTTCACTTACTTGCTGTCGAGCATCCTGGGCCGCTTGATCGCCGGCTGGCTGGCCGACAAGCTGCCGCGCAAGTACGTGATGCTGGCCACCTACGCCGTGGTCGCGATGGCAATCCCGCTGCTGTTCTTGGTGACGCCCGAGCAGTCGAACATGGTCTACCTGTTCGCCATCGTGTTCGGCTTCGCGATGGGTGCCGATTACATGCTGATTCCACTCATGGCCGCGGATCAATTCGGAGTGCGCTCGCTGGGCAAGGCCATGTCGGCGATTCTCCCGAGCGACACGATCATGCAGTTCTGGACGCCGCGCTTGATCGCCGTGCTGGCTGGGCGCTTGGCAGGGTACTCGCAGGCGCTATGGGCCGTGTTCGGCTTAGCGGCACTCGGAGCGGTTGCAATCGGCCTGCTGCCGCGCCGCCGGCGCGACTGACGATCCGGACCGCCGGCCGCAGATACCGCACTGCGGCCGACCGGCAAGGGTCCGATTGCAAGCTTCCCACGATTCCTGCGGCCGGCCGCTCTCTGGGAAGCGGCCTCAAGAAAACCCCATGGACGTACGCGGCCGCCGCCCCGCAGGCATGAAGCTGAGCCTCATGCAGGCTTCAGTTTGAGAGGAGCGTGTGCCCGCCGGCTGCGCAAGCAGCGTGCCGTGCAGGGCATAGAACAGGGCGGCTGCCCGGACCGGCGTGACGCGGCGCACTACGCACGGCGGACGGTCTTTGCCAAGGGCTGGTAGGGGGATTTGCGCCCCTCCGGCCAGGCAGTTTCACAGCAAAGCAGTTAGTGCTTGAGACCCTAAAATCTGTTCTCCGCAAAAGCAGGCCGGTCGATGAGCGGAATAAAGGCTCTCTGGAGTCAGATGAACGACAGTCAGCGGGGTCCCGCCAAGCGAAGATCGCAGCCAACAGGCGGTATCCGGGCAAACGGGCCACTGTCGCCCCAATCCTCGTTGGCGTTGATTGCCCGCAACCGATCGGCAGACAACGATTTATAGACCTTTGTCGCAGGCACTAGCTAGCTGGCGCGCCGTGCCGATTTGATCACCACCGGTTCTAGCGGCACGTCTTGGTGTCCCATCTTGCTTCCGGTCTGCACCTGCGCGATGCTCTCCACCACGTCCGTGCCCTCGATCACCTTGCCGAACACGCAGTAGCCCCAGCCATCGCGTGCGTTCTCCTTGTCGAGGAACTGGTTGGTCTGATGGTTGATGAAAAACTGCGCTGAAGCGCTGTGCGGGTCGGGGGTTCTCGCCATGGCCACCGTGTACTTGGTATTCGCCATGGCGCCGGATTCGTTCTGGATGGGCGGACGCGGCTGCTTTTCCTGCATCTCAGGATCGAACCCGCCGCCCTGGATCATGAACTTGGGAATCACGCGGTGGAAGATGGTGCCGTCATAGAAGCCGTCGTCAACGTATTGCAGGAAATTGGCAACCGTTTCCGGTGCCCTGTCCGGGTACAACTCCAGTAACAGCGCCCCCTTGTCGGTTTCTAGGCGGACCCGCGACGGCTCGGCGTCGGGCATGGCTTCCGGCTCGGCGCCGGGCGGTGTCTCCTCCATTGCGGCGGGATCTTCCTTGCTCTCGGGTTCGGAAGGCGTCTCCTCCATCTCAGCGGGTTCTTCCTCGGGCGCGGATTCGGGCGGGGCCTCGCCACCGCCGCAATTGGCCAGCAGAAAGGTGACAGCCATGATCAGGGGAAGGGCTAGCTTGACGGGCATGTGAATCCTCCTTTGCCGCTAACGGCGGCCAGTGCTAGACAACTCAGTGTATATCAGTCTGTGTCGCCTCGCCAAGGGGATTATTGCGGTAACTGCTCACGTCTCGAGTGGCATGGCGGGGCCATTGTGTTGGTCAACCATGGGCCGCTTGGCTGGCGAGGGCGACATGGATGGCAGCGAGCGGATTGTAGCCGAGCGCGGCCATCGACTGCGGGTAGCTGGAGATGCCGGGCATAAGCCTGGCCGCCTGCTCGTGCGTGGGAGTAGCCCGAGACCTTGATTTCGAGTGTGAATTCAATTACAGTTTCGAACTTTCGGAATTCACATCGCGGTATGCGCGCATCTGGAGCGCCTGCAAGACTTTACGGCCATGCAACTCTAGCCTTCTGGTGTGAAACACCCTAGCCCGCCCCTGCCCCCACAGCGTCCCGGGAAGCAGTTTGTGCAGTGTCGGGAAGCAGCTGGTAGCCGAGATCCTTAGCTGTCGTTTTGAGGTAGGCCAAGGTCCGTTGGCGATGGCGCTGCTGGTGTGAAACACCCTAGCCCGCCCCTGCCCCCACAGCGTCCCGGGAAGCAGTTTGTGCAGTGTCGGGAAGCAGCTGGTAGCCGAGATCCTTAGCTGTCGTTTTGAGGTAGGCCAAGGTCCGTTGGCGATGGCGCTGCTCGTAGGCCGCCTCGCCCTCGTCAACGTAGTCCTGGTGTGAAACACCCTAGCCCGCCCCTGCCCCCACAGCGTCCCGGGAAGCAGTTTGTGCAGTGTCGGGAAGCAGCTGGTGTGAAACACCCTAGCCCGCCCCTGCCCCCACAGCGTCCCGGGAAGCAGTTTGTGCAGTGTCGGGAAGCAGCTGGTAGCCGAGATCCTTAGCTGTCGTTTTGAGGTAGGCTAAGGTCCGTTGGCGATGGCGCTGCTCGTAGGCCGCCTCGCCCTCGTCAACGTAGTCCTGGCCGAAGCGCAGCATGCGGTATACCAACACCGCCAGCTTGCGGGCGGTGGCGAACACCGCCGTCTTCATCCCCTTGTGCCGCGCCTGGTGTGAAACACCCTAGCCCGCCCCTGCCCCCACAGCGTCCCGGGAAGCAGTTTGTGCAGTGTCGGGAAGCAGCTGGTAGCCGAGATCCTTAGCTGTCGTTTTGAGGTAGGCCAAGGTCCGTTGGCGATGGCGCTGCTCGTAGGCCGCCTCGCCCTCGTCAACGTAGTCCTGGCCGAAGCGCAGCATGCGGTATACCAACACCGCCAGCTTGCGGGCGGTGGCGAACACCGCCGTCTTCATCCCCTTGTGCCGCGCCTGGTGTGAAACACCCTAGCCCGCCCCTGCCCCCACAGCGTCCCGGGAAGCAGTTTGTGCAGTGTCGGGAAGCAGCTGGTAGCCGAGATCCTTAGCTGTCGTTTTGAGGTAGGCCAAGGTCCGTTGGCGATGGCGCTGCTCGTAGGCCGCCTCGCCCTCGTCAACGTAGTCCTGGCCGAAGCGCAGCATGCGGTATACCAACACCGCCAGCTTGCGGGCGGTGGCGAACACCGCCGTCTTCATCCCCTTGTGCCGCGCCTTGCGGCGCAGCGCCGCCCCCAGCGCCGACTTGGACCGGATCAGCGCCGTCGCCGCCATGCGCAGCGCGTTCGACGTGCGCGTCGCTCCCAGCCCGCGCTGCCGCTTGCCCGCCAACTGCTGCCCGCCCGATACCGCGTGCCGCGGCGCCAGGCCCAGCCAGCTCGTGAAATGCCGCTCGCTCGGAAACGACCCCAGATCCGTCCCCACCTCGGTCAGGATCGTGCGCGCCGCCCCCGCGCTAATCCCGTCGATGCGCGTCAGATCCACGCTCGCGTAGCGGTACAGCGCCGTCCGCAGCGGCTGCTCACCCCGCCTTCGGATGGCTTTCTCCTTGGCCGCGTTCGGGTGCCGCGGACACTCCTCCGCGCTGCATTCCTCGCCCGCCTGCTGCTGCAGATCCTCTTGCAGCTTCTGCTCGTAACCGTCCATCTCGGCCTGCACCGCGTCGTACAGCCGCAGCGCACTGCGCAGGTTGAACAGGTGCTCCTCCCGCCAGTTGCCGCTCAGGTACTCCACGAACTGCTCCTCCGTGTGCTTGCAGCGCCCCGAGCGCAACTGCGCCAACTGCTCCGCATCGCGCTGCCCCGCCACGATCGCACGCACGATCGCCATGCCTGTCTGCCCCGTCAGATCCGTCACCGCCCGATGCACCTGCACGTTCATCTGATCCAGCGCCCGCTGCATCCATTGCACGCAGCGCGTGCGCTCCGCCACCAAGCTCTGCCACTGCCGGTGCAGCGCCCGCAGCTGCGTCACCGTCTCGGGCGGCCGGAACGAGCCCCGCAGCAGGCCGCAACTGTGCAGCCGCTGTAGCCACTGGCAGTCCAGCATGTCGGTCTTGCGCCCCGGCACGTTCTTCAACTGCCGCGCATTGACCAGCAACACCTCGAAACCGCGCTCCTCCAGCAACTCGTGCAATGGGATCCAGTACACATACGTGCTCTCCAGCGCCACCGATTCCACGCCTTCGGCCGCCAGCCAGTCCGCCAACGCGTCCAACTGCGCGGTGGTCGTGCCGAACGTGCGCACGTTGGGCCTGCCGTCCGCACGTGGCGGCCCGCAGGCCCAGTGCTCGCGGCTGCCGAGGTCCACCCCCGCCACCTGCGGGCGCTGCACCGGCAGGTCCCGCTCCGGCTGCTCTCTTGCCATATCTCCCTCCTGCTGCTCCTGTCTCACACACGGAAGGCCCCGGCCCGGGTTGGCAATTGCTCTGCAATGCTGGTGTTGAGGAGTGCTTCCGAAGAAACCTCGCTAGTGAATGATCGCTCGCCCGGACCCAGACTGGCTTTGGGGCAAATACTGCACCAATGAAATTACGGGGCTTGACTGCCGGAACCCTCCGCTCTGATTCTACGCCAAGCCACGTGTTTCCAACCGAATGATCCGGGCCCCGCCCGGGGGCGCGACTGGCTTGGTGCGTCGTAGCGCCGAGTGTGTGTGCCTGCCTCGCCGGTGTGAAACACCCTAGCCCGCCCCTGCCCCCACAGCGTCCCGGGAAGCAGTTTGTGCAGTGTCGGGAAGCAGCTGGTGTGAAACACCCTAGCCCGCCCCTGCCCCCACAGCGTCCCGGGAAGCAGTTTGTGCAGTGTCGGGAAGCAGCTGGTAGCCGAGATCCTTAGCTGTCGTTTTGAGGTAGGCTAAGGTCCGTTGGCGATGGCGCTGCTCGTAGGCCGCCTCGCCCTCGTCAACGTAGTCCTGGCCGAAGCGCAGCATGCGGTATACCAACACCGCCAGCTTGCGGGCGGTGGCGAACACCGCCGTCTTCATCCCCTTGTGCCGCGCCTGGTGTGAAACACCCTAGCCCGCCCCTGCCCCCACAGCGTCCCGGGAAGCAGTTTGTGCAGTGTCGGGAAGCAGCTGGTAGCCGAGATCCTTAGCTGTCGTTTTGAGGTAGGCCAAGGTCCGTTGGCGATGGCGCTGCTCGTAGGCCGCCTCGCCCTCGTCAACGTAGTCCTGGCCGAAGCGCAGCATGCGGTATACCAACACCGCCAGCTTGCGGGCGGTGGCGAACACCGCCGTCTTCATCCCCTTGTGCCGCGCCTGGTGTGAAACACCCTAGCCCGCCCCTGCCCCCACAGCGTCCCGGGAAGCAGTTTGTGCAGTGTCGGGAAGCAGCTGGTAGCCGAGATCCTTAGCTGTCGTTTTGAGGTAGGCCAAGGTCCGTTGGCGATGGCGCTGCTCGTAGGCCGCCTCGCCCTCGTCAACGTAGTCCTGGCCGAAGCGCAGCATGCGGTATACCAACACCGCCAGCTTGCGGGCGGTGGCGAACACCGCCGTCTTCATCCCCTTGTGCCGCGCCTTGCGGCGCAGCGCCGCCCCCAGCGCCGACTTGGACCGGATCAGCGCCGTCGCCGCCATGCGCAGCGCGTTCGACGTGCGCGTCGCTCCCAGCCCGCGCTGCCGCTTGCCCGCCAACTGCTGCCCGCCCGATACCGCGTGCCGCGGCGCCAGGCCCAGCCAGCTCGTGAAATGCCGCTCGCTCGGAAACGACCCCAGATCCGTCCCCACCTCGGTCAGGATCGTGCGCGCCGCCCCCGCGCTAATCCCGTCGATGCGCGTCAGATCCACGCTCGCGTAGCGGTACAGCGCCGTCCGCAGCGGCTGCTCACCCCGCCTTCGGATGGCTTTCTCCTTGGCCGCGTTCGGGTGCCGCGGACACTCCTCCGCGCTGCATTCCTCGCCCGCCTGCTGCTGCAGATCCTCTTGCAGCTTCTGCTCGTAACCGTCCATCTCGGCCTGCACCGCGTCGTACAGCCGCAGCGCACTGCGCAGGTTGAACAGGTGCTCCTCCCGCCAGTTGCCGCTCAGGTACTCCACGAACTGCTCCTCCGTGTGCTTGCAGCGCCCCGAGCGCAACTGCGCCAACTGCTCCGCATCGCGCTGCCCCGCCACGATCGCACGCACGATCGCCATGCCTGTCTGCCCCGTCAGATCCGTCACCGCCCGATGCACCTGCACGTTCATCTGATCCAGCGCCCGCTGCATCCATTGCACGCAGCGCGTGCGCTCCGCCACCAAGCTCTGCCACTGCCGGTGCAGCGCCCGCAGCTGCGTCACCGTCTCGGGCGGCCGGAACGAGCCCCGCAGCAGGCCGCAACTGTGCAGCCGCTGTAGCCACTGGCAGTCCAGCATGTCGGTCTTGCGCCCCGGCACGTTCTTCAACTGCCGCGCATTGACCAGCAACACCTCGAAACCGCGCTCCTCCAGCAACTCGTGCAATGGGATCCAGTACACATACGTGCTCTCCAGCGCCACCGATTCCACGCCTTCGGCCGCCAGCCAGTCCGCCAACGCGTCCAACTGCGCGGTGGTCGTGCCGAACGTGCGCACGTTGGGCCTGCCGTCCGCACGTGGCGGCCCGCAGGCCCAGTGCTCGCGGCTGCCGAGGTCCACCCCCGCCACCTGCGGGCGCTGCACCGGCAGGTCCCGCTCCGGCTGCTCTCTTGCCATATCTCCCTCCTGCTGCTCCTGTCTCACACACGGAAGGCCCCGGCCCGGGTTGGCAATTGCTCTGCAATGCTGGTGTTGAGGAGTGCTTCCGAAGAAACCTCGCTAGTGAATGATCGCTCGCCCGGACCCAGACTGGCTTTGGGGCAAATACTGCACCAATGAAATTACGGGGCTTGACTGCCGGAACCCTCCGCTCTGATTCTACGCCAAGCCACGTGTTTCCAACCGAATGATCCGGGCCCCGCCCGGGGGCGCGACTGGCTTGGTGCGTCGTAGCGCCGAGTGTGTGTGCCTGCCTCGCCGGTGTGAAACACCCTAGCCCGCCCCTGCCCCCACAGCGTCCCGGGAAGCAGTTTGTGCAGTGTCGGGAAGCAGCTGGTGTGAAACACCCTAGCCCGCCCCTGCCCCCACAGCGTCCCGGGAAGCAGTTTGTGCAGTGTCGGGAAGCAGCTGGTAGCCGAGATCCTTAGCTGTCGTTTTGAGGTAGGCTAAGGTCCGTTGGCGATGGCGCTGCTCGTAGGCCGCCTCGCCCTCGTCAACGTAGTCCTGGCCGAAGCGCAGCATGCGGTATACCAACACCGCCAGCTTGCGGGCGGTGGCGAACACCGCCGTCTTCATCCCCTTGTGCCGCGCCTGGTGTGAAACACCCTAGCCCGCCCCTGCCCCCACAGCGTCCCGGGAAGCAGTTTGTGCAGTGTCGGGAAGCAGCTGGTAGCCGAGATCCTTAGCTGTCGTTTTGAGGTAGGCCAAGGTCCGTTGGCGATGGCGCTGCTCGTAGGCCGCCTCGCCCTCGTCAACGTAGTCCTGGCCGAAGCGCAGCATGCGGTATACCAACACCGCCAGCTTGCGGGCGGTGGCGAACACCGCCGTCTTCATCCCCTTGTGCCGCGCCTGGTGTGAAACACCCTAGCCCGCCCCTGCCCCCACAGCGTCCCGGGAAGCAGTTTGTGCAGTGTCGGGAAGCAGCTGGTAGCCGAGATCCTTAGCTGTCGTTTTGAGGTAGGCCAAGGTCCGTTGGCGATGGCGCTGCTCGTAGGCCGCCTCGCCCTCGTCAACGTAGTCCTGGCCGAAGCGCAGCATGCGGTATACCAACACCGCCAGCTTGCGGGCGGTGGCGAACACCGCCGTCTTCATCCCCTTGTGCCGCGCCTTGCGGCGCAGCGCCGCCCCCAGCGCCGACTTGGACCGGATCAGCGCCGTCGCCGCCATGCGCAGCGCGTTCGACGTGCGCGTCGCTCCCAGCCCGCGCTGCCGCTTGCCCGCCAACTGCTGCCCGCCCGATACCGCGTGCCGCGGCGCCAGGCCCAGCCAGCTCGTGAAATGCCGCTCGCTCGGAAACGACCCCAGATCCGTCCCCACCTCGGTCAGGATCGTGCGCGCCGCCCCCGCGCTAATCCCGTCGATGCGCGTCAGATCCACGCTCGCGTAGCGGTACAGCGCCGTCCGCAGCGGCTGCTCACCCCGCCTTCGGATGGCTTTCTCCTTGGCCGCGTTCGGGTGCCGCGGACACTCCTCCGCGCTGCATTCCTCGCCCGCCTGCTGCTGCAGATCCTCTTGCAGCTTCTGCTCGTAACCGTCCATCTCGGCCTGCACCGCGTCGTACAGCCGCAGCGCACTGCGCAGGTTGAACAGGTGCTCCTCCCGCCAGTTGCCGCTCAGGTACTCCACGAACTGCTCCTCCGTGTGCTTGCAGCGCCCCGAGCGCAACTGCGCCAACTGCTCCGCATCGCGCTGCCCCGCCACGATCGCACGCACGATCGCCATGCCTGTCTGCCCCGTCAGATCCGTCACCGCCCGATGCACCTGCACGTTCATCTGATCCAGCGCCCGCTGCATCCATTGCACGCAGCGCGTGCGCTCCGCCACCAAGCTCTGCCACTGCCGGTGCAGCGCCCGCAGCTGCGTCACCGTCTCGGGCGGCCGGAACGAGCCCCGCAGCAGGCCGCAACTGTGCAGCCGCTGTAGCCACTGGCAGTCCAGCATGTCGGTCTTGCGCCCCGGCACGTTCTTCAACTGCCGCGCATTGACCAGCAACACCTCGAAACCGCGCTCCTCCAGCAACTCGTGCAATGGGATCCAGTACACATACGTGCTCTCCAGCGCCACCGATTCCACGCCTTCGGCCGCCAGCCAGTCCGCCAACGCGTCCAACTGCGCGGTGGTCGTGCCGAACGTGCGCACGTTGGGCCTGCCGTCCGCACGTGGCGGCCCGCAGGCCCAGTGCTCGCGGCTGCCGAGGTCCACCCCCGCCACCTGCGGGCGCTGCACCGGCAGGTCCCGCTCCGGCTGCTCTCTTGCCATATCTCCCTCCTGCTGCTCCTGTCTCACACACGGAAGGCCCCGGCCCGGGTTGGCAATTGCTCTGCAATGCTGGTGTTGAGGAGTGCTTCCGAAGAAACCTCGCTAGTGAATGATCGCTCGCCCGGACCCAGACTGGCTTTGGGGCAAATACTGCACCAATGAAATTACGGGGCTTGACTGCCGGAACCCTCCGCTCTGATTCTACGCCAAGCCACGTGTTTCCAACCGAATGATCCGGGCCCCGCCCGGGGGCGCGACTGGCTTGGTGCGTCGTAGCGCCGAGTGTGTGTGCCTGCCTCGCCGCCCGAGTGCGTCCGGCGATCATGATGACAACTGGAATCGGAAAACTCGAGATGCTCTGCTGATACGCGAATCCTTGGTCCACAGTGACGAGGACACCGAACCCATGGTCAGCCGCAAGGAGCAGCAACTCTCCGTTCGAGCACACCGACGGCCTGTTCCTTTGTCACTGTGGGGTAATCGTCCGGAAAGTCATTAAGCCGGTCACCCGCCTCTACGTGCTCCATCGGGATGTGAATGGGAACCCTGGTTCCCGAGAATACGGGCGTGCCGCCCAATACGCCAGGGTTTCTGTCGATGGGCTTTTCGGTCATGTCGAACTCCTATCGGGTCTGTTGCATGTCGCGACCAACAACGCGCCAATTCGCCGGGCGGTATCGGTGAAGTGTTGAACCTCCGCGGCCCGAAGGTTTCTTCCGAGTACTCTTCGCTCGCGGTAGGACAGCCATTTCTTTAGCACTTGGTAGCCTCCAAGCCTGTAGCTCCAGACGGCGGTAGGAACGTTGCGCCAGAAAGCCTCCGCGTTGAGGTGGACATCAAGGGTCTTGTCGCCCAGAGCGGATTCTCCCGGCGTGCAGTCTCGTTCGACGATACGGCCCCGGCCGGGCATCACCACATCACCCCCGGCCCGAATACCCCACCCGCCGGTCACCGCGAAATCGTTGCCCGCCATGTTGCGCCCCCCCACGGTAGCTGGAACGGCAATGGCGGCGAGCTCGGGCCGCAAGGGCGCTTCGGTGACGCCGGGAACGGGGGTTTGGGAATCGAGCAGCGCGGCCAGACAGCGTCCCTGCGCTGCCGATCGGGCCAGCGCTTCGGCCGCTCCCTCAGCCTCGCCATCCGGCCAGCCCGGCAGGGGGATGCGTGGCCATCCCATGCGTAGCGCGTCCGCGTTTGCCTCTCGATACGCGGGATCGTGCAGGGTAGCCACTGTGTGATGGAAGAGGTCTTCGATTCCGAGACCGAGGCGGGTTAGATACCTGTCCGCTTGATCGGTGAGGTTAGCGCGGCGTTCATTTTCGATGTCGGACGCCAGTCCATCGTCATGCAACCAAGACGGGAACCAGCTAGACAGGCCGTTGCCAAAGTTGTCAGCGAGATCGCCGACCAAGGTTCCGCGTGCGAATTCCTCCGTCGGTTCCCGCTCGCGGGCTTCGAGCCACATGTTGCCCTCGCACACATGGGCTCTGTACTCGGTACGCTTCTCGTCGAGCAGCTTCGTGTCCCTTTCCCAGTAGAGCCAGCGGTTGTCGAATGGCCGGTAGGCGAAGCGGATGAACCCGGCCTCGTCCGGTCCGCCGCGCTTCACGAGTGCATCGCGCACGGCGCGGGCATCGAACCGAGCCGTGGACCCCATGACCTTGGGATACCGTTGTGCGATCTCCTCATGGCTCCGGGCCGGGTCGAAGTACTCGCCGACACGCGCTCGTAAGCGGTCGAGGTCGGTGTCCACGAGGAACCCGTCGCGGCTCGTCTTGACGCCTGGGAAGGAGACCGGGAGCAGGTCGGGCAGCGCGGGCCACTCGAACCAGTCGGCGCTTGCCACGGTCTCCGCAAAGGCCAGGCCCAGCGGCAGGGATGGCCTAACTTCGGAGTAGAGCATGGCCGGCTCCGCTTCCGCCGTGGTGAGCAGCTCCTCTGGCTTGGCCTGTCCCCACAAGTGCCGGAATCCCAGCGATTCGGAGGGTTTATGGTCCCTCTTGCGCACCAAGGTCGCGATGGCCGTGCCCACTTGGATTCCGACCGGATCTCCCTTGGTCGAAAAGATGCTCGGGTCAGGAGAGCCGTCCGGCGCGACCTTGCCCGTTTTGTACTTGTCGCCGTTCAGGCAGTCGATCCGGATCGCGTCGAACGCTTCGAGGTAGCGCTCCCGCATCCCGGTGAAGGACAGCCCGTCGAGCCACGAGTAGTTGGAGATGAAACAGACCACGCCCTGGCCAGTCTTCTCGGTGATGCGCCGCTCCGCCATGCGGAAGAACCTCACGTACAGATCGTTCAGGCCTTGGCCTTCTGGTTTCCGCACCTCCTTGGTCGTCCGGTAGGCTTCCGAGAGTTCCCGTTCCTCATCCACCGCCATGCCCGCGAACCCGTTGTAGGGGGGGTTGCCGAGGATTACTAGGATCGAGATGTCCTGCTTCACCGCTTCCGAGAGTTCGCGCTCGTCCTCGAGTTCCGGGAATGGCAGCGGCTTGTTCGCTTGCGGTTCCCAGCCCGTGAGCGCATTGGTGAGAAACACCCCGGCGCGCTCCGCTCCGTCATCCGCCAGCGGCGCGCCCAGATTCTGCATCGTGAGCCCGACCTGCAAATGCGCCACTACGAACGGCGCTGGCATGATCTCGAACCCGAACACCCGCTCGGTTGCCGCCCTCCTGACCGCCTCGCCAGCGAGTGCCCCGAGGCCCTGCTCGCCGATATTGCCCGCGATCCGGCGAAGCACCTCCGCCAGATAGGCTCCCGTTCCGCAGCACGGGTCCAACACATAGACGTTCTCTGCCGCGAGCCCCGCCGCGATGCCCAGATCGCGCTTCAGCGCCTTGTCCACACGGGCCACCATGTAGCGGACCACCTCGTTGGGCGTGTACCACACGCCCAACTGCTTGCGGAGGGCCGGGTCGAACGCTTCAAGGAACGGCTCGTAGAAGTAGGGCACGGCCTCGCCCTCGTTGAACCGCGAGAAGAATGCCGCCCGGTCCACACGGTCGAGCGCGGCCGAAGCCCAGTCCAGAACTTCGACCAGCCCGAGCGGCTGCAACCGTCCCGGATCGGCCAACTGCATGAACAAGGCTCTCAGCACCGGAGCGCGCAGGTGCCAGACCGCCTCCCGCCACCGGAATCGACGCGGGTTGTAATGGCCCTCGAACAGCGGGCCGTTCTTCCTCTGCGCATGGCGGGACCACAGCACCCACGCAGAGAAGACGCCGTAAAACAGCGTCTGGATCAGAGTGGAACGAAATAACCGCTCCCCGCGCTCGCCCTCGAAGCGAATCCCGAGCGCCTCCTCCATCGCCGAGCGGACGGCCAGAAGGGACGCAACGTTCCCCGCCGTCTCGACGCGGGCCAGGCCGTCGCGGGCATAGGAAGCCAGCAGCCACGCCAAGTCCTTCGGCTCGGCCAGGGCGGCCCGGTGCGAAAGCGCCCGAGACAGATATTCGCCGAGACGCGCGCCAACCTCGCGGGCGAAGGCGCGGGGAGTATTCACGTTGCGCCAGAAGCCCTCGGCATCTGCGGCCAGCGTGAAGGTTTCGAGCTTGGCGCAGCCGCCCCCCGCATCCGCGCTCACCAAGACGAAGTTCCGTAGATTCGTGACGAGCACCAGGCGGTAACGGCCCCAATAGCGGCTTACCTGGTCAGACCCTGCCGTCAGCCACGCATCGTCGTCAACGCCCTTGACCTCAACGACACCGCGCTCGGGAACCTGACCCGGGCTGGGACGGCCCTTCTGAACCTGCCTCGCCGTGTACAGCGCAAGGTCGGGATGCCCGGCCCCCTGATCCGCCAGTTCCGAAACGCAGAACACCTTGGGCTTGAGCGTGGCTCCGACGGCGCGCAACAAGCCCTCCAGTGCCGGATAGTACGAGCGCTCTGCTGTCGCGCCGCCCGACGCGCGCACCCGCCGAAGATCGGCGAAATACGCCTCCGCGGCGGCAGCCAGCTTCTTGTCCGGTCCGGTCATCGTGCCTTCCCCAGCGATTTCGGGACACGGCATAGCCGCCCGCGCGCCATCCTCAGCTCAAGGAAAGATACCACGGCAGGGGAGGGTTGGTGGCACGTCCGCCACCGCTGGCTTATGCAGCCGACGCGAAGTAGCGGTTGCCCGCAGGCACGGGGCCTGCGTGCATGCCCCTCCCCGTGAAACGATCTGCCTTGTCCCGCTCAGGCGACCTGGCCTCCGCAGCTCGATCCCGAGCCGGCCGTGCAGCCGTAGCAGTGCTGGCCGCTGACGATACGCCTGGCCGCCAGTCGGCTTTGGTCGAAATCGCGGATGTGGCGGGGTGCGCCGAAGCCCGTCCCGAGTTCCAGCATCTGGTTGAAATCGCAGTCATAGAGCCGCCCGTCCCAGCCCACTGAGATCATCGACCGGCACATGACCCCCTGTGCCGCGACGGGATTGAAGGCGTTGACCAGCTGCTCCATGTAGCGCTCGAAGTTGCCGCTCCGAATCAAGTACTCCAAGTAGCGGCCGATTGGCATGTTCGTAATCGTGTACAGCGAATTGAACTCGATCTGGTGCCGGCTGCCGAGTTCGTGCCGGAAATCGGCCTCAATAGCGCTCTGTTCCGGCGGCAAGAACGCGCCGGCAGGGTTGTAGACCAAGTTCAATTCCAACCCGCTCCCGGGCCTGCCGTAGCCAAGCTCGTTGAGCTTGCGAAGGGCCCGGATAGACTTGTCAAAGACCCCGTCCCCGCGCTGCGCGTCAGTACGGCTGCCCAGAAAGTACGGCAGGCTGGCGATGATCCGGACGTCGTTGCGGGCAAGGAACTCGGCCAACCCAGCCTGCGAGCCTGTCACGAGCACGGTCAGGTTGCAGCGGTCAATCACCGTGCAGCCCAGGTCGCGGGCGCTCTCAACGAACCAGCGGAAATGCGGGTTCAGCTCGGGGGCGCCTCCGGTCAGGTCGACATCCGGGCGGCCGATACGCTTGATCGCGGCGAGGCACAGCTCGAACGTTTCCTGGGACATGACCTCCTCGCTGCGATGCGGCCCCGCCTCGACATGGCAGTGCTTGCAAGTCTGGTTGCACCACTTGCCGATGTTGATCTGCACCGTGCCGATACCGCTCGCGACGAGCGGATCCATGCCGGCACGGCCCAAGGAGTCGTCAAATGCCGTGAAGTCCGTCCCGCTGGTCGGTTGCAGGACGCGAAGCTGCCCATTGGCCACTTCCGCCGGGCCAGTCTCTGCAAGGCGGGAGCTTCCCACGAATACCTACATGCTGATCTTGGAGGCGGTGTTGCGCATTTGCACGCCATGCACTAGCGCAGCCCCCCCCTTGATCGCGGAAGCCACGTGAACAGCCTCGCTCATCTGCTCCAAGTTGGATCCCTGTTCAAGGCATCCTCGGGTGTAGGCGTCAATGCAGTAGGGGCACTGCACGGCATGCGCGACCGCCAAGGCGATCAAATTCTTCTCGCGCACGCTCAGCGCGCCCGATTGGAAGACAGCTCCGTACCATGCGCTGAACTTCTCCCACAACTCCGGGGCGCTCTCGCCCATCTCTGCGAAGCGTGACAGATCGTCCGGATCGTAGTAACCGTCCATGATACCCAGTGCTTTGATTTTATCACTTGGGGGCTTGCGAGCAGGGGCTGCGCGCAGCGTTCTCAATGCTCGCTCGGGCCTGCAACATGGCCCTGAGAGCGCAGCGCAAGTACAGTCCAGCGCCGCCGCAAAGCAGACGCTTGCCGATGAGAACCAGCTTTCCCTCTCGAAGCAGCAGCGCTTCGAGAGCTGCGACCATGCTGGCAGAGTCTCCACCGGCTCCACAGGCGTGGCGGCCATTCCTCGTCCGGGCACTATTCCAACGTAAAAGGGGATGCCGCCGGGCCTGTGATTGGCCGATCTGTGCATGCCATGCTACGCTGTGCGGGAAGATGGCCGCCTGTTGGTACCGGGGATGCTTGCTACTGGCCTTGTTGCAGTCTCAGCTCGGCGCACAAGTGCCGGAGGGGTTCCGATCGGTTTTCAACGGCCGGAATCTGGCGGGTTGGCACGTCAGCCTGACCAATCACCATGGCGACACCAAGGAATGGCGCGTGTTCGAAGGCGCCCTGATCGGCAAGCAGGACCGGGATGGCAACGGCGGCATCTTACTGACCGACCAGAAATACGGCGACTTCGAAGTCGAGTTGGAGATCAAGCCGGATTTTGGCTGCGACGGCGGCCTGTTCCTGCGCTCCACGGGCAGCGGGCAGGCTTATCAGGTGATGCTCGACTACTTGGAGGGAGGCGATCTAGGGGGCATTTTCGGAGAGCAATTGGAGAGTCTTGGCGAGCATCGCTCAGACGGTTGGGAGAGGGTGTGGAGAAAGGATGCTTGGAACTCGCTGCGGGTGCGGATCCAAGGCGAGTCTCCGCACATCGAGGTCTGGCTCAATGGTGCGAAGATCACGGATTTCCAAGACACCCGTAATCGACTGCCGCACGGCGCTACCGAGGGTGCCATCGCCGTGCAGGTGCACGGGGGAGACCGCTGCCGCCCCGGCTTGGAGCACCGTTTCCGCAATATCGCGGTCCGCGAACTCTAGGCCTGCTCGGTCTTGGCGGTTCGGGGCAGCAGGCCGACAACCAGCCAGGCAAGCTCCATGGCGATGGCCCAAAGGCGCATCGCAACGGCTAGGATCATCGCCGTTCCGGTCGCAACCGCCTGTGCGAGCAGGATGCCCAGAATGCCTTCGCGGACACCCATTCCGGCCGGGGCCACCATGGTGAGCAGCGCTGCCACCCACGCAAGGGCATAGCAGCCTGCTATCTGGGCCAAGCGCTCGGCTTGCAAGTCGGGCAGCAGTGCCTTGGCGAAGCTAGCCATCGCAAACGCGAGCAGCGCCCACGTGGCGACGTACATGGCCCAGATGCCCAGCATCCGGGCCGAGCCGATCTCGAGCGGGCGGAATGGCTGCTTGAGCAGGCGTGCGAGGCGCGCGGCCCACGCGTTGAATGCCGGCGGCCATACAACCGCGCCGCCGAACAGCGGCGCGGCGAACAAGGCATAGCGCTGCCAGTCTTCCAGCGCCGCCGATGACGCCCCGCCCAGCCAAGCCGCGACAACCGCGGCGGCGAGCACGGCCAGGGTCATGTCCAGCAGCGTGGCTGCCAGGCAGGCCGCCGCGCTGACGCCGTACCGGCGCGTGAGGTAGATGCGAGCGGCGAACTGCCAGATACCGCCTGGAACGTAGCGGCTGAGCTCGGATTTGCGGTAGACGAGGTAGATCGGCCAGTACGGCACGGCATGGTCGAACCCCTGCAGCAGCCGGGCCCAGCCGAGGGGCCGAACCAAATGCCATGCCGCTCCCAGTGCGAACGAGACCGCCAGCCATCCTAGATCGAGGCGCCACGGCTCGGAGCGGACCTGCTGCCAGTTCCCGTGTATCATGCGGCCGATGAACCAAGCTAGGATCAGCGGTACCGCCGCTTTCAAAATGGGCAGGCCGCGCTTAATCACGAACATCCTCGATGGCCGGACGTACGATCGGCGAATCGCTTGCCGAGCAATGGAGTAAGAATTCTGCGGCCCAGCCGAGGGCTAGCAAGGCGAGCGCTCCCGCGCCCAGGGCGCCGGTCAGCGCCATGGCTGCCCACGAACCGGTCGAGTGGAGCCAAGGCGCCAATGCCAGTCCTAGCGCTGCAAGCGCGCCTAGTCCGCAGCCCAAGGCTAGCAATCCGAACGCATGTGACGGGCGGTCGCGAAAGCGAGTCCGCAGCAGCACCGTGCCCAGATCGAGGAAGCCTTTGGCCAGGCGGCTGAGGCCGTACTTCGAGCGGCCGTAGAGGCGCCCCCGGTGCCGCACGACGATCTCGGTCACGCGGTAGCCTTGGTGCGCGGCGAAGACCGGGATAAAGCGGTGCTGGTCCCCGTAGATGTTCAGTTTCCTGACCACTTCCAGCCGGTAGCACTTGAAGCCGCAGTTCATATCGTGCAGGCCAAGCCCCGTTGCCTTGCGCATCACGAAGTTGAACACGCGCGACGCGGCGACCTTATGCAGGGGATCCTTGCGAACCCTCTTCCAGCCCGATACCAAGTCGTAGCCCTCGGCGAGCTTAGCGCGAAAGGCCGGAATTTCAGCCGGGTCGTCTTGCAGGTCGCCGTCCAGGGTGAACACAACTGGCGCCCTGCAGCGCTCGAAGCCTGCCATCAAGGCGGCGGACTTCCCGGCCCGAACGCGGAACTTGACCAGCCGGATCCGTTCTGGCGCGTACAGCTCGCTCAAGCGCTGCCAAGTCGCGTCGGTGCTGCCATCGTCGATGAACAGGATTTCGTGCTCGTCGGGCAGCACGGCTTGCAACTGTTGCACTAACTCTGCGAGGGACTCCGCTTCGTTGTGGACCGGGATAACGACTGAGATGGCGGGATTGGCGGGCATGGTCGCCGAATGGCGATCATAGCGAGTTGCACTCGTCGCGGGCAAGATTGACGGGACCGGACGCAGCGGGCGGGGGCCTCGTCCGGGGCCATGCTCCGGCATTATGCCGAGGGCGGGTTGACATCGAGGGCTCGAATCAGCGAGTGTAAAGCTTGGCAACGATGGAACTGAAGCGTATTTCGCCGGACGAGGCGCGCGACTTGCTGGAATCGGGAGAGGGCTATGTCTACTTGGACGTGCGCTCTGTCCCGGAGTTCGAGCAAGGGCACGCGCCCGGGGCCAAGAACGTACCGTTCCTGCATCGGACAGCGCTGGGCATGCAGCCGAACGAGGAATTTGTCGAAGTCTGCGAGAAGGCGCTGGGCAAGGACGCCAAGATCATCACAGCCTGCCTGAAAGGCGGCCGGTCGATGCGGGCCGCGCAGGTGCTGCAGGCGCATGGCTTCACCAGCGTGGTCGACATGCGCGGCGGATTCGACGGCGAATCCGAATCCGATCCGATGGGGCGGGTGAGCTACCCCGGCTGGTCGCGGCGCGGCCTGCCGACGACAACCGAAGCGGGCGAGGACGAAACCTACGAAGGGTTGGTCCAGCGCTGAGAGGCGTCCTGCCGCTTACCAGGCGAAGGCGATGCCTGGCTCCAGCTCGCGCACCTCTACGGCGGATTCCGCGCCGAGTTCCTCGCGCAGCTTGGCCGCGGTTCCCGTGAGCAGCGGGAAAGTCTTGTAGTGGATGGGGATCACTAGCTTGGGCCGCAGGAACTCGCAGGCCAAGGCTGCCTCCTTGGGGCCCATGGTGTACAGATCCCCGATGGGCAGCATGGCCAATTCGGGCTCGTAGAGACGCTGGATCAACTGCATGTCGCTGAAGACGTTGGTGTCGCCCGCATGGTAGAAGGCGCGCCCGTCGGGCTGGCGGACGACCAGGCCGGCCGGCTCGCCCGCGTAGACGATCTTGCCGCCCTCAAGAATAGAACTGCTGTGCTGGGCTTGCGTCATCGAGACCCGCACGCCCCTGCTGTGGTAACAGCCGCCCTTGTTCATGGCGACCACGTTCGGAATGTCCTTCGAGCCGAGCCACGCTGCGATCTCGGCGTTGCAGACGATCTCGGGCGCGAACTTCTCCGCCAAGGACTTCAGATCGCCTAGATCCATGTGGTCGAAGTGACCGTGAGTGATCAGCACCAGGTCAATGGGTGCGAGATCGTAGCTGCGCGGGAAGCAGGGATTGCCATCCAGCCAGGGATCGATCAAGATTGCCGGCCCGTCTCCGATCTTGACATGAACGGTTGAGTGGCCCAGCCACGTGAAACTTGTCATTGCCGATGTTCCCAGCGCACCGCTAGCGAGGCCCGGCGCCATCACTTGCCGCGTGCCCGCCGCAGCGGCGCTTGCCGCATGGGGCGGGCGGACTCGGTCTCTTGCGCGGGCGGTTTGGGCGCCAGCTTCACAGGGGCGAGCTTCAGGATCGTACAGACCAGGTCGTGTTGCTCGCGCAGTCCCTTCTCAAGCACGATGTCGGCTCCCGTGGATTCGGCCGTCAGCGCCAGCGTACCCACGTGCCCGGACAGGATCACGACCGGCATGTCCGGGGCCAGTGCCCGGATCTGGCGCACCACTTCGTCACCCCGCAAGCCGGGCATGCGGTAGTCGGTGACGACCACGTCGAAGGGCGCTTCATCGGTGCAGGCTTGAAAGCGCTCCAGCCCGGCTGCGCCGCTCTCCGAGATGGCGACCTCGTATCCGAGATCTTGCAGTATCGACTGGCGGGCGAGGAGTCCGAAGCGATTGTCGTCAATCAGTAGGATCTTGGGGCGTGCGGGCGCAAGGGACACGGATAGCAGAATATAGCAACGTTCCGGGGAGTGCGTCAACATGCCTGCGATCGTCAGGCATGGCAATGCCTGTCCTGCCGAGCGCGTCGCAGCGTGCCTATTCCACCTCGCGCGGTGCGGTATAGCCTTGGCGGGCCACGATTTCGTACTTGACGCGCTTTTTGTTCTTGCCGGTGATGCGCAGTTCCTTGTTCGTGCTGGGATCCACCAAGCGCACGCTGATCTTGCGGAAGGTGCCGTCACGCTTGGTGTTGGAAGGCTGGTAGACCGCGGTGTATTGATTGCGCATCAGGTAGTTCAGGCTTTGGAAGATCGTCGGGAATTGCCCGTAGAAGCGGGGGAAGAACGAGAAGCCGCCGGTTTCCTTGCTGAATGTGCGCAGCTGGTTGTCGGCCTGCAGCCAGCCGATGCGGGTCATGCCCCCGACAAGGCCGTAGGAATCCAGCATCTCCTTGAGCATCTGTCCGAGACCGATGGAATGGACCGTGACGCCGGCCTCTTGGACGATCCTGCGCGCCTGTGCGAAGTTCAGCCTGCTGAAGGTGTCCTCGCCGCTCGAGAGCAGGACGACGGCCTTGCGCCCCTCAATATCGGCCATGCGCTGGACGGTGTCGGCCAAGGCGTCAAAGAGGTTGGACTCGCTGTAGGCCGCGATACGGAGCCTCTGCAGGGCGCCGTTGATCTCTTGCCGGTTTTGCGTGAAGTCGGCCAGTATCTCCGGGCGCAGGTCGTAGGCGATGACCGCGACCCAGTCCTCGGGGCGCAGCGTTTCAACGAAGCCGTAGGTTGCCGTGAGAGTTTGGTACCAGGTCTCGCTCCAGTAGCTCTGCCAGCGGTTGCTGAATTCGATCAGCAGTGCCACCGTGGCGGGAGCCTCGGTTTGGCCCAGGCTGACGATCTTTTGCGGGACGCCGTCCTCCAGAATCTGGAAGTTGCCGGGCGGGATGCCGGGAATGAACTGTCCCTTGCTGTCCAGCACGGCGATGTCCACCGTCACCGCGCTCGTGTCGACAGTGAACAGGGGCTGCTGCTCGGGCGTGCGCTGCGGGGCGCGGGTCTGCACGGGCGGCCGGGCGGCGGGTGAGTCGGGCACGCCTCCCGGCCGGCGGGAGATGTCCGGACGGGGCCGCCGCGGCTGGTCTCCGATCGGGCCTTGGGCGTGGAGCGTGGCCAGTGCCGGCGCCAGCAGGGCCAGAGTGCCGACCAAGGCGACGGCTCGGAACGGGATCAGATTGCGGTGCATCGTCGAATTCCTTGCCTGTCCATTGCGCCGGCCCGATCTGCGGGTACGGCGCGCAAACTAAATGTTAACTCCCAGGGGGCCGAGAGTCCGAGCGCTGCCCTGGCCCGCATTCCACCGTCGAGCTCGTTCCAAGCGTGGCCGGCCAGGCAGGCCCTGTTGGGCAACGGCCCATCGGGCAGGCATGCGGCTGCTGCCGGCATGCCGCGGCCTCGTGTCTCAGTTCTCGGCCTTGAGCTTGAAGTTATAGATCAGTTCGGTGCGGCTTTCGAAGCTTGACACGGTGCGTGTTTTGCTCTTCCGGCCCTCTGCCAGTGCCTTAAGTTCGTAGTCCACGTTCGGGTCGAGGCCGTGAAAGTAGTACTCGCCTTCATCATTGGTGTGGAATGACTTCACATCCAGCGTGCGCGCGTGCTTCAGCTGCACGATGCCGCGGATGCCCTCTTCGTGCTCGTCAGTGATCTGCCCGCGGACCGAGCGGGTCAGATCCACCTTATTTTTTTTCTTGAATCCCGAGAACTGAGCGCGGGCCAGCGGAACCGCCGACAATGCGCACAACAACAGCAGGTTTCGGCGTGTGCTTCGCATGCCTGCTCTTATCCTACTGCGATTCGGCCCGGCGGTGGCTCTTTGCCGGACGTATTGCCGTGTGGGCAGAGGCTCCACGGGCGTGGCGGCCATTCCTCGTTCGGGCACTATTCCAACATAAAGGGGGCAATGCCGGCCCGGCGCGCGCTGGATCACCGAGCGCCTGCAAGGCAAGCTTCAGGTTGCCAAAGCCTTGGCGGACAACCGCGAGCTGTCGAATCCTGTGCTGGGCATCCCTCCCTTCGATCTCGACGCCTCGGTTCGCTGCGCGGCACCTTTGTGCCGTTGGCGGGCCGAGTTCGGCACGTGCAGCGTCGAGGCCCAGTGGCGTGTTTCGGCGCCGAGGCTGGAGACGCCGTCGCCGGGATTCACGCTGCACCGCTTCCGCCTTGGCATCGACTTGCGGCCGGGTACGAGAGCTGGCATGGCGGCGCGACCAACTTAGCGGCAGGTTCTGCGGCGAGTGCTTGGTCTCGCTGGCCCCGTTCACGCAAGAGCTGCGTCCCGGAAATGGGGCGCGCGCTGACTATGGGCTTGGCGATGAGTTGGCAGGGGGGGCAGGGCGCTGTCTCAGTCCGCTGCCTTGCGCCCGTATTTCTTGTTGAAACGCTCGATGCGGCCCTCGGAGTCCACGAGCTTGCGCTTGCCTGTGTAGAACGGGTGGGAGTGCGAAGAGATCGCTAGGTCGTACAGAGGGTACTCCTTGCCGTCGACCACGGTCGTCTTGTCGGTCTTGGCTGTCGAGCGGGTGATCCACTCGCTGTTGGTGGTGACGTCGCGGAAGACCACCTCTCTGTAGTTGTCGGGATGGATGCCTGGTTTCATCGTAGATATGTGCGTGGGGCGCAGCTGCCAAGAAAGCACTTGCCCGCCGGTAACTGTCTCCACTATAGCGGAAAGGAAGACCTGTGCCTGCTCAGCCGGCAGCGAATTCCATGTTCGGGCCGCGCAACGTTGGGTAGCTGAAGCAAGGCGCTGGAGGCTGCTGCCAAGCAGTTCTCCGCGAGCATTGAGTAGCCCTGCGGCGAACCCCGCTTGGGAGCTTGCCTGTCGAGGAACTTCATCTGATGGGCATGGCAAGTGCCACCGCTCAACGGGCCAGTGGCACCGAGGAGGCGGTTCGGTTGGTGAGCAAGATCTTGCCGCCGCTGGTCGCCACGGTATGCACGCGAGTTGGCCCGAGCAGCTGCTGGAATCGTCTGCGATCCGCCTCGTATGTCGCGACGTACACGGGCTGCTGCTGATTCCAGAGGTCGGCCAGATCCGAGTCGGCGAGGAACACGTCAGGGGCTCCGGGCGCGTTGGAGCCGTACTCGATGTTGTTCTTTCTGCCGTTGAGCAGCAAGGCCGGACGATTGGTGTAGAAGACCAGCGAGGAGAAGGCATAGTACTCGTGATCCAGCACCAGCTGCCCGGGCGGCGAGCGCAAGTAGGCCTTGGCCAGCGGTCGAGAGGACAGGTACGGGTCAAATGCGCCCATGGCCCAATGGGCAGCCTGCAAGGACAGCACGGCGGCACATGCCAATGCGGCAAGTGCGCGTCCGGGCCGCAACAGCCAGCCCCCTAGTGCCCCGATCGCGAATGCAACCGCCGCGAGGGCCAGCGGGCCGCGCAAGTAGGCGAATGTGGCGAGCGTCAGGTCACGAAAATGGCCCAGTGCCAGCGTGTAGGCTTCCGGATTGGCGGTCAAGGCCGAGGCGATGTCGCCTTCGCCGGGCAGGCTTGCCACCGCCCACAGGACAGCCACTGCCGCGGCCAGCGCGCACCCGTAGGCTGTCGCCGCCGCACGGGCGCACCATTGCCGCAGCGGGGCGGACGAAGCGGCCGCGCTGGCGAGCAGGAGCACTGCTGGCGCGTACGCGGGCAGCGTGTAGTATTCCTGGGTCGTTGACGCAGAGAAGAACAGGAGGGTGAAGCCGCAGGCGCACAGCATGAGCGACTGCGTACGGCGCTTGCGGTCCGTGGTGCCCCAGCCCAGCCTATGAAGCCCCGCAAGCAAGCCGCTCCAAGGGAACAGCCAGACGATGTGCCCGAGCCAGAACCATGCGATATTCACCCGGCCATAATCGACCGGGTGCCGGAGTCCCAGATAGCGCAGCAGGTGCTCGTTGACGAAGTAGCGCCAGAAGAATCCCCGGTACACTCCCGGACCGCTTTCCAGCGCGAATGCGAAGAGCGGGGGGTGGCGCAGCATCGCGATTGCGTGCCAGGGCCCCGCGACTAACAATGCGACGGCCAGGGCGCCGGGCAGGCCGAGCCGCCTCCACTGCTCGCCCGAGCGCCACTTGCCGGAGGCGGCTAGGTAGAGCGCGATGGCCCCGAGCGGGAGCGCCGCGGCCACGAGGCCTTTGAACAGCAGGCCGACACCTAGGGCCGCGCCAGCCCAGCGCATGCGGGCGCGCGCCTGTCGCTCAGGCCCCTCCTGGCAGCGCAGGAAGCATTCCAGCACGAACAGGGCCGAGCAGGCCACATACACGTCCGGCATGCGTGCCCTAGTGAATAGGAACAGGCCGCAGCAAGTGGCGAGGCCGATGCCCGCATACAGCCCGCCCGGGTCGCCGAACGACCAGCGACCAACGCGCCAGGCGAGCCAGCACAACAGCACGGCCGCCAGTGCCGCCGGCAGGCGTGCGGCCCAGTCGTGAACGCCGAAGACCGCGAACGACAGGGCGATCGCCCATACTTGCCCCGGGGGCTTGTCGAAGTACGGCACGCCGCCGAGCCGGGCCGTGACCCAGTCCCCCGATTGCAGCATGTCGCGCGCGATCTGGGCGTAGGCGGAGTCTACGTCGTCTAACAGCGATGGCGGGCTCGAAATTGCGCCGAGGAAGACAATCCCGGCAATGGCGACGACGATCCAGCCCTGGGCCCGGCCGCTAGGAAGCCGGCCGCCGAATGCGCCATGCTTCGAACCCGTCGCCGGGATCCGTGCCCGGGACGGTTGCGAGGGCTCTGGCCGCCTCCCAGCCCGGGCGCCCTGCGATGGCCTTGGCGACGACATGTTCGTTCTCCTCAGGTTCTAGCGAGCAAGTGGCGTAGACCAGCTGCCCGCCCGGTGCCAGCGCCTCCAGGGCATTCTCCAAGATGCGCCCTTGGCGCTCGCTGAGGGCATCTAGGTCGCTCGGCGCGAGGCGCCACTTGATCTCCGGATTGCGCGCCAGCGTGCCTGTGCCCGAGCATGGGGCGTCGACCAGTATCCGCTCGAACTGCCGCCGGAACGGCAGTGGGCGCTCGGCGTCGAGCGCCAGCAGTTGGATCCCTCGGCTGCCCAGCCGCTGCATGGACCGCAGCCGCCTCAGGCGCCGGTCGCCGGCCACTACCGGCGCTGTTTCGGCCAGCATCCGGGCCTTGCCGCCAGGCGCGGCGCACACATCGAGGACGGGCGAGACCGGCGGGCCTGCCAGCAGTGCGCCCACGCGCTGCGAGTTGATGTCCTGAAAGGCGATCGCATCGCCTGCCACCTCTCGCGCGGCGAGCGCGCTTCCCCTTGCGAGCCGATAGGCGCGCCCCAGATCCGTAGGCTCGGCTGCGATTCCAGCGCTCTCGAGGCGTGCCCGCACCTCGGCTCCGTCCGCCGCCGAGCGCAGGCGAAAGTACGTCTCCGGCTGCCGCAGGTTGGCTTGCAGCAGGGCCTGGCACCTGCCAGTCCCGAGTGTCGCGCGCCAACGCTGCAGCAGCCAGCCGGGATGGCAGAGGCGCCCGGCGCGATCCTCCGGCAGCCGCGGGGGCAGGTTGCGCAGGATCGCATTGACTATGCCCGCTGCGGAGCTCTTGCGGGCGCGCTTCACCAGATTGACTGATTCCGACACCGCTGCATGGTCCGGGATGCTGTCCATGTGGTGCAGCTGATACGCTCCAAGCCGCAAGGCGATCAGGACTTCGTCATCCATGGACGCCGCCGGCCGGCTGGTTCTGCTGGCGATCAAGTGGTCAAGCTCGCCTTGCCGCCTGAGGCACCCGAGCACAGCCGCGGTGACAAAGGCCCTTTCGCCGACTCCGATCCCGTCCAAGCGCTTCGAATGCAGCAATTCGTCCGAGTAAGCCCGGTCCCGCTCGACACGCAACAGCAGGCCGAAGGCCAGTCTCCGTGCCTGCACGCTCGCCACGCCCGCCCAAGATAGCAGAGACGAGACACGGGCAGGGCAATCCGCGCACTCGTGGCTAGCAAGGGCCTGCCGGGCAAGATGCCGTGCTAGAATTCCCCAAGTTGAGACGGGGCTTCTGCCCGGCGCCGGGTCGCCCGGCGATAGCGCTGTCATGTGCGAGGAAGTTGCAGTGCAGATCGCTAGCGATCCGAAGTGGCTGGGCTTGGTCCGCGGTGTCGTCGGGCAGAGTTGCCTCGGCTTCGGCGCTCGCGAGGAGTCGGCGACGGCCGTGGTGCTGGCCGTCAACGAGGCGGTGGCGAATGTGATGCGCCACGGCTATGCGGGGGACACCGAGCAACCCATCTGGATCACATGCCGGCTGGCCGGCCCGGTGATCGAGGTGCGCATCTGCGACCATGGGATCGAGGCGGAGTTTCTCGCGCAGCAGCCTCCCCCGCCCGATGAGTTGCGCGTTGGCGGACGCGGGGTTTTCATGATCCGTGCCCTGATGGACGAAATCGAGTACCGGCGGGAAGACGGGCGTAACCGGCTCTGCCTGAGAAAACACTTGCTACGGCAGGAGGTCGGACGTTGAAGGAGGGTGCAGCCGCAATGCTACAGATCGACATCGAACAGCGCGCAGACACCGCAATCGTGCGCATTGCCGGTGACGCGGACATGGCATCCTCGGCGCGCCTGCGCCAAGCGCTCCTCGACCTGCTCGAGAATTGCTCGCAGCGCCGGGTGATCGTCAGCATGGAGAAGGCGCGCTATATCGACAGTTCAGCCGTGGCGAGCTTGGTCGAGGGGCTGCAGCTGGCCGCGCGGCGAAAGATCCGGTTCGGTCTTGCTGGCTTGAACGACGGGCCGCTCCAAGTGCTGCGGATTACACGCCTGCTCGATGTCTTCGAAGTGCATGATTCGGAAGAAGCTGCCTTGAATGCTTGATTAGCCCCGGGCCGCTCGCAGCGCATGATGTTCCTTGAATCCGTCGGTCGTTCCGCGATCCGGCAGACGGAATACGTCGGGCGCCTGGCGATCCAATTCTGGTACTGCTTGCGCTTCTCGGTACGGGCCAGCCCGTTCAAGGGGCGCGGCTTGCGCTGGAAGCGCACGGTACAGCAGATGGCCGAGATCGGCGTGCGCTCGCTGCCAGTGCTGTGCTTGGTGGCGGCCGCCACCGGGCTGATCATGGCGCTCCAAACGGGCGCCGAACTGCGCCGCTTCGGGGCCATGGACGCCGTTGTGAACATGGTCGGTACCAGCATGGCCCGCGAACTCGGGCCGCTGATGGCCGCGATTGTCGTGATCGGCCGGTCCGGATCTGCCATCTCCGCCGAAGTGGCGACGATGGCTGTCACGGAGGAACTCGACGCGTTGCGGGCCATGGCCTTGGATCCGATCGATTTCGTGCTGGTTCCCAAGTATCTGGCGATGTTGGTGATGCTGCCCTGCCTGACGGTGATGAGCATCTTTTCGGGAATCTTGGCGGGCGGGGTGTTCGCGTACTTCACGCTGGACCTGACGCTGGTAACCTATCTCGGACGCACGGCTGAGATCCTGCTCATGCGTGACATCGTCAGCGGCTTGGTCAAGGCCGTGATTTTCGGCTCGATCATTGTTCATGTCAGTTGCTTGGAAGGCTTTATGGTCCGCGGAGGGCCGGTGGGTGTCGGCTATTCCACGACCAGCGCCGTGGTGAAGTCCATTTTCTTGGTCATGCTGGCAGACCTGCTCTGCACGACGTTCTTCTATTTCTTCTGGCGATGACCCACGCGAACTCGGCGCATGAGCGGCAAGGCCAACTGCCGCACCAGACGGAGCGGAGGCCTTTGATCTCCGTGCGGGGCTTGAAGGCCCGCTACGGCGAGCGGACGGTGCTCGACGGCGTCAGCCTTGACATCTACCGCGGCGAGTCCATGGTGATCCTTGGCGCCTCCGGCTCCGGCAAGAGCACCTTGCTGAGGCACATTGAAGGGCTGGAGCGCCCGGCCGAGGGCAGCATCAGCGTCATGGGGGTCGATCTTGCCACCGCCTCGCGTGCGGCGCTGACCGAACTGCGACGATCCATGGGCGTGTCTTTCCAGAGCGCCGCTATGTTCAATTCGATGACAGTCGGCGACAACGTGGCCCTGCCCCTGCTCGAGCACAGCCCCTTGGCAAATCCTACGATCCAGGTGATGGTGCGCATCAAGCTGCAGCAGGTCGGACTGGTCGGGGTCGAACATCTCTACCCGGCGCAGCTCTCGGGGGGCATGCGCAAGCGGGCCTCGCTAGCGCGGGCGCTGGCGCTGGACCCCGAGATACTGTTCTTCGACGAGCCATCGGCCGGCCTGGATCCCATCACCGCCGCCGGCCTCGACGAGCTCATCCTACGCTTGAAGGAGGCCTATCGCATCACGGTCATCGTCGTGACGCACGAATTGGCCAGCGCCTTCCTGATCGCTGACCGCATGTGCATGATCGACGAGGGCAAGATCCTGGCTGTCGGCACGGTGGACGAGATTCGGCGCAATCCCGAACCGCGCGTCCAGCAGTTCATACGGCGCGAGGCGGACAAGCCGAACCTAGCCTCGGCGGCCTACATCGTGGGGGCGTGAGTGACGAACGAAGCCAAGGTCGGGCTGCTGGTGATTGCTGCGCTGGGGATCTCGGTCACCGCGTTCCTGGTTGCAGCCAACGTCCATTTCACCGGCCAGACCCACGCCTACCGGACGTATTTCAGCTACATCGGCGGATTGGAGGCGGGCAACGTCGTGCGCTTCGGAGGGCGCAAGGGCGGCACGATCCAGTCCGTGGAGCCGTGGGCCGAGGACATGACCAAGAGCGAGGTCGTGTTTGAACTGCGGACCGAGATCCCGGTCAACGAGCAGTCGGTGGCCACGATTGCCAGCCTGAGCCCGCTGGGGCAGAATTACTTGGAGGTCATGCCCGGGTCGGGAGCCGCGCCGCGCATAGCGCCCGGTGGCGTGGTCCCGTCCGCCGAGGCTCTGACATTGTCCGACCTGACGCGCAAGGTGGCCAGTGTCGCCGACCAGGCGACGGGCCTGATGGATCGCATGGAGGTCAAAGTCACCACCGTCGCTGACGGCCTGCAGGCCGTGCTGGACAACCTGCAAGAGCTAACCGGCGAGACGAACCAGCGCAACGTTGCCAGCCTGCTCGCGAGCGCCAACGACTTCATGGAGACGCAAGCGCCGAAGATCGACAGCTTGACAACCCAGCTGGGCGACACCTTGGCGCGGATCGAGGGGCTGTCCGGCGCCTTCCAGCAGTTGGCGCACGATGCCGACGACACCGTGCTGAATATCAACCGCACCGTTGACGAGACCCGCGAGCCGCTCCGCTCCAGCTTGCAGGAGCTTGAAAGGGCCTTGCGCGATGCGCAACAGATCTTGAACGACGCCCGCGCGCTGCTGCTGGTCAACGAGGGCAGCATTGGCGAAATCATCGAGAATTTTCGTGACGCATCCGCGAACATCGAAGATCTCAGCTCGGACTTGCGGCAGCGTCCGTGGTCGATCCTGCGCGGCAAGCCGCAGCCGGACCGGCCAGTGCCCCCTGTCTCGCCGGGCAATTGATAGCGGGGCTGGGAGGACTCGCTGCCGAGCGCGCCGTCACGTTTCCCGCTGGGCGCTTCGAGGCGCCGCCATCGTCCAGCCCGCTTGCTGGCGGGCAGTGTGTTCGGACACGGCAGTGCAGCTTGCTGGCGGTGGCTGGGGATTGCGCCCAAGCAAGCCGCGCCTCGGGCGTCCAGCTTCCGGCACTTGGCGCTGTCGCTGGCAGGCATCCGCGGGAAGCCGCCCGCGGCGCCGGGAGGCGGGCCAGCGCTCTGCCGCGCGAGCGCTACTGCGCGGCTTGGATGGCGGCCAGTGTCTTGGCGGCTTGCGCCTGCATGGGATTTGGAACGCGCGCCGCTTCGCCCATCCAACGCGTGGCTTGGGCGATGTTGTCACCCGCGATGTCCAACTTGACGTAGCAGAATCCCAGCATGTAGGCGAGGATTCCGTAGCGCTCGCCGCCCTCCGCCTTGATGGCGTCGGCAGCCTGCAGCAGATGGCGCCGGGCAGTGCGCCACGAGCCCCTCTGGAAATAGCCCGTGCCGACCACGTTGTGGCCCAAGGCCGTGAACCTTCTCTTGGTCGCATCCCAGGCCTCGCCCGAGATGCCGTCCGGCGCCGGCTTCTCCGCCATCAGCTGGATGAGCTGTTCGGAACGGGCCTCGACCTGCGCGTAGTCCTTTTGGTTTAGTGCGATCTCTGCCAGCGTGAACAGGTATTGCTCGTTCCCCGGATTCTTTGCCAAGGAGCGTTCCATGGCGCCGACCATGCCCGCCACGTCGCCTGCCTGCTGGTAGGCGATCACGTACTTGTCGTCAATGCGGGCCGCGTACTGGCTCTCGGGGTAAAGTTCGACCAGCTTGTCCATGAACTGGACCTGCTGCGCGGGCACGCTCTGTGTCATCCCGGCATTGAGCGCCCATTCGGTGTACTGCACCACGCCTTTGGCGTAATCCACCGAACTCTCGTAGAGCATTTCCTCGTCCTCGGTGGGATCGTCCGGCGGCGGCGCGGACGCTTCCTTGTCGGCCAGCGGCTTCGTCACGGCCAGGCTCGCCAGCAACTCGGGCCATTGCTTGGAGTTGAGCAGCGCTTGGTTCTGGTTGTGGCGGACCTCCAGGTCTTCCGGCGCGTGTTCCAGCAGGAGGGTGCCGATCTGCGCCGCCTCGGGCCAGCGCTCCGTTTGGGTGTAAAGGCCTTGCAGCTGTAGCAGGACGTACCCCAAGTAGCTGCTCTCGGGGTATTCGGCCCGGAATCCTTCCAGGATGTCGATTCTCTCGGCGGCCTCCTCGGCAATGCCTGCCTGGGTTAGTATCGCCCCTTCGGGAGACTGGGAGTCGATCTCGACGTTGCGTATCTCCAAGGACGCCTGTGCGAAAAGAAGCGGTGCGGACACCAAGAGTGCTAGCAGTGGCGAAATGCGGGATTTCATCATGGATCTCCAGTCGGACACATCATCATATTGTCTGGCGCATCCGCAAATCAAGCTGTCCGCGCGAGAATCATGCGCCGGCGGGCCGTTGGCTCACCTCCAAGGCAGGTGTGCGAGACTTGGCGCCAAGGCGCCCCTCAGGCGCAGATCGATGCCTGCGCTGGCAGGCGCTGCTTCGACCCAGCCGGTCGGAATCCCGCCTTGAAAGGGAAACCCCACGGCCGGCAGGCGGAGATGATGCACTGCGCCGACCCGGCCTAGGCCGTACTCGTGGTCGTGGCCCGTGACAATTGCCTGGATGCAGTGCTGCCTCTGGGCGAGGTCTGCCAGGTCTTGGAAATCGGCGCAGCCCTCGCTGCTGGACTGGCCCGGGTGATGGACGAAGATCACGGTCTTGGCATCCGGGGCTGATGCAAGCAAGGCTTCGAGCCATGCGATCTGGGCGCCGCCGATTTCTCCTCCCACTGTGCCGGTGTCGATGCTCGAATCCAATGCGACGAGACGGAACGGCGGTTGTTCCACGACGGCAGCCACCCATTGGGGAGCCGGCCCTGCCCGTTGCGCAATGCAAGCGAGCAGGGTGTCGTGCCTGTCATGGTTGCCAGGCGTTAGCACGAGCGCCGCTCGCGTGGCGAGCGGATGCATGATGCCGAGGAACCGCTCGTAGTCTTCCCTGCGCCCGTCCGCCCATGCCAAGTCGCCGTTAACTAGCACGAGGCAGGGGCGGCATTCCCGCATTTCGGCCACGGCTCGCTCGAGTTGGCGGGTGGGCCGGAATCCGTGCCGCGACGTATCGGCACGGCCGCAGACATGCGTATCAGAAGCCCAAGCCCAGCGCACGGGCTGGCGCGGGCGGAGCGTGCAGCGGTAGCAGAGCCCCGCGCCTTGCTCGGTAGAGCGCGCCGGGGCGCCCGAGAGCAAGATCACAGAACAGCCGTTGGCGGCTAGTGTCCGATAATGTCGAAAGTCGTCGTCCCAGGAACGCGCACCTTCTCGTACGCCTTGCTCCATTCCGCATGGGCTGGGTGTTTGGCATACGCCTGGAGCGCGGCTTCGCCGGCCATCTCCATGCACACGCCCGACTGTCGCAGCATCGGCTCGTCCTTATTGCGTCCGAACTGGCGCAGAGGCCTCTTCAGCTTGCCCACCCAGACTCTCTCGAGCCCTTCGATTTTCTCAGGCAGTTCGCTGGTGACTTTCATGAAGGCATTCCAGTCGGCATCGGTGGCGGCCTCGATCTCAGTGAATGCGAAACAGTGCATCAACGTCTTCTCGCCGGCCGTGGCGATGGCTGGCAAGAAGGCCAAGCTGGCGAGCAGTGCGGTGCAGGAAAGGATAGGGCGTCTCATAAGTAGTATCCTAGCTCAATTTCTCTCTTCATGCGCGACTCCCTGCGAAGCCGCCCTCGTCTTCCAGGTGCGACACGGATTGCGCCTCTTTCCCTGCGCGCATCGCCGCGCGCCCCTCCGGTTCGACCGCACCGCCGGCCAAGCTGCCGGGGCCCGGGATCGGCCGCGCTGCCGATGCATCCAGGCCAACATGGAGCAAGCTGGCCTCTGGCCGTCGCAGGAGCGAGACCGGCTGCCTCCAGGGCGGCCGTGCGCGAGTTGAGAGGGTGCGATCTCTGGCAGCCCGATTGGCAGAGGAATAGCGAACTCTGGCGGGACAAGCCTTGAGTTCTGACGGAGCGTGCAATGTACAAGCGAAATTCTGACCGCAGCAACCCCGGCCGCCGGGAGCTTCTGGCGTATTCCGGCCTGTTCGGGCCGGCCTTTCTGGCGCGCCAAGGACTGGCTGGCGCCCCTGCGCCGACAGCCCGGGAATCTCCGCGGAGCGATCCCGTGCGCGGGATGAAGAAGTCGATCAACCTGTGGGCCTTCCCTTACCCCGACAAGTGGTCGCTGCAGGAATGTTTCCAGATCGCGGCCGACGCCGGCTTTGACGCCGTGGAGCCGAACTTCAATCTCGAGGGAGAGTTTTCGGCCGAATCCTCGGATGACGAGATCCGGGCGGTCAAACGCATGGCAGACGAGGCCGGCATTGCCATCAGCGGGGTCTGCTCGTTCCTGTTCTGGCCTTATTCGATGACGCACCCGGAACCCGGGCGGCGAGCCAAGAGTGTCGAACTGGCCAGCCGCATGGCGGAAGCGGCCGCCCTGCTGGGGACAGACAATCTGCTGGTTGTGCCCGGAGCGGTCTACGCGCCGTGGCTCGAAAATCCCGTGCCGGTGCCCAATGACGTCTGCGAGCGGTACGCCCGGCAGGCCGTCCGGGAACTGATCCCGGTGGCAGAGCGAACCGGAGTCTCGATCAACATCGAGAACATCTTCGCCAACGGCTTCCTGTTCAGCCCGCAAGAGGTCGCGGCGTTCGTCGACAGCTTCGGCAGCGATCGGGTGAGGGTGCATTTCGATACGGGCAACATCATGCAGTACCAGTTCCCCGAGCATTGGATCCCGATCTTGGGCGACCGCATCAAGAACATCCACTTCAAGGAATGGGACAAGCGCACCCAAGAGTTCAACCTGCACACCTTCCGCACGCTGCTCGACGGCACGACGAACTGGCCGGCAGTGATTGCCGCGCTGGAGCGGATCGGCTACGACGGCTACCTCACATTCGAGTACTTCCATCCGCACGAGCACTATCCCGAGGCGCTGATCTACCACACGTCCGACGCCTTGGACCGCATCCTGCGCCGCGCGGGCTGAAGCCGCACGCGCCCCGACCGCCCTGCGCGCGGCGAAGTTCCCGCCCTGCGCTGGGGCATAATCGAGTCAGAGGGTAGCGATGGGATTTGCCAAGCCGCTGGTGCTGACGATTATGGACGGTTGGGGCCGCAACCCAGACCCGGCCAACAACGCGGTCGCGATGGCGCGCACGCCGACGTTCGACCGCCTATGGGCGCACAACCCGCACACTTATATCCGCACGGACGGGCCTTTCGTCGGCCTGCCCGAGGGACAGATGGGCAACAGCGAAGTCGGGCACCTCAATATCGGCTCCGGGCGGATCGTACAGATGGACATCACGCGGATCGATGAGATGGTGCAGGCCCGCTCGTTCGACTGCAACCCGGCCCTCGCGACGATTTGGGAGCGATCCCGCAGCGGCGGCGCATTGCACCTGATGGGATTGCTGAGCGATGGCGGTGTGCACTCGCAGGCCAGCCACTTGTACGCCCTGCTTGAAGCCGCCAAGCGCCAGCATGCCAAGGATGTCTTCGTGCATGCCTTCACCGATGGCCGCGACACGCCTCCCCAGAGCGGTGCGGGCCATGTCGCTCGATTGCTGGAGTTCATGCAGCGCCTGGGCTGCGGGCGCCTCGCGACCATCTGCGGGCGCTACTACGCAATGGATCGAGACCGGCGCTGGGAACGCACCGAGCGGGCCATGCGTGCATTGCTGGACGGGCAGGGGGAGCGGACCCAAGATCCAGTCGCCGCGCTAGAGGCATCGTATGCGGGCGGTGTGACCGACGAGTTCGTCAAGCCCATCATTGTCACGGACGCCGCTGGCTCCCCGGTGGCCCGGATCGGCAGCCAGCAAGGCGCCGTTTTCTTCAATTTCCGGGCCGATCGAGCGCGCCAACTCACGCTTGCGCTCAATGACCCGCAGCTAGAGGGCGTCAGCCGCGCCGGCCTGCCCGCGGACCTCGCTTTCGTGACAATGACCCGCTACGAGCGGGGCTATCCGTACGATGCGGTCCTCGAACCGCAGTTCCCGGATCGCATCCTTGGCGAGGTCTGCGCGGATCAGGGCTGGAGCAACCTGCGCGTGGCGGAGACCGAGAAGTACCCCCACGTGACGTACTTCTTCAACGGCGGCCGCGAGCAGCCGTATGCCGGCGAGGAGCGGGAGATGGTGCCTTCCCCGAAGGTTGCGACGTATGACCTGCAGCCCGAGATGAGCGCTGCCGGTGTTTGCGATGCTGTCGTGCGGGGCATTGACAGCGGAGCTTTCCAGATAATCGTGGTGAATTTCGCCAATGGCGACATGGTCGGCCACACTGGCGTCATGCAAGCCGCCGTGCGCGCCTGCGAGACGGTAGACGGCTGCCTGGCCCGGATCGAGCAGGCGCTCAAGATCCGCGGCGGGCAGTGGATCGTCACCGCGGATCACGGCAATGCGGAACTAATGGTCGATCCGCGGAGCGGAGCTCCGCATACGTATCACACGACGTTCCCCGTGCCTCTGATCTTGGCTGGCGACTATCGCGGGCCGTTGGCGGGCGAGGGTTCATTGCGGGATATCTCCCCCACGATACTGGCGCGCTTGGGTGTCGCGCGGCCGGCCGAGATGACCGGGCGCGACCTATGCCGGGGCCGGTGAGAGGCCGGCATGCCAGTCGCAGCAGCGGGAGCGGTGCCAATCCGGGCGGCCGGTGGGATTGTCTGGCGGGATGCGGGCCGCCGCGAGCTGGCGGTAATCTACCGCGACCGCTACCAGCCAGATGAGTGCTGCCTGCCCAAAGGCAAGCTAGACCCCGGCGAAAGCTGGGAGCAGGCGGCCGTGCGCGAAGTGCTGGAAGAGACCGGTTGCGAGGCTGAGATCGCGGGCTTTGGCGGATTGTTGCATTACTGGCTCGGCCCCAGCCTGAAGCTGGTGGTCTACTTCGACATGCTCTCCGCCAGGGAAGGGCCGTTCCTGCCCACGGAGGAAGTGGCTAAGATGGCTTGGCTCGCTCCCGCCGCGGCCTTGGACGAGCTGGCGCACGCAGGCGAGCGCGAAATACTGCGCGAGTTCCTCGAGCGAATGTGAACCGGCCGCGCTCAGTGCTTGCGCAACTGGCGGAGTGCGTCGGCGTTGCTTTGCGCGCGCCTGCGCCTGCGCTCCTCAAGAATCCTCTCGTACTTGACCTGCTGGCCTTCGGAGAGCACTGACATGATGCGATCGGCGCGTTGGCGGCGGATCGCCTCCAGCTCCGGTTCGATCGCTTCCCGCACAGACTGGTAGCGCTCGCCGATTTCGTCCAAGATGGCACTGACTTGCTCGCGCTGCTCGATGTTCAGATCCAGATCCTTGGCCAGATGGTTGAGCAGGCGCATGCGGTACTCGGCAGGAGTGAGGTTCGAGGCATGGCGATCGCGGGCCGTATACGAGTAGATGCCTGCTGCCCCGAGAGCCGCCCCGGCCAGGCACACTGACGCTAGCGCGAACAGCACCCGCGCCTTGGGCTTGCGAAACGTCATTGGCCGTACCTCGCAGCCACCCACACCGCGCCGTCGTGCTCGTCCATGGAATCGAGCGCGAGGGTGTCCACGTAAGTCGCGTTGAGCAGCTCGGCCTCGTCACGCTGGTTGGCATGTTTCCAGTGCAGGCCGATCAGCAGGGCGGCGATGGCGATTGCCAGCAGCACCAAGCGCGGGGCCCATGCGAGCAAGTCGGCGGACCAGCCGGCCTGCTCCTCCTTCCGGGCCCTGATCTTGTCCCAGACCTCGGCAACGAACGAGGGGCCGGGATCGAAAGCCGCCAGCACCTCGCGGTAGACCGCGAACAGGCGGTCCAATAGCTCTTCATGGCTGGTCTTCATGTCTGTCTCCCTCCAGTCGCGCCAAGTTGCGGCGGGCTTCTTCGGTGATCTTTCCGTACGCCTTCAGGGCCCGCTTGCGGGCACGGAAGAGCCGCACCTTGAGGACATTGGTGTTGACTTTGTACACACCGCTCAACTCCTTGAGAGACAGGCCCTCGATTTCCTTGAGCACGAGCAAGAGCCGGTCCTCGCTCGAGACGCGGCCAAGCACTACCTCTAGTAACTCCTTCGCGCCCGCTTTTTCACTGTCGTCAATTGCCCTTCGCCCGCTCAGCGCAGCGTCGATCGCGACCACTTGCTCCTCGCTCAAGTCCGCCATCCGGACATCGATCTCCCTGCGCTTGCGGCGCAGGTAGTCGTAGCAGGCGTTGACGGTCAAACGGTAGAGCCACGGCTCGAATACCTGCGGCGTCCTGAGCTGGCTGAGTGAGTCGTAGAGTCTGACGAATACCTCCTGCCCGACATCCTCGACGTCGTCGCCACGGCTGATAATCCTGTAAACCGTGCCTAGGATTCGCTTCCTGTAGGCTTGGATGATCTCGCCGAAAGCCTCGTCGTCGCCCGACTGGGCTCGCTGGATCGTCTCGGGTGCAACCAGCATTCAGGGGCTGTCCCTGCGATCGGAGCCCGCGGTTTGCGTGTCAAACATTTAGGCGCAGCCGTCGCAATTCAGGTTACGACAATCCGAGGAACACGGCGAGAGAGCCGCGCGCCCGCCGAGCTCGTGCGTGGAGGCTGGCCGCGGGCAGGCCGAACGTGGCCCGGCGCACAGGCAGAGGCCGCCCGGCAGGACTCCCGTGCGGATTGCGAACGCGCACGGCGGGTCAGCTGGCTGCCAGCGTGTGGACGCGAAGCTGCAGATCGGCCAGTTGGTCGAGTTCCAGATGCCCGGTATAGACCGCCATGCCC
This sequence comes from Bryobacterales bacterium, assembly GCA_965219605.1. Lineage (GTDB taxonomy): Bacteria > Acidobacteriota > Terriglobia > Bryobacterales > UBA6623 > VXMF01. Next base: position 384,002 of record CBDCOC010000002.1, on the reverse strand, counting down.
AAGGCCGCATGCACGCCGATACTGACGAGCGTGCGGATCTCCGAGATGCTGGCGATCCCTCCAGCGGCCGTGATCTCGTGATCCGTGGCCGCACGCAGCCGGCGATACCAGTCTAGGTCGGTGCCCTGCATGGTGCCTTCCTTGTCGACATAGGTGCATAGGAATGCGCTACAGAAGGGCTCGAAGCGGGAGATGACCTCCTCAGCGGAGAGGTTCGTAGACTCGCGCCAGCCCTTGATGACGATGCGCCCATGCATCGAATCCAACGAGACGGTCAGACGCTCGCGCCCGATCTTGCGGGCCAAGGCTTCGAGGAACTCGCTGTCCGGGCCGTTGTCGCCAAAGGCTGCGGTGCCGACGATGACCCGCTCGGCACCGCTCCGCACCAGATCCTCAGCGCGCTCCAGCGTCCGCACGCCGCCGCCGACCCAGGTGCGCGCTTGGCCAGCGATGCGCCGTACGATGGGCAGGTTGGAGCCGTGCCCGAGCGCTTGGTCCAGATCAATGACCTGGATCACCGGGAACGCCGAGAAGCGCTCCAGCATCGCGTCGGGCGATTCGCCCTCGAGGGCCTTTTCCCGGCCTTGTACAAGCTGGACGACCTTTCCGTCCATGAGGTCGATGCAAGGGATAATCATGACTCGCTAAGAGCCGCCCGGCCTGCGGGCCAGGGCAGGTTCCAGCTTATCGGAACCTGCGCGTGGATCTCGAAAACAATGGCCAGCGGCGATCGCGGCAGTGGACGCGTACGGTGCAGTGCCATCGGGCGAGTGCTTGACGTTGCCCGGCATTGTGTTCCGCTGCCTGAACCTAGATGTCTCGCATTTGCCTCGGACGCCTCCGACCCTTTGCGCTCGGTTGCGAGACTGCGCTGACTCTCTCTGCCCAGATCGGCGCATCGCGCCAGTTTGCCGGTTCCGTTGATATCAGCCGAAGGTGCGGCGCAGAACGGATTCGTAGATCCCATCGCCGAGCCATTTGCGGATGAACATCAGCGGGCGGGCCATCTCGCCTCTCACGTAGCGCCGCCGTGGCCGGGCAGCGGTTGCCGCTTCTACGAATACCCGGGCGAGAGCCTCGGTGTCGGTCCCACGGCTTGCGGCCCTAGGGTCGGACATCGCCGCCAAGAAGCGGTCCAGCCCTGCTTTGTAAGCGCTGCCTGCATAGTATTTCTGGAGATTGCCGCCCAGCACATGGCCGAATTCGGTTTGGACGAGGCCAGGTTGGATCAGAATGACCTTGATGTTGAAGGGCGCGGTCTCAATGCGCAGGCAGTCCGACCAGCCCTCCAGCGCGTGCTTGGTCGCGTGATACCAAGCGCCGAAGGGCGTGAAGATCCGGCCCCCCATCGAGGAGGTATTGATAATCCGGCCCGCGCCCTGTGCTCGCATGTGCGGCAGGACGCGCTGAGTGAGGTGGGCAAGGCCGAACAGATTGACTTCGAATTGGTATCTTGCGTCGTCAAGCGGGATGTCCTCTACCGTGCCGTAAAGGCCGAAACCAGCGTTGTTTATCAGAACGTCAATGCGTCCCTTGTCATCAATGATCCTACGTATGACCTGTTCGTTGTCCGCACCTTTCGATACGTCCATCTCGACTGGGATGATGCCGTGCTCCGGCAGGTCTTCCATGCGGCCTGCCCTGCGTGCTCCGGCGTAGACGGTATGGCCCTCGCGTGCCAGCATGATGGCCGCGCTCCTCCCCATGCCCGAGGAGGCTCCCGTGATAAGCACCACCTTGCCCAACGACCCGCTCCCGCGCTCTATCCTAGCGCAGCAAGCACACAATGGGGACTCTTCCACGTGCGTGGCGGCCATTCCTCGTTCGGGCACGCTTCCAGCACGAAAGCTTCCGTGCGTGCATCTCTCGCGACCACCGGCTTCGGCCATAGCCTGCCGCTAAGGAGACGGCGTCAGCAGTCCGCGAAGGATTGCCAGCCCGAAGGGGCGCAGCTCGAGATCTGGGTCAAGCCCGGCCGCATAGCGCTCCGCGCTCGCCCGCATCCGAACGACCGTGTCGGCATGCGCCTGAGCGATGTCCCGGCTTTCCGCCGGATCCGTGTCGAGACGGTACAGCAGCGGTGGATCCAGCTTGCGCGAGGCTTTGGGCCGGCCCTGCTTGCCTAGGGGCCGCTCGCGCAGGTGCAGCTTCCAAGTGCCAGATCGGACAGCGTTTATCCGCTTGCGATTGCTGAAATAGATGTCCCTTTGCGGTGCTGCGCCCACGCCTCGCAACAAGGCGCTGATGTCCCGGCCGTCGAAGACCCGGTCGCCGGGCAATTCCAGGCCCGCCAATGCGCTGACCGTCGGAAAGACATCCATCAAGGTGGCCGCTCCAGCCCGCGCCGTGCCGGCCGGCAAGCGGCCCGGGGCCCGCGCCAGCAAGGGGATCCGCAAGCCGCCCTCCCAGGTTGACCCCTTGGCCCCGCGCAGCCCGCCGGTCGAACCGCCGGGCGTAGATGCGCTGCCCGGCCAAGGGCCGTTGTCGCTTGTGAAGAACACGTACGTGTCGCCGTCCAATCCCAGCTCCGCGAGCTTGGCCAGCAACTGGCCGACGCTGGCGTCCAACTCCTCCACTACGTCCGCGTACAGCCCGCGCCCGGAGCGGCCGGCGAACTGCTTGGAAGCCGCCAGCGGCACATGGGGCATGGTGTGGGCCAGATAGAGCAGGAAGGGCTGCCCGGCGCTGGCTTCGACGAACTCGAGCGCCCGCTGGGTGTAACGCCTTGTCAGGTAGCTGGCGTCCGTTGGCGACTCGACCACCCGGCGTCCGTCGAAGAGCTCGAAGCGCGGCCATTGCAGCCAGTCCAGCCAAATCATGTTGTTGCTGTACAAAACGCCGAAAAATTCGCCGAAGCCGTGATTTTGCGGGCGGTACTGCTTGCGTCCGCCGAGGTGCCACTTGCCGATGCAGGCTGTCACATAGCCTGCATCTCGCAGGTGCTCGGCCAAGGTCAGCTCTGCCGCCGGCAAGCCTTGGACCTCCTTCGGAACGAACACACGGGTAATCCCGGTGCGCAGCGGATGGCGCCCGGTGAGCAATGCAGCCCGCGCCGGCGAGCAGGTCGGGGCTGGGGTGTAGAACTCGGTTAGGCGCACGCCCTCGGCCGCGATGCGGTCCAGTGCCGGCGTCCTGATCTTGGTTCCTCCGTAGCAGCCTAGGTCGCCGACGCCCAAATCGTCGGCCACGATGACCACGAAGTTCGGCCGCTCAGGCTGCGCTGCGAGCGCTCCCGCGCCTGCCAGTGCGGCGAGTGCGGCGGTCCGCAGCAAGGCTGCGAGCGGCGCATGGCGGCGGCGCTGTTCGCGCCGGGCGGCCCCGGTATTAGCCTCGCAGGTCACGGAAGCGCTTGGCCTTGGCCTGCCAGCGCGGCAGGCTGCCTCGCTCGACAGAGCGCACCTTGACGCGCACGCCGAAGGTACTGCTGATGTCTCCGGCGATTTCCCGGCAGGCCCCCGGAGAGGCCTCGGCCTCTACCTCGGCTTCGTCCATCGCGCCTTCGCGAGCCACCGTGATGCGGAACTCCGCCTTGCCAGCGGCCCGCCGGACGGCTTCCTCGATGGCCGACGGGTGCAGGTTGACGCCCCGGATCAGCATCATTTGGTCGGCGCGGCCCAGAATCCCGCCCTCGAGCAGCAGGCCCTCCGGCAATCGCCGCGGACGCACCAGATCTCCCGTGCGGTAGCGGATCACGGGGCAGCATGCCCGCCCGAGGTTGGTGATCACCAACTCACCCGTTTCGCCATCCGCGACCGCCGCTGTGCCCTTGACCGCCAGCACTTCGGCGATGAATTCCCGCTCGTTGATGAACACGCCCCGGCCTCGGGGGCAGGGCAGGCCGAACGCCCCGACTTCGCTAGCGCCAGCATGGTCGAATACATGCGCGTTCCAAGCTTCCTCGATGCGGCGCCTTGTGGTCGCGATGCTGCCGCCTGGCTCGCCGGCTAGGATCACCCTGCGTACCGTGGTCTGCGCGGTGTTCAGGCCGTGCTCCTCCGCGATCCCTGCCATGTGCAGCGCGTAGGTCGGCGTTGCAAACAGCACGGTGCAGCCCAAGTCCTGCAGCAGCTGCAGGCGGCGCGCCGTGCTTGCCCCGCCGCCGGAGACGGACATCAGGCCCCGCCGGACGGTTGCATCGTGCGCGGACCAGAATCCGATGAACGGCGCGAACGAGAAGGCGAAGAAGGCCCGGTCGTCGACCTGCAGGCCGCACCTGTCCAGCACGCTGCCCCAGCAATCGCAGAACCAGTCCCAGCTTTGCGGCGTGTCCAAGACACGCAGGGGCTTGCCGGTCGTGCCCGAGGTCTGGTGATATCTGGAATAGTTCTCCAGCGGTTCCGACAGATTCGAGCCGAACGGAGGGTTCCGGATTTGGTCCGCGGACAGGTCGCCGTTCGAGGTTAGCGGCAACTGCCGAAACTCCTCCAGGCTGCGCGGCGCGGCGCAGCCGCCGAGCCGCTCCCGCCAGAACGCGTTATTCGCGCGCACCTGGGCGAGCATCTGGCGCAGCCTCGGCAGCCGCTCCCAGCGGCCTAACTCGGCATCTGCGGACACCGCGCAGCTCGGGGCGGCGGGCATCAGGAAAACAGGCGGGCTGCCTGGGCGGTTGCGAGGCAGACCAAGAACGCGAGACCGAGCGGCATCAAAGCTCCGAGTGCTGTCCAGCGAGCGCTCCGCGTCTCCTTCCAAATGGTCAGGATCGTTGTCGCGCACGGGTTGTGCAGCAGGGAAAACAGCATGAGGTTGACCGCAGTGAGCAGTGTCCACCCGTGCTGGTCGACCAGCACTTGGCGAATTTGGTCATACGTGGCAATGTCCATCATCATACTGCCCCCCAGGTAGCACATCAGCATCGTGGGTACCACGATCTCATTCGCCGGGATCGCGACCACGTAGGCCAGCAAGATCACGCCGTCCAGGCCGATTGCCGCTCCCAGCGGCTGCAGCGCCGCGACCGCATGCTCGGCCAGGCTGGCCTGGCCGGCCCGGATGTTGGCCAGAATCCAGATCAGCGCCCCGGCGGGCGCGGCTGTCAGCATCGCCCGGCCGAGCACGAAAATGGTCCGGTCGATCAACGATGTGTACAGGATCCGTAAGACGCTGGGGCGCCGGTAGGGAGGCATCTCAAGCGTGAAGGCCGAGGACTCTCCAGACAGCAGGCTGCGCGAGAGGGCCCATGACACGGCTAGGGTGAAGCACACCCCCAGCAGCACGATGGCGACTACGGCCCCGGCCCCCGCGAGCGCGGCCACGGACGGGCGGAAGGCAGCTGCGACGAAAATGACCGCCAGCATGATGAGCGTCGGGAAGCGCCCGTTGCATGGCACGAAATTGTTCGTCAGGATGGCCAGCAGGCGCTCGCGCGGGGAGTCGATGATGCGGGTCGCGGTGACGCCTGCGGCGTTGCATCCGAAGCCCATTGCCATGGTCAGGGCTTGCTTGCCGTGCGCGCCTGCCTTGCGGAACAGCCAGTCGAGGTTGAAGGCTACGCGCGGCAGGTAGCCTAGGTCCTCTAGGATTGTGAAAACGGGGAAGAAGATGGCCATAGGGGGCAGCATGACGCTCACCACCCATGCCAGCCCGCGGAACACGCCGTGCCACAACAGCCCCGTCAGCCACCAAGGCGATCCCATGCTTTCGAACCAACTGGCAGCTGCCCCCTCGACCGCGAAGAACGCGCCGGCCAGCAGCTGCGAGGGTACGTTGGCGCCGAGGACCGTGACCCAGAAAACCGCCGCGAGCAGCAGCGTCATCACCGGCAATCCGAGCCACGGCGAGGTGACGACGCGATCGATCCGCTGGTCGAAGTCCCACTTGCCCGCTCCCTGTTCGCGGACCGACCGCGCCGCGAGCTCGCCCGCCCGCTCGTACAGGCTGGCAACCATGTGATCGCGGAAGCTGCCGTCCAGGCCCCGGCGCAGATCGTCGCTGCGGTCCAACACCGCTTGGGGCGTGACTCGTGCCGGGCTCATTGCGCCCCCGCAATCGCCTTGATCCTGCTTGCCCTGGCCGGTGCCGGGCGCCGCTGCCGGTCTGCCAAGCCGTTGATCTCGCCGTTCAGCAGCGCCTCTCTCACCTTGTGGTCTCCGTCCAGCAGGCGCAACGCGACCCAACGCGCGCTCGGCAGGCCGGGGGCTATTCTCTCGATCATGGGCACTAAGCCGCGGATGGCCTCCCGGACTGCCTCCGGAGGTTCGATACGCAACGGGGATGTCGCGGTCTCGCCGCAGGCTACGCTTGCCACGCACGCCGCGAGTTCGGCCAGCCCCTGCTTGGAGCGAGCGACTGTTGGCACCGCCGGCACTCCTAGGTCTCGTGCGAGGCTGCGCGTGTCAACCGCGATGCCCTTGCGCTGGGCCTCGTCCATCAGATTGACGCAAACGACTGCACGGTCAGTGATTTCCAGCACTTGAAGCACTAGGTTCAAATTTCTTTCGAGGGCTGTGGCGTCGACCACCACGACCGTGCAGTCCGGCTGGCCGAAGAGCAGGAAGTTGCGGCTGATCTCCTCGTCCTGAGATGCCGACAAGAGCGAGTAGGTTCCGGGCAGGTCGACCAGTTTGTAGCGCTTGCCGCCGTAGCCGAACGCCCCGTCGGCGCGTGTGACCGTCTTGCCGGTCCAGTTGCCCACATGCTGGCGCAGGCCGGTCAAGGCGTTGAACACGGAGGATTTTCCGGTATTTGGGTTGCCGGCCAATGCCACTACGTGGTCGCAGTCGGCGGTGTCAATGCCCATCTTGGCCATCTGCAGGTGGGCCGGGCAACCGTTGCAGCCCGCGGCGCTCATTGCTTGGCCTCGGCTTGGCGCGGCTTGGCGGGGCGCCGGATCCAGATCTGCTCCGCCTGCTGGCGCCGCAGGGCGATTGTGGCACCGCGAATGCGGAACGCCCGCGGATCGCCGAATGTATTGCCCAGCGCCACCTCGACGCATGTGCCCGGGGTAATCCCTAGATCCAGCAGCCGGCGGCGCGACAGTCCCTGGCAGTCGGGGCTTATGCCTTGCACCTCTCCAGTGGCGTGCATGGGCAAGTCTGCGAGCCGTGCCGTGCCCGTCTGCGGCGAGTTTTCCGGCTGGGCCTCGCGCACGTGTATGTTGGCCGCGACCGAGCGTTCGATGCGGCACCTGCTGCGATCCGTCTCGATCACCAAATGGTCCCGGCTGGATGCAACGACCCGAATGACCTGCTGCGGTCGCAGTTCGGCCTCTAGTATCTGCCGGAAGACCGCGGGGGGCTCGTCTTCCAAGTGGGTGATCAGTGCCGACTTGGCGACCGGCCATTCGCTCAGGCTGACTGCGCTGACCGCGCTGATCGTGCCGTCCGAGCGCGGGATGGGATCCCCGTGCGGATCGTGCTGCGGGTGGCCGAGGTGGGCATCTAGCTCTGCTACCTGCTCGCGGCTCAGGCTGTGCTCGGCCCGCTCGGCGGCTTGGTGCAGCTTTTCCAGCGGCATGTTCGCGTCGTCGGACAGATGGCGCTCCCACAGCCTGTGCGCGCGCACCACATGCAGGGCCTGCCGTTCGCCGCGCGGCGTGAGAGCGATCCCGCCCGCGCCGCTCTCGGCCAAGCCCTCTGCTTGTAGCTGCGCGGTCACGTTCAGCACGGCTGCGGGCCGAGCCCCCATGGCACTTCCCAGCGATTCAAGCGTGGCCGGTTTCGGGCTGTGCTGCCAGGTCAAGATGTGCTTCAGGGCGTCCTCGCGCCGCGACTTCGCTCGGAAAGCGCTGTGCCGCTTCCACTTGGCGACGAGTCCGAATCGCGGGGCTGCGACAAGCGCCGAAAGCAGTGCGGCCGCAAGGCAGGCGGCAAGCGCATTCATACCGTCGCTCTCCGGATGTCGCGGATCCGGATCGAGCCGGCCAAGCGCGTTCCGAACGCATGCACGGACTGGTCGTCCCCGACCCGCAGCATGAGCGGGCCGTCAAACGGCCTGCGTTCCAGCAACCGGACCCGGATGCCAGGCCGGACACCGATACTCGACAGGTATTGGAGCATGGCAGGGTCGTGGTCGGACACCCGCGACACCTCGGCGTCCGTGCCGGGCTCCATGTCGACGAGACTGGAATCCGTGCGGTCGGGCAGTGTTCCGTCGCGGCGGGGGATGGGATGCCCGTGCGGGTCGAACTCGGGATCCCCCAGCGCGCGCGCGATCCGCTCTTCGAACGTTTCCGAAATCGCGTGCTCGAGTTTCTCGGCCTCCAAGTGGACTTCGTCCCAGCTGTAGTCCAAGAACCGGTAGAGGAACAATTCGATCAGCCGGTGATGCCGGATGACCTCCAATGCTCTCGCCCGCCCGCGGCCGGTCAGGCGCGCGCCGTGGTGTTTCTGGTACTCGATCCAAGGCGGATCCGCCTCGGAGAGCTTCTTGAGCATGCCCGTGACGGAGGCGGGCGAAATCGCGAGCTGCTCGGCGAGGCGGGCAGTCGTCGCCCGTTCTTGGTCGCCAGCCAGCTGGAAGATCGCCTTCAGGCAGTTGTCAATAGCCTCGCTAACCATATTTAGGCAAGCCTAAATTTAGAATACAGGCAGCTTAAATCCTTGTCAAGCGCCATGCCCGCCGAACGCGGGCGGGTTGCGAGCGGTGCCTGCCGTATAAGGTCCTGCGGCAGGGCTGGCAGGTTCTCCAAAATGCCCGCGCGCCCCAGTCCCGGCTGGCTTAGCACGCCACAGCCATGGGACGCTTCACAAGCCGCCGCGAATCGGGGGCAATGAAGGCAAGGCCGCGGCAGAAAGCTTGGTGCCAGTCTTCGGCGCAGTGGTCGCGCCCCTGCGGGGGGACTGGTTGCCGCGCACCCAGACTTGCGTTCGGGCACTGACGCTGGATCCACGACATCGAAGCCGGAAGCAATATCCTGGCGGCCGAGACGCTCCCCGCGCAGGTGTCAACGCGGGCCGTGGACTCCCGCCCGACAGGGCCGCATTGCCCGCAGGCCGGCCAAGGCGCCAGATTATTCCGCGCGCCCCCTTGACAGGGGCGCCGCATGGTCGTATCATGCGACCGACCTGTTATAACAGATTGCAACAAGGGGGATGGCAATGCGCGCTCAAAGGTTCAGCTTGTCCTTGCTCCTGCTGTGCTTGGCGCCGGTGGCGCTGGCCCAGCAGAGCACCGGCACGATTTCCGGGACTGTGACCGATCAGCAGGGTGCTGTGATCCCCGGGGCTCAAGTCGAGGTGCTCAACACCGAGACCAATGCGCTATTTCGCACATCTGCCAATGAGAACGGGCTGTATGTCGCGCCGGGCATGGCAGTGGGGGCCTACCAAATCGCCGTCGAATCCGACGGTTTCCGGCGCACCGTGCGTTCCGGCCTGAGACTGCAGGTCGGCCAGAACGCCGAGGTCAACGTGTCCCTGGAGATCGGCCAGGTGACCGAAGTCGTGGAAGTGGCCGGCGCGGCCCCCCTGATCGACACCCGGGGCGCGACGCTGGGCGAGGTCATCGAGCGCAAGCGCGTCACCGACCTTCCGATCAACGGCCGCGGGGCGCTGGCCCTGACCATGCTCACGGCGGGCGTGGTCTCGAACGCCGGCCCCACCAATTCCGGGTTCGGCGACAGGGGCATCCAACTCTCGTCGATCTCCATCAATGGCAGCCCCAACTCGATGAACGCGCAGATGCTGGACGGCAACAACAACATCCTGAGCTACGTTGGCGAGGTCGGCGTGCCGATCGCCGTCGACTCCGTGCAGGAGTTCAAGGTGCAGAGCGGCACTATGTCGAGCGAATTCGGCTATACCGCCGGCGGCGCTGTCAATCTCGTGACGCGCTCAGGCACGAACCAGATCCACGGCACGGCCTACGAGTTCCTGCGCAACGACAAGATGGACGCGCGCAACGCATTCGCGACAACACGGCTGCCGCTGCGCTACAACCAGTACGGCGCGTCGGTCGGCGGCCCGCTGCTCAAGAACCGCACGTTCGGATTCTTCAACTGGGAGGAGTACCGCCTCTCGCGGAGCAACCCGCGCATCCGCACGGTGCCGGTTCCCGACTTCTTGGACGGCAACTTCAGCAACCTCCGCACAGCCCGCGGCGACATCATCCCGCTGTTCGATCCGGACACCACGCGGCCCAACCCCGACGGCTTGGTCCGCGACCCGTATCCCGGCAACATCGTCCCGCAGTCGAGGTTCGATCCGTCCGCGCGCAGCGTCCTGCCGTGGTACCCGGCCCCGAACAAGACGCCCGTGAACGAGTTCACCTTCAGCCAGAACTTCCAAGACTCGCAGGTCCGCAGGGTCAACTGGTCGCAGTGGAACCTGAAGATCGACCACCGCTTCGGCGCCCGGAACGCATTCTTCGGGCGCTACACCTCGGCCCGCCACCAGCCTTGGTCCAACGATGTCTTCACCGACCCCAACGTCGGCCGTAACCGCTTCGACGACCAGACCAACCGCAATTTCGCGTTTTCCGACACGCACACGTTCTCGCCCACGCTGATCAACAACCTGCGCGTGGGCACGAGCCGCCAGCTGTTCCTGTTCGAAACCGTCGGCAATTACCAGGGCTACGCGCAGAAGATCGGCCTGCCCGACAGCATCCCGGGCGACCAAGTGCCGCAGATCTCCGTCAGCCCGTACCCGACCATCGGCGGCGGGGCCCTCGGCAAGCGCAGCTCCCTGAACTGGGACATCCAGAACATGGTCACCAAGATCGCGGGCAACCACACCATGAAATTCGGCCTGAACGCCCGCGACCTTTACGGCGGCAACCGGCAGGGCGGCGCCCTGTCCGGCTTCTTCCGCTTCGGCGGGCTGACCCGCAACCCGCAGGCCCCGGCCGGCACCGGCTTCGACCTGGCGCAGTTCCTCACCGGCGACGTGGCCTCGGCCGGCATCGACCGCATCCTCGGCAACTCGTGGCACGCCTTCAACTGGGCCGCCTTCGTGCAGGACGACTGGAAGATCCGCCCCCGGCTGACACTCAACTTGGGCCTGCGCTGGGATTTCCAGCAGAAGCCCTACGAGCGCCACAACGGACAGATCAACTTCGACCCCGACTGCACCGAGACCGCCTCGGGGTTGCGCGGCTGCACTGTGTTCGCGGGCGTCGACGGCCAGCCGCGGACCTTCATGGAGGAGGACTACAACGACTTCGGCCCGCGCATCGGCTTTGCCTACGATATGACGGGCCAGGGCAAGACCGTCTTTCGCGGCGGCTACGGCGTCTATTACTCCTCGATTTTCTTCCGGCGCTTCACCGGAGACATCAACCTGTTCTCGCGCACCCGCACGAACTATCTGACACCGACTCCCGGCGAGAAGGCGTTCCGCTTCTCGGATGGCTTCCCCTTCCCGTTCGCCGAAACGCCGGGCGTCGCGGCGGGCCCGGGCGCACGGCTGGGCCAGAGCGTGAACCTGCGCGAGTCGGATCCGACCAGCCCGATCACGCAGCAATGGAACGCATCAGTCCAGCACCAGGCCGGGGCCTGGTTCTTCGACATCACCTATGCCGGCAACAAGGGCAACCACTTCTCGGCCAACGGCTACAACCTCAACCAGTTGCCGCCCGCGCGGCGCTACGAGCTACAGCAGTCGCTCAACGACCGCGTGCCGAACCCCAACGCGGGCCTCGTGCCCGGCGGCCTTGGCGGCAAGACGATCACGTATGAGCAGTCCCTGAGGGAGTTCCCGCATTTCACCTCGGTCTACGTCTACAACCCGCGCATGGGCAACTACCTGTCGCACCAGCTGCAATTCAACGTCAAGCGGCCCTTGAAGCATGGACTGTTGCTGCACTTCGCCTTCACGGGCGGCAAGAAGATCAGCGATTCGACTCAGGTGCCGGTGGACTTCGGCGCGGTCGAGCAGACCAACGAGAACAGCTATCAGGACGGCTTGTACGACCGCCAGATACAGCGCTCGATCGATCCGACCGACGTGGCCAAGCGGGCGGTCCTGAGCGTGCTCTACGAGCTGCCCTTCGGGCGCGGCTCGGCTGCCGGTATCAACAAGCTCATCGGTGGCTGGCAGATCAATTCGATCGGCACGATCCAAGACGGATTACCCCTGATCATCCGCGGTGCGAGCAACTTCCAGGCCAACCGCCCGAACTCGACCGGCAGGAGCGCCAAGCTCAGCAATCCGACAGCGGAGCGCTGGTTCGACACCGAGCAATTCGTCAATCCGCCAGACTTCACCTTTGGCGATGTCGGGCGGGCGCTGCCCGACGTGCGCGGCCCGGGCACGGTTAATTTCGACCTGTCACTGATCAAGGACACGTTCGTGAGCGAGCGCATCAACGTCCAGTTCCGCGCCGAGTCTTTCAATTTTCTCAACCGCGTCAACCTGGGCGGGCGCAGCAACGCCCCGAACACGCAGTTCCGGGCCGGCGCGGACGGCTTGAACCAGTCGGCCACATTTGGCACGATTACAAGTGCGCGCGACGCACGCGTCGTGCAGTTCGGCCTGAAGGTCATCTTCTAGCCGGGGAGCAGCGGTTGGGAGTGCATGGCGGGCAGATTGCAATGACGATCCGACAAGACAGACCCAAGCCGCGCCTGGCCGGGCCGGCCGTGTGCCTGGCGCTAGCGGCCTCGCTCGGGGCGGCGCCCGCGAGCGGCCCCGAACTCTCGCCCGAGGCGGCGGCGCGCGCCGCGCAAGCCCACCGGGAGTTCGAGCGGCCTGTGCCGCAGGCCTCGCAGGTCGCCGAGTCAGTGACGGCCCGGGCCGCTGCGCTGCGCCCGTCGGCCGCGGCCGCGCGCGAGGTGGAGCGGCGCAACTTCATCGACGAGGCCATCTTCGCCAAGATCGAGCGCGCCGGCGTGCCGCGCGCCGGGCTGGCGCCCGACGGCGAGTTCCTGCGCCGCGTCCACTTGGACCTGATCGGCCGCATCCCCACGCTGGAGGAAGTCCTGGCCTTCGAGGCGGACGGGGCGCCGGACAAGCGCGACCGCCTGATCGACCGCCTGATCGACGGCGAGGAGTTCGTGGAGCGCTGGGCCTATTACTTCGAGGATCTCTTCCGGGCCGGCAACCGCATGGGCTACGGCAAGAACCTATTCCGCTTCTGGGTCCGCGAATGGCTGTCCTTGGACCGTTCCTACGCCGCTGTCGTCAGCGACCTGCTCACGCAAGGCGGCAAGAGCAGCCACACCTCGCCCGGCGCGCTGTATTTCGCGCGGGATTTCGTCAAGGCCAAGGACGACCCCGAAGAGCCCGATGCGCACGACATAGTCAACCGCGCCGACTCGATCGACGAGTTCACGATCACCTACGGCAAGACGCTGCTGGGCCTCAACCTAGGCTGCGTTTCCTGCCACGACGGCGCTAATCATCTCGAGCAAGTCAACCTCTACCTGGCCGGCCTGACCCGCGAGGACTTCTTCCGGCAGGCGGCTTTCTTCGGCAAGACGCGCATGATCATGAACTGGGAGAACGGCATCCAGGCGAACACCGAGTACACGGTGGACGACATTGAGCCGGGCTACCCGACGCTGAGCGAGAGCATCGTGCGCGTGCCGCGCACCGGCGGCTCGAGCCAGCCCAAGTTCGTCCTCAGCGGCGAGGCGGCGCGCCCGGGAGCCCTGCCGCGGGACGAGCTGGCGCGCCTGCTGACGGGCCACATTCAGTTCGCGCGCGCCACGGTGAACCGCATCTGGGCGGAGATGATGGGCGTCGGCATCGTCGAGCCGCTGGACGGCTTCGACCTCGACCGTTACTACCCCTCTGCCGATATTCCCGACGGCTGGGACGTGCAGCCGAGCCATCCCTACCTGCTGGACGAACTCGCCGAGGACTTCCGGCAGAGCGATTTCAGCCTCAAGCACCTGCTGCGCACCATCGCGCGGTCGAGCGCCTACCAGCTGTCGTCGCGGTTCGACGGGGAATGGAAGCCGGCCTACGGCCGCTACTTCGCGCGACGCTACGTCAAGATGCTCAGCCCGGTACAGCTGCACGATTCGCTGGTGACGGCAACAGCCGTGCCTGGCGACTACGGCAAGGGCGACGAAGACCGGGCCGCGCTGGCCCGCCAGCTCATCGACCCCAGCTACGTCAGCTCGGAGGTCGCCGAGTTCATGCGGGCATTCGGCCAGCAGAGCCGGGACGAGTTCCCGGCGCGCCCCCCGGCCTCCTCCCTGCAGGCGATGCTGATGATGAACTCGCAGATCGTGCTCGACCGCGTCCAGGCCGACGGCAACGGCAGGGTGTCCGAACTGCTCGCCGGCCTGGCGGGCGACAAGGTCGTGGCAGCCGCCAGCTGGCGCGCGGCGACAGGCAGCGGCCCGCAGCGCTCCCAGCTGGATGCCGCCCTGCGCCGGGGCTTGGCGGAGAAGCTGTACCTGGCGACGCTCTCGCGCAAGCCGGCCGACGGCGAGTTGGAAGTCGCGCTGGCCGCGCTGCGGGATGATGCCGCCCAGGGCTTGGAAAACCTGCAGTGGGCGCTGCTGAACAAGCCCGAGTTCCTGTTCAACTATTAGGCCGGCCGAACGACACGGAGATTGAGACATGCGTACAGTGCGAGACTTGGCGCCGACACGGCGCGACACACTGCGGCTCGGCGCGGGCAGCCTGCTGGGCGGCGTGCTCGGCGAGGGCCTCTGGCCGCAGCGCGCCCGCGCCGGGGGGCGCACCAATCCGCGCGGCACCGCTCGCTACGCGGTGATCGTCGAGGCTGCCGGGGCCATCAGCCATGTCGACACATTCGACTTCAAGGAAGACGCCGGCACGCAGGCCGATTTCGACGTGCGCGAGGTGCGCAAGGGTTTCTACTTGCCTTACCGGCTATTCCCGGAATTGTCGGGGATGATGGACCGGGTGTCGGTCGTGCGCACCTTCAAGAGCCACGAAGTGGTCCACTTCCGCGGCGAGTACTACACCCGTGCCGGACGCCCTCTCAACCCGGCCCAAGTCACGGAAATCCCTCCGGTCGGCACGGTAGTCGCGTCCGAACTGGAATCGCAGCGGCGCGAGAGCGATACATTTCCGACGTTCGTCAGCTGCAACCTCGGCAACACCGCGCTGCCGAGCGGATTCTTCCACCCGCGCTTCTCCGGGCTGGACATCAACGCCGGCAACGGGGCGGCCGGCGTTACGGCGACAGGAGAGGCGCTGGCCCTGCTGGAGGAGCGCTTCCGCTTGCTCGCCGACCTCGAGCGGGCGGTCCGGGACTCCTTCGGCAGCCGCGGCCCTGCGCTGAGCGCGTTCCGGTCGTTCCAAGAGGAGGCCTACCACGTGCTGGGCGACTCGCGCTGGCCGCAGGCCCTCGCCCTGGCCCCGGCAGACCGGGCGCGCTACGGCGACAGCAGCGTCGGCCGGGGCTGCCTGCTGGCGCGCAACCTGCTGTCAGCCAATGCCGGCACGCGCTATGTCCATGTCAAGCACCCCGGCTGGGACCACCACAAGCGCATCTGGGACCACAGCGCGTCGTCGAACCACTACAAGCATTGCAATGACTTGGACCGGGCGCTGGCAAGCCTGCTGCGGGATCTGGAGGCGATGCCTTCCCCGCACGATCCGGCCAAGACCCTGCTGGACGAGACGATCGTCGCCGTGCCGACCGAATTCGGCCGCGTGCCGGGCGCCTTGAACCCTGTCGCCGGACGGCACCACTACAACCAGGTCTACATCGGCCTGTTTGCCGGCGGCGGGGTGCGCGGCGGCCGGTTGATCGGGCGCACCGACGCGGCGGGCGAGCGCGCCGTGGAGAACGGCTGGAAATACGGCATGCAGCCCAAGACCGAGAACATCGTCGCCTCGGTGTATTCGGCGCTGGGCATCGACTGGCTCAAGGAGATCACGAACACCCCGTCCAAGCGCGTCTACCGCTACGTCGACCAACTCGGAGCGACCGAGCCTTGCGTGCCGGACGAGATCGAGGAACTCTTCGTTTGATGACTGCGGGCCGGTGCGCCGCGATCTCGATTGCCGCGCTGGCGGTTGGCGGCGCTGTCGCACAGCCGGCCCCCGGCCCGGGCGCCCCCCCGCAAGGCATGGTCGAGATACCGGCCGGCGAGTTCAGCATGGGCCGCGGCGAACTGACCCGGGACGACGAATTGGGGATGCGTCCGCGCATCCTCTTGGACGACCGCCCGGCCCACCGGGTGCATTTGGACGCTTTCTGGATGGATGCCACCGAGGTCACGCATCGCGCGTATGCAGAGTTCGCGGCTGCGGCGGGCCGGCAAGCGCCGCACCACTGGCCGGGCGGGAAGATGCCCGAGGCGCTGGCCGACGTGCCGGCCTACAATGTCGACTGGGAAGACGCCCGGGCCTTCTGCGCTTGGCAGGGCAAGCGCCTGCCGACCGAAGCGGAATGGGAGCGGGCCGCGCGCGGCGGCCTGGAAGGGGCCCGCTATCCCTGGGGCAACGGCAAGCCGGACCGCGGCAAGGCGCGCTATGCTACCCCGCTCGGTCCCGGCCCGGTCGGGCAGCACCCGGCGAACGCGTTCGGGCTGCACGACATGGCCGGGAACGTCGCCGAATGGTGCCAGGATTGGTTCGGGCGGACGTACTACGAATCGAGCCCAGCCGCCAATCCCCAAGGGCCCAGCGACGGCATGTACCGCATCGTCCGCGGCGGTGCATGGCCCAACGGCCCCAATCGGATCACCGTGTTCTTCCGCAACTGGGTGAGGCCCAACCAGCGCACTCCCAACCTCGGGTTTCGCTGCGTGCAGGACCTTCCCTGATGGCGGCGCGCCCCCTCCCGAACATCCGCTGGCGCATCGCGGCCCTGTTGTTCGCCGCGACCGTGATCAACTACCTCGACCGCCAGACACTGTCAGTGCTGGCATCGGAGATCACTGCGGATCTCGGCCTGTCGGACATCGAATACTCGCGAGTCGTGCAGTCGTTCCTGGTCTGCTACGCAGCCATGTACATGGTCTGGGGGCGGATCATTGACAGCTGGGGCACGCGGCTGGCGCTCGCGGCCTCGATGGTTTGGTGGTCGCTGGCGAACGCCGCGCACGCGCTGACCCGCAGCGCCCTCGGGCTGGGCCTTTGCCGCGCGCTGCTGGGCATGGGCGAGTCTGGCAATTTCCTGGCGGCCGAGAAGGCCATTTCGGAGTGGTTCCCGCCCCGCGAGCGAGGCTTTGCGAACGGACTGGTCAACGCCGCGGCGTCGACCGGGGCGATTTTGGCCCCTCCCCTGATCGTGGGGATGTTCACTCTGTGGGGATGGCGCTCCGCGTTCTTGGCCACCGGGCTGGCCGGATTCCTCTGGCTGGTGGTTTGGCTCCGTTGGTACTGGGATCCGGCGGGGCACCGGCGGATCACGCCGGCGGAGCGGTCGCTGCTCGCGTCTGCCGGCCCGGCGCGCGCCCGGTCCCGGATTCGCTGGATCACCCTGTTCGGCCTCCGCCAGACGTGGGCGCTGTTCGTGGCGCGGATGCTGGCAGATCCCGTATGGTGGTTCTATCTGTTCTGGTTGCCGAAGTATCTCAGCGACGAGCGCGGTTTCGGGATCGTAGCGCTCGGCCTTACCGCGTGGGTGCCTTTCCTGACGGCCGACCTAGGGGCGCTCGCCGGCGGCTGGCTGTCCGGGAGGCTGGTCAGTCGCGGGGTGCCGCCGGTCGGGGCCCGCAAGTGGGTCATGCTGCCGGCCGCCGCGGTCATGCCGCTGAGCTTGGCTGTACCCGCCAGCGATTCGGCAGCCGTAGCGGTCGCGGCGATTTGCATTGTCACGTTCGCACATATGGCTTGGAAGACCAACCTGATGACCATGACCAATGACATCTACCCCACCGCGGTCGTCGGTTCGGCCGCCGGGATCGTCGGCCTCGGCAGTTCCCTAGGGGGCGTGATCTTCACGGGCATCACCGGTTTCGTGGTGGAGAACTACTCCTACGGCACGATCTTTTCCTGATGGGATTCATGCATCCGGCTGCGCTCGCGGTGCTGCACGCCCTCACGCCGCGCGGGATCGTTGGGAAGGCTCCCGCATGAACGCTCCGCGACGACGGGCAGAGCCCGCTGCGAAGAACGGCACGCCCGCGAACGGGTTGCGGCCCGCGCCGCGCCAGAGAATCTCCGACCATGTCTATGATGAGGTGTTCAAGGCGATCGTCAATGATCGCTTCCGGCCGGGCGAGCGCATTTCCATTGCAGATCTTGCAAGCGAGATGGACGTGAGCCAGATGCCGGTGCGGCAAGCCATCGACCGCCTCGCTGAGGACGGCTTGATCGAGGTGCGGCCGCGCAGCGGGACATTCGTGGCGCAACCCGAGGAGCGCGATGTCGCGGACGCGTTCGACCTGCGGCGGGCGCTTGACGGCCTGGCGGCCGAAACGGCCGTGCTGCATGTGACAGGCAGGGACATCAGCTACCTCGAGGCAACAGTCGAGCGCATGGACGAATGCGCCGCAGCGGGCAATGCCGGCATGCAGGACCATGACCGCCTGAATTGGCAATTCCACCTGTTCCTCGTGCGGCTGGCCGGCAACGAGCGGCTGTACGAGATGTACGAGCAGTTGAACGCCCACCTCAAGATCGCCGGCATCCATGCTTCGAACCACGACTGGGCGGAGAGAGTTCCCTTGGCCCAGCGCGAGCACGGCGAGATGGTGCGGGCGCTGGCACGGCGCGATGCGTCGTCCCTCGCGGCGGTGCTGGCCATCCATGTCGAAAGGGCGAAGAATGCTCTGATCTCGGACATCCGTGCAGTGCGCTCGCGCTCCGGCGAAGCAGTGCGCCCCTGTTAGCTTATTTCCCATGCCGGCCGCGTTCCAAGGCGTATTCCCGATGCTGGCCACGCCCTTTGGGGAGGATGGCCAGTTCGACATGGCCAGCCAGCTTCGCTTGGTGGACCACC
The DNA here is from genome assembly GCA_965219605.1 of Bryobacterales bacterium. Classification (GTDB taxonomy): domain Bacteria; phylum Acidobacteriota; class Terriglobia; order Bryobacterales; family UBA6623; genus VXMF01. Next base: position 365,246 of record CBDCOC010000002.1, on the reverse strand, counting down.
TGTTGGAGCAAGGCGTGCATGGCTTGGGCGCGTTTGGCAACGCCGGCGAAGGCTACGCCCTGCTGCCGGAAGAGAAGCGCGCGCTGCTGGACGGCATCGTGCGCCGCGTGGACGAGCGCGTCCCCGTGATCGTCGGTGTCGGAGCGACCGGCACGGCGGCAGCCGTGCAGGCTTGCCAGCAAGCGGAAGGGCAGGGAGCGCGGGGCTTGATGGTGCTGCCGCCCTTCTACGTCAAGCCGGACACAGACGGCCTGCGCTTCTTCTTTTCCGCCCTGAGCGAGGCGGTGAGTATTCCGATCATGGTGCAGGACGCCCCTCTGCTTTCCCAGGTGCCCATGCCTTCCGCGCTGCTTGCGAGGCTCGCGCGGGAAAACGAGCATGTCGAGTACGCCAAGGTCGAGGCGCCCCCCACCGCGCCCAAGATCAGCTGTACGGCGGAGCATGCCGCAGGCGCGCTCGGATTGTTCGGCGGACTCAACGGGCAGTTCATGATCGAGGAATGCCAGCGCGGCGCACAGGGGGTCATGCCCGCGAGTGACATGGCAGCGATATACGTAGCGATCTGGAACGCATTGCGGGACGGCGATGCGGCATCCGCATGGGACGCGTTCCTGCGGGTTCTGCCGCTCGTGCGCTACGAGCTCCAGCCGGGATTGGGCGTATCAGCCATCAAGCACAGCCTTGTAGCCCAGGGCGTCATCCGCTCCGCCTTCGTGCGGCACCCCGGCCGTTGCCTCGACGCAGCCGGCCTGAGCGAGCTCGGGCATCTGCGATCGCTTGCCCGGCTGGACTGAACCCCGTGCCGGTGGATCGCATCGCGTCCATCGAGGCGTTTTCCGTCCGGCTGGCGCGCGACACGGCGGCGGTCTCAGGCACGGCTGGCTCGTCGACCGCGCTCCAAGCGGGGCGCTTCGACTACCGTTGGTCCGCTACGTACGACACGCTCTACTCGGTCAACTTCGAGTCCGCCTTGGTGAAGCTGACAGCCGAGTCCGGGCTTGTTGGCTGGGGCGAGGCGCAAGCGCCCCTGGCGCCGGATGTGGCCTGCCTGATCACCGAGCAGATCCTGCGGCCAGTCATCGAGGGCCGGCCTTTCGAGCTGTCTGCACGGGGAGTGGGGACGTTGCGGAAGCGCATGTACGCCGCAATGCGCGTGCGCGGCCAGACCGGCGGCTTCATGCTGGATGCGATCGCCAGGGTGGACATCGCCTTGTGGGACTTGGTTGGCCGGGCCGCAGGGCGGCCAGTGTGCGATCTGCTGGAAGGCGGCTCGCCGGATGACAGCGTCCCGGCCTACCTTTCGGGTCTCGGCGGAGAAACGCCCGGCGCTCGCATCGCACAGGCAGAGGCCGCCTGGGAGAGCGGCTTCCGGACGTTCAAGCTCTTCCTCGATCGCAGCCCCGGGGAACTGATCCAGCTCGCGACTGCGCTACGGGCGCGCTTCGGCCCCGCAGCGCGCATCGCAGTCGACGCGCTGTGGCACCTGGATCCTGCCGCCGCCACGGAGTTCGGCCGGGCTCTCGACGCGGCCGGGGCATTGTGGCTCGAGTGCCCCTTTCCGCCGGAGCTGCTCTCGGCCCATACCCGGTTGGCGGCAGAGATCAAGACGCCGATTGCCTTGGGGGAGAGCTATCGATCGCGCTACGAACTGGAGCCGTTCCTGGCTCAAGGCTGCGTGGGCTGGCTCCAGCCCGACCTTGGCCGTTGCGGGATCACGGAGGCGGTCGCGATAGCCCGTCAGGTTGCCGCCCGGCACCCGGAAGTGCAGCTCGCCCCGCACATCAGCATTGCGCTGGGGCCGCAGATCGCCGCCGCGCTCCATTTCGCCGCCGCAATGCCGACGGTGTCCATGGCCGAGTACAACCCGGCCGTGCTCTCGGTTGCCAATCGATTCCTGGCCGAGCCGCTCGTGCTGGCCGGCCATCGCTACCGAGTGCCGCGATCCCCCGGTCTCGGCATCGATATCGACGAAGCAGCTGTTCGGGCCGTCGCGCAGCGGCCGGTGCTGCGGGCGCTGGCCGGCAACCGCGCTTGCCCTGACTGAAATGCCTATTGCCGGACTGCGGTAGCTAGTGCTTGTGACAAAAGCATCTATGTCGTTGTATTCAAAGTTATTGTGTGCAATGGACGCAGGCCAAGATTAGGCTGGCAGCGGCCCGTTGGCCAGGATCTGGCCCATGAGCTGCGATCTTTGCCTGGTGGCAACCCATTGCGAGTTGTTCAGCCGGCTCCAATAAGCCTTTATTGCGCTCACCAATCGGCCCGTTTTGCTAGTGGAGAACTGATTTTAGGGGGTTTTGTCGCAGGCACTAGCTAGGTTCATCGGGGAAACCAGCCCTCACCACCCTGGCGGAGATCGAGGGCACGCTATCGACCGGATGGTCGAATCCAAGCCTGGCAATTGGCCGAATCGATGGTCCTTCATGGATCTCGCCGCTCGCCGCCTTGCGCCCGCGCTCAAGGCTTCGTTGCTAGGCGATGCCAGTTTCGTCGCCGTTCCCGAGCGCCTGCGCCTCGGTGCAGGGCGGGCATGGCCGGAGTTTCAAGCCTTTGCTCGGCTGTCCCTGGAACAAATGGCTGGTGTGAAACACCCTAGCCCGCCCCTGCCCCCACAGCGTCCCGGGAAGCAGTTTGTGCAGTGTCGGGAAGCAGCTGGTAGCCGAGATCCTTAGCTGTCGTTTTGAGGTAGGCCAAGGTCCGTTGGCGATGGCGCTGCTCGTAGGCCGCCTCGCCCTCGTCAACGTAGTCCTGGCCGAAGCGCAGCATGCGGTATACCAACACCGCCAGCTTGCGGGCGGTGGCGAACACCGCCGTCTTCATCCCCTTGTGCCGCGCCTTGCGGCGCAGCGCCGCCCCCAGCGCCGACTTGGACCGGATCAGCGCCGTCGCCGCCATGCGCAGCGCGTTCGACGTGCGCGTCGCTCCCAGCCCGCGCTGCCGCTTGCCCGCCAACTGCTGCCCGCCCGATACCGCGTGCCGCGGCGCCAGGCCCAGCCAGCTCGTGAAATGCCGCTCGCTCGGAAACGACCCCAGATCCGTCCCCACCTCGGTCAGGATCGTGCGCGCCGCCCCCGCGCTAATCCCGTCGATGCGCGTCAGATCCACGCTCGCGTAGCGGTACAGCGCCGTCCGCAGCGGCTGCTCACCCCGCCTTCGGATGGCTTTCTCCTTGGCCGCGTTCGGGTGCCGCGGACACTCCTCCGCGCTGCATTCCTCGCCCGCCTGCTGCTGCAGATCCTCTTGCAGCTTCTGCTCGTAACCGTCCATCTCGGCCTGCACCGCGTCGTACAGCCGCAGCGCACTGCGCAGGTTGAACAGGTGCTCCTCCCGCCAGTTGCCGCTCAGGTACTCCACGAACTGCTCCTCCGTGTGCTTGCAGCGCCCCGAGCGCAACTGCGCCAACTGCTCCGCATCGCGCTGCCCCGCCACGATCGCACGCACGATCGCCATGCCTGTCTGCCCCGTCAGATCCGTCACCGCCCGATGCACCTGCACGTTCATCTGATCCAGCGCCCGCTGCATCCATTGCACGCAGCGCGTGCGCTCCGCCACCAAGCTCTGCCACTGCCGGTGCAGCGCCCGCAGCTGCGTCACCGTCTCGGGCGGCCGGAACGAGCCCCGCAGCAGGCCGCAACTGTGCAGCCGCTGTAGCCACTGGCAGTCCAGCATGTCGGTCTTGCGCCCCGGCACGTTCTTCAACTGCCGCGCATTGACCAGCAACACCTCGAAACCGCGCTCCTCCAGCAACTCGTGCAATGGGATCCAGTACACATACGTGCTCTCCAGCGCCACCGATTCCACGCCTTCGGCCGCCAGCCAGTCCGCCAACGCGTCCAACTGCGCGGTGGTCGTGCCGAACGTGCGCACGTTGGGCCTGCCGTCCGCACGTGGCGGCCCGCAGGCCCAGTGCTCGCGGCTGCCGAGGTCCACCCCCGCCACCTGCGGGCGCTGCACCGGCAGGTCCCGCTCCGGCTGCTCTCTTGCCATATCTCCCTCCTGCTGCTCCTGTCTCACACACGGAAGGCCCCGGCCCGGGTTGGCAATTGCTCTGCAATGCTGGTGTTGAGGAGTGCTTCCGAAGAAACCTCGCTAGTGAATGATCGCTCGCCCGGACCCAGACTGGCTTTGGGGCAAATACTGCACCAATGAAATTACGGGGCTTGACTGCCGGAACCCTCCGCTCTGATTCTACGCCAAGCCACGTGTTTCCAACCGAATGATCCGGGCCCCGCCCGGGGGCGCGACTGGCTTCGAATCGCCGTCCGCCTATTTGTTCAGTGCCTCGTCGAGGTTCAGCAGCTGGCTGGCCAGCATGGTCCACGCTGCCAGTTCCGGCCCCGGCAGTTGCGCGTCCGCGGGCGAGGCGCCGGTGTCGAGCAACTGGCTGGCGTCTTCGCAATCGCCTTCGTAGTGGCGCAGGAATGCTGCGAGGCTCTGCTCGGCTACTGCGCGTTCTCGCTGTTCTAGCTCGCGCGCTAGCAGGCGCTCCGTCAGGAAGTCCAAGCGGGCGCCGAAGTCCGGGCCGGCATGCTGTAGTGCCGCTTGGGCGAGGAAACGCGCCGCCTCTACGAACTGCGGGTCGTTCATCGTCACCAAGGCCTGCAGCGGGGTGTTGGTGCGCTCGCGTCGCACCGTGGCGTGCTCGCGGGTCGGAGCGTCGAAGATCTGCATCGAGGCAGGCGGTGCGGCCCGCTTCCAGAAGGTGTAGAGGCTGCGGCGATAGAGCTTGTCGCCCCCATCGCGCTTGTAGGAGCGCGTGTTGCTGCCGGGCATTGCCACGGATTCCCAGACGCCGTCCGGTTGGTAGGGCTTGACGCTCGGGCCGCCGACTTTCGCGCTCAGCATGCCGCTGGCGGCCAGTCCGAAGTCGCGCAGCATCTCGGCGTCCATGCGGAAGCGCGGCCCGCGCGAGAGCAGCCGATTGCGGGGATCCTTGCCCAGCTTGGCCCGCCCAGCCCGGGGGGACTGCCGGTAGGTCGCCGAAGACAGCATCATCCGCAGCAGCCGCTTGACGTCCCAGCCGCCGGCGCGGAATTCCACGGCCAGCCAGTCCAGCAACTCCGGGTGCGAGGGGGGCTCGCCTTGCGCTCCGAAATCGTCGCTGGTGCGCACCAGCCCCTCCCCGAACACCTGCTGCCAGAAGCGGTTCACTGCCACGCGCGAGGTGAGCGGGTTCGCATCGTCGACCAGCCAGTGCGCCAGGTGCAGCCGGTTGAACGGTCCCGGGCCTTCCAACGATGGCAAGAAGCCGGGGGTGGCGGCGGGCACCTTCTCGCGCCGCTGGTCGTACAGGCCGCGATCAAGAATGTGCGCGGCCGCCTCGCCGTGCTCGCGCTCCTGCATGACGTGGGTCACCGCCCCGCGCCTGCGCACCTCCCGGATCTCGCGCTCGGCCTGTTTTGCGGCTAGGAAGCGCTCGCGGTAGCGCTTGTCGTAGACGTTGAGAAAGTGCAGGCCGAGCACGCGTCTTTCCTCGCGGCTCAGCGCGGCGGGCGGCTTGGAGCGGGCCGCTTCCAGCGTCGGCCAGTTCGCTACCACGTTGGCCTCCTCCACGCTCAATTCGCGGCTGTAGAGGCGCACGTCGGCGATGGCTCCGCCCGCCATGCCGCGGGTCTTGACTTCGCCGTCGTCCTTGTAGAAGCCGCGCCCGAGCAGCAGCGGCTGGGCAGCGGCTAATCGCCCTGCGAGCTTGGCGAAGTACTCGCTGCCTTGGAACGGCATGCGCTCGCCGTTGTAGAACATGCTCAGGCCGGCGCGCTCGCCCGAACCGTCGTAGGTCACGGTAACGTGGCGCCAAGATCCGGGCTCGAGCTGGTGCTGGTTGTTCGGCTGGATGACAATGCGCGAGGTCTTGCCGTCCTCGACGGCGGTCATTCGGAATGCGATCTGCCGCCCCCCGAGCGTTACCTGCCAGCCTTGCATCTTGTCTGCCGCATCGGTCTGGCTCAGAACGACGTAGCTGCCGGCTTCTTCGGGGTGGCGCACCCAGAAAGCCAGCGAGAAGGGCCGGTCCGCGTCAATGCCGGGATTCGGCGCCTCCAAGAAGCCGTCGCCTTCGAACTCCAAGGATCGGACCGTGCCCGCAGGCCCTCGGCCGGCCGCCACGCCCGCGGGCGGTTGCAGCAGTGCGGGCGCACCGTCTTGAACGATCCGGTCATGGCTCACGTGCAGCGGGATTGCAGCCGTTGCCAGCGGGCCTTGCAAGCTCCGGTAGGCGCCCGTTGCGAGCCACTCGTCGAACGCGGCGCCGGGGCTTGCGGTGGCGGCTCGCAGTTCCGCCCTGGCCGAGCGCACGACCGCCCGTAACTCGTCATACCGGGAGCGGTCTTCGTAGCTCGGCACGATGATGAACGGCGGCGTATCGGAGATGTTGCCGTCCATCACGTACTGCGTCGTGTTGCGGAAAAAGGCCGTCATGGCGTAGAAATCGCGCTGCGTGACGGGGTCGAACTTGTGGTCGTGGCAGGTTGCGCAGCCGACGGTCAGGCCCAGGAAGACCGCGCCCGTGGTGTCGGCGCGGTCCTTGGCATAGATCACCTCGTATTCCTCCGGAATCACGCCGCCCTCGTTCGTAGTGGCGTTGCAGCGGTGGAAGCCGGACGCGATACGCTGGTCCATCGTCGGGTCGGGCAGCAGGTCGCCCGCGACCTGCTCGAGTGCGAACCGGTCGAACGGCAGATTGCGGTTGAAGGCATCGATCACCCAGTCGCGGTAAGGCCACATCTCGCGGTAGTTGTCGATGTGGATGCCGTGCGTGTCGGCGTAGCGCGCCGCGTCCAGCCAGTAGCGCGCGCGGTGCTCGCCGTAGCTCTTTGCCGCGAACAGGCCGTCAAGGTAGCGCTGGTAGGCTCCCGGCCTGCTGTCGGCCAGGAAAGACTCCACCGACTCGGGGCTCGGGGGCAGGCCCGTGACGTCGAGTGCGGCGCGGCGCGCAAGCGCGCGGCGGCCCGCCTCGGGGGCGGGCGACAGCCCTTCCTCTTCGAGGCGGGCCAGCACGAAGCTATCGATCGGGTTGCGTACCCACGCGGCCTCCTGCACGGAGGGCAGTCCCGGGCGCTGCGGGATCTCGAACGCCCAGTGCCCGCTCCACTCGGCGCCTTCCTCGATCCACTCGCGGATCGTATCGATGTCGCCGGGGGCGAGAGACTTGTGGGAGTATTCCGGGGGCATTCGCAGCGCCGGGGCGGCGTGCGTGATGCGCTGGAAGAGCAAGCTTGCATCCGGATCTCCCGGGACCACCGGCGCGCCGTTCGGGCGCTGCCCGAACAAGCTCTCGCGCCGGTCAAGCCGCAGGCCCGCCATGCGCGCCACAGCGTCCGGCCCGTGGCACTGGAAGCACTTGTCGGACAGCAGCGGACGCACGTCCGCTTGGTAGTCAACGCTGGCGCGGCCAGGCCAAGCCGCGCCCGTGATCGCGATGAGAGCGAGGAGGAGGCTTGGAGTGCGCCCGTGCGCCATGCGCCGCCATTATATTATTAACTTGGCGTGAGGTTGACGCTAGAGTCGGGTTTCGATTCCCGGCGACGGCTCTTGCCGGCCTGAGCCAGAGACTCGCCAGGGGCGGGCAGGCGGAGCATGGGCAATGCACGGGATCCCCGACGCCGCGACTATATCGACACGGGCTTTCTCAGGCGCTGTATCCTTGCGCTGGAGGTTGCGTTCGGCGAGGTCAGATCCTTCGGCAAGTCGGACGCTCTCCACGATCTCCACCGGGCGGCCTGCGTCAAGAAGTTCGATCTGGTGTTGGAACAGAGCGGGACGCTGTTGCGCAAGCGCCTCGCGGCGTTTTTCGCCAGCAACCGGCAGGCTGACAAGCTGTACTTCACGGACCTGTTCCGGCACGCGGCCAAGTACCAGTTGATGGACGTGGAGATGGCGGAGCGTTGGTTGGTCTACCGCCAATGCCGGAACGACAGCGCCCACAAGTACAGCGAGCGCTTCGCTGAGGCGGTTCTTGAACTGCTGCCGGACTTTATCGCCGACGCCAAGCTGCTTGCCGACTGCATTGAGGCGGCGAATGATGACTGACCGCCTGCGTGTCTCGCCTCGGCACCGCCGCGCGTTGGAGGCTCTGCTGCGCCAGCATTTGCCCGGAATCGAAGTTTGGGCCTACGGCAGTCGAGTGAACGGTCACGGGCACGACGGCAGCGACCTCGATCTTGTCCTGCGATCACCTGGATTGCAGAAGCTCCCGGACGACCAATTGCGTGGCTTCGAGGACGCGGTTCGCGAGTCAACAATCCCATTCTTGGTTGATGTCCATGATTGGGCCTGCCTGCCGGAGCGGTTTCACCTTGCAATCGAACGCGACTACGTGGTCATGAGTGACTGGAGTGGCTCCGCAATGATGGACTGAGGTGATCCGATGCGTTTAGGGCATGGATCGCTGAATTCAAGGCGGACCTCGGCTGCTACTCGGAACCGCCGACCGTAGTGATTGCAACTCAATGCGCGGTCATCATCCCGTCTCCCGTTCTGCTGCCGCAGTTACGGAGGAAGGCCCCGGGGGCGCTCTGGACGGGTCTGCAGGTGCCAAATCCAGACAGGCACTTACATCCGTCTATACCCGCCGGCTTGGTCCGCGCCGGTGAGGACGAGATCGAGGCATCGAGAGCTTTATTGTGGGAAGACAGTGGGTCAACCCTCCGAAGTGATTGCCAAGAGCACAAAGAACAGCGATCAACTGCTCCTTCGCATTGCAGCGTCACCGGGTGCCATCGCACAATTTTGCGACCGCTGGCATGTTGCTGAATTGTCACTGTTCGGTTCAGTGCTTCGCGATGATTTCATCCATGACAGCGATATCGATGTGCTCGTGAAATTCAAACCGGGCAGTGTGCCCGGGATTGAGTTTGTCAGTATGGCAGCAGAGTTGTCGCGTCTATGTCGTAACGCGACCCGCCGTCGAACGAAGCCCGAACTACATCCGCCGAAAAGAGATTCTAGACTCGGCTCAGGTCATCTATGCGGTAAGATGACGCATACCTGCTCGACATGCTCGTCGCGACGCGCAAGGCCACGCATGCACTCATTGCTTGAGTTCGCCATCGGGCTTGCGCCAGTCCAACTCCGCGCAGAGCGCCTGCGAGAGTTGCGTGCGCGACAGGGGGCGGGTCGCTGTGTGCGCTCAGGTTCCGGATGCGCCGCAGTTCGGACGCGGAGAACTCGCGACCGCAATAGTGCCGCGGGCATGCCCCACGGCAGCCAAGCCTGCGGCTGCAGCACGACCGCGTTGCGCCCGATGCGGGCGCACTCGCCGAGGAAGGCTGCCAGCCAGCGCCGCAGGTCGATGCCGGCCAGATCGAGCGTGGTCAAGACCGATAGCAGGCGGCCCTGCGAGGCGGTGCCCTCCTCGCTGTGCGAGCCGTAGCTGAGCTTGCGGTCCACGACCAAGCGCCGGAAGATGCGCTCCACGGCATTATTATCCAGCGGCACGAAGGGCTTGCTCAGGAACACGCTCAGGCCGCGGCGGTAGCGCAGCAAGGATTGCAGCGCAGCCAGCCGCGGGTCCGGGTTCGCCCCGGCTGCGGCGGACGCTGCCTCCGCGCACAACGCGGCCAACTCCTGCGTGGCGTGCTGGAACAGTTCCGCGCAGGCGGCGCTCAATGCCTGCTGCGCCGCCTGGAAGGGCACGGACTCGCCGGCCAGGCAATCCTCGTAGCGCGCCTGCCACAACGGCAAGCGCTGCGCGTTGAGTTGGTACAGCCGGGCGATGCGCTCCAAGATCTGCTCCACCCACGCTTGCTGCTCCGGCCACCTGCGCCCCAGCGTCACAAAGTCGCGCCGGGCATGCACCCAGCAGATCGCTAACGAACTGCCCGGCGCACTCGCGCGCCAGCTTGCTGTAGGCCGCGTAGCGGTCGCAGGCCAGCACCAGCGCCGCCCGGCGGTCCCAACTGGCCGAACAGCGCATGCACCGCCGCGCTACGCGTCGGATCCACGCTGCAGCGCACCGCGTCGGCCAGATCGGCAAGCGGGTCGGCTGCGACATCGGCCAGCATAAGATGGCCAAGCACTTCGCCTGGGAGATTGACGAGCACGGCGTGTTCCGCTATCGGCGCAAGCAGGAGTCCATCGCGGCCGAGGCGGCGCTCGACGGCTTGTACGTCATCCGCACCAGCTTGCCGCCGAGCACACTCGACAGCGCCGGCACGGTGCGCGCCTACAAGCGCCTGAGCACGGTCGAACGCGCCTTCCGCAGCCTGAAGAGCGTGGGCCTGAAGGTGCGCCCGGTGTTCCATCGTCGCGCCGAGCGGGTGCGCGCCCACGTGCTGCTGTGCATGCTGGCCTATTCCGTGGAATGGCACATGCGCCAACGGCTGGCCCCGCTGCCGTGCGACGACGAGGATGCCGCCAGCGCCGAGGCCGAGCGCGTCTCGGTCGCAGCTCCGGCACGCGTCTTGACGGCGGCCCGCAACAAGGCGCAGTTGCACGCAGGACTGCACGACATGCTGCAACCGAAGCAGGTTTCCGGTAAGATGCAGATTCACGGTGCTAGGAAAATTCGTCGGGGTACCGAATGACCGGAAACACATGCTCACAGTTCCAGATCAGAAGGAGGGTTTGTCTCGGGTGTACCTGAGAGCGCTGGCGACACGTGCGGGGTTCTTGACCTCCGTGCCGGAACCCGACCGGGACAGCGTCGATCTAAGGATTCAGGCGGATGGCCCGCGGCGACCAGCGCTTGATCTTCAACTGAAGGCTACGACCGATCTTGGTGAGCCGCAGGCTGGCTTCTTGCCGTTTCGATTGACCAGCAAGAACTACAGTGATCTTCGTGTCGAGACGCAGACGCCGCGACTACTCGTCGTGCTTGCACTGCCAAAGGATGAGTCGCGATGGATGACAGTTTCGCCAGAGGATCTCGTTCTCCGTCGTCGGGCCTATTGGCTGAGTCTGCAAAAAGGATATGAGGAAATTGTCGGACAGCAGACCGTCACCGTTCGCATTCCGCAAGACAACATTCTCGACGTTGGCGTGCTGCAAGCCCTCATCGAACGGTCCCGGTCGGGAGATATCTGAATGAATGTCAGCATTTGCGACAGGAACGCCTTGTTGTCGGTGTCGCCCGCAGCGCTCTCCGCATACGCACGGACCACCGGGTGGCACAGGGAGGCATCCTATCGGGACCACTCAGACGTCTACATTGGCGAAGGGTTACCCGAAATCATCCTGCCGCGCACCGAACACCTCGGCGACTACGCCAGCGTGGTGTCCACGCTGATCGAGACATTCGCCGCAGTCGCTGATCAAGACGAGACGACGGTTTATCGAGATTTGATCACTGCGGATCGCGATGTGGTCCGCGTCCGTGCCATCGACGGTGAACACAGCGGAAGCCTCCCTGTCCAAACGGGAGCAGATCTCGTATGCAGCTCACGCGACATGCTTCTTGCTGCGGCCTGCTCGCTCTCCAATCCCCGGCCGTTCTACCGCTCGGGTGCGAACCGAGAAGCTGCTGAGTACGTAGCGCGGGTGCGATTGGGACAGACCGAGCAAGGAAGCTTCGTGGTAACACTGCTGAGTCCTGTGGTGTCGCCTCCGATCCAGATGCAGTTGCTGCCAGACTCGAACATGCCTGCGGACCCCTTCGAGCGGCGCGTGACCAGACGACTGGCTGAAGCTCTGGCGGGAGTGCGAGAGTCGATCGATAACACGAGTAGAGGGGATGCGAACTCATTCCGTGCGTCCGTGAGCCGGGGTGTCAGCGCTAACCTCTGCGACGCGCTCGCGACCTTAACGGAAGTGCTGCACGTGCTTGACGTCGGTGTTGTTTGGGCTCGGACACATCCGCACAATAGTCTGCGGTCTGCGGTCCGGTTTGCAACGCATGACGGACCGATCCTGCGTGAGGCCAGTCGTGTATTCCGTAGCCGCGAGCCTCAACCGGGCGTGATTCTAACCGGGATCATCCAGCGGCTGGTGCGCGACGAGACGGCAACGGACGGCACGGTGACGTTGCGGACATCCATGGACGGACAGAATCAGTCTGTCACAGCAGTTCTTACGCGGCACGACTATCACCGAGCGATTCAAGCTCACAGGGATAAGGTGCCGGTCGTAATGCGGGGTGATTTGGACAGGGCGGGGCAACGCTGGCGCCTGCTCAACCCCTACATCGTGGACACCATCACATGCGACGCATGACAGGGGCAGGGTTTCGAGTGGTGCCCATGCTGGGGGAAGAGCAGACCGAAACATTCCTTGAAGCTGGTGAATTACCCCTCCCTTTTGGGGATGCATATCTTGGGAGCGCGGTAAGGTAGGCTTTGCTGTGAAACTGCTGGACGAGGGGACACAACAACCCCTACCCCGTTGTCGTGGGCTGGCCCTGTCTTAGGTCTGTTGCGAAGCGAAGACGAGTCGCGCCGAACTCAGGGGCAGTCCCGATTTATGGCCCAAGGCAGCGGATCACGGATCCACTCCACCTCGCACCAATGGACAGCGGCACTCTCTCGAGTGCCCCTTTTATGTTGGAATAGTGCCCGAATAGTGCCCGAACGAGGAATGGCCGGGCCGCCACGCCCGTGGAGACTCTGCCAGCACGGTCGCAGCTGGCACCCTCGACGAACTGGCATCTCTCGGCTGGACTGTCCGGCAGGATGCGGATATCGCTCCCTACGCACCGTCTGCGGAACGCGCAGGCCACGATGAGGTTGTGCTGCAAGGCCGCCTGCGGGCCGCTCTCGACCGCCTCAATCCCGGACTGCCCGGCGATGCGCTCGAAGATGCCTGCCGTCGACTGACCCGACCGACCGGCGCGACGCTGGAAGCTCGCAACCGCGACGTGCATCGGATGCTCGTCGCCAGGGTCACGGTGGAGTATGCCGGCGAAGGCGGCCGCCTCCGGGGCGGCCAGGTGCGGGTGCTTGACTTTGACGAGCCGGGCGGCAATGACTGGCGCACAGTCGGCCAGTTCACGGTGGTTGAGGATGGCCATCAACGACGCCCCGACATCGTGCTGTTCGTCAACGGCCTTCCGCTAGCCGTCATCGAACTGAAGAGGCCAAGCGGCGAGAGCGCCACGATTCACGCCGCTTTCCGGCAGCTTCAGACCTACAAAGCCCAGATCCCGTCGCTGTTCGCCTTCAATGCGGCCCTCATCGTATCGGATGCGCTGGAGGCCCGCATCGGAACGCTGACCGCAGGCTGGGAGTGGTTCAAGCGCTGGCGCACGATCACGGGCGAGGCGTTGGCCGACTCTGGCCACCTGCAGCTCAAGGTGCTGCTCGGAGGTGCCTGCGAGCCGCGCCGGCTGCTGTCCTTCGTTCGCGATTTCATCGTGCTTGAAGACGATGGCAGCGGCGTGCTGGCCAAGAAGATGGCCGGCTACCACCAGTTCCACGCCGTGCATGCCGCCGTCGCTGAGACACTGCGGGCTGCGGAGCTGCGGCAGGCCGTTACCGGCCAAGCCGCGCAAGGACTGCTGGCGTCCGATTGCCAATCAGGCGGGGAGCGTGGTGATCGGCGGATTGGTGTCATCTGGCACACGCAGGGATCGGGCAAAAGCCTGACGATGGCCTTCTATGCCGGCCGCATCGTCCGCGAGCCGGCCATGGCGAATCCCACCGTGGTCGTGCTGACAGACCGCAACGACCTGGACGAGCAGCTGTTTGCAACCTTTTCGCGCTGCGCCAGCCGCGCCGATCTCCGGGCGAAGCTTGCCGTGGAGTCCGGAGGCGTGGTGTTTACGACGATCCAGAAGTTCTTCCCGGAGGAGGAGAAGGGCGACCGGTATCCCCTGCTGTCGAACCGGCGCAACATCGTGGTGATTGCCGACGAGGCGCACCGCAGCCAGTACGACTTCATCGGCGGATACGCCCGCCAAATGCGGGATGCCTTGCCCGGGGCCTCGTTCATCGGCTTCACGGGCACCCCCGTTGAGCTGGCGGGTGCCAGCACTCGGGCCGTGTTCGGCGATCACATCAGCGTCTACGACATCCAGCGGGCGGTTGAGGGCGAGGCGACCGTCCCGATCTATTACGAGAGCCGCCTCGCGGATTTGGCCCTTGCCGAGGCCGAGCGGCCCAAGATCGATGCCGGCTTCGAGGAAGTGACCGAGAGCGAAGAGGCCGACCGTCGCGAGAAGCTGCGCACGAAGTGGGCGAGGCTCGAAGCCGTCGTCGGCGCCAAGGAGCGGGTCGCGCGCATCGCCCGCGACATCGTCGAGCACTTTGAGAGCCGCGTGGACGCGCTGGCCGGCAAGGCCATGGTGGTCTGCATGAGCCGGCGCATCTGCGTCGACCTCTATCGCGATCTGGTGCGCCTCCGCCCTGAATGGCACGATCGCGACGACAGCCGCGGGGCGCTCAAGGTCATGATGACAGGGCAGGCATCCGACCCGCTCGAATGGCAGCCGCATATCGGCAGCAAGGCCCGTCGCGAGGCGCTCGCGAAACGGTTCCGCGATCCCGCCGACAAGCTCCGCATGGTGCTGGTGCGCGACATGTGGCTGACCGGGTTCGACGCCCCGAGACTGCACACGATGTACGTGGACAAGCCGATGCGCGGGCACGGCTTGATGCAGGCCATCGCCCGGGTTAACCGCGTGTTCCGCGACAAGCCGGGCGGGCTGGTCGTCGATTACTTGGGGCTGGGCCACGAGCTGAAGCTGGCCTTGGCGGCGTATACCGAGAGCGGCGGCAAGGGCCGGACGGCGGTCGACAAGGAGCAGGCAGTCCTAGCGTTGCGGGAGAAGTACGAAATCTGCTGCGGCCTGTTCCACGGCTTCGACCGGACGGCATGGGCGCGAGGCTCGCCAGCGGAGCGCCTCGGCTTGCTGCCGGCGGCGCTGGAGCACGTGCTGGCGCAGGAAGACGGCAAGGCGCGGTGCCTGAAGGCCGTGCGCGAGCTGTCACAGGCGTTCGCGCTTGGCAGTGCCGCATCCTGAGACCGCCCGCATCCGCGATGACGCGGCGCTGTTCCAGCATGTCCGGGCGGCGCTTTCGAAGCGGGCCGGCCGCAGTCCCAAGTCCGATGACGAGCTGGACCATGCGGTGCGCCAGATCGTCTCGCAGGCCGTGACCTCGGACGGCGTGGTGAACATCCTCTCCGCTTCGGGGCTGAAGAAGCAGGACGTGTCAGTCCTGTCCGAGGAGTTGCTGCGCGAAGTGCGCGACATGCGGCAGCGCAACCTTGCTGTCGAGCTGCTGGAGAAACTGCTGAAGGGCGAGCTGGCGGTTCGGCAGCGGAAGAATGTCGTGCAGGCGCGCTCGTTCGCCGCCATGCTGGAGCAGACGATCCGCCGCTACCAGAACCGCGCGGTCGAGGCGGCCCAGGTGATCGAGGAGCTGATCGACCTGGCGCGCGAGATGCGATCGGCGAACGAGCGCGGCGCGGCACTTGGGCTGTCCGACGACGAGCTGGCCTTCTACGACGCCCTCGGCGTCAACGACAGCGCCGTGCAGGTGCTCGGCGACGAGACGCTCCGCGACATCGCCCGAGAACTGGTCGAGACCGTGCGGAACAACCTGGCTATCGACTGGACGCAGCGCGAGGACGTGCGCGCGCATCTTCGCCGCCTCGTGAAACGTGTCCTGCGCAAGCACGGCTATCCGCCCGACAAGCGCGAGTCGGCGACCCGCACAGTCTTGGAGCAGGCCGCGGCGCTCTCGAGCGGCTGGGCAGGGTGAGTGTGGCCCGCTCGCAGCGCGGGCGTCCCGGCCTCGATTGGCGCCGAGTGCGCAGGAAGGAAACGGCTGCCAATGCTGTGATACTGTGTTGCTTGGACAAGGCAGACGCTCTCTATGGCCGGGATGGGCTGCTGCCGACCTCCGTCAGCTTAGCGGAGTGCGGTTCTTTCCGTTCCGGATTCATCGCACCTGTAGCGCTCCGCTCTGCCAACTGCCGCCGTGCCGATCTTGGGAAGGCCGGCTCGAAAACGCTAACGCTAGCGAGAAGGTGATGCCTGACTCCTCCGACCGCGACCTGCTGACGCGGTTCTCAGCGCTGCCAGTCGAGGAAAGGACCGTTCTCGAACTGCTGTCAGTCCACTATGCCCCAACGGCGCCGACGTTGGGCCTGAAACTCCTGCGTCACGTCGCTGCTCTGCATAAGGCGGACAAGCTGCCGAGCAGGGCCGAATGGATACGGCTCGCCAAAAGGCTGCAGGCCGAAGGCTTTCTGGAAGGACACTACAGCTCTGTGCGGTGCGCCCTCCGCATTGTTGAAGACATCGCCAGGGGGGCCGAGCGCGAAGGGCGCTTGCCGGGCTACCTGCAGTTCCTGCGCGAACTCTCCCCGGACATGGATCCCGGCCGGCCGGAGTTTGGCAACGTCTACCAACGTGACATTCTCTTCAGGCAGCTTCGCCAGGCAGTCTACGCCAATGATGGAGAGACATTCGCTGCTCTGGACCACCAATGGTACAACTCGGCTTGGTATTACCCGGACCAAATGTTCAATTGGCAGTCGCGTGTCTTCCCCGAGCCATTAGACGTGGGCTGGCTCCGCTCCAGGGTCCCGCAGATTCGGAACACGGTGGTCTACAGGATTGTCTGGAATGCGCACTACGGCCTGCTGCCCGCCCATAGCCTGGCCGGCTTGCTCGAGGACGCTGCCACGCAACTAGACCATGGGCTTACGTTGCGTGATCTGGCCATTAAGCACGCCCTGTTGTGCGGGAGCTTCCAACAGGCGGAGAAGTGGCTGGAAGGCGACACGACGGTAAGCGGACGGCTCTACCAAGGATGGCTGTGCATGGTTCGAGGGCAAGGCGAAGCGGCGCTTGTCCACTTCGAGGACGCGCTGGCCCAGATCAGGGGCGGCGGCAGGCGCTTGGTGCTGTTGCTAGATCTGCCTGGCGCGCTGTATGTGCTTGCGTTGCTCGGCACCGGTGAGGCCGCGCGCCTCAAGGCCGCGAGCAAGTACGTCGACAAAGCGCTGCGGGATAAGCATAACCCCCTGCTGCATGAAGCGCTGCGCTGCGTGATTCGCCTGACCGAGGGCAAGGTTGAAGCCGCGAAGGTCGAGACCGGGAACATCGCCCTGGAGCTTATTTACTTAGAGGCCCCGTGGGATGCGCTTATCGTCTATATTGCTCTCTGCTTGTGCAATCCCGATGCTGCTCGGGCTACGCTTCCGGAAATCAAGAGGCTTGAGGAGCGGGCGGCCGATTCCGGCTATAAATGGCTGGCCTTGGAATTCCATCGGGTTTGCCAGCGATTGGGCCCTTCCTCCTCTGGCAATGCGGTCGATTCCTTGGGCACGGTCCCATTGATGGACTGCTTGGGAACCGTCAATCCGTGGGAGCGCGGCTTGGCCGCGTTGGAGCGCATCAAGAACACGACTCGCGCAGCGGGATCGAAAGCCGGCCCGCAGGCGAGGCTGGCGTGGCGTGTCGGCCTGTCCGGCCAGATGCCGCAAATCGAGGCGGTCGAGCAGAGACTGAGCAAGGCTGGGAAATGGTCCAAGGGACGGGCGGTTGCAATCAAGAGGCTGCACGATCGGAAGAAGCTAGACTTCCTCACACCCCAGGACATCCAAGTTTGCGGCACGGTCAAGCCAGACACCTATTATGGGTACTACTCTTCGGAATATACCTTCGACAGCGCTGCCGCCCTGCAGGCTCTCGTCGGGCATCCAAGCGTCTACCGCTTGGACGACACTGCCGTCAAGCTGGAGATCGTCCGTGCGGAGCCCCAGTTAAAGGTGGCCGCGCAGGGTAGCGTTGTGCACATGCAGCTCGACCCCGAGCCGCCGCAATCCGGGGATGTGCTGGCCAAGTTCCAGTCGCGGACGCGCCTCGTAGTGACCGTCTTCGACAACCGCCATCGCGAGATCGCCGAGGTGCTCGGCGCGGCAGGCCTGTCGATACCGTCCGACATGAGCCACAAAATCGGCCCCGCGATCCAATCCGTCAGCAGTCTCGTCACGGTGCAGTCCGACCTTGCGGCCAGCGGCATCGGGTCGGCTGAGACCTCCGCCGACTCCACGCCCCAGTTCCTGCTGACTCCGGTCGCTGAGGGGCTTCGGGCCGAGCCGGTCGTGAGACCGCTCGGCGACGATGGGCCGTCTTTCTACCCCGGCAAAGGATCCGCTGCGGTGTTCGCATACGTGGACGGCAAGGGATCCCACGCTCGGCGGGACTTGGCGGAGGAAAGCAGTCGTTTCCGAGCCGCCACCTCAGCCTGCCGCTCCCTCGCCAAGTCAACTTGGGACGGCACGACCTGGTCTCTCCCGGATCCCCGATCAAGCTTGGAGCTGCTGGCGGAACTGCGCTCGCTGGGGGATGCCGTGAAGGTGTCCTGGCCCGAGGGCGAGAAGTTCAAAATTCAGGGGAGCGCGGCCCCGGACAGCTTGGCCTTGAAGGTCCGGCGCTCGACCGACTGGTTCAGCGTTGACGGCAAGGTCGAGCTGGATTCCGGTCTCGTGCTGACACTCCGGGAGGTGCTGGATCTCATCGATAACTCGACGGGGCGCTTCTTGCAGTTGAAGGAAAACGAGTTCATTGCGCTCACGGAACGCTTTCTGCAGCGCATCGAGGACCTCGCGGCGCTCGTGGAGCGCAAGGGGAAGCAGTTCCGCTTCCACCGCTCGCGGGCCCACGCCATCGAGCCGATCATGGAAGATGCGGGAGCTGTCGATTCCGACGCCGCTTGGACCAAGCAGCTCGAGAGCTTCCGCGAATCCCAGGCGCTGGATCCAGCGCTCCCTTCGACGCTCCAAGCCGACCTGCGGGACTACCAAGTTGAGGGGGTCAAGTGGGCGGCGCGCCTGGCCGCGTGGGGCGCCGGAGCATGCTTGGCCGACGACATGGGCCTCGGCAAGACGCTGCAAGCCCTCTCCGTGGTGCTCATGCGGGCTCCCTCGGGGCCGTCGCTCGTCGTCGCGCCGACCTCGGTCTGCCCGAACTGGACCGACGAGGCCCGCCGCTTCGCCCCCACGCTCAACTGCCACGCATTCGGCTCTGGCAACCGGCAGAAAACGCTGGAAGAGGCGGGAGCCTTCGATGTTGTCGTCTGTAGCTACGGCCTGCTGCACCAAGAGGCGGACAGCCTGGCCGGTATCCGCTGGTCCACGATCGTCCTCGACGAAGCCCAGGCTATCAAGAACCGCCAGACCATGCGCTCGCGCGCGGCGATGAGGCTGGTCGGGGATTTCCGCATGATCACGACGGGCACCCCGATCGAGAACCATCTCGGCGAACTCCACAATCTCTTCACCTTCATCAATCCGGGCCTGCTCGGCAGTGCCGAATCCTTTTCCGCGGATTTCGCGGTTCCCGTGCATCAGAACGACGACCAGTCCGCCAAGGCTCGCCTGAAACGCTTGATCCAGCCGTTCATCCTCAGGCGCACCAAGTCGGCCGTCTTGCACGAGTTGCCTGCCAGGACGGAGATCACGCTGCGGGTCGAGATGAGCCGCGAGGAAAGGGCGCTGTACGAAGCCATGCGGCAGCGTGCCATCGAGAAGGTGGAGGCCGCCTCGGACAGCGACACCGAAGGGGCGCGACATCTGAAGGTTCTCACCGAGATCACCAGGCTCCGCCAGGCGTGCTGCCATCCTCGGCTTGTCATGCCGCAGTGCGGTATCGAGAGTTCCAAGCTGGAGGCCTTCCTGGCGACCGTCGAGGAACTGCTGGAAAACCGCCACAAGGCGCTTGTGTTCAGCCAGTTCGTCAAACACTTGGAGATCGTCCGGGGGGAACTGGACAGCCGGGGCATCGATTACCGCTACCTGGACGGCAGTACGCCCCCCAAGAGGCGCAAGCAAGAGGTCGATGCCTTCCAGGCGGGCGAGGGCAGCCTGTTCCTCATCAGCTTGCGGGCGGGCGGGCAAGGCTTGAACCTGACCGCAGCCGACTATGTTGTGCATCTCGATCCGTGGTGGAATCCTGCGGTCGAGGACCAGGCCTCGGACCGCGCCCACCGGATCGGCCAGACCCGGCCTGTCACCATCTACCGGCTGGTGATGAAGGACAGCATCGAGGAGAAGATCGTGGACCTGCACCACTCCAAGCGGGATCTGGCCGAGAATCTGCTTGCCGGCACCGACATGAGCGGGAAGATGTCGGCGGACGAGCTGCTCGGACTCCTGCGCGAGACCTGATCGCAGGCTGCGGCAGGCCCGGCGCGCCGGCGGTTCAGGACGGATTGCCCGGATCGGCTTTGGCGGGGCGGCCTATTGCGCTGCGCTTGGCGCCGGCCCGCGCCGGCGCTCCTGCGAGCATCGCTCCCAGGCTTGCTCGCTAAAATGGCGGTACGTGGCGGGTCCGTTGCAGGTGCGGCAGATCGCGCCCCGCAAGCGCCGGTTCTTCTTTACATGCCAGCCGCAGCGCAGGCACGACACGATGTACTTGGCGGGCGAGAAATCAATGCTGTGGCAGCGGTCCGCCGTGCAGCCGATGGAACGGGCTATGCTCTTCCATTTCGCGTCGTGGTTGTGCTCGTGCCCTGCCAGGGCGTGGGCGATCTCGTGCAGGATCGTGTCGCGCACCTGATCCTGGCCGGCCTTGAGGCAATACAGGCGCGAGAGACTGATGACCCGGATGGCGTAGTTGCAGCATCCGGCCCGGTTCCGGGCGTTGTCAAACTGGAAGCTCCAGCTCTCCAAGCCGTGCTTCTTGATCAGCGACTCAGCCATCTCGACGCAATCGGCCAGCCGCTGGCGGTCGCTGTTCCTGGACCGCGAGTCGAGCGCCGCCAGCAAGCCGTACGGCACGGTGTAATCCTGCCCGTCGGATGTCACCCGGGCGTACTTCGGCCCGTTGCTGACGACTACCCCGCGCAGCGTGGCGGAGCGGAACGGGAAGGAAACTGCGGTCCCCGGGCTGAAACCGCCCGCGCACTCCTCCTGGCGCGGCCTGACGCGCTTCTCAACGCCGGCACTGTCGGGCTGCAGGCAGGGCCAGGGAACTTTGTATTCGCGCCCGTCCTCGCTCACGGCGATCGCGCAGGAAAGCGACTTATGGGCCACGTGGCCGCGCACGAGGCGGCCTGCCGCGGCGAATTGAACCGGAGCGTAGAGGCTGAAATCCTTGGCGGCGGGCATGCCCTTGTCCGCATGGTACGACACAATGGAGGTCATTCGCTGTGGCAATTGTCCGTCAGATGGGGGAGTGGGTGGCCTCGGCCGCGGCTTTTCTGGGCCCCGGCGGGGTATTCCTCGTCGCGCTGGCTGACAGCGCGTTCATCCCGATGCCGCAGGGCGTCGACGCCTTGCTGCTGGCACAGGCGGTCGCCAGCCCGCACAGCGCGTACTGGGCGGCAGGCCTCGGTTGCCTGGGCTCCTTGGCCGGCAGTGCCGGGCTCTATCTGCTGGCGCGCAGGGCGGGCCGGGCGATGCTCGGAGCGCGCATCTCGGAGCGCGGCATCCAGCGGCTGAGCGGCTTGGTGGGCCGATGGGGAGCGGCAGCCTTGATCCCCGTTGCTGCGATCCCGCTGCCGCTGCCGATGAAGCCGGTCGTCCTGGCTGCCGGGATCTTCCAGATGCCGCTTGGCTGGTTCTGCCTCGCGATCGGCTTCTCGCGGGCCCTGCGCTACTTCGGGATCGTGTTCCTCGGGATCCGCTATGGCGACAGCGCTCTGGATTTCGCCGCTGGCAATCTGCCGCTCGTCGCGGTCGGCTGTGCGTCCCTCATCGCCTTGTTCGTGACGGTCCGCCAACTCTCGAACCGCTGGCTGAACCGCTAGGCGGCGCCGGCCTCACGGATTCGGCGGCAGCATCGGCAGGTCGTTGGGCACCGTGAACAGATCCGCGCTCAGCGCGACGTTGACCTGGTAGCTGTCGGCGTACAGCTCGAAGATCTTGTCCCCGTCGCGCTCGCGGCGGATGATCCACGGCAGCAGCGCGCCTCCCACGGGCTTGTAGCGGCCGAACACGGATCTCTCCTCGTACGGGATGCGCGTCTTAGGATCGCGCCGCAGGTACTCCTGTTGCAGGGGCAGCCGGTCGGACTGCCGCAGGTAGAGCGTGACAGCCTCGCCTTCGGCGTCGACAATGTCGAGCGCATCCGCGGGCACGTTGTCAATGATCTCGGCTCCCTTGTAGTAGTAGTACAGCCCCGGCTCGCGCATGCGGTAGCGCATGAAATAGAAGATATCGCGGCGGCTCGCCTGGCGGTAGCGCCGCATGTAGTCGGCCGGCTGGGGCGCCGTGCCGCGATAGGTCACCTCGAACCCGGCGCCGTTGAGGAACAGGGCGAAATAGTCGCCTTTCTCGGTGTAGACCTCGCGGCGCTTGAGCGGCAGCCAGCCCTCGTCCGGAGCGGCCTGCATGTCCTCGAACCGGTCGTAGACCGTGATGCGCGCGGACCCGCGAACTTGGCGGTTGTAGAACGAGTACGCACGGCCCGCGCGGACCTGGGTCTTAATGTCCAGGAACTGCTGCCCGCCGACCGTCGCGAAGGACTCGTCAAGCAAGCGCTTGGCCTTCTCCTGCCGGGTCTCGGCGGCCAGCGCCGCCGCCCCGGCCGAGCCCAATGCGAACGTCCTGCGCGTGAGCCGTGCGCCGCCGGCCCCCGCATCCCGAACTGCCATGGTGCCATTCTCGCAGATCGCCCGGCGGCGCTGGTATGCTGCGGAGAGCCGCCCGTGCCGGTTGTTCCCAAGTCCAGCATCGACGAGTGCGTGCCGCTGCTGCTTGGGAAGCTCTCCGCGCACCTCTCTGCGCGCGCCATCGCGCGGATTCCGCGCTTCTTGGAGACACTGCCGGATCCGCTCGGCGCGTTGCAGCGGCTGCTGCAGTTCTGCGACCGGACCGCCCCCGGCGCTCGTCCCGACGACTTTGACAGCCACTCTGTCTACGCGGCGCTGACAGTTTTCAGCCACAGCCGCTACCTGTCCAGCCTGCTGCTCGCCCATCCGGAACTGCTGGGCTGGGCGCTGGAACCGGAAAATCTCGAGCGGCCCACTGTCACCGGCAAACTGCGCTCGGAGATCGGTTCTTTCTTCGCTGACGCTCCCGACGAGGCAGTGGCGGTGCAACTGACAAGCATCAAGCGGCACCAGATGCTGCGGATCGCGATGCGGGACCTGCTCGGCTTCGCGCCCTTGGCCGAGACCGCGCGGGATCTTTCCAGCTTGGCTGAAGTGCTGATCCAAGCCGCGCATGACCATGTCCGGCAGCAGCTGGTCCGGCGTTTCGGGCGCCCCCTGTGCGATGCCCGCTCCGGGCAGATCATTTGCAGCTTCGCCGTCATCGCGCTGGGCAAGCTGGGCGGGGCCGAGCTCAACTACAGCTCCGACATCGACCTGATGTACATCTACACCGGCGAGGGCAAGACCCACGGGCCGGTAACGACGACCAACCAGGACTTCACCGCGAAGCTGGCCAAGCGGCTGACAGGCTTGCTGTCCACAGTTACGCCCGAGGGCTTCAGCTACCGGATCGACCTCAGGCTGCGCCCGGAGGGCAATGCCGGCGAACTGGTCATCCCGGTCACGACCGCCGCGCAATACTATTTCCGGCGGGCGCGCGACTGGGAGTTGCAGATGCTGCTCAAGGCGCGCCCGGTGGCCGGGGACCAAGCCTTGGGGCGCAAGTTCCTGGACGTGGTCACGCCGCGCATCTACCGCACCACCACCGATTTTTCCCAGATCGAGACGCTGGCGGCCACGCGCGACCGCATTCAGAAGGCGCGCAAGCCGCGGGCCGTGACCGCGCTGGACGTGAAGCTGGATCCGGGGGGCATTCGGGACATCGAGTTCCTGGTGCAGTGCTTGCAGCGCCTGCATGGCGGGCAGGACAAGTTCCTGCGGAGCGGCGGCACCATGTACGCCCTGCACCGCTTGCGCGAAAAAGGCTACCTCGCCGACCGCGACTACGGCATGCTGTTCCGCTCGTACAGGTTCCTGCGCACGGTGGAGCACCGGCTACAGCTGGCCAACAACCAGCAGATCCACCAGCTGCCGACGGAGGACGAGGCGGCGTGCCGGGTAGCGATCCAGATGGGCAAGGGCAGGAGCCCCGACGCTCCCGAGTTGTTGCGGGAGGACATCCGGGCTTGCTGCCGGTCGGTAAGCGAGATCTACGACCGCGTGATCCGGGGCCAGCGGCCGCCCGCTGCCAGGCCGGCGGCGCGGGGCAAGCTCGCCGGCAGGAACACGCCCCGCCCCGCCGACCGGTCCGCGCCGGTGGCATCCTCGGTGTGGCGGGCCCACCTGCCGCGCCTGCAGCAGTTTTCCGCCCCGCTCGCCGAGAGTTTCGGCGACGTCAGCCTGCGCTGGGGCAACCGCATGCTCGAGCAGCTCTTGGAAAGGATCGCCGGGACGCCCTCCGCCCTGGAGGCGCTTGCCAGCAATCTGGAGGCGGTGCCGCGCATCGCCCAGTTGGCGGACTACAGCAGCCACTTCAGCGGCTATCTCTTGCGCTTCCCGGAAGATCTTGCCGTGGTTGCAGGTGCCCCGAGGGCGGCCGGGGGCACCCCCCCGGATGCGTTGGCGAGGATCTTAGCGGTCGAGCAGGATCCGGACGAAACGGCCGCGGAATTGCGGCGCTATTACCGGCGGCAGATGCTGTCGATCCAAACCCGCAGCATCTGCGACGGGGAGGATGTCTTCGCGACGCTATCGGACTCCAGCGACTTGGCCGAGGGCATCCTGCAGGCAGCCCACGAGCTAGCAACGAGAGAGGCCGCTGCGCAGAAGCGCGAGGCCATCGATCCCAAGCGGGCGGTCCGGGTCATCGCTCTTGGTCGGCTTGGCATGCGCGAGTTCGATTTCGGCTCGGATGCTGACGTGGCGTTCGTGATTCCCGATGCCGAGGCTCCGCGGATCCAGCTCTGGACGCTCGTCGCCAACCGCATCATCGACATCGCCAGCAGCTATACGGCCGATGGCCAGATGTTTACGATCGACACCCGCCTGCGCCCCTTGGGCCGGGACGGGGATCTGGTCCAGACCGAGGGGCAGTTCTTGGCGTATTTCGCTGGCAGGGCCGAATCGTGGGAGGCGATCACGTACATGAAAGCTCGCACGGTGGCGGGGGATGCGCAAGAGGGCCGGCGGTTCCTGGCCAAGTTGCAGCATGTGCTGGGGCAGCGCTTTTCCGGCGAAGACGATTTCGCCCGGCTCTTGTTGCGGATGCGCTTGCGCCTCGAGGAAGAGCAGGGCGCGGCCAAGCCGCTCAAGTCGGGCGCCGGCGGCTACTACGACATCGACTTCATCCTGCTCTACTGGCGGCTGCGGCACGCCGAGTCGTTCTACGAGTCGCTGAACACGCCGCAACGGATCGGGATCATACGCGAGACGGATCCGGACTTCGGCCCCGAGTTGGATACGATGCTGCGCGCGACGCGGGTGTTGCGCTCCGTCGACCACGGGGTGCGGGTATCGACCGGCACCTCGGCGCATGATCTGCCGCCCACGGAATGGCAGCGGGACCTGCTCGGCGACTTGGTGTCGCGCTGGCTGCCCGGCGATGCGGCCGGAAGCTCCTTGGCCGCCATCGTGGATGCGACCCGGAAACAGGTGCGCGAAGTCTTTCTGGGGGCGTTTCAGGGCATTGACTGAAGATCGGGTCAAAAATTGGTGATGAAGCCCAGCCGCAACTGCCCGGGTTAACCCACTCCGCTTGTTAGGATGCGTATACAGCTTGAGGCTGTCGTAAACAGATAAAAATGAGCCATTCCGGGGCCGGGAGGAGGAGAGGGGCGGAGCCGCTCGCTCTTCAGCCCAGCAGAAGCTCGCAAAGGAGTTCTGGGGAGGGCTGCTAGCGAGCAGCCATGAGCCGCCCTAGGGGGGCGGCATCAGAGTCCTGCGGCCGTGCCGTGCGGTCCCTGCGCACTGTCTCCCCTGTCTTGCCCGACGAACGGATGTCGCTCCGCCCGGCCGGCCGTAGGCCCGGGCGCTGCAGAGTCGGTGGCGGTCAGCCGAGAGAAGTTCGACTGCCGTGTCCGGTTGCAAGTGCAATTGATCCATTTTGCGCCGGATGCCCCCACGCCGAACAGGCACAGGCCGCGGTGGCTGCGGGTGTCGCTGGCTTGCTCGAGAAAAGCCCGCAGCGAATGCCATTGGTCACGGCCTTGTGCAAGCGGACCAGGTCGCTGCCGTGGCGCTCGGCGTAGCTCTCAATGGCGGCTGCGAAAGCACGGGGCATGGGCGCCATCAGGGCCGGCGAGGGCACCGGGTTGCCGCGCATGTTGCGGAGACAGAAGTGGGCCGCGCCCCCGGCGTCTGTAGCAGCGGCTGGCAGAGATTGAGGTACAGGCGGTCGATGCATTCCACCTCCAAGCTGACATGCTGGGAGATGGCTTCGGCGACGTCGCGTGCTACAGTTATGGTGCGAGTTTGGGGCGATGGGCTCCCCGCAGAGCCGTTGAGTACGGACACTATCGCACAGTCGATCACACGGCGGCCCCGGCCGCAGAGCGGAGCAGTGCCCCGAACTCGCACCCTAGGCTGCCAAGGGGGTCGCGCAACTTTGCCGCCAGCCTTGTCGGCCTGGGGCGCAGCCTCGCTAGTACAATGACCATGTCATGAGAGCATCCTTGGAACTCCTTTGCGCACTCGCGCTGCTTGCCGCCCCGGCCGTTGCTGACAGTCACGACTGGGTTGACCTGTGGGACGGCTCCAGCCTTGACGGATGGAAGCTGAGCGCCGAGAACCCGGACACGTTCAAGATCGTGGACGGGATGATCGTCGCCCAGGGACCCCGCGCGCACCTGTTCTACGCGGGCCAGGTGGGCGGGGGCAGCTTTCGCGACTTTGAACTCAAGGTTGACGTTCTCGCCAAGAACAATTCCAACGGCGGCATCTATTTCCACACCGCGTACCAGGAGAAGGGCTGGCCCGAGAAGGGCTTCGAAGTGCAGGTGAACAACACGTTCGACAGAGACCCCCGCAGGACAGGCGGCTTGTACGGCGTCTCCGACAACCTCTTGCGGCCGGCAGAGGACGACGAATGGTTCACCCAGCACATCATCGTGCGCGGCAGCAGCGTCAAGATCTACGTCAATGACGATCTGATCACGAACTGGGTCCAGCCCGAGGATTGGGCCGGCCCGCGCCGGCTCTCGAATGGACGCGGCCAAGATTCCCCCCTGCGCAAGCTGGACAGCGGCACTTTCGCGCTGCAGGGGCATGATCCGGGCAGCGTGGTCATGTACAAGAACATCCGGGTCAAGGTGCTCGACTAGCCGCGCCTCGGGGGCCGGGCCGTCTTTCCCGTCGCAGCATGGACTTCGCCCAAGAGGTCAAGGCCGCCGCCGATATCGTCAGTGTCGTCGGGGCGCACGTGCGCCTCAAGCGGCAGTCCGGCGACCGCCATGTCGGCCTGTGCCCGTTCCACACCGAAAAGACGCCCTCGTTCTCGGTGCATGCCGGGCTGCAGATCTACAAGTGCTTCGGCTGCGGCAAGACCGGGGACGTCTTCAACTTCCTGATGGAACTGCAGGGGTTGAGCTTCTTCGAGGTGCTCAAGCTGCTGGCCGAGCAGCAAGGCAAGCAAGTGCCGCGCAAGGGCGGCGGCCCGACCGCCGATGCAGCAGCCCGCAAGCGGGAGGGATTGCTCCATGTCCACGATCTCGCGCAGCAGTTTTTTGTCCGGCAGCTGAGCGCCAAGGACGGCTCTGAAGCCACGCTGTACCTCAAGCGGCGCGGCCTGGGCCGCGACGCGGTCGAGGAGTTCGGGCTCGGCTACGCGCCGGGCGGCAACCAGCTGATGCGCTATCTGAAAGGCAAGCAGCTCAAGCGCTCGCACGTGCTGGAGTCCGGCTTGGTGGGCCAGTCCGACCGGGCCGAGTCTGTCTACTCGCGCTTTCGCGACCGGCTCATGTTCCCTATCCATTCCGACGGCGGCAGCCTGATCGGCTACGGCGGGCGCAGCCTCCGGGCCGACCGCCAGCCCAAGTACTTGAACTCGCCCGAAACCCCGATCTACCGCAAGAACGCGGTGCTGTACAACATCCACCGCGCGCGCGGCGCCATGCGCCAGAGCAACCAGGCGGTGCTCGTCGAGGGCTACATGGACGTTATCGGGGTTTGGAGGGCGGGCATTCGCAACGCCGTCGCGACCTGCGGCACTGCGCTCACGTCGCGGCAGATCGGCCTGCTGCGCCGCCACTGCGACACGGTCGTGGTGAATTTCGACTCCGACGAGGCGGGCCAGGCCGCGGCCGAGCGCTCCGTGGAAATGCTGCTCCGGGATGGCATGCAGGTGCGAGTCTTGGAACTGCCGGGCGGGCTCGATCCGGACGAGTATTGCCGCGAGCACGGCAGTGAGAATTATCGCCAGCTGCTGGAGCGGGCCCCGGCATACTTCCGCTGGCTGCTGGACCGCTCGCGCAAGCTCTTCGATCTGTCGACCTCGGACGGGCGGACCAAGGCCTTCGAGCGATTGCTGGCATCGGTAGCCTTGCTCCCTGACGACGTGCAGCAGGCCACGACTGTGACGGAGCTAGCCCAGCACATCGGCTTGCCGCAAGGCCTGGCGCTGGCCAGGCTGCGCAGCGCTGCGCAGCCGTCCAAGCGCAGCGACCCTGCGACGCCAGACACGGACGGGCTCTTGCCCAGCGAGCGGCTGCTGCTGGTGCTGCTGCTGAGCGACGAGGGGAGCCGCGAGAAATTCCTAGAGCCGGCGTGCGAGATCGCAAAGCGCGGGCTGCCGAGCCGCCGAATCCTAGCAGCGCTGCAATCCGCCGTGAAGGCGGGCGGTCCGTTTCGCTACGAGGCTGTCGAAGGAAGGCTGGAGGGTGCCGACCGGGAGCGGCTGGCGCGCTTGGTCTTCGAGCGGGACAGGCCGACGCCAACGATCGCCGGCGGCGAAGATCTGCTGGCGTCTCTCGAGCGGCAGGCAATGGAGCACGAGTATCAGGACGTGCTACGGCGCATCGGGAAACTGGACCGCGCGGCCGACTTGTCGGAACTGCTCGAGCGCAAGTTGCGCCTGGAGCGCGATCTCGGCCTAGCCCGCTGAGGCGGCCGCAGGCGCGACTGCCCCCTCCTCGTCTCGCTCGCCAGCCGCGCTGAGCTTGCGCAGGATCCGCCGCTCGCGGTGGCACAGCTCCGGCGCGGGGGCGTGACGCTGGGCGCTGCGCGTCATCTGCAATGCGCGCGTGTAGTCCTTGCGCCGGTGCTCGTAGTGCTTGGCGAGCTCCACGAAGGCCGCCGCCCTGTGCCTGGGACTCGCGCGGGCGAGATCGCGCAGCAGCCGGGCCTGCTGTTCGTAGCGGCCCGCCCGGCGCTCGAGGCGGGCCGTCTCCCAGAGCGCTGCGAATAGGTCTTTTCGCGGCAGGCCGGCTTGGACTGCCTTGCGATAGAGGCCCAGTGCCTGGGCCTCTTGGCCGAGCTGCCCCAGCCAGCGCGCCAGGCCGAGGATGTCCCGTCCGTGATGCAACTTGGCCCGGCCAGGCGCGGCCAGCATGGTCAACAGCACCGAACTGAGGCAGGCCAGCGAAACGATGTCGAGCGCATTGTGGTGGAACACCGCGCCTAGCCGGCTGCCATCGCGGCTGCGCAGGTAGTCGAAGTAGCGCTGCGGGATCAGCGCTCCGGGGATGTCCCCTTTCCGCTCGAAGCCGAGCACGGCGCTTTCCAGCCTTGCCAGGCGGCAGCTGCCCAGGCGCTCTTTCCACAGCTTGCGGGCGGGGTGGAGCAAGTCCAGGTGCTGCATGCCGCCGAACGGGCTGCGCAGTCGCTTGAGTCGGTAGCGCGTCTCCAGCAGGGGCACGTCGAATGTCTTGCCGTTGAATGTGACCACGGTGTCATGGGCGTCCAGTCTCCGGGCCAGTGCTTCGAGCATTGCGTGCTCTTCGTCAAAATCGCGCATGAAGTGCAGCTTCACGCGGAAGCCGCCGTCCTCGATCGTTCCGACGCCGACCAAGAAGGCGCAAGTGCCGGTGCCGCCGGCCAGGCCGGTGGTCTCGGTGTCGAGGAATGCCCAGCGCTTGGCATCTGCCGAGCGCGCGGCAGATGCCCCGATGGCATGCACCGCGCCAGCGTCGCAGGGCATGCCCTGCAAGCAGCTGATCGGCAGATTACCGTGAGACCGATCGCTCGCGTAGAAGCGCTCTTGCAGCAGGAAACTGCCGAGCTTCGTGACTTGCTCCCGGCCTTCGATTCCCCAATCGGCTGCGGCGCCCGGTACCGCCCGCCCTTCGCGCCGGGCCGGCCTCGGCGAACTGCTGGCAGCTTGCCCGCCCGGCAGCTGCAGGCGTCTCCGCAGGGAGTCGATCTCGCTCTCGGTGATACGCCGCACGGTGGCTCTATCGCGGCGGCTTCATGCCGCGGTGCTGCCTTGCGCAGAGACCAGGGAAGACGCCAGTCGCAAGGCTACCTCCTTGGCTGCCGTGCCAACCTCGCCCGGTGCGCCGACACAGCTGGGGCAGCCCGTTGCGCAAGGGCAGGAATCGAGCAGCTCGCAAGCCTTGGCGGTGATCGAATCGCGCAGCCGGAACAGCGGCTCGCTCTGGCCGATCCCGCCGGGGAAATTGTCATAGAGGTACAGCTCGGTGTCCAGCAGCTGCTCCGGGTTGGACCGGGAACCCAGGCTCGACACGCCGAGGTCGCGCGTGTCGCACATCAGCGCGAGAGCGCCGACGGTCCGCAAGACGTTGCCGAGGCCGACCAGTCCGTCTCGCGTCTCGTCGGTGGCATAGGGCAGGGAGGCTAGGAAATCGGCCGGGAAATGCAGCCAGAATGCGGTTGTGTGCATCTCCTGCTCTGGCATCGACAGCTTCCCGTCGCCGACGTTCTCGTTGGTATGGAAGCGGATCTTCTTGAAGCCGACCACCCGGCGCGTGATCCGAACCTCGCCGTGGCTGGCCACGGACGGCCCTAGGGTGCTGTCGTCAAAGCCCTCCAGCGGCTCGACCTGCACGTGCTCGATGGCGTCGGTGTAATAGCCGCATTCGACCTGCCTGACGTAGGCCTTCCGCTCGTCGTACTCGAAGCGCTCGACATGGTACAGGCGTCCCTCGTGGATGTAGATGGCTTTTTCGTGGAGGCTGGTGAGCGCCGCGGGGAAGGAAACCTCGCCGATGACCTTGGAGCCGTGGCTGTCATCGACAACGACGAAGTTGTCGCTGGTAACCTTGCGCAGGCTGATGGCGTCGGCGGGATAGGCCTCCGATGTCCAGTGCCAGGCGTCGCCCGCCTTGTGGAGCACGCCGGTCTCCTCTAGGAACCGGCACAGCTCGGCGGTGTCGTGCGGGCCGAATTTCTCCCCGTCGAGCACAGGTAGCTCGAAGGCCGCGCACTTGAGATGGCTCACGAGGATCTCGAGGTTGTCGGGGTTCACGTGGGCATGCTCGGGCGAAGCGTCGAAGAAGTGCTCGGGATGTTCGACGACGTACTGGTCCAAGGGGGCGGACGAGGCGACCAGTACCGCGACAGAGGGGGCGTTGCGACGACCCGCCCGCCCGGCCCGCTGCCAAGTGGACGAGATCGAGCCCGGGTATCCTGCCAGGACCACAGCGTCCAAGGACCCCACGTCAATTCCGAGCTCCAGAGCATTGGTGGCGACGACACCGAGGATCTTTCCGTCGCGCAACTCGCGCTCGATCTCGCGCCGCTCCCGCGGCAGGTAGCCACCGCGGTACCCGCGAACCGGGGCAGGCGCGCCCGCCCGCCGCCCGAGCGCCTTCTTGAGGTAGCGCGTGAGCACCTCCGTGACAAGGCGGTTGTTGGAGAAGACGAGCGTTTGCCGGCCGCGCTCGAGAAAGACCTCCGCCATGCGGCGCGATTCGTTGACGTAGCTGCGACGGATGCCGAGCTGGGCGTTGACTACGGGCGGGTTGTAGAAGACGAAATGCCGCTCGCCGCTCGGCGCCCCGTTGTCGTCAACCAAGCGGAAGGCTTCCTCGGCGAGATGCTCCGCCAGTTCCTGCGGGTTGGCGATGGTGGCCGAGCAGCACACGAAGCGCGGCTTGGAGCCGTAGAACGCGGCGATGCGCTTGAGGCGGCGCAGCACGTTGGCAAGGTGGCTCCCGAACACGCCCCGATAAGCGTGCAGCTCGTCAATCACTATGTACCCCAGGTGCTCGAAGAAGCGCGCCCAGCGCGTGTGGTGGGGCAGCACGCCCGTGTGCAGCATGTCCGGGTTGCTCAGCACGACATTGGCGCGCCTGCGGATCGCGCGCCTGGCGTCCGAGGGCGTGTCGCCGTCGTAGGTGTAGGCCCGGATGTCCGCGCCGAGAGCGTCGCCGAGCAGGTTGAACTCCTCGAGCTGGTCCACGGCCAAGGCCTTGGTCGGGAACAGGTACAGCGCGCACGTGGCCGGGTCGGCGGCTAGGGAGTTCAGTACCGGGAGGTTGTAGCACAGTGTCTTGCCGCTGGCCGTCGGGGTGACCACGACCACATTTTCACCCGCCGAGATGCGCTCGAAGCTCTGCGCCTGGTGAACGTACAAGCGCTCGATCCCACGGCTTGCGAGGGCCGCTACGATGCGCGGATCGGTCGGGCCGGGAATCTCCGCGAAGCGCGCCTGCCGCGCCGGCTGCGTGCGGATGGCGGTGATCGGGGTGCCGGGCTGCCGGTGCAAGGATTCGAAGCGCTCCATCACCCCGGCCAGCGAGCTGTCGCGCGCGGGGAGCGGGCTCGGCTGCCCGAGGGCTTTTACTGGGTGCATGCCTGCACTGGGTCTCTCGGGGCTGGTGGATGATGCCATGCTCGCGCTTTCCTTGTATTGCGGTTGGGACTTATGCACCAATATGCGTCAGGCCCATGGCAGCCCGGCGCTGGGCGGCCTTGGCCCGCTGGAAGCAGGGCTGGAACGCTTCCTCCAAGCGTTTCTGCATCTCGCGTGGCCGGTACGGGCACCAGTTCGCAACACGCCAAGCATGCAGTCTGCGCTTGCACTGAAGTCATTGCGGAACTGAAGCGAGCCAAGTCCGTTCAGGCTTGGGTTGCTCTCGCGTGCGGGCCCCGTTCAACTCTTATAATAGCGATTCGATTGTTATGGTTCAAATTGTTCTATTTCTGTTCGCATCTGGAGGGAGGGTGCCCGGCAGCTCGGGTGTTGCAGCATGCTTCCGCAGCCGGCGATGCCGGGCATCAGTACTGCTGCGGGCAAGCCTCGGACAGGTCTGCCACGAGCCTCTTCTTCTGCACCTTTCCCAGAGCGTTGCGGGGAAGTGCATCCACGAACACGACTCGCTTGGGGGCCTTGTAGGCGGCTAGCGCAGAGCGGCAGTGGCGGATCAGCTCCTCGGCGCTGGCCGGTTGGCCGGCGCGGACGATGAACGCTGTGACAGCCTCGCCCCAATCCTGGTCAGGCACACCGGCGACGGCGCACTGCGATACGCCGGTGTGGCGGGCAAGCACTTGCTCCACTTCCGCCGGGTACACGTTGAAGCCTCCGGTGATGATCAGGTCCTTGGCGCGCCCCTTGATCTCGAAGCGGCCCCGCGAGTCGCGCAGGCCCAAGTCGCCCGTGCGGAACCAGCCGTCGGCGGTGAACGACCTGCCAGTCTTGCCGGAGTCGTTCCAGTAGCCCAGGAACACGTGCGCTCCCCGGGTCTGCAGTTCGCCGACCTCTCCTTGCCCGCAGGGCGTTCCGGAGCCTTGGCCGACGATGCGCATTTCCACGCCTGGCAGCGGGCTCCCCACCTGCCCGGCAACGCGGGCCCCGTCCACGGGGTTTGACAGCATGATGCCGGTCTCGGTCATGCCGTACCGCTCGACCACGCGGCAGCCGAGCCGCGCCTTGATCGCCTCGAAGTCTTCGGGGGGCAGCCGGTCCGAGCCGGAGGTTAGCAAGCGCATGTGCCGCAGGTCGAGTTTGCCGCCCCCGAGCGCGGCCAGCAGGCGACGGTACATGGTCGGCACCGCCATGAACACGGTGCAGTCCTCCGCCTGTAGGTCGCGCAGCGTCGTGGCCGCGTCGAAAGACTGGCGCAGGACCGCGCTTGCCCCCGCGTGCAGCGCTCCGTGCAAGGCCACTAGCAGTCCATGCACGTGAAAAATCGGCAGTACGTGCAGCAGGACATCGTCCGGCGACCATTGCCAAGCCTCTCCTAGCATGTCCATGTTCGCCGTCAGGCTGCCGTGCGACATGAGCGCCCCCTTGGGCGCCCCCGTCGTCCCGCTCGTGTACAGCATCAGCGCAGGCAGCTTATCATTAACTTTAACTTTATCAAGAAACGAAGTTTTGCGCCCTCCAAGGGATGCGGCTGCGCTAGGCGAGAGCCAGGCAGGTGTGTCTGCGTCGAGGGCAGCGATACGTGCGGGCGAGGCGGCCGCCAAGCTGCCGTCCCCCGCTTGTCCGAGGCAGCGCCGTGTCGCCACCAGCACTCGCGCCCCTGAATCGGAGAGCAGGTACAGCAGCTCGGCGGCGGGGCAGGCTGGATTGAGCGGCATCGACACGGCGCCCATCCTGCATGCTGCAAGGTGCAGCATGATCGCCGCCGGGCTCTTCGGCAGGCAGATGGCCACGCGGTCTCCCGGGCGCGCGCCTTGGGCTGCCAGCCAGTCCGCGGCTGCCGCGCTCTGCCGCCACAGCGCGGCGTAGCTGATGCGCCGGGCCGGGCCGTCGCCGCGAAACTCGACGGCGGTCTTCGAGCCTTGGGCCAGGCAGTTGCGGCGCAGGCGCTCAAGAAATAGCATCGGCGCAGGCCCCTGCCCACAGTGATCGGAGCAATGCGCTGTCCGGCACTCGCACCCGCTGGAAGCCTCTCCCTACGGCTTGGCCCAGTAGAGAAAGCCGTCTTCGGCTCCGACCAGCAACTCCCGCCGCCCGTCGCCGTTCCAGTCGACGGTGGTGGGGCTCGACGTGTGCCCGGCCAGTTCGGTGTCGGCCAGCCGTCCCTCGTCGGCCAGGCGGGTCTTGCCGTTGTCCGCTCCCAGATTGCGCATCCAATTCGCGCTCGCGCTGTTCACGATGATGTCGGGCCTGCCGTCTTCGTCCCAGTCCACCACGTCGATCTTGCGGCGGCCGCTGCGCCCGGCGCGTCCCGAGTTCAACCTGAGGGGGCCCGGCGCGTCATTGACGGCTCGGTGCTGGCGGTCATAGGCGGAAGCCGGCTGGGAGTGGAAGATCCGCTGGCCGGGCAGCAATGCCGCGCGGCCGTCCTCGCGGGTGCGGCGGAACCATGCCAAGTAGCCCTCGTGGTCGAGCATGATCAAGTCCATCAGGCCGTCGGAGTTCCAGTCGAACGGCACGGGCCGGGTGCGCCACTGGCTGACCAACTCGCGCCTGCCCGGATCCCACCAGTTCCAGGCCGGCTTGGGCGGCGCGCCCGGCCAGAGCACTTGCACGGGGCGCTGGCCGTCGAATCGCGGGCTGTCCGCGCGCCCGACATTGCGGTACCAGACAACGCGGCCCCAAATCGAGTTCGCCAGAATATCCAGCAGGCCGTCGCCGTCCCAGTCCGAGACGCCGATCGTGGTGTAGCCCCACTTGGCCTCGCAGGGGCCCTGGATCGAGCCGTTCGGCCCCGCTTGAATGCGAATGACCTGCCCGCCGGCCCGCAGCAGTGCCGGCTCGGCGAACTTGGGCGGATAGCCGCCCAGGTTCTCGATCCAGCCGATATGGCCCGCAGTGTTGCCAGCGATGATGTCCTCGTCCCCGTCGGAATCGATATCCACGCCCTGCGGCGTGACCAGCGCGCCGAACTTGACGAACTCGGCGCGCTGGCGGAAATAGCGCGGCTGCGCGAACAGCGGCAGGCCTCCCTCGACCCGGCCTGTGTGCTCCACGAAAGCGACCCGCCCATCCTCGTCCCCGACGATCAGGTCGATATCTCCGTCACGGTCCCAGTCCACCGAAGTCGGGGTGATCATCTGTAGGTCCATGGCCAGCGGCCCGCCCTCGCCGCGCAAGCGGCGCCCCCGCGCCAGCCGCGGCCGTTGCCGCGTGCCGACATTCTCGAAGTAGGTGAATCCGTCCAAGAATTCGCCGCACAGCAAGTCGAGGTCGCCGTCGGAGTCGAAGTCCGCCAGATTGGGGCTGGGCATGCCGAACACGTCCACGGCGGCCCCCCCAATGACCGTGAGCCGCTTGGGGTCGCCGAACGTGCCGTCCGCCGCGCGCAGGGCCAGGTAGACGTAGCCGTGCAAGGGGCCGTTGGTCCAACGGCCCGCCCGGTCGAATGCATCGTCCCAGCCGTAATCCCCCCAATCCCCGACGCCGATGATGAGATCAAGGTCACCATCGCCCTCCCAGTCGGCCATTTTCCACTGCCTGGCGCGCAACCTGCCGGTCGATGCGTAGGCCCGTTCCGTGTTGACGCTGATCGCTGTGGGGGTGGCGAAGCCGTGCCTGCGGAAGTCCCGATGCGATTCCCCCGGTGTGGTGATCAGCGCAGGCTGGCCGGAGTTGTGAGAAATCTGCGCGTTGCTGCGGTACTCCGCGATGCGCACGCCCGGCAGGAACACGGGCATGGCCGGATTGCTTCCCGGCGGGGCGGGGTTTTCGAAGAAGTACGTGCCCTCGTAGGGCAGCCCCCCGCTCGAGACGACCAGATCCAGGTCACCGTCCCGGTCGTAGTCCAAGGGCAGCGGCCATGCCCACAGGCCGACGCCCAAGTCCACCTCGAGTCGTGCGTTGTTGTAGCGCACGCGCTCCAGATCCGCCCCTGCTGTCCGCACGGGAAGTGCGGCGGCGAGCAAGAGTGCGCAGGCCCAGCGCATCCTGTTACTGTCGCATCACGCCGGCGCCGGTGCAAGGCGCGCAGTCAGCTGCCAGCAGGCCGTCACCAGAGGGACGAGACGACGCCCGATCGTCGGCCCTCGGGCGGGAGCGGTCGCGCGTCGGGGCAAGCGGGGTAGAATCCGGAGTTAGGGGCAGCGAGTTGAGCGACCGATCCATCCAAGCCGTGCATCAGGAGATTGTCGACGAGTTTGAGTTCCTCGATGACTGGATGGACCGCTACCAGCACATCATCGACCTAGGGCGCAAGCTTGCCGCATTCCCGCCTGAATTTCAGACGGACGAGTACAAGGTCAGGGGCTGCCAGGCACAAGTCTGGCTTCAGTCCGAGCATTGCAAAGGCTTGCTGCACTTCCGAGCTACCAGCGATGCCGCGATCGTCTGCGGCTTGGTCGCGATCTTGCTCAGGGCGTACTCCGGATTCGAGCCCAAGACCATATTGGAGGCCGGTCATCGCTTCATCGACGAAATCGGCCTGCGCGAGCATCTCAGCCCGACACGAGGCAACGGGCTGCATGCCATGCTGCGCACTATCCGGCAGCACGCTAGCAACGCATTGCTGCCCGAGGCGCGAATGGCGCAAGGCGAGTCCCCGGGCGGGGCGGCGAATCGCTGATCAAGCGCCTCGGGCCGGTGAGCGCCGCAACGGCTGCTAGCCCCTGCACGGGAAGTAGTGTAGTCAGTGCGGGGGGAAGCGCACCATGCGGTAGCGTTGCTGCCAATCGTCAGGGAGTTAGCGCTAGAAGCAGTCCAGCACAGCGCTCTGAAGGCACGTTGCTGAACCCCAAGGCCCGCGTTTGCAGTCTCGGGGAGGCGGCTTGGCGCCCCGCTCGTAGCCAGGGAAGGCTTTCCGCCGCTCGCTTCAAGCGGTTGCCTCGCTCAGGAATCGATCAACTTGCGGCCGGGACGGGACGGATGCCTGCGCTCCCGGCCGAGTGGTCGACAAGGCCGCTGCCGCGTTTGCAAACCTGGCTGCTTCGCGGACTGCTCGCCCCTCGGCCAGGGCCGTTGCGAACGCACCGTTGAAGACGTCTCCGGCGGCGGTGGTGTCAACAGCCGGAACCTTGAATCCCGGCGTGCGGAAGCTCCCTTCCCGGGTGGCTACCATGCAACCCCGGGATCCCAGTTTGAGCACTACGGCGCGCGGGCCGAGGTCGAGAAGCTGCCCAGCTGCTGTCGCAAGGTCGGCGTCAGCGTCTGGCGACAAGTTTGGATCACCGAGCAGGGTTGCGGTCTCTGTTTCGTTCGGAGTCAGGAAATCCACGTTGCCTAGCAGGCCGCTCGACAGCGGCCGGGCGGGTGCCGGATCGAGGATGGTGGTCGCATTGCGAGCCTTCGCAGCGGCCAGCGCTTGCTCGACTGATTCGATGGGAATCTCCAACTGAGATAGCAGGTAGGAGCCTTCGCCGAGAGCGCGCAGCCTGTCGCTCGCCAGTTCGGGCGTAACGGTCGCATTCGCCCCCGGGGAGATGACGATGACGTTCTCTCCGCCGGGCAGGACAAGAATCACAGCCGCACCTGTCGATGCACCCGCCTTGCCCACCGCCTCGGTGTTGACACCGGCGGCCCGCAAGCTTGCCAGCAGGAGCGGCGCGAGGCTGTCGTTGCCCAGTTGTCCGATCATGCTCACGCGCGCTCCCATGCGGCCAGCGGCAAACGCTTGGTTGGCGCCTTTGCCGCCGCTGAAGACCTGGAGGCCTCCGCCGAGGATCGTCTCGCCTGCCGCGGGCAGTCGATCAACGCTCTGCACGAGGTCCGCGTTCAGGCTGCCGATGACGGTGATGTCAGCAAGCGGGCGCATGGCTCTTGCGTCGCGAAGTGCGTGCCGTGGCATTCCGAGGCGGCCTGCGCCCGCGCCCCCGCGCAGGCAGTGAACGGCCCGCAACCGGGACACCCCCGCATTCGGGCCGCCGGCGCGACGGAGTTCGGGGCCTGTGCGTCAGGCACCGCCGGAGAGCATGCGGGCCAAGCCGCCCAGTGCCTGCTCGATCCGTGCCGCATCAATGTTCTCGGGCAGCGGGACTGCGATGACAGGACGGTTCGTCTGGGGATCCTTGCGGACGAGTTGCGAGACGGCAGACTGGCCGGACGGGGCCTGCCCGCCCCTTGCCCCTTGGGCGGCTGCGCCGGCGGGCTTGGTCGCCCCTCCGAGCGCTTCGAGGAACTGCAGGCCGGCCTCTAGGAGTCCTGTCACCGCGCTGTCAATACCGGGTTCGCGCACGGGAGGTGCGGGGCCTGCCCCGTCCGTTGTCGCGGGCGGTCGAGGCGGTTCCCGGGACGGCGGCGTGCTAGCACCCCCGCTGGTGGCCTCGTCGGAAGTTCCGAGCCGCTCGCCCTCGCCTTCGCTCGGGTCTCGATCCCCGGGCGGGGGCACGGTCTCGGCATCGGCCGGGGTGCCGGAAGTGTCGCCCATGATTTCCTCGACCACCTTGAGGAACGTCGAGCGCCCGAGCTTCTCGAAGCTCACCTCGTCGGCGGACGCGTCAAACAGGCCCGAGAACAGTGCCTTCTTGAGCCGCATCGTTTCCCAGACGCGCACTTCGATGCTTTCTTGC
Organism: Bryobacterales bacterium; assembly: GCA_965219605.1. GTDB lineage: Bacteria > Acidobacteriota > Terriglobia > Bryobacterales > UBA6623 > VXMF01. The sequence continues at coordinate 326,166 of CBDCOC010000002.1, read as the reverse complement.
GTCAGCATGTGGATGACCTGCACGGGGTGGGCCTGCCCCATGCGATGCACCCTTCCGATGCGCTGCTCCAGCCGCGCCGGGTTCCAAGGGGGCTCGAAGTTGATCACAGCCGAAGCGGACTGCAGGTTGAGGCCCACGCCGCCCGCATCCGTCGATAGGAACACCTTGCAGCCAGGATCCTCCCGGAAGCGGTCCATCAGCGCGCCGCGCTTGTTGCTGGGAACGCCGCCATGCAGGGAAACGTAGTCGATCCCCAGCTTGGCGAGCACCTCTCCGGCAAGGCGGGTCATGCGCTCGTACTCGCTGAAGACAACCACCTTCCGGCCCTCTTCGACCGCAAGCTCGCCGATAATCTCCCTGAACTCCTCCAGCTTGGGCGAGTGGTTCGTCTCCTTGTCGAACAGGAAAGTCGAGTTGCACAGCATGCGCATGTTCTGGATGGCGCAGGTGATCCGACGAAGGTCGATTTCCGACAGCCAGCCCTGTCTCGCCCATTTCGACATCAGTCGGCCGAGAAGCTCGTTCTGCTCCATGTAGGGGCCTGCTTGCTGCTCGGTTAGCGGAACGTAGAATATCTGGTCGGTCCGCTCCGGCAGCTGTGTCAGCACCTCGTCGCGCCGCCTGCGGAGCAGGAAGGGCTTCAGCTGCTCGTGAATCTGCTTCAGGCCGCGGTAGCCGACCAGCTTGCCGGTCTCTGTGGTCTTGATGTGGTCGTGCAGGAAGCGGAAGGCCGGGCCGAGGGCGCGTCCGTCCACGAATTCAACGACGGAGTAGAGCTCCTCGACCTTGTTCTCCAGCGGGGTTCCGGTCAGCACGAACGCGTAACGGCTCTTCAGCTGCTTGACCGTTCGCGCCGTCTGCGTGGCCCAGTTCCGGATGCGCTGCGCCTCGTCGAGCACAATCAGGTCAGGGGCGAGGGTGCGGATCTCCGCCATGTCCCACCGCACCAGTTCGTAGTTGATCAGGTTGAAGAATTTCGGGGCGGCGTACAGCTTGCTCCTCCGTCGTTTGTCGCCGTCAATGACCTGCACCGCCAGGTCGGAGAACTTCTCGATTTCGGTCTTCCACTGGTACTTCACGGAAGCAGGCGCGATGACCAAGACGCGCTCGATGCCGCGCCGTCGCTTCAGTAGCGCGGACGCGGCGATGGCTTGGACGGTCTTGCCCAGCCCCATGTCGTCCGCCAGCACGACCCGGCCGCGACTGGCCGCGAACAAGACCCCGCGTAGCTGGTACGGGAGCAGCGTGACCTTGACCAAATCCTCCAAGATCGGGTGGCCCGCCTCGGACTTCTGGATCTGCTCGCTCTCCCAGGCCAGCCCCTCGTCACGCTCGTTGACACGGTCCACGTGGTCGAGGACATCGCTGTAGACGACCGCTGTGCCGTCCGCCTGCCGCAGATCGGCCAGAATGGAGGCGAAGCGTGCGTAGTGTGCCTTGGGCAGCAGGCCGGATGCATCGAAGTATTTGGCAGCTACTGCGTTGAGCGATGGATCGGGCCGGTCCGGGAGCTTCAGCTGCACTTCGAGGCTCTCGCCGTACAGCAGCGAGAGGGACGCGCGCTCGCGTTCGTAGCGCTTGTGCTCGAGCTTGGAGCGGTACCGGCGCCGCAAGCGTGCCAGCAGGCTCTCGATGTGCTTACAGGTGCCTAGCGTGTTTCGGGCGAAATCGGGACAGGAGCAGTAGTTGTCAAAAAGGCCCGGCCCCCGCATTGCGACCCGATACTCGTTGCCGCTGGTCGAGAGCACTTGATAGTCGCCGAATGGGCTGCCCTTTGGTCTGGACAGGATTTGCTTGAGTGCATCTTTCGCTCGTTGCTGGCGCGCTTGGATCTGTTCCTCGATAAGCATGCTTCTTCGCCGCGGGGCAGGTTCGACCATCATAGCGATTCTTCCCCCCCCCCCCCCCCCCCCCAGCTGGCCCTGGCAGCCCGGGCGGAAGTCGCGAAAGAGCAAGAAACAGTCCGTGACCACGCCGTTCCAAGGGGCAAGCCGGCGCTCGGAAGCCGGTAAGCAGGCGGCCTGGCGCCCGTCGGGGTCTCTCAGCGCCGCTTGGCGGCTTCCCCAGTCGAGCCCCTGCGCGAGCGTCGAATCTTGCCGCGGCTGCTATGCGCAGGAAGATCCGCATTCGGCACCTGTTACGGGCAACATCGGCAAGATCCAGCACGGTGGCGGTTCCGCAGGCAGGCGGAATTCGGAGGAAGGCGCCTCGCGACGCGACCCAGCGCGGCAATCCTAGCTTGCAGGCACGCAACGACGCCCACCGCTGATTCTTTATCGGATGGTGGGATCTGGGATGGCGCAGAATCACGCCTTGGACTGCAAGCATGCATCTGCTCTGCCATGAGGCTGCTTTCAGGATTACCGCCAGCGGGGCCGTTGCGAGCATACGGTGCAGGCGCTCAGCGCCCAGCGCCTGTTCGGCTTGGCCCTGGGCTACGAGGATCTCAACGATCACGACACGCTGCGCGACGACAGCCTGCTGGCGCTGGCGGTGGGCTGTGCCGACGTGACCGGCCAGAGTCGCGCGCGCCAGCGCGACAAGGGGCATCCGCTGGCCGGTTCGAGCACGCTCAACCGCTTCGAATTGGGCCGACCGGACTAGGCGGCCAAGGATCGCTACAAGCGCATCGTGGGCGATGCGCAGCAGTTGGATCGGCTACTGGTGCAGTTATTCATCGAGATGCAGGCGGCAGAGCCGGAGGAATTGGTGCTGGACATAGATGCCAGCGACGATCCGCTGCACGGCGAGCAGGAGGGGCGCTACTTCCACGGCTATTACGACTGCTATTGCTACCTGCCGCTGTATGTGACCTGCGGGCGGCACGTGCTGAGCGGGCAGTTGCGCACGGCGGCTGTGGATCCGGCGGTGGGGGCGCTGGCCGACGTGCAGCGCATCGTGGCCCAACTGCGCGAGCGCTGGCCGCAGGTGCGGCTGCTCGTGCGGGGCGACGCGGGCTTCTGCCGCGAGGCCTTGATGGCATGGTGCGAAGAGCAGGAAGGTGTGGACTACGTGTTCGGGCTGGCGCAGAACGCACGCCTGCAGCGGGCCGTGCGGCGGCAGCGCGAGCGGGCGCGGCGGCGGGGGCTGGTGAGCGGGCAGAGCGCGCGCTGCTACCGCGAGTTCGGCTACCGCACGCGGCGCAGTTGGAGTCGCACGCGGCGCGTGGTGGGCAAGGCGGAATGGCTGCCGGGGCCGGGCCGCAACAGCAACCTGCGCTTTGTGGTAACGAGCTTGAGTCGGCAGCGCTGGGGCACGCGCGAGTTGTACGAGCAGTTGTACTGTGCGCGCGGGGACATGGAGAACCGCAGCAAGGAGCAGCAGTTGGACTTGTGCGCCGACCGCACCTCGGCGAGTGCGCTGCGGGCGAACCAGTTGCGCTTGCACTGGGCCTTGTTCACGGCAGCGCTGCTGGAACAGATCCGCAGCGTAGCGCTGGCCGGCACGGAACTGGCGCAGGCGCAGTTCGGCACGCTGCGGGTGCTGTTGTTCAAGGTCGCGGCCAGCGTGCGGGTGAGCGTGCGCCGCATCCGGGTGTCGCTGTCGTCGTTATTCCCCCGCTAGGAACTGTTCGCACACTGCCCGGCCCGCCTGCGGGCGAGCTAGCGCGCTGCAGACAGGCGGGACGCTGCGGGGCCAGGGCGGCTCCAGGGGTAGGTGTGCGTACAGCGTGCCGCTAAGCCGCCCGCCAGGCGGCCAACGGCTGAGGATCCCGTGTGCGCAGGCGGCCAACGGCGCTATGTGACCAGAGCACAACAAGCGCACTATCCAATGTTCCTATTGTGGGGCGTTCTGACCATGATTCTCGGCTGCGAGCAAAGTTGGTGAGATATCCGGGCTAGCAGTGGTGCAGCGACGAACCGCAGGATGTGGCGACGCTGTTCTTGGACGGCCACGTACAGGTCTACAGCGGCAAGGGTGCTTGCCGCAACATTTCGTGGCGTGCCAGAAGCTGGCCTGCCCTTTGCGGCAACAGGAAGAGCGCGTGTTGCTCGGCAGCGCCAGCCACTCCCGTCACTTGGCACGTAGCGCAGTCCGCACACGGCGAATTGCCTGCATCCCAACGGGTGCCGGGCACGCATCTGCCCATCCCAGGCAGGCGCTTGACGGCTCGTGCCAAGCGGCCACGACCTCCTTGGCCGCCGGCCCTGCGCTGCCATGCTTCTGCATGCAGGAATTGGCGCGAGATAGTCAGTTCGCATCTGACTGCTTCTCCTTGGACCTGAGATTGCCTCCGGCAAAGAATCCGTGGTGGCGGGGGAGACTCGCAGGATGCTCTCGCTCCTGGATCGTGGCAGGCCGCACGGAGGACAATCGGCGCCCCGCGCACGAAACCTGCCGCTAATCTCCGGAATTCGGCTGGTATGCCGGGCGTGGCGCGACCGCTTGGCAGAGCCGCCGGAACCAGAGGCCTAGCTCGTCTAGGATCACGTAGTAGGTTGGCAATACCACCAGTGTCAGGACAGTCGAGGCAAGCAGCCCGCCCATGACTGTCCGCGCCAGCGGGAAATAGCTCATGCCCATCAGGCTGGCGTCTCCCCACGCCAGCGGGGCTAGGCCGACAATCGTGGTCGCAGCGGTCATGCAGATGGGGCGCAGGCGCTCGTCGCACCCACGCAGGATGGCCTCCCGGCGCGAGATCCCGCCGCGCCGGAGGTTGTTGATGTGATTGATCAGCACGATGCCGTTGTTCACCACGATGCCAATGAGGATAATCAGGCCAACTTGCGCCATCGTGTTGAACGGCGTGCCAGTGAGCAGGAGGAACAGCACAATGCCGATGACCGAGAATGGCAGTGAGAGCATGATTGCGAACGGGTGCAGCAGCGACTCGAACAATGCGGCCATGACGAAGTAGACCATGACCAGCGCCAGCAGCATGCTGAAGATGAACTCCTCGGCGTCCTTGTTCTGCTGCCGGGTAAAGAATCCGTAGCTCCACAGATATCCCGGCGGATACGGCAGTTGGTCCAGCACCTCCCTGACAGCCTTGCGCCCTTCCTCGATCCGCTCCCCGCGGTAGACCACTTGAATCTCGGTGAACGTCCGGCGATTTTCGCGCATGACGCGGCTGGGGACGCGATCGATGCTCAAGTCCGCCACGTTGCCGAGCAGCACCTCTTCGCCGGAATCCGATCCGCCCACCACGATCGCCTTGAGGTCGTTGATGCTCTGCATGTCCGCCGGATCCAGTCCTACCCACAGTTCCATCTCCCCGTCGGCAGTCCGGAAACTCCGCATGCGCCGTGCGCGCACCGCGATTCCCAGCACGTCGGCAACCGTGCGGGGCGAGATGTTGTACTTGCGCGCCACCTCGCGGCGCAACCGTACGCGCACCTCGTCGCTCACTCCCGATATGTCCGTGTAGACTTCCGTGATTCCCTCTGTTTCCAGCAGCTTTTGCCGGGCATCTTGCGCGAGCGCGCGCAACACGTGGGGCGATTCGCCGTGAATGTTCGCGCTGATCCAGTTGCGGTCGCCGGAGCCGTCTTGCCCGAGTTCGATCCGCGCTCCGGGTATGAGCGGGAGTTCCGCGTTGATCGCCTCGCGTATCGAGCCGATTTCATCCGGGCTGATCGCGTCTGCGTCGAGGTACGCGCGCGTCCATGCCCAATTGTTTCCGTAGGAGCTCGAGGTCGACTCCAGCTTGAAGCGGTCGCGGTTGGCGTGCAGGAAATCTTCTACCGGGCCGACGAATTCATTCTCGATCTTCGCGTAGTGGTAGTTCTCGCTGAATTCGTAAGCGATGCGTAGGGACGATACGGCGTTTGCGTCCGGCGAGTTGTTCGGCACTATGTTGGCCAAGGCCCAGATCGCGGCTCCCAGCAGGGCCGGGATGCCAACCAGTCCGACCGTGTATCTGCGGTCAAGGTGCCAGTTCACGACCGACAGGTACCGTGGCGCGAGCGGCGTCCCGTGCATGGGGGCGCGGGACGCCCGCACCAAGCGGCGAGCGAAGCGCACCGGCGCCATGAGCATGCCCGAGGCTGCGCGTTCGAACTTGGACGTCCCCCGCCCTCCGTGCTTCAGCAGCCTGGCTGCTGCTAGCGGGATGAGCGTCAGCGAGATGAACAACGAGCAGAGCAGCGCGAAGATGATCGAGATCCCGGCATGGCTGAGCATGATCGAGATCTGAGAGTCGCTGTCAAACAGCAGGGGCACGAAAATAATCAAAGTCGTGGACGTGGCCGCGATAACCGCGGCGCTGACCTCGCCCGCCCCTTGGCGAGCCGCGCGCAGGGGCGGCTCGCCCGCTTCCAGCCGTTGGAAGATCGATTCCAGCACGACGACGGCGTTGTCGACGAGCATGCCTGCGGCCAGCATTAATCCCATCATCGAAAGGATGTTCAGCGTGTTGCCGTTGAAATACAGCAAGCCCACCGCCGCCAGCAAGGAGAACGGTATGGCCAGGCCGATGGCCAGGCTGGCGTCGAGGCGTCTCAGGAATGCGAACAGTACTGCCACAGCCAGCACGGCGCCGTAGAAGCCGGCCTTGACCAGTTCTCCCAGGCTGTCCTCGATCTCTTCGCCCGAGTTGTGCCACCAGCGCACGGTCAGGCCTTCCATGGAAGGATCCCGGGACCACGCGTCGAAGGCTGCCATCACTGCGTTGACCACGTCTACGGTGTTCGCCTCGGATGTCTTCTGAATCGCCAGCCCCACGGCAGGGGTTCCGTTGTGGTGCCGGCCCGAATTGCGAGCGCGTTCGTCAAACACCACGTCCGCAACGTCGGCCAGCACCAAGTTGTGCTGGCCGACGGGAAAGTCGGCGATCGCATCGACCGAGTCTAGGGATCCCTTGGAAATCGCCGTGTAGCGCTGCCCCTTGTCCGCGACGCGCCCGAGCGACTGGTTCAGTGCGGATCGGTCCAATGACCCGAAGATCTTGGCGATGTCGACTCCGTGGCGCTTGATGTCGTCAATGCGCAGATAGACGTCCACCTGTTTGCGGTCGGTCCCCCACAATCCCACCTCTCCGACGCCAGGAATTCGCTCCAAGGGCTTGCGTATGCGGCTGTCGAGGAAGTCAAAGTTGGTACGCAGGTCGCGATCGGCTGTCAGCGTGCCCTCGAGGATCGGGATGTCGTCAGTTGAGAAATTGTGGATTGTGATCTGGCGCAAGTCATCGGGCAGAGTGCCGCGGATCTGTTCGATCTTCTCGCGAATGGCGGATCGCAACATGGAAGTGTCGGCCCCCAATCCGCACCAAATCTGCAGGCGCATGCCGTCGGGAGACGATGTCGAGTTCATGCGCTGCACGCCGGGCACCGTCGCCACCGCCCTTTCGATGGGCTCTGTGATCGTCTCGAGGACTTGATCCGGCGTTGCGTTGGCATAGTTGGCAATCACGTACATGACTGGCGCGTCAAGCTTCGGCACCAGCATGAGCGGGATGCGGCCGACAGCGATCGCGCCGAGGGCTACGATCGACACGAAGATCATGCAGATCGTGACCGGATTGCGAATCGCTAGGGCGGCTAGGCGCGCCCCGGAGCCACTGTTCTCGGAGTGTGGCGTGCTTGCGGTCATGTCAGGACTGGGGCAGGGGACTGGAAGCGGGACCGACCGGCCCCTCCGTGGTCAGCGTGCCGGCGTTGCCTGCAGCCGGCGCGAACTTCTTGCGATCAACAAGATCGTACACGACGGGGATTACCAACAGGGTGAACGGCGTCGACGTCAGCAGGCCGCCGATGACCGCGACGGCCATCGGCATGCGCACCTCGTCTCCCTCGCCCCACCCGAAGACCAGCGGCAGCAGCCCCAGCAGGGTCGTCAGCGATGTCATCAGAATCGGGCGCAGTCGAATGCTGCCGGCGCACAACAGCGCGTCGCGCTTCGCCATGCCGCTGGCGCGCAGGCGGTTCGTGTAATCGAGCAGCACAATGCCGTTGTTGACGGCAATGCCGGCCAGCACGACCGCGCCCAGCAGCACGATCACGCTCAGGGCCACGCCTGTCAGTGCGAGCATGAAGACAACGCCGACCAAGCCCAGCGGGACGGTGAGCAGGATAATGAACGGATGCAGCAGTGACTCGAACTGCGACGCCATCACGAGATAGACGAGGAATACCGCCAGCGCCATAGCGAACGCGAGGCTTCGGAACGAGATTTCCAGCTCTTGGTTTTGCCCGCCGATGCTGGCTGTCGCCCCGACCGGCAGCATCGGGCGCAGTTCGGCAAGCATGGCCCGGATCTCGTCGTTTGCGGCGCTTAGGTCGCGACCGCTGAGATTGGCCCTGACGACCGCTGCCCGCTGCGAGCGGATGCGGCGGATCTCGGCCGGGCCGCGCCGGACTTCGACCTCGGCGACTTGGCCGAGGCGGATCGGCACGAAGGGCGATCTGGTCCGCTGGCCGGGGGTGCTCTCGTCTTCGCGCCCGGAATCATTCCCGCTCTGGCCGCCTTGCTCCGCCGTGTCGTCGTCCCCTGCCGCGCGGCTGTCCGGATTGGGCGCCCGCCGGGGAGCGCTGTTGATGACCATGTTCTCAATATCGGAGATCGCGTCGCGATCGGGCTCCTCGATTTGCACTAAAATGTCGATCTGGCGGTCTCCCTCGCGATAGCGCGAAGCCACGTCCCCGCGGATCTTGTTGCGCAGCACCTTGGAGATCTGCTCCTCTTGCAGTCCGAGGCGCCGCAAGCGCCAGCGGTCGAAGCGGATCTGGATTTCCGGGCTGCCCAAGCGGGCGGTCGTTTCGACGTCGCGCAGCCCTGCAATGCGCGACATGCGCTCGGCGATCAGGCTGGAGGCAGCCTGCTGGTCTTCGATCTCGTACGCGAAAATCTCCACTTCGACCGGGGTCTTGAAGCTGAACAGGGCGGGGCGCTGGAAGGTCGCCTCGGCCTCAGGAATGTCAGCGATGAGCGCGCGCACCCGGTGAATCACATCGGCCTCGAGGGCGTCGTCCTGGCGGTCTTCGAGCACCACATGCAGCGTGCCGAGATGCTCTTCCAAGTCGCCGCTCGCGAACTGGTTCTCCTGGCTGCCGCCCACAGAAGCGAACACTGCCGCCACGCCGGGGATCGCCCTGGCCCCGCGCTCGATCTTGCGCATGGCGGCATCGGTGGCTTCCAGCGGGCGCCCCTCGGGCAGTTCGATCTCGAATGAGAACTCGCCCTGCGATAGTGGCGGGATCAGTTCCGCTCCTAGGAATTGAGCGGCGAGGCCGGCCAGCAGCACTGCGGCCGAGGCCCCGCCCAGCACGGCCCACTTGGTGTTCAGCGCGGCTCCCAACAGCCGCTCGTAGCGGGACTCTAGCGAGGCTAGCGCCCTGTCGAACGCTCGCAGCGGAGGGCCGCCCGCCCGCGCCGCCCCCCGGGCCAAATAGCGCAGCGCGGCCCGGAAGTCGCTCGCGATCACTTGCGGGGCGTCGGTGGTGGCGAAGGTGACGGCGCTGGCCCCCCATGCGCCAAGGCGGCTGGTCGGTTGCTTGGGGCGCGCCGCCGGCCCGACCGGCACGCCCATCTCGCTGGCGGAGCGGAAGCGCGCGGAGAGCAGCATGGGGATCACGGTCAGGGCGATCGCCAGCGACGCCAGCAGCGAGAACGTGATGGTGAGTGCTTGGTCGCGGAACAGCTGGCCGGCAATGCCCTCCACGAAGACGAGCGGGAGAAAGACTGCTACGGTCGTCAGCGTCGAGGCCGTGACCGGCATCGCGACCTCCTTGGTGCCGTTGTAGACCGCTTCGGCCAGCGGCACGCCCGGCTCGCGGTGGCGGTGCACCGCCTCGAGCACCACGATCGAGTTGTCCACCAGCATGCCGATGCCGAGCGCCACGCCTCCGAGCGACATGATGTTGAGCGTGATGCCGGACTGGTACATCGCTGCGAACGTCGCCATCACCGAGATGGGTATCGACGCGGCGATGATGGCCGTGCTGCGGCCGTCGCGTAGGAAGACGAACAAGACAAGCGTCGCCAGCAGGCCGCCGACCAAGGCCGCGGACAGGACGTTGTCTACGCTCTGCGTGATGAAGCGCGATTGGTCGAAGACGGCGGAGGTTTGCACGCCCTGCGGGAAGCTCGGTTCCTCGCTCATGCGCTCGAGCAGATCCATGACCTCGCGCGAGACCGTCACGGTGTTGGCGTCGCCCTCCTTGTACACCGCCATTTCAACGCTCTCGCCGCCGTTGTAGCGCGCGATGATTTCGCGCTCCTTGGAGCCGCGCCAGATCTGTGCCACGTCGCGCATCAGGATCTGCCGCCCGCCGTTGTCCGCGACCACGATCCCGCGCACTTCGTCAACCGAGCGGAACTCGTTGACCATGCGGACCATGTAGTTCATGTCGAGGTCGTAGAGGCTGCCGCTGGCTTGGTTGAGGTTCTCCTGCCGCAAGGTATCGGTCACTTGCGTTATCGAAAGTCCCAGCTCGGCCACTCGCTGCTCGTCGATCTCGACACGGATCTGCTCTTCCCGCCCGCCCGCGACCTTCACGGCCGCGACGCCCTCGACCGCTTCCAAGCGCTTGGAAAACTCCCGCTCGGCAACGTCGCGCAGGCCGGCCAGGGTCAGGCCGCCGTGGACTTGGATGCGCAGGATCGGGTCGTTGCCCGGATCGAAGCGCAGGATCACGGGCCGCTCGGCATCCTCCGGGAATTCGATCAGATCGAGCTTTTCGCGCACGTCCACGCCCGCGATGTCCATTCTGGTGTCCCAGTTGAACTCCAGGACAACCTCCGACTGCCCCGGACGGGAAATCGAGCTGATGCGATTGAGGCCGCCTACCACGCCCACGGCCTCTTCGACGGGGCGGGTGAGCAGCGTTTCGACCTCTTCGGGAGCCGCGTCCTCGTAATCGGTCTGGATGGTTAGCGACGGATAGGAAATCTCGGGCAGGAGGTTGAGTGCCAGCCGGTCCAAGGACACATAGCCGAACAGCAGCACCGCGGTGACGGCCATGAAGACCGTGACCGGGCGTCGAATCGCTATTCTCGTGATCTGCACTGGCTGGACCTGCTGCGGGCTTGGCTGCCGCTAGGCGCCCGCTAGTCTGCCACCACGCGGGTCTTGTCCCCGTCCTTGAGCTTGCCCTGACCCGCAGTCACGACGGTCGCGCCGGCATCCACGCCGGATTTCACTTGGATCGCGATCTCGTCTTGGTAGCCGAGTTCGACCGCGGTGCGCCGGGCCGTGCTGTCTGCCCCGAGCAGCACTACATAGGTCTTGCCGTCCTCCTCAATCACGGACTGCTTCGGGATCAGGATGGCGTCATCCAAAGTATGCGTTTCGATCTCGACACGGACGAACGCTCCCGGGCGGAAGGCTGCGCTTGGAGGCTTGAAGCGCACGGTTACCTTCACCGTGCCGGTCTCGTCATCCACGACCGGGCTGACGCGCTCTACCGTACCTTCGGCCGGGTCGTCGCCGGCACTTCCCAAGCGCAGGGATGCCCTTTGGCCGGGGCGCACCGCCTGCGACTCGTTCTCGGGCAGGTACACGTCAGCGTACAGCGGGGTGAAAGCTCCCAGCCTGTAGAGCTTCTCGGCGCTGCGGATCGACTGGCCGAGTTCGACGCTGCGCTCGGTGATGTGGCCGGCGAACGGTGCCGTGATCGCCGTCTGGGAGATCTGCAGTTCGACCTTGCGGATCTCCGATTCGAGCTGGCCCTGCCGGTGGCGGGTCTCCCGCACGGTCGATTCCACGGCCCGGAGTTCATGCTCCAAGTCCTCGATCTCGTGCCTTTGGACCGCAACCTCCGATTCGGCGAGCAGGCCCTCTTGCAGCGCCTCTTCGTTACGCCTGAGTTCGGAGCGCTTGTTGCTCAGCTGGGTCTGTGTCTGCTCCGCGCGGATCACGGCCGCCTCGAGTTGGATCTTGGTCTGGGCCAGCCTCTGGCGGGCTAGTTCCAAGTCGATTTGCAAGTCCCGGTCGTCGATCGCGCAGAGCACCTGTCCCGCCCGCACGAAGTCGCCCTCTTCGGCCTTGACTGCGGTGATGATTCCGGCCGCTTGCGCCGCCACGGCCACTTCGCGACGCGCGCGCAGGTTCGCGGTCGATGCCAGCAAGTGCGAGATCGGCCCGCGCGTAGCGACCTCGGTAGACACGGGCACGGCGCTGTCCTTGCCTGCCGCTTCGGAGGCGGCCTGGTCGGGCTTGTCAGCGCCTCTGGCAGCGAGCCAGTCCTTCGCCACGTAGCCGCCTGCTGAGCATAGCGCTATTACCAGTAGCGAAGCATAGGTCTTGCCGCGGGTGGTCATCTACACAATTCTCGCGGCCGGCCGAGGCTAGGCGTGCTCCCTCCTTGCGCCCTGCCTTGGAAAGCCCCGCCGGCTGCGCTGAAGTTCCATCGGCCCGCAGCTCCTTTTCTGAGTATGCAACATTGGCTCGGGGCCACTGCTAACCGCCCCGGAATCTTGCTGTTGGCTGCGGCCTGCCTAGGCATGCAAGCTGTGCCAAGATGAGGGAAAGGGAATAGGGGCGGCCTGCCAAGGCTGGCGGTGTGATGTGCGGAAGATTCACGCAGGATCTTGCTAGCGACGACCTGATCGAACTGTACGGGCCGGAATCGTCTCCGCTGCCGGCCGAACCGTGCCGGCGCTGGAATGGCGCACCGACGCAAGACTTTGCCGTGTGCCGGATGGCCGCGCATGGACGGCGCGCGCTGACCACGCAGAAGTGGGGGTTGGTCCCGGCTTGGTCGCGGGACGCCATGCGCGGGCCCCGCCTGATCAACGCCCGGTCCGAGACCGTGGACTCCAAGCCGTCGTTTCGCGCCGCGTTCCGGCACCGTCGGTGCCTGGTGCCCGCCAACGGCTGGTTTGAGTGGCAGGCTTGCGCAGCGCACAAGCAGCCTTGGTGGATCTCGCTCGGAGGCGAGCTGTTCTCGTTCGCCGCGCTTTGGGAGACTTGGGGCCGCGGCCGCGACCGGATAGATTCCTTCGCGGTCCTGACCTGTCCGGCGGACTCATCGATGCAGTGGCTGCATCCCCGCCAGCCGGTGATCGTTGCCCGGGACCGCTACGGGGAATGGCTGGATCCGGCGGCCCGCGATCAGGACCTGCTCGCGCTGGCCCGGGTTCCGCCGGCCGCCCCCTCCTTTGAATTCCGCAAGGTGGGCGCGCAAGTCAACAACGCGAGAAATGACTTCCCGGCGCTGCTGACCGGTGTCTGAACGCTTGGCGCTCCTTGGCGCCGATCTTGGGCCTGCTGTCTCTCGGCTAGGTAGTGCTTGCGACAAAACCATCTATGTCATTGTATTCAAGACGGTTGTGCGCAATCGACGCAGGCGAAGATTCGTCGGGAGGCGGCCCATTGACCCGGATCCGGCCCGGTAGCTGCGATCTTCGCCTAGCGACAGCCCACTGCGCATCGTTCAGCCGACTCCAACAAGCCTTTACCTTTGCTCACCAATCGGCCCGTTTTGCTAGTGGAGAACTGATTTTAGGGGGTTTTGTCGCAGGCACTAGGTAGCGCTGGATGCGCCGCGGGTACGCGCAGCAGCTTCCGGCACTCAGGGAAGAGGCGCAGGCGCTCTCGTGTACAATCCTAGGGGAATCATGGCTGAACGACCTTCTGAGCCCCGGATAAATCGTGCGCAGGCTCACCAAGCCCTCGTCAAGGATGCTCTTGACCGTCCCGGAATTCGTGAGATCATGCGCGTCTACGAGGATTGGCGACAACTCGATGACAGATTGGATCCCTATCGTGCGGCAACTCGCCAGCTGCGGTGCATCACGAAGACCACCGACAAGTCGAATCACAGGTGAGCGAGCGTGCCGATCTGGAGCGGGATTTTGCGAGTCGGCGGAGACGGCTTTACCTAGCCCAGATATCTCACCAGCAATGGAGCAATGGTTGCCGGGACTGCTGGCCGGCTCTGGAGTGCGCCGCCAAGGTGCGGGGCGCTCACGCTCGAGGCCGCGGGAGGCTGTCCGGCATGGGCATGCCGGCCTGCTTCATCAGCTCGATGGCGTTGCCGCGCATGGCCGGCCCGTCATGCAGCCTGTAGTCGAAGCGCATCTCTCCGTCGCTGAACACATCCCGGAAGTGGACGTTCGTCACTCGCTCGGAGCCCTCCTCCGCCCATTGCGTTACGTTGCGGTCATGCGTTGACAGCACCGCCAGCGATGAGTCGCATCCCAGCAGGAATTCGGCTAGCACGACCGCGCCTGCATAGCGGTCGTAGGAGTTTGTGCCGGCGAAAAGTTCGTCGATCAGCACGAGGGTCGGGCGGCCTGCCCGGAGGCTCTCCAGCACCAGCGCGATCCTGTTCAACTCCGCGGCGAAGCGCGACTCGCCGCGCTGCAGCGAGTCCTTGACGCGGATGGAGGCAACCACGTCCATGGCCGAGACGGTCATGAGCCTTGCGCGCACCGGCGCACCGGCGTACGTGAGCGCAAGGCTCGTGCCGATTGTTCGCAGCAGCGTGCTCTTGCCGGCCATGTTGGCCCCGCTCACGACCAGGACGGGATGGTCTGCGTCCAGATGGACATCGTTCGCTACCGCTTCTTCCCGCAGCAGGGGATGGGCCAAGGCCTCGGCCTTGAGCACCGGCCCCTCCGCGGCCAGGCGAGGGAAACTGTACAAGGGGTGCTCGAAAGCGAAGCAGCTGATTGAGGAATATGCCTCGAATCCGCCGATCGCGTCGATCAGGCCCGGCAACTGGTGGGCGTGCCGCTTGCGCCAGCGCTCCAGGGCCAGGGCGGTCTGGGTCTGATACAGCACCAGCGGGCCGAACAAGGCGACGAACTGGTTGCGCCGCGCCTCGAAAAGCGAGGTCAAGAGGCAGAATCGATTGAGCCACTGGCTGGCTTTTTGTCCATCGTGGCGCAGCTTGTCGGATAATTCTTGCAGGTTGCGGGAATGGAATTGCTGCTCCTCCAAGACACGGACCAGCGAGCGCAACTGGGCGCAGTCGATGTGAATGCCCTCGGACGTGACAACCTGCATGGTCATGTAGCGCTGGCTGAGTTTCCACAGCACAAGCTCGGCCAGCACGATGCCGGCAAGGGTCGCATAGCCTGCCGTGGTCGGGCCGAGAGCCAGCAGCACGACTTGGGCCACGAAGGCCGCGCTGGCCGCGAGACAGGCAGCGGGCAGCCACCAAGGGGCCGTGACAGGGGCTGCCTCTGCCCAGCTCTTGATCAGATCTGTCCGGGTGAACGGCAGCTTTTTCGACCCTACGACGAAGATCTCTTCGCGCAGGTCGAGTTCTGGCTTGAGTTCCTTGACAGCGGCTTGGCGTTCGACGATCACCTCCCGCGAAGCCGGCCGGGTCAGCATGTTGGTGAGAGCCAGCAGGCCGTCGCGAGTCGACGCTAGGTTGAGGGAGTCGATCAGACCGCCCTCCTCTGCGAGATCCACATCGCGCGCGTAAGGATGCTCCTCCGGCAGGTCCAGGAACTTATACTGGCCAGTGCGGCCCTTGCGCTTCTTGCCTAGGACTGGCGTGCTGTAGAGCAGCATCCCAAGGCCGGCGGAGTGCTGCGCGTCTTCGATCCAGGAAAAGATCTTCGAAGATGCCAGAAACGCCGCGGCCAGCAAGCCCGCCGCCCACCATGTGAGCGAAGGGAGCGCGTTCTCCACCCACCACAGCCCCAGCAGGCTCAGCCCGCCCGCCGCCAGGCGGGCGTTGCCCAGCCAGCGGTGTCGCTTCTGCCAAAGATCGTACTCACGGACACGGCTCTTCAGCCGCTCCGCGCAAATCTCAACCGGTCCCATGCGTGAACTCCCTCGTTGTCAGGTAGCTTGGGCGCCTCGCCGGGGCGTACCTGCAGGCGGCATGCCGGTGAAGGCGCGGTTGCCCGGCGCAGGCCGCCCCCTGCTGCGAACCCGCTCGCGAGCAGGATGGGTGCTGCTTGCGTGCTGCCATTCAGGCGTCGGAACGAGGCTGCTGTGCACTGCGACCTGTACCCGTGCTAGCGTCTGCGGCGCAGCCGTCGCACTCCCCTCCATTGAACCATTCAGCGGCGTCAAACCCCCAATAGTTGCAGAGCAGCAAGTTTCCGGGCGCTGCCAGCGCATCGCCCACTCCGATCGGCCTCGGACTGCCGGGCTTGCCTGCTTCGGACTGCTCGCGCAGTGCGTGCCAGAGACCGTACGGGCTTTCCGCGTCGACTTCCGGCCCGGCTTGGTAGTGCGAGCGGCGCAAGACAAAGGGCGGCTTGCTCGGGGTCTTGGAGCGGAACGCGTCGACAGCGTCCGCAGCGAGGTACAGGATTCGGAAACGGGTCATCGCGTTAATTCCCTTATTGTGCCCAACGCGGGCTGCTGCCACAAGGATTCCCGGTTCTCGCCGGCTTGGCGGGCATGTCCGCAAGCGGAGAGGTAGAATTGCAGCGTCGCGGGCGCATCGATGCTCTCCGCTCTACCGGTTACTGCCTGCGGCATGTCTCGCGCCCGCCTGCGCGCTGCCGCGCTCCGCGCGGCCAGTTCGTCGCCCGCCCGCGGAACGGGCCGCTCGCGCGCGTGTCGGCCAGCATCGAGATGCCGGCATACAGGAATCCGCCCAGGAAAAGGGCGATTACTGGCATGCCGAGCCAGTGCTCGAGGTGAACCGCGATGCCCAGGCCGGCCGCGAAATAGGCGGCCGCGGCTAGGTTGACGGCGGCGCGCCACCCCCCGCGGCGGCCATACGCACTGCGTGCTTGCGCTGCCACGCCACGGTCGGCGCTGAATTTGGCAGTGCGCTCGAATGCGGAGCGCGAGCCGCACAGCGCTTCGACGACGGCTCGCGAGTTGCTAATGGCCAGGGAGACGCCCGCCATTGCCAGCGCCGGGACTAATCGCAGGTGATGCTGGGGGCCGCCCCGGCCCAGCTCGGCCTGCGACAGCGTGTAGAAGCTTGACAGCGAGCAGAAGGTGAGCAGGAACGCAGGCAGGTCCAGCCAGAGCAAGCGGCCCTGCAGGAACCCTTGGCGCACAAGTATTGACGGCGGGATCAGAACGGCGAGCAGCAGCAGCATTGGGTGGGCGATGTTGGCCAGCAGGTGGAATGCGCCCTCCAGCTTGACGCTCATTGGCCACCTCGAGCGCAGCAGGCCGGGCAGCAGTTTCAGCCCGGTCTGCAGCAAGCCCTTGGCCCAGCGGAACTGCTGGACTTGGAAGCCTGTCATGTCAGCCGGCAACTCCGATGGCGCTCTGACATGGGGCGCGTACACGAACTTCCACCCCCGCAACTGGGCCCGATAGCTCAGATCCGTGTCCTCGGTGAGCGTGTCTTGCTGCCAGCCGCCCGCGTCCTCGACCATTGACTTGCGCAGAATGCCGGCCGTGCCGTTGAAATTGAAGAAGCGTCCCGAGCGGGCGCGGCCGCCGTGCTCGAACACGAAATGGCCGTCCAGTAGCATGGCTTGCACGCGGGTTAGCAGCGACCGATCGCGATTGCGGTAGGTCCAGCGGGCCTGGACCATGCCGACCCGGGGGTCGGCGAAGTAGTGGACGAGTTCTTCCAAGAAGCTCTGCTGCGGGGTGAAGTCCGCGTCGAAGATGGCGATCAGCTCGCCGCTCGCGCGCCGCAGTCCTTCCGCGAGAGCGCCTGCCTTGTAGCCCTCGCGGGTGTTGCGGCGGATGTGTTGGATCGGCTCGCCGGCCGCGCGCTTCTCGCCCACGAGGCGCTCGAGCAAGGCGGCGGTCTCGTCGGTCGAGTCGTCCAGGACTTGAATTTGCAGCAGGTGCCGGGGGTAGCGCAGCCCGCAGGCGGCATCAATGAGCTGCTCGACCACGAACCGTTCGTTGAAGGTCGGCAATTGCACGGTCACCGGGGGCAGTTGGGCGAAGCGCCGCAGGGGCGGTCCCTGGGCCTTGTCGCGGTGCCGGTAGTACAGGTAGACCAGCGCGTAGCGGTGCAGGCCGAACAGGCTGAGCATGAACATTAGCCCGAAGTACGCTCCGAGCAGCACGAAGCTGACGATGCCCATCTGCGTTACGCTTGGGTCGATATTGGACCTGCTCGCCAAGCGCTCGGACGAAGCCCCTCCGACCGGGCCAAGCGCCCGCCGCCTGACTGCCGGCCTCGGGTTGGCCGCCGTCCTGATGGAAGGAGGGCTGCTCGCGCTGCTGCGCCTCGGCCGGCTGGCCGGCCATGTCGCGGAGTACCTAGGTTACTACCTTCTGATCTCGACGGCTTATGCCGCGGCCTGCTGGATCGTGGTGCGCTGGGCGCATCGCGTCGCGGCCCTGCGTTCGTGCCGCTGGATCTGGGCTGCGGCGCTGCTGTTCCGGATCACGGTCTTGCCGCTAGCTCCGAGCCTGTCCGAGGACACCGCGCGTTACCGCTGGCAAGGCATGCTTCAGGACGCGGGCGGCGATCCCTACTTGGCCCTGCCGCAGGATGCGGAGTGGGCGGGCCTGCGCGACGCCACTTGGCCGCGGGTCGCGGCCAAGGACAAGCCGTCGGCGTATGGCCCGGTGCTGGAGCAGGTCAACCTGTGGGCCTACCGCTGCATTCGGATCTGGGAAGGGGAGCCGTGGCGTCAGGTTTGGCTGTTCAAGCTGACATTCGCCCTGGCCGAACTGGGAGTGGGCGTGGCGCTGGCGTCTCTCTTGGCGGCTGCCGGACGCCCCCCGGCGTGGGCCTTGATCTACCTTTGGTCGCCGCTGGCGGTGACGGAATTCTGGATCGAGGGACACAATGACGCTGTCGGCGTCGCCTTGGTCGTGGCTGCGCTGGCGCTGTCGCTGCGGCATCGTTCGGCCGGGGCGCTGGTACTGCTGGCCATCGCCACGCTCTGCAAGTTCTGGCCCGCTGTCTTGTTCCCGTTCCTGGCCGTGACGAAGGAAGGGGCCCGCTGGCAGGTGCATTGGCGGGGGCTTCTGCTCGGCGGGACGGCTGGCCTGCTGCTCTGTCTCGCGTACTTGCGAAGCATTGCCGGGGTCCTGGGAGTACTGGAAGGCTTTGCCACGGGCTGGCGCAATAACGACAGCCTCTTCGCCGTCCTGCTCTGGCTGTCAGGCGGAGACATGGCGTCTGCCGCCTGGGCGGGGGCGTGGATTCTGCTTGCTGCCGTGGCCGCGCTGCGCTGGCGGCAGGATGCGCCTTGCTCTGGTGAGCTGGGCGCGGTGACCGCGGTCCTGCTGCTTTCGGCGAATTGCTTTCCGTGGTATCTGAGCTGGATGCTGCCCTTGCTGGCCGTGCATCCGGTGCGGCCGCTACTGCTGTGGACACTGCTGGCGCCGCTGGCGTATCACGTGGTTCCCGGCTACGAGGCAACCGGCGCGTGGGAGTACGACCCCGGCTTGCTCTTGCTTGAGTACGCTCCCGTGCTGGCTTGGCTGGGCGCACTGGGTATCGGCAGGCTGCGACGTCTCCAGCGCGAGACTGCGGGCTGCTGAGAGCCGCCGTCTTTCCATGGCGGCACTCCGGGCGGGCGGAGCGGGAAGCACCGCAGGCCGAGCTGCGCTCGCGACCACTCAGTTGGGCTGCTCTAGGGGTAGGACGCTGATCATGCGGCCCATACGGCCGCGGTTGCGGAATTCCACGATCCCGTCGATCTTTGCGAACAAGGTGTCGTCCCTGCCGCGGCCGACATTCAAGCCGGGGTGGAAGCGCGTCCCGCGCTGCCGCACGAGGATGCTGCCCCCAGTCACGACTTGACCGGCGAAACGCTTCACGCCGAGCCGCTTCGAGTGCGAATCGCGCCCGTTGCGGGAAGTGCCTTGGCCTTTCTTGTGCGCCATGATTGCTCCTGGCTAGAGTTCCTCGCCGGGGCCGGATGCGTCGCCGGCGCGCGAGATGGAATCGATGCGAACCTGCGTGTAGGACTGCCTGTGACCCATGCGGCGGCGGTACATCTTGCGACGTTTGAACTTCAAGACATCGATCTTCTTGTGCCGGCCGTGGCCTGAAATGGTTGCCGACACCTTGGCCGCGGCTTCGCCGCCCGCGTGCAGCGCGCCGTCTTCGTCGGAAACGGCGATGACCTTCTCGAAGTCCAGCGAATCGCCGACATGGCCGGTGATCTTCTCGATCTTGACTTCGTCGCCGGGCGAGACGGTGTACTGCTTGCCACCCGTTTCGATGATTGCGTACATGCTGCTGTGTTCCGAGGCGGGAAAGGCGCAGGCCTCCGAAGTGAAGCCTGCAGCGCCACAATGCTGCAATTGTAGCGGATTGGAGGGCTTGCAGTCAAACCCGAGCCTCTTCCAATGCCAAATGAGCCTGACAAGCGGGATTGTTTCCAACGGGAAATGAGCCTGAAGGGGCCTCGCGCGGGGATGTGAGAACCATGGGAGGATGGTTTTGCATCTCAATCTGGACACGCACAAGACGCGCGAGGACATCCTGCGCTTCCTGGAGGGCAACGCGGCAGGCAGCGTCGTGGTGCCGGATCGCGCGGCGGCCTACGAGCACATCGGGCAGGTCTTGCGGCGGTTTTCGTACTGGCGGCTGAGCAAGCCGGATCGGGGGCTGGTGAAACGGTACCTGGAACGCACGACGGGCCTGTCGCGGGCGCAGCTGACACGGCTGGTGAAGCGCTATCTGGCGAGCGGGCAGCTGCGTGCCGGGCGGCGCGGAGCCGGGCGCCGCTTCCAGCACAAGTACCAGCCGCAAGACATCGAACTGCTAGCCGAAACGGACGAATTGCACGGCACGCTGTCGGGGCCGGCCACGCTGGCCCTCTGCCAGCGCGCTTGGCAGCTCTTCGGCGACGAGCGCTTCCAGCGCTTGGCGCAGTTGTCGAACGGGCACCTGTACAACTTGCGGCGCAGCGCGCGCTACCTGCGGCGCTTAGGCAGCAAGGCCGGCACACGCCCGGCGGCGGTGACGATTGCCGAACGCCGGCGGCCGCGCCCCAACGGTCGCCCGGGTTACGTGCGGGTCGATTCGGTGCACCAGGGAGACCGCGGCAAAGTCAAGGGCGTATATCACATTAATCTGGTCGACGAGGTGACGCAGTTCCAGTTCGTGGGCAGCGTGGAGCGCATCTCCGAGCACTTCCTGCTGCCGGTGCTGGAGGACCTGCTGGGCGCCTTCCCGTTCCGCATCTGCGGCTTGCATTCCGACAACGGCTCCGAGTACATCAACCACCGCGTGGCGGGGCTGCTGGAGAAGCTGCGCAGCGAGCAGTTCACCAAGTCGCGCCCGCGGCGCAGCAACGACAATGCCTTGGTGGAGTCGAAGAACGGCACGGTCGTGCGCAAGCAACTCGGCTACGGGCATATTGCGGGGCGGCACGCCGAGCGGTTGCACCAGTTCAACCGCGAGGTGCTCTCGCCGTATCTGAACTACCATCGTCCGTGCTACTTTCCCAGTGAGGAGGTGGACGCCAAGGGCAAGCTGCGCAAGCGCTACCGGCAGCAGGACCTGTGCACGCCGTATGAGCAGCTGAAAGCGCTGCCGGAGGCGGCGGCCTGCCTGCGCGCGGGGCTGGACTTCGTGCAGTTGGATGCGGAGGCTTACCGGATGAGCGATAACGAAGCAGCGCGGCGGTTGAACGAGGCGCGCGACGAGCTGTTCGCGGCCATCCGTGCGGAGTAGTGCGGGCCATTGCGGGAAAAGGGCGGCTACAGGCTCATTTGGCATTGGAAAGCGGGACGGCCTCGCGGCCCGCGGACGGAGCGCGGGGGCCACGCCTGGGCGGGCGGGGGCAGCGGCCGCCTGATTAAAACAAAATATAATGAGAATGTGCTGGTGGGCTAGCCCACCAGCACGCTCCCCGCTCTCCCCAGCCCCCCGTCTCGAGCAGGCCTGCAGCGGGCAGCGCGGCTGCGCCCCCGAGTACCACCTCCCCCACTGGGTGTATCATGCATTCACTCTCACTTCTTCTGCCCGGCTCCCTTCAGGCTCATTTTCGGATCCTTCAGGCTCATTTTCGGATTGGAAAGGACTACCCGGGCGGGAGCCGCTGCAGCACTGCCCAGCCCTCGCCGCGCGCTGCCTGATGTGCTTTACTGCACTCTAGCTGCCATGGACAAGCGGAGCTTCGAAGCGATCGAGACCGGCGAGGAGCACGAGACGCCCGGGATCACAGTCACCGATTGGCACGTCATGAACTTCGCCGCCGTCTCCATGGACTTCTTCGAATTGCACACCAACGAAGAGTACGCTCGCAAGAGCCAGTTCGGGCGGCGGGTGGCGCACGGGCTGCTGGGTCTGGCAATGGCCGACGGACTCAAGCACCGGTCTTCGTTCCAGATCGAGGCCATCGCGTCGCTGCATTGGTCGTGGGAGTTCTGCAGCCCCATATATATCGGCGATACGATCCGGGCGAGGCTGCGCGTCGCGGGCAAGCGCGCGTCCAGATCCAAGCCGGACCGCGGCGTGGTTACGGTCTGCTATCAAGTGCTGAACCAGCACGGAGACATCGTGCAGCGCGGGGAGAACAAGGTCTTGGTGCGGAGACGCTAGCCGCCAAGCGCAGGCCTGGCCGGCGCGCACGACCGTCCGCTGCGCGCGGCAGCGAGGTGAACATGGCGATTGCGACAGAGGCGATTGAGTATTGCGAAGGGGGCACCGTGCTGCGCGGGCAACTCGCGCGAGACGACACGCTGGCCGGTCCCCGCCCGGGGGTGCTCATTGCCCACACTTGGGCGGGTTGCGGGCCGTTTGAGCGCGGGAAGGCCGCTGCCGTCGCCGGACTCGGCTATGTCGCGCTGGCGGCAGACTTGTACGGGGGCGGTATCGTGGGCGCGAGCGCGGAAGAGAATGCCAGGCGCATGGGGGAGCTGCTCGCAGACCGCGCCCTGCTGCTGCGGCGCATGGCGGCCGCGTTGCAGTGACTGAAGGCACTCGAGTGCGTGGATCCCGGCCGCACGGCCGCGATCGGCTACTGTTTCGGAGGGTTGTGCGTGCTGGACTTGGCTCGCTCGGGAGCGGAGTTCCGCGCCGCGGTGAGCTTCCATGGACTGCTAGATCCGCCGCACGGCCTTGCCGCCCAACAAGCGCGAGCGCGCGTGCTGGTGCTGCACGGATGGGACGACCCGATGGTGAAGCCGGAGTCTGTGCGGGCACTGGCAGACGAGCTCACGCGGGCCGGCGCGGACTGGCAGATCCACGCTTACGGGCGCACGGTGCATGCCTTCACGAACCCGGCTGCCGACAATCCCGCGCTGGGCACGCTCTACGACGCGCGAGCCGACAGGCGGTCCTGGGCCTCGATGCGGCGATTCCTGGACGACTCCTTCGAGCTGGCGTGACAGCCCGTAGCGGAGGTCGCGAAACAGGCAGGAAGCGGATCGAGTCCGCGCGATCCCGCGTTCGGAGTCCTGTTCCGCCCGGGAGCATTCACGGCTCTGGCCGCAGCTGCGGCGTCGCTGCGCGAACGACTGCGGCTTCGGGCGGTTCTTTGGCCCCGCCGGCTGCACGGTCTCCCAGCGGCGCCTTCGGAATCTGGCCCGCTGCATCAATCCTGATAGCTCGCGAGTGCGATCGTCCGTGATCGCCGGGGCGTGCGAGAATCAAGACTGCGCCGGGCCCGTAGCTCAGCTGGATAGAGCGGCCGCCTCCTAAGCGGCAGGCCGGGGGTTCGAATCCCTCCGGGCCCGCCATGGCGGAAGATGGCGGGCTAGGTCAGCGGCGGTCAGCTAGCAGCGCGCGCAGCGCCTCAGGCGCGATGTTGCCGCCGCTGATCACGCAGATTGCCGGCCTGTCCCGCGCCTGCGCTGCCCGCAAGGCCGCCGCGACCGATACCGCGGCTCCGGGCTCGACCACCAGCTTCTGCTCGATTGCGAGCAGCCTCACGGCCGAGGCGATATCTTCCTCGGGCACCAGCTCGACGGCTGCCACGTGTTGCTGCACGATCGGGAAAGCGCGCGATCCAGGCTCGATTACAGTCAGTGCATCCGCGAGCGAGGGAGCGGGATCCGCGCGCAACGGACGTCCTGCGTCCAGCGACAGCTTCATTGACGGGTTGGCTTGCGCTTGCACGCCAATGATCCGGCAGCCGGGCCGGGCCGCTTTCAAGGCCAGGGCCGTGCCCGCGATCAAGCCGCCGCCGCTGACCGGCACGTAGATGTCAAAGTCGAGGCCTGTCTGCTTGAGTATCTCGATCCCCAGCGTCGCGTTGCCAGCGATGGTCTCGGGCGAGTTGTAAGGATGCACCAGCCTGCCGCCGCTCTCGCTGCGGATCCGCTCGGTAGCGGCGAAGCGCGCCTCGAAGCTGTCCTCGCAGAGCACGACCTTGCCGCCGAAAGCTGCGGTGCGGTCGCGCTTGAAGCGCGACGCTCCCCGCATCATGACGATCGTGGACGCAACTCCGAGCTGGGTCGCCGCGTAAGCGACCGCTTGCGCGAAGTTTCCCGAGGAATTGCTCACCACGCCCGCCGCCCGCGACTCGTCGAGGTGCGCCAGGATCGAGTTCAGCGCCGCTCGGATCTTGAACGCGCCGGACGGTTGCATGGACTCGAGCTTCAGCAAGACCGGCCGGCCCAGCTTGCGGCTCAGGAAATCTGCCTCTACGAGCGGCGTAGCGGGTAAGCGGGGCGCGAGTCGCTGGCGGGCGCGGGAGATTTCTTGCGCCCAGAATGCCGGATCGTTTGTCCGTTCTGGACCATGGCGGGGCATGCCGGCTGGAATTTCCTCGTTTTTCCGCCCGGGGAAAGGCCCAAGCGCAGGCACGTGCTAATACTAGTATGTAATGTTTCGACAAAATTTGTGCAATCTTGCCGGTTTCCGCTGCCTGGGGCGGATCCTGCTTCTGGCGGCAGCGCTGGCCTGCGGTGTGCCGCCGGTTCCGGGGCAGACCAACACCGGTTCCATGCAAGGCCGCGTGCATGACGAATCGATGGCCGTCATTCCCGGCGTTACCGTCACGGCGAGCAACCCGGCACGCGGCCTGGCGCGAAAGGCGGT
Organism: Bryobacterales bacterium; assembly: GCA_965219605.1. Lineage (GTDB taxonomy): Bacteria > Acidobacteriota > Terriglobia > Bryobacterales > UBA6623 > VXMF01. Next base: position 301,435 of record CBDCOC010000002.1, on the reverse strand, counting down.
CACGTCCGAGACCGGTGAATTCTTTATCTCGCTGCTGACGCCCGGCGTGTACACGCTACTGTTCGAGGCAGACAATTTCAGATCCCTGACCGTCGAGGGCTTGGAGGTGCTGGTCGGCGAGACAGTCAATGTTTCACCGCGGCTAGTCGTTGCGGCCGCGCGGGCCGAGGTCGTGGTTTCAGCCGAAGCGCAGCGATCTGTGATCGAGCCGCAGCGTGTTGCGCAGTCCGCTCACATCGACTCGCTGCGTATCCAGAACCTGCCGATCAACCGTCGCGACTACTTGGATCTGGCCTTGCTCACGCCCGGGGTGGTGGATGCCGACTACATCGCCCAATCGGTCGACCGCCGCATTGCGCCGACGCCCTCGTCCGGTCTGGGCGTTGGCGGTGCCAACGGGCGTACCAACACCTTCATGATTGACGGACTCGACAACCTGTACAACTCCGGCAGTGTCCGCTCGTCGATCAGCCAAGAGGCGGTGCAGGAGTTCCAAGTCAACCGCAGCACTTTTTCTGCCGAGCAAGGCGGCGCTCCCGGCGCCACCATCAACATTGTCACCATGGGCGGCACGAACCAGTTGCACGGCTCCCTGTTCGGCGTGCTCCGCAACCGACGCTTCCAAGCCCGCAACTACTTCGATCCCGGCAAGAGTGCCTACACCCGAGCGCAGAACGGGGGCTCTGCCGGCGGCCCGCTCTTCAAAAACAAGACCTTTTGGTACGGCGCCTTTGAGCGGCTTGACCGCAACGAGTCCCAAATCGTGCCGCTGCTCGCGGATCGCACGTTCCTGACCTCGCTGACTGACACGCAGCAAGCACTCGCCGACGTGCTCGCCGTCGCCGGCCCGCCAGCCTTCCAGCCGTTGGTAACCCAACTCGTCTCCCAACTCACCCCGGCAACGCATCCGGGCGTAGTGGAGCTGTTCGAAGAAAACAGCGGCGTGTTCCCGTTCTCTGAGTTGCGCCAGCAGTTCATTGCCCGTGTCGACCATACGTTCGGCGAGGATCACAACATGTTCTTCCGGGGTAATTGGACCGGGCAAGACGGCCAGAACACGGATTTCGGCGCACTCATCGGCTTCAATCGCGGCCGCACGGACTCCGTCAACGATTTTGCAGTCGCCCTTGGCGACACTTACGTGATCAACTCGAAATGGCTCAGCGAGACTCGCATCGGAGCGGGCTATCATGATTTCAGCGTCGACCCTACCGATCCCCACGGCCCGAGCATCACGATCAATGGCTTCGGCGAATTCGGCAGGGACTTTCTCCTGCCCACGCACGTCTTGGAGCGTGTCGTGCAGTTCCGGCAGAATTTCATGCGCGTGTCCTCGCGCCAGACGATTAAGTTCGGGGTCGACTACAATCCCACGCGCGACTGGGTCCGCTCCGAAACTTTCACGTCCGGCCGCTTCCTGTTCGGCGAGGCGATCCCGCTGGCGGCAATCATCGACGGTGCCGCGCCGGGAGCCTCGCAACTGCTCAAGGGCCTGCTGGCCGGGTCCGGCCAGCCACAGCTGGCTGGTTTTGTCGACCGGCCCATCTCGGCATTGCAGGCCTTCGCCCTCGGCCTGCCGACGGTTTACCAGCAAGGCTTCGGCGATCCATATTGGCTGGGCTGGTCAAGCCGACTCAACTTTTTCGTGGAGGACTCCATCCGCGTCACGCCCAAGTTGAAGCTCACGCTCGGCCTGCGCCACGAGTTGGAGATCAAGTCTAGGTTTCCGCGCGACTACAACAACATCGCGCCCCGTGCGGGATTTGCCTGGAGCCCCGATCCGAAAACCGTGATTCGCGGCGGGTACGGCATCTACTTCGCGCGCATCGACGGCCATATCAGCTTCGTCAACGACTTGCTGGGCGAGGAAGAGCAGATCTACCAGGTCTTCATCCCCCTGACCGGCGTGGGCGGCATTCAGAGCGCTCTCACGGGCGAGACGCTGACCTCGGCCGAAATCTATCAGACGCAAAGGGCGCGCGGCGTGATCGGAACGCGTACGATCACGCCCCAAGATCTCGCGATTCACGGAATCGGCACCGGGCCGGGCCTCCCGCTCCGCGTGAACTTCCGTGCGGTGGATGACACGGTCAATCCATACGCCCAGCAGGGCAGCTTCGAAATCCAGCGCGAGGTTGGCGGTTATACGCTCTCGGCGGCTTACAATTTCAACCGCGGGGTGCATCTCATCCGGCCGCTGGACTTGAATATCTACGAGGCCGGCACGAACGAGCAAGGCCGGCCGATCATTGGATTCCACAACCCCCTGCTCCTGCAGGACAATGCCTACGGGAGTTGGGGGCGGTCCTTCTACCACGCCTTGATCCTGCAGGCGCAGAAGCGCTTCAGCCGCAACTTCACCATCTCGGCCCATCACACTTGGAGCAAGGCCATCGACGAGGTGACAGACTACAATTCGTCCTATCAGCCGCACCTGCAATGGGACGCCCGCAACGAGTTGGCCCTCTCCCACTTCCATCGCGGGCATCGGTTCGTTGCCAACACTGTGGTGCAGTCGCCCTGGACCGCAGGCAAGGGCCGCGGGTTCGCGCACAACCTGCTGTCCGACTTCACGTTTTCCGGCATACTGCTGGCCCGCTCGTTCGCCCCGTTCAACCTCGAGACCGGCTTCGACAGCCTTGGCGACCGGCACACCGATACGCACCGCCCGTTCGGCCTCGGCCGCAATGTCGGCGTGGGACCGGCCTTCTTCGGCATGGATATCCGCCTGACGCGCTCCCTCCCGCTGTCGGAGCGAGTGCGCTTGGAGGTTGTTGGCGAGGCCTTCAATCTCCTGAACCGCACCAACTTCAAGGCTGTGAACGGCCAAGTCGGCGACCTGCAGCTGGAAGAGGTCCCGGACCGTCCGACCGGGCGCCGGGGGAGCGTGACAGATCCGCTCTCTTTCACATCGGCCTTCGATCCGCGCCAGTTCCAGCTCTCGCTTCGCGTGTCATTCTAGCCGCAGTGCCGCTTCCACGTGCCGCGCGCCACGGCTTCCAGCCTTGCCGCCGCAGCGGTGGGGTTAGGTGCCTGTGCGCTCAGGCCGCTGCGAGGACTGCGTCGGCAGCCGTGTAGCCGCTGCGGACCGCGCCCTCCATCGTCGCGGGCCAGCCGGTGGCTGTCCAATCGCCGGCTAGGAAGAGGTTGGGGAACCTTGTGCGAGTGCCGGGCCGCGCGGCCTCCAGTCCCGGCACTGCCGAATAGGTGGCCCGCATCTCCTTGATCACCCGGCTGTGCAGTAATTTGACCTCCTTGGCTCCGCGAAAGGTGTCCTTGATCTGTGCCACGGCTCGCTCTACGATCTCCGCTGTGGGAACGCGCGCGAGGCTCCGCGCGGCGCTGACCACGCCTAGGTAATAGCCTCCGCCCTTGTGGAAGATCCACTGGACCTCGCCGTCTACGAGCATCGCGTGCTCGAGTGCCGTTACAGGCTTGTCGAACCAGAGGTGGATGCCAACGATCGGGGAGGGCTGGTAGCGTCTCAGCCGGTCTTCAATGCCAAGCTGGGGCATCAGTGCGGCCACGCGGTCGAACGGCACGGCGCTGATGTAGAAGTCAGCCTCGCTGTCGAGCGGATCGATCGCAGTGACCTTCGAGCCGAGATGGATCCGCACGGACGGCCCCAGCCGGCCTGCCAAGGCCGGCGAGTACAACTCGTCCAGCGGCACCGCTGGCACGCCCATTTCATAGCTGCGGCGGGACCCGAGCATCCCCTCGCCGAAGACCTGCAGGGCCGGAAGCGCGGAGGCCACTTCGGGTTCTTCGTTTAGCGCGCTCACCAGAACCGGCCGCCAGAAATACGCCACGGACCGCTCGGTCGCGCCTTGCTGCCGGAGCCAGTCGGCAAAGGTGATGCTGTCCAGATCGTCGCGTCGTTTCCGCGCCCGCGGCACGGCCCTGAGGCAGCGCAGCAGCGACAGCTTGTCCTGCCAGCCCAAGCCGCGCAGCTGTAGCAGGGAGCGGGCTAGGTGCAGGGGGTTCGGCAGCGGATCCCTGAAAATCGTGTCGTGCAGCCCGCCCCGGCCGACAAAGTGCAGGGTGGGCTGGAATGCGATGCGATCCGCGACACCGCACCTGCGGTAGAAGTCCAGCAGCTCGGTGCAGCAGCGCAGCAGCACGTGCTGGCAGTTGTCGATGCGCTCGGAGTCCGGGTCGGACGGGGTCAACGGGTAGGAGGCCGCCCGCCCGCCGAGGAACTTGCGGGCCTCGTGGAGATCCACGGCCAAGCCGGCCTCGCCCAGCTTGGCGGCAGCTGCCAGCCCGGCCAGGCCGCCGCCGACGATCTTCACCCTGGGAATGATGGCACCCTCCCGGAAATCCTGAGCCAGACAGCATGGCCCGCGATCGCCAGCTTGCCCGGCTTGGAGATCCCGATCTCCTCGCCCAGCACGTCATATCCCGCCTTGCGGATCCGTTGCAGGATCCCGTGGTATGTGGCGATCATGGCCCAGAGCGCCGCCCGGCAGGGAGGGCTGGCCATGCCAAGCAGCGCGGCGGACTCGCGGTAATAGCGCTCCGCCCGCCGGCACTGGAAATCCATGAATCTCTGGAACCGCTCTTCACCCGCCCGGACCGTCCCGGCCAGCAGCTCCTCCTTGCTCAGGCCGTGCTCGGCCAGCTCCGCGACAGGGAGATAGACCCGCCCCATGGCAGCGTCCGCGGCAATGTCGCGCATGATGTTCGTCAGCTGGAAGGCGACGCCGCACCGCTCGGCCAGCGCCAGCGTGTCGCGGGCCTGGAATCCGAACACGTGCATCGTAGACATGCCGACCACCGAGGCAGCTTGGTAGCAATAGCGGTAGAGATCCTCGAATGTCTGGAATTCCTGCTCGGTCAGGTCGCCCTCCATGCCGTCCAGCAGTTCGAAGGAATAGGCGCTCGGGATGCCATGGCGTGCGAACGTGTCGCAGAATGCGGTGAGCACCATGTCTTCGCGGAGTCCCTCAAAGTGGCGCTGCACGCTGCCGTGCCAGGCGCGCAGCGCTGCCCGGCGGGACTCCACCGGCGCGTCGTCATCGTCGACAAGGTCGTCGCTGTGACGCATGAAGGCGTAGATCGCGCACATCGATCGCCGCTGCAGGGGCGGGAGCAGCCGGAACGAGTGAAAGAAGTGCCGGGCGCGGGCCTTGGCGATGCGGCTGCAGTGCCGGTAGGACTCTTCAATCGTCGGCATTGCGAGCTCTTCAGGCCACCACGGGGGCGCCTCGCAAGCGCCGCCCCAAGACCTGCGCCAGGAGGGCAGCGTGGTCGCCCGTTGTCATTGCAGGCCGCTCGGAAATCGTGTCGAACCCCTGTGCGCGGATCTTGGCCAGCACGGCCAAGCCGGCCTTGGCGAACAGCTCGATTTCGACACTCAGGCGGCCGGACAGCAGGTCTGCGAGCGGCAGGCCGGCCTGGAACAGGCTGCCCGCTCGCTCGACCAGCTCGCGCACGGTCTCGCGGCATTGGGCCGACGCGCTGCCGCGCGCCATGTCTGCGGCCAGGCCCTCGCGGCAAATTCCGTGCGCCTGCATCACGTCTTCGGGCATGTAGGCGCGTCCGATGCGCCAATCCCGGGCGATGTCCTGCCAGTGGTTGGCGAGTTGCAGGGCCGTGCAGATGGAATCCGACAGCCGGAAGCGGTCTGCATCGCGGTAGCCGTTGAGCCGCAGCACCAGCCTGCCGACCGGATTGGCGGAGTAGCGGCAGTAGTCGAGCAGGTCGTCGTAACTGGCATAGCTGAGCTGGGACTGGTCCCGCTCGAACGCGCGGAGCAGGTCGTCGAAGTCCTGGCGCGGCAGGTCGTGGCGCGCCAAGGTCTGCTTGAGGGCCACGAACACGGGATGGTGCGGTTCAGCGCTCTCGCTCGCGGCCAACTGCTCCCGCCACCACTGGAGCAGGTCCAGGCTCAAGCCCCGGTTGCCGGTTTCGTCGCCTAGGTCGTCGGCCCAGCGGCAGTACGCGTAGACATTGCAATAGTCTTGGCGCAACCGCTTCGGAACCAGCAGGCGGCTCGCCACGGAGAAGTTCTCGTAGCGCGCTTGCGTCAGCCTGCGAGTGTAGCGCAGCGATGCCTCCAGATCCCAGGCCGGGAAGTGCCGCCCGTGCCTGCGCAGGAACTCGATGGGTTGGAGTGCGGACATCCTTTCTAGTATCCTGCCGCCACGCCTTCGCTCCTAGAGTCGGCGGCGCCCATTAGCGCCTCCGGCCCCACCTCGATGGCCTCGACGTGGCCCAGCTGCCGCCCGAATGACAGCACATGGCCGAGCGCCGCAAGCCTTGCGCGGGTATCGGCCGACGCGCCGGACGGTTCCATGTACAGCCGGTCCGGCATCCATTGGTGGTGGAATCGGGGGAAATCCACCGCTTGCTGCACGTTCATTCCGAAGTCCACGACGTTCAGCAGCACTTGCGTGACGGAAGTGATGATCGTCGGCCCGCCCTGGGCTCCGAGCACGAGCCTGGCGCGGCCGCCATGCAGCACGATCGTCGGGGACATGGCGGACAGCGGGCGCTTGCCCGGCTCGATGGCATTGTTCTCGCTCTGGAGCAGTCCATAGGCGTTGGGGCTGCCCGGCTTGGCCGTGAAGTCATCCATCTCGTTGTTCAGCAGCACGCCCGTGCCCTTGGCCGTGACGCCAGAGCCGTAGCTGCCATTGAGGGTGTATGTCACCGCCGCGACATTCCCGGCGGCATCGACCACCGCATAGTGCGTGGTCTCGTCGCTCTCGTAAGCGCCCGGGCGGCTCTCGCCGAGTGCGGCGCTGGAGCTCGCCCTGTCCCGCCGGATGCTCTTGCGCCGCCGGCCCGCGTAGTCCTTGGAAAGCATGCCTTGCAGCGGGATGTCCACGAAATCAGTGTCGCCGAAGAAGCGCGCGCGGTCCGCGAAGAAGCGCCGCATCGCTTCGGCCGCAAGGTGAATCGCAGCTGCCGAGCCGGCACCGGTCGCAGCGAGATCGAACCCCTCCAAGATGTTGAGGATCTGGATCACGCCCGCGCCGCCCGAACTGGGCGGCGGAGCGCTGAGCACTTCGTGGCCCCGGTAGGTGCCGATGACCGGCTCCCGCTCGACAGGTTGGTAGCCGGCCAGGTCGGCGGATGAGATCGTTCCCCCGTTGGCGGACATGTCGGCTGCGATCAAGCGCGCCGTGCGGCCCTCGTAGAACTCGTCCGGACCGCTGCGGGCCAATCTCCCCAAGGTGGCCGCAAGGTCGGGCTGCCGGAGGGTATCCCCCAGCTTGAACGGATTGCCGCCGTTGAGGAAGATCCGGCGAGATTCCGGGAAGCGCCGCAGGCGGCTGCTCGACTCCAGCGACCGGGCCAGGTCCCAGGTCACGGCGAAGCCGTCGGCGGCTAGCCGCCGCGCTGGCTCGACCATGCCGGCCCATGTCTTGGTGCCGTACTTGCCCAAGGCCAGGGCCAGCCCGCGCACGGTGCCCGGCACGCCTGCGGCGCGGTAGCCGGCCAAGCTCTCCGCGGTTGGATTGCCGTCTTGGTCGAGATACATGTCGCGGTGCGCTGATGACGGCGCGCGCTCTCGAAAGTCGACGAATTTCGAGCGCCCGTCAGCCAGCCGCAAGAGCATGAAGCCGCCGCCGCCGAGATTGCCCGCGTTCGGCTCGGTCACCGCCAAGGCGAGGCCCACCGCGACGGCTGCGTCGACGGCGTTGCCCCCGCTGCGCAGCACGTCCACGCCGATCTTGGTGGCATGCCGCTCCGCCGTGACCACTATGGCGTGGCGGGCGTACACGGGCTGCGGCTCGAAGGCCGCCGCCGGGGCCGCTGCGAGCAGGGCTGCCGCCAGCGCCACGGCTGCAGGCAAGGACTCGCGAGTTTGCGCCGGTGCCGCCATGCTGGCTGCTATTGCAACACATCGCACCCGGCGGCCCGCGGACACGGCGCTTGCCCGCGACCGGGGGGGGCTATTCGAGCGACTCGAGCAGTCGCTTCGCCGCGCCGGATTCAGGGTGCCGCCTCACTGCCTCCTGCGCCGCCCGCTTGGCTGCGCCGGGCCGGCCTTGCAGCGTGAGCGCCTGCACCTCTAGCAGGTCTGCTTCCAAGTTGTTCGGCGCCAGTTCCCTGGCGCGCCGGAGCCGCATCCGGGCTTGGTCGATATCGCCGGTCTGTAGGTGGTGCCGGGCTAGGTTCAGTTGCGGGCCAGGGGAGTCGGGATCGGCCTTGGCAGCGTCTAGGAAGGACTGCAGCCCTTGGCCCGGTCTTCCGTCCTGCATGTACAGGATGCCGAGGCTGGTGTGAATGCTGGCCGCGCTGCCGCCAAGCCGTCGCGCCGCCTCGTATTCCTCCAAGGCCTCCGCTGCCTTGCCTTGGGCGGCTAGCGCGGCGCCCAGGTTCTCTCGCAGGCGGGGATCTTCCGGCCCCGACTTGACGGCGCGGCGGAACAGAGACTCCGCGGCCGCGAGGCGCGCTTGCGAGAAACGGACGGAGCCCAAGGCGGAGAGTGCCTGGCGATCGCCGGGCTGTTGCTCGACCGCTTGCTCCAGTAGGGATTCGGCCTCGCCGGCAGCGCCGCGGCCTATCAGGAGCGTCGCTAGGTTGACCTTGGCGTCGGTCAGCCTTGGCGCGGCCGCCAAGGCTTCGCGCAACAGGGCCTCTGCGCGCGCCGTCTCGCCTTCCGCTAGCAGCGCCCCCGCCAGATTGTTCAACAGCAGCGGGGACCGCACGCCTTGCGCAAGCGCCTCGTCGAACATGGCGCGCGCCGGGCCGGCCAAGCCCCGCTCGGCGAATGCTGACGCGAGCTCCTGGAAATCCCGGCGCGGCGCGGCCGCCAGCCAGTGGCCCGCGAACGGCAGCGCCGCGCCGCTGGCAGCCTGCGCATCGGCCAGGACTTGGCCCGGTGCGACCGCGCCGCGGAAAACCTTCAAAATCCGGCCCTCGCCGTCAAGCAGGAAACTGGTGGGGATCGCCAGTTCCCTGCGCCTGTCGAACAGGCGCTCGGCCAGTACGCTGTAGGTCTCGGCGGTCTTCGAATCCGCCAGCAGGACCGGGTACGACAGGCCGAGTTCCGCGACCAGCGCACTGGCCGCAGCGGACTGGGCCGGCCTGTCGACGGAGACTGCCAGGACTTTGATGCCAGCGGCGCGCAGCTTGCCTGACTCGCTTTGCAGAAGGGCGAGCTCTCTGCGGCACGGCGGGCACCAAGTGGCCCAGAAATTGAGCAGGACGGGCCCGCCTCGCTGCTCGGACAGGCGCAGCGTTCCCGGCGCTTCGTTGAGGACTTGCAGCGCGAAGTCCGGCGCGGGCACGGGCCGGGCGAGCCAAGTCCCGCTGCCGGTGAGGCGCGGCTGTGCGCCGGCCCGTTCGGCCGGGACAGCGGCCTTGCCGGCCGGGGTGGCGTCACGGTACCCTGCCTCGCCCTCGACCACCACGATGCTGCGCTGTCGGGGAGACTCTTCGAATCTCTGGATCTGGCCGAGAGGCCAGCGTATCCGAACGCTGCGCACAGTTTCTCCCTCGCCCAGTCCGAAGCTTGCCACGCGCGAGCGCTGGGACAAGTAGCCGCTGCCCGAGACAACCTCGCGCATCAGCGTGCGGCGGTCGGTCGTCACCCACACGCGCCCGCCGACTCCGTCGCGGTTGCTGCGCGTTCCTTGCAACCGCACGGTCAGGCTGTTGGGCCGGCCGGAGCGCATGTCGTTGCGGAACGCCCGCAACTGCCGTCCGTTGCGATTCTTGAGCAGCAGGTCTTGGTCCCCGTCGCCATCGAAATCCAGCGGCACGAAGGCGCGTCCGTCAGCGTCAAGGTCCAGCCCGGACAGGAACGAGAAGTCTTCAAACGTCCCGTCGCGGCGATTGCGGAAGCACAGGTTGCGCTCCCGTCCGCTCCAAGTGCCGTCGGAGCGGATCAGGATGTTGATGGCGCGCCAGGCGTCGGAATAGTCCCTCGATCCTTGGGGCTGCAAGGGAGATTGCGACACGACCTGCCGCCAGAAGAAGCTTCAAAGGTCGTCCGCGCGCTCTCCAGTGATGTACCCGTTCTGGACGAATAGGTCGAGCCAGCCGTCGGTGTCGAGGTCGACGAAGTCCGCGGCCCAGGCCCATCGTCCCATTCGGACCCGAGCCTCGTCGCTGACATCGCTAAATCCGCGCTCGCCGTCATTGCGGAATAGCGAGTTGCCCTGCGCCTGGCGTCGGAACAGGGTGCGCCGGCTCTCCTCCGGCGCCACTCCGAGAAAGCGCCGGCTGCCCGTGACGCGGAGCCCGGCCGAAGACCACATGTTCGCGGTGTACAAGTCGAGGTCGCCATCGGCATCGTAGTCGCCCCAAGCCGCCGACATGCCGGCGCCGAGATCTTCCACGCCCAGCTCGGCTGCCACCTCGTCAAGGGTGCCGTCGCCGTTGTTGCGGTAAAGGTTGTTGCGCCCGAAATCGTTGGCCACGTAGAGGTCGGGATCGCCGTCGTCGTCATAGTCACCCCAAGCGGCCGCGAAGCTGAAACGGTCGTTGGTCGGCCCGAGGCCCGCCGCGTCGGAAACGTCCTCGAACCGGCCCGTGCCGTCATTGCGAAGCAGCAGGTTGGGCGGGCCGTTGACCGCGTCGTAATACGGCGCGGGGGCATCGTACTCTTCCCCGGGCTGCCAGAAGCCATAGGCGCAGACGTACAGGTCGAGGTCGCCGTCCAGGTCGTAGTCGGCGAGAGCGGCGCCTGTGAACATTGCCGCCCTGTCCCCTGCAACGCCGAGAGCGGCCCTGTCGGGCAGGAAGGAGCCGCTGCCGTCGTTGCGAAACAACAGGGGAGCGGCGCCGATCAGTATTGCGTCTTGGTCCCCGTCGTTGTCCAGATCACCGAACAGGGCCATCGACGTCTCGTCGAGCACGTCAAGGCCCGCCCGTCTCGACACGTCGGAGAACGTGCCGTTGCCATTGTTCCGGAAGAGCCGGTTGGGCAGGCCGCTGGGCTGGCTCACGTACAGGTCGTCCAACCCATCACCGTCGATATCGCCCAGCGAGAGGCCTTGATGCCCGTAGACGGTGACCCCCACCGCCGCGTCAAGCGTGTCCCGCCAGTGGTCGATCCCGAGATTCAACTGCTTCTGCAGCGCCTCGTTGCGGCCGAAGACCTCTTCGGTGACCTCCTTGAAGGCCGGGCGCACCTCGCTCAGATCTCGGAACGAACCCAGCCTGCTGCCGCGCAGTTGCCAGCCTGCCGGCGTTTCCGCCCACGACATGTCCATCGTCCCAAGCTTGGACAGCAGGCCGCCGGCGGCCGCCTCTCCGCCGAGTTCGACGCGCACCGCGACGCGGGCGGCGCCGTCCGTCGCGCCGGTGCGGTCTGTCGCGACGATCTTGAATTCGGCCAAGCTGAGCGAGCCGAAGTGCGCGGTATGCCGAGACAGGGGCGCGAACGACTGCGGCCGCTCGAGCAGGGCTTGGGCGATGGCCTTCAATGCGGAGCCGATTTCTTGGTAGTCCTGCTCCCCGATCCAGACATCGCGGGCCGGATCGACTCTTGCGAGCACGCGGTCAACAGGCCGTTCCCGGTCGAATTCGACTTGCAGGCTGAAGTTGGCTTGCTGGCCCCATGCCAAGGCTGCCCAAACCCCCAGCGCTACTGCGCGGATCGCCTTCATTTAGGGTGCATTGTACGTTGGAGCGCTCCACCTGCGGGCGCGATGCGAGGGCGTTGGCGATCCGCGTCCGGCCCGGGCGGTGCCCGCACTGCTGCCACCTGCCGCCCTTGGAGATCGGCCAGCGCCGCCCACGGGCGCGACCGCGAAGGCAGGGCATTGGCCGTAAGAGCCTGTGCTAGCTTAAGGACTGGAATCATTGCCACAGGTGCTGTAGTTGCGCCACGATAGCTCAGATGGTAGAGCAGCGGTTTCGTAAACCGCAGGTCGTCGGTTCGAGTCCGACTCGTGGCTCCAGCAACCTAGTTCGGCCGCAAGACCGACACGCGCCCCTCGCAAGAACTGCGGGCGGCTGCGGCTTACTCGGAGACCTCGATGCGGAACGAGTGCTCTTGCAAGGCCTTGACGTAGTCGTTCTTGGACCTTTCGCTGAGCGGGTTGCCTTGCAGCGAGACCGTCCAGTAGCGGGCGAAGCGGCTGTCGCCAGCGATATCCCTCTCCGCCATATCGGCCAAGACACCGATATCGCTGACCATGTTGTTGCGAAGCGACAGGCGCTGCAGGGATGTCAGCGGTGCCAGCGGCTTGAGATCTGCCACTTTGTTGTCATCTAGGATGAGCGAGGAGAGGCGCGTCAGCGATCCCACCGGGCTGATGTCGCTGACCTCGTTGCCCGCAACGTCGAGCGTCCAGAGCTTCTGCAGCGTTTTGACGGCGGACAGGTCGCGGATCTTATTGCCGGCCAGATAGGCTGAGTTCAGCGCTTCCAGCCCCGCCAGCGGCGAGATGTCCCGTACCATGTTGCCCGCCAGTTCGACATACTGCAGCCGGTTCAGCTTGGCCAGCGGCGCGATGTCCTTGACTTGATTGCGGCTCAGAGTCAGGCTCTGCAGCAGGTTCAGTCCGGCAATGGGCGAAAGGTCCGAAACTTCGTTGCCAGGCAGTTCCAGAAGCATCAGGCGCTTGCAATGCTCCAGCCCGGTCAAGTCGCGGATGCCCTTGCCGCGCGCGGTGATCGTTGAGATATTCGCCACGTCCTCAGCCGTGATGGGATCTTCGTTGAATCGCTTTTCGAAAACGTAGCGGCGCACGGCCGCTTCGAGGTTCTTGTCCGGGAAGATCTGCGCGGTCGCAGGCAGTACGGCGGTGAAGGCAACGAGAACAGCGGCTGCTCGACACATGGTTATGTCTCCTTGGCCCGGTGGACGGATATGCACTGGCCCATGATACTACCCTGCCAGTTTCCGCGATCTTAGTTTCTTCCCGCGAGCGATGAGACTCAAGCGGTACGCGGGGGCTGTCTGTTTGGCGGCAGGTCGTGCCTCTCCGGATCGTGAATGCACGCCAGTCTATTCGCTCCTTCCATCTTTGGGAGCGGTCTTGACGTTGTAGCACGGTCGCGCTAAGAGCTGTCCGGCCCGAGGCGAAGAGGTTTCAGCTCTGCCGGGTGCTGGGAGATGCAATCTGGTCGGAAAACGATTCGCTCGGGCTGATCTCGCCAGCCAAATCAGTCCGACAGAAATTTCAACGGGCGTTCGCTCAGAGCTTTTTGTGCCCGTTCAGGGATCTGCTTGACTATATCGGGACCGATTCGCCGACATCCGATGATGTCACGGCAGCCGCTCACCGATTTCGCGTGTCGGAGCGGCTGGTTCAGTCGATGCTGGTCAACAAGAAGGTGATTGACCGTCAGGAGTTCCAACAGTTGATCGCGGCGGAGGAGTCTACTAGCGACTCGCATGGATACGCCTACGCCTAACGTGCCTACTATTCCCAACTGCTGTTCCCAACAATGCCTCCGCGATTTGGGCAATGCCAACCTATATCCGGCCTTAGCCACTGCCATGCTGGATCGTTACCACGTCCGGCACGACGCGTGCCATCGTGCGCAGCTGGATGCCATCGTCGGCAACCAGACTGCCTGACGCTCTTCGATGCGGCAGCTAGCTCAATCGAGTGTCCGCTTCGGCCCCTCGTTCCAGTAGATCTTCAAATTGTGCGTGGCGCGGCCGGCGGCTACCAAATCGGGCCTTCCGTCGTTGTCGAGATCGGCTGCGATAAGGTCCTCGGTGGCCATGCCGCCCCAGTCGACGATCTGCACGCTAGCGCTGTCGGGATCGTAAACAGCCACGCCGGCTCGGTCAAAAGGCATGCTTCCCTTCAGCCGCCAGCCAAAGGCCAGTTCTTCACTGCCGTCCCCGTCCAAGTCGGCGGCCCACAGCGCGTGGCCCCCGTTCACCCGCTCGACCACGACTTCGCGCCTCCAACCGGACCGCGGCGCGTCAGGTTCGTGATAGAGAACTACATGGTTGGCGTGCCATGGCTCGACGGTGGCCAAGTAACGCTTGCCGGATGCCAGGCGGCCGGCCGTGACCTCTCCCGCTCCGCGGATGGACTCGCTCATGTAACCGGTGCCGAGTCGCAGTTTGGCCCACTGGCCTGATGCGGCGCGGTCCAGCAGATGCACGCCCTCGTACGATGCGACGAGCAATTCGTCGGCACCGTCATCGTCAAAGTTGAGCACGCAAAAATTGTGGACGATATGGAAGCTTTCGTCTATGACTTCCTGTGTCCAAGCCATGGCAGATGGCCTTGCCGGGGGCGTCAGGGACAGAAGCCGGGCCCCGTTGCCCACCCAATGTTGCGGCCCGCTCGTTCCGCGCCCGTGCAGCGGAGCGACGATCAGCTCGGCTCGCCCGTCGCCATCTGTATCTGCCCAGCGCAGTCGATGTGTGGTGGGCTCGCTGCCTAGAGGGTGCAATTCCCAATCGTCGTCGAGGCCGCCCGTGCGTTCGATCCACTGCAGGGTTCCGCCTCCTTGCGTGTCGCTGGGACGCCAAGCCGCGCCTATCGCGAATTCCAACCTGCCGTCCCCCGTGATGTCGTGGGCGGCAATGGCGACATTATCCGCCTCGGTCCTCCCATCCAGCACGATGCGTTTCTCCCAGTCCGGGTTGCTCCACCAGATAACCTGCGTCTCGTTCAGGGCGACGATGTCGATGTCCCCATCGGCATCGACGTCCTCGCACAGGACGGCATAGCCGATTCCGAGTTCGCCTTCGATTTGCTGGTGACGGAACTCGATCGCGGCCGGCCCAAGGCTGGCAGCGAGGCCTGCCAGCGACGCGAAGCGCAAAATGGACTGCATGGCGATAGCGTAGCAATCGGGGGCGCAGGCTGGAAACCTCCGCACGCTCGGCCGCCAGATTTTTCGGAACCTGCGGGAGGGCTGCCACTACGTCGACAAGAGCGGGTACTTGCGCGAAGTGGTGGAATCCGGGAACCGCTTGGTCAAGGCGGAATTTCATCCTTGGACGCAGGCCGTGTCCGATTTCGGGACCCTGTCTGCTGGCTCCTTCGTAAGCCTTGCTGGCAGACAAGGAAGCTAGGCCCAGCCTGCGATCTCCCGGCAAAATTCGCGCAGTCCGACCGCCTCGACCCCATCCGCGAGCGGATATCGCTCGGTCCCCCGATAGATCGCAAAGCATCGCTCGGGCTGGATGTCTTGCCGCGCGTTGTGAAACCCACGGCGCAAGGTTGGCGCATGGGCGCTCTTGATTGCAACGGCCCAAGTTGCACCTCTGGGCAGTTCCAGAACGAGGTCGATCTCGGCTCCGTCGGCAGTGCGGTAGAAGCTCGCCTGCACCCTGGGCGGAGCGGCCCCGAGGATGTTCTCGATCACGAATGCCCTCCCAACTGCTCCCCGCGACGGGATGGCTGAGCAGCGCTTCCCGATCGACCAAACCGAGCAGTGCATGCAGCACACCCGAGTCGCGGACATAGATCTTCGGCGACCTGACCAATCGCTTGCCGAGGTTCGCGAGGTACGGCGGCAGCCGACGCACCAGCAGCAGGTCCGTAAGCAGGTCCAAGTAGCGGCTGACCGTCTTGCCGTCCACGGCCAGCGATCTTGCCAGCCGCGAGGCGTTCAAGACCTGTCCTTGCGAATGAGCCAGCATTGTCCACAGCCGGCGCAGGGTCGTGGCCGGAATGCGCGGACCGAGCAGCGGGATGTCCCGTTCCAAGTAGGTGCGGATGAGTTCCTCGCGCCAAGTGAAGCTGCCTTCTTCCGATTCTTGGAGGAGGCTGGGAGGGAAACCCCATAGGCGTTAACTTGTTTGAGTGAAATCGAAATACGATTCGAGTTGGCCGAGGCGTCGGCGAGGAGGATCAGCCAGTGCTTCGGAAATTTCATTCCATGCGCTGAGAACTTGGGCCAACGGCAACTCCGGCTCGATGGCGCGCCGGACTTGATTGAGCACGAACTTGAAGTCGCGCCAGGCACTATGCGGCCGGCGGTGCCGCCAGGCGGTATCCCCAGGGGGAAATTGCGCTGGCATGGCCGATCAACTGCTCCACCAGCAAAGCCAGCAGCAGCTTGCCGTACAGCCACGCTTTGGCACTGTCGTCGTCATGCTTGGGCAGGTGCCCCAGTGCCGCCAGAGACTTGAAGCGCTTGAACACCAGCTCGACCTGCCAGCGCAGGCGATACCACTCCAAGACCTGCGCGGCGCTGAAGTCCGCAGCCGGAAAGGTCGTGAACACGATCACGTAGCGGGCGAACTGCAAGGTTTGCGGCAGCACTTGGCGCCCCTTGCGCTGCGCTTCCTTGCGCAGGCCCTCGTGCGCCATGCGGATGGCTTCCTCCGACTTGCGGATCGCGCACACCCGGCCGCTCACCGGCGGCCCTTGGGCCGGCACGACACGCACCGGCCACGCTTGCTGGGCCCAAGCCGTCTGTAGCGTCGCGACCTGCCCCAACAAGTCGAACGGCGCACCCTCCTCGCATTGGAAGCTCAGCACGCCGGTGTTCACGCGCACCGTGACGCGCCCTCCCTCGGCGGCCACGTAGCCGATCCCAGCCGCCGTCGCATAGCCCCGGTCCGCCAACACGTAATCGCCCTCCCCAATCGGAAACTGGCGCAACGCCTCGCCCGTGCCCGGCCCCTCCGTCGCAGTCCGTTGGAAGTAGTCACACGCCAGCGCTGGCAACTGCACGCTGTAATGGATCCGCCACAGCGACCCCGACTTGCCCGGCTCCTTCACCGTGGTCGCGTCGAACGCCCGCACTTGGAACCCGGCCTGCTCCGCCAACGCGACCCCACGTTCGCGGAACAGCGCCACGCACAGCGCCTGCAGCCAGTCCTGCGACTTGCGCAGCCGCTTCCATAGTGCCACTGACGACAGATCAGCCAACTGCGCTTGTTTCGCCCGCACAGCCGTCTCCCGCAGCGAGTGCCCGCAGCCGAGATGGAGCAGCAGCACTCGCAACAGACTCTCGGCCGACTTGTTCTTGCGCAGGCCCTTCAGCGCCCCTGTGGCCGCAGCCAACTCGCGCCAGTTCTTGGGCAGAAACGAAACCAGCAGCTGCCAGTCCTCCCGCATCCCCGGAGGAGCTTCCTGTTGCATACTCCCATTCTACACGATCAATTCCAAACAAGTTAACGCCTATGGAGGGGAACCCCCGCGCACCCAGAGCCGCGTCGGGTCTGCGGCATCGAATTCCAAGACGTCAAACGGGTGCAACTCCAAATAGGCGATCCGACCGGCCAGGCTCTCCCCGGACTGCTTCAAGAAAACAGCGGATGCGGAGCCCGACATCAGGAAGCGCCCGGCGCCTGCTCCTCTCCGCCTACCCTCGTCGATGATGCCGCGCAAGGTGCCGAAGAGTTCTGGGACGCGCTGCACCTCGTCAAGGACGACCAACCTCTGCTCATGGGCCGAAAGGTAGCTCACCGGATCGGCGAGCTTGCGGAGGTCATTGGGGTTTTCCAAATCCAAGTACACACTCTCCCGGCTGTCGGCGATGGCGCGAGCCAAGGTGGTCTTGCCGACTTGGCGCGGGCCGAGCAGGGCGACGGCCGGAAATAAGTTGAGACGGGATTCGATATCGAGAGCGATGCGACGAGCGATCATCCCCGCAATTATGGCACGGACTGCCGAATTTGCGGGGTTCATTCCGGGTGAACAGCGGCCGGCCTGTGGATCTCCCCTGTCCTGCTAGGAGAAATTCGTAACCGGCTCTGCGCGGCAGCGGCTTGCCGCAAAGGTCGGGCGGCATGGAGGCAGCGAGCTGTCCACGTCCGTCCAAGAAACGCTTCAGAGGCGGAGAAATGGATTGCCGGCGCTGCCCTCCGGGAAGCGCCGAGAGTGTTTCAAGCGGGCCGCCCTAGTTTTCCAGGGCAAGGATCTGGCCGTCCGCTAGCAGCCTGCCGCGCAGCTTTCCATAGTCCAGATCTTGGACCGCAACGCCCTCGTCGATGGCCAGCACGGCTGCGGTGGCCGCTGACTGGCCGAGGATCATGAAGACCGGCTCCATGCGAATCGAGCCGTACGCGATATGGGACGAAGACACGCACACCGGCACAAGAAGATTGGTCACTTCCTGCCGTTTCGGCATCAGCGCTCCGAAAGCGATGCCATAGGGCCGAGGCGGCTTGACGCCGATGTCGCCTTCGTTTTGGACGGATCCGTCCGGGGTTACGTAGCGCTGCACGTTGTGGGAGTCCATCGCGTACGACCCCATGCCGACTGGCTCCGGCACCGGGCGCTCCGCCAGGCATTCGTGCTCGGTCATCACGAATTCTCCCAAGAGGCGCCGGGATTCGCGGATGTAGATCTGGTGCGGCCAGTTTCCGTTGTCCGTGAATTCGTCACTGGCCAGGCCCCATTGCGCGAATTCAACGCGTACGTCTTCCGGAACCCGTTGGTCGTTGGCCAGGAAGTACAGCAGGCCCCTCTGGTATTGCTCGTGCTCGGCAACGATTGCCTCCCGGGCCGCGTAGGAAGCCTCAGGGTAGCCGTAGTTCATGCCGATGTTGTCCGTGCTGAACGGCCCGTTGTTGTTGGTGTCAGTCTTGCTGTTGGGGATCGGATCGGATTTCCAGAACCTCGCCTTCCAGCTGGTATCCAGGATGCGCAGGATGAGCTCGTACTGGCTCGGATCGTACCCTTCCGGCTTGGCGAATGGAACGCGGTTTTCCGGTACCCGGGTCAGGCAAAGGCGGAAGCAGTATGCCTGCATGCGGTGATCGGCACTGCCGTTCGGCCCCGGTTGCGCGGCGCTGATCCGCGGCAGCAGCCCGCTGGACCGGTCTCCGGGCGTGACGTACGGGTCGACCCCATCCGGGAAGAAGTGCCAGTGGTGGCGGGCGTCCTTCTGCACGCCCGCCCACTGCTCGCCGTAGCGCTCAGTTCCTTCCCGTCCGACCTCGTACGAAACTCCCGCAGCAGCCAGCAGGTCACCCTCGTAGGTGGCATCGATGAAGGCGGACGCCGAGAATCGCTTCCCGCTTTCCGTGGCAAGGCGCTGGATCCTGCCGTCTGCGACTGTCACGCTGCCACGGTCCAAGCGCTCGTTCCGCCGGACGTCGATCTCGTGCTCCGCCAGTAGGTCCTCGAATACCTGCTCTGCGACATGCGGCTCGAAGATCCACATGGTCCGTTGCTCGCCATCGACTGCGGGCGTGCCTTGTCCGCGGTTTCCATACTCGGAGCGCTCTTGCCAGCGCCAGGCTTCCGGAGCCTCGTAGTGCAGCCAGATGCGATGGTAAAACTCTCTGGCGAGACCGCCGATCACAGACTTGTCGCCCGTGTCGGTCCAGCCGAGACCGCTCGCCGTCATACCGCCAAGGTGTCGGTCGGGGGATAGCACCACAACCGACTTGCCCATCCTCCGGACTTGGACGGCGGCGGCCACGGCGGCTGACGTGCCGCCGTAGATCACCACGTCAAACGACTCCCCCCGGCTTGCAGGTGCGCTCGCGGTATCAGCCCCGCCGCATCCCGCCAAGACTGCCAGCAAGGCTGGCAGGAATGCAGGCAGCCTCGCGCTCTGCCAGCGCAGCGTGGGTGCGATTCGGGGCATGGGACGCCTCCTCCGGGCAAGAACTAGCTTGCCGCCGCGGTTCAGTGTACCGCCGCGGAATCAATGGCGTCTACAGGGCTGGGACGTCCGATTCGGCGTCGCGGCTCGGACTTGGCAGCATGCATGCGCCCCAAGTCCGAAGCGAGTGCCAGACGCCGGCAGGCAGCCGCTCGGGCCGGTTGCCGTCCGCCCTGCTCGCCGTCACGACGGCAGACTGCCCGTTAGACCGGGATGAGCTCGTTGATGTCCTGCGCGATCTCGACTGTCTTGAAGACTTCGATCTCGTCGCCCTTCTTGATGTCGTTGAAGCGCTCGAAGTGCATGCCGCACTCCTGGCCGGCCCGCACTTCCTTGACGTCATCCTTGAACCGCCTCAGCGAGGCAAGCGTGCCGCTGTGGACTACGACGTTGTCCCGTAGCAGCCGGGCCGAAGC
Organism: Bryobacterales bacterium; assembly: GCA_965219605.1. GTDB lineage: Bacteria > Acidobacteriota > Terriglobia > Bryobacterales > UBA6623 > VXMF01. The sequence continues at coordinate 281,567 of CBDCOC010000002.1, read as the reverse complement.
CTTGCTCTGCGCCAAGCCCTCCTCGAGCAGGCACCCGGCCACCGTGCCGACGTTGGTGATGTTGAACACTTCCAGCACCTTGGCCCGGCCCAGCACCTCTTCCTTGCGGATCGGATCCAAGAGGCCGGCCAAGCCCTTCTTCAGCTCCTCGACCAACTCGTAAATCACCGTGTGCAGGCGCACGTCGATGTGCTCCTGCTCCGCCAGGGCCGCCGCCGAGCGCTCGGGGCGCACGTTGAAGCCGACAACGATCGCGTTGGCGGTGATCGCCAGCAGGATGTCGGACTCCTTGATCGCGCCCACGCCGCAATGGATCACCCGCACCTTCACCTTGTCGCTCGTGAGCTTGGCCAACGTGTCCCGCAGGACGGTCGCAGAACCCTGCAGGTCGGCCTTGAGGATGATCGGAAGCTCGCGGGTGCGGCCATCGGCGAGCTGCTCCTGGAATTGCTCCAGCGACAGGCGGGCCGTTTGCGCCATGGCCTGCTCGCGGGCCTTTTCCTCCCGGTACTCGACAATCTTGCGGGCTTTGTCGGTGTCCGACAGCACGGACAACTGGTCGCCGGGGTTGGGCAGGTCGTCCAAGCCCAGCACGACCACCGCCGAGGACGGCCCGGCCTCGCTGACCTTCTTGCCGCGGTCGTCCATCATCGCGCGGACCTTGCCCAGCACCGCGCCGACCACGAACGTGTCCCCGACCCGCAGCGTGCCGTTTTGGGTCAGCACGGTTGCCACCGGCCCCTTGCCGCGGTCCAGCTTGGCCTCCAAGACCACTCCGATGGCGGAACGGCCCGGGTTGGCCCGCAGCTCGCGCAGTTCCGAGACCAGGTTGATCATCTCGAGCAAGTGGTCGATGCCCTCGCCTGTCTTGGCCGAGACCGGGCAGAAAACGGTGTCCCCGCTCCACTCTTCCCAGACCAAGCCGCGGTCCGCGAGCTGCTGCTTGACACGGTCAGGTTCGGACTTGGCCAGGTCGATCTTGTTGACCGCGACGATGATCGGGACCTTGGCCTCCTTGGCATGGTCGATGGCCTCGATGGTCTGCGGCATGACGCCGTCGTCCGCGGCCACGACCAGCACGACCACGTCGGTCACCGCTGCGCCGTGGGCGCGCATCTTGGTGAACGCCTCGTGGCCGGGAGTGTCGATGAACACGATCTGCTTGCCGTCCTTGATGACGTGGTAGGCACCGATCGCCTGCGTGATGCCGCCAGCCTCGCGGGCGGCCACATTGGTCTCGCGGATCTTGTCGAGCAGGGAAGTCTTGCCGTGGTCGACATGGCCCATGATCGTGACGACCGGGGGCCGGGGCTCGATGTCTGCGGGGCTCTCGTCCTGATCCGGGTCCAGCACCGCCTCTTCCTCGAACGTCAGCTCGGTGGCGGTCGCCCCGAAGTGCGTGGCGATCGACTTGATGCTCTCCAAGTCGAGCGGCTGGTTGATCGTCGAGAACTGCCCCTGCTCGAACAGGTATTTGATGATGTAGCTGGCCTTGAGGCCGAGCTTTCCTGCGAGCTCCTTGACCGACGTGCCGTCGGCCACGAATATGTCGGTCTTTTCGGCCCGCGGGATTTCGGCCTGGCGCTTGCGCTGCTGGATCTTGTTCTCGGCCAAGGCCTCGAGATCGCGCTTGCGCTGCTGGGGCGGCCGCGGGCGGCGCTGTCCGGGCGCTCCCCGGCCCGGTCCCGGCGGGCGTCCCCCCGGGCCGCCCGCGGCCGGCCGGCCCGGCAGGCCGGGCCGCATGCCGCCCATGCCCGGGCCGGAACCCCTGTACGGGAATCCTCCGGGCGCGCCGGGGCTCGGCGCCGGGATGCCGGGTATCGGCGAGGGCTTCTGCGTGCGCGGGATGATCGGACGGCCGGGCACCAGAGCGCCGGTGCCCGCCCCCGGCCGTGCCACCGGGCCGCCTCTGGATATGCGCTCCATCGGCCCGCCCGGGCGCTGCACTCCCGGGGGGCGGATCGGGCGAACCGGCCCGGGCTGGGACAGCTTTTTCTTCGATGGCCTCGGCGGCTCGGGCACGCCCGGGAGGGTCACCGGGATACGCGCCCGCGGGGCAGCCGGACGGGGCGAGCGCCGGTCTGGCGGCGCTGGGATGGGACTGCCGGCCGGTTGCAGCGGGGGGCCCGTCACGGGCCGCGCCGCAGGTATCGTGGCCTCCGCTTTGGCCGGCGGCGCCGGAATGGGGGGCGCGGCGGCCTTGGCTGGTGAACTGGCGCGTCCGGGATCGGCACTGGCCGCCGGCTGCTCGGGATCCGGCCTCGCGGGCGCTGGGATCGGGGGCGGCTCGGGCTTGGCGTCCCCGCTGCCAATCCGATCCGCCGAAGCGGCCGCCGCCGGCTCGGGCGTGGCAGTCGGTATTTCGGGGGGCGGCGCGACCGGCGGCACCGGCGGGGCGGCACCTGCGGTTGCAGAGTCACCGCCTCTCGGCTGAACGGGCGGGCGCAAGGCGCCCCCCGCTGCCGGCTTGACGCTGCCCCCTAGTGGCGGCCGGAACATCGTCCCGCCGCCGCCGCCGGTCTTGATCGTTGGGAGCACGGACGCGGTCTTGCCGCGGTGCGCGCTTGCCGCGGTCGACTGCTCGACCGCCGTGCGGCGCTTGCGCCGCAGGGGCAGCTCCAGCTCGAGCTCCGGCCCTGACTGGGGCGTGCGCTCCGCCTGCTCGCGGATGTGCTCGCGGATCCGGCTGGCCTCCTCGGCGTCCAGTGCGCTGGAGTGAGACTTATCCCCCGCATAGCCGAGCTCGGTCCGGGCGGAGAGGACCTCGCCGGACTTGACCTCTAGCTCCCGCGCTAGCTCATTGACGCGAATCGTTCTTCTCCTCCGGGAGCGACTCTTCCGCAGTCATCGCTGCGACAGGCTGCGCCTCCGCGGCGGCTTCTGTCGCGAGCGGCTCGTCAGCTTCGTCAAGCCCCTGCCCGTACTGCGGGGCGCCCGCCCCGTCCCGGGGGCCCCGGTAGACGTTCATTCTACCAAAGCCCTCCAACTCTGCCACGTCGAAGTCGAGGTCGTCATCTTCCTCCTCGGCGGGGTGGGGATCCGGCTCGCCCGGCAGCACTGGCGCAGCTTCGGCCCCGGGTTCCACTTCCGGGTCGCCCTCGGGCGCGGGCCCGGCGGGCTGCTGGTCGCTCACGGCCTGTACCGCGCCAACCGTCCGGGCCAGGCGCGCGTAGCACTGCTCCACTGCGACCCGGATCCGCTCGACGAGTTCCGGCCCCACGCTGGGAATCTCGATCAGCTGCTCGGGCGTCATGTCGGCGACTGCCTCGAGCGTGGGCGCCCCCGATTCGACCAGGCGGTCGATCAGCCCCTTGCTGAGGCCGTAGTCCTGCAGCATGCCGACCGGCGTGCCGCCGCCGCTCATGGCCGCGATCGCCTCCTCGACGTCGCGGCGATTCTGATCCTCGCTCTTGATGTCGATGCGCCAGTTGAGCAGTTTTGCGGCCAGCCGTACGTTCTGGCCCTTCTTGCCGATGGCCAGCGACAGCTGCGATTCGTCGACGATGACCTCCATGTGGCACACTTCCGGGTCGATGACGTTCACGTGCGAGACCTTGGCGGGGCTCAATGCCCAGCGGACCATCTCCAGCGGATCTTCGATGTACTCGATGATGTCGATCTTCTCGCCGCGGATCTCGCGGATGATCGTTTGCACGCGCATGCCTTTCATGCCGACGCAGGCGCCCACCGCGTCCACGTTGCGATCTCGCGAGCGCACCGCGATCTTGGTGCGCTCGCCGGCCTCGCGGGCGCACGCCATGATTTCGACGGTGTTGTCGTAGATTTCGGGCACCTCTTGCTCGAAGAGGCGCTTGACCAGGTCCTCGCTGGCGCGGGAGGCGATCACGGCCGGCCCCCTGCCGACCTTCTCCACCCCCTTGATGACGATCCGGACGCGCTCGCCCGGGGCGAATGTCTCGAGCCTGGACTGCTCGCGACGCGGCATCCGCGCCTCGGTGCGGTCCAATTCCACGATCAGGTCCGGCCCCTCGTTGCGCTTGACCGTGCAGTACTCCATGCTGCCTAGGAGGCCTTCGAATTGCTTGCAGATGGTTTCGCGCTCGGCCTCGCGCACCTTCTGGAAGATCACTTGTTTGGCCTGCATGGCGGCGATGCGCCCTAGCCTTGCGGTCGGCACGGGGAAGCGCACCTCGTCGCCGATCCTGGCCGACGGCTGCACGCGGCGGGCTTGCGACAGGCTTACCTCGAACGTGGGGTTGGCGACGAGGTGCGTCACTGTCTTAATGGCGTAGACGTCGACCGCGCCGGTCTTGGGATTGATCTCGGCCTGCAAGTCCTCTTCGGTCTGGTGGAACTTGCGCGCGGCGGCCAGCATCGCATCCTTGACCGCTTCCAGGACGATCTCGGGAGAGATGCCCTTGTTCTGGCTCAGCTGTTCGATTTCAGAGGAGAGTCCGCTTGCCATAGCTCGTTCCTTGCCCTTTGCCTGCCCCCGCTTAGACCTCGACCACTAAGCGGGCCAGCTCGATGTCCTCGAAGGGGATTTCGAGCGCTTCATCGCTGGCGGTGCGCAACGAAACGCTGCCCTGCGAACTGCTCTCGATGCGGCCGGTGACGGTGCGGCCGCCGTCAAGCGCGCCGCGCACCCGCACTTTCGCCTTGTGCCCCTCGAAACGGCGGAAGTCGGCCGCTCCCGATAACTTGCGATCCAGCCCCGGCGAGGAGACTTCCAAGGTGTAGCTGGCCGGCACCAAGTCCTCGACATCCAGCGCGGCCGAAAGCTGGTGCGAGACGCGCTCGCAGTCGGTGTGCGTGATGCCTGCCGGCTTGTCGATATAGATCCGCAAGGTGCCGCCGCGCAGGGCGCCCTTCCACTCGGCGTCCACCAGTTCCAAGCCCTCGGCCCGGGCGATCTGCCGGGTCAGTTCGCCGACCTTGGACACGATTTCCTTCCGTTGCGAAGCCATCGACTTGAAGCCATAAAAAAAGTGGGCCGAAGCCCACTTTCGGTTATCGCCGAAACTGCGACTGCATTCATTCTAACCCGTTGCCCCGCCGCTGGCAATCCCCGGCCGCGCCGCCCGCTTGCGGGTAAAATGGCAGGGCATGCCTGAATTCCCGGCAGTAGGAAAGATTCACCGGCTGGACAGCCGGCTCGACGGCCTGATCGCAGCCGATGCCCGCGTCGAGTTGCTCGACGTGGGGTTCGCCTGGCCGGAAGGGCCGGTCTGGGTTGCCGGCGCGGGGCACCTGCTCTTTTCCGACATCCCGCGCAACTGCATCTATCGCTGGAGCGAGGACGGCGGGGCGAGCGTCTGGATGCAGCCGTCGGGCTACACGGGCGTCGCCTATTACGGCAAGGAGCCGGGATCGAACGGACTGACACTCGATCGGGAAGGGCGCTTGCTGGCCTGCGAGCACGGGGATCGCCGGGTCTCCAGGCTCGAGCATGGCGGCGGCAAGCTTACGCTGGCCGACTCCTACCGCGGCAAGCGGCTGAATTCGCCCAATGACCTGGTGCTGCGCTCCAACGGCGATTTGTATTTCACCGACCCGGCCTATGGCCTCCATCGGGAGTACGACGATCCCGCCCGCGAGCTGCCCTTCTGCGGCGTGTACCTGGCCCGTCCGGGCGAGCGCGAGCCCGTGCTGCTGACCGACGAATTGGAGAATCCGAACGGGCTGGCGTTCTCGGTCGACGAGCGGCTGCTGTACGTCACTCAGTCCAACCCCGGCAAGGCGTTCGTGATGAGCTACCCCGTGCTGGCGGACGGCACGCTGGGCAGCGGGAGCGTCCTCATCGACCTCACCGAATTCACAGCCGAGGAGGACGGCCTGCCGGACGGGCTGAAGGTTGACGGGGCAGGCAATATCTTCACTACCGGGCCTGGCGGTGTGTGGGTGGCCGCCCCGGACGGGGCGCTGCTGGGGCGCGTGTCAACTGGCGAGCGCATCGCGAACCTGTGCTGGGGGGACGACGGCTCGGTGCTGTATCTGTGCTCCGGGGACTATTTGTGCCGGATCGCCACGCTCACTTCCGGGCCCCTGCCCGGGCCGCAGCCCTGATTCCCGCCCGCTGGGATCCTAGACCACGGGCCGGGCGGTCTCGATGTCCAGTTCGGCCAGCGCTGCCTTTAGCGTACGGAAGTGCTCGTCGTCGCGGTAGGTGCCGATGATCGCCCCGCCCGATCCGGCGAACTTGGCGGTTGCGCCGGTGGACCGGGCCGCTCGCACCATCTCTAGGTTTTTCGGGCTGATCGCGTAGACCTGGGAGCGCAGGTCGAAGTTCGCGTCGATCAGCTCGCCGAAGCGCCGGACGTCTCCGGCCAGCAGGGCCGCCTTGCCCTCGGACGCCATCGCGGCCCATTGCAGCATGGCCGAGCGCACCGCGGGATCTCCGGAATCGTAGCGCTTTCGCAGGTCGTTGTGGAACACCTCGGTGCCTTCGCTGAGCTTGGTGCGGTATGCGACGTAAAGATTGGGCAGCAGGCCGGGATCCATCGACTCGTAGTCGCCAGCCCCCGTGGCTTCCATGCGGGCGCGGTTGAAGTCCATGTAGACCAAGCCTTCGTACACTTGCACTACGCGGTCCTGCAGTCCCGCCGAGACGCCCAGCTCTCGCGTCTCCGTTTGCAGCACCAGGTTGGCTTGGACCGCCGGGGGGATGTCCACTTCGAAGTAGGCCATTAGCGCTCGCAGCGAGGAGGTGACGATGGCGGACGAGCCGCCCAGGCCCAGCCGCAGGGGGATGTTGGATTCGTACTCGATTGTGAAGTTGCGGTCGTGCAGCTTGATCCCCTCGGCCAAGCAGTAGTCGCTGAAGCGCATGATCAGCGCACGAATGATGCGGATCCCGCCGTAGTAGCCGCGCCAGCGGGTGTGGGCGCGCAGTTGGCCCAGGTTGTCCCAGACCGGCACGTCCGCCGCGGACAGGCGGATCTCCAGCCTGGCGCTCGGGTACAGCCGCGTGCGGGAGCGGAAATTCCGCACGGTGACGGCCAGTGTCTTCCCGAAGTATCCGTCAGACGGATTGCCGAGCAACCCGGCGCGGGCGTAGGCTACTGTCTCGATCACGGCGCCATTAGCGGGCAACTGCCGTCTCGCCCCCCGCCGCTCTGCGGACCGGCTGCTCTGCCACGCTTGCGGCAGCAGTCATCGCCCGCTTCGGTTTCGAAGCCGTGCCTCACGCAGAACATGAGCTTGACTAGAGGCTAACCCAGACCGGCGCCGGGGGCAAGCCGGGTGCATCTAGGCAATATATGACTCGCCCCCCCCCCCCCCCCCGGAGTTGTCTGCAACAGCCGCTCACACGGACACTGGCCTGCGCCAATAGATGCGACCTCGGAGTGGATCCCTGCTGGTTGCGGGCCACGCCGGGGGCCGCAAGCTGCGGTCTACAGAACGCAAGCCTTGGTTGCGGAGGGAGCCGCGATGATTGGTCGCTGCCCCGTACGGCGCTATACTGCGTTGACGATCCGCTTCACATCCTGAGGAAAAGAGGGACCTTATGCGCCGCAGGTGTGCCTGAATCCGATGTCGTACCTACCTCCCCCGCCATTCCTGATCTATGTGATGTGGCACACCGGCTGCCGTGAAGCCGCCCGGATGGCGGAACGGATTCGAAGCCATTTCGGTATCCATCGCTTTCGCCACGTCGCGGGCGGAGCCGGCATCGACGTGGCGTTCCAGCCGAGCTCGTCTTTCTGGCAACCCTCACGGTCAATCAGGACATGCGGGGAGTGGTGGTGTACCCCGACCCACCTCTCGACAAGGAAGAAATGCGCCTCTTCAGCGCGCTTGAGGAGCGGCCTGCGAGTCTAGACAATGCCCCAATGGCTGGCGGAGAAGACGACATGAGCGCGATTCGGCAGCCGATGACGGTTGCTATTTCCACGTCGGCCAGCCCGGACATGGCAGCGCTAGGCTTGGGCGAAGGCCACCTCAAGGAGGCAATGGCCGAGTTCGCGATGCAACTGCTCGCCGCGGGCACGAATCTCGCATACGGCAGCGACCTACGCGCCCATGGATTTACCCAGCTTCTTTTCCAGCTGGTCTTGCGGTATACCTCCACTGCCGACTTAGCGAGCGCCGTGAGGATCACCAATCACTTGGCATGGCCCGTTCATATCCAGATCCCGGTGGATCAGATCGAGGCGCTCGCAGCGGAACTCAGGGGAGCGGCCGAACTCGTGCTTCTGCAGTGTGACGGCACTCCCATGGCGATCAGCGCCCGTCGCGGCCTCCGGACGCGCGAACCGAGTGAAGACGAGTGTCTCTCCGGATTGACCGCCATGCGTGAGCTCCAGCGTTCGTCCACCGATGCGCGAGTGCTCCTTGGCGGTCAGGTCGCGAGTTGCAAAGGTCGTATGCCGGGTGTAGGTGAAGAGGCGCTGATGTCACTCCGCGCCAGCCAGCCGCTGTTCCTGATCGGTGGATTCGGAGGATGCGCTCGTGACGTGGCCGAGACACTTGGCCTCGTGAAGCCGTGGGCCAGATCGCGAAACGGCTGGCCGGGCCGCCAGAAGTTCGAGCGGTGGACTGGCCGGAATCTGAACAACGGATTATCGTTAGAGGAGAATGAGGCGTTAGCGAGCACTCCGTTCATCGGCCAAGCCGTCATGTTGGTTCTTCGGGGGATGCATCGATTGCTTACGCAGAGGCCGGAGCGAGCACAATAGCCCGGGAGCGCACACATGCGCAAAGGTTCATCAGCCACCATCACTATTTCGTATTTACCGCCGCTCAGCGCGGCCGCCCGCAACTCTAACTCGCTGCCGCTCTCCCCTGCCTGTCTTGCACGGCCTCACTGCTTGCTCGACTTTTGAAAATTCTGCGTGTCAACGCAGGCTGGCAGGCAGAATCCTCGGCTGCCGGCCGGCGGCCAGCGTGAATTCGTAGAGCAGCGCCGAGGCCTTTTCCATCGGTCGGATCTCCGCGATGGAGATGGCCGTCCGCCCGCCGGCATCCACTGGATCGGGATCGGCGCCCTCTTCCGCGAGGAAGCGGATGATCTCGCAGACTTCGTCTTCGGTCGCGCGCAGGAGGGAGTTGAATCTGACCGCTTCATGCATGACCGTGCGACCGATCGATGTCTCGGCCTCCAGATCGTTGTCCAAGGCGTAGGCGTAGCGCACGACCGGCATGCTAGCGCTCCGCACTGCTTCGATCAGTAGCGTCGCGCCGTCTTGCGTGCGCGCCTTGGCATCGGCGCCAGCGGCGACGAGCATCTGCATCACCTCGAGATGGCCCTCCCGCGCAGCGGCGAGCAGCGGCGTGTCCTCCGCGTCGCGCCTCCGCAAGTCGCCGGCCGATCCCAGGTCGGGGATCGGAGCAGTGCGCCGGTCCGTGTCAGCGCCTGCGGCCAGCAGCATGCCGACCGCCTTCGTGTCTCCCGCCCGGGCTGCAAGGTAGAGGGGTGTCCGGCCTGCCTTGTCCGCTGCGGAGCTGACGGCTCTTCGCTCCAGCAGCAGCTCCAGCGCGTTGCCGTGGCCGTGGGCGGCCGCAATGTTCACGGGTCGGCTGCCGTCATGGGCGGGTGTGTTCGGGTCGGCGCCGGCCGCCAGCAGCACTCGCATGGCCGCCAGCCGATTGCGTGTGATGGCAAACATCAGGGCTGTGAATCCCTGCTTGGACTGGATGTCGAGATCCGCCCCGCCATCGGCCAGTGCGGCCGCTGTTTCAGTGTGGCCGTCATTGGCGGCCCACATCAGAGCTGTCTGGCCGCGTCCATGCTCTCGGGCGTCGGGGTCGGCACCCCGTGCGAGCAGCAGCTTCACGGCATCGGTCAGCCCTGTGCCGGCCGCGAGCATCAGCGGAGTCTCTCCGTTCCAACGGGTTACTGTCGGGTCGGCACCGGCCTGCAGCAGGGCCATCGCCATGGCCGCATCGCCGTTGGCGCACGCCAGCGTGAGCGGCGTATCGCCGTATGCGGTCGAGGCATTGACTTCGGCACCGGCCGCCAGTAGCCTCCGAGCGGTCTCGCTGTCTTGCAAATGCACGGCCCAGGCGAGCGGCGTGGAACCGTCCGGCAGCGCGGCATCAATGGCCTCGCCGCCCCGCAGCAGCAATGCGCCTGCGGCCGCTCGATCGCACCGCTTGAGCGCCTCCGCCAGGCCTGCTTCCCCGGCGTGCGCACCGACAGCCAAGGCTAGGCCGCAGGCTGCCGCCGCAGCGAGAGTTTGGTGGCGGCAATCTGTCCGCACTGCAGTCCCTATCCGGTCGTGAGCCCTTCCAGCCTGCCTGTGCTGTCGCCGAGTGTCTCGGTCGGAGCGCCTGCCATGTCGAGCATGGACAGCAGCAGATTGTTCATCGGCGTCTCGCGCGGGTAGCGCAAATGGCGCCCGCCGGGCAACTGCCCGCCAGCCCTGCCAGCCAGGACCAGCGGCAGGTCGTGGTGGAGGTGCCGGTTGCCGTCCGAGATCGAGCTGCCATAGAGCAGCAGCGAGTGGTCCAGCAGGCTGCCGTCACCGTCCTCGACCGTCTGCATCCTGCCCAGCATGTACCCGAACGTCTTGACGTGGTGCTTGTTGATCAGGATGACCTTGGCGATCTTCTCCGCAGCATTCCCATGGTGGGTGACGGCGTGGTGCGCGTCCGGGACGCCGATGCTGGGATAGCTGCGCCAAGTGCCCTCGCGTCCCATCATGAAGCTCGACACGCGCGTCAGGTCAGCTTGGAAGGCCAGCACCTGCAGGTCGATCATCAGCTTGGCGTGCTCGTCAAAGCTGTCGGGGACCCCGCCCGGCCGGTGGAAGGTCGGCAGCTGCCGACCGCTCTGCTCCTCTGCCCGCCCGATGCGCCGCTCCAAGTCGCGGATGGCTTCGACGTACTCCTCGAGCTTGCGCCGGTCATCCGCGCCAAGATCGGCCCGCAGGCGCGCCAGATCCTCGCGCACGAAGTCTAGGATCGTGCGCTGTTCGCGCAGCCTGGAGAGCCTCTCGGCCGGGTCGGTGCTCTCGCCATCGCCGAACAGCCGCTCGAACACCTGCCGGGGATTGTCCTCGACCGGGTTGGGCGACGTGGGCGTGCGCCAGGAGATCGTGTTGGTGTAGGCGCAGCTGTAGCCGGAATCGCAGTGGCCGGCCACGCTCTGTTCCTCGACCCCGGTTTCCAGCGAGGCGATCTGCGTGTGCTTGCCCAGCGAGCGGGCGGCGATCTGGTCTGCCGAGACACCGGCGCGGATGCCGGTCCCCTCGGTCTTGACCGGACGCGCCCCGGTGAGAAAGGACGCTCCGGCCCGGGCGTGGTCCCCCGCGCCATCCGGCCCGGCCCGGCCGTTGAGTTGGGCCAGTCCGCTGATCACGGTCACCTGCTGGCGGAAGGGCTCCAGCCCCGCGGCAATCTCGCCGAATTCGAAGTCGCGGCCCTCGCCCTTGGGCGTCCACTCGCCATCGAGGTCGATGATGCCGTTCGGCACGTAGATGAAGCCTAGGCGCAGCGCGGGCGCGCTTGCCGCCGCGCGCGAGGCGCCGTGTGCCGGCACCATGGCATCCATGAAAGGCAGGGCCACGGTAGCTCCCAGCCCCCGCAGCACCGCGCGCCGGGATAGCGACCTGTTGGCTACAAACGTCATTCAGCACTCCTTCGCATCTGAAACGGCATGCTCTTGGTCACCGCCACGATCAGATCCGCGAACCGATAGCCGGACGCTTCCGCCCCGCGGGCGATTTCGCGCACTACGGGCCTATCATAGTACTCCAAGCCCCTTCCCAGCGCGTAGGTGAGAAGTTTTTCTGCGACTGTTCTGGCGAACTCGTCCCTCAGCGCGGTCGTGAGCACTTGCCTGAGCTCCGCCGGGCCGTTGAAGCGGACCCCGCCCGGCAGTTCGCCCGAGGCGTCGATCGGCACGCCTCCGTCCCTTGCGCGCCAGCGTCCGATCGCGTCGAAGTTTTCGAGGGCGAAACCGATCGGATCCATGCGGGCGTGGCAACTCGCGCAACTCGGGCTCTGGCTGTGCAGTGCCATCAGCGCCCGCAGCGTGAGGTGCTCGCCCTCCGGGCCGGCCTCTTCGAGCTCGGGTATGCCGGGCGGCGGCGGGGGAGGGGGCATGCCGAAGAGGTTCTCCAAGACCCACTTGCCGCGAATCGCCACAGAGGTGCGGTTGGGATAGGAGGTGACGGCCAGCACGCCGGCCTGGCCCAGCAGGCCTCCGCGCCGCGGGTCCTCCAGTTGCACGCGCCGGAATTGCTGGCCGCGCACGCCGGACAGGCCGTAGTGCGCGGCCAGTCTCTCGTTCAGGAACGTGTAGTCCGCGTCAAGCAGCTCGAGCGCGCTGCGATTGCGCCCCAAGATGTCCGCGAAGAACATCTCGCTCTCCTGCTGCATGGCCGAGCGCAGTTCGTCGTCGAACTGCGGGAACAGCCTCTCGTCCGGCCGGACGCTGGCTATCTTGCGCAACTCCAGCCATTGCCCCGCGAAGTTCTCTACCAGCGCCTCGGCCCTGCGGTCGGCCAGCATCCGGCGGACTTGGCGCTCCAACTCGCCCTCGTCGCGCAAGCGGCCCTGCTCGCCGGCCGCGAGAAGCTCTTCGTCGGGCAGGCTGCTCCACAGGAAGAACGACAGCCGCGACGCCAGCGCCGCCCCGCTGACGGGGAACGGCCGGCCCGGCCTTGCGCCGGCGGGGTCGGGCTCGATGCGGAACAGGAAGCTGGGCGAGACCAGCAAGGCGCGGATAGCCCGCTCGATGCCGGATTCGAACCCGCCTGCCTCCTCGCCAAGTTCATACATCGCCATCAGCGCCGCCAAATCCCGGTCGCTGACCGACCGCCGGTAGGCCTGCCGCGCCAGTTTGGCCACGATCTTCTCGGCGCACGGGCGCGCTTGCTCGGCGCGCGCGGGTCGGCAGGTGAAAATCTTGCGGCGGCTTGCGGTGTTGCCGGGGCCATGCGGGGCGAACGGTCCTTCGATGGAAATCGAGCGGATCCGGAACGGTTGGCCCGTAGCGGGCATCGGCACCAGTGCGACGCGCTTTCCGTCCAGGCGTATGTCGAACGGCGGATGCGCCTGCGCCGGCCCGGCTGTCCCGCCCGGCGCGGTGCGCTCCGCGCGCGCGGATTCGCCAAGGAACGCCAGCGACAGCGTGTGCAGGCCGGCCTCCACTGTCAGGCGGTTCTCGTGCTCTTGGTAGTTCCTGCGGCTGCCTCCCTGGTCGAGTCCCACGGCGATGGAGTATCCGCCGGTGAGCGGGAAGTAATACTTGAGCGCCGTGCCGCGACCCGACCCGATCGGCAAGTCCAGCCTCGAAGCGGGCGCATGGCCGGCGGTGCGGAAGCCGGTCTCCCGGTTGCGCACGAAGATATCTCTCTGGGGCTTCGCGACCGCCGCGCCGACGGCCAGTCGGCTCACGTGCCGCGCGGCGAACATATAGCGCTCCAGCAGAGCCGGCGAGAGCGTGAGCACGTCCGCGATGTTGTCGAATCCGTAGCCGGAATCGTCGCCGGGCAGCATCGCGGTGAGATCGAAGTCCAAGTGCAGCAGGTCGCGAACCGCGTTGGAGTATTCGGCCCTGTTGAGCCGGCGGGCTGGCGCCCGCCCGGGATGTGGGGCTTGCCCGGGCCGCATCGTCGAGCGCCCGCTCTAGGCGGGCGGCGAACTGCGCGCGCTCCGACCGTTCCGGAGCGGGCAGTCCCGGTGGCGGCATCTCGCCCGAGCTGACCTTGCGCAAGGCCCTCTCCCAGAGTGCGGGATTGAGGCTTGGCCGGGAGGGATCCAAGCCTTGCAGCGAGACGCCAGCAGTCGGGGTAGCGTCGCTATGGCAGGCTGTGCAGTATTGCTCGACCAAGAGTTGGTCGGAGGCCGCGGCAGCTGGCGGCGACAGCGCCGCCGCGGCGCTCAGCGCGGGCAGGGCTATCCATGTGCGCGACATGGCCACCGCAATCATCGTACTCGCAACGGCCTGCGATTGGGAAGCCTGCGTTCCGCCTGCGGCTGGGCCCCTTGGGCCGGGCCTGCCGGAGCGCCGCTCTTTCCGCCACTGCCGATCGGCAGCAGTTCGGCAAGTTGGCGTCGCGAGCAAAATGCTGGTCGCGCGGGATTTTCCAAGCGGTCAAGTCCGGGCCGGGCTAGACCCAATCGTTCCGGCCGCCGATTACGTACCATACGGCCGTCACTGCGAACAGCGCACGCGCTTGTTCTTGCGGTCCCATTGGACTAACGCCTTAAACGGGAGCGGTAAATACGTGTTAACTTCTTCGCCTAAGTCTTTCATGTCGTTCACCATACATCATGCTTGCGAGTGACGCAGCCCGGCGAGTGCTATAGTAACGCGGAAGCCGGCCCGGCGCTTTCTAGCGGCCGCGAATTCGTCGGGGCGCGCATCAGCGCTGGGCACGCCACCGCGCCTTGATTTTGATAGGGAGCAAATCTCGCGGGCGCCTTGAGAGCACCGCTGCGAGCATGGGGGACCATATGAGAGATCCGACACGGCGCAATTTCCTGCTTGGCTCGACCGCGGTTGCCGCGTTCGGCGGGCGCGCCAGAGCTGCGGCGCAGGCCCCGAACGTCATCCTATGCATGGCGGATGACCAAGGCTGGGGCGATACCGGCTATAACGGGCATCCGTTCCTGCAGACGCCCCACCTCGATGCAATGAGCCGGGCCGGGATCCGCTTCAACCGGTTCTACGCCGGAGCCCCGGTTTGCTCGCCGACCAGGGGCAGTGCGCTGACAGGCAGGCATCCCTTCCGCTACGGCGTGAACTCGGCGAACTCGGGCCACATCCGCGCCCCCGAGATCACCCTGGCAGAGATGCTCAAGGAACGGGGATACACCACCGGGCACTTCGGCAAGTGGCATCTGGGCACCTTGACCAACGACCAAAAGGACGGCCGCCGGGGCGGCCGCCGCCCGGAGCACTACGCGCCGCCGTGGGACCACGGATTCGACCAATGCTTCTCGGCCGAGGTGCAAATGCCGACCTGGAATCCTATGGAAAACCAGTCGTTTCCATCAAAATACTGGACGGCGGAGGGCGAGTACGCTACCGAGAACCTGTCCGGTGACGATTCGCGCGTGATCATGGACCGGGCGATTCCCTTCATCCGGCAGGCGGCAGCGGCGCAGACTCCGTTCTTTGCCGTGATCTGGTTTCACGCCCCCCACCGCCCGGTGGTGGCAGGGCCGCGGCACAGGGAGATGTACGCGCGATTCAGCGAGGTCGAGCAGCACTACTACGGCTGCATCACCGCGCTCGACGAGCAAGTTGGCCGGCTCCGGGCCGAGCTCAGGAAGCTGGGAGTTGCGGACGACACCATGCTCTTCTACTGCAGCGACAACGGCCCTGAAGGGCGCGCGCCGCACGGCAAGGTCGACCGCGGTTCCAGCGGCGGATTGCGCGGTCGCAAGCGCAGCCTGTTCGAAGGCGGGCTGCGCGTCCCGGGGATTCTTGAGTGGCCGCGGCGGGTCGCGGCCGGGCGGGGCACGAACATGCCCGCCTCCACCTGTGACTACTTTCCCACGATCGCCGCGGCGCTGGGCGAGGATGCCCCGGCCGGCAGCCGCCCGATTGACGGCGTGAGCCTGCTCCCCTTGATCGATGGCGACACGGGGCGGCGCGGGCGTCCGATCGCGTTCCAATGTCCCGACGCCGGCGAGAAGGGCAAGCATTCCCGCCTAGGCTCGCCAGACCACGCGCTGATCGGAGATCGTTACAAGCTGCTGAGCTATCTCGATGAAAAGCGCAAAGGCCAGGACATGCTCTTTGACATCTCCTTGGATCCCGGGGAACGGCACGACTTGGCCGCGGAACTGCCGGACATGGCGGCGCGCATGAAGCAGTACCTGCTGGACTGGGATGCATCTTGCGCGCGGAGCGCGGAGGGCGCGGATTATGCCAGCGGTTGAGCGACGCTGCACGGCGCGCAGCCAAGCGCGGCGGGCAAGCGGCGCAACGGGGCCGAACGCCGGCCCCGGGCTGTAAAGCGGGCAGCTCTCATGGAGAGGCAGCGCGTTGCCGCGGCCCTGCGTCGGCGCGAATTCCTGCGCACCGCGGCCGGCGGTGTCGGCATCGCGGCGCTGGCCGAGCTTTTGGCCGCCGATGGGCTGACCGCGGCCAGCCCCCTGTCAGCCAAGGCCCCGCACTTCGCGCCCAAGGCGAAGAACGTCATCTTCATGTTCATGGAGGGCGGCCCCAGCCAGTACGAACTCTTCGACCCCAAGCCGGCCTTGCAGCGCTGGGACGGCCAGCCGCTGCCAGAAGCGGTCACCAAGGAGCTCACGCTGGCTTTCATCAAGCCCACGGCCAAGGCCATGGCCAGTCGCTACAGGTTCGCGCCGCGCGGCCAGTGCGGGATGGAGCTTTCCGAGCTCGCGCCGCACCTCGGATCGGTGGCTGACGACATCTGCCTGATCCGCTCGATGCACGGAGACGCCTTCAACCACCATCCGGGCCAACTGCTGCTGTTCACTGGCGCGACGATACCCGGCCGCCCGACGCTGGGGTCTTGGCTGCTCTACGGCCTGGGCAGCGAGTCGAAGAACCTGCCCGGATTCGTCGTCCTGGCCTCGGGCAAGGGCACGTCTGGCGGGACGACGAACTTTTCCTCGGGGTTCATGCCGTCCCACTACCAGGGCACTCTGTTCCGCAACCAGGGCGATCCGATTCTCTACCTCGCCAACCCTCCCGGTGTCACGCCGCAGATCCAGCGCGAGACGATCACTTTCGTCAACGACATGAATCGCATGCGCTACGAGCGCACCGGGGACGAGGAGATCACGTCGCGCATCAATGCCTACGAACTCGCCTTCAGGATGCAGGTCGAGGCGCCGGATCTGACGGACCTCTCGCACGAGTCCCCGGGAACGATCGCAATGTACGGTATCGACAGCGAGAACGAGCATCGCCGCCAGTACGCGACGAACTGCTTGCTCGCGCGCCGGCTGGTCGAGAGAGGGGTGCGCACCGTGCTGCTGATGGATGCATCTTGGGACGACCACACCTATCTCAACCGGAAACTCCCCAAGCGCATGCAGGAAACGGACCAGCCGACGGCCGCACTGCTCAAGGATCTCAAGCGGCGCGGCCTGCTTGACGAGACCTTGGTCATTTGGGGCGGGGAGTTCGGACGCACGCCGCTGGCCGAGATCCGCAAGCCGGAGGAAGCGGCCAATGCCGGGCGCGACCACCAGCCGACGGCCTATTCCATGTGGATGGCGGGCGGCGGCGTCAAGGCCGGCTATGTCCATGGCGCAACGGACGAGCTCTGTCTCAACATCACCGCAGATCCGGTCCATGTGCATGACTTGCAGGCGACCATCCTGCACTTGATGGGGTTTGATCACGAGAAATTCACGTACAAGTTCATGGGACGCGATTTCCGCCTTACCGATGTGAGCGGGGCCGTGCAGCACGGGCTGCTCGCGTAATCGCGAACTCCCCGCGGTTGCCGCGCGGACCTATGGGTGGTCCGGGAAGTCCGCAGCGCAGCGGAATCCCAAATCGGGCGCGCGCCGGTCGGGCTTGACCCAGCTGCGATCATCCCAAGGGCTGCCGCGGACGATGCGGTACAGCCGGTCGGCGCCCTCGCGGAAGTTGGCGGTCGCTCCCGACTCGTAGGATGTCAGATCGAACCAAGTTGCCCCGACTGTCTTCGATGTCGGGTTGGACCAATTCACGCACCACTCGGCGACGTTCCCGGCCATGTCGTACAGCCCGAACGGGTTCGCCGGGTGTTGCCGCACCGGGCCCGGGCCGAGAGAAGCCCGGTCGCGCGCTGTGTCGCGGCCCGGCTTGCTATCGTCGCCCGGGCCCTCGTCTTTGCCAAGACCGCCCCGTGCCGCTCGTTCCCACTCCTCTTCGCGCGGCAAGCGCCTGTGCTTCCATGTGCAGTAGGCGTCGGCGTCATCCCAGCTGACGTTGTAGATCGGGAGGTCGGCCAGGGCCTCAGGCATCTTGCCGTCCAGCCAGTGCGGCGGCGCCGGGCGGCCCGTCGCCGCCACGAATTCTGCGTAGGCGCGCTGCGTGACCTCGGTCATGTCCATGAAAAAGCCATCCGAGCGCACTTGGCGGGCCGGGCAATCGTCCGGGGAGATGAGCGGGCGAGTCACCGGTTCGTGGTCCAAGACAGGCTTGCTGCACTCGCCGGGCGGTATCTCGACCATCCCTGCCGGCGGGCTGCCCCACCAGCCCGCGGTCGTGCCGCTGCCAGGCTCCGCGCTAGCAGGTCCGGCTGCCAGCGCGACAATCCAAGCCGCCGCGCACCGGCTCAGATGCACCAAGGCCGGGTCGCGCGATCTGCACTCGGACCGCATATGCTAGCCGCGCTCGCGCCAAGCCCGGAACCTGCGCCAGCTCAACATCCAGCCAGTGTAGACCAAGAAGCAAGCCGCCAACGAGGCCGCTCCGGCCAGCGTCTGGCCCAGCCAGCCGCCAGCCTCGCCTGTGTGCAGCCAGCGTATCCAGATACGCGCGCTCTGCGCCCGCCCCATGTCGGCGTAGGTCTCGCGCTTGACGATCTTGCCGGTCTGGCGATGGATCGTGACCGTGCTGCGCAGGTCCGGGCGGAAGCCGTTGCCGCGGTCAAGCGTTACCACTACCGGCGCGGCCGGGTCTTCGGCCAGGCGCAAGGTAGCGATCTTCCAGTCCGGCTGGGTCTTCACGGCTGCGGCGAAAAAAGCGTCCATGCGGTCGAAACCGGGCGGCTCGGGCGGGGCCTTGCGCTCGCTGCTCGCCGCGCTGCGCGGCCCGCGCTGCGGGCGTTCCTCGCCCGTTACCGCATACAGCAGTTCACCGGCCCAGGAATACGAGAAGAACGTGCCGGTCGCCACCACCACCAGCAGCGGAATGGCGAACCATGCGCCGAAGACGTTGTGCCAATTGAAATTCCGGGCCTTGGCTGGCAGCCCGGAGCGGAAGAGAAGGACGGGCTTGACATGCTTCCAAGTCCATTGCCTCGGCCACCACAGGTAGGCGCCGCTAAGGATTATGAACAGGAATGCCAGGTTGCAAGCTCCTGTGATCGCCTTGCCCACGGCGCGTCCGTCGCCTTCCTGCCCCAGCCAGCGGTGCCAGACGATCATGGTGCGGAAGAAGTTCCTCGCGCCGGTGGCGCCAGCGCCCAGATCCGCGCCGGAGTACGGATCCAGCACGACCGGCTCGCGTCCCGCGAAGACGCGCACCGGCTCGTCGCCAGCCGCGCGGAACTGGATCGAGGTGGGGCGCTTGCCGGTCGTGCTGTACGCCCGCTGCAACAGGGCTTCGGGGCCGAGCCGTTCCGCTGCGGCAGACGGTGGTCGCACGTCGTAGCCGTCGGCCCAGCGGCTGATCTGCTTCTCGTAGGTCAGGAGAACTCCGGTCAACGACATGGTGAAGACCACGAGACCTGCCGCGATGCCGCAGATCAGGTGCAGCCAGAAGACCAGCCTTTTGATGTCGATCATTGGTGAACGCCCCCTGCGCCGCCCGCTCGATCCGGGCCTCCGCAACGGGAAACGCGAATGGGTCCGGGCGGCGTCTCGCAGCACTCAGGATATCAAAGTACCTGCAACTCGATATCAATAACGAGGCAACGCCATGCTGGAAGGCTCCGCAGGTCGAATGACATCCACAGGAGTGAATTCGTCGGCCAGCATTGGCTTGGATGCGGGCATCGGTCGAAAACAGTAGGAAGCTGCCACGCCAACCGGCCTGCGCGCGCCTGCCGCCGTTTTTTGCAAATGTCTAGCATTGAGATCGGCATTGGGGAGGACTTCCCGCGCCATGCTAGGGTAACTGCCTGCATGTCCGGGCCCCTCACGCTGCGCTATCGCAAGCTCGTCGAATGTGCGGTCGTGCCGGCCTTCGCCCATGGCGCGGACGAAGACGCTGGCATGGACCTGCACGCGTCCGAGGCGGTTGAATTGCCGCCCTTGGAGTGGCGCAGCGTCGGCATCGGCATCAGCCTCGAGATACCTCCCGGCTACGAGGGCCAGCTGCGGCCGCGCAGCGGCTTGGCGCGGCGGCACGGCCTCACGTTGCTGAACAGTCCCGCCACGATCGATCCCGGCTATCGGGGCGAATTGCGCGTCACGCTGATTAACTTCGGCAGGGAGGCGTACCAAGTGCGGCCCGGAGACCGGATTGCCCAGCTCGTCATCGCGAGCTATGCGAATGTGCGCTGGGAACTGGCCGAGTCCCTGCCAGAGAGCCGGCGCGGGCAGGGCGGGTTCGGGTCCACCGGACGTTGAGCGACCGGCCGCCGCTACTGCCTGTACAAGAACTCGTTCAGGTTGAAGAGCGTTTGGCAGAGGTCGACCAAGCCTGTCGGCGTACTGGTGACGAACGACAGGGCCTTGGCCAATTCGGTCTCGCTAGGCTTGCGTGCTAGGGCAAGTTCGAAGGCGCGCTCGATCCGGGCCCCGGCACTCGGCCCTGCTTCGAGCGCCACGCGCTGGGCGAAGTGCTTGGCGTGCAGCAGGACCTCGGCGTTGTTCATCAACAGCAGGGCTTGCGGCGCCACCGTCGAGCGGGTGCGCCGGCTGCAGGAGGAGACCATGTCCGGCTGATCGAACGCCTCGAACATCGGGTAGCGAATGGAGCGCTTGGAAAACACGTAGATGCTGCGCCGCCAGCTCGCGGGGTCACCGATCACCATTCCGGGCCAGGTCCTGTCCGTGCTGGACTGGAACAGTGCCGGGTCGATGTAGGGCCGGACCGCAGGCCCACCCAGGCCGAGGCGCAGCGTGCCGGCAACAGCGAGAATCTGGTCGCGGATGACCTCCGCCTCATGGCGGTTGCGGCTTTGCCGCCAGAAGAATCGATTCGCGCCGTCCTTGGCGAGGTTCCCGGGCAGGTCGTGGCTCGCCCTGCGATAGGCGTTCGAGACCACCATCAGGCGGTGCATGTGCTTGACCGACCAGCCCGAGTCGATGAACTCAAGGGCCAGCCAGTCCAGCAGTTCAGGATGGCTGGGAAGCGCGCCGGTCTTGCCGAAATTACTCGGCGTGCGGACGATGCCCTCGCCGAAATGGTGCTGCCAGATGCGGTTGACCATGACGCGGGCGGTCAAGGGATTGCTGTCGGAAGCGATCCACTCGGCGAAGTGCTTGCGGCGCCAGCTCGTCCGCGCATCCGCCGGCGGGGCGGGGAACCGCGGCTCGGCCTTGGCTGCGACGGTCAGGACGCCCGGCTGCATGAGGGATCCCTTGCTGCCCGGGTCGCCGCGGTGCAGGAAATACGACGGCAGCGGATCGCGGCTCTCCTCGGTGACCGCGCGGGCCGTCGGGTAGGGGGCTGGCCGCTCGCTGTCAAGAGCCTCGATCCGCGCTTGGATGTCCCGGTGCTCCGAAGCTTCGCTCCGCTCCATGCGCGCCCGGATATCGTCGAGCTTGATCTGCTTGTAGAGCGCCTCCACTTGCCTGGCGTTGAGGCGCTGCGCCTTGGTCCGCTGCGCGGCGGGGGTCTCCCAAGCTCTCCGGTAGTACTTCGGCAGCGTGTCCAGCCTGGCTTCGAAGAGTTCCTTGCGGTGCGGCTCTTCCAGCTTCCTCAGACGCTCCTTGAGCGGCCTTTGCCGCTCGCTGACCCGCTGGTTGCGCGCTTCGTGCTCGGCGACGACTTGCGGTCCTACGAGCGGATAGTCTGTCTCCTTGGTCGAGAAGAACACTGCCTGCATCCGGTAGTAGTCCTTCTGCGCGATCGGGTCGAACTTATGGTTGTGGCAGCGGGCGCATTGTGCGGTGACCGCCAGAAACGTCTGCGCGGTGGTGGCGACATTGTCGTCAAGCTCGTCCATGCGCGTGCGCTCGTCCTTGATGTTGTTGTCGAGGACCATCCGCAAGTAGCCGGTCGCGATATTGGATTCGCGCGAGTCGGGGTCGATTTCGTCCCCTGCGATCTGCTCCTTGATGAACAAGTCGAAGGGCTTGTCGCTATTGAAGGCGTTGACGACATAGTCGCGGTAGCGCCACATGGTCGGCCAGTCGAAGTCGCGCTCGTAACCGCCCGAATCGGCGTAATGGACCAAGTCCAGCCAGTGCCGGCCCCAGCGCTCGCCGTAGTGCGGCGATTCCAGCAGCCGGTCCACCAGCGACTCCCAAGCTCGCGGGGATTCGTCGGCGAGGAAGTCCCGGATTTCTCGCAGGGTCGGCGGGAGGCCGGTCAGGTCCAAGTAGAGACGGCGCACCAGCGCCCGCCTGTCAGCAGCGGGATTCGCGGCAAGGCCCTGCTCGCGGAGGCTGGCGTTCAAGAAAGCGTCTACGGGGCTGGCGCTGCCATCCCCGGGAACCGGGTGCCTAACCGGGGCTACAAAGGACCACCACGAGCGCTCCTCCTCTGTGACAGGCCGTTCCTCGAGCTTGCTTAGGGCCGCGCGCCGCGCCGCTTCTTCATCGGAGATCGCGACTTCCGGCATCGGGGCGCCGGCCATGATCCATTTCCGCAGCACCTCGATCTTCGCAGCGGACAGCTTGCCGCCAGGGGGCATGAAGGGCTTGGAGCGATGGTTTACCAAGCGCCACAGCCAGCTCAGATCCGGGTTCGAGGCCACGACCGCCGCGCCACGCTCGCCACCAGCGAGGATCTTCTCGCGGGTCCGCAGATCCAGGCCGGATTGCTGGATCGCCGCGCCGTGGCACATCTGGCAGTCTTGCTCCAAGATCGCGCTGGCTTCGTCGGCCAAGTCGCTCGCAGTCGCCACGGTTGCTGCGACGACCAGCAGTGCGATTGCTCGGATGCTCATTGCCATGTCTTGGATATTGTCTCTTGCTGATCCCGGCCTTGCAACAGGCATGGCCCTGCTACTCGCGGTGCATAGTGCTACGGATGCGCATACGATCGGTGGGTGCCCCGACGGCGTAACGGATATGGGCGATTGAGGCGGAGGTGCCGACGGCCTCGTGGCCATGGCGTGCAGTGCCGATATCTTGATTGCATCGCTGTTGCCTGCTAGATTGGGCTAGCCAGATAAGCAGGGACACGAAAATGGCGAGCATCACAATCCGCAATCTTCGGTGACGATGTGAAGGCAAGACTGCGTGCGCGGTCGGATACACAACGATGGCAGGACAAAAGGTGTCCGGAAAATCCTACAGAATCGGCCTGACATTCATACAAGTCATGGACATGTTGCCTGACAGGCAGGTGGCAACCGCGTGGTTCGAGCAGAAGGTATGGGGCGCATCCGGGTAATGCTGTGGCCATTGCAGTTCCGTTGAGACCAAGGAGGTTCCGAGCGCCAAGTACATGCCTACTAGTGCCTAGACTGCCGGAGCTACTTCAGCGTCTGCACCGGCACTCCGCTGGGGCATTCGAACGTCTGCATCCACAAATGGGCGATTGCTGTGTACCTCTGTTCCACAAGCCTCTTGCTCATTGCCCGATTCCTTCCCTTTTGAGCCGCGCCATGAACGAGGCTTGATCGATGGTTCCCTTCATGGAGTTGCAGGCCATGCACAGCAGCTGCAAGTTGTCCAGATGGTCGGCCCCCCCTTGACTTGGCAACAATGTGATCCACGGTCAGGTTGCGGAACGGGAAATGATGCTTGCAGCCCGCGCAATAGCCTTCCTGCTTGCCGTAGAGTGTGTGGCGGTGAGTCTTGTACGGCGGGAGCTTGCCCACGTCAGTCCGTTTCGGAATGTCGGTTCGGACGATGGGATTGAATTGGTCCAACAGGTTTGTCTCCCGTTCCATGCGTACCTTGACCAGCTCGGCCGCCTTGGGAGAGATATCGATTCCGACCCATTGGCGGTTTAGCTTTTCGGCGGCTACAGGAGTCGTCGCGCATCCGCAGAACGGATCTAGAACCATGTCACCCTCATTGGACGATGATCTAATGATTCTCGATAGCAGTCCGAGCGGTTTTTGCGTCGGGTAGTCCACGTGCTCTGGTTCGTTATCGAGCCACTTCACGTCCTCATCGATGCCTTTCTTAGAGTTCCACAGTAAACCGCGTGTTCCGGGTTTAAACGCCCATATATCCTGATACAGTACTCCACGGGATGCGCTCAAATATTGCTTGTATCGGGGCAGTTTTCCTTCTATTTTTGAGTGGATAATCAGCGATAGATCGTCCAGTATTTCAAAGATTTCCTGCACCGAAAATTTGCCTTATACGGCTGGAATAAAGGCACGAATCGAGGCCGGTATCGCCCAATGACGGCCGTGCGGTGTCGGGTCATATTCCCACCAAGGTTCGCCGCTCTCGCCTTCTCTTGTCCCTGATCCAGTCAAGACGTTGGATTGGTACTTGCCTCTGCTGTCAGTACCCGGAAAGCTCTTTTCCGCGTAAACGGTCGTGTACGGGGTGCGGCCCGGATGGAACGTGAATCTGTTGCCTCTGGAATAGAACAGTAGGCTGTCGTGGACCGGCCCGTATTGCTTGGACAGCTTATTGTGGGCGTTGCTTCTGCGCCACACGATTTCGCTGCGGAAGTTGTCGGATCCGAACACAGTGTCCATCAGCCCCTTGAGATAGTGCGAGGCGGTCGGGTCACAGTGCAGGTAGATCGAGCCGGTAGGCTTGAGCAGCCGGCGCATCTCCAGCTGGCGCACAGCCATCATGACGAGATACGATTTCATGCCCTTGCCGTGCGACAGCCCTGCCACGTCGATCACGGCGGACAGGTTCGGCTCCTTCTCGGCAATCAGGCCGATCCATGCTACGTCAATATCGCTGAGCGTCCAAGTATCCTTGAACGCCGCCCCGGCGGCTTCCGAGCCGATGGGCGCGGCGTAGTCGCGGTTCGAGTTAAACGGCGGATCAAGGTAGATCAGATCGACCGATTCGGAGTTCATCCCTCGGAGTACGTCGAGGTTGTCTGCCGTCCAGATCGTCTGGTTCGCCCAGTTAGCTGACATGGCGTATAGTAGTGGCGTGATGAAGAACCACTGCAAGGCAGCAACCCCGGAGAGTCTCGCCAAGGCACTGCTCAGGTCCAAGTCGAGGCCGAAAGCCCTGCGCAAGCCAAAGTATCTGTGGCCGCGAAAGGCGACGGCCAAGGCGTCGAAGCAGTGAGCACAACATGCATCGGATGATCGCAGATTCAGGTTGCTTTGTCAAGTATTCGATGTAATTCCCTTTCCGAAGGTTCAAAAAATTTGATGATCGTTGCAAGTCTGTGGTCGATATTTAGGCTAAGTTCGATGCTTCAGGTGAAACACTGATTTTGGTGGAACGAGGAGAAAGCCAATGAAAGATATTCAACAAGCCAAGGAGCTTGATTTGTCAGCCGTATTGAAAGCTTTGCATAAAGCTTCTCAGCAAGCCCGGAAAACAGCTATTCAAACTAATACGGGAATCGTGATAGTTAGTGCCTGCGACAAAAGCTTCTAAATAATTGAAAATAGATGAGTTGATAGCAATCGACGCCGACGAAGATGACAGCGGCTGGCTAGCCCTGGCCCGCTGGCGGCCTATTTGCTACGATCTTCGTCTGGCAGGCACCCATGAGAGTCGTCTTAAATCCACAATTAGCCATCGGCCAAATCGATATTGAGCGCATCCCACTCGATCCGCAGTCCCGGGATGATATTCCCGCCGTGCTGCGCGGTTTGCAGCAGATTTGGTCGGATGCTGAGTTGCGGGCCAAGCTATTCACTCTGCTGGAGACGCATCTGCTCGCGGACAAGAGCAAGGCGGACAGCGCAGACAGTGAGAGGCAAGCATACGGGCCGTGCTTGGACGCCAGGAACGGTCGTCCGGGCATGAGTCTGTGGAGCATATTGGTGCTGGGTCTGCTGCGTCAGGGATTGAATTGCGATTATGATCGCTGGCATGAATTAGCTGGCCAGCATCGCAGTGTGCGGCGCATGATGGGACTCAGCGACTGGGACAGCACAGTGGCCAGTTGCCGCACGATCACACGCAACGTGTCGCTACTGACTCCGCAGTTACTAGCGGCTGTCAACCGCTTGGTGGTGGGAGCTGGCTACGAAGTGCTAGGCCAGGATGTGGCAGGAGAGTTGGCGGCGCGTTGCGATTCGTTCGTGGTGGAGACAGACGTGCATTATCCGACGGATGTAAGTTTGCTGTGGGATGCAATGAGGAGTCTGCTACGGACGATCGCACGGGCGAGTGAGGCCCAAGGGGAGACAGGCTGGCGGCAGCATAAGAAGTTGGAAGGGAAGGTGAGGAGACTGTTCCAAAGAGTGCGGACGAGGCGCAGGAGGAAGAATCAAGAGAAAGGGGTGAAGGCGTATTTGAAGCAGTGTGAAAGGTTGCTAGAACGAGCTGAGGGGAGCTTGGAAAATCTGCGGGAGAGCAGGGCAAGCAAGGAAGAGATCAAGGAAATAGAACGGCTTGCGGGATTGGGGCGGAAACTGGCGGGGCAAGTGGAGCGGAGAATATTGCAAGGCGAGACGATCCCACAAGAGGAGAAAGTGTATTCGATTTTCGAAGATCATACGCGCTGGTGCGTAAAAGGGAAAGCGGGTGTTCTGGTAGAGCTAGGAGTGCCGGTAACAATCGTGGAGAGCGCGGAACAGTTTATATTAGGTCATCGTATCATGTGGACGGAGCAGGACGTGGATGTGGCGGTCGAAATAGTGGAACAGGTGCAGAGTGAGTACCCGGGATTGCAGGGATGCAGTTTTGACAAGGGGTACTACAGTGCTGGGAATCGGCAGCGGTTGGATGGCATGCTGGCGCGGAACGTGATGCCGAAGAAGGGGCGGTTGAGTGAGACAGATAAAGAGCGGGAAGAAGCACAGGAGTACGTAGAGAGACGGCGGCAGCATCCGGCAGTGGAGTCGGCGATCGCGAACTTGGAGCAGCGAGGACTGGATCGAGTGCGAGAGCACGGTCGGGCAGGATTCGAGCGGGCGATTGGGTTGTCAGTGGTGGCAGCGAACGTGCATCGGCTAGGATTGATACTCCAGAGAAGGGAACGAGAAAGACTGAAGAAAGAGCGGCTAAAGATAGCCGCATAGCAGCGGTCATCGAGACGGGAAAGAGAAAAAAGAGAGCTGGCAGAAGGCCGGCAGGGCGGAGTGTATCTGAAGCAGGCAGTGAGTCGAACTCAGCCAGATTTCTTGACATATTTTTACCAATCAGGGGAGAAATTCTGCTGAACGATGCCCCCAATGGGTCCATAAATCGGCGCATATTTTTAGAGAAGATCGGATTTTAGGGGGTTTTGTCGCAGGCACTAGTTAAGCTGAACTTCACCTAGGCTGGATAGGCTTTGATCGCTTTTAAGTACTTTATTTTCAATTGGTTATGACTCTCCCGGGATCTCTCTCAGGTGTATTTTTGTTTCCATGTATTTTTTTACTTGACATTTGTTTATATCTTTTATTAGAATTGTATTTGCAATTTTTTGTTTCCATGTAATCCCCGTGGCCTTCTACGTCGAATCCATCCCCAACCGCAACAGCCCCCCAGCCGTCCTGCTCCGCCAGGCTTGGCGGGAGGGCCAGCGCATCCGTCGCAAGACCATCGCCAACCTCTCCCAACTCCCGCCCGAGGCCATCCACGGCATCCGCACCGTCCTGCAAGGCGGTGTGGCTGTCCCCCGCCTCGACCAAGCCGTTACCATCCGCCGCTCCCTGCCTCACGGCCATGTCGCCGCTGTGCTCGCCCTCGCCCGCCAACTCCACTTCCCCCGCCTGCTACAGCGCTCCCCCTCGCGCCAACGCAGCCTCGCCTTGGCCGCCATCTGCGCCCGCCTGCTGCAGCCCGACTCCAAGCTCGCCACCGCCCGCAGCCTCTGCCCCGCTTCCGCCGCCAACTCGCTCGGCAGCCTGCTCGCTCTCGGGCCCGTGGCGGGCAATGAACTGCTGGCCATGCTCGATTGGCTGCGCCAGCGCCAGCCTTGGATCCAACGCAGCCTCGCCCGCCGCCACCTGCGCGCCGGCACCCTAGTCCTCTACGACGTCACCAGTTCCTACTGCGAAGGCCGCTGCTGTCCGCTGGCCGCCTTTGGTTACAACCGCGACCGCAAGCGCGGCAAGCGCCAGATCGTCTTCGGCCTGCTGTGCGCCCCGGACGGCTGCCCCGTGGCGGTGGAGGTGTTCGCCGGCAACAGCGCCGATCCGACCACCGTGAGCGCCCAAGTGCAGACCATCCGCAAGCAGTTCGGCGTGCAGCAAGTCGCGCTGGTTGGCGATCGCGGCATGCTGACCACGGCGCGCCTGCGCGCCGACCTCGAGCCGGCCAGCCTGGATTGGATCTCGGCCCTCACTAGCAGCGCCCTGCAGCAGTTGCTCAAAGCGCCCGAACCGGATGCCGAGCAGGCCGGGGCCAGGCCTGAAGCGCCGCTCCAGCCGGGCCAGTTGGTGCCCGATCAAGTGGCTGAGATTCACAGCCCGGAATTCCCCGGCGAGCGCCTGCTGGTGTGCCTGAACCCGCGCCTGCGAGAGCAGCGCGCCCGCAAGCGAGAGGAGTTGCTACAGGCCACCGAGCAACTCTTGGAAGAGCTGGCCGCCAAGGTGCGGCGGGGGCGCAAGCCGTGGCACGAAGAGGCCGCGATCCAGCGCCGCATCGGCCGCGATGCGAATCGCTACAAGGTGGCGAAGCATTTCGAGATCAGCGTGCAGGAACACGTGCTGCACTGGTCGCGACGGCCAGAGCGCATTGCCGCCGAGGCCCAGTTGGACGGCGTGTACGTGGTGCGCACGAGCTTGCCTGCGGACGCCCTCGGGGCGCACGAAGCGGTGGCGGCCTATAAGAGTCTGGCGCAGGTGGAGCGCGCCTTCCGCTCGTTGAAAACGACCCGCTTGGCAGTGCGCCCGTTCTACGTCTACAGCGCCGAGCATGTGCGCGGGCATGTCTTTCTGTGCATGTTGGCCTACTACTTGGAATGGCACTTGCGGCGCAAACTGGCACCGTTGTTGTTTGAAGACAGCGAGCGCGAGGCAGCTCGCGCACAGCGCGACTCGCCGGTGGAAGCGGCGCAGGTGTCGCCTGCGGCCCGGGCCAAGGCCGCCAGCAAGCGGACTCCGGAAGGCTTGCCGGTGCAGGGCCTGCCGAGTCTGCTCGCACATCTGGGAACACTGACGCTCAACCACGTCACGCTAGGCAAGGACGAGCAGCACGAGTTTCCGCTGCTCGCCCAGCCGACGGCCTTGCAAGCCAAGGCATTCGCTCTGCTGGGAGTCGATCTCGACAAGACTGTTTCCAGTAAAATGACAGGTTGATTCGACGTAACTCATTCTGAAACAAGCAATTAGTTCGTCTTTTCCGGATGAAGTTCAGGTTAAGGACGGAGAACTGATACGAATTCCCGCAGAACGTTTGCGGAAAGAGAAAAATATGTCCTGAGAGACCATTGGCATGATCGAACAGCAAAAGAAACTGGGCCAAACTCTCTGGGCTACTGCCGACTAGCTCCGTGGTGCGATGAACGCGGACGATTTCCGCGACTACATGCTCGCGTTCCTGTTCCTCCGCTATCTCTCGGACTGCTGCTTAATGTCCGCAAGGGCATGGGGCAGCACGGCATCGGCAAGATTTACGGGCAGGAGAAGAACATCACCACCTACAACCTCGCGCGGATGAACATGCTGCTGCACGGGGCGAAGGACTCGGAGTTCGAGATCCATCACGGTGACACGCTGGCCAACGACTGGGACATGCTCCGCCAGACGAACCCGGCCAGAAAGCCCCGCTTCGATGCCGTGGTCGCCAATCCGCCGTTCAGCTACCGCTGGACCCCGAACGAGGCGCTGCGCGAGGACATGCGCTTCAAGAACTACGGGCTCGCCCCGAAATCTGCGGCGGACTTCTCGTTCCTGCTGCACGGCCTCCATTACCTCAAGGACGACGGCGGCGTGATGGCGATCATCCTGCCGCACGGCGTGCTGTTCCGCGGCGGCGCGGAAGCGAAGATCCGCCGCAAGCTGCTGGCAGATGGGCACATCGACACCGTGATCGGCCTTCCGGGCAACCTGTTCTACTCGACCGGCATCCCGGTCTGCATCCTCGTTCTCAAGAAGTGCAAGAAGCCCGACGACGTCCTGTTCATCAACGCGTCCGAACATTTCGAGAAGGGCAAGCGCCAGAACTTCCTGTCCGACACGCATATCGAGAAGATCGTCCACACCTACCAGGAGCGTCCGGAGACCATCGAGAGGTACGCTAGGCGCGTGAGGATGGATGAGATAGAGGCCAATGACTGCACCCTGAACATTTCCCGCTATGTCAGCACCGCCAAGCCGGAGACACCGGTCGATCTTTACGCCACAAACGCGGTTTTGGTCGAAATCGACAAGCAGATCAAGCAGTCAACAGCCAAGCACAACGCCTTTCTCAAGGAGCTTGGCCTGCCTCCATTGCCAGCATCCGACTGACCTGATCCCGCACGCCCCTCCTAGGAACCGACCATGATGCGGCGGGTCGTAGCCGCAATAGGAACATCTGTGCTTTGCAGCAAGGGGTGCTCCATGGACTTCAGCGCCGCATGTGGTCAGATCTTCGCTCCGCGATAGACGAGCGAACTTCTCGCCACTCGGATCGACCACTGGTCGCTGAGCGGTGGCGCTCAACCGGTCGCATGCACATCTGTCCGGCAATCCAGCGTCGGCAGCTGGGCGATTGTCGTGTCATGCTTCTGTTCCGCAAGGTGCAGCTCGTAGAGTTTTTGGAGGTTGAGCCAAAACTCGCCTGACGTGCCGAAGAAGCGCCCCAAGCGCAAGAGATCGAAAGCTGGGCAGTTACGTCAGGCTTTCGATTGCCGGTAGACGCGGCGCTGCCGGAGCCGATTTACAGCGGGTTGTTGGCAGGCATGGAACTCGCGCAGGGGCAGTTCGGGTCGATCCGGGGGCTTGTTGCTGAAGCTCGCCGCCAGCGTGCAGGGGAGCGTGCGCTCGATCAGGGTGTCGCTGTCATCATGATTCCTCCCCCGTCTGCGGGGAAGGTGTGCGCACAGCGTGCCGCTGTGCCGCCGGAGAGGCTGGAAACGCCTCGCGAGCCGGTCTTGCCAAGCAGCAGGGATGGTTGCGAAGAAGACGCGCGGCAAGTGTGCCGTCCATGCCGCCGTCGGACCGCTCATTCGCACCCAACTGCTGGGCGGTCTGCTATCACTCTCGGCTTATCGCAAGGTTGGCGTGATACCGGGGCTAGATTTGCCCAAGCGAGACGATTCCAGCCCCACGCCCTTTTAGGGCAACCCGAACCATCAAGCCTTCGCAGCAAGACTTCCATGCCGAGAATTGCCGGGAGCAGGTACTGATTATTGAACTGAGGAAATTTACTCAGTATGATAATTAAATCTGTGTTGCCATGTTCGCTCGACCACTCGTCTCGGAACTTGTCAAGCGAATGCGAGAGATTCCGAAATCGATCATCTACGTTTCGGGGCCGCGCCAGACCGGCAAGACAACGGCCACTCGCCAGGCGCTGGTCAAGGCCGGCATGCCGCACAGGTATTGCTCCGCAGACGCAGAAGAACAAGTTGCATCGCTCGGAATGCGACCAGTCTGGGATACGGAGGTCGCACCCTCGTCGATGAGGGATGGCTCGTGGATCGTCCAAAACTGGAATCGCAGCCGCGTCGAAGCCAGAAGGTCGGAACGAGGCTTCGTGCTTGTGCTGGATGAGATCCAAAACGTCCCGGACTGGTCGCTAACGGTAAAGGGCCTATGGGACGCGGACCGATTCGAGGACCTGCCCCTGCGGGTCGTGATCCTGGGATCGACTCATCTCCGGCTGCAGTCCAGCCTTCAGGAGAGCCTCGCCGGTCGCTTCGAGGTGCTCCGCTTTACTCACTGGTCTTTTGCCGAAATGTCCGAGGCGTTCGGCTTTGACCCGGATGCCTACGTATACTTCGGCGGCAGTCCCGGGGCGGCCGGATTGATTCACGACGAGGAACGCTGGCGCCAGTACGTGCTGAGCTCACTGGTCGAGGCAGCCATCGAGCGAGACATCCTTGCAATGACGCAGGTCCGCAAGCCCGCTCTATTCAGGCAACTGCTCGAGTTGGGATGCGAACTGTCCGGGCAGACTGTCTCGTTCACCAAGTTGCTCGGGCGGATGCAGGATGCCGGCAACACGACGACACTCGCGCGCTATATCGATCTGTTGTCAACGGCCGGCCTGCTGGCTGGCATCGAGAAGTACTCTGGAAGCCGGATATCGATCAAGGCTTCCAGCCCCAAGCTCAACGTTTACAACACCGCCTACCTTTCCGCGTTTTCCGGGTACAGCTTTGCCGAGGCCAAGGCCGACCGCACCTTCTGGGGCCGGGTTGTCGAAAGCGCGGTCGGATCTCATCTTCTGAATTCGAATACCGGAGATGTGCGGATCTACTACTGGCGAGAGAAGGACTTGGAGGTCGATTTCGTGCTCCGCAGCGGAACTAGGTCCGTAGCGATCGAGGTCAAGAGCGGCGCTCGCCAACGCAGCGCCCGCGGCATGAAGCAGTTCGCCAAGAGGTACTCGCCGCTAGCTTCCATCGTTGTCGGAGCCGACGGGATCCCGCTCTCCGAATTCCTCTCGGCGCCGGCCAAGCACTGGTTCGGAGGAACGTGATGGGTCTCGTCGCCCGGACTTGCACAGAACTGCTCTCCGATGATTCTGCGAACATCGGTGGAGCGTTCAGTTTGGAGGAACTGCAGGATGTCGGGGCCTTCGTCCTGCTGGGTGCGCCCGGTGCCGGGAAAACAACGCTGTTCAGGCAGGAGGCAAATAGGACGGGTGGTGTCTTCCAATCGGCACGCGACTTCATCACGCTGGCGGATCGTTCGGCATGGCACGGTGGACCGGTGTTCATCGATGCCCTGGACGAGAGGCGCAGCAGGCCAGCAGAAGATCCCACGCATCCCTTGGACCGCATCCGTTCCAAGCTTGAAGGCCTCGGCCAGCCCAAGTTTCGAATCTCGTGTCGTGAGGCGGACTGGCTAGGGACCAATGACCACGACCATCTGAAGCGCGTTTCGCCGGACGGTTCGGTGCACGTATTCCGGTTGGATCCATTGGATGAAGCCGGCATCCTGGAAATCCTGGACGAGATTCTCCCGACGGGAGATCCGCAGCAGTACGTGGCGCAGGCGCGCGATCGTGGGGTCCAGTACCTGCTTGAGAGCCCTCTGACGCTGAAACTGCTCGTGCAAGCCACCCAATCTTCCCAGTGGCCCGCCTCCAGAGCCGAACTGTACGAGCGTGCATGCTTGTTGCTGGCGAAGGAGTCAAACAGCGAGCGTCACTTGGTGGCTCGCGATCGACTTTCGGCTGTAGAACTGATGAAGGTTTCGGGCGAGCTCTGCGCGATCCAGATCATGACCGGCAATGACGGTTACTCCGACGGGCCGGAAGATGAGGGCGGACAGTGTATTTCGCTCCAAGAGTTTGATCAGGACGATCGCGCTCGGGTTCGCCAGGCGTTGTGCTCAGGCCTGTTCTCGGGGGCCGATTGCCGGGCGCCTCTTCACAGGCATGTCGCTGAGTATCTTGCCGGACGCTACCTGGCAGACAGAGTGGGCGAGGGCATTCCCCTCGGTCGGCTTCTCGCCATCGTCGCCGGCTATGACGATCATGTTGTGTCGGAATTGCAAGGGACAACGGCGTGGCTTGCGGCTCATTGCCCGGAGAGCAGGGCATCGGTGATGGAGCGAGACCCGGTCGGAACTCTCCTTTACGGGGACATCTCCCGGTTCATGCCCGACGAGAAACTGCTGCTGGTTCGGACCGTAGCCCGGCACTTGGAGCGACACACGGGGCTACAAGAGGTATTCCACCGATGGAATCCATGTCTGGCAGATCTGGCAACGCCCGATATGGCCGAGTCGTTCCGAGCGGCGCTCGACGGATCGGAAGATGACAGCGTAAGCCTGCGGGTCAAGTTCCTCGTCCTGAGAGCCCTGCAGGCCGGGCCTGTAGTGCCCACGCTCGCTGACGAGACGTTGCGGCTTGTCAAGGAGGAGCGCAGCCACTATCAGGTCAGGAGTGAAGCACTAGATGCATACATCCGGCAAGGAGAGGATGCCGAGAATCACGCCGGTGTTTTGGCCGAGCTGCTGACGGAGGTCTGGAATGAGAAGATTCCCGACCCAGAAGACGAACTTCTCGGGGAACTCTTGATGAGCTTGTACTCCAAGTACCTAGGCGCTACGGAAGCTGTCGCGTACCTGAGATCGCCCAAGAACCGCAATCTTTATGGGACGTACTGTCAATTCTGGAGCATGGTTGTTGCCGAAGAGACCGACCGGCGACGCATGGCGCAACTGCTCGATGCCTTTGCAGACAGAAGGGCGGACATGCAGCGCGACTGCGAAAGGTTTGGCTTCGAGCCACAGGGGCCGGCATTCTCCACGGTTCGCCAGACGGCTGCGACGCTCGTGGCCCGCTACTTGAAGTGTTTCGATAGCCATGTCGAGCCGGCGCACCTGTATCGCTGGCTGGAGGTGGTGTCCGAAAGGAGATGTGATTGGATTGAGACGAACGAGTTGCAGAACGTGCAGAGTTGGCTAGAGGACCGCCCAGACATCGTGAAGTCCCTCGTTCGCATCGCAGCCGAGAGGAGTGTGAGCGAAGGAAGGTTCGAGCAGATTGCCGATCGCGCACAGGATCTCCTGCTCGGCGCGGAGCTTCCGCCTGATCTTGAACGGTGGTGTCTGACGCAGTGCGGGCTGGCGTCCGACGCGGGCGCGTCGGAGGTGTTCCAAAAAACAGCAGACGCGCTGCAACGCAGGGGCACTTCCGGATCGCTTCCGGTACAGAGATCTGAGCAAGGGGTCGAACAGGACAGTCCCTCCAGCCTGACGCTTGAAGAGGTGCTCGCCGAGGACAGTCCGGTCGAGTGGCTAACTCGATTGCCTCTTGACAGCTCGTCGGATGCAGACAAGCTTGCAGAACAGGACTGGCGAGCTCACACGCGAGAGAATTTTCGACTCATCGCTGAGAATCGGAGCAAGCCAGCGTTCCTAGAGTGGCTGGCCGGAGTGTATTTTGGCAATGACTACGACGCCGAGGGTGCCGATCCCAAGGAAAGGCTGCTTGCCCGACTGCAACACCGGACGTTGGTTGAGGCGGCGTTCGCGGGCTTGAGGGGAGCGGTCGAACGCGACGACGCTCCCACTGACAAGGAAGCGCTCAAGCTGCACGGACAGGGCCAATGGCATCGTCTAGCTTTGCCCTTCTTGGCGGGGATGGAGGAAATCGACCGGCAGTCCAGCAGTGCTGTCAATACTCTTGGCGCATCGCGCCTCCGTCTCGCGCTTGCGTTTCACTACACGCAATGGCGCCAGCACCCAGCCCCGTACGAGGTGGGAAGTGGAGAGGGTAGCATGGTGCCGCGGTGGTATACGAAAGTGCTTCATTCCGAGCCGGCCCTAGTCGCCGATGTCTTGGTTCGCACTGTGCGGGCGGAAGTCCGGAAAGGCTTGGTGCTGTATGGCGAGATCTGCAAGCTCCTGCGGGAAGAGACCCATGCGAGCGTCGCACGCCACGCTTCACTGCCGCTGCTAAGACTGATTCCCGTCCGATGCACGGCAGCGCAGCTTGACGGACTTGCACTGGCACTGAAGGCGGCGTTGCGTCACTGCGAAGAGAAGGAACTAGAGGGGCTTATCGAAGAGAAGCTGGCCAGAAAAAGCATGACGGCCGGGCAACGGGTGTATTGGCTTGCGGCCAGTCTCTTCCTCATCCCGGCCCAGTATCGGAAGCGCTTCGAGGACTACGTCTGCTTTGACGAGGAGCGGATTGCGCATCTTGCGAAGTTCGTGGCGGGAGAGTTGTTCGATTCGGATTGGCGGCTGCCAGTCGAATCGCTGGACCGGCGGTCGAGCGAGGCAATCATCGCACGTGTCGGGCGACTCCACAGACCGCTCGACGTGCATACCCAAGCGCTCAGGGAATCAGAATTCGTCCACATCCTCATCGAACGACTCGGTCGCGACCCGAGTGCAGATTCGACAGCGACTCTGCAGAGGCTGATAGACATGCCGGGACTCGAGGCCTGGCGTGCGCCGCTTCAGCATTTTCGGGCACGTCAAGCGGTAGTTCGCCGAAATGCTTGTTTTATGCACCCTTCCGTTGGGGCTGTTCGTCAGACGCTTGCAAACAATCAGCCCGCCAATGCCGCAGATCTTTCAGCCTTGGCGACTGATCGGCTCGAAAGGCTGGCGCGGGAAATACGGGATGGCAATGCGTCACTCTGGAAGCAATTCTGGAACGAAGGCCAGCGCGGCTCTGCAATGACTCCGAGACACGAAGATCGCTGCCGGGATCAATTGCTCGCGCTGCTCAAGGCTGGCACACCGGTAGGCCTCGGAGTAGATTGGCAACGGGAAGGATCCTATGCCAACGACAAGCGAGCGGACATACGAGTCTCGTTTGGAGATTTCAACGTCCCCGTTGAGATCAAGAAGAGCATGCATCGTGAGCTCTGGACGGCCATTTCGAAGCAGCTGGTCGTGAAGTACGCACAAGATCCGGGAGCGGACGGCCACGGTGTGTACGCGGTGCTTTGGTTCGGTGCGCAAGGGGTCCCAATGCCTCCGCAGGGAATCCGTCTGCCTCCGCAGGGAATCCGTCCCCGGAGTGCTTGCGAACTGCGAGAGATGCTTTACAAGCGATTGGGCCACGACGAGAAGATGAAGATATCGATCGTGGTGCTCGATGTCGAGAGGCGAGAATAGCCAGTTGCGCTTTCTGTCTTCAGTTCCATGTGCCCGGCTCTGCCCTTGCTTCACAAGTCACGATCAGCGCCGATCCTGTGAGGTAGCAGAAAGTTACCCAAGACCGGCACGATGAGCTTGGAGTCAGATGAACGACTCTCAGTTGGTTCCTGTCAGGGGAAGATCGTAGCGAATGGGCCGTAGCCATTCATTGTGTGTGGTGGAAGGCGGGGGCCGGCGGCGAGCGCAGCGTGGGACGGTTAAGCTATGCCCGATGGTCTAGCTCTGTCAATCGCTCAGAACGGAATTATGCTTGTAAGTGATTTATAATCAATGTTTTGAGCCAAATCCACAAATGTCTCGCCTTGCTGGCCCAGATCTCTGTCTGCCAAGCGCTGTAACAGCTCGCCTTGCTGGTTGAGCTTGATGCTGTGTTGCACTTGCACTCGTTCCACTGTCCGCAAACGAGCATCTAGGCTGCGGATGTCGTTCCGCAACTGATTCGATTGTTGCAGGATCAACCCGGCCAGCGCGAAAGCCGCCGTTAGCACGGTTCCAACAGTCCACCTAGTCTCAGTGCTCATGGTCCTACGGTATGCCACTTGCCAAGGATTCGCCGTGGCGGGACAATGCGGGAAAGGCCGGCCTGCGCATGAGACGTTGCTATTTCGACCATAATGCGACCACGCCCGTGGATCCCCGCGTGCTGGAAGCGATGCTGCCCTACTTCGGGCCCGAGTTCGGGAACGCGTCCAGCCTGCACCGGTTCGGGCAAGACGCCCGCCAGGCGGTCGAGACGGCCCGCCGCCAAGTCGCGGCCCAGCTCGGATGCGACGCGCGGGATGTCGTTTTCACCAGCGGCGGTACGGAAGCCGACAACCTAGCCGTGTTTGGCACCGTCCGCGCGGCAGCTGGGCCGTCACGCCACGTCATAACAACGCGCATCGAGCATCCAGCCGTGCTCCAAGCCTGTGAGCAACTCGAGCGCGAAGGCGCGGACGTGACGTATCTGCCCGTGTCAGGCGATGGGAGCGTCGCGCCGGATGACGTGCGTGCCGCTCTGCGGCCCGACACAGTCCTCATCACCGTGATGCATGCCAACAACGAAATCGGGACCATCCAGCCGCTGGAGGAGATCGGACGGATCGCCCGCGAGGCGGAGGTGCCGTTGCACACCGACGGCGTGCAGAGCTTCGGCAAGCTCCGGACTCACGTCAAGGATTTGGGCGTGGATCTCTTCAGCTTGAGTGCGCACAAGATCTACGGCCCGAAAGGAGTTGGGGCGCTCTACGTACGTCGCGGCCTGCAACTCGCCAAGGTGCAGTACGGCGGTAGCCACGAGCGAAATCGTCGTCCGGGTACCGAGAATGTGCCCGGTATCGTGGGCCTCGGCGCGGCGGCCGAGTTGTCGGGATCCGATCGCGAAACTGAGAACGAGAGGACTGGCCGCTTGCGCGACCGGTTGGAGCGGGAAGTGCTCGCCGCCATTCCCGACGCACACGTGCATGGCCGGGATGCGCCGCGCCTGCCGACGACCTCTAGCGTGCGGTTTGATCATGCTGAGTCCGAACCGCTCTTGATCTCTCTGGACTTGCAGGGATTTGCCGTCTCCAGCGGATCCGCTTGCTCCAGCGGGGCTGCCAAGCCATCCCATGTGCTCACAGCTATCGGGCTGAGCCGCGATCAGGCTAAATCGACACTGCGGCTTTCCTTAGGACGCCAGACCGACGATGAGCAACTGGATGACCTGCTGGCGAAATTGCCCGGCATTGTGGAACGCTTGCGGGTGCTGTCGCCGGGCTGGGTGTGCGCGACCTGAATCCCAAGGCGTGCGCGACGCAGGCAAAGTCAAAAGACCAGTGGTGGCGGCGGGAAAGAGTGGCAGCAGCGCCAGCAGCACGGTGGCTGCGCTGTTGTCAGCGCACGGATGCCCGATTTCTGAAAACACCGGGCAGTTGCAAGAAGAGCAGCGGGCGTGACTGCTATGCTACGGGCATGCCCGCCACGACCGCCACGCTCGCACCCGAAACCACCCGCGTGCCCGCACCAGCGAGCGAGGAGGAATACCCTTGCTCCGACGGCTTGGTGCTGATGGAGACCGAGCCGCATGCCGATGCCATCGTGGCCATGCGCAACCAACTGCAAGCGCATTTTTCTACGCGTCCGGACGTGTACGTGTCGGGCAGCATGGCGGTGTACTACCGGCAAGGCGATCCCAGTGCGGTGCTGGTGCCGGATTTGTTCGTGGTCAAGGGCGCGCCACGCAAGCCGCCGCGCAAGTCGTACCGCCTGTGGGACGAGGGCGGCATCGCGCCGAGCTTCGTGGTGGAGGTGGCCTCGCCGTCGACCAGTGAGCGGGACGCCAGTGTGAAGCGCCTGGCCTATGAGCGCATGGGTGTGGGCGAGTACTGGCGTTTCGATCCGACGAGGACGCTGATCGCGGAGGGGCTGGTGGGCTGGCGGCTGCGCGGCGGGCGCTACCAGCGGGCGCGGGCGACGGGTTTGGCCAACGGCTACCGCAGCGTGGCGCTGGGGCTGGACTTGCGGGCCGAGGGACCATTGCTGCGCTTCTGGGACACCCGGCGGGGGCGCAGCCTGCCGACCCATGCCGAGGCCAGCCGGGCCTTGGAGCAAAGCCAGAAGCAGCTCGACCGCACCGACCGCAAGCTGGACGCAGCAGAGCGCAAGTTGGACGAAACCGAGC
This sequence comes from Bryobacterales bacterium, assembly GCA_965219605.1. GTDB lineage: Bacteria > Acidobacteriota > Terriglobia > Bryobacterales > UBA6623 > VXMF01. The sequence goes on along the minus strand of CBDCOC010000002.1, from coordinate 242,441 downwards.
TCAAGCTGGGCCAGGCGGCACGGGAACGAGATCAAGCAGAGCGGGGACGAGATCAGGCGGAGCGGAAGCTAGCCGAGGCGCAACAGCAGATTCGTGAGTTGCAATCCTTGCTGCGGCTACCCGGCAAGTCTGGTTGAGACCGCATGGCTGGCCGCGCTGGGAATCCACCCGGTCTCCGCGCTCGCATCGCCGAAGAACTGGACAAAGCATGCACCTGCTGCCACACTCCTGTGTTCTTCCGCAGGTTCGCGCACATGCACAGCCCCAACGATTTCTCGCATTACTGTAAAACTGGTGGGACGGAGGAACACCTTACCCTTCCTCGCTCCTGCGGATGATATCAGTTGCCTTGCGCCCGCCGTATTGCGCCTCGTCGCTCCGCTCGGTTTCCTGCCCTGGCCCAGTCAAAAGCACAGCTGGTGGCGGCCGGAAAGGGCGACAGCGGCACAAGTAGCGCTGCGGCTGCGCTAGCGCCTTGGCGCACCACTGGAAGCGCACCTGGCTCTGGTTTGCGTGTCTGGCCAACGGCGCACGCGGCTGCCAGCGAACGGATGCTCGACTTTTGAAAACACTGGTTCGCGCCGGAACCACGATTTGCGCGTGGCAGGATCTGCTTCGCCATGGCGGTCGGTCGATCCTTTCGCCAGCGGCGCGAGTGCTCCCGGTCACCCCGCGCGGAGGACTACTTTGGCGGGGTGATTTCCAAGGCGGATCCCGCTTCGATCTCTTGCTGGAAACGGGCGTTCAGCGCTTGATACTGGGCGAGGGCCTCCCGAGCCTGTTCCCGCCGTTCGAGGCGCTGGAGGGCTTGGGCCAGTTGGTAGTGGATGCTGCCGTCGGAATCAAGATCGAGCGAGGCTTGCAAGTGCGGCAAGGCTTTCTCTGCCTGGCCGAGCGCGAGATAGGAACGTCCCAAGTCCGGCTGGACAGAGGCCGGAGCGCCAGGCAGTGCGAGGGAGGAGCGCAGCAGCGGGATCGCTTCTTCATATTCCTGCTCCTCTGCCAGCACGTTGCCTAGCATCGCGCCCCACCGGGGATCGCTTGGATCGGCGGCATGGAATCGCCGTAGCAGCGGCATGGCCTCCTCGGTGCGCTTGGCCAAGTACAGCAATTCTGCCAGCTGCCGCTCCAGCCTCTCGGATCCGGTTCCGATCCGGACCGCGCGGCGGCAGGTATCCGCCGCTCTGGAGAATTGCCCTTGAGCTGCCAGGACATCCGCAACCAAGGTCAGTTTCTCGATCGATTCCGGCAGGGAGGTCAGCCTCGCGAAAGCCTGCGCGGCCAGGCCGGCGTAGGATCGAGCGGCCCAGAAAAGGTCCGCCGGCGAGGAATCCTTGTGCAAGGATGCGGCGCGCTCGAAGCGGCCAGCTGCGAAATCGCACTCTGCCGATGTCTCGGCGGCACAGTCCGGTTCCGGCAAGCTTGCGGCCTTGGCCCGTTCGATCTGCGCCCATTCCGGTTGGCCTGCTCCCTCGTACACAGCGGCTACCGCCTCGTGGACGGCGCGCACGCCGGGTTGCTTCTCTAGCGCGCTGCGGAACAGGTACAGCGCGCTCGGGTACTGGCGGGCGGCAAGCCTTGTTCGGCCAAGAATTCGCAACAAGTACGGAGACTCGGGATCGAGTTGTCGCAGCTGGTCGACAGCGGACGCTGCCAGTTCCTCGTTGCAGCGGACCAAGCCGGCGTAGGACTGCGGGTTTGTGGCGTCAAGCCTGCCGAGTGCGCGCCAGGCCGCTGCCGACTCGGCGTACTCGCCGATCGACTCCAGCGTCTCTCCCAGCAGGATGTGGGCATACGAATCGCGGGGATTGATTTGCGTCGATTTACGGAGCGGGGCAATGGCCTCCGCGTTGCGGCCGAGGCGGGAGAGGCTGGCGCCTAGCGCGAAATGGGCCGGAAACGATGCTGGCATAGACTGCGCCGCCTGCCGTAGCGGCTCGATCGCCTCCGCGTGCTGGCCGCTAAAGTGCAGGGCCAGGCCAAGGTTGGCGAGCAATGCAGGCTCGTTCGGGAACCTGCCAGCTAATTCGGTGTAAATCTCCGCGGCCTTGCCGAATCTCTGCTCCGCCATTGCTTGGCGGGCCGCCTGCGCCAGGTCTCTCGGGTCGGCTTGGGCCCCGGCATCGGATGCCAGCGCCGCCAACAGGCTGGCGCGAAGCGCCGCACGGCCCGCGCGCCGAATCCCGGATATGTTGCCTGCCAGCACCTCGCCGACGCCCGCCTTCATGTTGGCATAGCGCGGGAACGAACGCCGAGGTGGCGGAATCACTCGCAGCCGGATCGACTGTGTCCGGGGCGCTGCCATCCGGCGCTATCCGAACGCATGGCGCAGGGCGGCCGATCCTGGCCAAGCCTGCTATGCCTGGGCGGCGTGCATCAGTCCGCCTTGCCGACACCTGCACCCGCTCTCCTGCGCAGTCTTTCCACCGCTCCGAGCAGCAGCAGCGCGAACAGGACCAAGAATGTAGCGACTGCCAGAATTTCGGGGCTGATCTGCTCGCGGATTCCGGTCCACATCTGCCTTGGCACGGTCCGCTGCTCCAAGCCCCCCAAGAAAAGTACGGCGACTACCTCGTCGAACGACGCGGCGAACGCGAACAAAGCGCCCGAGATCACGCCGGGAGCGATCAGCGGCAACTGCACCCGGCGGAAGACCACGAACGGATCCGCTCCGAGGCTCGCGGCCGCTCGCGCCAAGTTGCGGTCGAATCCCGCGAGTGAGGCCGTCACGCTTATGACGACGAATGGCGTGCCCAGGACCGCATGGGCCAGAATCAGGCCGAAGTGCGTCTGCGCGAGCCCCAGCTTCGAGTAAAAGAAGAACATGCCCGCCGCGGAGATGATGATGGGAGTGACCATCGGCGAGATGAGCAGGCTGGTCACGAAGCCGCGGCCCGGCATGGCCGGGCTGGACAGGCCGAGCGCTGCCAGCACGCCGAGCGATGTGGCGATGGCTGTGGCCCCGACGCCGATCACGATGCTGTTCAGCAGCGCCCGCCGCCATGCCCCGTCTTCGAGGACGTTGCGATACCAGCGCAGCGAATAGGCGTCCGAGTCCAGCCGGACCATGCCTTCGGTGAACGTGAAATATGGCTCGGCGTTGAAACTGAGCGGGATCACCACCAGCATGGGCGCGATCAGGAACGCCAGCACGACGGCGCAGGCTGCGAGGTGCATGGCGCGCCCGGCCCGCGCGCCGAATCCGATACTGGCCGTTGCTTGCATCGTCAGGCCAGTCGCATCCGTTCGATGCCCACGAGCCGGTTGTAGACAAGGTAGAGCGCCAGCACGGCGAGCAGCAGGATCGCGCCGAGCGCCGCTGCCAGCCCCCAGTTCAGCGATTCCTGCATGTGGTACGCGATCATGTTCGAGATCAGCTGGCCTGTGCGCCCGCCCACCAAGGCCGGCGTGATGTAATACCCGATCGAGAGAATAAAGACCAGCAGGCAGCCCGCGGCCACCCCCGGCAGCGACTGGGGCCAGTAAACCCGCGCGAATCCCTGCAGGAAGGTCGCGCCGAGGCTGGAAGCCGCCCGTAAATAGACCGGCGAGATCGAGCGCATGGCCGCGTAGAGCGGGAGGATCATGAAGGGAAGCAGGACTTGCGTCATGGCCACGATCGTGCCTGCCATGTTGTAGACCAGCGCGAGTCGCCCGTCCTCGCCAATCAGGCCGGACGCTACCAGCAAGTCATTGACAACACCTTGGTTCTGCAGCAGCACGATCCAAGATGTGGTGCGGACCAAGAGCGAAGTCCAGAATGGCACGAGAACGAGCAGCAAGAGCAGGTTCGACTTGGCCGGCGAGCAGTTCGCGATCAAGTACGCAACCGGATAGCCCAGCATCAGGCAGATCAGCGTTATCGCGAGGCTGACTGCGAGCGTTCGCAATAGTAGCGGCACGTAGATGCGCCGTTCCGGCGGCTGGGCGATGATGCTGCCCGCCGGATCCCGGTCCAAGTCGAGCGCATTCAAGTAGTGGCGCATCGTGTAGCGCTCGCCGGCACGGCGCACTGCAAGCCATGCCGCCGGCGCATCCCAGGTCGGATCGGCAGTGATCACGGCCTCGCGCCAAGAGTCCGGATCTGCCCCGCGCAGGGCGCGCGCCGTGTCCATGATCGTGCTGCGCATGCCGCTCTCCAAGCGGTTGACGTGGGTTGCCACCCCGCCCAGCTTGCGCTGCTTGTCGAGCGCGCGCAGCTCCGCCGCCAGGGTTCGGAAGGTGTCCTCGCTCGGGGCCGTGACGCCGTCCCACGACTGCAGCGTCGCGAGAGTGCGCGGCAGCGCGTCCGCCACTTGAGGCTCGTGGAAACTGCGGACCAGCATCGAGCCAAGCGGCGCGACGAAGGTTATGCAGACAAAGGCGACAAGCGGCAGCGTGAGCGCCGCGGCGCGCAGCCGGGCAGCCCTCATCGAGCGAGCCAGGCGCTGAAACGCTCGGTGAGTTCCTCGCCGTGGTTCGTCCACCACAGCGGGTCATTGCGCAGGGCGCGCGCCAGGTTCTCCGGAGCGCTCGGCATATGGGGGCGCATGTCGACACCGGTCTCGGCATGCGTGCCGATAAGGCTCATGCCGGAAAGCCGGGTGGGGCTGTATGCGATATAGCGCCCGATCGCCGCGATGGACTCGACGCGGGACGCGAACATCAGGAACTGCTTGGCTGCCTCCAATCTGGGGGTTCCGGCAACGATGGCCATTTGGCCGGTATCTAGGATCTGCCCGTCCCACACGATCGTAAAGGGCTGGTTTTCCAGCACCTGTGCGTTGAAGATGCGCCCGTTGTAGGCCGTGCTCATGACGACTTCTTGGTCTGCGAGCATCTGCGGCGGCTGGGCTCCGGCCTCCCACCAGATGACCTCTGGCTTGATCGTGTCCAGCTTGCGGAACGCGCGATCGACGCCATCCGCAGTGCTGAGCGTCGCGTAAACCTCAGCGGCAGGAACACCGTCCGCCATCAGGGCCATCTCGAGGTTGGCCAGGGGCACTCGACGCATTCCGCGGCGCCCCGGGAACCTTGCGAGGTCGAAGAAGTCCTCGAGCTTAGACGGCGCCTCGCCCGCAAAGCTTTCGCGGTTGTAGGCATAGGCGGTCGAATAGTAGACCATGCCCCCGCCGCAGTCGGTGTACGTGCCTTCGGCGTAGTCCTCGCGTGCGGGCGTGCCGTCCGGAGCGGGAGGAAGCTCATCCATGTCGATAAGTTCCAGCAACCCTTCGTCGCATCCTTTCACCGCGTCCCCGAGCTCTAGGTCCACGACATCCCAATGGACGTTGCCGGTTTCAACCTGAGCCCGGATCTGCGCCAAGCCCCCGTTGTAGCTCTCGACGCGTACTGCGATGCCCGTCTCGGCGGTGAAAGGTTCAAAGATCGCCTTCCTGGCTGCTGCTTCGTAGGACCCGCCCCAGGAAACCACGGTGATCCCCTCACTGCTGCACCCGGCGCTCCAGATGCCGAGGCCCATTGCGAGCAATGCCGAGAAAATGCTTCCTGGCCGCCCGGTTCCAACGAGGGCTAGCAGCCGATTGGGCTGCGGAGGAGTGTGCCCGATCAGCATGGCAAACGTTACGATCAACCCCGCAAGCGCTACCCCAGTGTCTACAATCCACTTGGCATCAAAGCTCATGCCCGTATCATAGCTCGCTAGACTCCTCGCTTAGCGGTGTTTTCAGGAGATCGGATTCTATTTTGCCCGAAATTTCCGCAGGGTGTAGGCAAATCCCTAGACGCATACTTGCGCGTTAATGAATCTGCTTGCAAAGAATCTAACCCCGACGCTCATAGCTCGCCCGTAAGCGATAAATTATTTAGAATCATTAACTTAAAGATTATCGAGATCATGCTTGGCTAACTCCTGGCTAACCGCTTCCGGGGCCGGTTCTCTTTGTCCCAGTCGTTCCAATATCCGACCTTGCGACTTCTACAGATCGCAACCGATCATCTATGCCGCTGATTCCGTTTTGCAGATGGTTCGACTGCTGAAGGATCAGCGTGGCTAGTCCCAAGGCAGCAGCCAGCACGGAACCCAGCACTGTTACTACAATCCACTTTGCATCGCTGCTCATGCGTGGCATTCTAGCACGCCCTACTTGTGCGGCTTGGCAACTGCCAGTCCTTTCCAGTCCAGAAATAAGACTGAAGGGGGCCGGGCAGAAGAAGCGAGAGCGGATCCATGCTGCACCCAGTTGGAGAGGTGGCGCGCGGGGAAAGGGCGTAGCCGTGCTGCCCATGGCCCCGGAGGCCCGAATCCGCAGTGCAGCACGCCTAGGGGCAACCCCTGCGCGTTCACCGCCAGCGTTAGCTGTTAGGCGTAGTCCCAGCGTTTTTTGCCGTCTGCTCGTGCCCGATCACTTCACAATCCTTTGCTGCCCGATTGCGTCGCGAATTTCAGATCGCTCCCGTCCGGAACGCACAACATCTTGCACTGGCCCCTCCGCTGCAGGGCACCTCGTGCGGTACGGTGCCGGGGTGCTCTCGGCCGTCGTCTCCGGCTGCTCGATCAGACGGTAATGGCCGTCCACCGCCGCAGCGCCGCTCGCCGGTGTCGCCGTCTGCTGGTTGCCGCTCAAGGCTGCGCCTCCGAACTCATTCGGGCCTGCAACTCTCCTCGACATCGTCAAGGGGCAGTGCGCGGCAGTCGGTCACTGCCCAGCCGACCGAAACGCGGTCCCCTTCCAGTAAGGCTCCGTGGCCCGCGATGTTCGGCATTTTGACGATGAAGCTCGCATTCCCGCACAGGTTGACTTGCAGGCGCAAATGGTCGCCAAGGAAGAGGATGCTGGAGACACGGGTATCGAACTCGTTGCTGAACGCGCCCGGCTGGGCGATGCCGACTCGTTCCGGTCGGATGGCCAGCACAGCGTTTTGGCCGGGCCGGCACTTGCGCACCGGAAATGCCTTGACGATGCCGTCCGGTGTTTCGACCTCGCAGACGCCGCTGCCTACCGAAGTGATTCGCCCGTGGAAGATGTTGTTGTCTCCAATGAACCCGGCGACGAATTCCCGCTCGGGTTCTTCGTAGAGGACTTCCGGCTCGGCGACCTGCTGCACGAGGCCGCGGTGGAACACCGCCACGCGCGACGACATGGACATCGCCTCCTGCTGGTCGTGCGTGACGTACACCACGGTGACGCCGAGGCCCTGCTGTATCCTGCGGATCTCAAACTGCATTTCCTCGCGCAGTCGGCGGTCGAGCGCTCCTAGCGGCTCGTCCATGAGCACTAGGTTCGGCTGGAAGACCAAGGCGCGGGCGATCGCCACCCGTTGCTGCTGCCCGCCCGAGAGCTGGGCCGGGCGGCGCCCTTCGAAGCCATCCAAGCGCACGATCTCAAGCGCTTGCCGGATGCGCTTGGCCTGCTCGTCCTCCGCGATCCCACGCACCTGCAGCGGAAACGCGAGGTTTTGCCTGACGCTCATGTGCGGGAACAGCGCATAGTTCTGAAACACTACGCCGATGCCCCGCTTGCGGGGCGGGGTGTTGAGAACGGACCGGCCATCGATCAATATTTCGCCGGATGTCGGGGCCTCGAACCCGGCCAGCATCATCAGGCAAGTCGTCTTGCCGGATCCCGATGGCCCCAGCAGCGTGAAAAACTCGCCTCTCCGCACCCGGAGGTCGAGATTCTTGACGACCATCGCTCTGCCGTCATAGGTCTTGCAGACCTGCTGAAACTCTATGTGTGTCTCGCTGCTGGTGTCTGCCATCGCGCTCGGCCGGGATTCGCGTGCAGTCGTCGGTTCCAAAAGAAAGAGCGAAACATCGCTGGCGGCTGGAACTGCAAGAATATCACGAGTTAGCAAGGCTCCCCAACGCCGAGTCTTGCCAAGCTGTGCCAAGGAGATGTTGAGCGTGCCGGGCGCTTGCGCTGCCCTGGGTGCGGTGGCCGTGGCGGCTGGCGCGGCCGACGAGGCTGAACACCCGGGCTAGCGAATGCCGCTCCCGACCAGGGCCCCGGCCTGAACGCCAGTCCGCCGCGGAGCCGTTCGGTTCTCCTAGTTCCCCCCGGAGTGAGTGCTCCAAGGCGGCCCCGGCAGTCGGGCTATTCCGCGATCATGCCGGCTTGGATTGTACTAGTGTGAAACACCTAGCCCGCCCCCGCCCCAACGGTCTCCCTGGAAGCGGGCTGTGCCGCAGCGGCAACCAACTGGTAGCCGAGCTCCTTAGCGGTCGTTTTGAGGTAGCTCAAGGTGCGCCGACGATGGCGCTCCTCGTAGGCCGCCTCGCCCTCGTCAACGTAGTCCTGGCCGAAGCGCAGCATGCGGTACACCAACACCGCCAGCTTGCGGGCCGTGGCGAATACCGCCGTCTTCATCCCCTTGTGCCGCGCCTTGCGGCGCAGCGCCGCCCCCAGCGCCGACTTGGGCCGGATCAGCGCCGTCGCCGCCATGCGCAGCGCGTTCGACGTGCGCGTCGCTCCCAGCCCGCGCTGCCGCTTGCGCGCCAACTGCTGCCCGCCCGATACCGCGTGCCGCGGCGCCAGGCCCAGCCAGCTCGTGCAATGCCGCTCGCTCGGAAACGACCCCAGATCCGTCCCCACCTCGGTCAGGATCGTGCGCGCCGCCCCCGCGCTGATGCCGTCGATGCGCGTCAGATCCACGCTCGCGTAGCGGTACAGCACCGTCCGCATTTGCTGCTCGCCCCTCCCCCGGATGGCTTTCTCCTTGGCCGCGTGCGGGTGCCGCGGACACTCCTCCGCCCTTAATTCCTCGGCCGCCTGCTGCTGCAGATCCTCTTGCAGCTTCTGCTCGTAACCCTCCATCTCGGCCTGCACCGCGTCGTACAGCCGCAGCGCACTGCGCAGGTTGAACAGGTGCTCCTCCCGCCAGTTGCCGCTCAGGTACTCCACGAACTGCTCCTCCGTGTGCTTGCAGCGCCCCGAGCGCAACTGCGCCAACTGCTCCGCAGCGCGCTGCCCGGCCACGATCGCGCGCACGATCGCCATGCCTGTCTGCCCCGTCAGATCCGTCACCGCCCGATGCACCTGCACGTTCATCTGATCCAACGCCCGCTGCATCCATTGCACGCAGCGCGTGCGCTCCGCCACCAAGCTTTGCCACTGCCGGTGCAGCGCCCGCAGCTGCGTCACCGTCTCGGGCGGCCGGAACGAGCCCCGCAGCAGGCCGCAACTGTGCAGCCGCTGCAGCCACTGGCAGTCCAGCATGTCGGTCTTGCGTCCCGGCACGTTCTTCAACTGCCGCGCATTGACCAGCACTACCTCGAAACCGCGCTCTTCCAGCAACTCGTGCAATGGAATCCAGTACACATACGTGCTCTCCAGCGCCACCGATTCCACGCCTTCCGCCGCCAGCCAGTCCGCCAACGCGTCCAACTGCACGGTGGTCGTGCCGAACGTGCGCACGTTGGGCCTGCCGTCCGCATGCGGCGGCCCGCAGGCCCAGTGCTCGCGGCTGCCGAGGTCCACCCCCGCCACCTGCGGGCGCTGCACCGGCAGATCCCGCTCCGGCTGCTCTCTCGCCATATCTCCCTCCTGCTGCTCCTGTCTCACACACGGAAGGCCCCGGCCCGGGTTGGCAATTGCTCTGGAATGCTAGTGTAGAGGAGTGCTTCCGAAGAAACCTCGCTAAGGAATGATCGCGCGCCCGGACCCAGACTAACCTTGGGGCAAATACTGCACCAATGAAATTACGGGGCTTGACTGCCGGAACCCTCCGCTCCGATTCTACGCCAAGCCCGTGTTTCAGCCTGAATGATCCGGGCACCGCCCGGGGGCGCGACTAACCTGAGATTTTGCAGCGGATCCGGGCGCTCCGCCGACGCAGCGCTTGGCTTGGGTGCAAGGAAGGAGTATCTGTGCGCACGCCTGTTATTGCCGGTAACTGGAAGATGAACAAGACCGCCTCTGAAGCGGCGGCATTCGTGGATGAGGTTGGGCCGCTCATTGCCGGAGTCGATGCTCGAGAGGTCATCGTCGCGCCGCCTTTCCCGGCGCTGGCCGCCGCGGCTGCCGCGGCCAGCGGCAGCAGCATCCGTGTCAGCGCCCAGAACCTGCACTGGGAGGCTAGCGGGGCGTACACTGGCGAGGTTTCGGCCGCCATGCTGGTCGAGATCGGATGCACCCACGTGATCGTCGGCCACAGCGAGCGGCGCCAGTATTTCGGCGAGACCGATGGCACGGTGCATCTCAAGACGCTGGCGGCGCTGCACTCCGGGCTGACGCCGATCGTGTGCGTTGGCGAGACCTTGGAGCAAAGGGAGGCCGGGAATACCGAAGCGGTCCTCGAAGAGCAATTCACCGCCGGGGTTGGCGGATTGCAGGCCCAGCAGTTTGCCGAGCTGATCTTGGCCTACGAGCCGGTTTGGGCCATCGGCACCGGGCGCACTGCCACACCGGAGATAGCGGAGGCGGCGCACCTGCAGATCCGCGCATTGGCGGCCGAGCGGTTCGGGGGCAGTACCGCCGAGGGCGTGCGCATCCTCTATGGCGGAAGCGTCAATCCGTCTAACTTCGCCGGCCTGTTGGGTTGCCCCAACATTGACGGCGGACTCGTCGGCGGCGCCAGCTTGCAGGCGGAATCCTTTGCGGCGCTCGTTCGCGCGTAGCCCTGTCTCGCTGCGCAAGGCATAATGGAAAGGACATGTTCATCCTGCTGACGACACTGCACATCGTGGTGAGCTTCTTCCTCATCATCGTGGTGCTGCTGCAAAGCGGCAAGGCTGCGGATTTGGCCGGCGCGTTCGGCGGCATGGGGTCGCAGACAGCTTTCGGCCCCAGGGGCGCCGCTACGGTCTTGTCGAAGGCCACGACCACTGCGGCGGTGCTGTTCATGCTGACATCGATCACGCTCGGCATCTGGCAAGGGCGCAATATCGCTGGCCAGTCGGTCATCGACCGCAGCGGGCTGGGCGGCGAAACACAAGTGGAAGATAGCGCTACGGACGAGGCCGAGCCGCTCGACACGGCAGCTTCCGAGACGGCCCCGCCGGCAGCGGACGAGGAAGAAGACGGGCAGTAATCGCAGTTCGTACTGCAGGCGGCAAGGACGGCAGGAGCAGGCCGGTTGTCGAGACGCGGAGGTGGCGGAACTGGCAGACGCGCTAGCTTGAGGTGCTAGTGGGAGCAATCCCTTGGGGGTTCGAGTCCCCCTCTCCGCACCATGCCCTGCGGCATGGTGCCGCTCGGCGCTCAATCCGCTCCCGCCAGCGGTGGCAAGCGCGATAGCCTCCGCGAGAGGGGCATGATATCGCCAAGGGGCGGGTTCCAAGATGCCGGGGTCTCTGCCCTCCCGCTTACATTGCCAACTCGCGCTTGAATGCACAGCCAGTGTTCACCCCGCCGTGCAACCCCGGGGGCGGCATTCGCCCGCTGGCCCGCGGTCCGGGCCGTCAGCTCACCACGAAGTTCACCAGCCGGTCAGGGACTTCAATCACCTTCCGCACGGTCTTGCCCTCGAGCAGCGCGCGGATGCGTTCCAGATCGCGCGCCCGCTCGGAGAGCTGCTGCGCGGGCAGGCCCTTGGGCACCTGTAGCCTGTCCCGTAACTTGCCGTTGACTTGGACGACCACCAGCACGCTGTCCTCGGCTGCCAGGGCGGCATCGAAAGCTGGCCAGCCGGCGTCCAGCGCCGGAGCTGCTTGACCGAGCCGGTGCCACAGCTCTTCCGCCAAGTGGGGCGCGAACGGGCTCAGCAGCAAGGTCAGACCCTGCAGCACTTGCTGCATGACCGCTGCCGAGAGTTGCGCCTCGCGTGCATAGATCTCGTTCGTGAGCTCCATGATCGCAGCGATCGAAGTGTTGAAATGCCAGCGTGTCTCGAAATCGTGCGTGACGTGCTCGATGGTCTGGTGCAGCTTGCGCAGCGCGGCGCGATCGCCCTCGTTCTCGGAATTGCTGCCGGCTGCGATGCGGCCGTTCGCGTTGCGATCGATGATGCGGTAGACCCGCGAGAGAAAGCGCCACATGCCCTCCACCCCATCGTCCTGCCAGTCCAGATCCCGATCCGGCGGCGCGGCGAACAACGAGAACATCCGGGCCGTGTCAGCGCCGTACTTGCCGACCAATTCCTCGGGGCTGACCACGTTGCCCAGGTTTTTTGACATCTTGCGGCCGTCGCGGATGACCATCCCCTGCGTGAACAGGCGGCTGACCGGCTCGTCCCAGTCGATAAGGCCCAGATCGCGCATCACCTTGGTGAAAAAGCGGCAATAGATCAAGTGCAGGACGGCGTGCTCGACACCGCCGATGTACTGATCGATCGGGAACCAAGACCGCGCCTTGGCCGGGCTGTACGGCTCGGTGTCGCTGCTGGCGTCGGTATAGCGGTAGAAGTACCAGCTTGAGTCCACGAAGGTGTCCATGGTGTCGGACTCGCGTTGCGCTTTGCCGCCGCACTTGGGACAGTCCACGTTGAAGAATTCCGGCACTCCTCGCAGCGGCGATTCGCCGGTGCCCGTGAGGTCCACATGCTCGGGCAACAGCACGGGCAGGTCTTCCTCGGGCACGGGGACCAAGCCGCAAGTCGGGCACGAGATGACCGGGATCGGCGTGCCCCAGTAGCGCTGCCGCGAAATGCCCCAGTCGCGCAGCCGGAACGTTACGGCCGCCTTGCCGAAGCCCTCGGCTTCAGCTTGCGCGCTCATGCGCTTGATCGCCTCTTGGCTGGTCAGGCCGCTGTATTGGGCCGAGCGCTCCAGCACGCCGTAGTCCGCGAAGGCGTCGGCCATCTCGCCGTCCGCCGCGAGCTCGCCGTCCGCCGGTCGGATGACTGGAACGACCGGGATGCCGTACTTGCGGCAGAATTCGAAATCGCGCTGGTCATGGGCCGGCACGGCCATGATCGCTCCCGTCCCGTAGCTCATCACAACGAAGTTCCCCACCCAGATCGGCACGTCCGGCCCGCCATAGGGGTTTGCCGCGTAACGTCCGGTGGAGAAGCCGGACTTCTCGAGGTCGTCCGGCCCTTGCGTCGCCGCTTCCGCGGCCAATGCCTGGCCTTTGCTGTCGAAACCGAATTCCGCCACCAGTGGGTGGAGCGGGGCCAGAACGAGGCAGGTTGCCCCGAAAATCGTGTCGACACGGGTCGTGAACACGCGAATCCGCTGCCCGCTGCCCCGCACGGCGAAGTCGACCTCCGTGCCCGTGGAACGGCCGATCCAGTTGCGCTGCATCGCCAGCACGCGTTCCGGCCAGCCGGCGGCCAGATTTTCGAGCGATTCGAGGAGTTCGTCGGCGTAGGCCGTCGTGCGGAAGAACCACTGGTCCCGTTCCTGCAGGCTGACACGCGTGTCTTCATGGCGCCAGCAACAGCCGTTGACCACCTGCTCGTTGGCAAGCACTGTGGCGCAAGCCGGGCACCAGTTCACCGTGGCCTTCTTGCGGTAGGCCAGCCCCTTTTCCCACATGCGCAGGAAGAACCATTGGTTCCAGCGGTAGTAGTCGGGCTCGCAACTGGATACCTCGCAGTCCCAGTCGTAGCTGAAGCCGAACGCGCTCAACTGCCGCTTCATGGCCGCGATGTTCGCCCGGGTCCACGAGCGCGGGTCGCGGTTGCCCTTGATGGCGGCGTTCTCAGCGGGCAGGCCGAACGAGTCCCAGCCCATCGGGTGCAGGACCCGGAACCCCTGCATGCGCTTGTAGCGCGCCAGCGCGTCGCCGATGGCGTAGTTGCGCACATGCCCCATGTGCAGCACGCCGGAGGGGTAGGGCAGCATCTCGAGTACGTAGTACTTGGGCTTCCGGAGGTCATCCGAGGTTCGGTATACGCCGCCCTGCTCCCAGAACCGTTGCCATTTCGGCTCGATATCGCACGGTCTGTAGGGATTCTCCTGCATCCCTACAGGGTAGCCGTGTTGCCCGGATTGCGGCTGAACCGCGCAGGCGCACTGCCTGCGCTGGAATAATGGATCAGGCGGCCCCTGCCGGCGGGGGCCGGAGCGATTCCGATGAGGCTCAGGGATGTGACCGAGCGAGATCTTGACAATGTCCTGCATCTCAATGAGCGCTCTGTGCCTGCGGTCAACAGCCTGTCGGGCGAGCGGCTGCGCAAGCTGAAGCGGGAGGCCGAGTATTTCCGGCTCGCAGAGTGCTCCTCGCGCATCGCGGGCTTCCTGCTCTGCCTCGCGGCGGGGGCCGACTACGACAGCCCGAACTTCCGCTGGCTGAGCGAGCGCTACGAGGACTTCCTCTACATTGACCGAGTGGCAGTAGCCCCGGGCTTCCACCGCCGGGGCATCGCCAGGGCGCTCTATGGGGACGCCGCGGCCGCTTGCAGCGAAAGGTTCCGCCTGATCGCGTGCGAAGTGAATCTGCGGCCCAGGAACGATGCCTCGCTTGCCTTCCATGAGCGGCTCGGCTTTCTGCCCGTGGGTACTTGGGATCACGGGCGCGTCGAAGTCCAGTACATGGCGCGGGCGCTGCCGCTTTGAAGAACCGCGCGCATCTTGCTGCGCTGGCCGCTCGCTCCTGCTTGCCTATGCCCGGCTTGTCTGCCAAGGCCTAGAAGCGCAAGCGGCCGCATGGAGCCTGGGCTGCGGGGCGGGGGAGTCACGCTCCCCATGCTGCGTGATCCGAGGAGTCGCAGCCGGCTGGCGGATTCGGTTGGCAAGTCTCAGGGGCCAGTCGTTACAATGAGAGCAATGAGAAAGCCATTCCGCCCTGTCGTGTTCGCACTCGCGCTGTCCGTCATTCCTGCCTTTGCCGAAGATACGCCCTTGGCCACGGTCAACGGCGAGCCGATCCATCAGTCCGACTTGGACGTCAACGCGCAATGGCGCAAGCTGGACCAGCAGATCCACGCCCTGCGCTCGCAAGCGCTCGGCTCTGCCATCGCCACCAAGCTGCTCGAGTCGGAGGCCGAGCGGCGGGGCATGACCACGCAAGAGTTCGTCGCTGCTGAGATCGAACCGAAGATCGGCTCGCCCACGAACAAGGAAGTGAGCGAGTTCTACAACCAGCAGAGGGAGAAGATTGGCAAGCCTCTGAGAGAAGTGCGGGACGAGATCGTGAGGATCCTGCGCCAGCAAAAGGCGGCCACGCACCTGAACGATCTCGTTGCCGTGCTGCGCGCCGACGCCCAGATCGAGATCCTCTTGGCCCCTCCCCGGCTGCCGGTCGAATTGGCCGAGGCCCGCCAGCGCGGGCCCGAAGACGCCCCGGTCACGATCGTCGAGTTCTCGGACTTCCAATGCCCGTTCTGCCGCAAGGTGCAACCCGTGCTGTCCGAGCTGCGAGAGGAATACCAAGATCGCATCCGCTGGGTCTTCAAGGATCTCCCGCTGTCGGACATTCACCCTGAAGCAGCGCGTGCGGCGCAGGCGGCCCGCTGCGCCGGAGAGCAGGAAAAGTTCTGGGAGTACCACGCTGAGCTATTCGAGCAGGAGTTGTTCACCGATGCGACCTACACGCAGGTGGCTGAGGCCACGGAAGTCGATCCGGAGCCGCTGATGGAGTGCTTGAATTCCGGCAAGTTCCAGATGCAGGTCGCGGCAGAAGTCGGGGAGGCCAGGAATCTGGGCATCGAGGGCACGCCGGCCATCTTGATCAACGGCATCCTGATTTCAGGGGCCCGGGAGATCGAGAACTACCGCAGCGTTATCGAGCAAGAATTGGCGAAGGCAGCGGAGGCTGACGAAAGCAGCGAATTGGCAGAGTCCGCAAGCGAATCCGCAGAATCGGTAACTGAGCAATCGGTAACTGAGCAGTGAAGCGCGCCAGTCGTTCTGCCCGCTCCTCATCCAGCCGGTAGTGCGCGCCGGAAGCTTGGATCCCTGCCCCTCGGTGAATGTCTAGATGTTTCCGAGCCGCATCTGCTCGGCCATGTAATCGGTCGCCCTCCAGGCAAGTGCCAGGATGCTCAGCGTAGGGTTCTTCTCGGTGGGCGTCGGGAATGCGCTGCCGTCGACTACGAACACGTTCGGCACCTCGTGCATTTGCATGTACCCGTTCAGGGCCGAGCGCTTCGGATCTTGGCCCATGCGACAGGTGCCGTGCTCGTGGATTGCCGATCCCAGCTCGTCAACCGCCCCACGCTGGTAGGGCAGCGGCTCCGCGCGCATCGAGTGCAGGATCTCTTCGACCGCGTCGTACATGCGCGGCAGCATCTTGCGCTCGTTCTCGCCGAGCTTGTATTCGATGCGAATCGTTGGAACGCCGAAGCGATCCAGAGGCGTGCCGTCAACGCTGATCCGGTTGTGTCTGTACGGCAGCACCTCGCCATAGGGGTGTAGCTGGACCAGAGCCGGGTAGCTCTTGCGCACGCAGCGCTTGAAATCGGCGCCGAATCCCGGCATGAGCTTGGCGAACTGAGCGTTGGAGCCGCAGCCGATCCCCCACAGTTGGATTCCGAAGCCGCGCATGTATTCGCGTTTTTCGCTGGGTTTCTCGAAGCGCGGAATATAGATGTGCCCGCCGCTGATGCCATCGTCATTGCTGGCGGGGTGCCCGTAGAGCTGCGGCGCAAGCGCATGCACGTGAAAGCGGAACTGCTCGCAGAGGTAATGCCCGATGACGTCGGCGCCGTTGCCGATGCCGTTGGGATGCGCGGCGGACTTGGAATTGAGCAGGATCCTCGTCGAGTCCACCGTCGATGCGGCTATTACCACGCGCTTGGCAGCCACGGTGCGCTCGGCCCCGGTCAGCCGTTCGAAGTAGCGCACGCCGTTCGCCGCTCCGTTCTCGTCGGTCAGCACGTGGGCGGCGATGGCGTTTTCCCGCAGCTCCAGATTGCCGGTGGCGAAAGCATCCTCGAGCAGGTAGTCCCTGGAGTTGAAGAATGCACTGATATCGCACCCCTCGCCGCAGGCCCCGCAATAGTGGCACTGAGCCCTGCCGCGGTGCTCCTTGGTCAGGACCGCGCGCCGGGCGTTCACCACCGCGTACCCGGCCCGCTCGGCCCCTTTGCGCAGCAGCGCCTCTCCGCAGCGCAAGTTCGGCGGTGGCAGGTGGTGCCGGGATCCGGGCAGGAATTCCGAGTCGTCATCGCCGCCGCAGACCCCGATCAGCCTCTCCACGTTGTCGTAATAGGGCGCAAGCTCGCTGTATGACACCGGCCAAGGAATCTCCCAGCCATCCATGGCCGGCTCCGTGAAGTTCAGGTCGCCGTAGCGCAGGGACATCCGCCCCCAGACGATGGTCTTGCCGCCCACGCCCCACACGCGGCGCAGTAGGAACGGCTGGCCGGCGGGCGTCTGGTAAGGGCTCTCCTGCAGCGGCAGCGTCTCGAAACCGGGGCTGCGCTCCCCGCGCCGCCGGCGCTCGCGCGCTTCCCACGGCTTGACGTGGGACCAGAACTCCGCCCGCTCGAAGCGTTCTCCTGCCTCCAGCACCAGTACCTTGGCCCCCCTGCGCGTCAGGTTCCAAGCGGCCATGCCGCCCGCGGCCCCGCTGCCGATGACGACTACGTCGCGCTCGCCGGCCTCCATCAGCGCTCGTCTCCCAGCTCGTGATCCTCGGTGCAGCCTGGGAACTCGTCCAAGTACGTGTTGCCCTGGTAGCCGAGCTCTTGGACCAGGCCGACCTCGGTCGAGTAATACGCGTCAATCGTCAGGCCCTTGACGGTCTCGAAGAATTCCTTGCCGCTCCTCGCCCCGGACTCGAAGTCTTTCAGCAGCGCGCCGCGCTGCGGCTCGGCCATATCCGCGAACCCTTGCTGGCGCAAAGCGGCCAGGCCCGTGCGGAGCGTGCCGAGCTGCTCGGAGCCCTTGGCGAGATCCTCGTCGATCATGGCATGGACGCCGACTTCGAGCGCCCCCGGAGTTTCCGTCGCGGGCAGGATCATGTCCACCAAGATGCCCAGCAGCTTGAACTCCTGCGGCGAGAAGGTGACAGGTTCGTAACCGCCTTGCGCTTGCAGGGAGCGGGCGGACAGCCCCGCGGTTATTGACACCAGCGCTTGGCGCCGAGTGGTTCTTGGCATGCTTCCCAATTATAGGTAGGCCTGCCCTTGCCGAGCATTTATCCTGAACGCATGCTGGAAGCAGGCATTTCCCTGGAGCAGGCGCGCGTCGTGCGGTGCGACGATTGCATCAACTTTCTCGGAGCGGATGTGCGCCCTTCGCTCGCCACGCCGTCAATGATCCATTGGATGGAGATCTGTTGCTGCGATGCCATCCTGGCGCATGTCGGCGAGGGCAACGACAGCGTGGTTGCGCCAGGACAAGTCCTGGAGGGGAGGAAGCCTAGGATCTGAAACCACTCGTAACGAGCCAGCGGGTTCGACTCCCGTGCGGCAAAGGTGCAGCCCAGCAGCCGGGAGTGAGGGTTGCATGGTCTGTGGTAACGCAGGACGTGAAGCGTACATAACGGGCGGTGAAGCGCCGTGATTGAGCCTCGCAATGGTACTTGTCGATGTCTTCAGCGTCCACGCCCTGGGGGCAGCACCGCCAGCGCCGCTCAGGGCGAGGCGCTGGGGGATCGGCCGGGGTCGGAGAGCGTGCGCCAAGCCGCAGGATGGCTCGTCAGGGAAGCTGGGAGGCCCTGTGCAGTCCAGGCGAGCAGAACGGTAAGCAAGGGTAGGCCGTACCCAGAACGACCCCGGCCCGCGCCCGGCCTGCGGGGCGATGGGAGCGTGCGAGCGGACACCAAACCACAGCAGGCGAAGCGTGGTACCCGGCGGGCGAAACAATAAGCCGAAGGGAAGCAGGGCAGGGAGTCGTAGTGCCTGGATAGTACTGCCAGACGGCGGGGAACCGACCTTGGTGGGACCCGTGCGAGGGAAGCGAGGCAGCTGCTGAGCAGGCCCATGCGAGGGAAACGTTGGAGGAGACACAGAGCTGCACAAACACGTCCACGCAACGAGCATGGATAGCGGAGCGGCGCAAGCCGCCTGAGCGAAGCTGCCAGCAGAGGAACCGAATGCGTTAATTGCGCACGTTCGGATCTGAGGGGGAGGAGGCTCGGTAACGACCTCCTCTACCCGGCGAGCCAAGGTTAGCGTGGAACACTTGGCTCCCACGCCCATGGGGCAGTCTGTGACGTACACGGCCAGGCTTGTCGCCGTTAACGAGCGTCGCGTCAGCTTTGCTGTCGAGGCCTTTGACGATGCCGGGTTGGTTGGCCGCGGTACCCATGACAGGGTTGTCGTCGACGTCAGCCGCTTCGCGGCCCGCCTGCGCAAGAGGCTGGCATGGGACGGGCCGGTAGGGTGAGGGAACGCGCCGTGCGGCGGGGCCGGCCCCTCAGTGCGCCGGGAGCATGCTCGATCCGGTCAGATGGATATCCACGGCGCGAGCCGCCTTGCGCCCCTCGGCGATAGCCCACACCACCAGCGACTGGCCGCGTCGTGCATCGCCGGCGGCAAAGACATTGGGCACGCTGGTGTGGAACCCGTTGAAGTCAGCCTGCACGTTGCCGCGCGGATCCTTGGCCACGCCCAGTTGGCCCACCACCCCCTCGTGCATCGGATGCAGGAAGCCCATAGCCAGCAGCACCAAGTCGGCGGGCACCTCGAACTCGCTGCCGGGAACCTCTTCGAACTGGAACGGCCGGCGGCCCGTGACAGGATCGGGCTCCGGCCAGCGCAGCCGAATCCCGCGCAGCGCCCGCACGCGGCCATTGGCGTCGCCTAGGAATTCCTTGGTGTTGATGGCGTAGTCGCGCACGTCGCCCTCTGCGTGCGAACTCTCGATCTTGAACGTGAACGGCCAGTTCGGCCACGGCATGGCCCCGGGCTCGTCCCGGCTGTCCGGCGGCTTGGGCAGCAGTTCGAACTGGTGGATATTGACCGCGCCCTGGCGCCGCGACGTGCCGAGGCAGTCGGCCCCTGTGTCGCCCCCGCCGATGATGACCACGTTCTTGCCCGCCGCGCTGAGGTCGAAATTGGCGTCGACAGGGCGGCCTGCCACCCGGCGGTTCTGCTGGGGCAGGAAGTTCATCGCGAAGTGGACGCCGTCCAAGTTCCGCCCGGGGATCGGCAGGTCGCGCGGGTGCTCCGAGCCGATGCAGAGCAGGAGGGCGTCGTTCTCGGCCAGCAGTTGCTCGGCGTCGGTGCTGACCCCGACATGGACGCCGCAGCGGAACTCAACCCCCTCGGCTTCCATCTGGCGGACGCGTCGCGCAACTTGCTCCTTCTCCATTTTGAAGTCCGGGATCCCGAGCACGAGCAGCCCGCCGGGCACCTCGTTCTTCTCGTAGACCGTGACAGTGTGTCCCGCCCGGTTCAGCTGCTGGGCGGCGGCCAGTCCGGCCGGCCCGGATCCGATGACCGCCACCTTCTTGCCGGTGCGGCTGAGCGGCGGCAGTGGCTTGATCCATCCCTCTTGCCATCCCCTGTCGGCGATGGCTTTTTCGATCGACTTGATAGAGACCGCGTCGTCATTGATGCCAAGGACGCAGGCCGCCTCGCACGGGGCGGGGCAGATGCGCCCCGTGAACTCGGGGAAATTGTTGGTGGAGTGCAGCACCTGCAGGGCTTCTTGCCAGCGTCCGCGATAGACCAGGTCGTTCCAGTCGGGGATGATGTTGTTGATCGGGCAGCCGCTGTGGCAGAAGGGGATCCCGCAATCCATGCAGCGTGCCCCCTGTGTCTTCAGTTGGGACTCGCCCAAGCGGTCCATGACCTCTTGCCAGTCCCGCACGCGTTGCCCGACCTGGCGGTACGGGGTCGCTTGGCGCTTGAATTCCATGAATCCAGTGACTTTACCCATTCCTGCGATCCCTAGTTTTCCAGTGCCAGAGGCAGCGCCTGCCTCCGCCGAGCAGTCGGCGCAGCGAGGCGCGCCGTGTTGGCGGAGAAAATAGCCGCTAGTCCGTTTCTGGAGTTGCGGACTCGGGCACGAACGACAGGAGCGCCCGTGCCCAACCCTAGGATACCCGTTGCGCGCGACCTATGCCAAGCGGCTGGCCTTGGCGCGCGAGTTCGCCATCGGCAACGATCAATCCGGGCCGTGTCACGGCCTGCGAATCAGAGCTTGCGGTGCGACACCTTCGAATCACTGCTGGACGCGTCGCCTTGCTGCTCGCCTCGGCAGCGGCAGCCAGCTTGCATCCGATGGCGCGCAGCGTTCACTGAGACTTCCACCCCTCGACAAGCTACAACACGGAGCCCCCAGCCTTACCGGCGATGGCCGATCCCGCCGTGTTGGCTTCGTCTAAGGCCGACAGGTTTCGCCATGTCGGAGCGATCCACGAAAGCGTCAAGGCCTTGCCCTACTTGCCGTGCGCGTGCCGGCTTGGCTGGATGTCAGCGGTGCGTCGCCGAGCGTGTCCCGGCGCACTGCGATGCACAGCTGGATCGAAGGCGGCTTCTTGGTCGCTCGCACCGCCCTGGGCCGCTTCCGCTCCTCCTTGGGAGCGATGCCAGCGCACCGCCTATCTTCGGATTCGCCAGCTTCCTCGCCCCGGCCACATTGTCGGCTGGCACCATTTCAGCCCTAGTGCTTTCGCATCGGAGGGGATCTGGCAGGGACGAACAAACGGGGCATCCTCGCAAGTCGGTGTCCGACTATGCCCTCCTGAGACGCGCTGAACCCAGCTCTTGTCAAAGACGGAATTGCGGCTAATGCCGAATCCTGCCTCTTGCCTGCTCGGTCTGCCAACCCGCAAGCCCATGATCCCGGTTCCCGGCTTGTGCGCTTGGCGCGGGCTGGCGGGGCATGCCAGAACGGCCTTTATGCATTCGATAAAAATGTTTTGCTTCTAGTGGCGCTCATGAGTTGCTAACGTCAGATCAGTGCAGCGGGAGACGTTCATGCGCTTCCGCCCGCTGGTTCCCGCCGCCCGGGTTGCTGCGGGGGCTGATCCCGGTAGATTCCCAGCCGCCGCTTAGCCCGGATTTATTGCCGGATACGAGCGGTTCACCCTCGCCGGAATGCAAAATGCCTTGCGTGGCAAGCCTGCGCTCGGGATCGCTGTATCGCTGGGAAGGCGCAGGGGCATCCTCCATCGGGCCGTGGGCTCGTTGGCGTTGCGAATGGAGGGCAAACACTATGGCCAGCATGCAGCAACAACTCGTTCAAAGAACGTTCGGCCAGGCAGCTCTGAGCGCGGATGCCACGGCCGAGCTGTCCGGCAACCGGCCGCTCGCACTCGCCCCGCGCCTGCGGGCCCTTTCGGGGGGCGGCATGGCGGAGCAAGCCGGCAAGCCCGGGCAGCGGATCGGCATAGCCGTCAGCAAGCCCAACGGCATGGGGGCAGCGCTGCCTCCCGTGCATGATCTGGGCCGCCGGTGCGCTGGATGCGGCGTCTTGGATGAGAGATTCACCCCCGAAGTAGAGGTTGCAGCGCAGGAGGCCTGCGCCAGCGTGGCGGCCGCCATGGAAGAAGCAGCCGCCTGAAGGGCAACCGATCCTCGCACGCGGAGAAGAATATTGTGCCAGCCACCGCCGACACCAAGCCGACCCGGCTCGCGACGATGCGCCAGCGTCTGGTGATTGCTGGCTTCGGCATGGCAGCCCATAGGCTCTTGGAGTGCTTGGTGCGCCTCGGAGCCCTGCCGCGCTACGACGTCACGGTGATCGGGGAGGAACCGTACCCGGCCTACGACCGGGTGCGGCTCACGGAATGGCTCGAACACGCGGACACAGGACGCTTGGAACTAGGCGGTCGCGACTGGGCCCGCGGGATCGGAGTTCGGGTGATCACGGGCCGGCCCGCGGTCGGGATTGACCGGAATGCTCGCTGCGTCAATGTTGCGGGCGGGCAGCGCATTCCTTACGAAACTCTGGTCTTGGCAACCGGCTCATCGCCGTTCGTGCCGCCGATTCCCGGCGTGGATCGGGCGGATTTGTTCGTATACCGGGCTATCGAGGACCTGCGTGCGATTCGCCGCCGGGCTTCGTGCATCCGCGATGCAATTGTCATCGGCGGCGGCCTGCTTGGGCTTGAGGCCGCGGATGCCCTCGTGCGTTTGGGCCTGAACGCAACGGTGCTGGAGACCGCTCCGCACCTGATGAACCGTCAGCTCGACGCCTCCGGCGCGGCACTGCTTGAGGCACGTATCCGCGCACTCGGGATACGGACAGTCTGCTCCGTGCGGGTACTCCGGATCGAGCGGCAGGAGGACGGCTTCGTTGTCAATGCCGAGCGGCTGGCCGGGCCGCTGCGAGCCGGGATGGTGGTGGTTGCAGCCGGTGTTCGGCCTCGCGATGAATTGGGGAGGTCCGCGGGCCTGGCTGTCGGTGTGTCGCCGGGCGGAATTGTCGTCAATGATGCCCTTCGCACGTCCGACCCGGCCATCTGCGCCATTGGGGACTGCGCAATGCACGATGGCGTAGTGTACGGCTTGGCGGCCCCTGCGCAGGGCATGGCCGAGGTTCTCGCGGAGCGCTTGGCCGGCCAGAGCAGCCTGTTTCGCGTCCAGACTCCTTCGACCAGGCTCAAGCTGTTGGGAGTCGAAGTCTGCGCACTGGGAGACCATTCCGAACCCGGCACGTCGTTAAGCTGGCAAGAGGGCAGCCGCTATCGTCAGCTGACACTGCGAGGCGACCGCATCATCGGGGCCTCTTCGGTTGGCAGCTGGCCCGAACTCGGCGAGGTGCAGCGGCTGGTTCGCAAGGCCAAGTTGCTGTGGCCTTGGCAGCGGGTGCGCTTCCAGCGGGACGGGACCTTGGGCCTCCGCTCCGGACAGTCCGTAAGCTCGTGGCCGGACTCGGCTGTGGTCTGCACGTGCGTCGGCGTTACCAAGGGAGCCTTGCTGGCAGCTCGGTCGGCGGGCTGCGTGACAGCCGAGAGCATCCAAGCAGAGACGCGGGTCTCGACTGTCTGCGGCTCCTGCCGGCCCCTCGTCTGCCAGCTCTTGTCGGGTGCAGGGGCGTTTCCAGCCGCGCCGGGGCGGCGCGCCCTGCTCGCGACCGCAGCAGTTGTCGCTCTGCTCGGGCTGCTGGTCGTGGCAGCCAAGCCGCCGGCGCTAGCGGAGAGCGTGCAGGCCGCCGGCTTGTGGGACGCGCTCTTCCGGGACTCATGGTGGCGGCAGGCAACTGGATTTTCCCTGCTCGGCTGCTCGCTGGCAGCAGGAGCTCTCCCGCTGCGTAAACGCTGGAAGCGGCTGCGGCTTGGAGACTTCGGCTGGTGGCGGGCGGTGCATGGCGGAATCGGCGCACTGGCTCTTGTGACGCTCGTCGCGCACACCGGCTTGCGTCTCGGATCGGGTCTCAACCAGGCCCTGATGGTCACGTTCCTGGCCGCGAACGTCTTGGGATCGGCGGCGGCCTTTGGTTCCGGCAGACCGCTCTCGAAGTGGCTGCTCTGGCTGCATGTGGGGGCTATCGCCCCATTGCCGGTCTTGCTGGCCTTTCACATCCTGTCCGCCTATTACTTCTAGCGATGCCGCGCCTCCTCCCGATTGCCGCTTTGTCCGCGCCCACGGTGGGAGCGGGTGTCTACCTGTCCCTCGCGATCACCGGCTCGGACCGCGCCGTGTTCCTGCCCGGACGGACGACGGATGGCCATTACCAGATCGAACTCGCATGCGAGTCCTGCCACACGCCCTTCCGCGGCGTCCGGGAAGAGGCCTGCTACCAATGTCACGGCGAGGAGCTTGAGGCGGCGGAGGACTCCCACCCGCGGAAGAAATTCACCGATCCGCGCAATGCCGACCGGGTCGCCAAGCTTGACGCGCGGAGTTGCATGACGTGCCACCTAGAGCACCGGCCGGAGGTCACCGAACCCATGGGGGTGACACTGCCCGCGGACTACTGCTACCACTGCCACGAGGGAATCGCGGACGAGCGACCGACGCATGCCGGTTTGGAGTTCGACTCTTGCGCCTCCGCAGGCTGCCACAACTTCCACGACAATCGCGGCCTATACGAGGATTTCCTCATCGAGCACGGGCGGGCAGACGTCCATACGGCGGCAGCTACCCTTCCCGGCCGGTCCGTGCTTGTCGACTGGGACGCTGCGGGCCGCCGGCCGCTCAGCAGCTCGGAGGTGCCGGCCGGGCTTGCCACGGATCCGAAACTGACCGCGGCGTGGGCCGGGTCGGCCCACGCCGGCGCTGGCGTCGGCTGCGCCGACTGCCACAAGGGGCCGGAGCCCGGCCGGCCTGCGGAGGCGTCCATCGAGACCTGCACAGGCTGCCACCGCTTGGAAGCGGCTGGTTTCTTGGCCGGCCGCCACGGCATGCGCTTGGCGGCCGGCCTGCAGCCGATGTCGCCATCCGAAGCGCGCCTTGCGATGCAGCCCGCCGCGCATTCGCTGACCCTCGGCTGCGGATCCTGCCACGACCCGCACTCGGTTGACGTGCGCCGGGCAGCGGTAGATGCCTGTCTCGCGTGCCATGTCGACGAGCACACCGAGGCCTATCAGGATTCTCCACATTTTCGACTATGGCAGTCGGAATTGTCCGGTAACGGCAAGCCGGGCAGCGGCGTAAGCTGCGCATCCTGCCACCTTCCGCGAGAGCGTCGCCGCGTCTCGGGCGAAGAGCGGGTAGTTGTTCAACACAACCAGAACTCGAATCTCCGACCAAACGAGAAGATGATTCGAGAGGTGTGCATGGAGTGCCACTCGCTGGCATTCTCGATCGACTCGCTCGCCGACAGCGACCTCGTGCGCCGCAATTTCGCGGGCCAGCCAGTGCGCCACGTCCCGAGCATAGACATGGCGCTCTCTCGTACGAACTCGCCGGGCGACCGGCGGGCGAACCAGGCAAAGGAGACAAAATGAACACACGATTACTTCGCATTCCCGCCGTAGTGGCTACTGGCGGTGCCGTCCTCGTGGCGCTCGTCGGCTGCGGCGGTGCCCCTGTTGCTGAATCTTCCGGAATTTCGCCGCAGCTCATGGCTGACGCCTTGCACGCGGTGATGGAATCGGATCGCACGGTCTACACACGCAACGTGGTGAACCGCCTCCAGAACGAGGAGGGTGTCATCAAGGCAAGCGAGCACTGGCAGGACGACAAGGCCCTGCCGCTGCCTGCCCAGATGTTCCGCATGGGGGCGGAGATGGTGGCCGGCAAGACGGATGCATTCAGCTACTCGCTGCTGTCGAAATGGCCGATCAACAAGCAAAACGAGCCTAGAACCGAAGTCGAGATCGCGGGTCTCGACGCAGTGGCGGCGGATTCAACGAAGCCGTACTACGGATCCGAATCGCTCGGCGGAGTCGAGTACTTCACCGCGGTCTATGCCGACGTTGCCGTGGCTCCCGCCTGCATCTCCTGCCACAACAAGCACAAGGACAGCCCCCGGCAGGACTTCGACATTGGCGAGACGATGGGCGGGGTCGTGATCCGCATCCCCATGAACGGCGGCCCGCAAGAAACATCATGAAGGCCCGACTATTCGCTCTCATAGCCGCGGCGCTAGCGCTCGCGGCGCAATTGCCGGCTGCCGATCAGCAGGGCTTGCCCCTGCTGATCGGCAGGCCCGCTTCCAGTTCCATCAGCGGAGCGACCAAATGGCTGTCGCTGAGCGGTGAGTTCCGCTTCCGGTACGAGAATCGGCGCGGGCTCGGCTTCGCGCCCGGCCGCGACGATGCCTACGGCTTGGCGCGCACGCGCGTTAACATTGGGATCAAGCCCAGCGATTGGCTGCAATTCGGCTTTCAGGGCCAGGATTCGCGAGCCCCGGCGATCCGTGAAGGCGCCCGCAACAACGGCGTCTTTCGCGACACGTTCGATATACGCCAGGCGTATGTCCGCATTGGCGGGGGCGGCGAGGCGCCCGTCACGGCGACGGTCGGCCGACAGTTGCTCCTTTACGGCGATCAACGCTTGGTCGGCCCGCTCGACTGGACGAACACGGCACGGACGTTTGACGCGGTCAAGCTGTCCGTGAAGGCAGGCCCGGCAGAAATCGACCTGTTCTCGGCGTCCGTGGTCCAGAACGTACCCGGCCGGCGGATCAACCAGTCGGCTGAGGGCAATAACCTGCACGGCATGTACGGGTCGTGGAAAGAGCTGGTGCCCAAGTCAACCGTCGACACGTACGTGTTCTGGCAGACGACGCCGTCGGTGCTGGACGAGCTCCAACTTCGCGGGGATCTCGACCGCTATACCGGTGGCGTAAGGATCTGGTCGAAGGGCATCGGCCCCTTCGACTATAACGCGGCTTTCGCCCGCCAGTGGGGCAGCTTGGGGAGCACTGACATCAGCGCATGGGGAGCCTACGCAGAACTCGGCTACACGCTCCAAGTGCCTTGGACGCCGCGCCTGTATGCGGAGTACACGTTCGGATCGGGCGATTCCGACCCGAACGACAGGGTGACGGGCGGCTTCTCTGACCTGTTTCCCACGGCACACATCTGGTACGGCTACAACGACTTGGTCGGGTGGCGGAATGTGAAGAACATCCGCATCGGAGCCCAGTTCAAGCCGACGAGGAAACTGTCCTTCCGGCTCGACTACCATTCGTTCTGGCTTGCCGAGAAGTCCGACGGCCTCTACAACGTAGCTGGGCGACAAACGGTGGCGGCACCGGCCGGGGGTGCGGCCGACGCCAAGATCGGCGATGAGGTGGACATGACCTTTGCCGTGCCCCTGACGCCGATCATGACAGTGGGGGGTGGCATCGGGCACATGTTCGTCGGCCCGTTTCTCCAAGAGAACTCGCTCGGAAGCGGAAACACCTTCTCGTTCCTATTTTTCGGCTACAAGTTCTGAGCGCCTACTGGCATTGGGAGCTGGCGCGGCCGCAGCTAGCGGTGTAGGCCGGCGAAGGGCTGCGGCGGCAGGTCTGGCGTTCGCCACCCGAGCTGCACGGAGTCGGGTCGGCACAGACCCCGCGCCAGCGCCGCTCGGGCTGCTTGGTTGCCCGTGTTGTGGTCCAGTCCGGCATGCCCGGTCCAGGTCCCGGCGACTTGCAGTCGGCGGTCGTTCAGTCAGATCATGCCGTGCGCGCCATGGTGCGGAATGGCCGCATTCCGAGCAGCCCGTTGGCAGCGAGCCTGGTGTCCTCAACGGTTGCCTTCTTCGCTGCGCCCACGGAGCAGGGCTTGCGAAGGCATGTCCTTGCCGCGCCTAACATCGCTGCCCCGCCCCCTCTCAAGTCGGTCGCGCCTGCCCGCTTGCGGTTCCGCCAGATCCGCAGGCTGCTGGATCTAGACTGCAGCGACCGCCGGGAATATGAGACAAGTGGCACGCTTGCATCGAGCGCGGTCGCGAGCAGTTCGAGGACATCAGGGGCGAGACGCGGGGCTGTTCCGGCCATCGACTCGAGCGGTTCTCGCTCGCCGGCCTTAGCGGCAGCCCCGAGCCGTGTCAAGAAACCGGAACCTAGCGTTTGTCCATCAGCTTGGCAGCTCGGGGCAGCAAAGATCTCGCCCGCAGGATGACCGGATCGTAGGTGGCACGGACCCGCTGGCTTTCGTCGTAATCGAAGTACGAGAGGTGAATGTGGATTGCCAGTGATCGCATCAGGAACTGGCGATCCTCCGCCGATATCCGCTGGCCTGCCAATAGCCCTGTCTGCTCCATGAAGCCCAGCAAGTCGGCCAGCATGCCTGGCGCGGGCGTCTCGCCTTTGAGCATTGCGTAGCCCCCGGTCCGCAGTCGCGCCACGAAGCGCTCCACGGCGCGATGCCGGTTCACAAGTTGCTGCAAGGCCGTCCCTTGCAGATCCTCGATCTCCACATCCGGCGCGATGCCGCCGAACTCGTACACCTTGCGCCCGCCATCGGTGAGCCGGGCCGTCTCGTGCTGCGGCCTGTATTGCTCCCGGCACGGCTCGCTGAAGTACTCGCTGCGGGCAATGCTGCCGTACGGGCGCTGGATCAGCCGCCCGCTAGGCGAGTAGTAGCGCGCGGTGGTCAGCACTATCCCTGTTGACTCCGGCAGCGAGAACACCGACTGCACCAAGCCTTTGCCGAAGGTGTCGCTCCCAGCGATCAGGGCGCGATCGTGATCTTGCAATGCGCCGGCTACGATCTCGGAAGCGGATGCCGAGCTGCAATTCACCAGCACCACGATCGGACGCTCCAGATCGGGGTTGTCGGACTTGGCCTGGTACTGGCGCTCCTCCGATGCCCGCCCGCGATGGGACACGACGCTTTGGCCGCGCTCGAGGAAGCGGCCGGCGACTTGGACCCCGGCGGACAGCAGGCCGCCATTGTTGCCGCGCAGGTCAAGGATCAAGCCCCGCATGCCATCCCTGCCCAGGGAAACCAGCGCCTCTTCCAGCTCTTCCGGAGTGTTCTCCCCGAAGCTGGTCAAGTGGAGGTAGGCGGTGCCGTCTTCGAACAGCAGGCGGGTGGGAATGGTGGGGCGCCGGATCACGCGCCGCACGAGATTGACCTCGATCCAGCGGTCCGATCCCTCCCGCGAAAGGCTGAGGCCCACGTTGGTCCCGGCCGGCCCCTTGAGACGGCTGGCGACTTCCTCGACTGGCACGCGGTTCACCGGCGTGCCGTCTACCATCTCGATCACGTCTCCCGGCCGAATGCCGGCCTCGAATGCCGGCGTTGCGGGCAGCGGGAAGTCGATTAGGTTTTGGTTACCGAAGTGGATGACTTGGACGCCGATGCCCGCATAGCTGCCTCGCTCCCGCTCGCGCATGGCATGGAAATTTTCCGTGTCGAGGAAGGTGGAATGTGGGTCCAGCGTGGCGAGCATGCCGGGGATGGCCCCTTGGTAGATCGCTTTGTCCCACTCCACCTCGTCAGCGAAGTGTTGGTCGATCAGGCGCGTCGCTTGCCGGGTTAGCTGCAGATGCCCGTTGAGGGGCGCCATTTGCATGAAATTGCCGTTCGTGCCGATGCGCAACCCGTACAGGCCGCCTAGGATGGCGCAGGCGCCGATGACCGCTGCCACCAGCGAGAGCGTCCGGACGGTTCTGGCCGTGTCCGTCATCTGTCGCCTTGACGCAATCATTGGCGGCCCTTGCCGCCGGGTCCCGACTACGGGCGCCGCAGGCTGTCGATTTTGGCGGCCAGCACGAAATCGGATTCGGTTAGCCCGTCGATCTTGTGAGTCCAGATCTTGACACCGACCTTGCCCCAGGCCAGAAATATGTCGGGGTGGTGCCCCTCGCTCTCGGCCAAGGCACCGATCAGGTTGGTGAAGTCCAAAGCCTGCTGGAAATTCGCGAACCGGAACTCGCGTTCCAAGTGATGCCTCTCTACCACGCTCCAGTCGGGTGTCTCGGCGCTGAGCCGGGCCAGCTCCTCGCCTTGCAGCGGCGGCACCCCGCCGGAGCAGGGGAGGCACGATTTCTGGGCTAACACAGACATGTTTGCAGCCACGCTCTGGGCACATCTTAGCACGCCGCCGTACGATCCCGTCGCTGCTGCGGTCGGGACGATTCGAGCGCTTGGGCCGGTCCTCGCAGCGTGGCGGCCGGGGTCGGCACGCAATAACAACGTCTGTCGCGGCATTGCGCTTGCCTGCGGCGCTTCATGTAGACTGAACTTCTAGCGCCCGCAGCCCCGGCTTCTCCCCGATCATTCGGCAGGAGCCGGAGCCGGGCGGTTTTCTTCGCATCTCCGTGTCCTGTTCCGAGAGCACCGAGAGCAATCGTGCGGCCGCAAGGTTTTCGCCACAGGCGAGCGAAGGCAGGTTCGGCAGGCCCGTCCGCTGCTGCACAGCGCTGGTTGGCTCGAAGCTGGCGCTGGCCGCCCTCGGCTGCGCGGTCTTGGGCTTGGATCTGTATTCCAAGGCGCTTGTGTCCGAGGCGCTGCCTCACGGCGCATCCGTGCCGGTAGTGGACGGCTTCTTCCATTTCGTGCATGTGCGCAATGTTGGGATGGCGTTCGGTCTCTTCACTGACGCCGCGCCTTGGTTCCGCAACTGGGCCCTGCCGGGCTTGGCGTTGGCGGGAATCCTCGGCGTCCTGGCGCTGTACCGCTCGGCGGGGCAGGTGTCGCCCGCCAGCCTCCTTGCCTTGCCGCTGGTCCTCGCCGGCGCGGCCGGGAATCTGTACGAGCGCTGGGGGCAGGGCTATGTGACGGACTTCCTCGACTTCTTCGTGGGGGCTTACCACTGGCCGGCTTTCAATGTGGCTGACTCGGCCATCACCGTCGGAGCCGGGCTGCTCGTGCTGGATTCGTTCCGCAGGTCGGGCCGGGAGCCGGCCGCTTCGGGGTGTCCTGACAGCTAGCGATGTTTCCGCGATTGCTCGAGATCGGTTCGTTCTCTCTGCCGACATACGGCCTGCTGATCGCTGCGGGCTTCTTGGTCGGCGTTTCGCTGTCGGCTTATCTGGCCAGGCGGACGGCGGTGGACGCGGAGCGGATCACGAATCTGGGGATCGTTCTTCTGCTCTCGGCGATCGTGGGTGCCAAGCTGTTTCTGATCGCCAATAGCTGGAGCTATTACGCCGCAGACCCGGGCAGGCTGTTCTCCCTCTCCGCGCTGCGCTCCGGGGGGGTCTTCTACGGCGGCCTGGTGACCGCGCTCGCAGTGTCGCAATGGTACACGCGCAGGCACGGCCTGCCTTGGCTCGCTACCGCGGATCTGATGGTGCCCGGCTTGGCATTCGGGCATGCGATCGGCCGGATGGGCTGCTTTGCCGCCGGCTGCTGCTGGGGCCACGAGACCGACGTGGCTTGGGCGGTCACCTTTCGTAACCCGGTCGCCCATGAATTTACGGGCGTGCCTCTCCACGTGGCGCTCCATCCGACGCAGTTGTACGAGATGCTGGGCACGGCGCTGATCGGGGCGTTCCTGCTGTGGCGCTTCTTGCGGCCGCACGCGCCCGGGACGATCCTGGGCTATTACCTCGTGCTGTACTCCGTGTTTCGCTTCGCGGTCGAACCGTTCCGGGCCCACGAGGCTCGCCCCGCGCTGGTTGCCGGAACGGTCAGCACGACCCAGCTGGTGGCGCTGGCGCTGGCCGCGCTCGGGGCCTGGCTGGTTCTGTCCACTCGCCGGCGGGCTGGATCCCGGCCAGTGTCTCAGGCGAGGGTGTTCAGCTCGTCGGGCGATTCCGCCTCGTAGGCGGTGATCGCCTCCATGCGCTGCTGGATGTAGCTCAGCTGGTCTCCTCCCGCGAGCAGGCACTGCCTCGAGAAATCGTCCACCAGGAACGAGATGCTGCGTCTGCTCGGCAGGGTCAGTGTCTGGCTGGCCAGATCGATTTCGAGCTCGAGGCCGTCGTCGGCGCCGGCAGCCTCGAATAGCTCGGCCATCGTGCCTGTGTCGACGGCCACCGGCAGCAAGCCGTTCTTGAGGCAGTTGTTGCGAAAGATGTCGGCGAAAGACGTGCTGATGACCGCCCGGAAGCCGAAGCCCAACAGAGCCCAGGGCGCGTGCTCGCGCGAACTGCCGCAGCCGAAATTGTCGCCTGCCAGCAGGATCGTGGCGTTCCGGGCGCGCGGCTGGTTGAGCACGAAGTCCGGGTTGGGGCCGCCGCCGGGCAGGTAGCGCCAGTCGTGGAACAGGTTGTCTCCGAGGCCCAGCTTCTCGATGGTCTTGAGGAAGCGGGCGGGGATGATCTGATCGGTGTCAATGTCGGAAACGGGGAGCGGCACGACCTTGCCGCGAAAGCCGGTTACGGGTTCCATCGGGTTCTTCCTGGCAGGGCCTTAGAGGAAGCGTCGCGGGTCGGCAACCGCGCCTGCGATGGCTGCCGCCGCGGCGGTCAGCGGGCTGGCCAGGAATGTCCTCCCGCCCTTGCCCTGCCGCCCCTCGAAATTGCGGTTGCTGGTGGAGACGCAGTACTGCCCGGCTTGCAGCTGGTCGCCGTTCATGGCGATGCACATGCTGCAGCCGGCCTCGCGCCAGTCCGCCCCGGCGGCCCGGAAGGTGTCGGCAAGGCCCTCGGCTTCGGCTTGCGCCCGCACCCTTTCCGATCCCGGAACGACCATCATGCGCACGCTTGGGTTGACCTTGCGGCCCTGCAGCAGCGAGGCCGCAAGGCGCAGGTCGCTGATGCGCGAGTTCGTGCAACTGCCGATAAAGACGACGTCCACAGGCTGTCCGAGCAGCGGCTTGCCCGGCGCCAGCTGCATGTAGTCGAGTGCCTTGCGCACGCTCGCATTGCCGTTCGGCTCGGGCACGGGCTGGCTGAGGCGCACTCCCATGCCGGGATTGGTGCCCCATGTAATCATCGGCTCGAGGCGCGCTGCGTCGATCTCCACCGTGCGGTCATAGACCGCCCCCTCGTCGGAAGGAAGCTTTCGCCAGCGCGCCACGGCGGCCTCCCAAGCGCCGCCCCCGGGCACGGTCGGCTTGCCGGCAAGGTACTCGTAAGTCGTGTCATCCGGCGCTACCATGCCAGCGCGGGCGCCGCCTTCGATCGACATGTTACAGACAGTCATGCGGCCCTCCATCGAGAGCGAGCGGATCGCCTCGCCGGTGTATTCCAACACGTGCCCGGTGCCGCCGCCGATGCCGATCTCGGCGATCAGCGCCAAGATCAGGTCCTTAGCCACGATGCCTGCCGGCGCATGCCCGGTAAAACGCACTTCGCAGGTCTTCGAGCGGTGCTGCAGCAGGCACTGCGTGGCGAGCACGTGCTCCACTTCCGTGGTGCCGATGCCAAAAGCCAAGGCGCCGAAGGCGCCGTGTGTCGAGGTGTGGCTGTCGCCGCAGACCACCGTGATGCCCGGCCTGGTCAGGCCTAGCTCCGGCCCGATCACATGGACGATCCCTTGGGACTCGTCGCCGAGGTCCGCTAGCGGGACACCGAACTCGCGGCAATTGATGCGCAGTTGCTCCACTTGCTTGGCAGCGATCGGATCCAATATGGGCAGCGCTTGGTTCTGCGTCGGGATGCTGTGATCCATCGTCGCCAGAGTGCGGTCCGGACGGCGGACTTTGATGCCGCGGTCTCGCAGGCCTTGGAAGGCTTGCGGCGAGGTCACCTCATGCACGAGGTGGAGGTCGATGTAGAGCAGTGCCGGCGCACCCGCCTCGTGCGTCACCACGTGCGAGTCCCAGACCTTCTCGTACAGCGTGCGCGGGCGTGTCACAGGCACTGTGCTTATTGTAGGCGGCCCGGCCGGGGTTCTTCTGCATCGGCAGCAATTCTCAAAGCAGGGCGGCGGTCTAGTGCGGGG
The DNA here is from genome assembly GCA_965219605.1 of Bryobacterales bacterium. Lineage (GTDB taxonomy): Bacteria > Acidobacteriota > Terriglobia > Bryobacterales > UBA6623 > VXMF01. The sequence continues at coordinate 208,617 of CBDCOC010000002.1, read as the reverse complement.
GGGGGGGGCGAGACTTGGCGTGCGAGCGGTCGACGGCCCGCATTATGGTTGCAAGCGCGGGGACACTGCGGCAAGCGGCCTGCGGCGGGGTTGCCGTTCGGGGATGATCCGTCCGCGACGGCTCTTGCCAGCCTTGAGCGAACTTGCTATGCGAGGAACCGAGCGCGTTAGGCGCGCACGCTCGGGTTTGTGAGGGCCGCGGTAACGATCCCTTCCTGCTTGACTACCAGCGCTGGGCAGCGTTGGCGTTTGCAATCCTGCTTGCGCTTGCCTGACCTCTCGCTGGCGGCGTCTCGGCGGTCCATGGGATCGAAAGAGACATATTGAGAATTGCCGCCGTGTCGGGCGTTCTGCGCAAGTGCATGCTGGCGAGGCGGCGGGCGAGAGCCGTGCCATAGGCGAGGTGGCGGGGAGGACGCTGCTGCGGTCTCGAACCGGGACGTCCTCGGCGCGCAGGCAGCCAGCCGTGTGAGCAAGCGGCACGGGGCCAGGTAGTATCCCAGTTTGCAAGTTTGCAATGGGTGCAGGACACTATGTTTGGATTGATGGTTGGGGGCGGGGGTTATCGGCGCGGTTGGCCCAGAAATCCTCGTAGCGGCCGCTGAGCAGGCAGCAGCGCAAAGCGAGGATGGCATTGGCATGGGCAACGGTCCAGTACAGGCCCGAGCGCTTGAGGCGTCCGACCACGCTGCGGCAGCCGGACTCGACGACTCCCGAGCCGACGCACAAACCCTGCTGGCGGAACTCGGGATAGCGCATGCGGCTGCGGTTGTTGGCAATGTAGTCAGCGCACTGGGCCGCTTCCTGACAGCGGTCGGCGTGCGTGCGCAGGGTAGCCAGCAGGGGGTCGATGCGTCCCTGTTCGAGATCGTCGCAGCGGGCGTCGGCCCACGGCTGGTGCTGGGCCTTGGCGCTGCCGTAGAGGGCCTTGGCCACGTCCCAGAGTTTCTCTTTGGCGTGCCACAGATCGACGATCTGCAGCGCGCCGGGGTAGTCTTCCCCGGCGCTGCGCCAGATCCACTGCGCTCCGTCACCGAGGAAGCCGCGGCGCTCGGCCTGCGGGAAGCCGCGGCGCTCGGCCTCGCGCCGCATGCGCTGGGCGAAGGGGGAGGGTTCCGCATCGGTATCGCGGCTGGCGGCGCTCTCAATTGCAGCGCTGTAGCTGGCCGCACCGGGGTCGCGCACGGGCCGCCCCGCGGCATCGCGCGACTCGGCGGTCCAGACCACGACCAGCTTGGCCTCGCGCGTGCGGGCCGCGCCGTCAGGCTGTTTGCCGGCTCGCCCGACGGTCTCGCTGGGCCGCACCGGCACACCGGTACCGTCGACCCCCAGATATACCGTCGGGGCGGGCGGCGCGACGCTGTCCTGCGCTGCCTGCTGCTCCACTGCGGCCAACTCGCGCCCGAGGGCCTCGGCGGTGCGCTGCACGTGCTTGCAGCCGACCTGTACGCCGGCCAGTTCGTCCAGCAGCGCACTGGCCTGGGCGCAGCTGACCAAGGCAGCCGCCGTGCCGGTCATGCGGGTTACGCCGGGCGACAAATCCGTGTGGGCCAGGCCCAAGGCTGCGTCGCGCGGGAAGCAACCATGGTGGCAGGCCGGGCAGTGGTAGTAGGCCCGCTGTAGCGTCAGCGGGCCCCACACCGTGGTGCAAGTCTTGGCGCGTCGCCCGGCATACTGCGCCGTCTGCCCGCAGGCGCAAGGCCGCTGCGGGCCGCAGTGATCGCTGCGATCCTCATTCCAGCGTCGTTCGACGGCCCGCGCAGCCAGTTCCAGAGCTCGCTGCCGCAGACGATTTTCGAGCGCCTCGCAAGCGACCGTGTCGGCCGCCCCGGGTGCTACGAAGCGGGCGAGCTCGTCTTCGATGGCGGGGACAAACTCCTGTGCGCAGGCTTTTTTTTAGCGCGCCGGGGGTCTCCTCGCCGCGCTGTGCCAAGCGGGCGTCGGCGAGTTGCTCGCTGACCGCGAGCAGAGCGCTGCTCAGCCGCCGGAAGCGCTGGTACTCGGCGAGTTGGGGCTGGACGATCGCTGCGGCGGCTTTGGACAGGGAGCGCGAAGTGCGCTTGCCGTCGACATCGCGCACGAACACGAAATAGGGGCCATGCCCGGGATCGCCCTCCTGCTGGCAGTGGCAGGTAGCGCGACCGCATTGCATGTAGCGCTGCACCAGGGAGCCGGGGCGCATGTCGCCGAGCGTGGCGAGTGCGCCGAGGATGCGCTCGCGCTGCTGTTCGAGAGCGGGGATAGTGGGGGTGTCTGGCATCGGGCCTCCTCGCTTTTAACGATATCAGTTAAAGAAAAGCGGCGCACAACCCAAATCAGAATGGGAGAAATCGCTATGCGCCCTTCCGCAATATCACCCATCCAAAATTGATGTCCTGCACCCTGGAAGAGGCTTGCCCAGTCCTTATCCAATCCGAAAATGAGCCTGAAGGATCCGAAAATGAGCCTGAAGGGAGCCGGGCAGAAGAAGTGAGAGTGAATGCATGATACACCCAGTGGGGGAGGTGGTACTCGGGGGCGCAGCCGCGCTGCCCGCTGCAGGCCTGCTCGAGACGGGGGGCTGGGGAGAGCGGGGAGCGTGCTGGTGGGCTAGCCCACCAGCACATTCTCATTATATTTTGTTTTAATCAGGCGGCCGCTGCCCCCGCCCGCCCAGGCGTGGCCCCCGCGCTCCGTCCGCGGGCCGCGAGGCCGTCCCGCTTTCCAATGCCAAATGAGCCTGTAGCCGCCCTTTTCCCGCAATGGCCCGCACTACTCCGCACGGATGGCCGCGAACAGCTCGTCGCGCGCCTCGTTCAACCGCCGCGCTGCTTCGTTATCGCTCATCCGGTAAGCCTCCGCATCCAACTGCACGAAGTCCAGCCCCGCGCGCAGGCAGGCCGCCGCCTCCGGCAGCGCTTTCAGCTGCTCATACGGCGTGCACAGGTCCTGCTGCCGGTAGCGCTTGCGCAGCTTGCCCTTGGCGTCCACCTCCTCACTGGGAAAGTAGCACGGACGATGGTAGTTCAGATACGGCGAGAGCACCTCGCGGTTGAACTGGTGCAACCGCTCGGCGTGCCGCCCCGCAATATGCCCGTAGCCGAGTTGCTTGCGCACGACCGTGCCGTTCTTCGACTCCACCAAGGCATTGTCGTTGCTGCGCCGCGGGCGCGACTTGGTGAACTGCTCGCTGCGCAGCTTCTCCAGCAGCCCCGCCACGCGGTGGTTGATGTACTCGGAGCCGTTGTCGGAATGCAAGCCGCAGATGCGGAACGGGAAGGCGCCCAGCAGGTCCTCCAGCACCGGCAGCAGGAAGTGCTCGGAGATGCGCTCCACGCTGCCCACGAACTGGAACTGCGTCACCTCGTCGACCAGATTAATGTGATATACGCCCTTGACTTTGCCGCGGTCTCCCTGGTGCACCGAATCGACCCGCACGTAACCCGGGCGACCGTTGGGGCGCGGCCGCCGGCGTTCGGCAATCGTCACCGCCGCCGGGCGTGTGCCGGCCTTGCTGCCTAAGCGCCGCAGGTAGCGCGCGCTGCGCCGCAAGTTGTACAGGTGCCCGTTCGACAACTGCGCCAAGCGCTGGAAGCGCTCGTCGCCGAAGAGCTGCCAAGCGCGCTGGCAGAGGGCCAGCGTGGCCGGCCCCGACAGCGTGCCGTGCAATTCGTCCGTTTCGGCTAGCAGTTCGATGTCTTGCGGCTGGTACTTGTGCTGGAAGCGGCGCCCGGCTCCGCGCCGCCCGGCACGCAGCTGCCCGCTCGCCAGATAGCGCTTCACCAGCCGTGTCAGCTGCGCCCGCGACAGGCCCGTCGTGCGTTCCAGGTACCGTTTCACCAGCCCCCGATCCGGCTTGCTCAGCCGCCAGTACGAAAACCGCCGCAAGACCTGCCCGATGTGCTCGTAGGCCGCCGCGCGATCCGGCACCACGACGCTGCCTGCCGCGTTGCCCTCCAGGAAGCGCAGGATGTCCTCGCGCGTCTTGTGCGTGTCCAGATTGAGATGCAAAACCATCCTCCCATGGTTCTCACATCCCCGCGCGAGCCCCCTTCAGGCTCATTTCCCGTTGGAAACAATCCCGCTTGTCAGGCTCATTTGGCATTGGAAGAGGCTTGCCCTTGACAGCCGACCGCCCCATCTGATAGGATGGGAGTAATCTTCTTAATTGGAAGAAGAGCATCATGCAATCAGCAGGAGACTCATCATGACTCAATTCCCCCCCCCCCCCCCCCCTAATCGGGCACTGCTTGTCGGCACCCTGCTGACGCTGGCCCTGCCCGCCGCGGTGCTGGCCCAGACACCACCACGATGCCACACTGGCATCTGCACAGTCACGCTTGAACCGGTTCGCGGCCGGATTGTCGTCGACGGCTGCGGCGACCATGCCACGCCGGGGCAAATGAGGTTGACCCTCTCGTCCAACAACCCCAATGTGACGCGACAAAGCTTTAACATCACTGTGGGGTTCTTAGGCACAAGCAATCAGGAGCGCGCCGGTCTCGAGTTCACCGACTGGGAGTGGCGCAGAGATGGCATAAACAGGGGTCGATGGACAGATGTGAATGGCGGGAGAAATTCCGTAAACTTTGCCGGCGGCCAGCTTGGCGGGAACATCATCGAAGTGCGCCCCAAGGCCGGGGCCCGCATCTGGAGCAACAGGGTGGCAGGCAATCCCATGCAGGGCCCCGGCCCGATGGTGATCGTGGACGTCGATCCGCCCGAGGCCCCCGGTCAGTACACGCACGCCGGCGGGGCCTACTTCCTGTTCATGGGCGGCAAGGGCTGCGCGCGGGTCAACCCGTGGGGCTAGACCGACGGGTCGATCCAGTGACGCGACCGCGACACGCCACCGCGGGCTGACCGCCGCCGGCGGCGGTCAGCCCAGCAGGAGGCGGCATCGCTTGGCCCTGGCCGGCAAGGGAACGAACCGCCAGGGGCCGCGCGACCAGTTCGCGCGGCCCCTGGACCATGACAGGCAGACGGGGGCCGGACGTCTGTCGGAATTGCACGGGACAATCTCGAATTTCAAACTGAGACACTACCCGGGGCCAAGATGCGCTGGCCCGGGCTGCCGGCGAGGGATTTGGTATCTATAAGGAGTCAGGGCAAGCTGACAGCCTCAAGCGGCTCGCCTAGGCCGGGATTGCCGGCAAGAGCTTGAGAGCGAGATCGGATTGTCCGGCGAGAGGTGAGCTTTCAGCAATCAGCGGGCTAGTCGCTTCCGGCCGGGCGGGCGGGCTGGCGTCAGTGTGCGCCCCGCGGGGCGGCTCCTCGCGATCCGCCTTTCCGGCAATGCTCGGCACGGGCTGTCTCGGCCCCTCGCTTGGCCGGGAGGTGTGGCTTGACGCACGAGTGCGCCCCGGCCAGTCCGCTGCGGCGGCCGGTTTTGGTGCTGAACGCCAGTTACGAGCCGATCCATGTGTGCGCCGTGCGCCGTGCCTTGGTCCTGCTCGTCAAGGGAGTCGCTTCCACCGAGGAAGCTGACGAGGGCCGCGTGCATTCCCCTTCGCAGAGCCTTGCCATCCCATCGGTGATCCGGCTGCTGGAATACCGCCGCATTCCCCGCCAGATGCGGGCTATATCGCGCAAGAACATCCTGATTCGCGACCAGCACACCTGCCAGTACTGCAACAAGCAGTTCGCTCCCGGCGATCTTACTTTGGACCATGTCGTGCCTCGCTCACGAGGCGGCAGGAACACTTGGGAAAACTTGGTCGCCTGCTGCTTGCGCTGTAACAACCGCAAGGGCGATCGCTTGCCGGGCGAGGCGCAGATGAAGCTGCAACGGCAGCCGAAGCCGTTCAACCTGCATACCAGCCGCAGCCTGATGCGGCAGATGGGCGGCCAGCAGGAGCACTGGCGCAAATACCTCTTCTACTAGCCGCAGCCGCCATGGCCGTACGGAGGCCCCTTTGGCGGGCGGGGCGCTTGGCACGCCCGGCCGCAGATCATGGCCGGTTTGCTTGTGCCACGATCCGTGCGCTGGCGCGCGGTGCCCTCAAGCAGTGCCTGTTGGATACTGGTCTGGTGGCGGGTGTCTCTTGGCTGCTGTGCGATGCCGACGATACGTTGTGGGAGAACAACGTCTACTTCGAGCGCGCCATCGCGCAGTTCATCCGGTACTTGGACCACCCGCGCCTCTCCTCCGACGCCGTGCGCCGGTGCCTTGACGAGATCGAGATCCGCAACATCAAGCGCCATGGCTATGGCACGAAGAACTTCACACGCAACCTGCTGGAATGCTTCGAAGCGCTGCGGGGCCGGCCGGCCGCAGAAGAAGACCGGTGTTGCATCACAGGCATGACGGATCCGATCCTTAACTGCGAGATCGAGCTGCTGCCCGGCGTGGCGGAGACACTCGCCGAGCTTAGCCGGCGGCACCCGCTGGCGCTGGTCACGAAGGGAGACAGCGACGAGCAGCACGCCAAGCTGGAGCGATCCGGGCTGGCAGCGTTTTTCCGGCATTGCGCCACCGTGCCCGAGAAGGATGCTGCCTGCTACCGGGATCTGACGGGCAAATTCGGCGCCGATGCCGCGCGCACGTGGATGATCGGCAACAGCCCCAAGTCCGACATCAATCCCGCCATCGAGGCCGGGCTGGGAGCGGTGCTGGTGCCGCACCGGAACACTTGGTCGCTGGAGATCCAAGCCATTCCTTCCGCCCACGAGCGGTTCCGCGCTGTCGAGCGCTTTTCCGACCTTGCGGATCTCTTCTAGGCGGCTCTCAGCGCAGCAGCAGCTCGTATGCTGCCAGCGTTTGCGCGGCCATGCGCCCGGCGGTGCAATGGACGCGCATGTTGCTCCCGCCGGTCTGCCCCAAGCGGCGCGCGGCTGCCGGGTCCGCCAGCAGTGTTTCGAGCTGGGCGGCCAGCCCCTCGCTGTTGCCCGGCGCGCAGGCCAGCCCGCCGCCTGTCACTGCCAGCAGCTCCGGGAAGACTCCGATGCGCGGCTGCACGACAGGGACCCCTGCAGCCAGCGCTTCCAAGACGTAGAGTCCCTTGGACGCCCTGTAGGTGGCCGGCACGGAAAAAGCGTCCAGCCCCTCCAGGAAGCGGATCTTTGCGTCCCTGTCCAGATATCCCAGATCGTCAAAGCCGTACTGCGCGCGAAGCTCGTCTATCCAAGCTTGCGCGCTCTTGGGGCGCCAGCCGGCCACTCGCAGCGCGATGCTTCGGTCCGGGTGCCGCTTGCGCAGCAGGTCGACTGCTCTGGCGAGTATGCCCAGTCCCTTCTCTTTTGCAATCCTTGCCAGAAAGCCTATGGCGAAGGCTTGCTCCGAAGATGGGCGCGCCTGGCGGTACCCGTCTGGGGAGATGCCGGGCAGGATGGTCTCGACCTGCTCGGACGGGACGCCTAGGATCGGGCACATGGCATCGATTTGATCGCGGCAGGGCGCGATCCAGTGGTCGATGCGAGCCGCGTGCTCGCGCAGCAGGGAGTAGCAATCGCTCCGGTGCGGTTCTGGCAAGCCGGCCAGGAAATCCGCCTCGCCTTGCAGCGAGCAAACGACCGGGACGCGCAGGCCGCGCTGGATCGGCGCGGCCAGGGAAGCCAGCATGGAGTTGGTCAAGTGGACCACCTCGGGCTGCAAGTCCCGCAGCACTGCCAGGAGTTTGTGAATTTCGCGAAGGTAGGGACCGCGCTCTCCCAGGAACGTGTTCCGCGCCATTGCTCCCAACTGTGCCGGGTCCGTGTCCACCCCGAAGCCAGAGGCCCACGCGAGCAGGCGGGGGTGGTCGAGGAGCGGATCTAGCAAGCCGCTGGCGCGGGCGAACTTGAACTTGCTCTGCAAGTAGAGGTTGACACCGCCGAACACGACGCGATCCGCGCTGACATCTTCCTCGTCCGTGCGCAGTGGCGTATAGGCCGGCAGCAGCACGATGTCGTGCCCGTCGCTCTTCAGCGCCGCGGCGAGAGCGTTGTCCCGCAGGCAGTTCCCACAGATCGTGCCGGCCGCGCCGGCGGTGATATAGGTGATTCTCACGGCGATGTGCGCCCGGGAATGCGCAAGGCGGCTCCGCCTGCCACTTGCAGTGTAGCCTGTTCGCCCGCCAGCCCGGACTCGCCCCTCTCGCGGCGGGCCTGGCTGGGGTGGAATGCGCCGCGTCCGGTTGCCTGGCGGGAAGGGCGGTTAAGTCCGGAAGAATTTTTCGAGCGTGCGCGCGGACGGGGGCTGCGTCGCGAGGGAGACGCCGACCAAGGCCAGTGTCGATGCCGCAAGCATCGGCACGACCGGCAGCATGCCCATGAAAAGGTATCCGGGATCGCTGCCGTAGCTGCCCTCGCGGAAGAGTGCCAAGCCGACCGCGACGGTTGCCAGCACCGCCGCTATCGCTCCGGCCGCTGTCGCCCGGCGCCAGTAGATCGCCGCCAGTACCAGCGGGAAGAGGGCCGAGTAGCCGCTGAAACACCATACGCCGAGCGTGAACACGCTCCGCGGCTCGGCCAGCGAGCACCAGTAGGCCGCGGCGGCCACGCCGATCACGACCAGCCGTCCCAGGCGGACCTTCTGCCTGTCGTCCAGCCTCGCCCGGCCGAGCAGGTCGACGGCGATGTCGTTGGTGACCATTGAGCCGATGGCCAGCAATTGGGAGTCGAGCGAGGACATCACGGCCGCTAGGATGCCCGCTCCGAGCAGGCCGCCCAGCAGGGGAGTCGTAAGGGCGCGGACCATCATTCCCAACTCGCCGTTGACGGGCGATCCCGGGGAGATGATCGCGGTCCCGTCGGGCAGGGCCGCCGCTGTCGCCCAGACCCCGATCAGAACGCAGGGCAGCCAGACTAGCATCGTGCAGATGGGGTGCAGCACCAGCAGCGGCTTGAAGGACTTGGCCGACTTCGCGGTCAGCCAGTGCTGGTAGACGTGCGGGAACATCCCGATCGACAGCGGGATGAAGCAGTAGCTGAAAAACTGCAACTGGCCGAAATTCCCCTCGCGGGTGAGTTTTTCGGGGAATGCGGCCAGCACCGCCTCGGTCGCTGCCGCGGCCCCGCCGAGGCGGGGGGCGATCACTAGGAACGCTGCGATCCCGGTCACGATGAACACGCCCGCCTGCAGCGCGTTGGCCCAGGCAGCCCCGCGCAGCCCGCCGACGAAGACGTATAGCAGGACTACGCTTGTGACTCCCAGTGCGGTTAGCCACGGCGGCAAAGCTCCGCCCGTGGACGCGAACGCTTGCGGGAATGCCCCCGGCGTGAGCGCTTGCACCACGCTGCCGGCGCCCAGCAGTCCGATCAGGACGTAGGGGATGACCAAGCCGGCTAGGACCGGGAACAGCAGCAACCCCAGCGCATGGCTCTCGAATCTGTCGCGAAAGAACTGGATCTGGGTGGTATAGCCGTGGCGCGCGCCGAACGCCCACAGCCGCAGGCCCGCGAAGTAGAACACGGCCGTATGGATGATGCCCGACGAGGAAGCTATCAGGCCATACACACCGATCCCGCTGCGGAAGGCCTCGCCGGTGCTGCCGACCAGCGAGAACGCGGTCATCGCCGTGCCGAAAACGGACAGCAGCAGCAGCGTGGGCCCGATCGTGCGGCTTGCGAGGAAGAAATCTTGGGCCGTTCCGCGAAACTTGCGATTGCTCAGAAAGCCGAGACCGATCAGGATGCACAGGTAGGCGCAGATGATGACAAGCTGCGTCACGGCGCTCGCTCCTCGCGATCCCCGGCCGGCTGTTCCGATTCGTCCAGCCCGGCCGGCCAGGCGTAGCGCGCGATCAGGGCCCAGAGGACCGCCGTGGCCAGCGAATAGGCCGCGTGGTAGGCCAGCCCGGACGGCAGGAAACCGAGGACAAGCGTGGTGTCGCCCCACAACCAGAAGTCTTGGTGCAGGCCGATCATGGCCAGTACCGCGACAAGAGCGAAGGTGCGCCGCATGGCAGGATCGGAGAGAGGAGCGGTACGATGCGGCGGCCAGGCCGCTATGCCGCCGCCTTCCGGGCTGGCTTGCCGTGCGCTTCGAACGACGGCAGCGCGGCGGCGGATGCTGCCCGGCGGGCAGCCCTTTTCACGCTCGGAGCGATGCGCGGCAGTCCGCGCAATCCACTGGTAGCCAGATTTCCTCCCGAGAGGCCGCTGCGAGCAGCGCTGCCTAGGCCGCAGGCACTGTTGCCGAAGCAATGGCACCGCGCGCTGGCCGCAGGTGCCTCCGCAGGAAGCGCCATCGCTGCCAGCAAGGGCTCATTATATGCTGCCCGGCGGACGCTGCTGCCTCGGCCCTAGCGATCGGCGCAGCTTGACGCGCGGCGCGGGGGCGAGAGCATCCGCCCGCCGGTTCAAGCCAAGATGGCCCGCGTGACCCAGAGGCCGGAGAACAGGGCGATCAGCGACATGCTGAGCGAGGCTCCGATATAGCCGCCCGCGGCCAGCATGTGGCCCCGTTCGTAGAGCGCGGCGACCTCGTGGGAAAAGCTTGAGAACGTGGTGAACGAGCCGAGCAGCCCGACTGCGAGGAAGGCCCGTAACTCTGAGTGAGCGCTGAGTTTGGCCGCGAGCAGTTCGACGACCACGGCCATGGCGAAGGAACCGGCCACGTTGACAAACAGCGTGCCGTACGGGAATCCCGCTCCGAGCGCCTTGGCGAACATGTTCGTGCAGGAGAACCGGGCGAGTGCCCCGACGGCCCCGCCCAGCGCGATTGCTAGCAGGAGTTTCATGCTGGCCTGTGTGAACTGCGGCCGGGATACGGGCCTGCGCGCGGCGGGATGATTGCGCCGCCACGCTACGATCCATCCTACAAGGAAGGGGGGGGGCCGGGCTGGGATTCCGCCCTTGCCGCAATGCCGCCAAGCGGGCAAGGGGCGGGGAAGAGCCCGATCGAGCGCCGCGAATGGCCGCTGCCTACATGAGCTTCGGTGTTTTTTGGCGCGCGATCAGCACGACTGCTTGCGCTTCGGCCAGTTCGCCGGTGCCGACCGGCCCGACGCCCTCGCCGGTCTTGGCCTTCAGGCCGACTGCCGAGGTCTCGATTCCCAGCAGGGATGCGATATTGTCGCGGATGCGGTCGCGATGCGGCAGCAGCTTGGGCCTTTCCAGGATTACGACGGCATCGATGTTGACCACTTTCCAGCCGTAGCCGGTCAGCAGCTCTGACGCATGGCGCACGAAAACGCTGCTGTCAGCCGCCTCCCATTGCGGATCCGTGGGGGGGAACAGTTCCCCGATATCGCCTTGCGTTGCCGCGCCAAGCAGCGCATCGGTGATCGCGTGCAGCAGTATGTCGGCGTCCGAGTGCCCGAGCAGACCCTTCTCGGCAGCGATTTCCACGCCGCCGAGGATCAGTTTGCGTCCTGCTGCGAGCCGATGGCAGTCGTATCCGATGCCGACGCGCGTCTCGCTCGGCTTACTGCCGGGGAATGAGGGAGGATTCACGGTTTTCTTCGTCAAAGTAGAACTGTGCGATGGAAAGGTGGTGCGGGCGGGTGATCTTGATGTTGCGCTCGCTGCCCCGCAGCACGTACACGTCTTCGTTGATGTGCTCCACCAAGCTGGCCTCATCGGTGCCTGTGAAGCCATCCAGGCGCGCTTGGCTGAAGGCCCGCCTGAGCAGATCGACGGCGAACACTTGGGGGGTTTGCGCCAGCATGATCCGCTCGCGCGGCAGTGTGGAGCGCACGACCTGCAGGCTGATCTGCTTGACGGTCTCCTCGGCGGGCATGCCGAGGATCACGGCGCCCCGCTGCGCCGCTTCGTCGAGCGCTTCTTCGATCAGGCTGACCGGAATGAACGGGCGGACGCCATCATGCACGGCCACGAGTCGGATGCCGTCCGACACCTCGTCAAGGCAGCGCCGGACTGATTCTTGGCGGTTGCGCCCGCCTGGCAGCACGCGCACGCGGGACGCCTCGCCTGTGTCGTCCAGCATGGACCGCACGTCCGCTTCGCTGCCTGCCGGGACTGCGACCAAGATCTCCTTGACCCGGCTGACGCTGAGGAACTTGCGCACCGTCAGGGCAAGAATGGGCACGCCGCCCAGCTTCATGAACTGCTTGCGGTCGCTGCCGTAGTGCTGCGACAGATCCTTGCCCATGCGAGTGCCGTGCCCGGCAGCCGGAAGGATGGCGGCGACGTCCATAGCCGGTGTTTACCGCGCGCGCCCCGTGTCGAGCGCGCGCCTCCTGCACGACGCTGCCGGCCTTGCGCGGGAAGCGGCCGGCCGGGCTAGGAAACCAAGGATTGCTTGCAGTACGTGAAGCACTTCTTGACTTCCTCTACGGTGTTGTCGCCCTTGTACTCGTACTCGATGTTGGCCGGGATGTCGTAGCCTTCGTCGCGCAACAATGCGAGCACCTCGCGGATCGGGGTGTCTCCTTCCCCGAATGGAACGTTCTCGCCTTGGTTGCCCTTGCGGTCCTTGAGGTGCAGGGCGACGATCTGCGCGTGATGGCGCCGGACATAGTCGACCGGGTCGAATCCGGCGGCGGCGAAGTGGCCGATGTCCAGATTGACCGCAATGTGGCTGTTACCGCTGGCCGCGGCGTCGAAATCGGCGGGAGTGGCGTACTCGTTGTCCCGGATGCGGGAATGGTTGTGCATGCCCACCCGCATGCCGTAGCGCTCGGCCTGCTCATTGACTCGCCCGGCGACGCTGATCGTGCCGGACGCTGTGATCACCTCGGCGCCCAGCGCCTTGGCCATCTCGAAGCCTCGCGCGATCTCTTCGTCGGTGAAGTGGTCGCGGAAGCTGTAGTTGAACGCGGACAGGGCGATCCCGGCCGCGTGGAAGCTCTCGCCGATCCCTTCATAGTGGCGCAGCGGGGTCTCGAGGCGGAAGGCGCGCAACTTCGCGGGCTCCTTGCGGAATTCGCGCAGGGGCTCTGCGTGGCCGCTCCATAGCTCGCAAGAGCCAATGCCGATTTGCTTCATCGCCGCGATGGCATCGTCCAGCGGGCGATCGCGAAAACTGTAACTCTGCACGCCGATGGTGACTCCGGCGAACTTCGAGTTGATCATCTCATGGCTTGCGAGCGGGCCGGTTGCGGCGATGCCCGCCCCCGCTCCGAGCGCGAGGCGGCTGAAATTCCTGCGGGTGATGCCGGATTGCATCGACGCTTCCCCTAAGGGGGTATTGTTGCATAGCCTCCGCTAGCGGCGTTGGCCTGGATAATTCGCCGCTCGGCAGATTCGCGGCATGCCCCCCGGATTCCGGGGCTGCCCTGCCCGGCGGCAGCGCGTAGCATGCACGGGAGTGTGTGCCGGGGAGGTCTCGCGCCGCGACGGGGCGTCGCCGCGCTGCCCGCTGCAGGCAGCGCGGGCGGATCGACGGTCGTAAGCTGCGGCAGATCCCTTGCAAGCGGCCTTGCTGTACAGTTGTACAGGTGGTAAGCGCAACAGCAAGAGGCTTCAAGCTCTCGGTTTGCAACGAACTCTACGGACAGGCCGATTTCGCGGATTCATGCCGCTCCCTGCGCCGCGCGGGATGGGCCGGCATTGAGATTGCCCCGTTCACGCTGATGCAGGACGCCACGAGGCTGCCTGCCGGGCGGCGGCGAGAGGTTCGTGACATCATCGTGTCCGAGGGACTCCGATTCGTTGGCCTGCACTGGCTGACGGTCGGCCCGGAGGGACTGCACGTGACCACGCCGGATGAGACCGTGCGGCGGCGCAGCTGGGAGTATGTGCGCGGGCTTGTAGAGCTGTGCGCGGATCTGCGTCCGGAGAGCGGCACGGGCGGCGTCATGGTGTTCGGCTCGCCAATGCAGCGGTGCGCGACCGGAGGGCTGACGCGGGCGCAGGCCGAGGCGAATTTCATCGAAGGCGTGCGCGCGATCGTCCCGGATCTCGAGGCTGCGGGCGTGACGCTCTGCGTTGAGGCGCTGCCGACGGATCAGTGCGATGTCATCACCTCCTTGGATCGCGCCGCGGAGATTGTCGATGAGATCGACAGTGCCATGGTCCAGACCATGTTCGATTCGCACAATGCGGTCGAGGAAGATCAACCCCATGCCGCGCTGGTTGCGAAGCACTGGTCGAAGATCCGCCACATCCACGTCAACGAACTGGATGGCAGCCATCCGCGCAGGGATGGCGGCTACGACTTCAAGCCCGTGCTGCAAGCGGCTGCGGAGCGCGGCTTCCAAGGCTGGGTGTCGATGGAAGTGTTCGACTTCTCGCCCGGCGCGGAAACGATCGTTGCCGAGTCGATCGCCTACTTGAAGGACGAGATCGCCCAGCTCCGCTGCTAGCGGCCCGTGCCGCTCTGCGCAGGCCCGCGCGCCTAGAACACCGCGAACGTGAAGACGATGTTTCGGCCGTCGGGAGTGAGGCCGTACTCGCCCGGAGCCAGGCTGGCGTTGATCCGAATCCGGACCACGTGCCCTGCCACCCCCTCCAAGTTCAGGAAGTAGGGCTTGGCCACCACCTTTTTCTTCTTGCGGTAGAGGAGTTCGCGACGGCCGTTCTTGGTCTCGAACCGGAACAGGCTCAGATCGCGGGGGTCGATCTGCTGCGAGTCGAACAGGAACTCGGGAGCCGCAAGCGGCGTGCGGGCCGCCGCCGCCGGGCCGGCGATCCAGTAGAGGGACTGGTTCTTGGCCGCCTCCTCCGTCGCGTCGACCTGCTCCAGCTCGCGGATGTCGCCGCCATGGATCAAGTACGGGATGTCCTGCTTGGGCGGGTTCGGCAAGCCCAGCCTGTTGCGCTCCGCCTGTCCCGGCAGAACCGGCCCGGTGCAGGCCAGGAGCGCCGCCAAGCAGGACATGCGGCAGAGCAGCGAGCGGCCTGTACGCTGCTTTGGAACGGACGGCGGGAGCCGCGGGCTGCTACGTCGATCCATGCGTGATGCCCTCGAGCTGCGGATCGCTCGCCACATGCCGTGCCAGACTCGGTCCGCATTCGAGGCCGGCACGGCGACAGGCTCTTGCCCGTATGTGCCGCGCCGGACCGGCCGCTAGATCCGGCTGAAGATCGAGTCGCTCAGCGTGGAACTGCTGTCGGCAAACGACTCCACGCCGATCCCCATGGAGTGCAGCAGGCTCAGGTACATGTTCGACATGCGGGTCTCGCCGTCGCGCCAGTAGGTTCCGTGCCGCAAGCCCATGTTCGCGCCGCCGGCGAGCAGTGTCGGCAGATTGCGCGACGTGTGGGTCGTGCTCGCCCCGCTGCCGTACAGCACGACGGTGTTGTCCAGCACGGTCCCCTCGCGGTCCCGGTAGCTGTCCATCCGGCGGAAGAAGTGGGCGAGCTGCTGGCTGAGGAAATGGTCGTACTGCGCGAACTGCCACTGGCCGTCCTTGTCCTGTGCGTGGGACAGCTTGTGGTGCGTGGCCGACAGGCCGAGCTTGAGGGGGAACGTGTCGCTGACCCCCATGCCATCTTCGCGATTGAGCATGAACGCCACGGAGCGCGTGATGTCTGCGTCCAAGGCCAGCGCGATCAGGTCGAACATGGTCCGGTAGAACTCGGCCGGCTCGCCCTGCGAGGTGGCGTCTAGGTTCAGATGCGAGTAATCCTGCGGCTTGAGCGGGATGTCGATCCAGCGCTCGGACGCTATCATGCGCGCCTCGAGCTCGTTCAGCGAGGTCAGGTACTGGTCCATCGTCTGGCGGTCGGACCGTCCCAGCTGGCGGTCGAGCGAGCGGGCGCTGTCGGCCACCGCGTCGACCAGCTTGATGCGCTGCTGGAGGTGCGCCCGTTGCGATTCCATCGAATCGCGGTCTCCCCGGAACAGGCGGTCGAAGACACGGCGGGGATTGTTCTCGGCCGGAATCGGGCGCCCCTCGAGGTTGTAGGAGATCGTGCCCGTGCGCGAGAGATAGCCCGTGCCGGCGTCGATCGAAAGCACCAGCGAGGGCTGCCGGCAGTACTGCTTCGTGTGCTGCGCCACCACTTGGTCCAAGGCGGCGGTGTTGTAAGTGCCCGGCTTGGGGTTGTGCAGCGGCGCGCCGGTCAGCCACATGTCCGAGCAAGTATGCGGGTCGGCCTTCGGGCCGCTGGGATGGTACAGCCCCCCCATGAAGCTCAGCTTGTGCCGGAAATCGCTCAGCGGCTCGGTCGAGCGGCCGAACACGAACTGCCCGTCACGCTCGGCCGTCGGGAACCAACTCCACTCGTCGATGCCGTGCTCGGCGCGCGGCAGTGCCATGCCGTTGGCGGTGTACAAGGCGCAGAAGCGGCGCGGGATCTGCCCGGACACCTCGGCTCCCATGGCGTCCAGGACCGGCAGGGCCAGCGACGCCCCTCCAAGGCCGTGCAGGAATGCTCTTCTATCAAGCTTGCGGGATGCGGTCATTTCAGCCTCTCTGCGGCTACCCTACTTTTCCAGGAAGATCTTGCTGGTGGCGACGTACCGGAGCATGTCCTGCATCCTGTAGCCGCCCTGCTTGAGCGCCAAGCTGTCCTCCTGCAGGTAGCGAATTTCATTATAGGCGAGATCGCGGCCGTTGGCGTAGGTCAGCAAGTGCTTCAGGACGCTGAAAGCGACTTGGTCGATGCGATCCTCGCCCAGGTAGCGCCTCAGGTCGTTCACGCCGGCCACCTCGGTGCTGTCCGGCAGCATCGAGCGGGCGTCCACCGGTTCGAGCTTGAGCCGCCCGCCGGCATCGAACTCCTCGAGCGCCACACCCCACGGGTCGATCTTCAAGTGGCACTGCACGCAGCCGGGCTGGCTGCGGTGCCGCTCGAGCCGCTGGCGCAGCGGCAGGCCCTCCGTGGTCTCGTTGAGTTCGGGCACGTTCGGCGGCGGGTCGTCGGGCGGCTCGGCAATAATCTTGCGCGCCAGCCAGGCCCCGCGCTTGACCGGGTTCGACTCGCGCCCGTCAGACAGGCCGGCCATGATCGCGGCTTGGCCCAGCAAGCCTCCCAGCTCGGGCCGGCCATGGGGGATCGGAGCGAACTCCAAGCCGCTCTCGCTGCGCTCGCCCAGGCCGTAATAGCTGGCGACGACCTCGTTGGCGACGATGTAGTCGGACGCGATCAGATGTTTCGCCGGGAGGTTGTTGCGGAACAGGTGCCGCAGCAACTCGATCGGCTCGCGCCGTAGCTGCTTGCGCGTGGCGCGCGTGAGGGCCGGGAAGCGTTCCCGGTCCGGTTCGAGCACGTCGAACTTGTCGAGGCTCAACCACTGCGCCCCGAACTCCTCCGCGAAGTTCGAAAAGCGTTCGTGCTCGGTCATGCGAGCGACCTGATCGCCGACCGCGGCGCGCAACTTGCCGCTGGCCGCCAGCTCCATGAGTTCGCGATCCGGAGGGGAGTTCCACAGGAAGAACGAAAGCTTCGATGCGAGTTCGTGGCCTTCTAGCTCCTCCGGCTCGGGAGTGTTGCTGCGCTCGACCAGGAACAGGAACTGCGGGGACGTCAGGGCGACCTGCAAGGCGTCCTTGATACTCTGGCGGAACTGGCCCGACTCCGCCAGCGAGGATTGGTAGACGGCCAGCAGTGCCGACAGTTCCGGCTCGGACACCGGGCGCCGGTAGGCCCGGCCCGCGAAAGCGGAGATGATGTGGCGCGCATAGGCGTGGGGGTCGTCCTTGCGATCGAAGTCCACGAAGATGCCGCGGTGCGGCGCGGGCGGCCATTGCTCGTAGAACGGCCCTTCGAACTGCACGGAGCGGACTAGCAGGCGGGGCATGTCGCGCCCGTCGGTGTATTCGCTGCGGACGCCGATTTCGCGGATGCCGGCGAGATAGTTGATGTTGTCCTTCTCCACGTCGGGGCTTGGGAAGTCCCGGATCGCACCCTCGAAGACATATCGCTGCAGGCTACTCCCCGGCACGGTCTGCGGAGGGCCGACCGGAGCCAGCGTGCTGCCGCAATCGCGCCGGAGACCGAGGTAGACGCCGAGCCTCGGAACACGCTTTTCGAACGCTTGGAAACTCCGCGCAAGGGCATGGTCCGCTTCCAGCGGTGTGAGGACAATTTTTTGCAGGCCCCGGACACCACTGGCATGGGCGCTGACGGCCAGCGGGCCCGGCTCCAACCTCGCCGCCAGGAATGCCGGCTGTACCAAGGGGCTCGCGAACTGGCGGCCGCCCAGCGTGAGCGTTACTTCCTGCGGCCCTTCCTCGGGAGGCGGCGCGACAAACTGCCTGCCGGGTTCCACCAAGGCTTGCAATTCGGACTCGGAGAGCGCCCTGCGGTATAGCCGCACCTCGTCGATCTGGCCTTGGAAAGGCCCCTGCTCCGGGACTTGGCCGATATGAAGGTCGATTTCCGGGTTGTCCAAATCGGCTGCCGCGACCATTCCTCGCGCCACGGCGTAGCCATTCACGTACAGCATGGCCTCGTCCGCGCCGCGCCGCACGACGGCGGCGACATGTTGCCAAGCCTTGGCCCTCACCACGCCGGGCGGGGACTTGACCACGCCGTTGGCCTGGTTGTCCGGTCCGGTTGTCTCGAGGCGCAGCGAGCCCTTGTTGTCCGGTATCTCGAGAAACCAGCCGTGCGTGTGCTGGCCGGCCCCGCGCGCGACGATGCCTGCCCGCTGTTTCAGCTTGGGCTGAATCCACGCCGTCACAGTGAAGTCGGACGTGCCGACGCTCAGGCCCTCGCTCTGGCGGATCCTCGCCCCGCTCTCGTACTCCTCTCCACCCAGCAAGAGCGCCCGCCCGAACGGGGATTTGACAAATCTCGCGTTGTCGCCTACTGCGATCGGCTCATCGCCGTCCAGTGTCCATGCTCCGGCGAGGCCCCGCTCGACCTGCGACCAGTCCGCCGCCGGAGGCGGCTGGCTTGCGGGCACCTCGTAGATGTCGACTTGGTAGATGCCCCCGCGCTCCAGATGCACGGCTTTGTCCTTGCGCGGATCAAGGCTGACTGCGCCCGGGGCACCCTCTCGGGGCTGGGCGGGATGCCCTGGGTCGAGCACCAGGCCGTCGTCGTATTTCGCCGCGGTCACGGTCACGCGAAACTTTCCGTGGTCGGGCAGTTCCCGCAGCGAGATCTTGAAGTTGGCCTTTGGCCCGAAGGTGCCGTCCTCGCGGAACAACTCGTCATTGGGAATCGCCGGGCGCAGCAGCAGGCCCTCGGGGACGACACTGTACGGCAAGCCCTTGGGATAGCCGGTGCTGCCGCGCATGCAGGCGAACACGGAATGGTAGATGCTGTCGAATTCGCGCCAGCCGCGCACGGTCGCGTTGCCCCGGTAGCCTTCGTTGAAGCGGTAGCTTGTCCGCATGCGCCGATGGTCGAATGCGAACGCCTTGCGCGGAGCGGGCTCGCTGACCACGTAATCGGGCGTGGCCAGCAGCATGCTTTTCGCGCCGAGGATCAGATCCTCCTCGAGCGGCTCGGGATTAATCCCGGCTCCCAGTTCCATCCGCACGCTCTGGATCGCCGGCTTCGAGCCCGGATCCACGATGGCGCGGCTCAAGGCCTCGTCCGCAATGTTCAGGTAGGCCTCCATCAGCAAGGGGGAAAGCTCCAGTGTCGAGGTGTTGTTCACGAAGCCGTCCTTGGAAATTGCGTCAGGCGGGAGCGTGTCGGTGATGTCGTCTTGCAGGTACAGCAGGTCGCGCAGGGTGTTGCGGTACTGCGCTACCGTCAGCCTGCGCACGACACCGTTCTTCGGCACGGGCTGGGACCGCGCCACGTCCAAGGCCCGCTCGATCCAGGCGTCCATGGTCTGTCGTTCGGCTGCCGTGGGCTGGGGGGCGCCCTGTGGAGGCATGGACTCGTCGGCCACCTTCTGCTTGACGATCTCCCACAGTCGCAGGTGGCGGTCTTCCAGCGCGGCGTCGAGTTGGTCCAGACGTATGCCGGACATGGCCGTGTTTTCGTTATGGCAGACGATGCAGTTGCGGTCTAGGAACGGCTTGGCGGTCTGCTCGAACGACGCCGCGAGGAGCCGGGGCTCGTCATCCGCCGTCGCGGCTGGAAGCAGCCTCAAATGCCAAGCCAGAACGGCGGCGCCGGCAAGGGCGAAGCCTAGGCCGGCGCGGTTTCGTGTTGCACTCATAGATTGCGCCGGTGTCGCTCACCCGGGCGAAACTCGACGGAATCACTTACTATAACACACGCTGCGGCCCTCTTGGATCGGCAGCCTCTTCCAATGCCAAATGAGCCTGACGGGCGGGATTGTTTCCAACGGGAAATGAGCCTGAAGGGGGCTCGCGCGGGGATGTGAGAACCATGGGAGGATGGTTTTGCATCTCAATCTGGTGTGAAACACCCTAGCCCGCCCCTGCCCCCACAGCGTCCCGGGAAGCAGTTTGTGCAGTGTCGGGAAGCAGCTGGTAGCCGAGATCCTTAGCTGTCGTTTTGAGGTAGGCCAAGGTCCGTTGGCGATGGCGCTGCTCGTAGGCCGCCTCGCCCTCGTCAACGTAGTCCTGGCCGAAGCGCAGCATGCGGTATACCAACACCGCCAGCTTGCGGGCGGTGGCGAACACCGCCGTCTTCATCCCCTTGTGCCGCGCCTTGCGGCGCAGCGCCGCCCCCAGCGCCGACTTGGACCGGATCAGCGCCGTCGCCGCCATGCGCAGCGCGTTCGACGTGCGCGTCGCTCCCAGCCCGCGCTGCCGCTTGCCCGCCAACTGCTGCCCGCCCGATACCGCGTGCCGCGGCGCCAGGCCCAGCCAGCTCGTGAAATGCCGCTCGCTCGGAAACGACCCCAGATCCGTCCCCACCTCGGTCAGGATCGTGCGCGCCGCCCCCGCGCTAATCCCGTCGATGCGCGTCAGATCCACGCTCGCGTAGCGGTACAGCGCCGTCCGCAGCGGCTGCTCACCCCGCCTTCGGATGGCTTTCTCCTTGGCCGCGTTCGGGTGCCGCGGACACTCCTCCGCGCTGCATTCCTCGCCCGCCTGCTGCTGCAGATCCTCTTGCAGCTTCTGCTCGTAACCGTCCATCTCGGCCTGCACCGCGTCGTACAGCCGCAGCGCACTGCGCAGGTTGAACAGGTGCTCCTCCCGCCAGTTGCCGCTCAGGTACTCCACGAACTGCTCCTCCGTGTGCTTGCAGCGCCCCGAGCGCAACTGCGCCAACTGCTCCGCATCGCGCTGCCCCGCCACGATCGCACGCACGATCGCCATGCCTGTCTGCCCCGTCAGATCCGTCACCGCCCGATGCACCTGCACGTTCATCTGATCCAACGCCCGCTGCATCCATTGCACGCAGCGCGTGCGCTCCGCCACCAAGCTCTGCCACTGCCGGTGCAGCGCCCGCAGCTGCGTCACCGTCTCGGGCGGCCGGAACGAGCCCCGCAGCAGGCCGCAACTGTGCAGCCGCTGTAGCCACTGGCAGTCCAGCATGTCGGTCTTGCGCCCCGGCACGTTCTTCAACTGCCGCGCATTGACCAGCAACACCTCGAAACCGCGCTCCTCCAGCAACTCGTGCAATGGGATCCAGTACACATACGTGCTCTCCAGCGCCACCGATTCCACGCCTTCGGCCGCCAGCCAGTCCGCCAACGCGTCCAACTGCGCGGTGGTCGTGCCGAACGTGCGCACGTTGGGCCTGCCGTCCGCACGTGGCGGCCCGCAGGCCCAGTGCTCGCGGCTGCCGAGGTCCACCCCCGCCACCTGCGGGCGCTGCACCGGCAGGTCCCGCTCCGGCTGCTCTCTTGCCATATCTCCCTCCTGCTGCTCCTGTCTCACACACGGAAGGCCCCGGCCCGGGTTGGCAATTGCTCTGCAATGCTGGTGTTGAGGAGTGCTTCCGAAGAAACCTCGCTAGTGAATGATCGCTCGCCCGGACCCAGACTGGCTTTGGGGCAAATACTGCACCAATGAAATTACGGGGCTTGACTGCCGGAACCCTCCGCTCTGATTCTACGCCAAGCCACGTGTTTCCAACCGAATGATCCGGGCCCCGCCCGGGGGCGCGACTGGCTGGTGTGAAACACCCTAGCCCGCCCCTGCCCCCACAGCGTCCCGGGAAGCAGTTTGTGCAGTGTCGGGAAGCAGCTGGTAGCCGAGATCCTTAGCTGTCGTTTTGAGGTAGGCCAAGGTCCGTTGGCGATGGCGCTGCTCGTAGGCCGCCTCGCCCTCGTCAACGTAGTCCTGGCCGAAGCGCAGCATGCGGTATACCAACACCGCCAGCTTGCGGGCGGTGGCGAACACCGCCGTCTTCATCCCCTTGTGCCGCGCCTTGCGGCGCAGCGCCGCCCCCAGCGCCGACTTGGACCGGATCAGCGCCGTCGCCGCCATGCGCAGCGCGTTCGACGTGCGCGTCGCTCCCAGCCCGCGCTGCCGCTTGCCCGCCAACTGCTGCCCGCCCGATACCGCGTGCCGCGGCGCCAGGCCCAGCCAGCTCGTGAAATGCCGCTCGCTCGGAAACGACCCCAGATCCGTCCCCACCTCGGTCAGGATCGTGCGCGCCGCCCCCGCGCTAATCCCGTCGATGCGCGTCAGATCCACGCTCGCGTAGCGGTACAGCGCCGTCCGCAGCGGCTGCTCACCCCGCCTTCGGATGGCTTTCTCCTTGGCCGCGTTCGGGTGCCGCGGACACTCCTCCGCGCTGCATTCCTCGCCCGCCTGCTGCTGCAGATCCTCTTGCAGCTTCTGCTCGTAACCGTCCATCTCGGCCTGCACCGCGTCGTACAGCCGCAGCGCACTGCGCAGGTTGAACAGGTGCTCCTCCCGCCAGTTGCCGCTCAGGTACTCCACGAACTGCTCCTCCGTGTGCTTGCAGCGCCCCGAGCGCAACTGCGCCAACTGCTCCGCATCGCGCTGCCCCGCCACGATCGCACGCACGATCGCCATGCCTGTCTGCCCCGTCAGATCCGTCACCGCCCGATGCACCTGCACGTTCATCTGATCCAGCGCCCGCTGCATCCATTGCACGCAGCGCGTGCGCTCCGCCACCAAGCTCTGCCACTGCCGGTGCAGCGCCCGCAGCTGCGTCACCGTCTCGGGCGGCCGGAACGAGCCCCGCAGCAGGCCGCAACTGTGCAGCCGCTGTAGCCACTGGCAGTCCAGCATGTCGGTCTTGCGCCCCGGCACGTTCTTCAACTGCCGCGCATTGACCAGCAACACCTCGAAACCGCGCTCCTCCAGCAACTCGTGCAATGGGATCCAGTACACATACGTGCTCTCCAGCGCCACCGATTCCACGCCTTCGGCCGCCAGCCAGTCCGCCAACGCGTCCAACTGCGCGGTGGTCGTGCCGAACGTGCGCACGTTGGGCCTGCCGTCCGCACGTGGCGGCCCGCAGGCCCAGTGCTCGCGGCTGCCGAGGTCCACCCCCGCCACCTGCGGGCGCTGCACCGGCAGGTCCCGCTCCGGCTGCTCTCTTGCCATATCTCCCTCCTGCTGCTCCTGTCTCACACACGGAAGGCCCCGGCCCGGGTTGGCAATTGCTCTGCAATGCTGGTGTTGAGGAGTGCTTCCGAAGAAACCTCGCTAGTGAATGATCGCTCGCCCGGACCCAGACTGGCTTTGGGGCAAATACTGCACCAATGAAATTACGGGGCTTGACTGCCGGAACCCTCCGCTCTGATTCTACGCCAAGCCACGTGTTTCCAACCGAATGATCCGGGCCCCGCCCGGGGGCGCGACTGGCTTGCAAGGCCGTCGGCTGGGCGAGCAGCGGAAACTCGTGCTGCTCGTCCTTGCCGAGCGTGACGTGGTTGAGCGTCAGTGTTCCCAGATGTGCGAGCAGACTCGGCAGGCCCTGCACCGGCAAGCCTTCCGGAGTCCGCTTGCTGGCGGCCTTGGCCCGGGCCGCAGGCGACACCTGCGCCGCTTCCACCGGCGAGTCGCGCTGTGCGCGAGCTGCCTCGCGCTCGCTGTCTTCCAACAACAACGGTGCCAGTTTGCGTCGCAAGTGCCATTCCAAGTAGTAAGCCAACATGCACAGAAAGACATGCCCGCGCACATGCTCGGCGCTGTAGACGTAGAATGGGCGCACCGCCAAGCGGGTTGTTTGCAACGAGCGGAAGGCGCGCTCCACCTGCGCCAGACTCTTATAGGCCGCCACCGCTTCGTGTGCCCCGAGGGCGTCCGCAGGCAAGCTCGTGCGCACCACGTACACGCCATCCAACTGGGCCTCGGCGGCAATGCGCTCTGGCCGTCGTGACCAGTGCAGCACGTGTTCTTGCACGGTGATCTCGAAATGCTTCGCCACCTTGTAGCGATTCGCATCGCGGCCGATGCGGCGCTGGATCGCGGCCTCTTCGTGCCACGGCTTGCGCCCCCGCCGCACCTTGGCGGCCAGCTCTTGCAAGAGTTGCTCGGTGGCCTGTAGCAACTCCTCTCGCTTGCGGGCGCGCTGCTCTCGCAGGCGCGGGTTCAGGCACACCAGCAGGCGCTCGCCGGGGAATTCCGGGCTGTGAATCTCAGCCACTTGATCGGACACCAACTGGCCCGGCTGGAGCGGCGCTTCAGGCGTGGCCCCGGCCTGCTCGGCATCCGGTTCGGGCACTTTGAGCAACTGCTGCAGGGCGCTGCTAGTGAGGGCCGAGATCCAATCCAGGCTGGCCGGCTCGAGGTCGGCGCGCAGGCGCGCCGTGGTCAGCATGCCGCGCTCGCCAACCAGCGCGACCTGCTGCACGCCGAACTGCTTGCGGATGGTCTGCACTGGGGCGCTCACGGTGGTCGGATCGGCGCTGTTGCCGGCGAACACCTCGACAGCCACGGGGCAGCCGTCCGGGGCGCACAGCAGGCCGAAGACGATCTGGCGCTTGCCACGCTTGCGGTCGCGGTTGTAACCAAAGGCGGCCAGCGGACAGCAGCGGCCTTCGCAGTAGGAACTGGTGACGTCGTAGAGGACCAGGGTGGCGGCGGGCGAGGCTGCGTTGGATCCAAGGCTGGCGCTGGCGCAGCCAATCGAGCATGGCCAGCAGTTCATTACCCGCCACGGGCCCGAGAGCGAGCAGGCTGCCGAGCGAGTTGGCGGCGGAAGCGGGGCAGAGGCTGCGGGCGGTGGCGAGCTTGGAGTCGGGCTGCAGCAGGCGGGCGCAGATGGCGGCCAAGGCGAGGCTGCGTTGGCGCGAGGGGGAGCGCTGCAGCAGGCGGGGGAAGTGGAGTTGGCGGGCGAGGGCGAGCACAGCGGCGACATGGCCGTGGGGCAGGGAGCGGCGGATGGTAACGGCTTGGTCGAGGCGGGGCACGGCCACACCGCCTTGCAGGACGGTGCGGATGCCGTGGATGGTCTCGGGCGGGAGTTGGGAGAGGTTGGCGATGGTCTTGCGACGGATGCGCTGGCCCTCCCGCCAAGCCTGGCGGAGCAGGACGGCTGGGGGGCTGTTGCGATTGGGGATGGATTCGACGTAGAAGGCCACTCCAGCCCGGGCGTGAGTAGTTACGAATTTCCCTAGTATCGCGACTTGCGCGGCCATCCGGTCGGAGGGAGGATGACGCAGCCAGATTACTGCCCACCGCCATCGATCCGCTACGGATCCCGATCCAGATCCGCTCCGAAGACGCCTCGGACTATCTTGGGGCCTACAGTGACACTCCAGTTGCCTATCACAGCAAACGGCCCGTCAGCACCGGTCGGCTGTCCCAAGAACTGGCCCGTATGCGTAGCAGAGCTTGGCGTCTGGGCTGGCACGCTGGTATTGGTATATTCGACCTGCGCATCGCTGTCATTAGCAAGAGCTGGAATGGTGAGATCCGCGGTGTTGTGCTGAAATGCGATTGCAAGCACATCGTTTCCTTGAATCTCAAGCCGGGAACTTCCACCGGCAACCCGGAGATCGGTGATTGCGGACTCGATGCGGCCATCGCCGGCCCAATCCACTGCGAGCACGTACTTGCCATCGTACAGAGCACCCGTCATGCTGTCGGTTGCCACGGTTCGGCCGCTGTACTCAGCCTCGACTCTCACTGGCCTAGCAGTGGTTGGAGGCAGAGAACTATACCTGTACCAACCCACTACTGGAATGTTATTGACTTCTGAGGTGGTATACGCCCACGCACCGAACCGAGTAAATATTGTTTTCCGTGATCTGACCGTTAACGTGTGCTTGACTCCATTGCTTGTTGTCGCTGTTTCGGTCTTAGGTCTAGCCGCCCCGTACAGCTCACGGAGGGTGAATCTGTTTTCAGAGGGTTCTGGATAGCTGCTCGCTCCGACAAAGGCTAAAATGTCATCGTTGATCATGCTTTCATCGCTACTCATGAATTCCTCGACCGTCAGGCCATTGCTGTCGGAACTTGGCAGTTCCACTCTCTGTGTGGAGTGGTACTCGGCACCGTATGAACCCGAGATGCCGTCAGCACCTGTGACCGACCAGAGGCCGAACACTTCCTCTCCTTCATTGCCTACGAACTTCCCGGAAAAGGTGCTACCTGCGGAACTTTTGAACCGTGTTCCTGACAAAGTTAGCTCGGCATTCCCGGTACCGGAAAACCCCGTGTTGCTGATTCCGGTGTCATCCAAATCGATCTGCTCGACATCCCTTCCGTTGTACCTCCATGGATTGTTCTCAGCCACGGAAGCAAAGTTGGTGATCGTCGCTTCAATCGTGTCTAATCCGAACTGAATCATCAGTTCGATCGCACCATCGTAGACATCCCCGCGGGTATTCGCAGCGAACGTCCTCCCTCTGTACTGAGCGGTGCCTCTGTTGGGGAGACTGGTTGTCAATGCTTCCTCTAACGGGCTGTACGCGAACGCTTTGACAGATGATACCGACGATGCACTGGCCATGGCCACCGACTCGGCTTTTGGAGTAGCGCCACTTGGATCTACGACGACTCCGTAGCGCGTGTTGTCAGTCGCTCCCAGAGCAATTGCGCCGCTGGACGCTTCGTACATCTCTTTAGCATCCTGACCACCGCCCAAGCCGCTGAATTCGCCACCGGTTCCAAGTGCGTCCCTGAAATTCCGCTCGCTGCTCAGCGCCTCGATCAAATCTTCCAGTTCCTCCAAGCGCTTTTCCTCGTCGATATCTTCAGAAGAAGATGGCATGATTTCTGGCCACACACTATTGAGATCACCACTAGTGAATAGTGTGTCTAAAGCACCTAAATCACCTGGAGCACTGTTTCGTATGTTGTTCCACTCGGCCTGTAACACGGTTTGGGCGACTACCTTACCTGTCTCATCGCCGCGTTCCACCAAGGACCGGACTCTATCTGCAATGCCCTGCAGCGTCTTCCTGGCCGCTTCCACGAATGTTTCGGACTGCACAACTCCGCTTCCTTCGTAGCGACTGTAGTCGACGTCCTCCTTGTCGGGTTGGTTGACCTTCAGTAAACCAGGGACAGGCGCATCTCTTACTGCGTTCAAGAAGGTTTCCGTGAGCGCCTCTTCGATGTTGTCGACGGCGGTCGTCGGGGAGCCGCCGCTGCCGCCCGAGCCGCCACTGCCCCCGCCGCCGGGGGTGGTCGTGCCGGGATTCGTGGGCGGGAAGTAGATGCGGCTGGACCACTCGCCGGCGGCGGAGAGGGTCAGCTCGTACTGCACGCCGCTCGCGCTGCGCACGACCGAGCCGTCGCGCACGCGGCGGCCGTTCTCGTCCTCGAAGCCGCCCTCCGACCGGCGGTAGAGGGTGATGAAGTCGCTGCGCCCCGCGCGCACGATGACGATCGGCCCGGCCACGGGCGAGGCGCTCCAGGTGCCGCCGGAGAGGGTGAGTTCGTAGGTGGCGTCGCCCACCTCGATCTCGTCGCCGCTGACGACCGGCGTGCCCTCGTGCTCGTAGCTGCCGTCCTCGAGGCGCAGGATGGTGACGGGAGTGTCCGAGCCGCGCACCGGGATGCTGACCGGCTGCGGCACGAACTCGCCGACCAGGCGGCCGCTGGCGACGGTGACGCGGTACTGGTTGCCGCCGACGGTGACGGTCTGCCCGCTGCGGACGGTGGCTCCGTCATAGCGGAAACCGCCGCTCTCCAGGCTGGTGACCTGGATGCTGGCGCCTTGCGTGCCGAGCGGCACGCGGATCGTCTCGGGCACGAACTCGGCGCTCCAGGCGCCGCCCGCAGACTCGCTGAAGCGGTAGCGCAGGCCGTCGACGGCGCGCACCTGCCCGCTGGCCACGGGCTGGCCGTCGAAGGCGTAGCCGCCGCTCTCGACCTGCACCAGGGTGACCGTGCGGGCGCTCGCGCCCAGCCGCACGGTGACGGGCGGGCGGGGCAGGAACTCGGCCAGCCAGTCGCCGCCGACGGTCAGCGTCAGGCGGTAGCTGCGGCCGTCGGCCAGCGCCAGCGAGCCGCCGCTGACGAAGGGCCGGCCGAGGAAGGAGTAGCCGCCGGACTCGAGGCGCAGCAGGGTGACGGACTCGCCGCTGGCGCCCAGCGGCACGCTCTCCTCGGCGGGCACGTACTCGCCGGCCAGCCGGCCGCCGGACTCGACCAGCCGGTAGCTGTTGCCGTTCTCGGCCCAAACGGCAACGTGCATGCCAAGCACCGAAAGAGGTGGTCGCCCGCGAGCATTTGCAACAGTCCTGCTGCCAACTCGCGTCCGCTGGTAGTATCACCGCTCAGGTGCGCAAGTGTCTGACCCATCTGCCACTTCCGCTCTGTATCCAAGAGCGGCTGACCACGCCTGTCCTAATACAAAGTGTCGGTGCTGTAGGCGGAGTTCTCGCTCATGCAGGTGTTCCAGCGCTCAGTTGTAAGGGTGCCAACTCTTTCGAGGCGGTCTTCCGTGAGAACTTCGACAACGTCCGGACCGACTATCTACAGCTGGTATTCAAGAGGCGAGTGAACAAGCACATGCCGTCTTCTGGTGCGCGATCCCATTCGGGGTCGAATCCGCGCTGTACTTCGTGTGTATATGACGTGGGTGTATGATTAGTTGAGTTGCGCTCAGAGTTCACCTCTGCTGAATCGCAGAGAACTTGGATGTGTCCGATTCTTGGCTGCGGGTTTGCATGGCTGCAAGGCCCCAGCCTTCCCTCTGCCTCCGTCCCATCAAACGCATGGGATCGGATTGCGATCCCCCCGACTGCACCCAACCGTAGGACTTGATCCACGCAATTGGACGATTGTTGTATGAACACTGCAACAAGTCGCGGATTTTTTGCTAGGATAACAGTACCAATTGTCAGCATGTTGGTATACTGTTTCAGTCATCACAAGGAGAAGTGAAGATGTTTCGAGATGTGAAGCAAGCGAGTCTTGCAACGTTTCTGGTGGTCATGCTGCTGGCGTTTGCCGCAGCCTGTGGCGGGGACGCGGAAGCGCCCACGCCGCCGCCGCCGTTCCAGCCGCAGTCGATTGAAGTGACACTGGGAACCAGCGGTGGTAAGGTCACCCTCATGACTACCCAGTCCGGCGGTTACACGCTCAACGGCAATGCCTTTAGCAGCGGAGGCACGGTCACCGGTACCGGTGACCGGGAATATGTCCTCACCCTCGCCAGCGGAACTTGGAGCGCCGCGTACCAAGCCCCCGAATTCACTGTCCCACTGGGCAACAGCGGCAATAGCGTCAAACTCTCGCGCGCCGAAGACGGCACCTACTTGCGCGGGGACACGGTGCTTGAGGTCAATGCCGTTTGGGCCGAGAACGGCAACAGCTACCGCCTGGTCGAGTCCGGCGGCGGCCGGCTGGCCGGCGAGTACGTGCCCGCCGAGGAGACCGTGCCGCTGGGCGCCAGCGGCGAGTCCGTCACCCTGCAGCGCCTCGAGTCCGGCGGCTACGCCTTCATGGGCCGGCCCTTCGTCAGCGGCGAGTCGCTGGCGCTCACCGACGGCCGCAGCTACCGCCTGACGCTGACCGTCGGCGGCGACTGGCTGGCCGAGTTCCTGCCCCGCCCGCCCGTCACCGTGCGGCTGGGCGCGAGCGCCCGCACGGTCACCCTGGTGCAGGTCGAGAGCGGCGGCTACGCCTTCGACGGCCAGCCCGTGGCCAGCGGGCAGGTGCGCGCCATCGACGGCCTGCAGTACCGCTTCAGCGAGTCTGCCGGCGGCGCCTGGAGCGCCGAGTTCGTGCCCGAGACGATCCGCGTGCCGCTCGGCACGCAAGGCGCCAGCATCCAGGTCACCAGCCTGGAGAGCGGCGGTTTCCGGCATGACGGCGCCACCGTGCGCAGCGGGCAGACCATCACCGTCGGCGGCAACCAGTACCGCGTCACCGTCGCCAGCGGCCGCCTGGTCGGCGAGTTCGTGCCGCAGCCGGTCAGCATCCCGGTGCGCGGCTCGGACACTCCCCTCACCATCCTGCGCCTCGAGGACGGCAGCTACGAGCACGAGGGCACGCCGGTCGTCAGCGGCGACGAGATCGAGGTCGGCGACGCCACCTACGAACTCACCTTGTCCGGCGGCACCTGGAGCGCCTCGCCCGTGGCCGGGCCGATCGTGATCGTGCGCGCGGGGCGCAGCGACTTCATCACCCTCTACCGCCGGTCGGAGGGCGGCTTCGAGGACGAGAACGGCCGCCGCGTGCGCGACGGCTCGGTCGTGCGCAGCGCGAGCGGCGTGCAGTACGAGCTGACCCTGTCCGCCGACGGCGAGTGGTCCAGCCGCATCTACTTCCCGCCCACGAATCCCGGCACGACTACCTCCGGCGGCGGTGGCAGTGGCGGCTCGGGCGGCAGCGGCGGCTCCCCAGTGACCGCCGTCGACAACATCGAAAAAGCTTTGCCGGAAGACTTCATCACCACAATGGCAGGAAGCTTCTTGGCGGACGTAAGGAAGGCCGATGCCCCCGGCTTGCTGGGTACGGGAGTAGACGACAGGGAGGACGTCAACTATAGCCGCTACGAAGGAAGCGGAGTCGTACAGTCCGAAACATTCGTGGAAGCGGCCAGGAAGACGCTGCAAGACATTGCCGACAGAGTCCGGCCCATGGTGGAACGCAACGATGAAACGGGCAAGTCGGTCGCCCAAATCCTGCTGAGTTCCGAGTGGGTCAATATAAGACAGGCTTTAAACGAAATAGTCACTAATGGCGGCAATGCATGGTCAACGAACCCATCCGCTCCAATTTCCGAGCGGATCGACGAGGAAGACCGCTTGGAAGATCTGGAGGATCTGATCGAGGCGCTGAGCAGCGAGCGGAATTTCAGGGACGCACTCGGAACCGGTGGCAAATTCAGTGTTACTGGTGTTGACGCCAATCAGGATAACGCTAAAGAAATGTACGAAGCGTCCGGTGACGCGATTGCTCTCGGGGCAACCGACAACACGCGCTATGGAGTCAACGTAGATGTTACGGCCCAAACAGCCCAGGCTGCTGCTATAGCTGGCGCTGCCCCGCCAACTGTGCGAGCGTTCGCGTACAGCCCGCTGAAGGACACACCCCTAGGTGGTCTGAACGTCCGGGGAACTGCGCGCTATACGGGGCGGACGTTTGCAGCCGATACGGGCAGCGGAGAGATCTTCGATGGAGCGATCGAGTTGATGATCCAGTTCGGAATAGGCAAAGTCGACGCGACGATCACCGACTTGGAGTCCGTAGCTGACAACGATCCGTGGACGTTCAGGGGAAGGGATGTCGAGCAGATTGAGCTGGAGGCCTCTGGAATCAGTACTCCCGCCGTCAGGACAACAGCAGCCTTCACTGCCGGCGATGATGATGATGTGGAGCTGAGCTTGGCAGGCACGAGATTCCCTGGCCGCCTAACAACGGGAACGGCTTTTTCCGGGAAGTTCGTAGGCAACTCGGGACAAGAAGTGTTTGGTCTCTGGTCTGTGGCTGATAGCGGTGGCAGCATTAGCGGTTCGTACGGCGCTGAGTACCGCTCCAACCAGCGCGTGCAGCTGCCAAGTTCCGATAGCAATGGCGAGACGGTAGGGCACCCACTAGCAACTCAAGCCGACGTGACAATTAATACTGTAAATAATACCTTGACTATTGCGGCGAGCACCTTCCCGCTAGATGACGGCGAGACCTCACAAACCGGATTCATGCTTCGTCAGCTGTACGGGACTAAATTAATTTCTAGAACAGGTCAATCAGGTACTGGAGATGAGCAAGTCATGCACACGTTAAGAGTAAGATCACGGAACACAAGATACACCCGCTTCGGTGCTTGGTCGCACACCAGTGATGACGAGACAAGCAGCCCCAATTTGCCAGAGGGATGGTACGGATATAGTTCGCTTCGACTAAGCACCATTAGGCCCCACCGAGGCGAGGCACAGTACAGAGGACGAACCATGGCAGTGGTAACCAACACTGGCACTCTGTACGATGGGCAGTACGTGCTGGTCGTGAATTGGGGCGAGGCCGGAACAGGGGGCCAGATCGAGTCCGAAATTACCGGTCTCGCGCCCGTCAGCGGGGGTTCCAGGCTTACGTTCAATGGCAAGAATGTCGCGTTGATCGCCTTCCAGCACGGGGCAGTAGACGACGAAGCAACCACTCTCCCAACAGCACTTTCAGCGTCAGGAACACTAATCGAATACAGCGACGGCACAAACGAGACGCTAACCAGTGGGAGCACACATGCAGGTCAATTCGTAGGGGCGAGTGCGGACGGTCCTCTTGCAGTGGTGGGCAATTGGTCTGTCGCAATCACAGATGATAAGACCATTCAAGGCGTGTTCGGAGCCGATTTGGTTCCGTAGCAGATGAGTTTCAACAAGGTACTCAAAGCGGTGCAGTGCTAGGAACCAGCAGCGGTGCCTGCCGCAGGGGATGGCCGTCCAGCCGACGTCGCTCAAGGTGGCGGTAGCGCCCGGTCGTTGCGTAGACGGCGCAGGGGCCAGCGTGCTGACACAGCCAGTTGCGCAGTGCAGGCACCCGCTCTTGGGATTGTCAAACTAGCGGTTCAGGCCGAGCTCGAGCAGGTACGCATCGAGGCGCGATGGGCCAACCACGTTACCAAATGATTTTAGAGACCGTGGCTGATACGGTCCGACAGATCGTTACCGGGGCTTGGCCGGAGACCCGGCCCGGCCCCGCGACAGGCAGCAAGCTGTGATCTGCCGTAGCGCTGGCGAGCGCCAGTTGCGACCTTGCTGGTAGAAGTCTCCCGCTCGCGACAGCCCCATTGCTCGTTTCTGGCACCCTTCCAAACACAAAATTGCTCCAAACGATAAAAGGCTCTATACAATAGAACTCATGCAAGAGCAAACCGATTTTCTTGTACCGGGACCGACTTGGCTCTCCATCAGCAGGCTGAAGCGGCGATGGCCCCTTGTCGCGCTGCTAGCGACTTGCGTGGCAGGGATCTCTACCAACTCCCTTGCCGCGGTCGACCCGAACCAGCACCTCGCACCAGATCTAGGCCTAGCGGCGACCGACGCGTTCGCGCTTGCAGCCGCACCGGATCGGAGGGCTATCGGCCTGTACGGCGGTCTCGGCCCAGACAGCCCCTCGATTTCGGTTGTGCCCAGTCGTTCCGCTGCGCTAGTGCCCGGCATTGGATCAGCCGTGCCCCTGACCGCGGCCGGAAACAACTGGAGTGCCCTGCTCAGCTTTCCCGGAACGACGCACGGAGATCTGGGATCCCTCGCGCATTCTAGTCCTTCCAGTCTGTCTTCGCCTAGCCGCAGACCGTGGCTGCCTTCAGCCCAAAATCACATGATCGTGGTTCCGCTCGGACTGCATGGCGGCGAGATCACGCTGACACAGCTCGAGGACAGCTCGTACGCCCTCGACGGGATGCCGATCAGCAACGGGCATTCAGTCACGGGCACCAATGGCCACCAGTACCGGCTCTTCTTGGCCGAGGACGAATGGTTCGCCGCCCCTATCGTGGCTACCATCTCGATCCTGCTGCCCAACAGCCAAGGCAACATAACGGTGCTCCGGTTCGAGGACGGCACCTACTCCTACAACGGCGCTGCGGTTGCTAGCGGTGATCCCATCATGGTTGGCGCGATCGAATACGTCTTGGATTTGGATGGTTTCGAGAGCATGGTATCCCTGTCGGGCGCAATGCCTCCGCCGGAAACTTCGCGTGTTCGGCCTGTTGACGATGAAGGCAATACGCTCGACACGCTCCAAACCTTCATAGGTGTCCAGCCTCGGCTCGTGGACTCGGAAGGCAGCGGCCTGCTAGAGGGCGGGTTCATGAGCGTCGGAGGAAAAATTTATCCGCTCGACACGCTCTTCACAGAGGGTTCCGTCCGCCAACAGCGCACGTTCGCAGACAACGCTCGCAGCGATATCAATGGCTGGCTCACCAGCCTGGAAGTCCTCTTGGACTTGTACGAGCCGGCGGCCACGGGCGGCCTTGGTGGAGATATCGAGGATCTCTGGGATCGGATCGGCGAGCGGCTCGACCAGCTGTTTCCTGACTCTGCGGGCACCTTGTTGGATGAAGACACACCGAAGAGGTCGAACGGCACCACGATTGATCGTGATGACGTATTGGACGATATTAACGAGATCCTCGATGCGCTAGACGGCGTTGAGCAACTCGAGGATGCCCTGGACGACGGCATACTCTCGGACGCCAGCGTTGAACAGGCACGGGTCGAGGAGATCTTCTCGGCTGCCGAAAGCTCGGAAGAACTCGGGTTTGGCTGGACAGGCAACACGCGATTCGGGGCCTACTTCCGAGCGGCAAGGCTCGAAGGCGAGGAGGCGCTGTCCTTGCAGGGCGGAACCGAAGGACTGGGGACATTCGCCTACAGCCCATTGGATCGATCCCCAACGATCCAACTGCCCAGTAGCGGAACGGCCTCGTATCGCGGCGAAACCGTTGCGGCAAGCGGCAGCGGGGACTTCCGCATCTATCGAGGGCCGATTGAGTTCGATGTGGACTTCCGCTCGCGTCGGGTCGCAGGCCGGGTCTTGTTCTTGGAAGACAGCGACGGCGCACCTTGGATTTACGGCGGGAATGACCTCGATTCGCTCCTGCTGCCGGCCGCTAGGATCTCTGTCAGCGACGGATCTTTCTCATCCGCAGAAGGTTCGGCGGCGATTGCCGACCTCATCCCGTTTTTTGGCAGCTTGCAACCCCTAGCCTTGGATGCGCAAGTGCGGGGGCGGTTCCTTGGTTCCGGGAGTGACGCCGGCCAGGCGGCGATCGGAACTTGGGAACTCACAGACGATGACGCGATTCTCCTCTCCGGGGCCTTCGGCGCGGAGAGCCGTTCGACCATCAGAAGCGGCACCCCGCCGGTCATCCCGGATACAGGCGATCCCCAGACCAGCTTCATCGCCATGCCCGATGCCAGCCAACAGATCGAGATCGCTGCTCTCGACTCCGACGGGGACCAGATTCAGATCTCGGCGGATACGCTGATGCGGAATGGAAGCATCACTTCTTCGGGCGAGCGGTTTTTCGCGGCCGCGGATCGAATGATTCGGCAGCACCTCAGAGTGCTGGACGTAGTCGAGCAGGTGGGGGACACCAGCGTTAGCCTGCGCACATCGCTGTGGAGTAATGCAAACCGGGCGCTGCGAGAGAACATCTTCGGCCCTAGGGTCGACGCACCCCTCGGCCGGGACTATCCGCAAGGCGACTCCATACGGGCGCAGGACAGGGATGCCGTGGCAGCCCTGGGGGACGTGCTGACGGCCCTGCGATCACCTGCCGAGTTCCGGCAGTCACTAACCACCGGCGGGGTTTTCGAAGGGCTGCTCGGAAGCGAGAGCGCATTGGCAGATCTCGACTTCGCGGCCATCTTCGATGCCAGCGACTACGATCTGGAGGTTCAGTTCGGCCATTCGAGCTTCACGCGCTTCGGCGCGTGGGCGAAGATCGGCCGCGAATATGCGACCGGCCCTATCGGCGAGAGACCGGCAACCGACGAGTACTCGGACATATTCGCATACAGCACGGTCCGGCAGACAGGCTACCACCCCCGTGATCCGAACTTCCCGTCCGGCTTCACCTCGACCTATGCCGGCCAGACCCGCGGCGTGCAGCGCGGTTCGGGCGTGCCGCAATTCTTTTTCGGCGATATGGTCGTCACAGTCCAGTGGGGCGGTTCCGCTGCGGCATCGAGCGTTTCAGCAGCCATCCTGAACTTGGCCGACAACGCGGGACAACCTTTCGCGTACCGCGGAGCAGCTGTGTCAGAAATCGTGTTCAGCGGCCAGGCAGCGGAAATCGACTCAACTTCCGGCCTCGGATTTTCGGGATCGCCCGCGATTCAGCTCAGCTACGCCGACAGCACCCGGAGCGGCAGGGGCTACGTAGGGACGAGGCAGATTTCCGGCAAATTCCTGGGCAAGCAGAGCGACGGCCCGGTGGGGGTCATCGGAACATGGGAGCTCGGGGACATCAAGGGAGCATACGGTGCCGAGATCGTACCCTGACTCCACCCGGCGCTCAGTCACAGCAGAGCTTCCACCCATCACCTGACGGCTAGCCGCCATCGCAAGCCTCAAAATCTCGGCTAGCAGGTCGGATGCCGCTTGCAGGCGCTGACGAAGAGCACAGTCTTCATCGGTTGAGATCCCGGAGCTTCCGTCGACAGGTTTCCGGTAGAGCGAGGGGGCGCGGCGAACGACGCCCCCAAATTCAGCACACTGTGATCGAGCGTGTTCCGCAATGGCGGAGCCACATTCTTGCCGGCTCACATGGGCCGCGCCGGCCCAGCAGCTGCCAGCACGCCGCTGCAAGCACCGGAGCTAGTACCCGAGCAGGCAAGGGCCAGGTCCCAAACCGCGGTAGCGCTTTGTCACAGCTCCGAGTCAATGCGGAGCAACTGCTCGTCCCGCGACCGACCCGGCACATCCGTCGGCCTCGCCACATCGTCCTGCCCGTGCCGCTTGCAATTGTGGCGGTCGAACTCCAGATGCTGATAGGGCGAGTCTAGGAACGAATCTGTCTGCACTATCTCCAGCAGGCTGGCGAAGCAACTCTGGAAAGGGTAGTGCGAATGGCAACAACATGTAATGCCTACTGCCGGAAGCTCGTATATGAGCTGGGAGCATTGGTTGGGCACGTGAGCGGAATTTGCGCACTACTCTACCGCCAGCCAGGTCCGCCCGTGGGCGTTCTGCACGGTCAGCGCCTAGCGATGCCGTCCACCGACGATTCTGCTAGCACTGACAGCGGCATTCCTCCGCCTCGAAACTACAGGTGCCAATTTGAACTGGAATTCGCCACCATCCGTCTTGGGCTGACGTTGTTCAAGCAGGTGGCCTTGACGGAGCGGTCAGCGATACGTCCAGTCTCAACTGGTTGTAGGGAACCCGCGGTACCAGCGTGCCGCGCCGTCCCTGCTCCAGTTCCACGATACCGTAGCGCGACATTGTCTTCAGTGTCCGAGACAGATTCGACTTGCTGCGGCCCGCGAGTGCCGCCAGCTCCGTGAGCGAGTCCGGATTCTCCCGAGCAATCAGAACCAGAAGCTCGCGATTGCGTTGAGACAGCACTTTCGCAAAGCTCTCGATGGACGTGAACCAGACAGTCGGCTCGCCCTTGGCCGGCTTGTGTTCTCCGCGAGCGATCGCGATCGTGCGCGCTTTCATCCGCTCGTAGTCGGCAATTCCGATCTGCAATGTCTTCATGGCACCACTCCCCTTTCCTTCAGAACTGCGTCGACTTCCTTTCAGAAGTCTTCGAGCAGCGTAGACGCGTCTTTGTACTCATACGGCCGAATTGTTCGCATCCGGTGCCGATGGTCGTTCTCCCTGCGTCGCCGCAATCCGGGGCCTCGCTTCACCCTCACCGGGTGCGCATTGTCGAAACCGACAAGCCTAGTGCCATCCGGAGCGTGCAATGTAAGCGAGTAGCCCAGCCCGTGTGGTCGTTCCGCAGTCATCTCGGTTCGTAGCACAACGAACTTCACCCAATGTCCGATCTCATCGATGAAAAACGTCTGGCCGTGAAGGTCGAGCAGCGTGTCGAGCCCGGGATCACGGTCAGGCGTCGTCATCAATACATGTTATCAATATCTGATAACAAAAGAAAGTTGCCAGCCGGACGGCACCGCTACGCTCCGCCAGCGTTAGGATCCTCGGTTTCAAGACTGACCCGCTTGGCTTGGCTCATCCCCGGGCGATTCGGCCGGCCGGGACTGTGACAGTTTCCCAGACAGACCCAAGCCTTCCAGCAGGCCCTCTACGCGTCCCACACGCAGTTCCAGCGCTCCCAGCCGCCCATTTATGTCTCGCATGTCTGTCCGCAAGCTCGCCGACTGTTGCAGGATCAGCGCGGCCAGCGCCAGCGCTACCGTTAGCACGGTTCCAATAGTCCACTTGGCATCAGTACTCATGTTCATATCATAGCCCCACACGAAACCGACAGCAGGCGGCGCTTCGCCCCCATAGTAGGCTCTTTGACGCATCCCAAGCGCAGATCGAAAGGCGTACTGTCCTGAAACCAACCTTAGGATAGTTTTGGAAGTGATTGATTTTGCGTGGTTTGTGACAGTAATCGTCATCGCATTACCACTCGCCCTCGGCGAGCTGGCCGTTTGGGCCGAGAACGGCAACAGCTACCGCCTGGTCGAGTCCGGCGGCCGGCTGGCCGGCGAGTACGTGCCCGCCGAGGAGAGCGTGCCGCTGGGCGCCAGCGGCGAGTCCGTCACCCTGCTGCGCCTCGAGTCCGGCGGCTACTCCTTCCTCGGCCGGCCCTTCGTCAGCGGCGGCTCGCTGGCGCTGGCCGACGGCCGCAGCTACCGCCTGACGCTGACCGTCGGCGGCGACTGGCTGGCCGAGTTCCTGCCCCGCCCGCCCGTCACCGTGCGGCTGGGCGCGAGCGCCCGCACGGTCACCCTGGTGCAGGTCGAGAGCGGCGGCTACGCCTTCGACGGCCAGCCCGTGGCCAGCGGGCAGGTGCGCGCCGTCGACGGCCTGCGCTACCGCTTCAGCGAGTCTGCGGGGGGCGCCTGGAGCGCCGAGTTCGTGCCCGAGACGATCCGCGTGCCGCTCGGCACGCAAGGCGCCAGCATCCAGGTCACCAGCCTGGAGAGCGGCGGCTTCCGCCATGACGGAGCCACCGTCCGCAGCGGGCAGACCGTCACCGTCAACGGCAACCGGTACCGCGTCACCGTCGCCAGCGGCCGCCTGGTCGGCGAGTTCGTGCCGCAGCCGGTCAGCATCGCGGTGCGCGGCTCGGACACTCCCCTCACCATCCTGCGCCTCGAGGACGGCAGCTACGAGCACGAGGGCACGCCGGTCGTCAGCGGCGACGAGATCGAGGTCGGCGACGCCACCTACGAACTCACCTTGTCCGGCGGCACCTGGAGCGCCTCGCCCGTGGCCGGGCCGATCGTGATCGTGCGCGCGGGGCGCAGCGACTTCATCACCCTCTACCGCCGGTCGGAGGGCGGCTTCGAGGACGAGAACGGCCGCCGCGTGCGCGACGGCTCGGTCGTGCGCAGCGCGAGCGGCGTGCAGTACGAGCTGACCCTGTCCGCCGACGGCGAGTGGTCCAGCCGCATCTACTTCCCGCCCACGAATCCCGGCACGACCACCCCCGGCGGTGGTGGCAGTGGCGGCTCGGGCGGCAGTGGCGGCTCTACGGTAACTGCTGTTGAAAACCTCGAGGAGGCGCTCACGAAAACCTTCTTGAGCGCAGTAAGAGGGAGTGATATGAGTGACTTCTCTAATCGTTTCGCGCCCGACATAGACGACAAGAAGGACGTCGACTACAGCCGCTATGAAGGCAATGGTGCCGTGCAGTCCGAAACATTCGTGGAAGCGGCCAGGAAGAGGCTGCAGGGCATTGCCGACAGAGTCCGGCCCATGGTGGAACGCAACGATGCAACGGGCAAGTCGGTCGCGCAAATCCTGCTGAAATCTGAGCTTTCTGATGCACGGAAAGCTCTGGACAAATTGTTCAAACCCAACAATAATGACATGGCGGGCACAATACTTCTACCAGACGGTATGTGGAATGTTGCAGAGGACCAGATCGACGAGGAAGACCGCTTGGAGGATTTGGAGGATCTGATCGAAGCGCTGAGCAGCGAGCAGAATTTCAGGGACGCACTCGGAACCGGTGGCGAATTCAGTGCCTTTAATGACCAGCAGCCTAACGCTGAGAAGATCTACAACGCATCCAGTGGTGCAATTGCTCTGGGAGCGACCGACAACACGCGCTACGGAGTCGTCGTAGATCCAAGTGGCGATAATCCAACAGCCGAGTCGGTGGCCATGGCCAGTCCATCGTCGGTACCTGTCAAAGCGTTCGCGTATAGCCCGTTGGATCTAGCTGAGGTGAACAGCCTGCCTGCGCGAGGCACTGCCCGCTACACCGGGCGGACGTTTGCAGCGGATGCAAGCGGGGATGTCTTCGATGGCGCAATCGAGTTGCTGGGCAAGTTCAGAATCAACGAGATCACTGCCACGATCTCGGACTTGGAATCTGTTACCGACAACGATCCGTGGCAACATGAAGGGAGGGATGTCGAGCAGATTGTGTTTGAACTGACCGGTGCCGAAATAGTCCTGCCTAGTAATGCTGCCCGGTTCGTGTCCAATTCTATTCCTGCGAAGCTATCCCGGGCAGGTACGCGGTTCACCAGTACAGTGGATAACAGTACCTTCCGTGGGACGTTCGTAGGCAAATCGGGGCAAGAAGTGTTCGGTCTATGGTCTCTTGGTCCTGTCAATGATAATTTGATTGAGGGTTCATACGGTGCTGAGTATCGGTCCACCCAACGCGTGCAACCGCCAAGTTCTGATAGCAATGGCGAGACAGTATATGGAGCCCGATCTAGCGGCGTGGCAATTAGTGACACTGCCGATACCTTAACTATCACAACGGGGGCAGGATTCCCACGTATCCCAAAAGACACAGAGCAAAAAGCAGACAATTCATTGATGTTCGAGTTCGATCTCAGTGATTTGTACGGGAATAGATCGATTCCGAAGATAGCTCGCATAGCTAATGATAATCCGGTCACGCACACTTTAATGGTGAGGACACGGAACACAAAATACACTCGCTTCGGTGCTTGGGCGCACACTACCCGTATGGGCACAACCGACGCCAGTCTAGCAAGGGGCTGGTACGGCTACAGTTCGCTTCCCGTGACCCTAAGCGCCAGTAGGCCAGTGAGAGGCGAGGCAGAGTACAGAGGACGAACCACGGCGGTAGAAACCAGTACGGGCACTCTGTACGATGGGCAGTACGTGCTGGTCGTGAATTGGGGCGGTGACGGGACAGGGGCGATCGAGTCCGAAATCACTGGTCTCGCGCCTGCCGGCGGAGGTTCCCGGCTTGCATTCAACGGCAGGAATGTCGCGTTGATCGCCTTCCAGCACCAAGCAGCAACAACATTAGGAGAAGGAGAAGCAAACCATTTCGGAGACCTTGCAATGCAAGGGACACTGATCGAATACACCGACGGCGTCTCACCCAAGAGGCTAGTCAATGCAAGCACGGCTGGAGCGGCTGGGGGCTACCATGTAGGACAGTTCGTAGGGGAGAGTGCGGACGGCCCTCTTGCAGTGGTGGGCAATTGGTCTGTTAACGAAGACAGTAAGATAATCCAAGGCGCGTTCGGAGCGGATCTGATTCCGTAGCCAGCGGACGGCAGTAACTGTCGGGACTGCAACGCTGGGTTCGCAGTCCCGACGATCCGAACACATGCCCTCGCCAACCTGCCGAGGCCAAGGCGCTTAAGCAGGCGACAGCACGTGAGCGTGTTGGCAACCATGCTAATTGTGATGTGGCACTGAATCGAGTCAAACGGCTCGACAGTTGCTGCACAGATCCGATCGGTATGGAAGGTGGTGGTAGGGCAGTTACGGAAGAAGAGCAAGGAAGCAGCTGCGAATTTGAACTGAACGGGAATCTGGCCAGGCTCTTTCACCCTGTGGATTGCAATCCGATGCGGGGCTGCCCTCGGCACATGCATGCTGGTTGGGCCGGATTAGCTCAGGGATCGTAAGCATTCAGTGTGGTAGTGGATGCGGACAGGTAGAGGAGCCGCGGAGGGGGTGCAGGCGGCAGGCGAGCGGCTAGGCGGCCAGCGGGAGTGCGGGCCGTGCGGTCTGGCAGAGTTCTGCGTAGTTGGCGAGCGGCCGCGGTTGGCGGCGCAGGCGTTGAGATAGTCTAGCAGCCACGTATAGGGGTTGAGTCCGGCCAGTTTGACGGTGGCCAAGACGCCGAAGAGCAGGCCGATGGCGGCGGTCCCATCCGGGCCGCCCGAGCCGCAGCTGAGGCGACGGGCGATGACCGGGCCGCGCAAGGTGCGTTCGGCTAGGTTGTTGTCGAGCGGCACGGCCGGATGAGTGAGGAACACGCTGAGGCCGGCGCGGTGGTTGAGCAGCGCGGCCAGCGGCTTGCGCTGGGCTTGCCACTGCCAGCGTTGCTCGCCGAGCGGCGTTGTCGCGAGCGTGCTATCGAGCGCAGACAGGTCCTCTGCCGCGTCTTGGAACAGCGCGTCCAAAGTGCTGGCCAAGGCTTGGTGGTGGGCCGCGAATGCGGGCGTCTGCGCGTCTAGGGGGCGGTCTGCTTGCCAGGCCGCCCGGCGCAGCTTGGCGAGGTGGAACAGGTGGCCAATGCGCTCCAGCCA
Organism: Bryobacterales bacterium; assembly: GCA_965219605.1. GTDB lineage: Bacteria > Acidobacteriota > Terriglobia > Bryobacterales > UBA6623 > VXMF01. Next base: position 166,487 of record CBDCOC010000002.1, on the reverse strand, counting down.
CGAGTCCACCCACGCCTGCAGGGCGGGCAGTCCGGCGGAGGCGCGGTCAAAATCGCGGCGCTGATGGGCCCCACAATAGGCCAGCACGAAGGTCTCCGGCAGCAGGTTGCGCAGGGCCTTGTAGGCGCTGTAGCGGTCGCAGACGAGGAGCACTGGGCCGTGTTGGCCGAGCTGGCCGAGCAAGCTCTGGGCGGCTGCGGCGCTGCGGCTGGGCAGCACGCGCAGGCGCACCGCTTGGGCCGTCACGCAGACCCACAGCCAGCAGCGCAGCTTGCCGCCTGCGGGCGGCGGGTCGCGCCCGTTGTCTTGGCCGGCGATGGATTGCACCGGCCAACTCGTCTCGTCCGCGTGGGCTACGGCCGCCGCTTGCTGGTGCCGCTCGATGGCCTGCTCCAGTGGCTCGAGCAGGGCCTGCGTGAGCCGCCGCAGGCCGGCCGACAGCGTCGCCAGCGGCAGCGGCAGGCCCAGTTGGCCCAGTTCCCGGGCCACGGCCGCCTGCGGGCGGTGCTGCGCCTCGACTTGCGTCAGGATCCAGGCCCACACGCTGGTGCCCAACTGCGTGCGCTCGCCCAGCCGCGGCGGGGCCGGGGCCACCAGCGGCTGGCCGCCGCCGCAGGCGCAGCTCGGCTTGTAGCGTTGGCGGCGCACCACCCGGCGCACCGCCCGCCGCAGCAGTTCGTACAACTGGCTGTCGACGTAGCCGTCGCGGAGGTAGGCGCTGCCACACTGCGGGCAGCGCGGTGCGCCCCCGGCCAGATCGACGTGCTCGCTCCAGGTCAGCACGTGCGGGCGGGGCACCCGGCCCGGGTTTGGCGCCCCCGCTGGCCGCCCCCGCGAGCGTGGCTTCGCCGGCGGCTGCGGTGCGTCCGGGGGATCCGCTGGCGCGGATGCGCTGGCCAGCGCCGCGCCAGTGGGCCCGGCGCTGGCGCTGTCGGTCGCTGTGCCGTCTTGCGCGGGCGGCTCCGCAGCCACCGGCGCACTCGGCTGGCGCGCTTCGCCCTTGGGGCCGAACAGCAGCTTGCGCAGCACCGCGAGCTGGCCTTGCGCCTCGTCCCGCTCCGTGCGCGCCACTGCCAGTTGCTGACTCAACTCGGCACACCGCCGGCAGTCTGCACCCGCCGTCGCGCTCATCGCGCCACCCCCCGCAGCAACTGCTCCCGCCAGCCCGCCTCCAGCGCATACACATACACCGCCTTGGGGGCCTGCGCCGGCTGCCCGCGCCGCGCCTTGCGGCCCCGACTCAGCCCCACGTACTGCCAATTCGCCGCCCGGTAACACGTCCCGCGATACGCGCCCGGATCCACATATGTCTCCAGCAGCACCGGGCGGTAGCCATGGTGCCGCTGCCAGTCCTCCGCCACTTGCCGCGCCACTAAACCCAGCGCATGGCTCGCTAAGTGCGGCACCGTAACCCACGGCAGCAGCAGATAGCGTGCGTTGCGCACGATGCGCTGCAACTGCTTGCGGTGCCCGGCCCCCGTCCAGCCGATCCACGCATCCCGGCAGGCCAACTGCCGGGCCGCGAAATCAAACAGCAGGCAGCCCAGCAGGCGCTGCTGCCGATCCCGCAGGTAGTAGCGCAGATGCACTCCCAGCGGCCGCCGGTAGCCCAGCGGATGGTAGCGCTGCACCCATTCGTTCCAGCGCCCGATCTCCGGCTGGGCCGTCACCAACTCCAGCCGCACGGGGCGCAACGCGCTCAGCGGCCCGCGCACCGGGGCCTGCGCTGCCCGCTCCTACGCGCAGCGGCTGGTTCGCACCCGCACCCGCATGCCGTTTCGCCGGCAGCCACACGAGCCCTAACCGCTCCATCTCTTCCAGCACGCGCAAGGCCAACTGCTGGCGGTTGCGGCCGCGCGGCGTGCGCCAGCCCATGTACTCGCAGATCGTGTGCGCCAGTTCGGTCCGACTCAGCAACGGCAGCGCCGCGACGGTTTCCTGGATGCCGCTCAGCTTGCGCCGCGTGAGGCGCTGGCCGGCGAACGTCGTCGTCTCCAGCTGCTCAATCCGGGCGTCGATGGCAGACTCTCTAGGCACCCCATTCCACGCTGCCACAACCGGCGGCGCTGAGTTAACCCCCCGCTTGCAAAATATTTCTCAGGCCTTGGCCAGCACATCCTCACCGCGGCCCTGCCAGCCTCCCATCCACTACCACACTGAATGCTTACCAGAGATGAGTTTCCTCCCTTGGACCACGTTCGTTCGGATCGCCGCTCGTTGCGATCAGTATCGCTGCGTCCGCCTCCTGCTCTGCACCAAACAGTAGCGTGCCATGGCGTGCGCACAGATCATGAGCTGCGAGAGTCTGTGCGACATTCGAGACTGCCGCGCCGCTTGCCCTCGCCGATGCCAAAGAACGGGGTGCTGGGCGCATCTATGCGGATTGCAGCCAGCGGCTGAGTGCGCAGGCCCGCCATTTGCAGACCGACGAGCTCTCGGCCAGCGAACTTGGCGAGGCAACCTGCGTCCGATACGCCCTCGACTCAACGGCCACCGGCCTCTTGCTAGTCCCCGGTCTTCCCTCTGCAAGACCATTTCTCTGGCGCGAATTCATGGGCTGGCACCGCGAGGGCATGCTGGGCCCATGTAGCCTTGGAGACGCTTTGGGCAGCCTACAGTCTGAGTCTTGTCTCCACAGCGGAGGATGGGCCGTCCTTTTCGTCTGGCGGGCCGCTCTGGATTCGTAGGACAGACCATTTGGCGCGGCCGCATCGGACAACTGATCAACCGTAACCGCAACTGCCCAGCTTGGCGGCTCCTCGGCGACGCTGGGATGGGCTCCCACGAACTGACGCCCGACGAAGTCGGCTAGGCTTCCGACCCCATGGAGATCCATCCCGCGCTCTCGGCCAACGACTGCTTCTGCCTCGTCACGGCGCTGGCTCGTTCCGGAACTCCGCTGACCGGCGATGCCCAACGCCGCAAGGCTGCCACCGCTGCGGCCTATGCGTGCATGGCGTGCTCTGGATCGTCGACGAACTCGACTCCGCTACCGCTTGCCCTGCCCCAGGCTGAGAACCGCGCTTGCCGCTTGGCAAGGTGGCCCTGCCGTGTTCCTGCCAAGCCGGAGGTCGCGCAACCATAGCGTGGCTTCAAATCCGCCGCTACCCCCTTATCCGACATGAATCTTAGCGGCCGTCCGCTACAATCTTCGCAGCAGGAGGTCCACCCATGACCCGATTCGTTGCCCTCGCCCTGTTCTCCGCTGCGCTTTGCGCCGCCCAGCCACTCAAGATCTTGGTCGCCGGCCAGAGCCCGGAGACCGTAGCAGACTGGCAGGCTGCCTCCGACAAAGTCGAGCTCATCCGGGTAACCCCGAAAACTGCGATGGCAGAAATCGCTGATGCTGACGCCTATATCGGCAACATCTCCCCCGACCTCGTGCTGGCAGGCAAGCAGCTGCGCTGGGTGCAGACGATCAGTGCCGGCGTGGAGAAGGTGCTCCACAAGTCCGGGTCCTCGGCCTTGGCCGACAGCGACATCGTGCTGACCAACAACCAAATCGTGCAGGGGCCCGAGATCGCCGATCATGCCATGGCGCTGCTGCTGGCGCACACACGCTTTCTGCCGACCTTCCTGCGGCGCCAGGTAGACGAAAGCTGGCAAGGCAGGCCCTATACCCTCGTCGAACTGGACGGCAAGAGCGCGCTGGTCATCGGCATGGGCGGTATCGGCCTCCAAATCGCGATCAGGGCGTGGGCGCATGGCATGCGTGTCGTCGGCGTGGATCCGGAGGACATCCCCTACCTGCCGTATGTGGACAAGGTCGTCAAGCCCGACATGCTGAACAGCGTGATCGGGAGTGCTGATGTGATCTTCATGGCTGCGCCCCATACTCCTGCCAGCCACAGGATGATCGGCCCGGGCCAGTTCGAGGCGATGAAGCAGGGGGCCTACTTCATCGCGGTGAGCCGAGGCGGCACCTACGACTTGGACGCGCTGGTGCAAGCGCTGGATTCCAAGAAGCTCGCCGGCGCGGGGGTGGACGTCACCGATCCGGAGCCCCTGCCGCAAGGCCATGCTCTGTGGCAGATGGACAACGTGATAATTACGCCGCACATCGCCGGACGTTCGGACATGGATCGCGGTCGCATGCAGGGAATTGTCAAGGCGAACATACAGCGCTTTGCGGACGGCCTGCCGCTGTACAACGTCGTCGACAAGCAGAAGGGTTATTAGCCGGCCGCGCATCGCGCCGGACAACGGTGCGCTGCTGCGCTGCCTTGCCTGTAGGCCAACGCGGCTCATGGCGATGTGGAACGGCCGCGGCGCAATGCACTCTGCACCCTTGGCGCTGGGCCATGCGTGGCGAGCGCCCGCTGCTTGCGCCGTGCGTCCGTGGCGTTGAAGACAACCGAAGATATCCTGCCGCTCGGGGAACATCGTTGGAGTCTCCTTCGATTCGAGATGTAGACGAGCGATGATCGAGAGGCCGGCTTCCGACAGGTTCGACAACGAAATCCCGACTATCTGCGCGGGCGCGATCTGAATTAGCAGAGCTTGGACATGCTTGCGCTAGGCCAGTAGCAGGCTATTCCCCGGACATCGCTGCGCCAATGCTTAGTCGAAGGTCACCACTTGTGCCCCTGATACTTCGGCAAACGCAGTGATGTAGGCGTCCGCCCAGAGCTTTGGAGAAGTTTGATCGTTGGAAGCCGCGTCACGAAACGCTCGTTCCAGCATCGGCGGTTCAGGCAGGAAGACCACTCGGTCGTCCAAGTACAGCTGGTCGTGGGCTGACCAAGCCTCCGCCATCGATAGCGGCTGCCCGTTCATCACGGCGGATGTTGTCAGCAGGCGCAGCACGCCAACTTGGGTAAGGCGCGAGAATGCTATCTGCTGAGAATGGTCCGCGCGCCACCATGCGAGGGCTGCCGGCCTGTGGATGTGGCCGTCGATCAGCAGGGCCAGCCAAACGTTGATATCAGGGAAACTCAATCAGTTCATGGATCTGTTCCGACGACAGGTCGAATACGTGACCGCGCGATGACACCGGCGCCCTATCCAGCGAGAGCCGGCGCCGGGGTCTCTGCAGGCACGTCTCCAGGACGATCCTTTCGATGCTCTCGAGAATCAACTGGCGGGCCGAGCAGCCCCGCAACTTCGCAGCCTCGTGCAGTCTCCGGTGCAAGTCGCGGGGGATGTCCACGCTAGTGCGCAAGCTATCCATCAAGCACCGAGAATAGCGGTTCGACTTAAATCAGTCAACCGGAATCCTCTTCCAACGCGAAGTGAGACTGCAAGTAGGGGGTTGCCAAGCATCGTGCCGGCAGTGGTGCGCTGCTCGGATGCCTGCTCGCAGGTGAACGCGGCTTATGGCGGTGCGCTTCGCAGCCGCATTGCCGAGCCGGGGCCTGCTGCCTCCGTACGGGCCGGCCAATCGTCGTGCGGATCATCCCGGGGAGACATGCGCGGACTGGCGCCGGTGCATGGCCACGATACGGAGCGTGCGCCAGCCCGTGACGGCTGGCCGTCCAGTCAGGCGATGCCTCGGGTACAGGTGCGTGCCGCAGCGGTCGCTCCCGCCGGGCCGCAGGACTTGCGCAATAACCGTCGCTTGCGCAACATAAAGCTGCGCAAGCGAGACGGCTTTGCGTGATGCGAGGGGCAGAGCGCTGTGCTTCTAGGTCTGATCCATGTCGCGAGCAAGCCTTGGTGACGCCGACTCGCGGATTCCCTGTGGCGTTGAACTTGCCTTCCTGCAGCAGTCTCCCCGCTTCGAGTCCGCACCAGCGCGAGTCTCTGCGCAACTTCACTCGGCGCGCGAAATTGCCAGCCGCCTGGGATCCGATTCCTCCCATCGCACGCTGCAGTTCCGGTTGAAGCGCCTGGTAGAGCAGGGCCGCCTCGTGCGCCACGGAGGACGGAGCAATGCCAAGTACTCCTTGCCTGCCCGGGGGTGGAAGGCAGCGCCGCCTGCAAGGATGATCCCCCTTACGCCCCGAAGCTCTGAGTTGGCCGCGCACTTCGAGCAGCCTGCGCACCTGCGGACTCCTGTCGGCTACGACCGCCAGTTTCTTGGTTCCTACCGTCCGAACTCCAGTTCTTATCTTGACCTGCGAAGTCGCATCGAACTCGGCGCGGCGGGCCGGCCGGGAACGGGATCGCCCCCAACGGGGACGTTCGCGGCGAAAATCCTGCAGCGACTCCTTATCGATCTGTCTTGGAACTCAAGCCGGCTCGAAGGCAACACCTACTCGCTTCTCGAGACACAGCGCTTGATCGAACTGGGAGCGGCGGCGGAAGGCAAGGACGCCCTCGAAACGCAAATGATCCTCAATCACAAAGAGGCGATTCGATTTCTCGTTGAGGGAAGCGACGAAATCGGCTTCAACCGCTACACGGTCTGCAACCTCCACGCGATCCTTTCGAACAACCTTCTGCCCGATGAGCGCGCGGCCGGCAGGTTGCGGCATATGCCCGTTGCGGTCCAAGGGTCGGTGTTCCATCCGCTCGAGGTTCCGCAGCTTATCGAGGAGTGCTTCGATCGGATCTTGGCCAAGGCTGCCGCTGTCCGGGACCCATTCGAGCAATCCTTCTTCCTGCTGGCCCACTTGCCTTACCTGCAGCCATTCGACGATGTGAACAAGCGCGTCTCGCGCCTCGCAGCCAACATCCCCTTGGTCCGGGCGAATCTTTCCCCCATTGCATTCGTCGACGTACCGCGGTCCCTCTATACGAAGGCCCTGCTCGCCGTCTGCGAATTGAACGACGTTAGCCTCCTCAGAGATGTCTTTTGCTGGTCCTATGCGCAATCAGCGGCACGCTACGCCGCCGTCCGGCAGTCCTTGGGAGAGCCGGATCCCATGCGTCTGCGCTACCGTGACGACTTGCGCGAGGTTGTCGGCCAGATCATCAGGATGCGCATGGATCCGAAAACCGCGAGTGCCCACATCCAGCGTTGCGCCGAGGAAAGAATCGACCCCGATATGAGAGCGCGCTTCCGTCAGGCGGTCGAGAATGACCTGATCGCGCTGAATCGCCACAATGTCGCGCGCTTCCGGGTGCGGCTTTCCGAATTCGAGGCTTGGTCGCTGGTTTGGGCCGCCGGGACTTCTTGAGCTTGCGAGGCAAGCCGGCCGGCACCGCGCGCCCTGCGTACTGCCGGGGCAACCCGGCGGCTATCGCCGCGGCCGGAATGCAGATCGTCCGCATCCGGCGAGAGGCGGCTTGCGTCGCTTCCCCCGAGCGCGCACTGCCGCCCGATCCCTGTTCGGATGCGCGCTGCCGCGGGTTCCGCCGAGCATTGCGAATGGCATAGACTGGATTCTTCGCGTTCGCGAGGCGTACCTGCCAATGGATCGGGCATTGCGATGCGTGCGCGGCAGTCGCTTGGCGGCGCTTGCTGCCGCACTGCTGGCTGCGGCCACGCCAGCTCGCGCGGCGGAAACCTCCGTGGCAGTGGCGGCCAATTTCCGCGACGCCTGCACCGAGATCGGCCGGGCGTTCGGCGCGGCGACCGGTCACCGGGCGTTGTTCAGTTTCGGCTCCACGGGGCAGCTCTACGCGCAGATCGCGCAAGGGGCGCCGTACGATGTCTTCCTTGCGGCGGACCGGGCCAGGGTCGACCGCGCCCTGGCCGCGGGGCTCGCGGTTGCGGGCAGCCGGCAGACCTACGCCGCGGGCCGGCTCGTGCTGTTTAGCATGGACGCTTCCTTGGTCACCGGCCCCGAAACGCTGGCGCGCGCGCGCTTCGCCAAGCTAGCGATCGCCGAGCCGGCCAGTGCGCCATATGGCTTGGCCGCGGTGCAAGTGTTGCGCGCCCTCGCCGTGCAGGATCGCATCGGGGAGAGGCTCGTGCGCGGGCAAAGCGTGGCGCAAGCGTACCAGTTCGTCCATAGCGCCAATGCCGAGCTGGGCTTGGTCGCTCTGTCCCAAGTAGCCCTGCACGAGAAGGGCTCGCGCTGGCTCGTGCCGGAACGCCTGCACGAGCCGATCCTGCACGATGCGGTCTTGCTGCGCAGCGGAGCCGGCAATCCCGCGGCCAAGTCGTTTCTGGAATTCTTGAGCGGTTCCCAGGCCGCTGCTGTTCGGGCGCGGTTCGGTTACGGGGCGGGTCGGTGAGCGGCTTGCCCGACCTTGGCGGCTTGTGGACGCCGATTTGGCTGACATTCAAGCTGGCGGCTTGCTCTACGGCCCTGCTGCTGCTGATCGGCACCCCGATCGCTTGGTGGCTGGCGCGCTCGCGCGCCCGCTGGAAAGAGGCGGCGGCCGCCGTGGTTGCGCTGCCGCTCGTCCTGCCGCCGACGGTGCTCGGCTTCTACTTGCTGCTTGTGCTGGGTCCGGGCGGCCCGGGGGGCTGGCTGGCCGGGCTGGCCGGCGCGCGCACGCTCGCCTTCTCCTTCCTCGGGATCGTGATCGGCTCGGTGGTCTACTCGCTGCCGTTTGTCGTGCAGCCCATTCGCAACAGCTTCGAATCCGTCGGGGACCGGCCTCTGGAAGTGGCGGCAACGCTCGGCGCCACGCCTTGGGATGCGTTTTGGTCGGTCGCCGTTCCGCTGGCCCGGCCGGGCTTCTTGACCGGAGCCGTGCTCGGTTTCGCGCACACGGTCGGGGAATTCGGGGTTGTCTTGATGATCGGCGGCAGCATCCCCGGCCAGACCAAGGTGCTGTCGATTGCAATCTACGAGCTGGTCGAGACCCTGCGCTGGCCCGAGGCGCACCTGCTGGCCGGCGGCATGCTGGCGTTCTCGTTCGCGGTGATCCTGTCGATGATGATCCTGCAAGGCAAGACGCGACGGGGGGAGGGCTAGTGCCGGGCGCGGATTCCATCCGGGCCGCCTTCCGTGGCGAGCTGGGAGCTTTCCGGCTGGACGTCGAGTTCTCCGTCCCGCTGCGCGGCGTGACTGCGCTGTTCGGGCCCTCGGGTTGCGGCAAGACCACCATCCTGCGCTGCCTGGCCGGCTTGCGCAGGATGCCCGGGCGGCTCGCGGTGGCCGGACGGATCTGGCAGGACGACGCTGCCGGCACCTTCCTGCCGACCTGCCAGCGCTCGGTAGGGTACGTCTTCCAAGAGCCCAGCCTGTTCCCGCACCTCTCGGTGCGCGGCAACCTGCGGTACGGCCTGCGGCGGTCCGCCCGGGCCGGATCCGCGCAGGCCGTGCAATTCGGCGAGATCGTCGAACTGCTGGGTCTCGCCTCGCTGCTGGACCGCTCCCCGTCCGCCCTGTCGGGCGGGGAGCGGCAGCGGGTTGCCGTGGGCCGGGCCCTGCTCGCCCAGCCCCGGCTGCTGCTCATGGACGAGCCGCTGGCGGGCTTGGATCAAGCCGCCAAGGAAGAGATCCTGCCCTACATAGAGACGCTGCAAGAGCAGCTGGCACTGCCGGTTCTCTACGTCAGCCACGATCTGCGCGAAGTCGCCCGGCTGGCGAGCTCGATGATCGTGCTGTCGGCCGGGCGCAATGTCTGCAACGGCCCCGTCCACGAGATCCTGGAGCGCCTCGACTTGGATCCCGGCGGCGGCGAGTTCGAGACCGGCGTGATTCTACAGGCGCGAGTGTCCGGGCACGACGCCCGGTTCCACATGACCAGCTTGGACCATCACGGCCAGCGGATCGTGATCCCCCGCATTGATCTGGCCGTCGGCGAGCGCGTCCGGTTGCGCATCCGCGCCCGCGATGTTGCCTTGGCCGTGGCCAAGCCTGCCGCCATTAGCGTGCGCAATATCCTCGCGGGCACCGTACTGGATGCAAGGCAGGATCCGGACACGGCGTACGCGGAGGTCTTGGTGGACGTCGGCGGCGGGCGGCTGCGCGCCAGGATCACGCGCGACGCACTGCAAGACCTGGGGTTGGTTGCGGGTGCTCCCGTCTATGCGCTGGTCAAGAGCATTTCGTTCGATCGCCCCGTGATCGGGCGGGGAGCGCGCGATTCCCGCGCCGGCGGGGCAGGATCCTAGCCTGCGCCGGCCTGCCCGGGCGCGGCCCGCGGCGCAGCGAGTTCTGCCCGGTGCTGCCGCTCGTAGTGCTGGCGCAGCAGGTCCTTGCCGTAGTCGTTGCCGTTCGGCGTGCGGGTCACCGAGTGGATGTGCTGCCGGGTGGGCCGGCGCGGCAGGTGGCGCAGGAAGACCGGGCGCTGGTGGTCGAACTCGATCAGGATGACCGGGCTGTGGACGCGGTAGTAGAACGTGCTCTGCGGGCCGGATTCGCCGATCCAGGCGAAATAGGTCTGGCCCAGGTGCTGCCGTACCTCAGCCATCTTCACGCCGGCATGGCCGTCGGACATGTTACCCACGTATTCCCCCACCAAGGCCAGCAGGAGTTCGCGCTGGTCCGGGTTGAGATCGCTGGCAGGTATCCCGGCGTAATCCAGGACGATGTTGTCGCGGAACGCCTCGGCGAGGGCGCTGTTGCCGGCTTTGCCGGTGGCGAGCACGGCCTTGGCCCGCTGCTCGCTCGTCAGCGACCGCACGAGATCCAAGCCCCGCCGCTGCTCGTCCTGCATCACGGCCACCCCCTCGTACTTGCCGGATTCGGCGACCACCGGCTCCGAGCCCATGAAAGTTGGCGTCATCACGACTTGGTCGCCCAAGACGAAGTAGTTGACGATCAGGTGGTGGCCGTCAAGCTGCCAGCCCCACGGCCCGTGCTCTGACGGTTCGCCCATGAATGTGAGGTAGTAGAGCCATTCATCCAGCTCTTCGAAGTTGGAGGTGATCTCGCCCAGCGTGTGGTTCAAGCGCATGATGTCGCGGCTGCGTTGGAATCCCTTGGCGCTCAGGCCCGCCTGCAGCAGGGCGTAGGCAGCGTTGCGCTGCCCCTCGTCCAATTCCGCTAGCGGCACGCCCTGCCGGGGCAGCGAGTGCTGGTTTGCCCAGCGGCGCCACTCCGGGTCGTCGACCGCGAAACGCGCCCTGCCGCGCTGCTCGTCGGGCAGGGCCGCAAGGAACGCTCGCGCGGCATCCAGCACCGGCCGGGTGGAAATTCCGGTCGAGCGGACAGGGAACAGTCCCGCTTGGACGTTTCCGTCGGCGGTCACGCCGACAAATGGCTGGGCGATGGCGGCTCGCTCGAGCTGGGCGAAGCGGCTTCCGCCCGTGCGTCGCTGCGGCCGGGCGGATGTGACCACAAGTCCCATTGCTGCCAGTGCTGCGAATGCAGTCGCGAGGTGGAGCCGTCGTGAGCGGAATAGAGACATGATGCCCTACAACAATACAAGACTATCCCGCCAGTTCCGGCCAGGGGGTCGCGCTTGCTAGGCTAGATGCCGTGAGAGTGCTATTCGCCACACTGTTCGCCCTTGCCCTGCCCTTGGCCGCTGACCAGCGGCTCGGCGTGATCGAGTTTCCCAACAGCGGGAGTCTGGAAGCGCAGGATCATTTCCTGACCGGTGTCCTGCTCCTGCACAACTTCGAATATGACGACGCGGCTGCCTCCTTCCGCCGCGCGCAGGATGCGGACCCGCACTTCGGGATGGCCTATTGGGGCGAGGCGCTGTCGCACTACCGCCCGGTCTGGGGCCGGGAGGACTTGGACAAGGGGCGGGCGGCACTGGCCGGCGCTGCCAAGGCCGAGCAGCTCACGCCGCGCGAGCGCGGCTACATTGACGCCGCCCGGACAGTGTTCGGGGAAGGCGACCGGGAAGATCGCTGGCAGCGCTACGCGGCTGCCATGGGAGAGTTGTATCGATCGCATCCCGACGATCTCGAGGCCGCCAGCTTCTACGCCGTTTCCCTGTTCGGGACGACGGGCGGGATGCGGGACACGCGGACCTACATGCGGATTGCGTCGATCGTGCAGGATGTCTATCTCGAGAATTCCGACCACCCGGGCGCCCTGCACTACTTGATCCACTCCTTCGACGATCCGGTCCACGCCCGTCTCGGCTTGCGGTATGCCCGCCGTTACGCCAAGGTGGCCTCTTCGGCGCCGCACGCGCAGCACATGCCGACCCATATCTTCCTCGCGCTGGGCATGTGGCAGGAGTGCGTTGCTTCCAACATCGACTCCTGGGAATCTTCCGAGGCGCGGGTCAAGCGCTTGGGGCTGGGCAGCGATGATCGCGGCTACCACGCGCTCTGGTGGATGCAGTACGGCTACCTGCAGCTGGGCCTCTTTGACGAGGCGCGCCAGCGGCTCGCCGTGATCGAGCACGATGCGAAGGCCTCGGGCAGCCGGCATGCCCGCGCCCACCATGCCTACCTGCGCTCGCACTTCTTGATCGAGACCGAGCAGTGGGACTTGGATTTGCTGCCAGTCGATGCCGATGGCATTGAAGCCCGGGCTTGGGGTTCTAACGCCTTGGCGGAGGGAATGCGCGCTGTCAAGAGCGGCGACAGCGCGGCGGCCGAGCGCTGGCTCGCGCGGCTGCGCGCCTATGCGGCCGAGCACACCGACAGCGCTGGCTCGCTTCCGATCGCGGCGCTGGAACTGGAAGGCTTGCTCCTGCTCGAGAAGAAGCCGAGGGCCGCTTTGGAGAAACTCCGCGAAGCGGTCGCCATGGAAGAAGAGACCGCGTTCGGCTACGGCCCGCCGTTTCCCGCCAAGCCCGCGGTCGAATTGCTCGGAGACGTATTGCTCAGCTTGGAGCGGCCCGTAGAGGCGGCTCAGGCGTATCGGGCTTCGCTGGCGCGCGCCCCGCGGCGCGCATTATCCCTGAAGGGATTGCGCCGGGCTGCCAAGGCGGCAGGCGACAGCGCGACTGTCGTTCGCTAGGAAGCATGCCGCCAAGGGAGCGAAAGCCTGCACGGACGGCGCCTGCGCTCAAGAAGCCCTTCCGTTCGCCCCTTGGGGCCGCCAAGCACGCCGTTGCCGAGTACGTGCGCGGGCGCAAGCGCATACGAACGGGATCGAGTGATTCGGGCCGTGCTGAAGCGAGACTCCGAAGGGACGTGCCGCAGGTTCGGCCCGAAGCGCCTGCAGAGCTATGTCCCCGAGTTCGCCGGGAAACAGAACATGCGGCCCCCAGCCTCCCTTGCCCGGGTGGCCGATCTGGCTAAAAAGCGGATGATGTGGATCGATCTGGTTGCAGCTAGAGAACTTAGCTCTTTGACTAGGTCGTAGCCTGAGTTGCCGCGCCGGACCCGTTACCGTCCCCATTGGTCTTGCGCTTAGACCGCCGCTTGATTCTCCTGAGCATGCTTCTGGCCATCAGCCAGCCCCAAACTAGCCACGCACCCAGTCCCAGTATCGCCCCAACCAGCGCGGTAAACGTGCCGATCTTAACAGCTGACCACGGCGTGCCGTAGAGCGCTATAGTGGTCGCGACGGTCGACAAAAGACCCAATACGATCACGAGCAACGAGGCGAGCAGGTCGAATGCGCTCAACAGGCGTAGTTCGTCTTCGGGGACCATGTACAGTGTGTCGGCGCGCGGCGCAACGTTGTACTCGATAACGGGGGCGGATGCCATGCGGGCCTCGCGTCTGCCAGGAGAAGCCTACTCCTCTGTGTACCAGTTGATCCGGTACGCATAGATGTAGTTGGCGGAGGCGTTGCCACCGCCAAGACCTCCTTTTGCGCCTCGGCTGAGCAGATAGCGCTCGATCTGGCGAGCCTCGCGATCGGAGGACGCATCAGCGTAAATCCACGCCCCGTCGCGCTTGTTGACTCCATGCTGGCGGAATAATCGAGCCTCGGGATCCGACGTCACCCCGACATACCATCCATAATCCTTGGAGTAGCCGCCGTTCTTTTTGATGTAGTTCTCGAACTCGGCGATCAAGTCTGTCTTCGTGTGCGCCGGCATCCTCTCACCTGCCCAGCGTGCGAAAACAATCACGGGAAGGCCGGGACGGATTGCTTGCCTTCCTCTGTCCAGGGGATTGGTTGCCTGGCCGATCCTCCTCTTCCGCGAAACCTGCCTCGTCCCGCTCGTGCAGGCACTTCATCTTGGGCCGCATCAGGGCGCAGGCAAGATCTCCGGGGGTGGCGTTGCCGTAGTGCGGTCTCTTCATCTTCAGCCCTCCCGGTCCAAGTGCCCCTCGAACAGCCCCTATAGCCGGTCCATGCCCTCGCGGCGATCCGCGATACTGGCGCGAACCACGGCAAAGTCTTGACTGCACTGGAAGCGCAAGTTCTCAATCGCCTCGTTGGTAGCGCGCTGTTCGTTCAAGGTTCGGTTGCCTAGACAGCCGCCCGTGCCCTTACCGTTCATCATTTTCGACTTCTCTGCTTGCTATCAGTCATTTTCCTTCGCAGGACGGAGTGCTCGAAACTTCCATCCTGCGGAGGGGGAATATCAGGCGATTCGGCGTTTCGCTCACGGCGCTCTAACTAGTGCCTGCGACAAAACCCCCTAAAATCCGATCTTCTCTAAAAATATGCGCCGATTTATGGACCCATTGGGGGCATCGTTCAGCAGAATTTCTCCCCTGATTGGTAAAAATATGTCAAGAAATCTGGCTGAGTTCGACTCACTGCCTGCTTCAGATACACTCCGCCCTGCCGGCCTTCTGCCAGCTCTCTTTTTTCTCTTTCCCGTCTCGATGACCGCTGCTATGCGGCTATCTTTAGCCGCTCTTTCTTCAGTCTTTCTCGTTCCCTTCTCTGGAGTATCAATCCTAGCCGATGCACGTTCGCTGCCACCACTGACAACCCAATCGCCCGCTCGAATCCTGCCCGACCGTGCTCTCGCACTCGATCCAGTCCTCGCTGCTCCAAGTTCGCGATCGCCGACTCCACTGCCGGATGCTGCCGCCGTCTCTCTACGTACTCCTGTGCTTCTTCCCGCTCTTTATCTGTCTCACTCAACCGCCCCTTCTTCGGCATCACGTTCCGCGCCAGCATGCCATCCAACCGCTGCCGATTCCCAGCACTGTAGTACCCCTTGTCAAAACTGCATCCCTGCAATCCCGGGTACTCACTCTGCACCTGTTCCACTATTTCGACCGCCACATCCACGTCCTGCTCCGTCCACATGATACGATGACCTAATATAAACTGTTCCGCGCTCTCCACGATTGTTACCGGCACTCCTAGCTCTACCAGAACACCCGCTTTCCCTTTTACGCACCAGCGCGTATGATCTTCGAAAATCGAATACACTTTCTCCTCTTGTGGGATCGTCTCGCCTTGCAATATTCTCCGCTCCACTTGCCCCGCCAGTTTCCGCCCCAATCCCGCAAGCCGTTCTATTTCCTTGATCTCTTCCTTGCTTGCCCTGCTCTCCCGCAGATTTTCCAAGCTCCCCTCAGCTCGTTCTAGCAACCTTTCACACTGCTTCAAATACGCCTTCACCCCTTTCTCTTGATTCTTCCTCCTGCGCTGCGCCTCGTCCGCACTCTTTGGAACAGTCTCCTCACCTTCCCTTCCAACTTCTTATGCTGCCGCCAGCCTGTCTCCCCTTGGGCCTCACTCGCCCGTGCGATCGTCCGTAGCAGACTCCTCATTGCATCCCACAGCAAACTTACATCCGTCGGATAATGCACGTCTGTCTCCACCACGAACGAATCGCAACGCGCCGCCAACTCTCCTGCCACATCCTGGCCTAGCACTTCGTAGCCAGCTCCCACCACCAAGCGGTTGACAGCCGCTAGTAACTGCGGAGTCAGTAGCGACACGTTGCGTGTGATCGTGCGGCAACTGGCCACTGTGCTGTCCCAGTCGCTGAGTCCCATCATGCGCCGCACACTGCGATGCTGTCCAGCTAATTCATGCCAGCGATCATAATCGCAATTCAATCCCTGACGCAGCAGTCCCAGCACCAATATGCTCCACAGACTCATGCCCGGACGACCGTTCCTGGCGTCCAAGCACGGCCCGTATGCTTGCCTCTCACTGTCTGCGCTGTCCGCCTTGCTCTTGTCCGCGAGCAGATGCGTCTCCAGCAGAGTGAATAGCTTGGCCCGCAACTCAGCATCCGACCAAATCTGCTGCAAACCGCGCAGCACGGCGGGAATATCATCCCGGGACTGCGGATCGAGTGGGATGCGCTCAATATCGATTTGGCCGATGGCTAATTGTGGATTTAAGACGACTCTCATGGGTGCCTGCCAGACGAAGATCGTAGCAAATAGGCCGCCAGCGGGCCAGGGCTAGCCAGCCGCTGTCATCTTCGTCGGCGTCGATTGCTATCAACTCATCTATTTTCAATCATTTAGAAGCTTTTGTCGCAGGCACTATTTAAGTCTAATTCTTACGGAAATAGGGCATGACAGTGTGTGCGTGCTGCTGATGGCATGTATTTGTAGACAAAAGCGTGATTCTGCGCTATCACAGCCCCACCATCCGATAAAGAATCGGCGGTGACTTGGGGCCGCCCTCTATCGGAGCGGGACACATGCGTCTGGGAAACTCCCGCGGAGCAGCCGTGCGCTTGTACGCTGCGTACCATGAAAAGCACCCAATGCGCACCACTCCAGCGGTGCTGTCTCTAAGGAGCCTGGCCGGCTCCGGCCCGGCGGGCTTGGGCAAATCCGCATCCACGCCCAACTCGCGCTGGGGCAGCTCCGGGCATCAGCAGTAGATCTTCGCATGAGATCCACGGAGGGGAGATTCGGTGCCAGCGATCATCGTCGACATCCCTCTTGTTGCGCACCACACAATGTGGTGACACTCCGGAATTGCTAGCAAGCCGCTGTAAATGGCCGTGTGGCCACACGATCATTTCGTGATTTGGCGGAATCTCTCCAAAGCTGCCTTGGCAAGCCCCTGCTCGTCGAGACGTCGGTAGGCAGCCACCAAGCTGTACTGCACGGCCGCATCGAGCGGCGACAGCTCGGCGGCCCTCTCCAGTGCCTTGGCGGCAAGTTTGAACTTGCCGGCCTTCAAGTACACGACCCCAAGTTCACGCTGCGCAGGCGCATGCTCGCGATCCAAGCTCACCGCCGTCGCCAGCGCCGCCTCGGCGGCCTCCAAGCGGCCCTCGTCGTGCAATAGGCTGCCCAAGTGGTAGCGGGGCCAGGCGGCCGCCGGGACTTTCTCGTGGCTGAGAGCAATCGACTTCTCGTAGGCGGCCGCTGCGGCTTCGTTGCGTCCAAGGCCCTCTAGGCTCTGCCCTCGCAGATCGTGCGCCGCGGCCCAGTCCGGTGCGGCTTCGAGGAGCCTGTCGAGCCGGGACAGTGCGGCTGCGAATTGCCCTTGGTCGTAGTGAACCCTGGCGAGCGCCAGCTGGTGGCTGGCCGATGCACCGTGCTTGGCAACCAGCGTCTCCAATTCCGCGCGGGCCCAGTGCCGGCGATCGACGCGGATGAAAGCCGCGGCCAGCAGGAAGCGCGCCTCCGGATCGAGCGGCACGAGAGCGTCGGCCTTCTTCAGCGCCGCGCCGGCCAAGAAATAGCGCCCGGCTTGATAGTGCGCGATACCGAGTGCCCGAAGCGCGGACGGGCTTCCGGGATTGCTGCTGGCGGCATCGAAGAGGATGCCTTCCGCAGAGGCCCACTCCCCGGCAGTGATGGCGGCTCGCAGCGCCGCCATAGAGGCGGACGGCAGCTCGAGTTCCTCGGTGCGCAGCGGAACCGCGCTCTCGCCGGCGCGCAGCTGTGGGGGCATCTGCGCGAAGATCGCGGCCAAGGCCGCTTGGATGAGCAGGAAGCGCAAGCGGCTATCCTCACCTGCATCCCGGCGGCAAGGCCGGGTTGATGCGGCGCAAACCCGCGCAGGCCTTCGCCGCGCCCTTGGAATCTCCAACCGACTCCAACAGCAGCAGCAATGGGGTGTAGGGACTCACGAACCACGGATCCGCCTCGATGCTTCTCTGGAATGCGCGCAATGCGCTGGCGCCGTCGCCGAGCGCCAGTTGGAGGCGTCCAACCTCGAACCACGCCTGCGCGTAGGCAGGGTATGCTCGTAGTGCATCTCGCAGGTGTTCGAGCGCCCGGTCGATTCCTGCCGCCGGCGCTCGCTCCAAGATCCTTGCCGCGGCGTGGAAGTGTCTCTTGGCTTCGGCCGGAGCCGCGAGGTGCGTCACGCTGATGCTCTCGCCGTGGCTTTTCCCTAGGCGGTGCAGCACGGCAGCTGGAATTTGCGGGTGCGCCGGCAGCGCTGCCAAGGCTATGCGAGCCGTCCGGTAGCCCGGCGCTGAGATGACCGCGGAGCAGCTAAGCGGCTCGGCCGGGCCGGGGATTTCGAACCAGCCCTGCGCGTCAACCACCGCCCCGGGGTGCAGCGAACCTCCGCAGCGCAGCGCTACCTCGGTGGCTGAGGGCACGGGCAAGCCGTCGTCCGTGTCGATGCGGCCGCGCAAGGATCCGCCAAGCGCCGAGATCGCTCCAACGCACAGCAGGGCAAGGAGCTTCCCACTCATGCGGCACCATCATACTGGAGAGTCAATGCTGCCGTTGTGGAACATGGCCTGCCTGCTGGCGCTGGCAACCGGCCCGGCGCTGGCGCAGCGATTCGAGGAAGTGCCGGCCGGCACGGGCATTGATTTCGTGCATGCCCCGTCGCCGACCCCGCGCAAGTACCTGCCCGAGACCATGGGCGGCGGAGTCGCCCTGTTGGACGCCAATGCTGACGGGCGCTTGGACATCTTTTTTGTCAACGGCGCCCGCCTCTGGTTCCCGCACGCCGAGGGCGTCGAACTGGACAAGTCCGATCCGAGGTTCTGGAACCGTCTCTATCTCAATCAAGGCGGCTGGCGCTTCCGGGACGCCACCGCGGCGTACTCCCTGCAAGGGCGCGGCTACGGGATGGGCGCCGCGGTCGGCGACTACGACAACGACGGCCATCCGGACCTCTTGGTGACCAATCTGGGCACCGGGGACTCGCCGGCGGCCCGGCTCTACCGCAACCACGGGGGAAAGCGCTTCGCGGAGGTCACCCGCGAGGCCGGCATCGACGTGCAGGGCTGGGCTACCAGCGCCGGGTTTTTTGACGCCGACGGCGACGGGGATCTGGACCTGCTGGTCGCGCGCTACATGCAGTGGAGCTTCGATGTCGACAAGCGCTGCGGAATGGAAGCCAGCCATGGACGCTCGTACTGCCATCCGGACCTGTTCCCGCCCGCATCGAACGTCTTCTATCGCAACAACGGGGACGGCACCTTCAGCGATGCCAGCGCTTCCTCGGGTATCGCCGACCATGCCGGCAAGGGACTGGGCCTGGCCTTTGCCGATTACGACCTAGACGGCCTGCCGGACATCGCCATCGCGAACGACTCGCACCGGCAGTTCCTGTTCCGCAACCTCGGGGATGGCAGGTTTTCCGAAGAGGCGCTCATGGCGGGCACTGCCTTCGACGACCACGGTGCGGAATTCGCCGGCATGGGCGTCCTGTTCGAGGACTTGGACGACGACGGCCTCGCGGACCTTTTGATCACGACGCTTTCCCAGGAGCGCTATGCGCTTTTCTTCAACAGCGGCGGCGGCCTGTTCGACTACGCCACCGGGCGTTCCGGGCTCGGCAGCGCGACGCAGCTGCTGGCCGGCTGGGGGCTGGCCGCCTTGGATGCGGACGCGGACGGGCGGCGCGAAATCTTCTTCGCCAACGGGCACGTCATGGACAATATCCAGCAGTCCCAGCCGCACATCCGCTACCGGCAGCCGCCGCTGCTGATGCGCCTGGACGGGCGGGTGCTGACCGATGTGTCCGCCGCGGCCGGGACGCTGTTCTCGGCGGCATGGCCCAGCCGGGGCGCCGCGGTCGGGGATCTGGACAACGACGGCCTGCCGGACCTCGTCGTGTCGAACCTGGGGGCCGCGCCGTATGTCGCGCGGAACGTATCCGGACGGGAAAACAGCTGGATCGGCGCAAGGCTGGAAGGCTGCGCCAGCAACCGCGATGCTATCGGGGCAAGGCTTGTGCTGCGGACCGAGCGCGGCCCGCCGCAGCGGCGTACCGTGACGCGCGGCGGCAGCTACCTGTCCGCGCGGGATCCCCGCGTGTTCTTCGGAACCGGACGGTCGCGCTCGCCGGCAAGCCTCGCCGTCACTTGGCCGAGCGGCGCCGTATCGACGCACGAGAACCTACGCGCCGGGGTGATCCACGCGATCCGGGAAACGTCCGGCTGCGTGCCGGATTCTCCTTGAGAGCGCGTCGTGCGCGCGGAGCTGCGCACCGGGTTTGCCTGTAGCCCGGCGAGATCTATCGTGCAATCAGAATTCGCTACATCGTTCCGTGTGAGCTGCCGCGAGATTGTGCGCAAGGACTGGTTACTCGGCAGTTCTGCTAGCTTGAACAGTCTTGATCAAGTATGCGCTGCGGGAGTGATGGTCTAGCCCGTGCTCAACCGGCCCGATATATCCATGGCTGGCCTGATCGAGACCGTCAAGAATACGCCGGGTTTCCTTTTCGACAGAACCGCCAGTTCCCCGACGGACGCTGGTTCGTCGAGATCGTCGAAACCACCGGGCGTCCAGACTTCATCCGGCCTGGCTGCCATGCGGGCAAGCAGCCGGGACCGGAGATCGGTGCCTTGGACCGAGCGTGCCATGTCGGAAATATGACACATTTTTCGGACAGAATACAGGCTGGCACGCGCGGGTACTTCGGGGCTGGAGCGGGCCATCGCCATGGGCCTACGGAATGACAATCCCTGCGACCGGGTGATGCCCGTGCTCGGTCCGCAGGACGACATCGTCGGCGGGGGCAACCGTCTCGTGCTCCCGATGCGGGACGCTAGGCCGATAGCCACGTCGACGCTGCCGAAGATACTCCGGCAGCAAGGAGACCGCCGCCGTGCCGCACGGCTTGCGGCCGTCGTTCAGGGATTGATCTATCGAGAAAATCGACCATCCGCGTGGGCGCGGGAGCCGCCGAGCCCGGCTGCCGCAGCGTGGTCGGGCGCCTCCAGCGCTCGGGCATGTACCGGACCGTCGGCAATGCCAATGCCATTCTCGCTTTGCGCTGCTGCCTGTTCAGCGGCCAATACGAGGACTTCCGGGCGGGCCGCGCCGGTAACTCCCGTGCCTAAACGGCGCTCCAAGCATAGTGTCCTGCACAGTTGAGCGGCGGGGTTTGCCTGCCGCCCGCCCGGCTTGCTAGACTCAGTTCGCCTCGTCGCGCACGAGCCGAACCACCATGCGATTGATTTTCCGCTGTGCCATCTTGGCAGGACTGCTCACTGGGGCGCTCCCATCCGCCACTCCGCCTCCCAACGTGATCGTCGTGCTTGTCGACGACCTAGGCTGGATGGACTTGGGATGCCAGGGATCGGACTTCTACCGCACGCCGAACATTGACCGCTTGGCCGCGACGGGCATGCGGTTTACCGACGGTTACGCTTCCTGCGCGGTGTGCTCGCCCACGCGGGCCGCGCTGATGACCGGGCGCTCGCCGGCCAGGCTTGGCATCACCGACTGGATCCGTGCCGAGTTCCAACTGGCCAACCGCCAGTGGCCCAACATTCGTGACAGACTCGGTTACCACCGCCCGAGCGGGGCCGATCGTGAACTGCTCACCCCCGTGAACGAGTTGCAGCTGCCCCACGGCGAGATCACGCTGGCCGAACTGCTCAAGCCGATCGGGTACGCCAGCGCCTTCATCGGCAAGTGGCACCTGGGAGGGCGCGGCCACTTGCCGGTGGACCAGGGCTTTGACGAGAACTACGGCGGATGGGACTATGGCCAGCCGCCGTCGTACTTCGACCCGTTCGTGGATCCTCTGCGGCTGCCGATGGGCATTCCAACGCTGGCCCCACGCGCGGCCGGAGAGTACCTGACGGACCGCGAGGCAGACGAGGCCGTTGGCTTCATCGAGCGCAACAAGGACCGGCCGTTCCTGCTGTACCTTTCGCACTACGCGGTGCATACCCCCATCCAGGGCAAGCAGGATCTGGTCGCCCGCTACGAGAGCATGCGTGACGGCGAAGGGCAAGACGATCCCGTCTACGCGTCCATGGTGCATAGCGTCGACGATGCCGTGGGCAGGCTGCTGGAGACGCTCGACCGCACCGGCTTGACGGATCGCACGCTGATTGTCTTCACCGGCGACAACGGCGGGCTTGACAACAGCGGCCGACCGACCGAGAACGCCCCCTTGCGCAGCGGCAAGGGCTATGCCTATGAAGGCGGCCTGCGGACGCCTTGGATCGTGCGCTGGCCCGGCGTGACCGAGCCCGGGGCGGTCTCTCGCGAACCGATTGCCAGCATTGACTTATTACCCACCATTGCCGCGGCCGTCGGAACCCGGACGCCGGCCGACCGCGCGATCGACGGCATCAACTTGGGGCCGGCGCTGCGGGGCGGCAAGCTCCCGGAGCGGGCGCTGGTGTGGCACTTCCCGCACTACAGGCATGGCCCCGGGCACGATCCCTATTCGGCCATCCGCCAAGGCGACTGGAAGCTGATCCGCTTCTACGACCCGGCCAAGACCGAGCTGTACAATCTTGCCGACGACCTGGGCGAAACGAACGATCTGGCAGGTGCGATGCAGGCGCGGGCCAAGCGGCTGGAAGCACTCTTGGACGAGCACCTCCAAGAGGCCGGGGCCCGCTTGCCGCTTGCGCCGCAGTAGGCCCTTTGCTTTCAACAGCGCCCCGCTTGGCCCAGCAGCTCCAGGAAGCGGGCGGTGGAGGCGATGCCCATGTGGAAGTTCCGCAGGCTGAACTTTTCGTTGGGCGCATGCAACGCGTCGTCGGGCAGCCCGTAGCCCATTAGCGCGGTGGGCATGCCCAAGTGGGCTTGGAAATCGCCGACCACGGGGATGGATCCGCCCGAGCGGACGAAGACTGTTTCGGGGCCCCAAACTTCGCTGAGCGCCCGGGCGGCGATGCGGATGGCCGGGTGATCGGTGGGGGCGAGCATGGCCGGCGCGGCGTGGACCTGGCGCACTTCGACTTCGATGCCCGCAGGAGCGTTCGCAGCGGCGAAGTCTTGCATCAGGCGGAGGATCTCTCTCGGATCTTGGTCAGGGACCAGTCGCGCGCTGACCTTGGCAGCCGCGCTCGCCGGTATCACTGTTTTGGCGCCCGGCCCCGTGAATCCCCCTGGAATGCCGTGGACCTCGAACGTGGGCCGCGCGCCGAGGCGCTCGAATACGCTGTAGCCGGGCTCCCCGGTAAGCGTGGAAGCGCCCACCTCCGCGCGCCTGTACGCGTCTTCGTCGAACGGGATGCGCTCCCAACTGGCCTTCTCCGCCGCCGAGGGTGCTTGGACCCGGTCGTAAAAGCCCGGGATCTGCACGCGCCCGTTCGCGTCCTTGCACTTGGCCAGCAACTCGACCAGTCCGAAGACGGCGTTGGGAGCGACTCCGCCGAAGAGGCCTGAGTGCAGGTCGCGCTCGGGGCCTTGGGCGCGCCACTCGGTGTACACCATGCCGCGCAAGCCGGTGCAGATGGTCGGGGTTTCCGGCGCATACATCGCCGTGTCGGAGATCAAGGCCACGTCTGCGGCCAGTCGTTCCTTGTGGGCAGGGATGTAGTCGGCAATCATTTCGCCGCCGATCTCTTCCTCGCCCTCGATCAAGAATTTGACGTTGACCGGGAACTGACCGTCGGCCAGCCGCAGCGCTTCTAGGGCTTTGATATTGGCCAGCAGCTGGCCCTTGTTGTCCGACGCGCCGCGAGCGTACACCTGGCCGTCGCGCACGGTCGGTTCGAAGGGGTGCGTTTCCCACTCGTCCAACGGGTCGACAGGCTGGACATCGTAGTGGCCGTACAGCAGCACGGTGGGCTTGCCCGCCGCTCCGAGCCACTCGCCGTACACCAACGGGTGCCCGCGGCCTTCGATCAACTCCACGGATTCCAAGCCCGCGATACATAGCTGTTGCCTGGCGAAGTAGGTCGCACGCGAGATGTCGGGGCCGTGCTCGGGCAATGTGCTGATACTGGGGATTCGCAGGAAGTCGAACAGCTCGTCCTCGAAGCGCGACTGCTCGCGACTCGCGATGTCTGAGAAGGATGTCATGAATCTCCAGCATATAGGGTGCTGTCGGTGGCGAAGCTCGTGCGAGTCAGGACGAGGCCAGTTTTGCGAGGATTTCCGGCTTGTCGCCCGAGCAGCGCTTGGCCTTTGCCCTTCCATGCGGGCTTGCGCCCACCACTGCCCGTCCTCCAAAGGCTGCGATTCCAAAGGGCGCGGAGAGGTGGCAGGCCGTGCGGCGCAGTCTCCAGCCGCATGTGCAAGCGGACCGGGCGTGCGCTATCCGCGCTATCCGGGGCTGGAGTGCCACTGGCTGGCGCCTTGCGATAAGTAAGAAGTCGATGAATGCCCTAGCGCTACAATCACGCTTGGCGACACTGAACACATCAGGACGCTTCACTGTGCGATTATGCGATCTTCAGTTTGAGAGGCGAGTGCGCCCGTGTCCTGCGCGAGCGGCGTGCGGAGCGGGCCATATCGCACTGGCTTGCTCGGCTCGGCGTGACGAGGCGCAGTACGGCGGGCGCACATCGCAAGGTGGTCGCTCATCGCGAAGGAGTGGCTAGGGCCATTTGTGGCCCTGTGACCAGTCAGTTCCACCGTAAGGAGAACACAATGACTCAAGATACAGAACTACTCGAACGCATCACTGTCCGCCCGGAAATTTTCGGCGGTAAACCAATCATTCGCGACATGCGGATGGCGGTTGAGCATATTCTCGGAAAGCTGGCGGCGGGAGACAGGCCCGAGACGATCCTCAGCGAATATCCGTTCCTCGAACCAGCTGACATCCAAGCTTGCCTGGTTTTCGCCCATCGGGCGATGGCCGGAGAGCATGTTCATGATCGCATCCCCATTCGAGAGGTTTCGTGAAATTCCTGCTCGATGTATGCGTTGCATCCAATGTTCTGCGCAAGACCTTGAGCGACCTCGGGCACGATGTCTTTTCAGCTCAGGACGGATACGCAATAGCATCCGACCAGACGTTGCTCGAATTGGCATACCGGGAAGAACGCGTGCTGGTCACCAAGGACAAGGATTTTGGGGAGCTCGTGTTTTCGCTTCGACTCCCGCATCCGTGCATTGTAAGACTCGACGGATTGACCGTAACGGAGGAAACAGCTGCCATTCGGAACGTGATCAAGCACCATGGTGCTGCGATGGAGCAAGGCGCGATCATTATCATTACCAGAAACCGTGTGCGGATCAGATCAGTCATGAATATCAAGCGAGATAGAGACAAGTGAGGCTGCGCCTCAGACCGACAAGAGACCCCGCAGAGGATCGAAACTGAACTCAATCCTTAACCTTGCGCTGAGATAAGAAGTCTAGGGATCCTTGGTGCGAAGTTGTCATTCTGCGTCCTCCTTTAGCCTGACGAATTCGTGATTGCATTGGAACAGGTGGTCGCCATCACGGCACCCACCAACTATCGCGATCCAGCACAGTTCTTCTTGCGTACCCGTAACGACTGCATCGACATGGTGCTTCACCGCCTTGTGGTCGAGACGCAGGACACGTCTCTCGTGCCAGTCCAGACACTCCTCCAAGGGCTGTGATTCCAAAGACGCACGGAGAGGCGTCCGCGCCGTGCTACACCGGGATTCCGTGGGCGTGTCAAGATGGGACTGGTACAGGCATGAGAACCGCCATCATCGGCTTGCCGCAAGTGGGCAAGACATCGCTGTTCAAAATTCTCACCGGAGCTGTGTCCGAAAGCAGGGTCGGCGCGACCAAGGTGCAACTTGGCGTGGCCAAGGTGCCTGACGAGCGGCTCGCAGCCCTTGCCAGGGTTTTCGAGCCGCGAAAAGTCACGCCGGCCACGGTGGAATATGCCGACATGCCAGGGCTCTCCCGCGAAGCGCTGCGCGAGCCGAGCTACATCGGCAGCCTGCGCACTGTCGATGCGTTCGCCCACGTGCTGCGGCTGTTTGAGAACGATACCGTCATGCACGTGGAGGGCTCGCCGGATCCAGTGCGGGACTGGGCAAACATCGACTTGGAACTCGTGCTGAACGACCTGCAGGTCGTAGAGAACCGCTTGGAGCGTCTCGCGAAGGACCTCAAGCGGCGGCCGGACGTGAAACTTGCGGCCGAACACGAGTTGCTGCTCCAGTGCCGGTCATGGCTGGAACAAGAGCGCCCGCTGCGCGAAATGAGCCTAGACCCGGAGCAGGCCAAGCTGCTCAAGGGCTTCCAGTTCCTATCGGAGAAGCCCATGCTGCTCGTGCTCAACATCGGCGAGGAGCGCGCGGGCCAGATGCAGTCGCTGCAGGCTGGTTATGAGAAGGATTTGATCTCGGGGCGCAAGAACCTCGCGATCTCCGCCGTCTGTGGCAGCGTCGAGTCCGAGCTGGTGGACTTGGACGAGGGCGAGCGCAAGGACTACCTAGAAAGCTACGGGCTGGCCGAGTCAGGCATCGAACGATTCGTTGCGGCGACCTACGACCTGCTGGGGCTGATGTCGTTCCTGACGGCGGGAGAATCCGAGTGCCGGGCCTGGACGATTCGGAGGGGATCCTCGGCGGTCTCAGCCGCCGGCGCCGTCCACACCGACTTCGCCAAGCGCTTCATCCGGGCCGAGACGATCCAGTGGGACGTGCTTGTGTCCCACGGAGGCTATGCGAAGGCGAAGCAGAGCGGCGAGCTGCGTCTCGAGGGGAAGGACTACATCGTGCAGGACGGCGACGTGCTGGTCTTCCGGCACGGCTGACGCGCCTTTCAGCGGGGGTCGCGGACGAAGCCGTCACGATTGGGCATGGCAACCAGCGGCAGTCTCTCACGGTCCAGCACCTCGTCTTGCGCCACGAGTCCGTTCAGGTGCAGGATGTATGCGGTGACAGCGTAGACTTGATCCGCGCTGAGAGTTCCGGGCTGTTTGAACGGCATGGCGCGGCGCGTGTAGTCGAACAGGGTCGTCGCATAGGGCCAGTAGCTTCCCACGGTCTTGAGTGGCGGGGTTTGCGCGAGCTGTTCGGGCTTGCCGACCAGCGCGGCCTGTTCGCCGCCCGCCCCTTGGGGGCCGTGGCACTCCTTGCAGCGCACTTCGTAGACCTGTGCGCCATCCTTGGCGGTGCCGCTGCCGGCGGGCAAGCCGCGCCCATCCGGCCCGATGGTCACGTCCCAGGCGGCAACTTCGTCGGCAGTGGCCGGACGTCCGATCCCGTAGGTCTGGGCTGCGAGCGCTGCTGCCCCGCAGGCGAGCAGCGCCGCGATCCATGGCAAGCTAGGCCTCGGCATTGGTCACGCTCCCGTCGGCAGCGATGCGCCAGCCCTTGATCCGATTGCAGTGGTAGGCCGATTTCATGCCCCGCTGTTCGACCAGCTCGGCGCGGCTCGGCTGCACGTACCCGGTCTCGTCTTGGCAGCGCGACATCAGCACGGTTTCGCTGCCGTCCCAGTTCCATGCCAGCCGGAAGCGCGTGAACGCTTTCGAGTAGACCGGCGTTTGCAGTTCCGCTGCCGTCCAAGTCCGTCCCCCGTCGGTCGAGACCTCCGCCAGCGTGACCTTGCCGCGGCCGGACCACGCCAGCCCGGAGATCTCCAAGAACCCGGGCCCCTTGACCGAATTTCCGCCGGAAGGCGAAGTGATGACAGACTTGGCATCCATCTCGAACGTGAAGATCCACGCGCTGCCGTCTTCCATCAGCTCGGTGTACTTGGAAGTCTCGTCCTTGACGTACTGCGGCCCCTCGGTCAACTTGATCCTGCGCAGCCACTTGACATTGGTGTTGCCCTCCCAGCCGGGCAGGATCAGGCGCAGCGGGTAGCCCTGCTCGGGTCGGAGCGCCTCGCCGTTCTGCCCGTAAGCGAGCATGCCGTCCTCTAATGCCTTTGCGAGCGTTACGCTGCGCTGCATCAGGCATGCGTCGGCCCCTTCGGCGAGAATCCACCTCGCTGCGGGCCGGATACCTGCCTCCTCCAGAAGAGTGCGCAGGGGGACGCCGGTCCACTCGCTGCAACTTGCCAAGCCGTGGCTGAGCTGGACATTGGGAGCTCCGGCGGGGCTCCACTCGCCGCCGCTGTTGCCGGAGCACTCCAAGAAGTGGACTCTTGAAACGGAGGGCAGGCGCTTGATGTCGTCCACGCTGAATGCCATGGGGCGGTCTACCAGCCCGTGGACGAGCAGCTTGTGCGTCGCAGGGTCGATCTCCGGAACTCCTGCGTGATGGCGTTCGAAGTGCAAGGCGGACGGCGTGATGATGCCGTAGGTTCGGTCGAGCGGCGTCCGTGAAGAGGAGGCTTCCGGGGTCTTGCTCTCGCGCACTCCCCGCGCAGCCTTCTCGTGCGGGCTGCGCTTGCCGTAGCGGCTGACGGGCGCTCCAAGGGACGATGGTCGCTCCGTATCGGCTGGTGCCTTGGGTTCAGGGGCGGAGCAGGCCGTCCAAGCAGCGCCCGCCAGCGCGCCGCTGCCGAGGAACGACCTACGGGTTGCGTTTCGTGATCCCATCCGTGCTTCATTCTAGACCGGCCTCGGCCATGTCAGTGCTTGGCTCTGGGAGCGAAGCGACGGCTTTGGGGTGTCGGTCTCCAGCTGCTGCAAAACGGCAGGCTGTCACGAGGCTCGTTACAGCAGGGCACTTGCTCGAATGGCTCTCGCGCCGTCATGGACAATGGCGGTGCGGCTATCTTCTTGACGATATAGCCACTAGCTGCTACGTTGAACGGCCTGAGAACGGTTGGAATCCGTGCGCTCAATGGTTAGCTGAGCGAGTACGTGCGGTTGGCGGCGAGCGGGGAGACCATTTTGGTCACAGACCGCGATCGTGTTGTAGCAGAGATAGGCCCCCCTCGGGAATCAAGGATCCCGGTCTCCGGGGATGCGCTTTTAGCCGAGGCGGTTCGCGAGGGCTGGGTATCGCCTCCAACTCTGCGCTGCCAAGACCCGCCAGCCACGCCACCGCCTGTTTTTCCTCTGCACAAAATCCTCGCAGACTTGGAGCAAGACCGAAGTGAACGGTGATTTACGCTGACATTTCCGTGGTGCTAAAGCGGGCGGGGGAGTCCGGCCGCTAGGGGTACCGACGGTCGCGGACCGCGTAGCCCAGATGGTAGTGAAGCAGGTACTGGAGGGGCATTTCAGCCCGACTCGTACGGCTACAGGCCGGGCAAATTGGTGCAGCAGGCGCTCGGGCAGGCGCGCCAGTGGTGCTGGCAGAACGACTGGGCACTAGACTTGGACAGCAAGGGATGCTTCGATAACAGCGAGCACGCCCTGCTGCTCAAGGCCCTGCGGTGTCACAGCGCCGAGCGTTGGATCCTGCTGTATGTGGAGCGCTGGCTGCAAGCCGAGGTGGAGATGCCGGATGGGAAGCGCGAGGCGCGGGGCAAGGGCACACCGCAGGGCGGCGTGCCCAGTCCACTGCTCTCCAATCTCTACTTGCACTACGCCTTTGATGCATGGATGCACAGGGAGTTCCCGCGCATCCCGTGCGAATGGTACGCAGACGATATCGTGTGCCACTGCCGGTCGGAAGCCCAAGCGAACTAGTGCCTGCGACAAAACCCCCTAAAATCAGTTCTCCACTAGCAAAACGGGCCGATTGGTGAGCAAAGGTAAAGGCTTGTTGGAGTCGGCTGAACGATGCGCAGTGGGCTGTCGCTAGGCGAAGATCGCAGCTACCGGGCCGGATCCGGGTCAATGGGCCGCCTCCCGACGAATCTTCGCCTGCGTCGATTGCGCACAACCGTCTTGAATACAATGACATAGATGGTTTTGTCGCAAGCACGAACTAACTGAAGAGGCCCCTGCAGCGCTGGCTAGCGCCAGCTGCGACCGTGCTGGCAGAGGCTCCACGGGGGTGGCGGCCATTCCTCGTTCGGGCATTCTTCCAACATAAAAGGGGGAGGAGGCTCGGTAACGACCTCCTCTACCCGGCGACCAGGAAAGGCACAACCCTCTGAGATGCGTCGGTTCCGCTGCCGAGCCAGTGCCTGCTTAACCTTTGGTGCTAATCGTCTCTGATTCCGGAGCAGCACAGTGCCGCTGCGAACATGATCGAGATGTCACGTTAGCTCGCTCTCGAAATTGGATACGGCCCGCGTCTGGGGATCGAATTCTACCCCGATCAAGTGGATCGGCTTGCCGAGGTGGCGGTACTTGTCGGCATAGCCGCGCTCCTTCAACTGCGCCAGCGCGGCCCCGGGCTTGCCGGCCAGCTTGAACTCGAACAAGTACACCCGCCCGCCTGAGCGCACGGCCATGTCCAGCCGCCCGCCGCTCGAACTGTCCTCGACCGTGACCGCTAGCCCCAAGCCGGCGAAGTAGGCATGCACCACGCTCGCGTAGTAGCCCTCGTACTCCGCGATCTGGTTGCGGCGGTGCCAATCGCTGGGAATGCTCGCGAATAAGGCGCACAGGCATGCCGCCAAGCCGTCCAAGTCGCCCTGCCGCAACAGCTCACCCAATGCAGCATGGTGGGCTTCGCGCTGGCGGTCATAGCCGGTCAGGTAATCCCTCAGGCTCAAGTTCAGGCCTTGGCGCACTTCGAGATTGGGATAGACCAAGCGATAGTGCTGCTCGTTGTTGCGCCACTCCTGCCCGCCGATGGTGAGGTAGCCGGTCTGGAACAGCAGCGCCGCCGGTTCGACGCGCCCGACGTCGAATGTGCCGAGCAGCCGCTCGCTCGCCAGCATGCCCTGCAGGTCTGCGCTCGAAACTGCGTTGCGGGACAGCAACTGCACCAGAAAGCTCGGCGTGCCGGTTTCGAACCACCAAGGCTTGAACTGCCGCCCCTCCAGCAGCAGGAGTACGTCGAAGGGGTTGTAAACCCGCTCGTCGCCGCCCCAGTTGTAGCCGTTGTACCATTCGCGAATCCGCTCGCGGTCGAGTCCTTGCAACTCGGCGGCGAAGACCGTGTCCAGGTCGACTTCGGTGTAGCCGCAGATAGAGGAGTAGCGCGGCTCGAGTGTGATGTCCCTGAGATTGTTCAGGCCGGAGAACAGGCTGACCTTGGAAAACTTGCTGACGCCGGTGAGAAAGCAGAAGCGGACATGCTCGTCGCAGCGCTTGATGACCGCATACAGGCCGCGCAGGTAGTCCCGATTGGCCCGCGCCGCCGTGGGATCGTCCAGCACGTCGAGGATCGGCTTGTCGTACTCGTCCACCAGCACCGCCACCCGCTGGCCGGTCGTGCGGTGCAGTTGCCGGAGCAGAAAGGCCAATCGCTCCGCTGGCTCCTCATACTTGGGTGCGATGCCGACATCTTCTTCGATGTCCGCCAGGCGCGCCCCGAGGTTGCGCTGCAGGTCGCGCGGTGCGTGGAACACGCCCCCGCCGAGGTCCAAATGGACGATCGGGCAGGGCGCGGACCAGTTCCAGTGGGGCTCGATCGCCAAGCCTGCGAACAGATCCCGCTCGCAGGCGAACAGGGACTTGAGCGTGCTGACCAGCAGGCTCTTGCCGAAGCGTCGCGGGCGGGACAGGAAGTAGCGGCTCCCGGATTCGAGCAACTCCTGCAAGTAGCCGGTCTTGTCCACGTAATGGCATCCCTCCTCTCGCAGGTTGCGAAAAGTCTGGATGCCGATGGGGAGCATTCGGCCCACGATCCGTAGTCTAGCGGACGGAGGCGCGATGTTCGCGAGGAGGCCGTGTGCGAATGAGAGGAGCGCAGCAAGGTACTGGAGTGGGCCAGTTGAACACCATCCAGGCGGTGCTGCGGAACAATCGGCACTATTGAGATCCGGAGATTGGCTACGAGCGTCTGCGGTGACAGTGCTATGCACCGTTTGCGGTCGCAACGTACAGTGCGGGCCATAGAACGGGGCTGTCCGGACTGGCGTGCCGAGATGCGGTACGGCGAGCGCACGGCACAAGGAGCCTGCTCAGCGCCGCTGAGCGGGGAGGGAGCACTTACATCTCCCGATTAGCCAGTTTCACAGTAAAGGCTGCGATTTCAAAGGGCGCGGCGCAGTCTCCAGTCGCACGTGCAAGCGGCCGGGCGTGCGCTATCCGCGCTAGCCGGGGCTGGAGTGACACTGGTTGACGCCTTGCGACAAGTAGAGGTCGATGAATGCCGAGTGCTAAAATTGCACTTGGCGGCCCTCAAAGTAGTTTGTCTTGTCCTGTTCCTTATCGCTATGAATATCTGGGCGGGAGCGGGCCTAATGGCAGCCTACCATTACCAGTTTCGCAAGGTTTGGCCGTTTACACACATCGGACTAGCCTTCATGGGTTTAGCATGGGGCGCGTTGCTGTGGGGCGAAGGGTCGGGATTCTTTAAGTGCCTAGGGTTCTTGGGCCTAACTCATCTCCTGTTTTTCAAAAAGAACGCACGAGAATATGTCTACTCGCCCCAATTCTTCGTTTTGGGCTGGTCTCAAATAGGATTAATGCTTGTTGCTTTGGTGTTTGGCAGTGGGGTTGCCGTGTTTGGCACAGTCTTTGTTGGTCCATATTTCTTTGTCGGCGCTATGCTCACGCTATTAGAAGGACGTGGCAATGGCTGAGACTGCCCCCGTGTTTGCCGCCGCGCTGGCGAGTGGCTGGAAGTGGGCCGCTTGCGCGATCTATCCGTTGCCGAACGGCGGGGGCGTCAAGCTATGACGGGCCGAACGAACCGCTAGCGTTGGACGTCTGCGGTTAGGATCGGGACCGCCCCAGCGTAGTAGGTTTCAGGGGCGCAAGGCGTGCGAGTGTATAACGACAATTAGAATTTTGCAGTTGGGCCTCGCGGTTGGCGGCTAAACTCACAGCTCCCTAGGGAGGTGGGAGTCGATGGTCACAGACCAACAAGTGAGGCTACTGATGAAGGCAATCGAAGAGCAGGTGCCGCTGACAACAGCCGCGGCGCAAGCGGGCATGAGCGCGCCGACGGTGCGCAAGTTGAGGTGGTCCGATGTCTTTGGACCACTGGTCGGTGAATTTAAGGTGTACTCCGCAACTACTCTGAACTACCGACCGCAGGGATTGTACCTCAATCTCAGGTCATCATCATCCTGTCTCCTTGCTGGCTTCGGCGGTGGCAGGTGCAGTAGGCCGGTGGACCACTTCGGACGGCTCTGGCTGAGCCTCTTCCAATGCCAAATGAGCCTGACAAGCGGGATTGTTTCCAACGGGAAATGAGCCTGAAGGGGGCTCGCGCGGGGATGTGAGAACCATGGGAGGATGGTTTTGCATCTCAATCTGGACACGCACAAGACGCGCGAGGACATCCTGCGCTTCCTGGAGGGCAACGCGGCAGGCAGCGTCGTGGTGCCGGATCGCGCGGCGGCCTACGAGCACATCGGGCAGGTCTTGCGGCGGTTTTCGTACTGGCGGCTGAGCAAGCCGGATCGGGGGCTGGTGAAACGGTACCTGGAACGCACGACGGGCCTGTCGCGGGCGCAGCTGACACGGCTGGTGAAGCGCTATCTGGCGAGCGGGCAGCTGCGTGCCGGGCGGCGCGGAGCCGGGCGCCGCTTCCAGCACAAGTACCAGCCGCAAGACATCGAACTGCTAGCCGAAACGGACGAATTGCACGGCACGCTGTCGGGGCCGGCCACGCTGGCCCTCTGCCAGCGCGCTTGGCAGCTCTTCGGCGACGAGCGCTTCCAGCGCTTGGCGCAGTTGTCGAACGGGCACCTGTACAACTTGCGGCGCAGCGCGCGCTACCTGCGGCGCTTAGGCAGCAAGGCCGGCACACGCCCGGCGGCGGTGACGATTGCCGAACGCCGGCGGCCGCGCCCCAACGGTCGCCCGGGTTACGTGCGGGTCGATTCGGTGCACCAGGGAGACCGCGGCAAAGTCAAGGGCGTATATCACATTAATCTGGTCGACGAGGTGACGCAGTTCCAGTTCGTGGGCAGCGTGGAGCGCATCTCCGAGCACTTCCTGCTGCCGGTGCTGGAGGACCTGCTGGGCGCCTTCCCGTTCCGCATCTGCGGCTTGCATTCCGACAACGGCTCCGAGTACATCAACCACCGCGTGGCGGGGCTGCTGGAGAAGCTGCGCATCGAGCAGTTCACCAAGTCGCGCCCGCGGCGCAGCAACGACAATGCCTTGGTGGAGTCGAAGAACGGCACGGTCGTGCGCAAGCAACTCGGCTACGGGCATATTGCGGGGCGGCACGCCGAGCGGTTGCACCAGTTCAACCGCGAGGTGCTCTCGCCGTATCTGAACTACCATCGTCCGTGCTACTTTCCCAGTGAGGAGGTGGACGCCAAGGGCAAGCTGCGCAAGCGCTACCGGCAGCAGGACCTGTGCACGCCGTATGAGCAGCTGAAAGCGCTGCCGGAGGCGGCGGCCTGCCTGCGCGCGGGGCTGGACTTCGTGCAGTTGGATGCGGAGGCTTACCGGATGAGCGATAACGAAGCAGCGCGGCGGTTGAACGAGGCGCGCGACGAGCTGTTCGCGGCCATCCGTGCGGAGTAGTGCGGGCCATTGCGGGAAAAGGGCGGCTACAGGCTCATTTGGCATTGGAAAGCGGGACGGCCTCGCGGCCCGCGGACGGAGCGCGGGGGCCACGCCTGGGCGGGCGGGGGCAGCGGCCGCCTGATTAAAACAAAATATAATGAGAATGTGCTGGTGGGCTAGCCCACCAGCACGCTCCCCGCTCTCCCCAGCCCCCCGTCTCGAGCAGGCCTGCAGCGGGCAGCGCGGCTGCGCCCCCGAGTACCACCTCCCCCACTGGGTGTATCATGCATTCACTCTCACTTCTTCTGCCCGGCTCCCTTCAGGCTCATTTTCGGATCCTTCAGGCTCATTTTCGGATTGGAAAGGACTGGGCATCATTGCAAACTTTCAAACTGGGACACTACCCAACGTACCAGTGGCAGGCTGTCGGCCCGCCTTGGGAGGCCGCGATGGCACCCAAGACCTCGTGCCATGGTTGCTGCAGCGCATCCTCGACCAAGGCAGTGTCCCCCGGGAAGGGCAGCCAAGGGCAGGGCTTATAATTCAAATCTGACCGCGACGAGATCGGAGAAATTGCTTCGTCCCATTCGGAAACTACTGGCCCTTGCGGTCTTGGCGCTGGTCGCCAGTCCTGCGGCGGTCGCCCAGGCCGACCTCGACCGGCTGCAGTTCGCGGAGGTCTTCCGCGGCCTCTCGAACGCGACTTCGATCACCCACGCAGGCGACGGTTCGGGCCGGCTCTTCGTGACCGAACAGGTCGGGCGGGTCCTCGTCTACGATGGCGAACGATTGCTGGCCGCTCCGTTCTTGGATCTCCGCGGCCGGGTCCGGGCCGGCGGCGAGCGTGGGTTGCTCAGCATGGCCTTTCATCCGGCCTATGCCTCCAACGGCTACTTCTTCGTCAACTACAGCGATCTCGGCGGTGCCACGGTCATCGCGCGGTTCCGCGTCACAGCGGACGCGAACTTGGCCGACCCGGGGTCGGAGACGATCTTCTTGCGGGTAGCGCAGCCCCTTCGGAACCACAACGGCGGTCAGATCCATTTCGGCCCGGACGGCTACCTCTATATCGGCATGGGGGATGGCGGCGGCGCGGGCGATCCCGGCAACCTGGCCCAGGACCTGAGCAGCATGCACGGGAAGCTGCTGCGGATCGACGTTGACCGGGGATCGGCCGCTGTAGCCCCGGAATCGAATCCGTTCGTTGCCACGTCCGGCGCGCGCCCGGAGATCTGGGCCTATGGATTGCGGAATCCGTGGCGGTTCAGCTTCGACCGGCTCACCGGCGACATCTTCATTGCAGACGTGGGCCAGAACGCGGCGGAAGAGATCTCGTTCCAGGCTTCCGGCAGCAAGGGCGGGGAGAATTACGGCTGGCGTCTGATGGAAGGCTCCCGCTGCTACAACCCGGCTGCGGACTGCGATCCGGAGGGCACGCTTGTACTGCCGATTCTCGAGTACCCGCACGCCGGCGGCAATTGCGGAGGCTCGGTCACGGGCGGCTACCGCTACCGCGGCACCCGGCATCCGGAACTCATCGGCACCTACTTTTTCGCCGACTACTGCACGGGCGACTTCTACGCGGCACATGAAGAGAACGGCGCTTGGACACTGGCCGGGCCGCGCGAGACAGCCATCAGTTTCCGGACGTTTGGCGAGGACGAGGGCGGCGAAATCTACTTTGCCGATTCAAGCGTCGTCTACCGCATCGAAGCCCCTCCCTTGCCACCGCGGCTCGCCGCGGGCGGAATCGTGAATGCAGCCACTCTGCAACTCGGCCCGGGCTTGGCCCCGGGCAGCCTCGCGATGGCGTTCGGGACGGGGCTCTCCGTCACGATCGCGGCCGCCGCAGTCCAGCCGCTGCCAGGCGAGCTCGGGGGCGGGTCGATGGCCTTCAACGATTCGATCGCAGTGCCGCAGATCTTCGCCAGCCCGGGCCAGCGCAACTTCCTGGTGCCTTGGGAGCTGGCAGGGCTGGCCGAGGCGGCGCTTACCGCGACGGTCGGCGGTCAGGCCAGCCCGCCGGTGGTCGTGCCCTTGGCTAGGGTCAGCCCCGGCCTATTCGTGCTGAACCACCTCCAGCAGGCCGCGGCGCAGATCGCGTCCGGCGGGGGAGTCATCGCCGGCCCGCTAGGAGTTTTTCCCGGGGCCCGCCCGGCCCTGCCCGGCGAAACACTCGAAATCTTCGCGACCGGTCTTGGGCCCGTGACGAATCCGCCGGCCACTGGCGCAGCGGCGCTGGCGGATCCGGCCTCCGTTACCGTCGAGCCCGTCGTCGTACGACTGGGGGGCAAATCACTGGCAGCGTCCTTCTCAGGCCTCGTGCCGGCCTTCGCCGGCCTCTACCATGTCACGCTGCGCTTGCCGGAAGGAATTCCCACTGGCAGGGCGGTCCCGCTTGTCCTGCAAGTCGCCGGCGTCGATTCGAACACAGCGTTCATCGCCATTGCCGAACCGCCGGCCAAGCCGGCCGTCGATATCGCCCCATGAGGCCGCGGTGAGCCTTCCGCCACTGCCCATGGGCACGAGCTGGGGAACGGGCCTAGCCGGCCGAGATTGCGGCCTGCGCCGCGGCCAGCCGGGCGATTGGCACGCGGTACGGCGAACAGCTGACGTAGTTCAGCCCGGCACGCACGCAGAACGCTACGGATTTCGGCTCGCCGCCGTGCTCGCCGCAGATTCCGACCTCAAGCCCGGGACGGGTCCGGCGCCCCTTTTCCAGAGCGATCTCGACCAACTGCCCCACGCCGCCGCTGTCCAGCACTTGGAACGGATCGTCATCAAGAATGCCTTTTTCCAAGTAGGGATTGATGAAGTTTCCGGAATCATCGCGGCTGAAGCCGAACGTGGTCTGGGTCAGGTCGTTGGTGCCGAAGCTGAAGAACTCGGCATGCTGTGCAACCTCGTCGGCTGTCAGCGCCCCGCGCGGCACCTCGATCATGGTCCCGACCTTGTAGCGGACCTCCCGGCCGGCCGCGGCGAAGACGTCCTTGGCCGTCGCAACGACCACGCTCTTCTGGTCTTGGAGCTCCTTGTGATTGCCCACCAGCGGAATCATCACCTCGGGGATCGCGTCAATACCCTTGGCGGCGCACTCGACAGCCGCCTCGAAGATCGCCCTTGCCTGCATCGCCGTGATCTCGGGGAACGTGATCCCAAGCCGGCAGCCCCGGTGGCCCAGCATCGGGTTGAACTCGTGCAGCTCCTCGACCCGCTCCAAAAGTGCGGAGACCTCCTTCTGCCTGGTTTCGTCGCTGCCGCTGGCCTGCAGCTGGGCCAGCTCCACCATGAGTTCCTCCCGCTTCGGCAGGAACTCGTGCAAGGGCGGATCCAGCGTGCGCACGATCACCGGGAAGCCGTCCATCACCTCGAATAGCTCGATGAAGTCTTGCCTCTGCATCGGCAGCAGCTTGCTCAGCGCCGCGGCGCGCGCTTCCGCATCCTCGGCCAGGATCATCTGGCGCACGTGCTCGATGCGGTGGGGCTCGAAGAACATGTGCTCGGTGCGGCAGAGGCCGATGCCTTCGGCCCCGAAGTTGCGCGCCATGCGCGCGTCCCGCGGAGTCTCGGCGTTAGCCCGGACCTTGGCGGTGCGGTAGCCGTCTACATACTCCATGAATTGCGCGAAATCGCCCGAAGTCGGATCGGGATCGATCGTCTCGGCCTGCCCGGCGAACACCTCCCCCGTGGAACCGTCGATGGAAATCCAGTCGCCCGCGCCTAGGGTGTGCCCCTTGCAGCTGATCCGGCCGGCTTTGGCGTCAACGTTCACCTCGCCCGCTCCGGCTACGCAGGGCGAGCCCATGCCACGCGCCACGACAGCCGCGTGCGAGGTCATGCCGCCGCGCGAGGTCAGGATGCCCTTGGCCGCTTCCATGCCGTGAATGTCCTCCGGCGTGGTCTCGGAGCGGACCAGCACGACAGCGTTTCCGTCGGCGGCCTCTGCAACGGCCTCGTCGGATGTGAAAACGATGCGCCCGACCGCGGCGCCCGGCGAGGCGGGCAGGCCCACCGTCAGGGTCGTGAGCTGGCCCTTGGAAGCCGGCTCGATCACGGGGTGCAGCAGCTGGTCCAAGTGCTGCGGCTCGACGCGCATGACGGCCTCGCGGTCATCGATCAGCCCTTCGCGCACCATGTCCACGGCAAACTTGACCGCCGCGGCGCCGGTACGCTTGCCGTTGCGCGTCTGCAGCATGAACAGCTTGCCCTCCTCGATGGTGAACTCGAAATCCTGCACGTCGCGGTAGTGCTGCTCCAGCTGGGCCGTGATGGTGCGCAACTCGCCGTAGGCCTCGGGCAGCACGGCCTGGAGCTCGTGGATTGGCCGGGGTGTGCGGATCCCGGCCACCACGTCCTCGCCTTGGGCGTTGACCAGGAACTCGCCGTAGAACTCGTTGTCACCGGTGGCGGGGTTGCGGGTGAAGCCGACGCCAGTCGCGGAAGTCTCGCCAAGGTTGCCGAAGACCATCGCCTGCACGTTGACCGCCGTGCCGAGGTCGTGCGGGATGTCGTTCATCCGCCGGTAGTAGTTGGCGCGGGGGTTGTCCCAAGAGCGGAAGACCGCGTCGCGCGCCATCTTGAGCTGTTGCTGCGCGTCTTGGGGGAAATCCTCGCCGAGCGATTTCTTGTAGTGGGCCTTGAAGGCCTCGACCACTTCCGCCAGTTGCGCGGCGCTGAGGTCCATGTCATTGTCGGCGCCGGCCGCTTCCTTGATGTCCTCGAGAATCTCCTCGAACTCTCCCTTGGGCACGTCCATGACAACATCGGCGAACATCATGATGAAGCGCCGGTAGCAGTCCAAGGCGAAGGACCGCTTTCCGCTCAGGGCGGCCAAGCCTTCGGTGGCGCCGTCGTTCAGGCCGAGGTTGAGAATCGTGTCCATCATGCCCGGCATCGAAAACTTCGCGCCGGACCGCACCGACAGCAGCAGGGGGTTGGCGGTATCGCCGAGCTTTTTGCCCATATCGCTCTCAAGGTGCTGCAAAGCGGCCGCCATTTCGTCCTCGACCGCGTCGGGCACGCGGTTGCCGCCTGCCAGGTACATGTTGCAGACCTGCGTGGAAACGGTGAAGCCCGGCGGCACGGGCACTCCGGCCAAGGCCATCTCGGCCAGATTGGCACCCTTGCCGCCGAGCGTGTCGCGCATCGACCTGTCGCCATCGGTCCTAGAGCCGCCGAATGAGTACACATGCTTTGCCATGCTGGTGATTCCCCCTGTCTTGGATCGTCCTGCCGGGCACTCTGCCTCGGCCTAATGCCCGCGCCCGCCGTGCGCAAAACTGGTGTTATCTGATGGAACGGAGACTGGGCTCGGAGCGGCGCGAGCGGACGCTCCCAAGTTCGCAAGCGCAGGCAGCGAAGCAACGATCTTAGCAAATCGGGCCGGGCTTCTAGCCTCCGCCGCCGCGAACTGCTTGCAGGTGGCAGGCCCGCTGTTTCCTGGCTCTGCCATTGGAGGCTGGACAACACGCGTTCGCGGCTTGCAATCCAGTCGACTTCGAGACGATCTGCTCGTTGACGATTTCTGTGCCGCATCATGTAGGCTATGACCATGAGCGGCGAACTGATCGGCATATTAAGCGTGGGAGTAACCCTGCTGGCAGTTGTCGTGGCACTGGCGACACTTATCCTGTAGCAGTTGTGGAGCTTGCGCGCGGACATGAAGGACATGCGCACGGAGATTCGCTCGGATATCCAAGCCCTAGACGCCAGGCTAAGGGTAGTCGAAATGGTGCAAGCTCAGCACGGCTTGTTGTTGCAGCAGCTGGACTTGGCTGTGCCAGGAGGGAGCGCTCTCGAGGAAGAGAAGACACTGGCATAGCCCACGCCTGTGCTGGAAGCGCAAGCGCTGCCCGGGCTGCGCTGCCGGGGATGAGGGGTGCAATGGGCCATTTGCAACCGTAGGGCAAGTCGATGGTCGGACGAGTCTCGCCCGAAAGGCCTCGCGAGTGCTTGGCGCAGGGTTCGGCTGGCAGCCAAAGCGGCCGCCTGCGAGTGTCGCAACACGCGTTCGCGCTTGCAGTCAAGCCGTCCGCGGGCCGATCTGCTCGTCGAAGGCTTCTGTCACGGCGGCTGTGGGATTACTCGCAGATTCCATAGCAGCACGGCCGGAGTCGTCCTTGATGCGCCATCGGGGCGCGTCTGCCCAGCGGCCCGGAGTGGCCGCTGCAAAGGCCCGGCACAGAACCGCTCGTTGCGGCAGGCGTTACCCTGTCAAGAGACATGCAACTTGGATTTGTCAGCGCCATCCTGCCAGAGCTTTCCCTCGATGAGGTCTGCCAAGTGGGCGCGGCAGAGGGCTATGACTGCATCGAGGTGATGTGCTGGCCGCCCGGCCGGGCCGAGCGCCGGTACGCCGGCGTCACCCACATTGACACTGCGGCCTTGGACGGCCCCGGCGTGGACGGCATCAAGGCCTCGCTGGATCGTCACCAGATCCGGATCAGCGGCCTCGGGTACTACCCCAACCCGCTCTCGCCGGACGGCGAAGAGGCCCGCATCGCGCAAGGCCACATTCGCTCGGTGATCCGTGCCGCCCGCGCGCTGGGCCTGTCCAACGCCAACACCTTTGTCGGCCGTGACTGGACGCGGTCGGTCGAAGAGAACTGGCCGCGCTTCTTGGAGGTCTGG
This sequence comes from Bryobacterales bacterium, assembly GCA_965219605.1. Classification (GTDB taxonomy): domain Bacteria; phylum Acidobacteriota; class Terriglobia; order Bryobacterales; family UBA6623; genus VXMF01. The sequence goes on along the minus strand of CBDCOC010000002.1, from coordinate 125,847 downwards.
CGGCCCTTGGTTGCCTATGCCGAGGAGTGCCGGGTCCGGATCGGAATCGAGAACTGCCCTATGATCTTCACGCGCGACGAATGGCCGGGCGGCAAGAACCTCGCTTGCTCGCCCGCCATCTGGCGCCGCATGTTCGAGGAGATCCCCAGCCCGGCCTTCGGGCTCAACTACGACCCATCCCACCCGACCTGGATGCAGATGGACGCCATCGCCCCCTTGGAGGACTTCAGCGACCGGATCTTCCACGTGCACGCCAAGGACGTGCGCGTGGATCGCAAGCAGCTCGACGACGTCGGCATTCTGGCGTATCCGCTCCAGTTCCACACCCCCAAGCTGCCCGGATTGGGAGACGTGGACTGGGGACGATTCTTCTCCGTGCTTACTTCGACCGGATATGACGGGGCGGTCTGCGTGGAAGTGGAGGACCGCGCCTACGAGGGCTCGTTGCAAAATCGCAAGCTCTCGCTGCGGCAAAGCGCGCGCTTCCTGCGGCAGTACATACCCGAACGGGGCGGATTGTAAGCGCGGCTAGCCGCGCCGGCCGTCGGCCGGTTCCGCGTCGATGAGCGAGAAGTCTGCGATCGTGGACAGAGAGCGCAGCATGCCGGCCAAGAATGCCAGCCGATTCCGCCGCACGGCAGCGTCCTCGGCCATCACGAGCACATCTTCGAAATAGCGGTCCAAGGCTGGCCGCAGCGTCGCAATGGCCCGCAGCGAGGTGGCGTAGTCGCGCTTGGCGTTCTGCGCGGCGACCTCGGCCGCGACAGGCCGCAGCGCGGCATGCAGGTCCGCTTCGGCCCCGTCCTCGAGCAGGCCCGGGTCCACGCTCGTGCCGGCCTGGAGAGCGGTTGGCCCGAGCTGCTCCAAGATATTGCGGATGCGCTTGAAGCTGACGGCCAGAGACTCGAAATCGGCAGTATGGCGCACCTCGGCCAGCGCCCGAGCCCGGGCCAGCGCATCCACCGGCACGCTGTCGGACGCAGACAGCACGGCATGCACGGAGTCCGCGCCGAAACTGCCCGCTTCCTGCAGCCAGTAGCGCAGCCGGTCCAGGAAAAACTCTCGCAGTTTGGGCGCATTGTCGCCGGCCGCCGCGATGTCGACCAAGCGGTCGAGCGAAATCGCCAGCGAACCTTCAACCACGATGCGGATCACGCCGAAAGCTGCCCGGCGCAAGGCGAGGGGGTCCTTGGATCCCGTAGGTGCCAGGCCGATCCGGAACATGCCGCCAAGGGTTGTCAGCTTGTCGGCCAGCGACACCAGCTGCCCGGCTGGCGACCGCGGGATCGGGCCCGAGCCGCCGACGGGCAGGTAGTGGTCATAGATCGCGTCCGCCACCTCCTGCGGCTCGCCTTGGGCGGCCGCGTACAGGCCTCCGATCTTGCCTTGCAATTCCGGGAATTCCCCGACCATTTCGGTCGTTAGGTCCGTTTTCGCGAGCTGCGCGGCCCGTTGCGCGCGGGCCGTGGCAGCAGCGTCCGCAGCAAGCGCCCGGCCTAGGCGGTCGACCGCCGCCAGATTGCTCTCGGTCTTGGCCCAGTAACTGCCCAGCGAGGCTTGGAAGGTCACCGCCTTGAGATCTTCCACGCGCTCTGCCAGCGACCTGCGCTGGTCAAGCTCCCAGAAAAAACGGGCATCGTTGAACCTGGCGCGCAGGACGCGCTCGTGCCCCCGCCGGATGAGGCCCTCGGCATCCTCCCCGGAATTCGCGACGGCCACGAAGTGGTTCGTCATTGCTCCCGACCTGTCTTCGACGACGAAGTACTTCTGATGCACCAGCATCACTGTCGCGAGCACTTCGTCGGGCAGGTCCAGGTAGCTCTCGTCAAAGCCGCCCAAGACAGCCGTCGGATGCTCGGTCTCGAACACCAATGTCCGCAGCAGCCCCTCGTTCGGCCGCAGCTGGCAGCCCGGCGGCAGCACGGCCGCGGCCTCCGCGGCAATCTTCGAGGCGCGCTCGCTCGGGGACAGCAGCACTCCGTTGGCGCTCAAGGCAGCGCGGTATTCTTCGACCGAATTCACGGCAAGCGGCCCGGAGCCGAGCCGGCGATGGCCCCAAGTGGTGTTTCCGGACCGGATCGCAGCGATCTCGACCGGCACGACCTCCCCGGACAGCAAGACCACCAGCCACCGTATCGGCCGGATGAATCGCGCGCTGCCCTTGCCCAGCCAGTGCATGCTGCGCGGAAAGCGCACCCCTAGCACGACGGCGGGCAGCGTCTCGGACAATAGCTCGCGCGTGCGCCGGCCGGCGACGGTGCGCTGCGACGTCAGCTTGCCGTCGCCCCCGACCGCAAGCTCTTCGACGGGGACACCCGCCTTGCGGGCGAACCCCAGGCCCGCCCGCGTGGGCTTGCCGTCCGCATCGAAGGCGATCTGCCGCGCGGGCCCTTTCAATGTCACCAGCCGGTCGGGCTGGCTGTCCGGCAGGCCCTCGGCCACCAGTGCCAGGCGGCGCGGCGTGGCATGGACCGTGATCTTCCCGGCGCAGGCAAGGTCGTGCTCGCGCAAGGCCGCCTCGAACCCGGCCTGCAGGTCGCGCATGGCCCCCGCCGCCAAGCGGGCAGGGATCTCCTCGGTGCCGACTTCGAGCAGCAGGTCGCTCACGCTGCCCCCCCGGCGGACGCTTGCCGCTGGTCAATCCAGGCCTTGGCAACCGCGACCGCTAGATTGCGCACCCGCTGAATCACGTGGGCGCGCTCGGTCACGCTGATCGCCCCGCGGGCCTGCAGCGTGTTGAACAGGTGCGAGCATTTCAGCGTCTGATCGTATGCCGCCAGCAGTGGGAACCGCCTCCGCTCGGCAGGCGGAAGCCCGCTCGAGTAGCTGTCCAAGAGGCGCTTGCACTCGGCCTCGTGCAGGTTGAACTCGTTCCAGACGAAGCTGACGTCGGCTTCCTCGAAATTGTAGGCGGAGTACTGCTCCTCGTCGGCCAGCCTCACGTCCGCATAGCTCCACCGCTCGTTCCAGCGAATGTCGTAAACGCTCTCGACGTCTTGGATGAACGCGGCCAGCCGTTCCAAGCCGTAGGTCAGTTCGGCCGGAACGACTTCCAAGTCCAGGCCGCCGCACTGCTGGAAGTAGGTGAACTGCGTGATCTCGAGCCCGTCCAGCATGACCTGCCAGCCGACGCCCCACGCGCCCAATGTCGGCGCCTCCCAGTTGTCCTCCTCGAGCTTGCAATCGTGCCGGGACAGGTCGATCCCGATCTCTTCCAGGCTTTGCAGGTAGAGTTCGACGACGTCTTCCGGGGCAGGCTTGAGGATCACCTGCAGTTGCATGTGCTTGTAGAGGCGGTTGGGATTCTCGCCATAGCGCCCATCGGCCGGGCGGCGGCTGGGCTGTACGTAGGCAACCTTGTACGGATCCCTGCCCAGCACTCGCAGGAACGTCTCCGGGCACATGGTCCCCGCGCCGACCTCGCAATCGAACGGCTCTTGGACGATGCACCCCTGGCTGGCCCAGTACGCCTTCAGGCGCATCACGATCTCTTGGAACGTCAGCATGCAAGAGGACAGCGCGACGGGTGGTGGCGCTTGGCCGGCCCGCGAGTGGCGGCGGGCCGGGCGCAGAACTTGAGAATAGCACTGGACAGGACGGCCTGGCCCCGGCGGCGCTCCGGCGACAGGTGCTCGGCCCGGCTGTCCCGAGGGCTTCTGCGCTGCCGAGCCTCCCGGGTTCCGGCACGGGCAGCGCATGCCCGGCCATCGCCCGGCCGCTCGCCTGCGGCGAGGCCTGCCGTGCGTCGCTTCCAGGCGGACGAGGGCCCCCGCGCATAGCGCCCTGCCGCTTTGGCGGAACCGGATCCACCCGGGTCTGCTCACCGGCCGGACGCCGGCCGGGCCGAATAGCCCAGCCGATTTCTGGCATCGGGGTCGCGAACCAGCGATTCCGGAGAGACTCCCAGCGCCGTCGCGACAGCCGGGCGCACCAATCTGTCCGCTGCGTCTGTGTTCGGATAGCCCAGCCGGTCGTTCACGTAGACTTCCCAGCAGCCTTCCCGCACTGCGAAGCCGGAGGGGAACTCGGGCTCCGCCAAGACGGCCGCATTGAGCGCGCGGGCGCGCCGCAACGCCTCGCGGAAGCGATCTTCCAGCGAGCCATCGAGACAGCTGCGGACGCTGGTCAGCAGGCCCGGCCCGGGCGGGTTGAGATTGACGGAAAACGTCTCCCGCTTGCCGGCGATCAGGATTCCGGGACCGCTGGGCAGGTGGGCGTAGTCGGCCAGATCCACCCAATCGGCGGGATGGCCCTCTTGCTTGCGCCAGCGGTCGAAGATGACCAGGAAGCAGTCAATGTCAGGGCTCGGCGGGGTGTCGAGCAGCAGCTTGACGTCAATCCGCTGTAGGTCGGGTTGCATGCTCGGGGCCGGGCCTTAGAAATCCGTTGCCTGCGCGTACGCGCCCTGGGCGGCCTCGATGAACAGCGTCGCCTCCTCGACGCGCAGCCGGGCTTGCTCGCGGTCCTCGCTAGGTCCCTCGCGCGCCGTGCGCAGGAAGCTGTCGGCAAACGGCCTGTGGAACGCGTCGGTCTCGCAGAAGTGCTTGCGGAACTCCGCGACGGTGTCATAGCCGTCCGACAGCCAGAGTCCCTTGGTGAACAGCAGCGCGTCGGCGGCTTTCTTGCAGGCCTCGAAGGCCTTGGCCGAAGCGTCGGCAAAGCGGTCCTGCTCAAGGTCCAGGGTGGACTCGAAATGAATGCGGTCGGCATCCTCGAGCAGGAACTCGGCTTGGTCGACCACCTCGCCCGCGCATTCGCCGACGCCGATGGAGCGCTTGTACTGCCACGGCTGCCGGATGTCGCGGTAATGGCCTGGCGACTCCTCGTAGGCTGGCAGTTCCATGAATTCGGCAAGCTCCTGCCGCACCCGGGCTTTGCCGAGACGGGCCACCACATCGGCCAGCGTCTCCGCGCCGCGCTTCTCGCGGCTGTAGAACTCGGCCACCCGGGCGATGGCCCTGTCCACGTTCTGCGACGGAATCTTGCCGATGGCAAGACCGTACGATTCGGCATTGTTGCGCAGCGAGCCGCCCAGCGTGACCTGGAATACCGGCGCGGTGTCGTTCTTCTTGCGCTGGACCGAGCCGAAGAAACCGATGTCGGCGATATGGTGCTGGCCGCAGGAATTGAAGCAGCCGCTGATCTTGATGCTGAGATCGGAGCGGTGCGCGATGCCGCTCATGCCGTTGGCGAACTGCTTGCGCAGGTGGGCGGCCAATCCCCGCGAAGCGGTGATGCCGAGCTTGCAGGAATCGGTCCCCGGGCAAGCGACGACGTCCTTGAGCCGCCCGGCCCCGGTTTCGGCCAGGCCGATCCGGGCCAGGTCTGCGAACAAGCCCGGCAGGTCCGCGTTCGAGACCCACTGCAGCAGCAGGTTCTGGTCAACCGTGGTGCGCAGCGTGTCCTTGACGTACTTGCGCGCCACGTCGGCCAACTTGCGCGCCTGCAACGATGTGATATCGCCGAGCGGCAGGTGGACATCCACCATCGAATAGCCTTCCTGCCGCTGCGCATGCACGTTCAACGCAAGCCACTCGGCGAACTGCGGATCCTGGCGCTCGGCCTCGCCCAGGCGCGAGGGGGCCTTCAGCGGCTTGTCCTCGACCTGCCCCATGGCTTGCCGTAGCTCGCCCTGCCAGCGCGGGTTGGCGGGCAGGCGCCGCCGCTCTTCCTCGACCAGCCGCCGGAACTCGTCGATGCCCTGCTTGGCGACTAGGAATTTCATGCGCGCCTTGGCGCGGTTCCGCTTCTCGCCCAGCTTGGCGAAGACGCGCGAGATGGCCTGGGCCAAGGGCAGCATCTGGCCTGCCGGCACAAAGTCGCTGTACAGCTTCGCCTGGTGGGGCAGCGAGCCGAGGCCGCCGCCGACGAAGACCCGGAATCCTTGCACGCCGTCCCGCACTCGCGCGATTGCGCCGATGTCGTGCATGCGGCCCAGGCCGCAGCCGTGCTCGGAGCATCCCGAGTAGGAGATCTTGAACTTGCGCCCGAAGTTCTGCGCATCCGGATGGCGCAGCATGAAATACGCCATGGCGTGGGCATGCGGCGCGACATCGAAGGACTCGTCGGTGCAGACGCCCGCGCGCGGGCAGCAAGTCACGTTGCGGACAACGTTGCCGCACGCCTCGCGGGTGGTGATCCCGACGGCCGCGAGGCGGCGCATCAGGTTCGGGGTTTCGTTGATGTCGACGAAGTGGCACTGGAAGTCCTGCCGTGTCGTGACGTGCAGCACGCCGACGGCATACTCCTCGGCAATGTCTGCCAAGGCGGCCAGTTGGTCGGCCGTCAAGCGCCCCATCGGGATCTTGATGCGCTGCATCTGGACCCTGTCCTGGCGCTGCCCGTAGACGCCGTGTCGCAAGCGGAATTCGGTGAAAATCTTCTCGGCGACCAAGCCGGACTGCACCCGCCGCAATTCGGTCTCGAAGATATCGATCTCCTCGCGGATCGCCGCGGGCAGGTGGCCCCATTCGGCGCTGGTGTCCACTGGCTTGAGGTCGACTACGGACATGCTCAGAGAGGCCCCGGGGCCTGGGCGCCAGCGGCTGCGAACCATGGCGCGGCTGTTGCGCGGGCGGCAAGCCCGCCTAGTGTGATGTTAGCATCGCCGCGCCAGCGGATCGCTCCTGCCGCGCTTGCGAAGGGCGGGTAAGGGCCGGCCCGCCCCTGCCGCCGGGCGAGGGCTGGATTTCGCGCGAGGCCGCGCCTAGGGCACGAGCATCGGCCCGGCTTCATGCTTGCCCGAGGCCGAACAAGCCAAGAAGGTCCTGCTTGCCCAGCCGCGCTCCGAGATCCAGCGACACGTCATCGACCGACTCGTCGAACAGGCGCTGCTTTTCCCCGAGCATCTCGTCAATGCGCTCTTCGATCGTTCCGAGGCAAACATACTTGAAGACGTGGACTTTCGCCGCTTGGCCGATGCGGTGCGAGCGATCCTCGGACTGCCGCTCGACTGCGGGGTTCCACCAGCGATCCAGGTAGAAGACATACGAAGCCGCTTGCAGGTTCAGGCCCAGTCCTCCCGCCTGCACCAACAGCACGAGCACTTTGTGCTTGCTGTCCCGCCCGAACCGTTCGATGATCTCGGGCCGCTCGCTTTGCGGAGTGCTGCCTGTGATCGTGAGCGAATCGAAGGTATCCAACGTGCCGCAAACGTTCCGCCTCGGGCCGCCGGGCCACGGCAGGGGGCACTGCGGCCGGCGGAGTTGTGTAGAGTATTCCCAAGGGAGGCGCTCATGCTCCGCACTCTGCTCGCGACACTCTTCGCCACGCTGTTGCTCGCCGCTTGGAACGCTGGCCTCGCTCCCATGCCGACAGCGGCCGACAACCACCGCATCAGCGGGCAGGGCGCATACAGGTTCAAGATTGCCTACAAGGGCAGCCACCTGCCGCAAGAGGCGCAGGCCGTGCTGGCGAACGCCCACGGCGGCTTCGCCATCGATCGCCGCGCTGGCCGGGGGGAGGTTTACTTCGCCCTGCCGGGAGCCGGCATCATCCAAGTCAGCAGCGACCTGAGTGCCACCAAGATGCTGCCCACGGCGGCGGCGATGAAGCCGCACAACATGCACAATGCCACGATCTGGCACGACTCCGCAGGGGGGGCGCACCTCTCATTCCCCGGCAATGACATCGGCGCAGTCTTCACGACCGATCTGGGCGGCAAGCTCCAGCACGAGCTGACCGCGCCAGACGGCAGCGAGGATCTCGGGCCGCCCGCTGCCACTGACTACTTCAGGGGGCGCGGGAACTTCGTTCCGACGGACGTGGAAGAGATGGGCGGTCTCTTGTATGTCGCCACGGGCTACTCGGCCCTCGATTACGTGCTCACGGCCAAGATTGACAGCACTGACCCGTTCGAGGTCTCCTGGCACGACCTAGCCTTCGGCGGCAAGGGCGACGGTCCTGGCCAGTTCGGCACCGGGCACGGCATCACCGTGCCGATGGGCATGCGCCGGATCGATGTCGCTGACCGCCCGCATGCCGAGATCGACCGCTTCACGAGGCACGGCCAGTACATCTCCACGCTGAAGCTCCCGCCGGGGTCGTTTCCCTGCGACGTCGACTATCTCGACAACCTCGCCGTAGTCGGCGCCCTGCACGGCGCGGACCGGCAGCAAGGCGCGCCGATCTATATCCTCGAGAACGACAGGCTGGTATCGACCATCCTGCCCAAGGCCGAACTGGGCCTCGAAAATTTCCAGCATGTCCACAACGCCGTGCTGCACAAGGCCAACGGCAAGCTGTACGTCATCGCCCAGGCGTGGAATCCGGGAGACTTCGCGATCCTCGAGCGGGTGATGTAGCGCTTGCGGCGGAGCGCCGCCCGAGGGGCCGGCCTCAAGTCGGGCCGGCAGCCGCGACCTGCATCGCAACACAGTTCCGTTCCCCGCCGGTCACCTCATGCCTGAATCGCTCGCACCGTCCAGCGTCGAAGACCTGCGCGCCGCCTTGGCCCGTCTTCACGACGAGCAGGCCAGCATAGAGACGGGCGGAGCCTTCTCGAAGCAAAGCTTCGGAGGGCCGGCACCGCCGGCCGGCTGCCGCTTGCAGACCTCCCGCCTCGACCGGCTGCTGGCCTACGAACCCGCCGACCTTACGGTCAGCGTCGAGGCGGGCATGCGCTTTGCGGACCTGAGCCGGACGCTGGCGGAGAACAGCCAGTTCCTGCCCTTGGATCCGCCCCTGGCCGAGAAGGCCACGATCGGCGGCATCCTGGCAGCGAACTCGAGCGGCAGTCGCCGCCGCCGCTTCGGCACGGCACGGGACATGACGATCGGCATGCGCTTTGCGACGCTCGACGGCAAGCTCGTCAGCTCGGGCGGGATGGTGGTCAAAAACGTCACCGGGCTGGACATGGCCAAGCTGATGATCGGCTCCTACGGCACGCTGGCCGTGATTGTCTCGGCGAACTTCAAGGTGTTTCCCAAGCCCGAGAGATCGGCCTCGTTCGTGTTCCGCTCGGCCTCGGCCGAGTCCCTGCTAGGCGCGCGCAGGGAGATCCTGGGGGGCGTGTTGCAGCCGGTCGCCATGGACTGGCTCGATGCCGGGGCGGCCCAGGCGGTTGGGCTGGGCCCCCAGCAGGCGCTGGTCGTCGAGGCGGCCGGCAGCTTGGCGGTGACCCGCCGTTTCGGCGCGGCCTTCCGCGCGCTCGCAAGCGCGCGCGGCGTCGATGTCGATGCCGCGCCGGAGGGGGTGTGGGAGCGTGTGCGCGAAATCGGCCCGGACTGGCTTGCAGCGCGCCCGCACGGCGCGCTGCTGCGCTGCTCGACGGTGCAGACCATGCTGGGGGGGCTGCTGGATCTGGCCGCTCGCTGCGGCTGCGCGGCGGCGCTGCGAGCGGGCAATGCGAGCGGGCTTGTGCTGGCGCCGGACGGGGAGTCCGCCCGGCGGGCGCTCCGCGAACTCCGCGCGGGGGGCTTCCGGGCCACTCTCGAAGCCGGCTCCGAGACGCTGAAGCAAGGCGTCGAGCAGTGGGACGCAGCCGGCAGCGAACTCCAGCTGATGCAGTGCATCAAGGCCGATTTCGACCCGCTGATGCAGCTGAACCGAGGCCGCCTGTACGGCGTGATCTAAATTTTCAGAGTTGCGATATTGACACATCTAAGTGTGTTTAAGTCACTATAAGATCAGCACTTGCAAAACTTGACCGAACTTGCTATCAACACATAGAGGCTAGCTTCGTGCCTTTTCCGGCCAATGGCGGGGTCGCTCGCCACGAGCATACGATCGAGAGGCCGGTGCATGCCCGCGGCGTCGGGCTGCATTGCGGAGTCGCGGCCAACCTGCGCTTGGAGCCGGCCGCGGCGGGCCAGGGGGTCGTGTTCGTGCGCACGGACCTGGACAATTTCTCGATCCGTGCCAGCTGGCGCCACGTTGCCAAGGTCAGCTACGCCACCAGCCTGATGCGCCAAAGCGTGCTGCTGTCGACGACCGAGCACCTGCTGAGCAGCTTACGGGCGCTGGGCGTCGACAACGTGCGCGTTGCGATCGACCAGCTGGAAGTCCCCATACTGGACGGCAGCGCACTGCCGTGGGCTGAATTGCTGCGCGAGGCGGGCTTGCGCAAGCAGCGCAGGCGGCGGCGCTACCTGCGCATTCTCCGGCCGGTCGAGGTGACGGAAGGGGACAAGCGCATTGCGATCGAGCCTGCGCCGGAATTCCATGTGATCTGCGAGACCCACTATCCGCATCCGCTGGTCGGCGCGCAGAGGCTGTCGATGACGGTCACGCCGCAGGCCTACTTGGAAGGCATCGCCCCCGCTCGGACATTCGGTTTCGAGCAAGATCTGGCCATGCTGCGGGACATGGGCCTGATTCGCGGCGCGACGCTGGCGAACGCCGTCTGCTTCGGGCCCGCCGCGGTGCTGAATGAGGGCGGCCTGCGCTTTCCGGACGAACCGTGCCGCCACAAGCTGCTCGACCTGATCGGGGATCTCGCCCTGCTCGGCCACCCCTTGCTGGGACGAATCGTTGCCTCGCGCGCCGGCCACGCCATGCACGTGGCCTTGGTGGACCGCATCATGCGCGACCCGGGCAGCTACGAACTCGTGACGCTGGATCAGTTGGAAGCGGCGGGCGGCGCGCCGCCCGCCTGACCGCTTGCCCGCTGCCGAATGCTCTCCAGCGTCTGCCGCGCCTGCTGGGCGACTTGCGGGCCCAGTTCGTCGCGGGGCCGCTGGTATGGTTGGATCAAATCGACATCCTCGACGGTGCCCACCATGTACAATCCCAGCAGTGCCTGCATGACATGGGCGGCCTCCGGGCGGACTGCCGTGACTTCGTCTCCGCGGCCTACCCTCTCGCCGTCGCTGCGCAACTGGCGGTCGACGATGCCGGGCACGGCCGCGCGAACATCCAACGGATCGCCGCCGTCCTCTGGCTCGATCCGTACTAGCAGCGCCCCGGCATCGAAGGCGTCGCCCGGTTGCAGCCGATTCCGCACGGTACCCTCGTGCTCGCTGGCAAGCCGGTAGCCCTGCAGCATGCTGCGCATTTCGCCGCGGCCGCCGGGATCGCCGAACTTCGCCAGCGCCAGGGCTGCGTTGCGGCGCACCAAGGGGTGCGGGTCGTTGACCAAATCCAGCAGTGCCGCGTGAAACGCAGCGCTGGAAGGATCGTCGCCCATGAGCCAAGCGACCGTCAGCCGCAGCTCGGGCAACTCATGGCGGGCCAGCTCCAGCAGCTGCGGATACCAGGCCTGCACGGACTTGTCCCCGGCGCTGATGCGCCCCGAGATCTGGGCCATGGCGTGCTGTGCCCGCCGGGGCCGCTCGGTATCGGTGAGGTACTCGTGGATCTGCTCGTCCGAGAGTTCCTTGCCGAACCATGTGTCCATCCAGAACCAGAAAGGGATCACGACACTTGCGAGCGCCAGTGCCGTTGCGAACAGCGTTGCCTTGCGGGATGCGAAGCCAGTGCCCGTCGGTTGGTCGTCAGCCATGCCCATCATTGTCCTACGGGCGGTGCGCCATCCGGCGGGCGTGTTCCTGCGGCTCTTCCGAAGCCGCATCCCGGGCCTAGGCCCGACCGGTGCGCTCCACGCCCAATGTGGCGGCGCTAGCGCCATGCAGCCGGACCTTGGCCCGCTGCAAAATACGCCCGATCTTTGCCGTGACTTCCAGTAGCCTACCCCTGCCTTGCCGCTTGCGCCCAAGCTAGCGAAATGGGCTGCCGGCCTGGAGAGAGCGAGGCCGACTTGGCAGCATCCCGGAATACGCTTTGCGCCGCAGGTCGCTCGCTCAATGCGATGGTGGCCTTCTCCTGCCTCCTTGGCGGCAACCCGCTGCTGACCCATCAGCGTCACCCGCAATTCCGCGGCTGCCAGCGCGAGCGAATCACGTCGCAATGGTTACAATGCAAGGGAATCCTTGACAGACAAGAGCAAAGGCGCACATTTGGCCCGTGCGAGGATCGTCTGATCCGCAACCAAGCAGGAGCATGACCATGCATGACCAACAGTACACTTTTGCTCGTTTCTGGAAGCGTGCCTTGCAGGTGAATCCTGACAGCTGCTGCGAAAGCTATCGAGGGCAGCATCACGGCATGGGAGCGGAGGAATGCGCAACCGCATTGCGGGACGCGTATCTCGAGGAAAAGGTCGATGTTGTGGGTTTCGCTGATCATTGGAGTGCCGAGGGCTTTGAGAAGGTTCGCCATTTGTTCAGGAACTGCGAGAAGCGAAAACCGAGCGAGAGTTCCTACTTGCAACTCATAACGCCAACATTCCGATCTTTGGAGATGCAGAGTGAATCAGGGGCTGCTCTGCATCTGGCGAGCATGGGGAAATACAGGAAAAAATGCAAGGATCGATCGATATCCCGGGAATTCTTGGCTCGGCAGGGAAAATCTTAAAAAAGGGGGGGGGGATAAACCTTCCTGTAGCGCAAGGGAAAGTACGGTTTCGATTACCAATGACCAAGACCGAGATGTTGGAATTGATCGCCAATGGAGAGAACTCCGGGGTGGAGTTCAAACGCGACGATGTGGGACCAGAAAAGTTGGCCAAAGAGATCGTGGCACTCGCAAATTTTCATGGAGGACGAATCCTGCTCGGTGTCGAGGATGATGGAAAAATCACGGGAATTCAACGGTTGGATCTAGAGCAGTGGTTAATGACCACCGTGTTTGGCCAGACGGTTCACCCCACCATCCTCCCTTTCTACGAAGAGGTTCAGATGGGCAATCAGCTCCGGGTGGGGGTGGTCACGATTAGCCAAGGCGTGATGAAACCGTATGTAGTACGACGCCGAGGCAGAGAGGATGTCTATATTCGGGTTGGGTCCACATCGCGTCTTGCATCGCGCGAGCAACAGGCACGACTGTACTCAATTGGTGGCATGATCCCTACCGAATTGTTACCCGTATCAGGTAGCAGTTTCAGTGATCTAAGCTTGGATCGGCTGTCACATTACCTAGCAAATATTGTTGGTGATAGTGAACTACCCTCTACGAACGAGCAATGGGAGATGCGTCTCTGTGGTTTGGGATTCATGGTGGTTAGGCCGCATAGCGTACCGCTTTGCACTATCGCGGGGTTAGTGCTATTCGGTCGTGCGCCGCGGAGGCTCTTACGCCATTGTGGTATCCGTTGGATGTCATTTGATGGTACGGATAAGGACTATCAAGCGCAGGATGATCGACTGATGGATGGCCCTCTTGTTGCATTGCGCAGAACTTCTTCTGCGGGGAACATGGAACTTGAAGAGAACGGCCTGATTGAGAATCTTATCGATGCCATGCGTCCGTTTATTTCAGAGGAGAGCATTGAATTCGATACTTCGATATGCCGCGAGCGTCGCTGGCAGTATCCTGTAGCTGCATTACGTGAAGCGATCGTTAATGCCTTAGCACATCGTGACTGGACTCGTCGCGAAGAGACAGAAGTTGTGCGCTACTCTAATCGTCTTGAAGTCTTAAGTCCAGGTGCGCTTCAGAACTCTATGACCGTTGAGAAAATGATAGCAGGCCAACGATCTGCTCGCAATACATTGATCGTTGATGTCCTGAGAGATTATGGTTATGTCGAGTCAAGAGGCATGGGAGTGCGCAGAAAAATTATTCCGATTTTGCGTGATCAGAACGGAACCGAGCCTGAATTCATTGCAACCGAAGACTACCTCAAGTTGGTTATGTATCGGGATCCAAGATGATGTTCGGCTTCACTAGCGAGGGCTGGTACTAGAGACCCGTCAACCGGAGCAGGGGCGGTGTGCGTATGCTCCACAATGCCGCATGCCCATGCACCATGCTGTGCCAAGCCGCTAGGCGTACGACCGGGCTGAAGGCACCATGGAAGGGGAGTCCCATCGTCAGAGAAACGCCAGTTTCCAGCCGAGGTGGCTTGCCGGCCTCGCGGTCGACGCTTGGCATCTCCTCCTGCGGTACCCGGCGCGTGTGCCTTGGGGAGGAGGATCTGGCGGGCGAGGCCATGTGCCGGTACGCTACGCTTTGAGCCGTGCCCACTAGTGTCGCGTTGAGCACTTAGAGAATTGCACATAACTTGTTATTTTTGAATGGCTTACAATCGATTTCCGGGTGTCCGAGACTTGAATTCATAACGGCCGGTTGATGTGGCACTCCCCCGGCGCACAGTCCGCATTCTACTACTGTGTCGAGATATGTATCAGGGCCAGACGGTCTTCGCTCAACTTATGCAGTTCATTCCTTGGCGGGCGTTCTACCGCATCGTCGCTCGGTACGGTGGCGACCGTGGCGTGCGCCAGTTGAACTGTGCCCAGCAGTTCCGCGCCATGGCTTTCGCCCAACTCACCCACCGCAGAAGCTTGCGGGACCTGGTCGCTTGCCTTGAGGCCGTTCCCGCCAAGCTCTACCACTCCGGCTTCACCGCGCCGCTTAGCTTTTCGACCCTCGCCCGCGCCAACGAGCGGCGCTCCTGGCAGATCTACCAAGACTTGGCCCAGCACCTGATCACCCGGGCCCGCCCGCTCTACGCCGAAGAGGATCTCGGCCTCAACCTCGACGACACTGTTTATGCCCTCGACTCCTCCACGGTCGACCTGTGCCTGTCGGTGTTTGGCTGGGCTCCCTTCCGGGCTACCAAAGCTGCCGTCAAGCTCCACACTTTATTGGACTTACGAGGTTCGCTGCCCTCCTTTATCCATATTTCTGACGGGAAATTGCATGATGTCAAGGCGCTGGATCTGATCGGACCCGAACCCGGTGCGATTTACGTCATGGACCGGGCCTATGTTGATTTTGGCAGATTGTTCCGATTGCATCAGGCAGGCGCCTGCTTCGTCACGCGGGCGAAGAAGAACCTGCGTTGGCACCGGGTCTACTCCGCCCCCAAGGATCGCACGGTCGGCATCGAGGCGGATCAGCTGATCGCCTTGGATGGCAAGCGAGCGCGGCAAGCCTATCCCCTGCACCTGCGCCGCGTCCGCTACCGTGACCCTGCCTCCGGCCAGCGGCTCGTCTTCCTGACCAACCGCCGTGACCTGCCTGCCAGTACGGTGTGCGCTTTGTACAAGCAGAGATGGCAGGTCGAACTCTTTTTCCGCTGGATGAAGCAACACTTTGAGATTCAACGCTTCTTCGGTACCTCCGAGAACGCTGTGAAGTCGCAAATCTGGGTGGCAGTGGCCGTGTATGTCTTGGTGGCGATTGTCCGCAAGGAACTCGGCATCGAGTTGTCTCCGTACCGCATGATGCAGACCATTTCGGTCATGCCGTTCGAGCAAGTCCTGCTCCCTGAGTTATTTAGTGCCTGCGACAAAACCCCCTAAAATCCGATCTTCTCTAAAAATATGCGCCGATTTATGGACCCATTGGGGGCATCGTTCAGCAGAATTTCTCCCCTGATTGGTAAAAATATGTCAAGAAATCTGGCTGAGTTCGACTCACTGCCTGCTTCAGATACACTCCGCCCTGCCGGCCTTCTGCCAGCTCTCTTTTTTCTCTTTCCCGTCTCGATGACCGCTGCTATGCGGCTATCTTTAGCCGCTCTTTCTTCAGTCTTTCTCGTTCCCTTCTCTGGAGTATCAATCCTAGCCGATGCACGTTCGCTGCCACCACTGACAACCCAATCGCCCGCTCGAATCCTGCCCGACCGTGCTCTCGCACTCGATCCAGTCCTCGCTGCTCCAAGTTCGCGATCGCCGACTCCACTGCCGGATGCTGCCGCCGTCTCTCTACGTACTCCTGTGCTTCTTCCCGCTCTTTATCTGTCTCACTCAACCGCCCCTTCTTCGGCATCACGTTCCGCGCCAGCATGCCATCCAACCGCTGCCGATTCCCAGCACTGTAGTACCCCTTGTCAAAACTGCATCCCTGCAATCCCGGGTACTCACTCTGCACCTGTTCCACTATTTCGACCGCCACATCCACGTCCTGCTCCGTCCACATGATACGATGACCTAATATAAACTGTTCCGCGCTCTCCACGATTGTTACCGGCACTCCTAGCTCTACCAGAACACCCGCTTTCCCTTTTACGCACCAGCGCGTATGATCTTCGAAAATCGAATACACTTTCTCCTCTTGTGGGATCGTCTCGCCTTGCAATATTCTCCGCTCCACTTGCCCCGCCAGTTTCCGCCCCAATCCCGCAAGCCGTTCTATTTCCTTGATCTCTTCCTTGCTTGCCCTGCTCTCCCGCAGATTTTCCAAGCTCCCCTCAGCTCGTTCTAGCAACCTTTCACACTGCTTCAAATACGCCTTCACCCCTTTCTCTTGATTCTTCCTCCTGCGCCTCGTCCGCACTCTTTGGAACAGTCTCCTCACCTTCCCTTCCAACTTCTTATGCTGCCGCCAGCCTGTCTCCCCTTGGGCCTCACTCGCCCGTGCGATCGTCCGTAGCAGACTCCTCATTGCATCCCACAGCAAACTTACATCCGTCGGATAATGCACGTCTGTCTCCACCACGAACGAATCGCAACGCGCCGCCAACTCTCCTGCCACATCCTGGCCTAGCACTTCGTAGCCAGCTCCCACCACCAAGCGGTTGACAGCCGCTAGTAACTGCGGAGTCAGTAGCGACACGTTGCGTGTGATCGTGCGGCAACTGGCCACTGTGCTGTCCCAGTCGCTGAGTCCCATCATGCGCCGCACACTGCGATGCTGTCCAGCTAATTCATGCCAGCGATCATAATCGCAAT
This sequence comes from Bryobacterales bacterium, assembly GCA_965219605.1. Taxonomy (GTDB): domain Bacteria; phylum Acidobacteriota; class Terriglobia; order Bryobacterales; family UBA6623; genus VXMF01. The sequence continues at coordinate 109,231 of CBDCOC010000002.1, read as the reverse complement.
TCAATCCCTGACGCAGCAGTCCCAGCACCAATATGCTCCACAGACTCATGCCCGGACGACCGTTCCTGGCGTCCAAGCACGGCCCGTATGCTTGCCTCTCACTGTCTGCGCTGTCCGCCTTGCTCTTGTCCGCGAGCAGATGCGTCTCCAGCAGAGTGAATAGCTTGGCCCGCAACTCAGCATCCGACCAAATCTGCTGCAAACCGCGCAGCACGGCGGGAATATCATCCCGGGACTGCGGATCGAGTGGGATGCGCTCAATATCGATTTGGCCGATGGCTAATTGTGGATTTAAGACGACTCTCATGGGTGCCTGCCAGACGAAGATCGTAGCAAATAGGCCGCCAGCGGGCCAGGGCTAGCCAGCCGCTGTCATCTTCGTCGGCGTCGATTGCTATCAACTCATCTATTTTCAATCATTTAGAAGCTTTTGTCGCAGGCACTAGCTAGTGCCACCTTTTCGTAATACTGCTCCCTATCATCAGTAAGCTGGTAATTGGCAATTTCTGCTTGAGCCTTCAAAAGGAAGGAATCGAACACGGAGGATTTTCCAGAGCCATTTGGACCAACAAGTACTACTAGCTTAGTAGTTTCCGGGATACCGGAAATTTTGAAATCATTGAAGCGTTTGTAATCCTTCAATTGTATGCTTTTGATTCGCATCGGAGCCTCTAGAGCTAATTGTACAATTGAACTATCAGCAGATCCTAGGCAAGCTCGCCAAGCTGTACCTTGATCGGAACACCCCGGCGGTCTACACCTCGGACAATAGTCCTTAGCTCACTAGTGTCGCGTTGAGCACTTAGAGAATTGCACATAACTTGTTATTTTTGAATGGCTTACAATCGATTTCCGGGTGTCCGAGACTTGAATTCATAACGGCCGGTTGATGTGGCACTCCCCCGGCGCACAGTCCGCATTCTACTACTGTGTCGAGATATGTATCAGGGCCAGACGGTCTTCGCTCAACTTATGCAGTTCATTCCTTGGCGGGCGTTCTACCGCATCGTCGCTCGGTACGGTGGCGACCGTGGCGTGCGCCAGTTGAACTGTGCCCAGCAGTTCCGCGCCATGGCTTTCGCCCAACTCACCCACCGCAGAAGCTTGCGGGACCTGGTCGCTTGCCTTGAGGCCGTTCCCGCCAAGCTCTACCACTCCGGCTGCACCGCGCCGCTTAGCTTTTCGACCCTCGCCCGCGCCAACGAGCGGCGCTCCTGGCAGATCTACCAAGACTTGGCCCAGCACCTGATCACCCGGGCCCGCCCGCTCTACGCCGAAGAGGATCTCGGCCTCAACCTCGACGACACTGTTTATGCCCTCGACTCCTCCACGGTCGACCTGTGCCTGTCGGTGTTTGGCTGGGCTCCCTTCCGGGCTACCAAAGCTGCCGTCAAGCTCCACACTTTATTGGACTTACGAGGTTCGCTGCCCTCCTTTATCCATATTTCTGACGGGAAATTGCATGATGTCAAGGCGCTGGATCTGATCGGACCCGAACCCGGTGCGATTTACGTCATGGACCGGGCCTATGTTGATTTTGGCAGATTGTTCCGATTGCATCAGGCAGGCGCCTGCTTCGTCACGCGGGCGAAGAAGAACCTGCGTTGGCACCGGGTCTACTCCGCCCCCAAGGATCGCACGGTCGGCATCGAGGCGGATCAGCTGATCGCCTTGGATGGCAAGCGAGCGCGGCAAGCCTATCCCCTGCACCTGCGCCGCGTCCGCTACCGTGACCCTGCCTCCGGCCAGCGGCTCGTCTTCCTGACCAACCGCCGTGACCTGCCTGCCAGTACGGTGTGCGCTTTGTACAAGCAGAGATGGCAGGTCGAACTCTTTTTCCGCTGGATGAAGCAACACCTTGAGATTCAACGCTTCTTCGGTACCTCCGAGAACGCTGTGAAGTCGCAAATCTGGGTGGCAGTGGCCGTGTATGTCTTGGTGGCGATTGTCCGCAAGGAACTCGGCATCGAGTTGTCTCCGTACCGCATGATGCAGACCATTTCGGTCATGCCGTTCGAGCAAGTCCTGCTCCCTGAGTTATTTACCGAATCCCGATCAGTGCCCCGACCGGACTCGTCGGGGCAGCAGCAGTTGCTGTTCCAGCCCTGACCGCAGCTATCCGCAGTCTGCGTGGCTGGGGTGTGCAGGCACGCAGACCAGTCTGCCGGGGCGCGGTAACGCTTCTGCTCGCGTCGCGTCTGCCCGCACCATGACAGGCTCCGAGACGCCAGCTCGTAGCAGTTCGCCAACCCCGTCTAGCGGAATCGCTGACTGTTCGAAAGTGCGTATCGTGTTTCGAAATCCTACACTTTTTTCGGCCCGCTTTGCCTTGGGCTAAAATTCTAACTCATTGAAAACAAAGCAGTTGCAAAACGACACTCCCGAGAAGCCCCCCGCTCAATTTTTAAGTCCTTTGTTTTCAATAACTTCAAACGCGACACTAGTGTCCTTAGCTAGTGCTTGCGACAAAAGCATCCATGTCGTTGTATTCAAAACGGTTGCGGGCAATCGACGCAGGCGAAGATTCGGCGGGCGGCGGTCCGTTGGCTCGGATCTGGCCCATTAGCTGCGATCTTCGCCTGGCAACAACCCACTGCGCGTTGTTCAGCCTGCTGCAACAAGCCTTTATTCCGCTCACCAATCGGCCCGTTTTGCTAGCAGAGAACTGATTTTAGGGGGTTTTGTCGCAGGCACTAGCTATAGTACTGCATTGATGCAGGCGCGGTGGGGGCCTTCAAGCTCGGCAAGGCGGCCATGTGGTAGGGGGCCGGGAATCTTTTGGATGCCCAGGCGGATTCCTACCGGACGCCTGATCTCGTCGATCATGACCGATATGTGCCTATTGCCCACCTTTGCTGGTCTCGCGGGCACACAACCCCCGCAAGACCGCGTGCTTGACGGCCGCGAACTGTAGCCGCTGCTCAGCGGCGCGACCGAATAATCGGCGCACGAGCTTTTTCATTTATTTGTAGATCGGGCCCGGAAGAGCTATACCCAGCTACAGAGCATTCGCAAGAGACACCACAAGCTCCGGCCGGCGGGCTGAAGTGTGGCTTGAGGCCGCCGAACTCTACGATCTGGTCGCCGATGCAGGAAAGAGGTTCGACATCAGCGTGCGCCACCCCTGGCTTGCGGCAGCCCCGGTTGCCTGAGTGCGGGCTTGCGTTGCTGGGCTGGAACAACCGACTCATCCGCCGAGCTACAGCGACGGGGCCTCGAAGAGCAGCCCGCCGAAGAGCAGCCACGCAACGAGCAGCGTCCAAGCCACGTTCACCGCCTGCGCCAGCAGGAACGCGACAGCCGGCCGCCCTTGCTGCATCGACACCAAGTCGCGAAAGCGGGTTTCGAGGCCGATGCAGACGAACGCAAGGGCGAACCACCACGTGCGCAGCCCTTTCATCAGGCTCTTGGTCGAGTCCACGAACTCCGCACTGAAGGCGAACGAGAACAGCAGCGAGGCGGCGACGAAGCCGAGCACGAACTTCGGAAGGCGCTGCCAGATGATCGCGGCAGACGGCCTCTCGCCAGTAGCGGCCCCGTTGCGAAACGTCCACCAAACCGAGAGTGCGAACGCGGCCAGGCCGAGCATTGCATTCTGGGAGAACTTCACGATCACGGCGGCATTCATGGCGGAATCGCCCACGATCTCGCCCGCGGCCACCACCGCGCCGGAAGTGTCGATGGTGCCCCCGAGCCAGGCGCCTCCCACGACCGCTGGAATATCGAACCGAGAGATCGCCCACGGCATGACCAGCATCATCGGAATGGCCACAACGAGCACTAGGGAAGTGACGTAGGAGAGCTTCTTGCGGTCGCCCTGCACCGCGCCGCAGGCCGCAATGGCGGCCGAGACGCCGCAAATGGACACGGCGGTGGCGAGCATGGCCGAGAATTCGTCGTCAATGCGCAATTTGCGGGCGATCCAGAAGCAGACGTACCAGATCACGAGGATGACCAACAGCGCTTGCGCGATGCCAAGCGCCCCGGCTTGCAGGATGTCCCCGATGAGGATGTTGGACCCCAGCACCACCAGCCCGGTCTTGATGTAGTACTCGGTGCGGGCCGCCGGTTGCAACCAGCGCGGGACGGACAGGACGTTGGAGATGAACAGGCCGATGCAGAGGCCGGTAATGACATAGGTCACCCCGGCGGCTTTCAGCGCCGCATTGCCGGCGAGGAACTGTGCCAGCCAGCCCAGCAGGAACACAGCCGGAAAGGCGGTCGCGAACGACCGCAGGCTGCCGCCCATCAACTTGACCCCCGCGCCGGACAACGCCAGCAGGAGCGCCCCTAGGCCAAGGATCGCAGCGACGGCCTCGCCGGAGAAGAACGATCCTATCGATCCCGGATGCCACGAAAACCCCGGCAGCGGCGGCCGCAGGCCGGCCAATGCCAGCAGCACCAGGGCGAAGCCCAGCCAGCACGCGACCCAGTCTTCCGAGACGGGCAGCTTGGAGCGACGAGTCGAAGCGGCGGTCATTGGCGAGTCCCCCGCAGCGCCCGGTACCGCATCGTGATCCGCTGCCAGCTGCGCTTGCGGGCGAACGCGCTAGCCTGCCCTCTCAGCGCCGAGGCCGGTATTGGCCCTCACGCTCAGTTCGTAGTACTTCCCCTCGGCCGCGGGCTCGCGCGACAGCAGCGAACCGGCATAGGCAGCCAAGAAGCCGAGCGGAATGCTGACGATGCCCGGGTTCTTGAGCGGGTACAGGGCTTGCGCCTGGATCAAGCGCCGGGCGCTGTCGGCCACTTCCGGGCCGTCGATTCCCATGAAGCTCGGGCTGACCAGGATCAGGCCCACCGAGGAGAGCAGCCCGACGGCCAGGCCGCAGACGGCCCCCCGCGTTGTGAACCTCTTCCAATAGAGCGAGAACAGGATCACGGGCAGATTGGCCGAGGCGGCGACGGCAAACGCCAGTCCCACCAAGAACGCAACGTTCGCATTCGGCCCGAGTCCCACTGCGATCAGGATCGAGACCGCGCCCACCACGAAGGCGGTCCAGCGGGCCACGCGCACCTCCTCGCCGGGGCGGCGCTCGCTGCCGTGGTGCAGGACGTTGGAATAGAAGTCATGCGCGAACGAGGTCGAGGCGCTGATGGTCAGCCCGGCAACCACCGCCAGTATCGTGGCGAAGGCGACAGCCGAGATGAAGGCGAAGAAGAGGTCGCCGGCCAACTCCTGCGCCAGCAGCGGAGCGCTCATATTGGTGCCGCCGTTGGCGGTGATCCGGGCCGGGCCGACAATCGTTGCCGCGCCGAACCCGAGGAACGTCGTCATGAGGTAGAAGGCCCCGATCAGCAACATCGCCCAGAACACGCTGACACGCGCTGTCTTGGCGTCTGGAACGGTGTAAAAGCGGACCAGGATGTGGGGCAGGCCGGCCGTGCCGAAGATCAGCGCCATGCCCAGCGAGATCAGGTCCAAGGCGCCGTGGGGAGGCCGGTAGTACAGCCCGGGATCCATGAAGTTGCGGGTGATGACGGCTCCATCGGACTGCAGGCTGATGCTGCTGGCCGTTTCGAACAGTGCGCCGAGATTGAATTCGAAATGGGCGAGCACCAGCACGCTGAGCAGGAGCGTGCCGCTCATCAGCAGCACGGCCTTGACGATCTGCACCCAAGTCGTGGCTAGCATGCCGCCGAACACGACGTAGACAATCATGAGGATCCCCACGCCGGTGACAGCCGTTGCATAGCCGATCCCGGAACCTGCCAGCAGCAGGCTGACCAGCGCCCCGGCCCCGACCATCTGGGCGATCATGTAAAACGTCGAGACAGTCAGAGTGCTCAGAGCGGCCCAAGCGCGCACCGGGCGCTCCCGCAGCCGATAGGCCAGCACGTCGGCCATCGTGTACTTGCCCGTGTTGCGCAGCGGCTCGGCGACCACCAGCAGGACGGTGAGGTAGGCAACCAAGAAGCCCACCGAGTACATGAAGCCGTCATAGCCGTAGAAAGCGATCAAGCCGGCAATGCCAAGGAACGACGCGGCACTCATGTAGTCGCCCGAGATCGCCAGGCCGTTTTGCCAACCGGTGATCCGCCGCCCGGCAGCGAAGAAGGCGCTCTCGCCTGAAGAGCGGCCGGCGGCCCAGTAGGTGATCCCGAGCGTGGCGGCGATGAACGCCAGGAACATCAGCAGGGGGAGCGACACTTCAGTCGCCCCCGCCTTGAGGGCCGGGCCGGGCGGCGTCCGCTAGGATTTCGTCAGCCATCTTGTCGAATCGACTCGCGAAGCGCATGTACAGGAAGGCGATGGCCCACGCCATCAGGAACTGCGAGAAGGCGAACAGGTAGGCCCAGTTCGCCTTGCCCCAAGCCGGGCGGGCCATCAACTCGGGCCAGTAGCCGACTAAGACGGGCAGGGCGAAATAGTAGGCGATGAAAAAAACTGTCATGGCGCAGACTGCGCGCGTCTTCTGCGCGATCATGCGCCTGTAAGGGGCCGCGGCGTAGATCTTATCCCAAGGGCTCATGCGGTTGAGGCACAGCATACCACCACAACGCGAGGCCGCAGCGGCGCAGCGGGCGCGCAACATGCCAGCTGCAGACCGGCCGCAGGCCTGATGCTCAGCCCGCTGGGAGCGAGGCGCGTTCATCCGGGCTTGGCCGAACCGTCAATCATGCATGGGACAAGCAGCTTGGAAGAGGGGCGAGGCCTTGCCGCAAGGAGCAGGAGGAATCCGGTCACCGCGGCCGCGCCTGGCAGTTCGCTGCAGCGGCCTGCCGCCGGCGGGCGGCGGCAGTGTGCTCCGCGATCCGGCGCTCGGCCTCGTTGCCGATCGGCTACAGTGGGCGCGTGGCAGACTGGCTCACGACCGAACAGAGACGGCGCGTGATGCAGGCGGTCCGGGGCAAGGACACGGGCCCCGAACTGACCGTGCGCAGGATCGTGCATCGCTTGGGCTACCGCTACAGGCTGCACAAGCAGGGATTGCCCGGCCGTCCGGACTTGGTGTTCGGGCCGCGCAAGAAGGTGATCTTCGTCCACGGCTGTTTCTGGCACGCGCACGATTGCAGGCATGGGCGCATGCCGGAGTCCCGCCAGGAGTACTGGATTCCCAAGCTGATCGGGAATAAGGAGCGCGACCGAGCCAATGCAGACAAGCTGGAAGCAATGGGCTGGCAGGTTCTTACAATCTGGGAGTGCGAGACCAAGAACGCCGGCGAGTTGGTGGACCGCATCACGGCGTTCTTGGCCGACGGGCCAAGCCCTCCGGGAGACGGGCAGCCGTCTCCGCCAAGCTGAGCGCCGCCGCGGATCAGGCGAAGTAGACCAGCATGAACACGGTGGCTGCACCGAGCAGCCATGCCCATGGAAGCTCGCTGCGCCAGAAGCTGCGGGCCTGGCGGCCTTGGGCCGGCGGGCGACCGCGCCAGGTGTACTGGTCGATGCCCGCCCGGCCGATCCCGGCCCGCGCGCTCGTCCACACCAAGACGGCCAGGGCGAATGCCGTGGTCAGCGCAGTGCGGTGCAGGAAGTTGAGCTGCGGTCCGAACAGCGGTTCGAGGCCGGAACCTGGGGCCCAAGCTCCGTACAGCCATTGGACTCCGAACGAGAAGACCGGCGATACCAGCAGGGCCCGGAACGCGCCGGTAGCGGATGCCCCCCGCCAGAGCACGCCGCCGAGAAAGGCCACCGCGATGCCCGGCACGACATGCCCCATCTGTGCCGGCACCTTGAGGAAGAAGTTGTCCGCGGCATCCTCGGTATAGATCACGGCCGCAATGCAGGCGGCGATGAGCACGAAGCAGACGATACACAGCCGGCCGACCAGGATCAGCTTGCGCTCCGAAGCCTGCCGGTCGACGTATTTGCGGTAGAAGTCGAAGGTCAGCAGCGTCGCGCCCGAGTTCATCATCGAGTCAAGGCTGGAGAGGATCGCGCCGATCAGCCCGGCCGTGATGATGCCGACCAGGCCGTAGCCGGCCGGCACGACCATCTGCACCAACAGCGGGAACGCGTCGTCCGGCAGGGGCAGTGCGGAAATCTCCCCGCGCGCCAGGCTCGCATCGAACAGCAGTCCGGCCGCCACGCCGGTGGCGATCGACACGAACGGAATCAGCAACTTGAGAAAGCCGGCCGCCAGAATTCCCATGCGGGCGTCGTACTCGCTCTTGGCTGCCAAGGCCCGCTGCGCGATGAACTGGTTGGTCGACCAGTAGAAGATGTGAATGACGAGCAAGCCGCTGAAGACACCCGTCCACGGCAACTGCGGGTGGTCCGTCGGCAGATAGAGGTGGAACTTCTGCTCGGCCGCGGGCAGGGCGGAGTCCTTGGCGAGCAGCCCCCCCAGCCCGCCGACCTCCGGATGGCCGAAAACGAGCGCCGCGACAAAGATTCCGGCCAGCAGCAATAGCACGGATTGCATCACGTCGGTCCAGATCACGGCCTTGAGCCCGCCAACGATGGTGTACGTGGCCGTGACAAGCGCGAAGATGGCGATGCCCGTCGGATAGCTGACCTCCAGCGCGGTACCGGCAAGCAGGTAGTTCAGGGCCCGCGCCCCGATGTAGAAACCGAGTGCCATGCGCACGATCACGATGGTCAGGATGTTGAAGCCCGAGTAGAGCGCGCTGCTGCGGTCGTCGTAGCGCTTGGCCAAGTATTCGGAAAGCGTGTACAGGCCCATGCCGCGATACAGCGGCAGGAACAGGAATGCCAGCAGCAACAGGCCGGCAATCGCCAGGAACTCGAAATGGGCCTGCGCGAACCCGATCGAGTACCCAATCCCGAGCATGCCCACCAAGTGCTCGGCACTGACGTTGGTGCCGAAAATCGAGCCGGCGACGCCCCACCATGGCACGGTGCGGCCGGCTAGGTAGTGCCTGCGACAAAACCCCCTAAAATCCGTTCTCCACTAGCAAGACGGGCCGATTGGTCAACAAAGTAAAGACTTGTTGGAGCAGGCTGCACGGTATGTAGTGGGTTGCCGCCAGGCGAAGATCGCAGCTAATGGGCCGGATCCGAGCCAACGGACCGCTGCCCGCCTAATCTTCGCCTGCGTCGATTGCACGCAACCGTTTTGAATACAACGACATGGATGCTTTTGTCGCAAGCACTAGGTAAAAATCGGCCGCGGTCTCTTCCTTGCGCCCGGCCCACAGCCCGATTCCCAGCACGACCGCAATGCTAGCGAGAAAGATGGCGATATCGAGCGTTGCGAGCGGAATGGGCACGGCTCACTAGTGTCGCGTTTGAAGTTATTGAAAACAAAGGACTTAAAAATTGAGCGGGGGGCTTCTCGGGAGTGTCGTTTTGCAACTGCTTTGTTTTCAATGAGTTAGAATTTTAGCCCAAGGCAAAGCGGGCCGAAAAAAGTGTAGGATTTCGAAACACGATACGCACTTTCGAACAGTCAGCGATTCCGCTAGACGGGGTTGGCGAACTGCTACGAGCTGGCGTCTCGGAGCCTGTCATGGTGCGGGCAGACGCGACGCGAGCAGAAGCGTTACCGCGCCCCGGCAGACTGGTCTGCGTGCCTGCACACCCCAGCCACGCAGACTGCGGATAGCTGCGGTCAGGGCTGGAACAGCAACTGCTGCTGCCCCGACGAGTCCGGTCGGGGCACTGATCGGGATTCGGTAAATAGTGCCTGCGACAAAAGCTTCTAAATGATTGAAAATAGATGAGTTGATAGCAATCGACGCCGACGAAGATGACAGCGGCTGGCTAGCCCTGGCCCGCTGGCGGCCTATTTGCTACGATCTTCGTCTGGCAGGCACCCATGAGAGTCGTCTTAAATCCACAATTAGCCATCGGCCAAATCGATATTGAGCGCATCCCACTCGATCCGCAGTCCCGGGATGATATTCCCGCCGTGCTGCGCGGTTTGCAGCAGATTTGGTCGGATGCTGAGTTGCGGGCCAAGCTATTCACTCTGCTGGAGACGCATCTGCTCGCGGACAAGAGCAAGGCGGACAGCGCAGACAGTGAGAGGCAAGCATACGGGCCGTGCTTGGACGCCAGGAACGGTCGTCCGGGCATGAGTCTGTGGAGCATATTGGTGCTGGGACTGCTGCGTCAGGGATTGAATTGCGATTATGATCGCTGGCATGAATTAGCTGGACAGCATCGCAGTGTGCGGCGCATGATGGGACTCAGCGACTGGGACAGCACAGTGGCCAGTTGCCGCACGATCACACGCAACGTGTCGCTACTGACTCCGCAGTTACTAGCGGCTGTCAACCGCTTGGTGGTGGGAGCTGGCTACGAAGTGCTAGGCCAGGATGTGGCAGGAGAGTTGGCGGCGCGTTGCGATTCGTTCGTGGTGGAGACAGACGTGCATTATCCGACGGATGTAAGTTTGCTGTGGGATGCAATGAGGAGTCTGCTACGGACGATCGCACGGGCGAGTGAGGCCCAAGGGGAGACAGGCTGGCGGCAGCATAAGAAGTTGGAAGGGAAGGTGAGGAGACTGTTCCAAAGAGTGCGGACGAGGCGCAGCGCAGGAGGAAGAATCAAGAGAAAGGGGTGAAGGCGTATTTGAAGCAGTGTGAAAGGTTGCTAGAACGAGCTGAGGGGAGCTTGGAAAATCTGCGGGAGAGCAGGGCAAGCAAGGAAGAGATCAAGGAAATAGAACGGCTTGCGGGATTGGGGCGGAAACTGGCGGGGCAAGTGGAGCGGAGAATATTGCAAGGCGAGACGATCCCACAAGAGGAGAAAGTGTATTCGATTTTCGAAGATCATACGCGCTGGTGCGTAAAAGGGAAAGCGGGTGTTCTGGTAGAGCTAGGAGTGCCGGTAACAATCGTGGAGAGCGCGGAACAGTTTATATTAGGTCATCGTATCATGTGGACGGAGCAGGACGTGGATGTGGCGGTCGAAATAGTGGAACAGGTGCAGAGTGAGTACCCGGGATTGCAGGGATGCAGTTTTGACAAGGGGTACTACAGTGCTGGGAATCGGCAGCGGTTGGATGGCATGCTGGCGCGGAACGTGATGCCGAAGAAGGGGCGGTTGAGTGAGACAGATAAAGAGCGGGAAGAAGCACAGGAGTACGTAGAGAGACGGCGGCAGCATCCGGCAGTGGAGTCGGCGATCGCGAACTTGGAGCAGCGAGGACTGGATCGAGTGCGAGAGCACGGTCGGGCAGGATTCGAGCGGGCGATTGGGTTGTCAGTGGTGGCAGCGAACGTGCATCGGCTAGGATTGATACTCCAGAGAAGGGAACGAGAAAGACTGAAGAAAGAGCGGCTAAAGATAGCCGCATAGCAGCGGTCATCGAGACGGGAAAGAGAAAAAAGAGAGCTGGCAGAAGGCCGGCAGGGCGGAGTGTATCTGAAGCAGGCAGTGAGTCGAACTCAGCCAGATTTCTTGACATATTTTTACCAATCAGGGGAGAAATTCTGCTGAACGATGCCCCCAATGGGTCCATAAATCGGCGCATATTTTTAGAGAAGATCGGATTTTAGGGGGTTTTGTCGCAGGCACTAGATAGGAGGGGCAGGCGCAGTGTGTGCGCCACGACATAGACAAGCAGGGGCAAGTCCTTTCCAATCCAAAATGAGATTGAAGGGGGCAGGGCCCGTTCGCCCACTTGATTTTACACATAAATCTGGGCGGCATTCTTGGCTTTCTGGAGGATTGTCGAACATTCGCTGCCGTGTGCGAAAGCGACGAGGCGCGCCTTCGCACGCGTGCAGGCAACGTAGAGATCTGCCCGCTGGAACTTCTTTCCGAGCTTTTCTAGATCGTATAGCACGACGATGTCTGCCTCGAGTCCTTTGAATGATCGGGAAGTCGTTACCAACAGACCGCAGCCATCAAGCCACTCATCCGAGTTGCTTGTCAATGGCACGCCCTTGATCGTTGCAACGTTTTTCAAGCTACCATTGGACAATCTACTTGGGCCGATTACCGCGATTTGACACGGTTTCATGCCATCCTTACCCATCAGTTCTTTCAATCGCTTGATTACTTCCCGTTTCTGATCCGATATCTCATTCAGCTGATGGATCTCCAATTGGTTACCTTGTGGTGAACGTGGATCCGGCTCAGGTCGCAAGCTCATGATATGTGCAGATGTGACGGCGATCAGCTGAGTATTTCTACAGTTCTTCGGTAGCCTATACACAGGAAAATTAGACAGAATACTAGCCTCCTCATTCTGCTCCCATAGTGTTTGATTAGGGTCCATGAAGGCATAGATCGGAGTCGCCGGATCTTGCAACAGGCTTTTAGTGAGAACGTCCCACCACAGCTCCCGGAAATCCTGCGCCTCGTCAACAACCAGCGCATCGAAGCGAATGTCAGCACCCAACTCTCTGTTCTTATTGACAGCTTCCTCTATAAGTATGGGTACGTGTTCTTCGTAAAATTCTCTTTTCAGCGATTCCGCCGATTCCTCCTGAGGTGGATTGTATTCCAAATCAGCTTTGTTTGCCAAATCTCTCGCCATACCGTGGAAGTGATTGATCGTCAATTGGCGAATCCAGTCTGAACTGTCTGGATCTTCCCTTGCTTGGCGTCGGAGCCAACTCGCTAGCGCCTTGTTGTAGCATACGAAAAGTGTCCGTTTTCCCTCTTGCGCAAGAGTCTTCGCTCGGATCAAGGCGAGAACTGTCTTCCCTGATCCAGCCGCGCCCTTGACCAATACACGATCATTCTCGTATATCCCCGCGACCGCTTCTGCCTGCTCTTCGGTCAGTTCCATCAGTCCTTGTCTGATCTCTTGCACTTCCGGACCGATCCTGCGCACCAGCTTGAACTTCGGCAGCAGTGCCTCGCACAGTACCTTGAAGCCGTCACGGCTGAGTTGACGCCTTGGATCCGGCGCCCAAGATCGAAAGGCCCTCCGGATTGCTGATTCCATCTGCCTTGCTTCCGGTCGCGAGATCAGCGTGGCTCGGTCGACGTGGTGCGGGAGCGGGCCTTCAAAATCCATCTGAGGGAACACGACCGCGTGGCCATAGACGAAGTCTCCGTCTGCGAGTTTCCCGCGCGATCGCTCGCAGGCGAACTTGGCCAGCTCATGCATGCTTCGCTTGGCTTGCTCAAAGGGATCCTTGATCTCTTTCGTGCCTCCACTGGTTCGGCGAAACCATTTCCGGTCCTCGTGCCATAGTTCCACGCCCCCCTTCACTTCCAGCACCAACAGCCCGAGCTGGTGGTGAAGAACGACAAAGTCGGCTTCGCCTTCTTGGAGAGCCTTGGCCCTGCCCCCGCGACGCAGCCAAGGGTACGAATGCAGCACGGTGAACTCCTCGGAAAGCTGGTCGCGCAGCGCAACGTAGACCGGCCGTTCCGAACCGTGCTCGATAGTCGCGGGATCCACCTGTGGGAGCATGCGTGCCATGCGGTCAATTCTAGCGGGGCTGCGCCTCAAACTGGCAAGGGCCGCCTCCCCGGGCCGTGTGCGGAGTCTCGCATCCTAGGTTCGCGGCTGCAAGGCAGCGTCACGCAGGTTCCAAGGTTCGAGCCAGCGCGTAGCTCCACTCGCCCGGAATCCGCTCAAGCTCGGAATCTCCGGGCTCCGCGAGCCAGTCGAACACTTCGTCGCAACTGGCGGCCCCTGCCAGCCGGCGCAGCATTGCCTCAACCAGCGCTACGTGCTCCATCAGCGCCACGTCCGGCTGGGATCGACCAACGGCCTTGGCCGCACGGTCGAATCCTGCCCGCGCCACGACCACTAGAGCGGATTCGTCCGCTGCCTCGTGGTTCTGTGCCAAGATGGCCTGAAGCTGTTCCTTGCCGATGGCATCTCCTTCTGGCGATGCGACGGCCCAGACCCGTGCGCAACGGTCACCGCGGCGCAGCAGGATCCACGGCGCTCCCGTGGCCGTCACGACCCATTCGTGCTCTTTCTCGAGCAGGAGCGCAAGGACGATCGGGTAATCGTCCGAAGAAGCTTTCGCGAGGCGCGCCAAGAGATCTTCGATGCCTAGTTTGCGGCCTAGCTTGCGGTGCGTCGGCTCGAGCGGATGCGAGGGCGCTCGAAAGATTTGGCTCAATGCAGCCAGTAGCGCTTCGGCCCTCGTGCTGCCGATCCACTTGGCAAGCCGCCCAGGGGCCGCGGCCCGGATTGCATCCCGGCCGGTCGCGCCGTGACGAACCAGGGCCATGGCGCTCTGCCGTCCGAATCCAAGCACCTTGGCGCGACGCGCGCCTTGCAGCAGATCGAGCGCCGCTAAAGGCACGCCCCAGCGAACTTGCGCTGCCAGGGAGGCAATTTGGTTGCTGATGCGCTGAGGGCATTCCAGGCTCGGGACTGAGCAGATGGCCTGGAATCCATGCAGTACCCAGCTGACTTCCTTGGCAGCACCATGCACGTAACCCGAGCTGATTTTGGTGCTCCGGGTGATTTCTCTCTCCGCGATGCCTTCCGCGTATTGGACGAGTGCGTGGACGTTGCCGCAAACTGTTGCGTCTTGGGGATCAAGAACTCGCAGCAGAACGTTGCTTTTCTGCAGGTCCGCCAAGAATCCGGCGGACGAGGCGGCATCTCTCGGATTCACCCACGCAAGAAACCGGGTGGCATCCGGCCCTGCGAATTCGGGGCTGCAGCAGGCCCAATGGATAAGGCCGGCGGGATGGCGCTCTAACGACGAGCCGAGCCGCTCCGGCCGCTGTCGCAAGCAGTGCGCGAATTCCAACGCAGTCTCGGGCAATAATCCGGTTCGCGCAATCGCGCTCCCCAGCGGAGTGGCCTGATACTTGCCGCGGCGTTCACTGGCAAGCTGCTCTCGGACAAGCCAGTCGAGCGCGGCGGCGGCATCGTGGAGGACAGCTTGCAGCTTGCGTCGGTTGTGGCTGCCCAATCTGGATGCGTAGAAAGTGCTCTCAAGGAATTGGAGCAGTTCGCGCTTGCTGATCGCTTGCCTGGAAGCAGTCAAGGCGAGAACGGACCGTCTAGGCGCCATCTTGGCCAGTTGTGATCTCACTCGGTCGTTTTGCGGGCGAATGATGCGATTCGCATGCTTGGCTTCGAGAACATTCTTGGCAAGAAGCACCGCGTATCCTTTGTCGTGGATTCCAAGCCGACCAGCGCGTCCCGACATGTTGCGGTAGTCGGAGCGCAGGATCTGCGTGCCTTTCCGATCCCCGTATCGGTACGTCAGGTTTGGAAACACGACAGTCCGGAACGGAAAGTTGACACCCGCGGCCAATGTCGATGTCGCGAAACACACGTCAAACCGGCCCTCGCTAATTCCCGCTTCAATGAAACTCCGCTCGTCCAAGCTGAGATCCGCCGTATGTATTGCCACTTTCCTGCGCATAGCGAACAAGAGGTCATCCGAGAGATCCGTCGGCTCGGCGAACAATGCGAGCTGCATCGAATCGCGCTGCAGGTCGGCATCGCTCGCGGGTCGTGCCCGTGCGAATCTTCGTGCCAGGCCACGCACTTCCTTGCGAGTTTCAGCAAAAACCAGAATCGGTCCGCGCCCTTGATCAAGTAAGGATTCAACCACCAAGATAGGGTTAGAGATATCCCTTACACGCGAATTCATTAGCGGTTTATCGTCTCCGAATTTGATCACTGTTCGCCTCGTCCCAAAGCGAACCTCTTGAAACAGATCGACATCTCTTTCAGCACTTAAGCACAACTCCGCTTTCAGCCATCTTGCAATCTCTCCGGCGTTCTCCACAGTGGCAGTAAGCGCTATAAATTGCTCGAGTTCAAAATCCTTCAATAGCGTGCATAATATTTCTATCGACGGACCTCGAGTGCGATCACCGAGAATTTGTAGTTCATCAGCGACAACGACAGTGCTCCCAGTGCTAATGCGGCCATTGAGCACAAGCGACAAGGCACGTTCATAGGTTGCAATCATGAGGTCGCACTGACTGCTTCCTTCCTCTCGATCTCCAGTGCTCAGGCTTACAGACACATGATGCCCGGCATCTTCAAGGTTGATGCTATGCCGTAAGTCCTCATATTTCTGCTCTGCAAGAGCTTTGTGAGATACAAGATACAAACATCGATTCCTGTTGCGAATTCCTTGGACAACAGCGATTTCACCGACCAAGGTTTTTCCCGATGACGTCGGAGCGCAGACCACCAAGCTCTTGCCATCTGCAACGCCAGCGATCAGAGCCTTCCTCTGAATTTCGGTAACACTAGCGATGTTTCTTCTCCCTAGATGCCTCCGCATGAATTCATCGAGGCCTGGGGCACGGATTTGCTTCAAATCCTGCATGCTGGAGCCTATATTTTATATCCGAGGACTGCGGAATTCCCACATTCGGGGCAAGCGACTAGAAGAGCCTGGCCGGCACGGCTTTCAAAGGCTTACGGATGCCTTCGACCGGAACGCTCCCACGCGCGGCCAGCCAAGATCCGTGGAAGGCCGTCGCGGGTCCCAGCTTGCGGCCCCGGGTGGGCGGTTATCGCATTCCGCGCAGCGCCCGTGCCTTGAGCGCGCCGCGGCCGTCCTCCCGGCCCGAATTTCCGGCTTGCGAGCAGGGCCATGGCGGACCGTGCTCCGATCACTCGCTCCCGGCGGTTCCGATGAGGGGCACCTAGCGCCCAAGGCTCTTGTAATCGAGCGCCCGTGTGCTCCGGGATGCGCGCCGTGACAGATGGGCGGGCAGGCGATGGCTCTCGCGGCCGAGCCGCCGCGCCCCACTGGAATCGGCGCCAGCCTGCCCTGCCCCCGGAGCGTATCGGGCCATGCGGCCGGTATCCGGCCGCCATGCAGGTTTGCTATTCTGAACGCTTCCGGGCGGATATGGGGGGAAGTTTGGACGAAGGCAAGCTCAGCATCACGGATTCTCGCACTTCCAGCAAGTACGAGCTGCCTATTTCCAATGCATCCGTGCGGGCGATCGAGCTGCGCCAGATTCGCGAGGATCCGAGCGAGTTCGGCATGCTGAGCTACGACCCCGGCTTTACCAACACCGCCGCTTGCACGAGCCGTATCGCCTACATTGACGGAGCCAAGGGGATTCTACGCTATCGCGGCTACCCGATCGAAGAGCTCGCTGAGAAATGCACGTACACCGAAGTGGCGTACCTCTTGCTCAACGGCGAATTGCCCACGCGACACGAGCTGGACGCGTGGGACACGGAGCTGATGGAGCATACCCGCGTCCATGAGAACGTCAAGAAATTCATGGACGGGTTCCTGTACGACGCGCATCCCATGGGCGTGCTGGTCAGCACTGTGGCGGCGCTGTCTACGTTCTATCCGGATGCCAAGCTGGTCAGCAAGCGCAGCAACAGATACCGCCAGCAGCTGCGCCTGGTGGCCAAGATGCCCACGGTGGCCGCTTATGTCTACCGCAAGAGCCAGGGCTACGCCTACCCGGATCCGGATCCGGGCCTGAGCTACACCGAGAATTTCATCCACATGCTCTGGAGCGGTACGCGCCGCCAGGCCAATGAGCGCGACTTGAAGGTCTTGGCACGGGCGCTCGACACTTTGTTCATCCTGCACGCCGAGCACGAGCAGAACTGCTCCACTGCAACGATGCGGCAAGTTGCCAGCGCCGATGCGGATCCCTTCGTTGGAGTGGCGGCGGCGGCTTCGGCGCTGTACGGCCCCCTGCACGGCGGGGCCAACGAGGCCGTGCTGGACATGCTGGGCGAGATCGGCGGCACGTCCGGAATCCCGGAGTTCATGAGCCAAGTCAAGGCTGGCGAGCGGCGCCTGATGGGATTCGGCCATCGCGTGTACAAGAACTACGACCCGCGCGCCCGCATGTTGCAGGAGATCGCCCCGGAGGTGTTCGAGATCACCGGCCGCAATCCCAAGATTGATCTCGCGACGGAACTCGAGCGCATCGCGCTGGAAGACGACTACTTCGTCAAGCGGCGGCTCTACCCGAACGTCGACTTCTACTCGGGCATCATCTACGAGGCGATGGGGTTTCCGATTGAGATGTTCACGGTGCTGTTCGCGCTGGGGCGGGTGGCCGGCTGGCTCGCCCACTGGGAGGAGTTGATGACGGATCCCGAAAAGCGCATCGCCCGCCCGCGACAGATCTACGACGGCCCGGACAGGCAAGAGTTCCTGCCTATCGACGAACGCCTGGGCAAGGCGTGCGCTAAAGTCACCTAGTCCGACGTGCCGCCATCGGCAGGCCGGGGGTTCCACGGCAGCTGCCCGTCGCAGCGGTCGCGGTAGTAGGGTTCGAGGTCGGGCACCTCGCCGGCCAGAACCGCCGGCAGGCGCTGCAGGTCGGCGTCGTCGTAAATGTCGGCCCGGTAGGCGCCGACCGGGCCCATCCGGTTCCACGCGTCGGCGTCGCTGCTCGCTTCAGGGGCGGGGAACGAAGCTTGCAGTCTCTCGCGCCGCAAGGGCCTGCGCAAGCCTTGGTAGTACCACGGCTGCAGCAGGATCTCCCCGGCCGGCGGCCCGGACCCCGCGCCGGCCTTGGGGCGCAGGGTGGCGACCCGCATCTCGCCCAGCGACGTGCCCGTGGAGAATCCGCCATAAGCCCCTTCCGCGCGGTACAGTCCGCGGTTGCCGCGCGTCACCGATGCCGTGAAGCGATTGGCGCCGAGCAGCGCGTTGGCCGCGCCCCCCTTGGTCGGGTACCCCCACGCTTCTCGCCCGTACTCGCCGCCGGCCAACGAGTTCTTCACGTGGGAGATCGCATACCAAGCATCCTGTCCGTGGACTCTGCAGCGGGCCAGCAGCCAGGCTTCGTCAAGGGCTGGATCCTGCAGCCCGCGAATGTTCATCACCCGCACTAAGGCGTCAGGATCAGCAACGCAGGGCGGTGGGACCAGTCGTTCGATCAGCCGCGGATTCGCCACGCAGTCCACCGCAACGACAAGCACGCCGGCCAGGCGCAAGCGGCTCTGGTTGCGGTAGGACTGCAAGTCTGCCGGGCCGCAAAACTGGGTGTCGATTTCGGGCAGGCCAAGAGCGCCGCGAGGGTAGTTCCGCAGCGCGAAGGGCTCGAACGCGGCTGCGGGGACTTGTCGCACGAACTCCTGGCTTCTGCCGCCCTGCGCTGGCAAGGTGACGGCGGAAGCCGGGCCGCTCGCCCCCAGTCTGGCCAGCCAGCCGCCAAGCTGGCCGGAGGTCTCGGCCAGGCTGGCCGCTGCTCCGGCCGCTGCGCTCGATGCCCGCAGGCGCCACAGTTCGACGGCCTGTGCGTCGAGCGGGCCGTCAGCCCAGCTTGGCGCGAGCTGGTGCCGATACGAGATCCACGGCAGGCCCTCTGCCGAGCCATGCGCCCCAGCCCCCGGCAACGCCCGTGCGGAAAACGCCTCTTGCCCGGAAAGCTCGAGCGACCATCCGTTGTCAGAGCGCTTTACGTCTCCTCGAAACGCGGGCAGGCGGAGCGCCTCGCGCATGCGCCAGTACGCCTGTCGATCCGCCGTCCAGATCGCAAGCGGCAACAAGTGCGGCCGTTCGTCCAGCGTGACCTGCAGGCCGAGGCTGCACCGGGCGCTGGCCCCGGTGCCTTGGAACTCGACCTCGACGCGAGCGTTCGGCCTCGGCTCTAGCGGTGGCGGCAGTTCGGGCACCAGCTCGGTGCGGAATGAGAGCCTGAGTCCATTCGCTGGCGCTTCGCCTTGCCCAAGGCAGCGGGCGGCTAGCGGAAGTGTCGCAGAAGCTGCGAGGAAGCGGCGCCGGCCGATCACCAGACTATTGTGCGGCATCCTCATCGACAGAGCGTGGGGCTGCAAAGCGCCCGCAATAAGCGCCGGCAGGGAATTGCCAGCCCTATCGCGGAGATCGGGAACTTCGGACCAGCATTCGGTTGATATTTTGTCCGATCCTCGACGCTGGCCGGTCTGCGCCGTGGCCCGCTGCAATCTCGCCGGTCACTGCCGAGCCCTTGCCGCGCGATCTCGGGTCAAGCCGGGAGGCGCGGGCCCGCCGTGCAGTGCCCACGCCCAAGCAAGCCAGCGGGTCGTATGATGTATTCTGGAGACCGAGGGAAGCGGAATCCAGCCCGTCACTGCGCAGCGATGGCTGTGCAGCCGCGGCCATGCCGACGTAGCTCAGCTGGTTAGAGCGCCTGATTGTGGATCAGGAGGTCGATGGTTCGAACCCATCCGTCGGTACCACCCTTGGCCATGCGGCTGCGCAGCGGGTGAGATTGACACACTCCTGCGAGCCGGTTTGCAGCGCTGCCAGGTGTCTTGGCTTCTGGGTCGGGCCTGTAATCCAGCAGCGACGAGCTTTCGTCAAGATTAGGGTAGATTCCGACCAAATGCGGCTGGCTTGGCACGCTTCCGGCATCAAGGCGGGCCCTGGCGAGGAACTGGCACGCCGCACCCAAGCTCAAGCGAGTGTCCAAATCGAAGCGCAAGATCAACCTCCGATGATCCCCACACCCGGTCCAGCGCATCTTTCATGCTCATTTTCGTTGGACGAGGCTGGGTCTTGCGAATCCGGCCGTGCAGTGCTATACGTTGGGGAGTGCATATGCGTGCAGTCGCTCCTTCATGGAGCATACGGACGATAATTCGATGCATTGTTGAGTTCCCTGCCGGAGGCGGTGGAATCTGTCGAGGCTGCGAGCGCTGAGCCAGCGTAGCGAATCAGCGCTTACCTCTTCTGCTTTCTACTCGATGCAGTTCTAGCTTTTTGCGCTCTAGTGCTTCCACGGCCTTGTTCCTGTCCCAAGGGCGGGACGTGTTGATCTTCTCTTGCGTCCTGCGGCTTGCCGGGTAACAGGTGCCGAACTCAGCCTTCAGGGATCGTCTCCTGCCCATCTTGACTTGGAGGACCAAGACAAACCCTTCGTAGAGCGCTACCCTCCGATCAAGCATGTCCGCTCCGATTCCTTTGTCCCATCCAAGAAACTGCTTGGAGGCGGGGCCTGCCAGCGCAGGGGCGATCCAATCGGTCCGCTTGGCGCGTTCCGAATCGAAATCGTTGCCCTCGCAGAACGCGTGCCGGAGGCTGTTCGGTGTGAACTGCACTCGGATTTGATCCGACGTGTAGATTTCCTTCTTGGCAGTACGCGCGACTCGTAATGGCGCAAACACTTTTTCGGACGCGGGCCTTCAGTAAGAAGGCACTGTGATCGCTTGGTTTGATAGCGTGCCTGCGGATTGGCGAGACCGCCTTCGATGTCAGCGTGAGCGTTACGCCTGATCTCCATCCCGAGGCTCAGCGCCCGCCCTGCGGCATGCCGCCGCATCCGTCCGCAAACCTGCCGGCAACTGCGAAATTGCCGATTCCTGATAAGATCAAGGCAACGTGTCCAACACACAGGCGCTATCCGCACACGAGCTGAACGATGCGAGAGGGCTCCTCACCGAGGAATTCGTCGCTGCGTGCCATTCCGTGATGATTCCGGTAAACGAGCATGCTGCATACTTTTGCATAGATTCTTTGGATGAAAGGGAGCGCCAGCGCTTGGTTTTCGACCCGCTCGCTGCATTGCCGCCAAGGGTTGCGGATTTTGTCCCCCATTTATGCTTGGTCTTGGTGCCGTACTTGTCCGCCGAGACAGGCATGGGGGGAAACGACGCGGCTGTGCGGATTGGCGCAATCCGCCCCGCCCGCGACAAACAGCTCCTTTGCGACTATCGCACGACCGAAAACGCGCACTACATCTTCTTAGCCATCCGCCACGATGATTACTACGACATCCACATCGTGTTCTACCAACTACTTGCCGAGCAAATCATCGAATCTGCCGGCGCGCAGATCGCAGATCCCTTCAATGCACTACTCGACAAGGAACTGAAGTCAAACGCGCATGGCGAGATCAACGAACCGGCATGGCTGCGCAAAAAGGACTTGCTCTCCCTTGCCGCAGACGCGAACGACAGGCAGAACTACCTGGACCGCTATCGACTGGCGGCATTGGAGGACACCCTGACGCTCTACTTGCACGGATTGTGCTGCGACATCGACCTTGACAGCGGCCCGAAGCAAATCGCCAGCAAGCATGCCCGCCAGAGATTGCAACTGCTGAGGGACATTCTGCCGCCACCGGCGGGCGTGGCCCTCTTCCCGGACGAACTGGGAAAAACCGTCTAGCGGCCTGCCTCGGAGGCACGCGGCGCCCTCTGCCCGGCACGAATGCGCCGTGCTTGATGGCAGCAGCCTGGCTTCCCGGGAGTCTCGGCTCCGGCAGGCCAAATCCCGCCCGACGGCTTATTGCCGCTCCGGCTGACTTGAGACTATGTCTTCCCGGCAGCGCTGCGCCTCGCGGTGCGCGACGCGCATCACCCCCTCCACGTGCTCGGCTAGCTGGCGCATGTACTGCTTTACGGTCGCGATGTTGCCTGCATTGCGATTGCGCGCGGAGTCGAGCAGTTCGGCCACGGCCGGGCTGTAGTACTGGCGCACACCGGCCGCCATGGATCCCATTAGCGAATCGACGCGATCCAGCCACAGGAAGGTGTCCAGCGCATAGGTGAGGCGCTCGGGCTCGCGGCCCAAGGCCAGCGCCGCCAGGCGGACTTGCTCCATCTCCCCGAGCAGAACTTGGTGCTGCTCGGTGTAAGCCTTCGGCGCGCCGGCCTGAACCCATTCCCGGGGCTGCAACTGCGTGACGATCTTGCTGGCAGTCCCCATGTTCCGGACAACGCTCTGGGCAAGCTCCTCGACCTGCCAGCGCGGAATCATGCCTTCCTGTTGCGCGCGGGCCGTGCCTGCCAGAGAAATGATAAGTATGAAAATGTAGTGCAGCCGCACGGATCCAATATAGAGCCTTGATAGCTCGGGCAGCCGGCCACTATGATTGATGCGGGGTTCCGGATGCTGAGGAAGCTGTTGCTTGGCGCGGGGGCGCTGGCCCTGCTCCCGGCCATGTTCGCCCAAGGGGCGTCCGATTTCGAGTATTTCGAACGCCACATCCGGCCGCTGCTTGCCGAGAAGTGCTACGCCTGCCACAGCGGCGACACAATGTCCATGGGACAACTCAGTCTCGATTCCCGGGACGCGCTTCTGCGGGGCGGCAGCCGCGGCCCTGCGGTCGTACCGGGCGACGCTGCCTCCAGCCTGTTGATCAAGGCGGTTTCATACGCTTCGATCGACCTGAGGATGCCGCCGAGCGGCAAGCTTGCGGACGAGGAGATCTCCCACCTCGAGGCTTGGATTCGGAGCGGCGCTCCAGACCCGCGCTCGTCCGCCTCGCCGCAGGGCGAGGAAGGCGGCATCGATCTGGCGCAGGGCCGCCAGTTCTGGAGTTTCCGGCCCGTGGCCCGGCCGGCACTGCCCGAGGTCCGCAACACGGGCTGGGGGCGCACGGGCATGGACCGCTTCGTGCTCGCCCGCCTGGAAGGCGAGGGATTGGAAGCTCCGGCGGAAGCGGACCGCCGCACGCTGCTGCGGCGGGTCACCTTCGATTTGACCGGCTTGCCGCCGACACCTGCGCAGATCGAGTCCTTTCTGTCCGACACCGCCCCGGGGGCATTCCGCCGGGTCGTCGAACGGCTGCTCGGCTCGCCGCACTACGGCGAGCGCTGGGGGCGCCACTGGCTGGACCTGGTGCGCTGGGCCGAGACGAACGGCCACGAGTTCGACAACAACAAGCTCGACGCTTGGAGATTCCGCGACTACGTCATCGAATCTTTCAACAGCGACCTGCCCTATAACGTCTTCCTGCGGGAGCAGATCGCCGGAGACCTGCTGCCGCCAAGGCTGTCGGCGGACGGCGCGTACTACGTCAACCCAATCGCCTCCGGCATGCACTGGCTGTGGGAGGTCTTGAATTCTCCGACCGACTCGGTCAAGGCGCGGGCGGACCAGATCGACAACCAGATCGACGTGCTGACCAAGGCCACCCAGGGACTGACCGTGGCCTGTGCCCGCTGCCACGACCACAAGTTCGATCCGATCCCCGCGGCCGACTATTACTCGCTGTTCGGGATCTTGCGATCGACGCAGATGAGCGAGACATGCATCGACTCTCCGCGCCGGGCGGGCGAGATTCGGGCGGCGGCCGGGCGAATAGCGGAAATCAACGCCCGGATCGCAGTCCTGCTCGGCAGCGCCCGGAGCGCCGCTTGGGAAGGATTGGCAGAACGGCTGGTCGCTGCGTCGAAGGCCGCGCGGCCCGAGTCAGCGGACAGCCTGGAGGCAGAACTCGCATATGCAGGAAACGAACCGTCGCACCCGCTGTATCCGTTTGCGAAGGCCGCCCAGTCGCTCGCGTCCGGCGACGCGCCGGAGTTCGGGACACTGCTCGCCGCCCTGCGCCTGGAAATGGCCGGGTGGGCGGCCAAGGCGGCTCGCAGCCACCCGCTCTGGGGCGACCGCGGGGACGAAATCTTCGAGGACTTCGAGGGAGGATTCGGCAAGTGGGCTGTGAGCGGCGCCGGATTCGGCGCGGGGCCGGTCCGCGCCGTGCCGCCTGCCCAGCCAGCGGGCGGCCATTGGGGGCCGGCGCTGGCCGCTTCCTGGGGCGGCGGCGCCGAGGCCCTTGTCGGCTCGCTCACCACCGGGAAATTCCGCATGCCGGCCAAGTATGTCCACGTGCGGCTCGCAGGCGCGCGACACGCCCGCAGGCTCAAGGAGGACGCCCCGCTCCGTTTCACCGTCGTCGCAGACGAGCACAAGTCGGGGCACGCTATGCCCGAGGGCAGCGGACGCCTGCATTGGCACACCGTCGCGATGACCAAGGAGCGCGGGCGCATTTGCTCGATCGAGATCGTGGACCGCGATCGGACGGGCTCGATTGCGGTCGATCGGATCGTGTTTTCTTCCGCCCCTGAGCCGCCGCCGATCGCCGGACCTGTCAACGCTCGGATCCTAGGCCTGCTCGCAAACGAGACGATTCATTCCCTGCCCGATCTCGCGCTGGCCTACGAGTCATTGGCCCGGGATTTGTCGGCCGGGGCGCGCGGCCCGGCGGACGATGCATTGCTGGGCGCGATCCTGGGCCAAGCCAAGCTCGAACAAGCGGCCGGGCTGCTCGACGGCGCAGATCTGCGGCGCTACTCCGAGCTCGCGGCGCGCCGCGATCGTCTCGACCGAGCACTGCCGCCTTCGGCATTCGCGATGTCCAGCCGGGACTGGCAGCCCGCGGACTCGCCGATCCACGTCCGCGGCAACCACAAGAACCCCGGCGCGATCGCCCCGCGCCAGTTCCTGCAGGTGATCGCAGGCAGCGAACAGGCCCCGCTGCGCGGTGGGTCGGGCCGCTTGGAGATGGCGCAGTGGATCGCCAGCGAGAAGAACCCGCTGACCGCGCGGGTGATGGCCAATCGTGTCTGGCACCATCACTTCGGGCGCGGCATTGTCGCCAGCCCGGACAATTTTGGGCGGCTGGGCGCGCGGCCCACGCACCCGGGCTTGCTGGATTTCCTGGCAGGAACGTTCATGGCATCGGGCTGGTCCGTCAAGGATCTGCATCGCGAGATCGTCCTTTCGAGCACGTACAGGGCTGCCAGCGCACCATCGGAGAAGGCCAGGCTCGCCGATCCGTCGAACTTGCTGCTATCCCATTTCCCGGTCCGTCGCTTGGAGGCCGAGGCGATCCGCGATTCGCTGCTGGCGGTTTCTGGCTCCTTGGACCCGGCGGTCGGCGGGCCGGGCGTACCGCCGCACATCAGCGAGTATCAGGACGGCCGCGGCAAGCCTGCCTCGGGGCCGCTCGACGGCCTTGGCCGCCGCAGCGTGTACCTGCAGGTGCGGCGGAACTTCCTGCCGCCGCTCTTTCTGGCCTTCGACTATCCTCTGCCGGTCTCTACCGAGGGCCGCAGGGGGGTCTCCGCTGTCGCTTCCCAGGCGCTGCTGATGCTCAACAACGAATTCGTCAACGAGCAGTCGGAGCGCTGGGCCGAGCGCACGCTGCGGGCGCACCCTAGCGCGCGAGAGCGCATTGAGGATATGTACCTGCGAGCGTACGGCAGGCCGCCGACGGCGTCAGAGCTTTCCGAGATCGAAGAGTTCCTGTCGAGCCAGTCGCGCTTGCGGGATCTGCCCGGGCCCGATGACCGGGCTGTGTGGGCCAGTTTTGCTCACGCCCTCTTCAACACGGCGGAGTTTCTGTTCGTGCGCAGTCCTTTCCAATCCGAAAATGAGCCTGAAGGGGGGCCGGGCAGAAGAAGTGAGAGTGAGTTCATGATACACCCAGTGGGGAGGTGGTACTGGGGGGAGGAGGCGCAGCCGCGCTGCCCGCTACAGGCCTGCTCGAGACGGGGGCTGGGCAGAGCGGGGAGCGTGCTGGTGGCTAGCCACCAGCACATTTTCATTATATTTTGTTTTAATCAGGCTGCCCCTGCCCGGCCTTGAGCGCTGCCGCCACGCGCCTAGGCTTAGCCCCCGCGCCACGACCGCTGGCTGCGAGGCCGCCCCGCTTTCCAACGCCAAGTGAGCCTGTAACCGCTCTTTTCCCGCAATGGCCCGCACTACTCCGCACGGATGGCCGCGAACAGCTCGTCGCGCGCCGCGTTCAACTGCCGCGCCGCTTCGTGATCGCTCATGCGGTAAGCCTCCGCATCCAACTGCGCGAAGTCCAGCCCCGCGCGCAGGCAGGCCGCCGCCTCCGGCAGCGCTTTCAGCTGCTCATACGGCGTGCATAGGTCCTGCTGCCGGTAGCGCTTGCGCAGCTTGCCCTTGGCGTCCACCTCCTCGCTCGGGAAGTAGCACGGACGATGGTAGTTCAGGTACGGCGAGAGCACCTCGCGGTTGAACTGGTGCAACCGCTCGGCGTGCCGCCCCGCAATATGCCCGTAGCCGAGTTGCTTGCGCACGACCGTGCCGTTCTTCGACTCCACCAAGGCATTGTCGTTGCTGCGCCGCGGGCGCGACTTGGTGAACTGCTCGATGCGCAGCTTCTCCAGCAGCCTCGCCACGCGGCGGTTGATGTACTCGGAACCGTTGTCGGAATGCAAACCGCAGATGCGGAACGGGAAGGCGCCCAGCAGGTCCTCCAGCACCGGCAGCAGGAAGTGCTCGGAGATGCGCTCCACGCTGCCCACGAACTGGAACTGCGTCACCTCGTCGACCAAGTTAATGTGATATACGCCCTTGACTTTGCCGCGGTCTCCTTGATGCACCGAATCGACCCGCACATAGCCCGGGCGACCGTTGGGGCGCGGCCGCCGGCGCTCGGCAATCGTCACCGCCGCCGGGCGTGTGCCGGCCTTGCTGCCTAAGCGCCGCAGGTAGCGCGCGCTGCGCCGCAAGTT
Organism: Bryobacterales bacterium; assembly: GCA_965219605.1. Lineage (GTDB taxonomy): Bacteria > Acidobacteriota > Terriglobia > Bryobacterales > UBA6623 > VXMF01. The sequence continues at coordinate 82,235 of CBDCOC010000002.1, read as the reverse complement.
GTACAGGTGCCCGTTCGACAACTGCGCCAAGCGCTGGAAGCGCTCGTCGCCGAAGAGCTGCCAAGCGCGCTGGCAGAGGGCCAGCGTGGCCGGCCCCGACAGCGTGCCGTGCAATTCGTCCGTTTCGGCCAGCAGTTCGATGTCTTGCGGCTGGTACTTGTGCTGGAAGCGCCGCCCGGCTCCGCGCTGCCCGGCACGCAGCTGCCCGCTCGCCAGATAGCGCTTCACCAGCCGCGTCAGCTGCGCCCGCGACAGGCCCGTCGTGCGTTCCAGGTAGCGTTTCAGCAGCCCCCGGTCCGGCTTGCTCAGCCGCCAGTACGAAAACCGCCGCAAGACCTGCCCGCTGTGTTCGTAGGCCGCCGCGCGATCCGGCACCACGACGCTGCCTGCCGCGTTGCCCTCCAAGAAGCGCAGGATGTCCGCGCGCGTCTTGTGCGTGTCCAGATTGAGATGCAAAACCATCCTCCCATGGTTCTCACATCCCCGCGCGAGCCCCCTTCAGGCTCATTTCCCGTTGGAAACAATCCCGCCCGTCAGGCTCATTTGGCATTGGAAGAGGCTCGGCCTTGACTGCTGTCGCCGCCGGCAGCTACAATGGGGCAAGCTCGGCTCGCGAGCGGGGTGAAGCACGGCCATGCTGTTCCGGTGCCAATGGGAGGCGACAGCCGCGCGGCGATCGCGCATTGCAACGGATCGCCGGCCTCTCGCCCGAGTCTTGGATCCCCGCCGGCGGTGCGCGGCCGGCGCCGGGGATATCGGTATTGCCGGCTTCGTCACTCCTGTCGCTGTAGCGTGCCCCGGTTGAGGCCTCTTCCGCTCCACGCCGAAGATGGCCGCCGGCCGGGGCGCGAGGTCTGCGGGCAGGCTTCCCGCCGTTTTCCAGAAATGGGCGAAGATGGAAGCTAGGGGAGCATAGGGCGAGGGATTTTCATCATGGCGATGTTGAGCGGAGCGCGAATTCTGATCGAGAGCTTGGTGCGCGAGGGGGCCGAGGCCGTGTTCGGGTATCCCGGCGGAGTCACGCTGCCGGTCTACGACGTGCTGTATTCGCACCCGTTGCGGCATGTCCTCGTGCGGCACGAGCAGAATGCCGCCTTTGCCGCGCAGGGCTTTGCCCGCGCCACCGGCCGGGTGGGCGTGTGCATGGCAACGTCCGGGCCCGGGGCCACCAACCTGACCACCGGCCTGGTCGACGCCCTGATGGACTCGATTCCGGTGGTGGCGATCACGGGGCAGGTGCCCCAGGCCCTGATCGGGCGCGACGCCTTCCAAGAGGCGGACACCTTCGGGATTTCGCGCTCGGCCACCAAGCATAACTACTTGGTCAAGGACATCGGCGAGCTCGCGCAGACCGTGCATGAAGCCTTCCACATCGCCGTCAGCGGGCGGCCGGGTCCGGTGCTGGTGGACATCACCAAGGACGTGCTGGTCAGCGAGGCCGACTACAGCGACGAGCAGGCCATGCTCCCGTTGCGCGGCTATCACCCCATCGGCGAGCCTGACAGCGGAGACATCCAGCGCGCCGTCGAATTCCTGTGGCAGGCCGAGCGGCCCTACATTTACGCCGGGGGAGGCGTGATCTCCTCCTCCGCCAGCGCCGAGCTGGTGCGCTTTTCGGAACTGCTCGAGGCCCCGCTGGCGCACACGGTGATGGGTCTCGGGGCCATGCCCACCGAGCACCCGAACTTCATCTCGATGCTGGGGATGCACGGCGGCTACGCCGCTAACATTGGCGTGACGGAGTGCGACGCGCTGATCGGCCTCGGCGTGCGCTTCGACGATCGCGTGACCGGGCGCTTGGACAAGTTCGCGCCCGGCGCCAAGGTCTTGCATGTCGATATCGATGCGGCGGAGATCAACAAGAACCGCCGCGCCGACATCGGGGTGGTCGGCGACGCCAGATCCGTCCTGCGCCTCCTCAACGAGGGCCTTGCCGATACGCGCCAGACATTGGGGCGGGAGCGGCGCGAGCAGCGCCGGGCGTGGATGGAACGACTGCGGGCCATGAAGCGCGAGCACCCGTACCCGTACGAAGAGGCGGCCGACGAGATCAAGCCGCAGGCGCTGATGCGCAAGCTGGACCAGATTTCGGGCGGCGAGGCCATTGTCACGGTGGATGTCGGGCAGCACCAAATGTGGGCCGCGCAGCACCTGCGCTTCAACCATCCCCGCCTCTGGCAGTCCTCGAGCGGCTTGGGGTCCATGGGCTTCGGACTGCCCGCAGCCGTCGGCGCTAAGTTCGCCTGCCCCGACAAGACCGTGATGGCGATCGTCGGCGATGGCGGCTTCATGATGTCGCTCCCGGAACTGGGCACGATTGCCGCCAACAAGCTTCCGGTGAAGATCATCGTGATGAACAACAACTCGCTTGGCATGGTGCGCCAGTGGCAGCAACTCTTCTACGGCAAGCGCTATTCCGAGATTGACGTTGCCGCGTTCCCGGACGCATCGCTGCTGGCTGCCTCCTTCGGCATTGCCGGCGGCTCGGTGGCCGACCCGGCGGATCTCGACGACGCCTTGGCGCACGCCTTTGGCGAGGCCGGCCCCTACCTTCTGAACGTGCAGGTGACTCCGGAGGAGTGCGTCTACCCCATGGTCCCGGCCGGCGGCGCGGTCAACGAGATGATCTTGCGGCCAGAGCCCGAGCCGGCCGCGGCCTTGGCCGCTGACTAGGCATCCGAGACGACCATGCAGCAATTGATTTCCCTGCTTGTGGAGAACAAGCCCGGGGCGCTGATGCGGGTGGCGGGAGTGCTCACGTCGAGGGGCTACAACATCGAGAGCCTCACCGTGGCCAAGACTGTCGACCCCACGCTGTCGATCATGACGATCGTGGCCGAGGTGGGCGAGAATGGCCGCGAGCTGCTGATCAAGCAGATCAGCCGCTTGGTCAACGTCATCAAGGCTGTTGACCTGACCGACTCGCGCGCCGTGCGCCGCGAGATGGCGCTGATCAAGGTCTACGTCGATCCGGAGCGGCGCCCGGCGCTGCTGACCGACGCCGCGATCTTCCGGGCGCATGTCGTGGACGCCTCCCCGGAGGCGTACACGATCGAGGCGACCGGTTCCCCCAGCAAGCTCGACGCCCTGATCGCCGTGCTGCGCTCCTACGGGCCGGTCGAAATGGTCCGCTCGGGAGCGATGGCGATGGCGCGGGCGAAGCAGAACAAGCTCCCGGTGCCGAGCTATACCGAGGCAGCCCTTTCGGAAGGCTAGGGCTGGCATGGCGAACAGGCACGCGCAACAAAAGGAGTACCGGCAGTCCAATGCCCGCAACCATCTACTACGAACCTGACGGCGACCTGAACCTGCTCAAGGGCAAGAAGATCGCCATTATCGGCTATGGCAGCCAGGGCCACGCCCACGCGCTCAACCTCCAGGAGAGCGGCCTCGACGTGGTGGTCGGCCTCTACGAGGGCTCCAAATCCTGGCCCAAGGCCGAGCGCGCCGGCTTGGACGTGCGCACCGTGGGGGAGGCGTCCCGCGCGGCGCAGGTCGTCATGATCCTGCTCCCGGACCACATCCAGCCCGATCTCTACAAGCGCGAGATCGAGCCCAGCCTGTCGCCCGGCGATACGATGATGTTCGCGCACGGGTTCGCAATCCACTGGCGGGAGATATCCCCGCCGCCCGGAGTGGACGTTTCCATGATCGCTCCCAAGGCGCCCGGGCACCGCGTGCGCGAGCTGTTCGTGGAAGGCGTGGGCGTGCCCGGGCTGGTGGCGGTCGCGCAGGATGTTTCGGGCCATGCCAAGCAGCAGGCGCTGGCCTACGCGCTGGGCCTGGGCTGCCTCAAGGCGGGCGTGATCGAGACAACTTTCAAGGAAGAGACCGAGAGCGACCTGTTCGGCGAGCAGGCGGTGCTGTGCGGCGGCTGCGCCGAGCTGATCCAGGCCGGCTTCCAGACCTTGGTCGATGCCGGCTACCAGCCGGAGATCGCCTACTTCGAGTGCTTGCACGAGCTGAAGCTGATCGTGGACCTGATCTACGAGGGCGGCCTGGGCTACATGCGCTACTCGGTCTCTGACACGGCCGAGTACGGCGATTACACGCGCGGCCGGCGGGTGGTGGATCCGGCCGTGCGCGAGCGCATGCGAGCGATCTTGGGCGAAATACAGTCCGGCAAGTTCGCCAAGGAGTGGATGGACGAGAATCGCGCGGGGCGGGAGCGGTTCCTGGCCATGCGCTCCGAGCAGGAGAGCCAGCTGATCGAGGAAGTCGGCGGCAGGCTGCGGGCGATGATGCCGTTCCTGCGCAAGGAGAAGCCCGACTCGACGCCGCTGGCGCCCGCGGCCGAGGATTGAGGGGCGGAGCGGATCCGATGCGAGTCTTCATTTACGACACGACGCTGCGGGACGGCACGCAGGGCGAGCATGTCTCGTTCTCCGTGGCAGACAAGCTGGCTGTCGCGCGCAAGCTGGACGAGATCGGCATCGACTACATCGAGGGCGGATGGCCGGGCTCCAACCCGCGCGACGAGGAGTTCTTCGCGCGCGCCAAGACGGATCTGCGGCTGTCGCGGGCCCGGCTGGTCGCCTTCGGCTCGACGCGCCATGCCGCCAAGGCGGTCGAGCGCGACGACAACGTGCGCAAGCTGGCCGAGTCCGGCACGCCGGCCGTGGCGATCTTCGGCAAGAGCTGGAAGCTGCACACCGAGCGCGCCTTGCGCGTGAGCGAGCGCCAGAACCTGGACATGATCCACTCGACCGTGGCGTATTTGAAGTCGCTCGGGCGGGAGGTGATCTACGATGCCGAGCATTTCTTCGACGGCTACCAGGACGACCCGGACTTCGCGCTGCGAACGCTGGAGGCGGCCCAGACTGCCGGCGCCGACAGCCTGGTGCTGTGCGATACCAACGGCGGCATGCTGACGGCCCGCCTCGGCGAGATCGTCGCGGACGTGCGCAAGCGCTTCGATGGCGTGATCGGCATTCACACGCACAATGATTCCGAGCTGGCGGTGGCCAACGCGATCGCTGCTGTGGAGCTCGGGGCCACCCATGTCCAGGGCACCGTCAACGGCTACGGGGAGCGCTGCGGGAACTGCAATCTGGTCTCGACGATCTGCAACTTGGAGCTGAAGCTGGGACACACCACCATCGGGCGCGAGAACGTTTCCCAATTGACCGCGTTCGCCAATTACATCGCCGACACCGCCAACCTGCGCCTCGCCAACGGCAGTGCCTTTGTCGGCAAGAGCGCCTTCGCGCACAAGGGCGGCATTCATGTCAGCGCCGTGCTGCGGGACGCGGAAACATACGAGCACGTCAAGCCCGAGCAGGTCGGCAACGAGCGGCGCGTGCTGGTCAGCGACCTGTCGGGGCGCAGCAACATCGCCTACAAGCTGCAGGAGAAGGGCTGGGACGACAAGCTGACCGCGGACGCCCGCAGGGAGGTGCTCGAGCGCATCAAGCATCTCGAGTTCGCGGGCTACGAGCTGGAGACAGCCGACGGCTCGTTCGAATTGTTGGTCCGCCAGGCGCTTGCGGGCCGGCGCGAATTGTTCCAGCTCGACTCGATGGAGATGTCGCTGCAAAAGCAGGGGAGCGAGCATTCCCAGTGCCGGGTGCGCATGCGCGTCGCGACTCCGGGCGGCGACCGGAGCGCGGAGGTCGCCGCTTCCGGCCCATTCGACGCCATGGCGGGGGCGCTGCGGCAGTGCTTGGCGAGCGATTACCCGGAGGTGGCCAAGATCCGCTTGGTGGACTACAAGGTGCGCGTGCTCGACCCGGGCAAGGGCACCGCTGCCAAGGTGCGGGTGCTGATCAACTGGGCGGACCGTGCCAGTAACTGGACGACCGTGGGCGTTTCGGATGATGTGCTTGAAGCGAGTTGGAACGCGTTGTGCGACTCGGTGCGGCTCGAGCTTCTGCGGGCACAGCAGCCGGTGCTGGCGAGCGGCGGGGAATCGGCCGAGCTTGCCCTAGGAGACACTAAGGGAAGCTAAGGGCAAGCCAGCCCTCATTGGCGCAATCCTGTGCGGCTAGGGTATGGGTATGAGCAGCGATGCCAAGTGGATTGTTGGCTCAGCGCTAACGCTGGGGGGCTGATTCTGGCGGTTGCCGGGCTGATCCTGCAACAGTCGGCGAGCTTGCGGGCAGATATCCGGGCGCTGGACAGCAGGCTGCGGTCAGTGGAGCAGGGGCAGGCACAGCACGGCCTACTGTTGCAGCGGCTGGCCCAGCGCGTGCTGGGCATGGACGCGGACTTGCCCCAGCCCGGCGGCAGCGAAGCGCTGCCCGCCGAGGCCGAGGCGGGCGATCCGGCCTGATCTCCCGAACAATTCGAGCTTCTAGCGACGCCCTCATGCGCGTGCGAGGGTGCCTGAAAGAACTGCACGTATCCCGGCCCTGCCAGCATGGCGCTGGCCGGCTCGCGGCTGGCCCGCCCCAAGCGCTTGCAGGGGCCCCCTGAACGGCTCAGCGACGGCATGAGAAGGCTTGGAACGCGATTACGGCGCAGTCCCGCTATCTGCCGGGCCGGGGGCAAGGTCGGCCGCAGGCTGCTATTAAGCCACCGCTACACCTGATATCCCGGTCGGCGGGGCCACCATATGGTGCCTGCTCGCCCCGGATCCCATTCGTGTACGCTGTGCGCAACTCGTCCTTTTTCCGCACATAACTGCGCCAAGGTCATGGCCCCCTCCGCCAGCGGCGGCCGCGCTCCGTGCCACACCGCCGCCAGTACTCCGCTACCGCGCCGCCATGATCTCGCTACCGCCCCTTTCAAGAACGATTCCCAAATTGCATGTCTTGCAAAGCCCTGTAAACCCGCCTAGGCAGTTGCCTTGGGAGTTGCTCCATCAATCCGAACCGGCCCCGATACTAGCCGGCGCCCTTCTGCGAATTCGCGGGGCAGTAGGATGCAGAACAGGGTGTCGGCAGCGCCCGGCACAGCCCCGCGGGAGACAGGGCATCGGCCTGCTGGCCCGGTACCTCAGTCCGGGCGCAGCTTGGCGCGCGCCGCCCGGATTGCATCCAGGCGCTTGGCGATGCGCTCCTCGATGCCGCGCGCTGTCGGCTCGTAGTAGCGTTTGCCCTGCATCCCCTCGGGCAAGCAGCTCATGCCGACCAGAGCGCCATCGTGCAAGTGCGCGTGCTCGTAGCCTTCGCCATAGCCCTCGTCGCGCATCAGCTTGGTCGGAGCGTTGCGCAGCTGCGGGGGGACCTGTCGCGCCGGGCCGGCGCGCACGTCGGAGCATGCCTGCCCGAGTGCTTGGTAGACCGCGTCCGACTTGGGCGCCACGGCGAGGTATACCGCCGCTTGCGCGAGGAACAGATCTCCCTCGGGCTCGCCGACCAAGCGGAACGCGTCGACCGCCGCCATGGCCAGCTCGATCGCGCGCGGATCGGCAAGTCCGATGTCCTCGGCGGCCATGCGCACCAGCCTGCGCCCGATGTACAGCCGGTCCTCGCCGCCTTCCAGCATGCAGGCGAGCCAGTACAGCGCGGCGTCCGGATCGCTGGACCGCACCGATTTGTGCAGCGCGGAGATCAGGTTGAAATGCGCCTCGCCATGCTTGTCGTAGCTGGGCAGGCGACGTTGCAGGACGTCCTGCAACAACTCCTCTGTGGCGCTCTGGCCGCCGGCGGCCAGAGCCAGCGCCTCCAGTGCGAGCAGCGCGGCACGGGCGTCCCCGCCGGCATGGGTCGCGATGCGCGCCAGCAGCGCGTGCGGGATATCGGCCTCGAGACTGCCCAGGCCGCGCTCGCTGTCCCGCAGGGCCGCGATCTGGAGTTCCAGCAGCTGTTCCGCGCTGAGCGGCTCAAGCGTGTAGACCTTGGCGCGCGACAACAAGGCCGCGATCACCTCGAACGACGGGTTCTCGGTCGTCGCTCCGATCAAGATGATGTCGCCGCGTTCGACGAATGGCAGGAACGCGTCCTGCTGGGCCTTGTTGAAGCGGTGAATCTCGTCGACGAACACAATGGTGCGACGCCCCGCCTGGCGCAGCCGCTCGGCCTTGACGAGCACCGCCTTGACATCCTTGATGCTGCTCAGCACGCCGCTGAAAGCCACGAACTCGCAGCTGGTCCCCCCAGCGATGACCCGCGCCAGCGACGTCTTGCCCGCTCCGGGCGGCCCCCACAGGATCATGGAGCCGAGCTCGTCCGCTTCGATCTGCCGCCGCAGCGGCTTGCCCGGCCCGAGCAAGTGCTGCTGGCCGAAGAACTCGTCCGCGCAGCGGGGGCGCATGCGCTCGGGCAGCGGCCGCGCACTCCCGCCGGCTTGGTCGGCGCGGGAGGCGAAGAGGCTCACGGGACTGCGGCCCGGCGGGCGGACTCGTACAGGACGATCGCCGCGGCGATCGCCGCATTGAGCGACTCGACTGACTGGGTCGGGATAGCGACCGGGGTTGCGGCAGCGAGCAAGAGCGGGCTGACGCCGTGTGTTTCCGAGCCGATCACGATCGCCGCGCCGGCAGACAGGTCCGCTGCGCTGATCGGCAGGCCCTGGCCCGTCGCGGCAGCCAGCAGTCTCTTGCCGTGCTGTTGCGCCAGTGCGAGGAATTCCGCCGCGTCCAGCCTGTGCAGGAAGGGCACGCGGAACAGCGATCCGGCCGCGGCGCGCAGCGCTTTCGGGTTGGTCGGGGCGGCCGAGCCCTTGAGAAAAACGATGCCGGAAGCCCCGAAAGCCTCCGCCGTGCGGGCGATCGTGCCGGCGTTGCCCGGATCTTGGACGCCGTCCAGTACGACCGTGAGGCCCGCCAGCACCGTTGCCGCGTCCCAATCCCTCAGCTTCACCAGCGCGAGCACGCCTTGGTTGCGGGCGGTGGTGGCAAGGTCTTCGAACAGCCGGTCGGCTACCGGGTGCAGCGGCACTTGGCGGTGTGGCGGAATGACGGCTTCAACGCTCTTCCGCGCGCGCTCGCTGGCGAACACGCGCTGGATGCGAACCTCGGAGCGAATCGCCTCTTGCAGCAGGTGCGGCGATTCTGCCAGCGCGAAGCCGTCGGCGGTGGTGGTGCCGCGCGAAGCCACCAGGCGCAGTTGCTTCAGCCAAGCGTTGCTGCGGCTGGTGATGGTCTCTTGTTGGTACGGCACGGGTTCCGGGCCGCGCGGCGCGCCGGCCAAGCTTCAGCGTAATATGGGCAGCTATGCGTGCGTGCGCAAGGCTGCCTGTCAATGCGAGCTGCCCGCGGCTGGGCGCACTGCGGCTGGCCAGCGCGCAGATCCGCCGAGGCCAGCTCGTGGCGGCCCGCACAGACACACTCTACGGGCTCTTGGCCGACGCCTGCAACCCAGCCGCGCTGCGGCGGGTGTTCCAAGCCAAGGGCCGGCCTGAGAGCAAGCCGATCTTGGTCCTGGTCGATGGCATGGCGCAGCTGGCCCGGCTCGTGCGCCGTTGCCCGCCGGAGCTTGCCGTGCTGGCGCGTGCGTTCTGGCCCGGGCCGCTGACAGTGGTGCTGCCCGCGAGCGAACGCGCATCGTCCTTGGCCACAGCCGGCACCGGCACGATCGCGGTGCGCCAGCCAGGCTCTCCCTTGGTGCGCTCTTTGGCGCGCCATGCGGGGTGCGCCCTGACCGGGACCAGCGCCAACCTATCCGGGCGGCAGGGCGCTCGTAGCGCGGACGAAGTGGTGTCGCAGCTGCGATATCGCGTGCCGCTCGTGCTGGATTCCGGCCGTGCGTGCCGCGCGGAGCCATCGACCATTGTCGACCTGACCGCCGAGCTTCCGCGGCTCCTGCGCCGGGGGCGGGTCGGTCGCGAGGCGATCGAGCGCGCTCTGGGATTTCGCATCGAGCAACCTTAGCGCCGGATTCGCGCCTTGGCAAGCGGGGCAAGACAGGGAGGGCAGTCCCATTGCAAGGAGGTCGTTGGCGCTGCTCTGCCGGGGTGCCGACGGCCAAGGCACCGCTTGTCGCGGCATGGCGCGCGAGATGACGCTTACGGCGAAGCGAGTGATGTGATCCCAGCTACGGACCGGAAGCAGGCTGACGGTATCCTCGGGCCTGTGATTGCTCGGGTGCTCGCTACCAGATGGGGCCAGCTACAGCGCCTGCCTCGATTGCAAGCGGCTGCCTTCCGTGTTGGATGTCTCAAGCGGCTGGCGGGGAAAAGTGGGAACCGGCGACGGGCGAGCGCGCATGGTGTGGGACGCTGGGGTTGGGCAGTCACCGTCGAATCTTAGTTGGGTGAAGCAGGCCGTTTCAGGTAGCAGATCACTTCACCGTAATCCCCTCCACCGACATCCTCGGGATGCGAGTGCTCGATATCCTCTAAATCGCCTAGCTTGCTGGTCCACTTCCCCGATGGAAGCTGCCTAGCCGCGTGCGTGACCTGTCCCTCGCCGTCCGCGTACAGGGCGATCTTCTCAAAGCCGTTCTCCAAGCTCCCATTGGCACACTCGGAGTACCCGATAGTGGCGTATGCCCGCACGAATGCGTCCTTGTCTGTGGAACACTCGACTCCGTCCGGCCAGTAGGCGGACCGCCCACTTGTAGGCCACCAGCGGCGGCGTTTATCTCCTGCCGCCCAAGCGATGCAGTTATATGCCGAGCAAACCGGGCTCGTGATCTGGCAGTTCGAGGCCGCCAGCCGCGGGAAGCTCCGGGTAAATGCTAAGTCTGCCAGTCCCACCATCCGAGCCAAGCCCGCCTCATTTTCTCGTAGTCTCCGCGATCCTCATGTCTCACAGGCTGTACCTCTGTCAGCAGTTCAAGAGTTCTAAACCAGTGATCGGCTGTTTCGGTGCGAAGTCGATCCATAATGAGTTCAACAGCCGGCTTGCCCATTGCCAGAATCCTGAGATGAGCCGGACACAGTATCATCTTCTCCAGAGAGGATGTGAATCGCCTCTGTTCTCTCCATTGGAGCACCAGCCTCTGGAACTTCGCCCGCATCACATCTTCCTCGCGATACAGATAGAAGAATCGCGCACTCTGATTGAATGTGGAAGGTGCTTGCTCGACGGACGAGATAGCCTCGCTCGAAGTGATCGGCATCGCCAATCTCTCTTCAGATCTGACTGTCTTGCTCGAGCACACCGAGTCGTCTTGTTTTGAGACGAAGCTCGCCAGATTGGGATAGGTCCGGGTATATTCAGCAGGGTACGACGACCGCGAGAGTCTTTCCATCAGTTCACCTCACTCGAAACGGAGTTGTGCAGGTGCTCCGGGGCATTCACAGACATGATGTTCTGAGACATGACAACGTAGACAGGCTGGCCGTCCGCCCCGTACTCTCCGTCTAGGCGGATCACCTCGTTAATCACCAACCTGATCCGAATCTCCGTGCCGTCTTCAAGCTCGGCGGTGGCCCATGGCTCGGACTGCGAGGCGATTCCGACGACGGATCCCTCGCGCATTCCGCCCCCGTACGGCACATTTTTCTTTTTAGGTTTGTTTGGCATACGCAATGCTAGTAGTATAATGCGCCTTGTCGACGGCCGCGCAATGACCCTAACCCGGCCGCGCCTCAGCCCGACCCGATTCGGTGCGCAGCGGTAGCGGGATAAGATCATCGCAGCCCCCATGGGCGCATGCAGCCATGGGGAAGGGTAAAAGGGGAGCGCTCCAAGGCACGGCGGCCTCGCCAGCAGCGTGTTGAGCGCGCGGCCGCTCCGCTGTCGCTGGCAGGCAGCCGAAGCCTTGCATGGCGGTCTTGGCAGCGATGCCCGAGGCCGGATAGGTCGCAGGCGGCCGCAATGCCGCCGCATGCCACGCGCAGAGCCGGCAACGCCCTTGACGCCTCGTGCCTGGCGGCTGCGCGCGATCGCGCGCAGCCGCTCGCCAGCCTGGCCCGCTGCCCCGGAGATCCGCCGGGGCCTGACCTATACTTGGGAATCGGATTTCCGATGCCCCCGCCGTTCGTCCACCTGCACTGCCACACGGATTACTCCCTCTTGGACGGGGCTTGCCACATCCCGCGGCTGATGAAGATTGCCGCCGAGCGCGAGTGGCCCGCCGTGGCGATCACGGACCACGGCAACCTGTTCGGGGCCGTCAACTTCTACTCCGCGGCCCAGAGGGCCGGGATCAAGCCGATCATCGGCTGCGAGATCTACACCGTCGCCGGCGACCACAGGCAGCATGACGCCAGCATGCGCTACAACCACCTGCTGCTGCTGTGCAAGAACCAGACAGGCTACCGCAACCTCATCGATCTCGTCTCCACGGCGTACACGGAGGGCTTCTACTACAAGCCGCGCATCAGCAGGAGCCTGCTGGCGCGCTACGCGGACGGCCTGATCTGCCTCTCGGCCTGCCTGCGCGGCGACCTGCAGGAGACGCTGTTGCGGCAGGGCTACGAGGAAGGCCGCAAGCTGGCCTACGAGTACCAGGATATCTTCGGCAAGGAGAACTTCTTCCTCGAGATCCAAGACCACGGCCTCGAACTCGACAAGGAACTGATCCCGCTCCAGTTGCGCCTGGCCCGCGAGACCGGCATTCCGCTGGTCGCGACCAATGACGCGCATTACCTGACGAAGGAGGACGCCGGGGCCCACGAGGCACTGCTCTGCGTGCAAACCGGCAAGACGCTCGGCGACAAGAACCGCATGCGGTTTGGCAGCGAGGAGTTCTACCTCAAGAGCAGGGACGAGATGGCGGCGCTCTTCGGCGGCGACGAGGGGCCGCTGAACCGCACCTGGGAGATCGCCCAGATGTGCGACCTCAAGCTCGAGCCGGTCGCCGATCCGTTCCCCAAGTTCGAGGTGCCGGCCGGCCAGACCATCGACACCTACTTCGAGTACGCCACGCGGCAGGGCTTCGAGGCCCGCCGGGCGCACTTGGAGGCGCTGGCCGAGCAGGGGCGGCTGCGGCGGCCGCTGGAAGAGTATGCCGAGCGGCTCGACCACGAGATCAAGGTCATCCAGCAGATGAAGTACTCCGGCTACTTCCTGATCGTCTGGGACTTTATCCGCTATGCCCGGCACAAGCGCATCCCGGTCGGTCCCGGCCGCGGGTCGGCGGCGGGTTCGCTGGTGGCCTACGCCATGTCGATCACCGACATCGACCCGCTGCAATACGGGCTGCTCTTCGAGCGCTTTCTCAACATCGAGCGCAAGTCGATGCCGGACGTGGACATCGATTTCTGCATGAATCGGCGTGGCGAGGTGATCCAGTACGTCACCGAGAAGTACGGCCGCGAGCAGGTCTCCCAGATCATCACCTTCAACACCATGGCCACCAAGGCCGCCATCAAGGATGTCGGGCGGGTGATGGGCCTGAGCTTCGGGCAGGTGGACCGGCTCACCAAGATGGTGCCGAACGTGCTCAAGATCAGCTTGGACCAAGCCATCCAGCAGGAGCCCAAGCTCAAGGCTGCGATGGCCGACGACCAGCGCGTGAACGAGGTGATCCAGACGGCCAGGCGCCTTGAGGGCGTGGCCCGCAATCCGTCCGTGCATGCCGCGGGCGTTGTGATCGCGCCCCAGCCGCTGAAGACGCTGATTCCGATCTACAAGACGAGCAAGAACGAAATCGTCACGCAATACGACATGAACAGCCTCGAGGCGATGGGCCTGCTCAAGATGGACTTCTTGGGACTGACGACGCTGACCATCATCGAGGACGCCTTCGACTGGATCGAGAAGCGCACGGGCGAGCGCCTCAAGCAGGACAGCATCCCGCTCGATGATGCCGCGACCTACCAACTCTTCTCCGAGGGGCTCACCAGCGGCGTGTTCCAGTTCGAATCCAAGGGCATGCGCGACATCTGCCGCCGCTACAAGCCGGAGCGCCTGGAGGACCTTTGCGCCCTCAACGCCCTGTACCGGCCCGGCCCGATCCAAGGCGGCATGATTCCCGACTTCATCGACCGCAAGCACGGGCGCAAGCCCGTGAAATACCTGCTGCCGGAGATCGAGCCCCTGCTCCGCGAGACCTACGGGGTCATCGTCTACCAGGAGCAGGTCATGCAGATCGCCAACCTCGTGGCGGGCTATTCGCTGGGGGAGGCGGACCTGCTGCGCCGAGCGATGGGCAAGAAGAAGGCGCGGGAGATGGCCGAGCATCGCGCCAGGTTCCTCAGCGGCGCCAGCGGGCGGGGGTTCCCCGAAGCGGCGGCATCGAAGCTTTTCGACCTCATGGAGCAGTTCGCGGGCTATGGCTTCAACAAGTCGCACTCGGCCGCCTACGGCTTCCTGGCATACATCACCGCGTACCTGAAGGCGCACCACACCGTCGAGTTCATGGCCGCCCTGCTGACCGCGGAACTGCGCAATGCGGACAAGGTGCGGCTGTACCTCAACGAGTGCCGCGATATGGGGATTCGCATCCTGCCGCCGGACATCGGCGTCTCCTTCTGGGATTTCACCCCCGCCGGGGACAAGGAGATCCGCTTCGGCCTCGGCGCCATAAAGAACGTCGGCAAGGCCGCCGTCGAGTCCGTCATCCAGGTGCGCCAGGGACGCAACGGCGGCTTCGAGTCGCTGTTCGAGTTCTGCAAGCAGGTCGATTGGGGCAAGATCAACAAGCGCATGGTCGAGAGCGCCGTCAAGGCTGGCGCCATGGACGGCCTGGGCGGCCACAGGGCGCAGATGCTGGCCGGCCTGGACGCCGTGATCGACAGCGGCCAGCAGGCGCTGCGGGACGAAGAGGCGGGGCAGGAATCGCTGTTCGGCGCTCCGGCCGCTAGCGGCGAGAGCGACCTCGTCCGGCTTCCGGATGTCGAAGAATGGGCCGCCTTGGAGCGGCTGTCGCACGAAAAGGAGATGCTCGGCTTCTACGTGACGGGCCATCCCCTGGACTCTTTCGAGGAATTGGTGGAAGAGGTCGGCACGCACAGCACCGCCTCGCTCGAAACGACGGACAACGGCCAGACGGTATCGATCTGCGGCATGCTGCACGGCGTGCAGCAGCGCAGGAACAAGGAAGGCCGCGCATGGGCCTCGGCGGTCCTGGAAGACCGCCAGGGCAGCGTGGAATTGCTGGTGTTCGCCAACCAGTTCGAGCGGGTAGAGGAACGGCTCGTGCAAGACCAGCCCGTGCTGGTGAGCGGTGTCGCGCGCGCCGAGGACGAGGCGGGCCGCAGGCTGTCGGTCGAGGACATCACCTTGCTCAAGGACGCCCGCGCCCCCCAGCCCGAGCAAGCCTACCTGACCCTGAAATTGAACGGCGCCAGCGAGATCGACTCCGTTGCGGGCCGCCTGCGCGACTTGGTCGACGGCTATCCCGGGCAGACCAATCTGCGCATTCGCCTGGAGCGGCCGCGCCAGTACGTCGTGGTCTTCGACGTTGACGCCATGGTCAATCCGAGCCCGGGGTTCCGCGCGGAGGTCAAGGAGATCTGCGGCCGCGATGCCCTCGAGCTGCTCGGCTAGCTCCCTGCCGGCGCAGGGGGCTAGCCGAAAGGCTTGTCGGGGGCGCGCAGCCAGAGGCGCGGCAAGCTGTAGACTCGGAAAGAGGGGAGGATTCCTGATGAAGCCCATTCTTGGCTTGGCATTGCTTGTCTCCGCGGGGGCCTTGCGCGCCGGCGAGACAGTCACGTTCCACCGCGATGTGGAGCCGGTACTGCAAGCGCACTGCCAGCAGTGCCACCGCCCGGGCGAAGCCGCGCCGATGTCCTTTCTCACCTACGCGGAAACCCGGCCTTGGGCGCGGGCCATCCACGAAGCCGTGGCGCTGAATCGCATGCCGCCGTGGCCCGCCGACCCGCGATTCGGCCAGTGGTCGAATGCCCACGCGCTCGCGGCCGGGGACAGGCGGTTGCTCATCGAATGGGCCGAGACCGGGGCCGGGCGCGGCGATCCCGGCGATGCCCCCGCTCCGCTGGAGTTCGTCGAGGGGTGGAACATCGGCCAGCCTGATCTCGTGCTCGAGATGCCAGTTCCGTTCCAGGTCCCGGCCGAGGGCACGATCGACTACCAGTACTTGGTGCTCCCGACCGGTTTCAAGGAGGACAAATGGGTCAGCGCCGCCGAGGTCCGGCCCGGCAATCGCGCGGTTGTCCACCATGTGCTCGCGTATATCCGGCCCCGAGGATCCCACTGGCTGGAGGATGCCGAGCCGGGCAAGGTCTTCGTGCCGTCAGCGGCGACCGCAGAGCAGCGCCAGCGGCAGCGCGGGGAGTTTCGCGACATCTTGGTCGGGTTCGCCCCGGGCACCGAGGCTGTGTCCTACGAGGGCACCGACCGGGCCCGGCTGCTGCCAGCCGGGGCGGATATCGTGCTCCAGCTCCACTACACGGCCTCGGGCCGGGAGGAGTCGGACCGCAGCCGGATCGGCTTGCGCTTCCAGGACGCTCCACCGGCCAAGCGGCTCGTGACACTGATGGCCGCCAACAGCGAATTCGTGATCCCGCCCGGCGCCGCGGCGCATCCGGTCACGGCCGAGTGGATTCTCGGCAAGGATATCGAACTGACCGGCCTGATGCCGCACATGCACCTGCGCGGCCGGGATTTCCGCTTCGAATTGCGCTACCCGGACGGGCGCAGCGAGACCTTGCTGAGCGTGCCGCGGTACGACTTTGACTGGCAGTTCTTCTACTACCTCAAGCAGCCGCTGCAACTGCCCGCGGGCGCTGTCATCGACTGTCTCGCACACTTCGACAACTCCCCGAACAATCCGGACAATCCCGACCCCTCGGAAGAGGTGCGCTGGGGCGACCAGAGCTGGGAGGAGATGATGATCGGTTTCCTCGAGGTCGCGGTCGAACCGGATGCCAGCCTGCGGCCGTACCTCAGGCAGGGCCGGCCGGCGCGGCCGCGCGGGGATTGATCCGCCGCTGGCCTGGAGCCGCAATGCCGCTGAGACCGCTCGGCGCCAGTGCGGCTGCGGCACTGGCTCTGTGCTGGGTCCCGGAGGCCGGCCTCGCCCACGAGGCCATCAGCACGGAGATCACTTGGACACGCGACGTGTCGCGCGTGTTCTACAACCGCTGCTCGGGCTGTCACCGCGCCGGGGGCGCCGGGCCCATGCCGCTGACCACGTATGCCGAGGTGCGCCCGTGGGCGAAAGCCGTCAAGCACGAAGTGCTGACCCGCCGCATGCCGCCGTGGGGGGCCGTGAAGGGGTTTGGCGCCTTCCGCAATGATCGCAGCCTGTCGCTGCCCGAAATCGCCCTGATCTCCAGCTGGGTGGAAGGCGGCGCTCCCGAGGGGGACCCCGCGCTTGCCGAGCCGTTCCATGCCCACGCGGCCGGGCCGGCACCCGGGGCGCCCGCCGCGGCTCGACTGCGGGTGCGCGGCTCGCTCGCCTTGGAGGCGCCTTTGGTCGCGGCCGGCGTCAGCGTTGGCACGCCGGCCGGGGCTGCATGGTTGCAGCTCACCGCGCATCGGCCGGACGGCAGTGTCGAGCACCTGCTATGGCTGCGCGAGCCGCGCCCGCCGGACGGGCAGGACTACTGGTTCCGGCGCGCAGTGGCGCTGCCTGCCGGCACGCGCCTGATCTGCCGCCCGGAGGCGGCCGAGGTGGAGCTCAGGCTGGCAGCGGAGCCGGCTGGCGCGGGCCGCTAGAGTGCCTGCGACCGCGCTGAGAGCCGCGCGCGGCAGCCTTGCCTCGCAGCTTGCGGACCCGTTGCGGCGGCATCGCGCGTCACCCCTGCTCGACGGGCAGGCCGGCTGCCTGCCAGGCGCGCCAGCCCCCGGCCAGCGAGTAGACATTGCGGTACCCCATCTTCCGGAGGGCGTCAGCCGCCAACGCCGAGCGGTAGCCGCCCCCGCAATAGAGCACGATCTTGGCACCCGTGTCAGGGATGGCCGATTCGATATCCCGCTCGATGACGCCTTTGCCCATGTGGATGGCGCCCGCCGCGTGCGCGGCATGCCACTCGGATTCCTCGCGCGTGTCGATCAGTGCCAGCTCGCTCCCGGCGGTAATAGCATCGCCGACCTCGCCCGCGGAGATCTCGGCGATGCGCGCCTTGGCGTCGCTGACCAGCGCCAAGAACCGCTTGGAGTGCTGCATGCGCTGCCGGCCGGGGGCTAGAAATCGTACTTGACCCCGAGCTTGGCCTCCACCTCGGCCACCGGCACCATGTCGATCGCGTCCCACGGGCAGCCGTCCAAGAAGGTGCCGTCAGGCCCCTTGGATATACACTGCTTGCAACCGATGCAGGTCTGCCCGTCAACCTCGATGCGCCCGAACGGGGGGTGGTCTTCGTCGGGAATCCAGTACATGCACTCGTCCACGGGGCAATAGTTGATGCAGACCGGCGAGCCGGCGCAGCCGGTGCAGTTCTCGTTGGTGACGGCGAGGATCGCGGGCTTCTTCTTGCGGTTGCCCGTCATGCCGCCCTCGGACCAAGGCCATCCCTTCTCGTGAGGGGCCGCCAGGGGTTCCAAGGACGCGATGCGCGCCGCCTCTTCGCGCGCCTTGCGGCGGCGCTCCTCGGCGGCCGCCTTGCGCCGGTCGGCCGCGGCATCCGGCGCGGGCGCGGCCTGCGCCGCGGCTGCCGGGGTCGGATCTCGGTTGGGTTCGTCTGGCATGGCGCTGTCTAAGCTGGAATCCCTACTATAGCGCGCAGGCCGGGCGCGGCGGCCCGCGCCCGGCCGATGCGCCACACTGAAGGGCGGTTGGGGGGCGTGGCTGGCCGGTTCGAGATTGTCGCCGAGTGCGCCCGCACGCGCGCCCGCGCCGGCGTCCTGCACACCGCGCACGGGCCGGTCGAGACCCCTGCGTTCATGCCGGTCGGCACCCAGGCGAGCGTCAAGGGGCTGACGCCGCAGCAACTGCAGCAGGACCTCTCCGCCAGCATGGTGCTGGCGAACACGTATCACCTGTGGCTGCGTCCGGGGCCGGACACCGTGCGCGGGGCGGGGGGGCTGCACCGTTTCATGGGCTGGAACCGCGGCATCCTCACGGATTCGGGCGGTTACCAGATTTTCAGCCTGGCCAAGCTGCGCCGCGTCCGCGAGGAAGGCGTCGAGCTGCGCTCCCACCTCGACGGCGAGCGGCGCTTTCTAACGCCCGAGGCCGCCATTGACATCCAGCATTGCCTCGGCAGCGACGTGATGATGGTCCTGGACGAATGCACGCCGTACCCCTGCGGAGAGGCCGATGCCCGCGCTTCCATGGAGCTTACGCTGCGCTGGGCCGCCCGCTCGTTCGCGCACCGGGACAAGACCAAGGGGCCAGGGGCCGGGATGCTGTTCCCCATCGTGCAGGGATCCATGCATGCCGGCCTGCGCCGCGAGTGCGCCCGGCGGCTGGCGGCATTCGACGCGCCGGGCTATGCGGTCGGGGGACTCTCCGTCGGCGAGCCCCGGGAGTTGAGCTACGAGATGGCCGCGGAGTGCGAGCGGGAACTGCCCAGGCACAAGCCGCGTTACGCCATGGGCGTCGGCATGCCGCACGAAATCGGCGAGTACGTCGCGCTTGGCATTGACATGATGGACTGCGTGCTGCCCACGCGCAACGCCCGCAACGGCTGCCTGTTCACATCCGGCGGAACGCTGCGGATCAAGAACGCGGCCCACGCGCGATCGCACGCGCCCGTGGATGAGAACTGCCGCTGCTACACCTGCCGCAACTTCACCCGCGCTTACCTGCGCCACTTGTTCCTGGCCAGGGAAATGCTCTACGGCACCTTGGCCACGCTGCACAACCTCTGGCTGTATCTCGAGCGGATGCGCCAGCTGCGGCAGGCTATCGTGGAGGGGAACTTTCCGGAGTGCTTGCGGCGGCTCTCGGCAGCCCCGGACACGGCCGGTTGAGATAGCTGCGCTTGCCGTGCTCCAGGCCGCCCGCGCCCGCGCGGCAACCGCGCCCCTTGGGCCCTTTCCCGACACCGCCAACCGGACTTGTGAATTTGCCTGCGCCCCCGCCAGACGCCTGCGTTTCCGCTATAGTGTTTAATTGCTCGGGGCGTGGTTGTCCGCCCGTTCCCCGTCCGTCCGATCCCAGTGCACGTGCTTTCCGCGGAACAACTCGCTACGTGGCAGCCCCCGGCCGCGCTGCTGCTCCAGCAGTCGGGATTCGCATCCTTGGTGCCCATCCTGCTGATGATCGGCTTTTTCGTCGTGCTGGTGATCCTGCCCGCCCGCAAGCGCCAGAAGAAGCTCGACCAGATGCTGGCCAACCTGGCCTCCGGCGACCAAGTTGTCACCAACGGCGGCCTCGCGGGAACGGTCGTAGGCCTCACCGACAGCCGTGTTACGCTGCGCATCGCGCCGGACGGCTTGAAGCTCGAATTCGCGCGCAGCGCCGTGGTCAGCATGGCGGAGAAAGCCGACAGTTGAAGCCGGTTCGCTGCCGAGTGTCGCTATGAGAGGTCGCTTCGGACTCAGGATCGCCATCGTGGCCGCGGTCTTCGTGCTGTGCTTCTGGCGCGTGATCGGCTTCTCGCCCGGCTGGGATGCCGTTCGGCAGAACTTGCAGGACAACATTGCCCTCGGCCTGGACCTGAAGGGCGGCACCCATCTGATCCTGCAGGTGCAGGTGCAGGACGCCCTCAAGTCCGAGGCTGACCAGACGATCGATCGAATGCGGGCGAGGCTGGCGCGCGCCGGGATCGCCTACACCGGCATCCGGCGCAACGATCCCGCCTCGATCGAGGAGGCGGACTCGATCGAGATCCAATTGGAAGGCACGCCCACGGACCGGGTCAGCGACGTGCGGGCCATCTTCGACGAAGAGGCGCCGAGCTGGCTGCCGGCCTCTTCCGCCGGAAGCTCCTTCGCCCTCACGCTGCGCCCCAGCGAACTGCTGCGGCTGAAATCGGAAACGCTGCAGCAGTCGATGTCGACGATCGAGAACCGCATCAACGGCCTAGGCCTGACCGAGCCGGTGATCCAGCAGCACGGCCGGGCCGAGGCCGAGCACGAGATCTTGGTCCAGCTGCCCGGGGTCAGCGACCCGGCGCGCGTGATGAACCTGTTGCAGATGTCGGCCCAGCTGGAGATCAAGAAAGAGGTCGGCGGCCCGTTCGCCTCGCCCGAGGCGGCCCGCTCGCAGAGCAACGGCATCCTACCCGCCAACAGCGAGCTGGCGCGCTACGCC
Source organism: Bryobacterales bacterium (assembly GCA_965219605.1). Classification (GTDB taxonomy): domain Bacteria; phylum Acidobacteriota; class Terriglobia; order Bryobacterales; family UBA6623; genus VXMF01. The sequence continues at coordinate 61,353 of CBDCOC010000002.1, read as the reverse complement.
GAGCGCGGCCGCAACGAGTGGTACCTGCTGGAGCGCAACCCCATCGTGACCGGGCGCGACCTGCGCGGCGCCACCGCCGGGCGCGACACGCAGAATCCGGGCGCCTGGCAGGTCGGGTTCAGCCTGTCGCGCCAGGCCGGCCAGCGGTTCGGGATCTTCACCGCTGCCAACATCGGGCAGAACCTGGCCGTGGTGTTGGACAGCCGCATCCAGAGCGTGGCGTCGATCGAGTCGCGCATCGAATCCGAGGGCGTCATCAATAACATCGATTCGCAGACCGAGGCTCTCGACCTGGCGCTGGTGCTGCGCGCCGGCGCCCTGCCGGCCTCGGTGGTCTACCTCGAGGAGCGCACGGTCGGCGCGTCCCTCGGGGCGGACTCGATCCGCCAGGGCGTGCGCAGCGCATTGTTCGGCGTGGCTATCATCGTGCTGCTGATGCTGGTCTACTACCGGGCGGCCGGGATCAACGCCAACGTGGCGCTGTTCTTCAACCTGCTGATCCTGCTGGCCGTGCTCAGCGCCTTCGGCTTCACGCTCACGCTGCCGGGCATTGCCGGCATCATCCTGACGGTCGGCATGGCGGTGGACGCGAACGTCCTGATTTTCGAGCGCATCCGCGAGGAGCTACGGGCGGGCAAGGCGGTCGTCGCCGCGCTCAATGCCGGCTTCGGCAAGGCCTTCCTGACCATCATCGACACCAACTTGACGACGATCATCGCGGCCGCCTTCCTGTTCCTGTTCGGGCGGGGGCCGGTGCGCGGGTTCGCCGTCACGCTTGCGATCGGCCTGCTCGCCAACCTGTTCACGTCAGTGTTCGTCTCGCGGCTGATCTTCGACCTCACCCTGCGGCGCAAGCAGCAGGTCAAGGAGATGAGCATATAAAAGGAGAGCGGGAACCTCCCGGCGCGGCCGGCGTCCAAGGCAAGCCGGGGCGCCGCGCGGCGTAAGTTGTCATGCAACTGATCGGCCAGACCAAAATCGACTTCTTGGGGCGGCGCAACGCCTTTCTCGCCCTGTCCCTCGCCCTGCTGCTGGCGGGCGCGGCCAGCGCCCTGCTCAACGGCGGCCTCAAATTCGGGATCGACTTCAAGGGCGGGACGCTCGTGTACGTGAAGTTCCGGGAGGCGCCCGACCCCGAGCGCATCCGCGCGGCGCTGCAGGGCAAGGGGCTGAAGGTCGCGACGCTGCAGCCGTTCCAGGACAGCGCCGACAGCCACGAGCTTAAGATCGACCTGGATCTGGCGGGCGACGTGGTCGAGACTTCGGGCAAGTCGCAGGTGATCGAGACGCTGCGCGAGATCTACCCGATCGCCGGCGGCAAGCTGGATTTCAACAACGCCAGCCCCGAGGCGCTGGCCCAGCGGCTGATGGCGAGCCAAGCCCTGCGCGCGGCCGGGCACAGCAGCCAGGAGCTGTCCGAGGCCGCCGCCGCGCTCATCGCCTGGCGCGACCAGGCCCCGCGCGCCGGCTTGCTGCGCGAGGATTCCGAGTTCGGCGCCGCGCCGGCCCTGCCCGAGAGCGTGCTCGCCGCCGTGCGGCAGGAAACGGAGCTGGGCGCGTTCCATATCGGCGGGGTCGAGGTTGTCGGGCCGAAGATCGGCGCGGAGTTGCAATGGCAGGCCATCAAGGCCACTTTATTCGCGCTGGCGGGTATGCTAGTCTACATTGCATTCCGGTTCGAGTGGATTTACGGCGTCGCCGCCGTGATCGCCGTCTTTCATGATGTCTTTATCACCATCGGATTCTTCTCGCTGTTCGGGCGGGAGATTGAACTGACAGTCGTGGCAGCATTGCTAACACTCGTGGGCTACTCGATGAACGACACGATCGTCATCTTCGACCGTGTCCGCGAGAACCGCAGCGCAATCCGGAAATCCAGCCTGGCCGAGCTGCTGAACCTCAGCATCAACCAGACGCTCAGCCGCACCGTGCTGACCTCGGGCCTGACCTTGGTCGCCGTGGCGTGTCTGTTCGTGTTTGGCGGGGAAGTCCTGCGCAGCTTCTCGTTCGCCCTCGTGGTGGGCGTGCTGGTCGGCACCTATTCCTCGATCTTCATCGCTAGCCCGGTACTGCTGTGGGGCCAGGGGCTGCTGAGCGCGCGGGCGGGACGGCGGGCTTGAATCTGGCAAGGTATCTCGGGAGGAGCTTGCAACCATGTTTGAAGACGCATTGATGGAAAACGCACAGAAGGGGACCTCGCGCTGGTCGGTCATCCTGTCGACCGTGCTGCAGCTGAGCTTGGTCGGGGTGGTGCTGCTCATCCCGCTGATCAACTACTACGAGCTGCCGGACGCCGATTTCGTCAGCTTCCTGACCGCCCCGCCGCCCCCGCCGCCCCCGCCGCCCCCGCCGGCCGCGGTGGTGCAGGTGAAGTCGGTGCCGAAGGAGTTCGACAGCGGCGCGCTGACGCAGCCGGTGGCGATCCCTGACAAGGTCGCCATCATCGAAGAGGACATCGCGCCGCCGAGCGCGGGCATCGCCGGCGTGGTCGGCGGCGTCCCCGGCGGCACCGTCGGCGGGCAGATCGGCGGCGTGCTGGGCGGCATCATCTCGGCCGCGTCCTCGAACGCGCCTCCGCCTCCGCCTCCGCCCCCGGTCAAGAAGAAGGCGCCCCCCAAGCGCATCCGGGTGGGCGGCAACGTCGCCAAGGCGCGCCTGACGCGCCAGGTACGGCCGCAGTACCCGCCGCTGGCCCGCCAGGCGCGCATCCAGGGCACGGTCAAGCTGTCGGCGGTGATCTCCAAGGACGGCTCGATCCAGAAGCTGGAGGTGATGTCGGGCCATCCGCTCTTGGTCCCGGCCGCGCTGTCGGCGGTGAAGCAGTGGCGCTACAAGCCGACGCTGCTCAACGGCGAGGCGGTCGAGGTGCTGACAAACATTGACGTGAACTTCACCCTCAGCGGCTGAGGCTGGCGTCCAGTGGTCTCCCCCCGGGGAACCGGGGCGTGGCGGCGGCCGGGGTGCCGCCCGCCACGCCCGGCAAGAACAGTTGGGCAACGGAATCCGTTGTTTCTTTAGGAGGAAAACTAGCAACATGCTTTCGCAATTCGCAACCACCGCTTTCCTGCTGCAGCAGGAAGTCGGATTTGACATGATGTCGATGTGGAACCAAATGGGGTTCGCGGCCAAGGCGGTCGTGATCATTATGTTCCTCATGTCGGCATGGTCGATCGGAGTGATGATCGACCGCGGCCTGGCGTACTTCGCGGCCAAGAACCAGTCCAAGGCATTCGCCCCTGCCGTGGCCGGGGCCTTGCGCAACGGCAAGCTCGACGAGGCGATCAAGCTCGCGGAAGGCTTCAAGAAGAGCCACCTGGCCAAGGTCGTCTCGGCCGGCCTGGCCGAGTTCAAGTCGCACGACGCGGGCAGTGACGTCCCGGGCCGCACGGTGGATGCCTCCAAGCGCGCCTTGGAGCGGGCCCAGGCGATCACGCACGCCGAATTGAACCGCGGCCTGAGCGGCTTGGCCACGATCGGCTCGACAGCGCCGTTCGTCGGGCTGTTCGGCACGGTGGTCGGCATTATCAACGCGTTCCAAGGCATCTCCCAGGAGCGCTCCACCGGCTTGGGCGCCGTTGCCGGCGGCATTTCCGAGGCCTTGGTCGCCACGGCGATCGGCCTGTTCGTCGCGCTTCCGGCGGTGTGGATGTTCAACTACTTCAACTCGAAGGTCGAGGGTTTCGACGTCGAGATGGAGAACGCCAGCTCCGAGCTGATCGACTATTTCCTGAAGAGGAACGGCTGAGGCCCGCCGGGCCGCAGCGGACGGGTTGGACCAGCTGTAGTATCGTGTAGCGATCGGCCGCCGGCAGCCTGCGGGCCATTGGCGGTCGGCCTTCCGGGAGCGAGGGAACCAGCATGGCAGAAGAAGAGAAGGGCCTGATCGAGGTCGAAGAAGCCGCCAAGAAGGGCAAGCGTGGCGGGCATGCCGCCATCAACGAGATCAACGTCACGCCGATGGTGGACGTGATGCTCGTGCTGCTGATCATTTTCATGGTCATCACGCCCATGCTGAGCAAGGGCGTCAGCGTCGACTTGGTGCGCACGCGCAACCCGGTCGCCATGGACGAGGCGGATGCCGAGGATGCGGTCGTGGTGGCGGTCACGCGCGACGGCCAGGTCTTCCTGGGCACGTCGAAGCTGGACGCGCTGGACGCGCTCACGGCGCGCGTCAGCGACGTGGTGAGCAACCGTATCGACAAGACGGTCTACATCAAGTGCGACGCGCGAGCGCGCTACGAGCGCGTCGTGGAAGTGGTGAACGCCGTGCGCACGTCCGGCGTGGACCAGGTCGGGTTGCTGACCGAGAAGGAAGAGGAGACGGGGGGCTTCTCCGGCTGAGGCCGGGGAAAGCTAGCCGGCCCACAGGAGGATATGCGCCATGGCAATGGCAGTCGGCGGGGGCGGCAAGGTCGCGCCCAACATCAACATGACACCCTTGATCGACGTGCTGCTGGTGCTGCTGATCATCTTCATGGTCATCACGCCCATCACGCCCAAGGGCTTGGAGGCGCTGGTGCCGCAGCCGAACGAGAGCGAGCAGCAGTCGCAGCCCAATGCGCGCACCGTCGTGGTCTCGGTCAATGCGGACCGCAGCATCATGATCAACCGCGACCCATCCACGCTGGACACGCTGGAAGACAACTTGCGGGACATTTTCAAGACGCGCGCCGAGCGCGTCATGTTCGTGCGCGGCGCGCCGGCGCTGGACTACCAGGACATCGCCAAGATCATCGACCTCGGCAAGGGGGCCGGCGTGGACAAGATCGGCCTGCTGACGGAGCAGATCGAGTAGGCCGGGGCCTGCGCCACGGCACCCCGCGGCTGAGAGGAGGGAACAATGGAAATCGACAAGCGAAAAGTCACGAGGGTCGCGGGCATCCTGGCGGGCGTGGCGCTCGTGCTGGCGGGCGGCCTGTGGTCCCTGATGCGGGCGTACGGCGTTGACAGCATCGCGGACCTGCACGCCCGGAACGCGCTGAACAAAGGCGTGAGCGCATTCACGGCGGGTGATTTCGTCCGTGCCGGCGACTACTTCGAAGAGGCGGCCGACTTGGATCCGGATCTGCAGGCCGCGCGCGTCTACAGCGCCTACTCGGTGATGATGCAGTACCAGCCCGGCGCCGAGTACCAGGAGAACATCGACATCGCGAACCGGGCCTTGGACGGGTTCAAGTCCGTGCTGGAAGACGATCCCGGCAACGAGACCGCGCTGCAGAGCATCGCGTCGCTCTACTTCAACATGAAGGAGATGGAGCTGGCCAAGGAATGGCACGGCAAGGTGCTGGAGCTGAACCCGGAGCACAAAGAGTCGTACTACACCATAGGCGTGATCTCGTGGACGCAGTCGTACGAGCCGCGCCTCGAGTTCCGGGCCAATATCGGGATGAGGCAGGAGGACGAGGGCCCCATCCTGGTCCGGGGGCGCCTGAGCCGGGCGCAGCGCGAGGAGTACGGCGGCTTGGCCGAGGAGGTCCTGCCGGTCATCGACGAAGGCCTGGCGGCGCTGGAGAAGGCCATCGAGATCGATCCCGACTATGACGACGCAATGGCCTACGTCAATCTGCTCTACCGGGAGAAGGCGGACTTCGCCGCGTCCGATCAGGAGCGCGACGAGCTGCTGATGAAGGCGGACGAGTGGGTGCAGACCGCCTTGGACACGCGCAAGCGCAAGGCCGAGGAGAGCACGGTCGAGACATTCACCACCGACGAGTAGGCCTGCCCGCGGCCGCGCCCGTCCCGTATAATTCGGCCTGAGGCCCGCCGGGCCTCAGGCCATTGCCTTTTGCTCGGGAGACCTCGAGCAGGATCGACCGCATGCCCGCCAAGAGTCCGACCAAGCCGGCGGCAGCGGAGCCGCCGCCCGCGCCGCTGTTGAAGCGCTACGAAGAGCTGCAGCGCAAGCTGCTGGACCAGCGTCCCGGCCAGGATCCGGAGCTGCTCCGGCGCGCCTTCGAGTTTGCGTCCGAGTGGCATCGCGACCAGAAGCGCAAGAGCGGCGACCCCTACCTGCTGCACTTGCTGGAAGTGGCGCACCTGCTGGCCGACATGCGCTTGGACCAGGCCGCGCTCGCCAGCGGCTTGCTGCACGACATCGTCGAGGACACGCCGGTGACGGTGCCGCAGTTGCGCCGCGAATTCGGCGAGGGCGTGGCGCGCTGCGTGGACGGCGTGACCAAGATCGGGCGGCTGCGCTACCACTCCGCGGAGGCGCGCCAGGCGGAGACGTTCCGCAAGATGCTGCTGGCGATGGTCAAGGATATTCGCGTCATTCTCATCAAGCTGGCCGACCGCATCCACAACATGCGGACGCTGCAGTCGCTGGATGCCGATCGCCAGCACAGGATCGCGCTCGAGACGCGGGAAATCTACGCTCCGGTGGCGCTGCGGCTGGGCATGGGCAAGATCCGCAGCGAGCTGGAAGACTTGTCATTCGCATACTTGGAGCCGCGCGCCTACCGGACGATCATGGCCCAGATCGAGTCGCGGCGCGAGGCCAGCGAGGAATTCCTGGCCGAGACGCAGGCGGGCCTGGCGCAGAAGCTGGAACAGGCCGGAATCCCGGCGCGCGTGGAGGGCCGCGTCAAGCGCCCTTATTCGATCCACCAGAAGCTGAAGCGCCAGAACGTGACGTTCGACATGGTCTACGACCTGCTCGCCCTGCGGGTCATCACGGACACCAAGACGCATTGCTACGCGGCGATGGGCGTGATCCACGGGCAGTGGCAGCCGGTGCCGGGCCGGATCAAGGATTTCGTCGCGCTGCCGCGCCCGAACCTATACCAGTCCCTGCACACCTCGGTGGTGACCCAGGCCGGCCAGCGCTTCGAAGTGCAGATCCGGACCGAGGAGATGCACGCCATGGCGGAGGAAGGCATCTGCGCCCACTGGAAGTACAAGGAGGGGCGGCGCGGCCCGGATGCCAGCGACGGCCAGATGGCTTGGTTGCGGCGGCTGGTGGAGTGGCAGCGCGAAATGCGTGACTCCACGGACTTCCTGTCCACGCTCAAGATCGAGCTCTATCCAGAGGAAGTCTACGTTTTCACGCCGAAAGGCAAGGTGATCACCCTGCCGCGGGACGCGACGCCGGTCGATTTCGCGTACGCCATCCACACGGAGGTCGGCCACACCTGCGTGGGCGCGAGGGTGGACGGGCAAATTGCGCAGCTGCGGCGCCCGCTGACCAACGGGGAGATCGTGGAAGTGCTGACCAAGACGGGCAGCCACCCGGCGCGGGACTGGCTGTCGTTCGCGAAAACCTCGCGGGCGCGCAACAAGATCAAGCAGTGGCTGAACGCCGAGCGCCGCCAGCAGGCGATCGAGATCGGCCAGCGGCTGCTCGAGAAGGAGGCGCGCGCGGTCAAGGTGCCGCTGAAGCGGATCACCGCCGAGCGGCTGGCGTCCGTTTGCCGCGAGTACGGCTGCTCCAATGCGGACGCGCTGTATGCGCGGCTGGGTTTCGGGCGCTTCTCGGTGCGCCAGGTGCTGCGCAAGCTGTTCCCCGAGGGGGCGGTTCCCGATCCCTCGCAATTGCGCCAGAAGGCGCCGTCGCCAGAAAGCGCCGCTCCCAGCCCGGCCCTGCATGGGGACGGCACGCTGGAGGTGCACGGGGTCGACGACGTGCTGATCTACCGGGCGCGCTGTTGCAATCCGATCCCCGGCGAGCAGATCGTCGGCTACGTGACGCGCGGCAAGGGCGTTGGCGTGCATTCGCAGTCCTGCGCCAACGTGCAGAACCTGATGTTCGACGCCGAGCGCCGGATCGACGTGCGCTGGGCTCCGCGGGAGGGCGAGACGTACGAGGCGCAGCTGACCGCCTTCGTGGACGACCGCCAGGGGATACTCAAGGATCTGACCAGCGTCGTCGCGAACGAAGGGCTGAATATCGTCAAGATCGAATCTCGCAATGGACGGCTTGACGGCCAGATGGCCATCGCGTTCGTGGTGGAGGTCGCGGACAAGCGGCAGCTGGACAGGGTGGAGTCGGCGCTGTCCGGCACGGCCTCGGTGCGCGCTGTCGAGCGCAGCAGCAAGTTCTAGCAGGCGTGCCGACCCCTCGAGATGGACATGGAGCGACCAGCACTGGACAAGCATGCCGGCCCGGCACCGGCCGGCCTTTGCCAGGGTCGCGGAATTGCGCAGCGAGCCGCTGAACGCATGAGAGAGCTTCCAGCCGGCGGCGCAGTTGCGGGAGAATGATGCGCCTGTCTTGGAACGAAGTTCGCGCCCGTGCGGCCAAGTTCGCGGACGAGTGGAAGGACGCGGCTTACGAGAAGGGCGAGACGCAGAGCTTCTACAACGCCTTTTTTGAGGTGTTCGGGGTGCAGCGGCGGAATGTCGCCCGCTACGAGGAGCATGTCGCGAAGCTCGATAACCGTTCGGGCTTCATCGACCTGTTCTGGCCGCGTGTGCTGCTCGTCGAGCAGAAGAGCGCCGGGCACGACCTGAAGGCGGCCTATGCGCAGGCCGGCGAGTACTTCGACGCGCTGCCGGACCGCGAGCGCCCGCGCTACATCCTGCTGAGCGACTTCCAGACTTTCGAACTGCACGATCGCGACGAGCGCGAGACGGTAGCGTTCCCGCTCGCTGAATTGCCCGCGCATGTCGAGGCGTTCGGGTTCATCCTCGGCGTGCAGCGCCGGACGTTCCGCGACCAAGACCCGGCCAACATCGAGGCGGCCGAGCTGGTCGGGCGGCTGCACGACGCACTCGCCGCGGCCGGGCATCGCCGGCACGATCTGGAACGCTTCCTCGTGCGGGTGGTGTTCTGCATGTTCGCCGACGACACCGGGGTGTTCGAGCCGCGCGACATCTTCCTCGACTTCATCGAGACGCGTACCGGAGAGGACGGGGCCGACCTCGGGCCGTGGCTCGTGCAGTTGTTCGATGTGCTTGACACGCCGGAGAGCGAGCGAGTAGCAACCCTTGACGAAGACCTGGCGCGATTCCCGTACGTTAACGGCGACCTGTTTGCGGGGTGTTTGCGACCGTTCTCGTTCAACGCGGCGATGCGCGCGGCACTGCTCGATGCCTGCCGTTTCGACTGGTCGAACATCTCGCCCGCGATTTTCGGCGCACTGTTCCAGTCAGTCATGGATCCAGCGGAGCGCCGCGCCCAAGGTGCGCACTACACGACCGAGAAGAACATCCTCAAGGTGATCGAACCCTTGTTCATGGACGACCTGCGTGCCGAGTTCGAGCGGGTGCGGACGCGCCGAGACAGGGGCCGGCACGCGGCACTCCGGCAGTTTCAGGAGAAGCTCGGCGGCCTGAAGTTCTTCGATCCGGCCTGCGGGTGCGGCAACTTCCTCATCGTCGCTTACCGGGAATTACGGATGCTCGAAATCGAGGTCATCCGCGAGATTCGGGAGGCAACCGTCGCGAGCGGGCAGGCGGCGCTCGATGCCACGTGGCAGTCAGTGGTGGACGTGGACCAGTTCTACGGCATCGAGCTTGGTGAATTTCCGGCCCACATCGCGGAGACTGCTCTGTGGATGATGGACCACATCATGAACAACCGGCTGAGCCTTGCGTTCGGTCAGACTTTCGTCCGCATCCCACTCAATAAGTCACCCCACATCATCCACGGCGACGCGATGCAGGCGGACTGGTCGAAATTGCTACAGCCTTTCGATTGCTCGTTCGTGCTGGGTAATCCGCCTTTCGTGGGCGCGAAATGGCAGACAGTGGAGCAGCGTGCTCAGGTGCGCGAGATCGCTGCGCTCGACAAGAGTGGTGGAACGCTCGATTACGTCGCCGCGTGGTTCATCAAGGCGGGGAGGTATGTGAAGGATGGCAATGCCCGTATCGGCTTTGTCGCGACTAACTCGATCACACAGGGGGAACAGGTCGCACAACTTTGGCCAGTGCTGCTCGGTCGCTGCAAGCTGGAAATAGCCTTCGCGCACGGGACTTTCGCTTGGGGTTCGGACGCACGAGGCAAAGCGCATGTGCATGTCGTCATTCTCGGCTTGGACCAGCGCAAGGTCATGCGAGCGGAGAAGCGGCTGTTCTGCTATCCCGATATTAACGGTGAACCGGAGGAAAGCAGACACGCGGCGCTGTCGCCCTACTTGTTTGATGCTGGCGGTTTATCCGACCCGCATTTGGTGGTGCGGGAGGAAAGTACGCCGATTAACGGGATGCCACAGCTTATCACTGGCTCCAAGCCAATCGACGGTGGAGAATATATCTTCAACGCAATGGAACGTGGCGCATTTCTGGATGCGGAACCTAGTGCCGCGCCGTGGCTCCGACCATTCATCGGGGCGCGGGAATACTTGCAAGGACGCGAGCGCTGGATTCTGGCGTTGCACGACGCGTCGCCAGACGTGCTGGCGCAGTTGTCCCATGTTCAGGAACGAATTGCCGCAGTCCGCGCATACCGAGAGGCCAGCAAGAGCGCACCGACGCAGAGGCTCGCGGCAACGCCGACTCTCTACCATGTCAATGTTGTCCCCACCGCGCCGTTTTTGGTGATTCCTCAAGTTAGTTCCGAGCGGCGAGAATACGCACCCATCGGGTGGCTCGAGCCGCCGACGATTCCAAGTGACAAGCTCCGCTTACTGACAAACGCGACGCTTACCGATTTCGCGCTGCTGACCTCGGCAATGCACATGGCTTGGATGCGGGCTGTGACAGGGCGGATGAAGAGCGACTACATGTACTCTGTCGGCGTTGTCTACAACACTTTCCCCACGCCGTCTGGCTTCACTGATGGAAGCACCGATCTGTCGAAGCTGGAGCCGCTGGCGAAGGCGGTGCTTGACGCCCGCACTATCTGGCCAAAGGCAACGCTCGCCGATCTCTACGATCCGAACCTAATGCCGCCAAATCTGCGCCGGGCACATCAAGCGCTCGACAGGGCTGTCGATCGTCTCTACCGGCGCACCGGATTCGCCTCCGAGCGCGAGCGCGTAGAACACCTGTTCATGCTCTACGAGAAGATGCGCATGCCATTGGATCTTGATTCGAAGCGCAAACGCCGCAGGCGGCAGCACTAGCCTCCTTATCTCGGTGCAAGGTTGACGATTGGGTCAAGTTTCGATCCCCTGCGGGGTCTCTTGTCGATCTGAGGTGCCGCCTTCGCTAGATCCATAGCTGCAGACACCGTCCGCTTGAATGCTTGCGATCGTTACTAGTGCATGCCGCCGCAAGCGGATCAGGTTGCCGTTACCATTCGCTCGACACGGGTTCCGGAAACACTCTTCTTTGCTTGGGCCAGTTCCCATGCGGACTGAAGCCGGTACCATGTGTCGGCCCCCATAAGCGCTAACTTGTTTTCTAAACCGCTATTTTGTATGATGTTGGGCATGAATAGTACGGCAACCAAGGCGGCGGCAAACGAGGACTGGGAGTTGCTGCTGTCGTTTTTCCCCGACAACTGGCAAGCTCTGGCAGCCGAGAAGGGTGCGCTGAAAGGGCTGCGCAAGGACAAGTCAGCGGAGCACCTGCTGCGCACCCTGCTGCTCCATCTGGGGTGCGGGCATTCGCTGCGCGAGACGGTCGTGCGGGCGCGCCAAGCGAGCTTGGCAGATCTGTCGGATGTCGCCCTGCTCAAGCGGCTGCGCAAAGCACGCGAGTGGCTGTACGCGCTGTGCGTGGAGTTGTTCCGCGAGCATGGCATCGCCGTCTCCGCAGCGGCGGGCTTCCAAGTGCGGGCCTTCGACGCCACGACCGTGCAAGAACCGGGGCGGACCGGGGCTCTGTGGCGGCTGCACTACAGCGTCAACCTGCCTTCGCTGGGTTGTGATTTCTTCAAGCTCACGCCGACGGAGGGTAGCGGCACAGGCGAATCTTTCACGCAGTTTCCGATTCGTGCCGGGGACTACGTGCTGGCCGATCGCGGCTACTCGACCAGCGTCGGACTGCAGCACGTGGCGGCTGCTGGCGGGCACGTGATTGTGCGCGTGAACACCCGTTCGCTGGTGCTGGAAGCGGCCGACGGGCAGCCCTTCGACCTGCTGGCCTGCGTGGAAACCCTGCGCCAGCCCGGGGCCCTCGGGGTCTGGCCAACCCGGGCCGTGGCCAAGACCGGGCCCCCTGTCGCGGGGCGCATCTGCGCCCTGCGCAAGACCGCTGAGGCCATCGAGATCGCGCACCGCAGCCTGCGCCGCAGGGCCAGCAAGCGTGGCACGCAGTTGCAGCCCGAAACCCTGCGCTTCGCGTGTTACGTGATCGTCTTCACCACCTACCCCGCCGAGCAGTTCCCGGCCAGCGAGGTGCTGGAGTGGTACCGCCTGCGCTGGCAGGTGGAACTGGTCTTCAAGCGCTTCAAGTCGCTGGCGCAATTCGGGCACTTGCCGAAATCCGATGAGGCTAGCGCCCAAGCTTGGCTGTACGGCAAACTGCTAGTGGCCCTGCTGGTGGAGAAGATCGTCCAGCACGCGCAGTCGATTTCCCCCTGGGGCTACGACCTCCGCGCCACAACGCGCCCGCAGCCGCTGGCGTGATTTCAAGTTTGCTCTCAACCAAGTGCAGCGCGCCATCGAACCCGCCTTACCCCTAGAACGGATGATTGCGCACTGGGAGCACATCTCGACATCGTTGGCAGAGCCCCCGAGGAAGCGCTCCTATCAAGTCGCCAGTCATTTCGACGTCAACCAAACAAGTTAGCGCTTATGGTGTCGGCCCCCCCCGCCGAACGCCTTGTCCAGATGGATGGCCATCTCCGGAGAAATCCCCGAACGGCAGTTGACGATGTCCGACAACTGCTTACGACTGACCCCCAGTTTGTGTGCTGCTTCGGTCACGCTGAGACCGAGAGGCTCCAAGCAGTCGTGGCGTACCGACAAACCGGGATGGGGGGGATTGTTCATGGGCATCGTGGGCTCCTCTTACAGTCAGTGATAGTCGATCAGGTCCACGTCACCGGCGTCGCCATCTTTGAAACGAAAGGGAATTATATAGTGCCTGCGACAAAAGCTTCTAAATGATTGAAAATAGATGAGTTGATAGCAATCGACGCCGGCGAAGATGACACCGGCTGGCCAGCCCTGGCCCGCTGGCGGCCTATTTGCTACGATCTTCGTCCGGCAGGCACCCATGAGAGTCGTCTTAAATCCACAATTAGCCATTGGCCAAATCGATATTGAGCGCATCCCACTCGATCCGCAGTCCCGGGATGATATTCCCGCCGTACTGCGCGGCTTGCAGCAGATTTGGTCGGATGCTGAGTTGCGGGCCAAGCTGTTCACTCTGCTGGAGACGCATCTGCTCGCGGACAAGAGCAAGGCGGACAGCGCAGACAGTGAGAGGCAAGCATACGGGCCATGCTTGGACGCCAGGAACGGTCGTCCGGGCATGAGTCTGTGGAGCATATTGGTGCTGGGGCTGCTGCGTCAGGACTAGTGGCACAGTATATTGAATACAAGTTCATCTATATCAACAACTTCGATTCACGTAACGGAAATCCTGACGCGGTAGACTACAAATATAGAACAGATCCAGACATAATTGCAATGTTGTTTGGAATCGTCCTACTAGGCTGCGCCACCGGCCCCACTCTCTACCATAGCCGCCCGCGCCCCGCCTGTCCTCAGCCCAAAACTCAAATCATCCAGCTCGGGCGTGAGTGGTTACCGTTTTTATCACTAGTGTCGCGTTTGAAGTTATTGAAAACAAAGGACTTAAAAATTGAGCGGGGGGCTTCTCGGGAGTGTCGTTTTGCAACTGCTTTGTTTTCAATGAGTTAGAATTTTAGCCCAAGGCAAAGCGGGCCGAAAAAAGTGTAGGATTTCGAAACACGATACGCACTTTCGAACAGTCAGCGATTCCGCTAGACGGGGTTGGCGAACTGCTACGAGCTGGCGTCTCGGAGCCTGTCATGGTGCGGGCAGACGCGACGCGAGCAGAAGCGTTACCGCGCCCCGGCAGACTGGTCTGCGTGCCTGCACACCCCAGCCACGCAGACTGCGGATAGCTGCGGTCAGGGCTGGAACAGCAACTGCTGCTGCCCCGACGAGTCCGGTCGGGGCACTGGCCGGGATTCGGTACATAACTCAGGAAGCAGGACTTGCTCGAACGGCATGACCGAAATGGTCTGCATCATGCGGTACGGAGACAACTCGATGCCGAGTTCCTTGCGAACAATCGCCACCAAGACATACACGGCCACTGCCACCCAGATTTGCGACTTCACAGCGTTCTCGGAGCTGCCGAAGAAGCGTTGCATCTCAAGGTGTTGCTTCATCCAGCGGAAAAAGAGTTCGACCTGCCATCTCTGCTTGTACCAAGCGCACACCGTACTGGCAGGCAGGTCACGGCGGTTGGTCAGCAAGACGAGCTGCTTGCCGCAGGCAGGGTCACGGTAGCGGACGCGGCGCAGGTGCAGGGGATAGGCTTGCCGCGCTCGCTTGCCATCCAAGGCGATCAGCTGATCCGCCTCGATGCCGACCGTGCGATCCTTGGGGGCGGAGTAGACCCGGTGCCAACGCAGGTTCTTCTTCGCCCGCGTGACGAAGCAGGCGCCTGCCTGATGCAATCGGAACAATCTGCCAAAATCAACATAGGCCCGGTCCATGACGTAAATCGCACCGGGTTCGGGTCCGATCAGGTCCAGCGCCTTGACATCATGCAATTTCCCGTCAGAAATATGGATAAAGGAGGGCAGCGAACCTCGTAAGTCCAATAAAGTGTGGAGCTTGACGGCAGCTTTGGTAGCCCGGAAGGGAGCCCAGCCAAACACCGACAGGCACAGGTCGACCGTGGAGGAGTCGAGGGCATAAACAGTGTCGTCGAGGTTGAGGCCGAGATCCTCCTCGGCGTAGAGCGGGCGGGCCCGGGTGATCAGGTGCTGGGCCAAGTCTTGGTAGATCTGCCAAGAGCGCCGCTCGTTGGCGCGGGCGAGGGTCGAAAAGCTAAGCGGCGCGGTGAAGCCGGAGTGGTAGAGCTTGGCGGGAACGGCCTCAAGGCAAGCGACCAGGTCCCGCCAGCTTCTGCGGTGGGTGAGTTGGGCGCAAGCCATGGCGCGGAACTGCTGGGCACAGTTCAACTGGCGCACGCCATGGTCGCCACCGTACCGAGCGACGATGCGGTAGAACGCCCGCCAAGGAATGAACTGCATAAGTTGAGCGAAGACCGTCTGGCCCTGATACATATCTCGACACAGTAGTAGAATGCGGACTGTGCGCCGGGGGAGTGCCACATCAACCGGCCGTTATGAATTCAAGTCTCGGACACCCGGAAATCGATTGTAAGCCATTCAAAAATAACAAGTTATGTGCAATTCTCTAAGTGCTCAACGCGACACTAGTGCGTTTTTATATATAGTGCCTGCGACAAAAGCATCTATGTCATTGTATTCAAAACGGTTGTGGGCAATCGACGCAGGCGAAGATTCGTCGGGAAGCGGCCCGTTGGCCCGGATCCGGCCCGGTAGCTGCGATCTTCGCCTGGCGACAGCCCACTGCGCGTCGTTCAGCCTGCTCCAATAAGTCTTTATTCCGTTCGCCAATCGGCCTGTGTTGCTAGCGGAGAATTGATTTTAGGGGGTTTTGTCGCAGGCACTATATAATCCCCCAAATAAACAGTCGAATACTTACTCATTACCTACGTATCAAGCGGAATCTCCTAACTCGCGAATCTTTCGCCTTAGTCGTTCTAACAGAACTTTGTTGACGGGGTTCGGCCCTGCCGACAATAGCTTCTCTGTTCTCTTGATCGCACCGAGCGTCAGTGAACCGGAACTTCTCAGCTCTTCAAACGCACCAAAAACGGATGACAGCGTAAGAATATTTCCTTGATCTGAGAGTTTCAATGCTAAATTTCGCGAGTCACGATAGAGTCTTCGCCCCGCTTCCACGTGACCTCTACGATGTTCGAGCAGACCCATCGTCGCAGACCATACAGCCTGATCATGATCACTATTTACACACTTCTTGGCTAAGAGCAAAGCCTCATGAGCAGATTTCAACTTTCCAAGATTAATCTCTGCAAAAGCAAGATTGTTTAACAATGTAAAGTTGTGTACACAAGCGATATCGAGATCACGAAAAAATCTTTCAGATCTCACGAAATCTTCGAGTACTACGACTGCAACGAACGATCCCAATATCCGAGGCTCTGATGCGAACGGTTCGTCGTCTTGCCAGCGCTCACACTGAATTAACGTATCATCCCAACGTTCATTCGCGAAGGATCTTCTGCAAGAAGCCTCAAACGCCCGATTGGGTTCAAACAGATCATCTGCCACGGGAATCTGTTTATCGTGCCGAGTAGCCCAAACTGCTTGGGCAATGCTATTTTCATTGGGATGTCGCAGTGAACGAGCGAAGAGCTGCCGGGATCTTCTTATCTTTCCTGAGGCGAGTTCTAATGTGGCAAGAGCAGCTAAGAGCTCAGTGAGATGAAATGGATCTAACGAATCGTCTGATATGGCCTTTCGTGCTTTCTTGAGAAATCTAGATCGGCGACCTAATGCATCGCTTATCGCAATCTCAGCTGATAGAAGCCACGGATCATCAAAAAATGACGCGGCCTGAATGAGCGTGTAATGAGCCCTTTCCAAGTCACCGACATGAACCCAGAAACGGCTTGCTGAACGCGTGATGAACCGGTTTTCGTGTGACAGATTGAGAGCGATAGTTATACACTTTCTCGCCTGATCAGTTTGTCCTAAAATAACGTACAATAGCGCTAAGTTTGTCCAAGAAATCGGATCCTTAGGTTCTTGCCGTAACCAGCTCTTATATTGAGCTACTCGCGAGTATCTTTGCTCGAGACTTAAGCGAGATGGGGAACAGCTATCATCTACGTTGGCGTCGAATAGTACTGAGTTTGCCAATTCCTTTGCCCAAGAAGAGGAAAAGGAGTCGGAGCGCAACAGGAATTCTGCGGCATCAATTACTTCGGTCGACCTCCCAAGAACCAATCCAGATCCAACGAGATCCGAGGCGAAGTGTGCCGTACGATTTCGGTGCCAAACGTCTAGCTTTGATCGTAAAAAATCGCCATTTTCGCGAATAATCAACGGTGGTTTTCCGACCGTACTGAGCTCTCCAGTTTTGAGTGTCGTCTCGAAAGTTCTCCACCGTGGAAAAACTTTTCTGTCAAAATTGCTCGTAATCTCATACATATCAAAATCGCCCCCTCTCAATTCAATAGAGAGTATTCAGCCTGCCTAGCCAGCCGATCAAATATCGAGACGTATCTCTCAAGGGAATATCGACCTTGTCTGCCGTCAAAGTTCTTTGGGTGACCCCGGTTCTTGAAATCTGGATTGCAGAGTTGACTGATTAGCAGAGCGATCTCCTCCGAGTGTCGGCATAGTGGGTGCTTTCGAGTCTTGATTTCTGTAAGGAAGCGGTGAAACGCGTGGATCAGATACGGCAATACCTCGGAATAAGTTCCTGCCCATTTATTATGGTAATGCTTTTGATGAAGGCGACTGAGCAGGACATGTGTCATGGAGCTGCTTGTGCAAAAAAACACTAGAATACTCCCCAACAGATACATATCACACGAGAGTCGGCGTTCCCAAGGACTGAGCGAGGTAGAATTCGATCTATATAGAAGCTCGGGCGGAGCGTATGAGAGGTCGCCCGCACACTGGAAATTGTCGTAGGGAGATTTTGCAAATGCGTCTTGCGCACGGCCAAGATCACCAAGCTTTGACTCAGTGTGATTGAACACCAAAACGTTTGAAGGCTTTATGTCTTGATGCACTATATCGACGGAGTGAAGTTGTCGTATCGCGGAAGTAGCGTGATGCATTGTTCTCAGGATCCACGCAGCATCGATCCTAGTATTCTGATCTAAATAGGTCCTTATATCACCGTCAGCAAGTTCAAATATTATGTATTGAACAACACTACTAGGATCGTTTTTGTCGAGGACTATCTTCCCGTCATCTATGGCAAGAACAACTCTTGATAGTCGCTTTTTTCTACATTTTCTAAGTAGCGTTCTCTCATAATTGTAAGCGGCGGTCATCGATTCCAGTGCCTGAGCGGGGTCATCAGACTCTAATGCTTCTGAAAAATCCATAGCCTTAAGGAACGCTCTTTTGCCGTTGATAGATTTCACGATATAACCCTTTGAAAATCGACCACCTGTCGCGTTTTCGTTCGGTGTTATCTCAGATATGACATTCCATTGGTCATTGAGATTTAATCCAAGAAGCTTGCTGGCGGGAGTGTTTATGGAGTCTGGAGTCGACATAGGAAACTACTGAGTGGCTCTGGCCCCTTCATGCTAACAGACCAATCTTACCATTGATCGATGCAGTTGATCTCCATGATCCCTGGATAAGATTTTTTGGATTGCGAGCGAAGGCGCGGATTCTTAAGGGCATCTAGCCGTTAGGCCGGCTGTGTGGCAATTCACCTGGCAGGTGCAGCTGCGGGCTTGTATGAAAATCATTGGCATGGTATTATACTTCCATACCCATGCCTCGCTCCAAAGCCCCCAAAATCGACTTTGCTGTCAGCGATCAGTTGCTCACCGGCAGCTACCGCGTCAGAATTCCGTTAGCCCTAGTTCGTCATTTGGTGACTTGAAAAATTCCGTATAGTATTGAAATACAAACAGTTATAGTGATGCGACCAAGCCGCTTGGCACTACACTTTTGTGCTCTTGAGCGTCAGCCCCGCGCGGCCGCCCGCCGCCGATGTGCGCGCACGGCCAGGCCCGCCGCCTGGGCGATGCGCACGGCCTCGGCCCCCGGCTGCACATCTTGGCGGCTGCATAGCAACTGCCCGTCTGCCGCCTGCACGCTGGTCGTCACCCGCATCCAGCCCGCCAAGCGCTCGCGCAGCGACTGCCAACTCCAATGCAGGCCGTGCGCCCGCAGTTGCGTGCGCAACAGATGCACGCCGTGATAGGCCAGCACGGCCACGAACAGGTGCGCTGCCACGCGCCGATCCAAACGGTGCCAGATCGGGCGCAGGCCCAATTCCGACTTCAACGAGCGGAAGCTGGCTTCCACTTCGCTGAGTTCCCAGTAGCTGCGCAGCACCTGCGCCACGTCCCAGTCGATATGGCTGGTGCGCAGCACGTAGGCCCCGGCCGCCGCATCGGCGGCCGCATACTGCGGATTCGGTGTGCAGCGGACGGCCGTCGCCCGCTCCTGCTCGCCGGCCAGCACTTCGACCTTATACTGCGCTGCCACCGCCTTGTACTGCTCGAGCAAGCGTCCCACCTTGCGCTGCACGGCCGCGAGTTGCTTCACACAGCGCGGTTTGGAGAGGCCCTCATGCAGGCTTTGCAGGGCCTGTTCAAAGCGCTCGCGCTGCCGCTGCAGAATCGACTCCGCCGTGCGCAGGCGGCCCTCGCTGAGTGCGTACACGCGCAACTCGGCCGGCTCCTGGCCGGCCTCCTGCGCCGCAGCCTGTGCTGTCTCCGCCGGCAGTGGCCAGGCCCGCACGCAGTAGCCGCCGCTGGTCTCCAGCTGGGCCGTCGGCTCGCCCGCCGGCGGCTGTGGCTTGGCCTCGCGGCTGACGCAGATCCAGTGCCAGCCCTGCTCCCGCAGCCAGCTCAGGTTCGCCGCGCTGGCCAGGCCCGCATCGCACACCACGGTCGGCCGCGGCGCCCCCTCTTGGCGCTCGTCGTCCAGCCGCTCCAGCAGCGGCTGCAAGGTGCCCGGCTCGGAGACATTGCCGGCTAGGATCTCGCAGCGGCGCGGAAAGCCGGAGCCGTCCAAGGCCATGGCCAGCGAGACCAACGGGCAGTCGTTGCGCTTCTGCTTCGACTTGCCGAAGCGCCGCAGGCCGGCGTTCTCGCGCCCGGTGTAATGCGTGTTCGACAGGTCGTAGAAGACGATCGTGCGCGGCAGGCCAAGCAGGTCGCGCTCGCGGGCGAACAGCCCGGCCTGCAAGGCTTCGCGGTGTTTCCACAGCAAGTCGCCGATGCGGTACAGCTTGGCCAGCGAGACGCCGCCGGAGGTGTCGAGTCCGAGCAGTTCGAGAGTGCTGCTGTGGTCGCGCAGCCAGCGCTGCGCTTCGCGTTCGGAGGAGGGATGCAGCATGCGCGCCATAACCAGGGCGGTGGCGATGGCCGCGTCGCGCTGCGAGGCGCCGGCCTCGCGCAGCAAAGCTGGCAAGCGCAGTTGCTGCAAGGCGCGCAGGGCCAGGCGTTCGCCGCCCACCGAGCGGGCGTCGCAGTGCGCCAGGGTATGCAACTGGACGCTGACTGGCTGCTCGGCGGCGGGCTGCTCGCTGGCGAAGCCGCGGGCGCGCAGGCGACGCACCAAATCCTCGGCCGCCAGGCGCACTTCGTGCGCCACCTCGAATAGGGCGCTCTGGCCGCGCAGCAGGCGCTCGGCGTGGGCCGCGACGTCGGCCCACAGCGCGCGCGGCACGGCATAGTCGGTGCCCAGGTTGAGCAGGGTTTTCTGCTGCACCGCCGCGCCGCAGCGCACGGACTGCACGAGGCGGCAGCTGTAGCCGGGCTGGCCGCCGACGGAGTGGGTTTTGGTGGCACGGATGAACATGAGCGCTCAGTTGTAGGGTGGCAGAGGGGGCTAGGGGGTGTCAAGGGGGTCGAAAAAGAAGTTGGCACTACAAAAAGCTTTAAGAGAGCATCATAAGACTATAAAGCAAATAGATTACGAAGATAATAAATCTAAAGAAAGATTATCGGCCAGTTTGGAGCAGTAGCGGCAGCAAAAAAATATGCTCCGTGCCGGCAATTTGGGGGAAAGTGGCGAACTAGGGTTAGGAATCTGGAATTCTAGTTGGCGGGGGCCGAGTTGTACGCGGCGGCCGGTCCTTGGCGGATGCGCCGGGCAAACGATGCACGGTGGCGGCCGTTGTGGTTGTAGCTGCGCAGGTAGGGGACTGGACGCAGGTAGCGGAAGGTGGTGCACCGCGAGGGCTGGCCGAGGGCCTGCTACAGTTGTGCAAGCGTGACCGGTGTCGGGGAGACCAGCAGCGGGAGTAGCAAGTCAGGCGAACGCACAACCATGCGTCCTAGTGTTTCTCTGGACCGGGCAAGGTATCTATACGCCGGGTAGAGGAGGCTCGGTAACGACCTCCTCTACCCGGCTACTGTGACACCTGTAGGGGGCAGAACCAGTGCCAGACAAGGGAAATCCGCCGGAATCAAGGGCCAAACGTCATCTGGCACCCGGGAAATGGCACAGTATATTGAATACAAGTTCATCTATATCAACAACTTCGATTCACGTAACGGAATCCTGACGCGGTAGCTTCAAACCACGGAAAACCTCTTAAGCTCATGCCGCTCACTCCAGCACGTCCTACTGTCCTACTTGTGTTCCTTGACAACTGTTCCCAAGAATGCTACGACTTCGCAGCTTGCGGGCAGTTCCAACGTCCGCAAGCCGTGAAAAGCGAGGATGAGACCAATCCTGCTCTCATAATGCACCACGCCTAATCGCATTTCACCACAGCACAGATTGACAAGCTCGCAACCAGTGTCCAGCTGGTCAGGCTGGCGCGGCGCGTGCAGGACGAAGTACCGTCAATCGGCGATCCGTCGAGGATCTCGCCCAGGTTGCCCCGGTTCAGCGGCGAGATGCAGTAATCGCGCTCCGCGAATACGGGGCCAGCTCTGTTGGCCTTGCGCACGACAGCTTGAGTACGGCGCACCAGCAATTCTCCCAATCGCGGTGCGGACAGGAGGGCTGCCGCGTGAGCTTCCGTGATGAAAGTCAAGCGGCAGGAGCGGGAAAAGAGGTTGCCAGTGGCAGGCGAGGGGGCCTGGCGTGGAGTGCTGGGTAGAGAGGAGCAGGCAGTTCATACGACGACCTCGGCAGGGCGGGCGGGTGGTTCGGGTTGCCAGAGGCGGTCTGCGCGCAAGAGGGTGTCGAGCAGGCCGGCCAAGCGGCGCATGACAGCGACGAGGGCGAGCTTGTGGGGCTTGCCGTTAGCCACTAGGCGCTGGTAGCAGGCTTGGGCGGCGGGCTGGCAGCGGGTGGCGGACAGAGCGGCCATGTAGAGCAAGTGGCGCGGCTGGGCGCGCCCGGCACGAATCGAGCGAGCGCCGCGCCGTTGGCCGGAATCGCGGTCGAAAGGAGCCAGCCCCAGTAGCGCGGCAGCTGGGCGGCGGCCAAGCGAGCCGAGTGCGGGCATGGTAGCGCAGAGGCAGGCAGCGTTGAGCGGGCCGCAAGCGGGGATGGACTGGATAATCTCGGCGCGGCGGGCGAGCACGGTATCGGCGGCCAGGCAAGTTTGCAGGTCGCGGTCGCAGGCGGCGCGGGCGGCCTGTAGGCTGGCGAGCGGCTTGGAAAAGCGGCGCGTCGCTTGCGGGTCGAGTTCGGCGGTTAGCTTGCGCAGCGTGCCGAGTTGCTCGACAAGTTTGCGGCGAGCGACAAGCAAATCCTGGAGAAGTCGCAGGTTGGCGGCTTGTGGCGGGGTCGCTTGCAAGTCGGCGAGACGGCCGAAGCGAGCCAGCATGGTCGCATCGACGCGGTCGTTCTTAGCGAGTTGGCCGAGCGCTGCGGCGAAGCGCCGCGAGCGCAAGGGATTGACAAGGACAGTCTGCAAGCCAGCTGCAGCCAGGCATTGGTGCAGTTGGCGGTGGTAACGCCCGGTGGGTTCGAAGACGGCGCGGGTGACGCGGTGCTTGCGCAGCCGGTTGCACAAAGCGCGCCGGCCGCTTGTGGTGTTTGCATAGCGGCAGTCGAGGCCGGTGTCGAGCAGGTGGGCGTCAAGGTACGCCTTGCCGCCAGCGATGCCGGCGACTACGATGGGAGTACGATGGGAGTGGGTGTGGTCATTCCTGGGTTCCTATCCTTTTGCGATACGGGTCTGTACCCACGCTTCCGTGCAGGACGCGCAGGAATGGGTGCGACGGGCCGACCCGTCGCTGCCAAGGGGGCCTGGCCAGGCCCCCTTGGCACACTCCTGCCTGCACTGCGGCGGGCAGGAAACTGTGAGTTGTCGCAGCGCTGGCTGGCGCCAGCTGCGACCGTGCTGGCAGAGGCTCCACGGGCGTGGCGGCCATTCCTCGTTCGGGCACTATTCCAACATAAAAGGGGCGGGATTAGGAGTCTTTGTGCGGCCGTTGCTCCGGGTGTGGATGTGCTTGGCGGCGCTTCTTGCGGGAGCGGTAGAGGCTGTGGCGCCTGCCCATGGTCTTGCTACAGGCAGGGGTTTTGCTCGGACTATTACGCCGAATCAGCTGGGAAGCAGAATTGTCCGGGAATCGGAGCGTTGGAATCCGGATTGGCAGCTGTCACATTACGGGAAAAGCTTCAGGCCCCCCGGGGCAGGTCGGCGGGATCGACGATATCCTCGGTGTCATCGTGCGGCAAGTCAACGAGGTTTTCCGGGGAGACCCGCGCAGAGCTTTCCATGACCGCGCGCACGCCCGCTTCCATTGCGCCCACTTCGGCGTCGCTCAGCTCGCCGAAGCGCTCTCGCTTGCGCACTGCCAGCCGGCCGCCGTTCTGCATGCACAGACGCACGAACAGAGAGGCGCGCCGATCAGGCATCTCGACCACCTGGCGCACGGCACTGAACGCTTTGTTGAAGATCGCCACGAAGCTGAGCTCCTCGCGCAGATCCTCGCGCAGCGTATCCTCGACCCGGTCAAAGAGATACTCGGCGAAGCGGGTCGCGTCGAAATAGCGGTACTGGTCGACGGTGTCATTGTCGACAACCATTTCTGAGCCGGGCGTCCAGTGCCAGTCGATGTGGCGCGACAGCGGCTTCGAGAAGGACTGTAGCACGGAATCATACTCGGGGAGGTTGCGCAGGATCGACGCGGAGATCGGAAATATGACGTTGCTCGGGGTATAGCCGAGCTTCGCGAGCACATGGTGCAGCAAGAACCTGTGGATCCGTCCATTGCCGTCTGCGAATGGATGGATGAACACGAACGAGAAGGCGACCACAGCCGCTGCGACTACGGCGTGAATGTCACTTCGGAGGACACGCCGTGTCATCGCTGTCCAAGCTCCCATCAGTTCCGGAACGTCCTGCGGGCGGGGGCACACGAAATCCACGTGCTCGCGGAATCCACCGCGCATGCGCCCCACGAAGACTTGGCTGCTGCGCCAGTCCCGTGCCGTGTAGCGCGGCTCGACAATGGTTTTCTGCAGTGCGACCAGCGCTGACTTGTCGGTGGTATCGAATTCGGCGGCGGTGGCGAGGGCTGCCACGAATCGTTCGGCGCGAGCGGCCGACGCCGTCTCTCCTTCGATTTCAAACGTAGAGCGAGTCTCCTTCGAGTAGAGGTAGTTCACCGCTCGCGTGAGGACGATTGGGTCTACGCTTGCAAGCAGTCTCGTGGCGTCCTGGTCGAAGTGCTGCTGCATTCGAGCCTTCAGGCGCCGCGTGCGCCGGACCGTAGGGCAGAAACCAGCGCTGCCCAGCAAGTTGTCTGTCACGCGGTGGCGCTTGGAACGTCGAGGAAAGCCGACGCAGTGCTTCTCAGGGTCTAGCAGCGGAACGTAGTTGCCGACGCGGACATCTTCCAGATCCAAGGTCTTACCAGTGAACGTTTCGTACAGGTACCACGCACGACGACCATATCCGCCTGTCGGCTGGCTCCGGACCCACGCTTCAATGTCTGCCGGGGCGATCGCCTTGAGCGCGGCGGACAAGATCCCGATGTCGAACGCCTCGTTGCGTAGCGTGAAGCGCAGATGAGGCACGGCTCTGTCCGGGGTCTCATACCGGCGTGGGTAGTATTCCAAGACTTGACTGCCATCGAACTCGGTTCGCCTAGCGCCCTCCGCTATGCAGCTCTCGACGGCTGGGCTCGGCACGTTCAGGCCCAGCTCTTGGCGGAGCCAGGCTTGGCCCAGAGGCTGATGCAGGGGGGGCATGTCAGATTGCTAGGCGTTGAGCGTCAGTAACCCGGCTCCACGCATGGTTTGACGAGTGTCGATCGAATTTGCTCTATTGTAATTTCGTCGATTAACTGTCTGATTCAAATGATAACACCAAGAAATAGATTATATTTCTCGCTCAGCGGGTATTTTTCTTACGGTTGTCAGTTTTTGTGTTTTCGGTTCCACTGACTGCAAAATAGATTACGAGGCGGAAGAAATGATTAGAATCAGCCGTTTCTGTGATTTTTCAATTACGCACATGCGGCCTGCCGCACATCTTGGCAAGCACGTGTCTCGCCTTATGCGTTTCAGATCCCGCCGCGCATGATCTCAATCGCGCCACGGCGGTTGCCCGCTGGCACGAATCACAGCACACTCTTCGAGTCGGGGAGTGCCGTCGTGCGGGAAGCTGATTTCCCCGGTGCGGCCCCTCGCCGCCTATCAATGGCAATTGCAGGGCTGGTGTACTTGGATCGCGCCAAGTGTCGCACTTCGTCAAGGCGATCAACACCGATCACTATGGGATCGACGGCCCGGCAACCCGAGCTTTACGGTGAGGCTGGCCTTGGCCGGGCGCGCTGCCGATCAGGTGTTGATGGAGCCGCCATCCACGGCGATTGTCTGGCCGGTCACGAACTCGCTGTCCGACGACGCGAGGAACAGGAGCGCTCCGATCAGATCGCTCGGCTGGCCATGGCGCTTCAAGGCGCGGCTGGCGAGCACGGATTCGCTCGCGCCGTCAAGATGGGCCTCGTTCTGCAAGATGGTCTCGCTAAGGATCAGACCGGGAGCCAGCGTGTTCACGCAGATGCCGAACTCGCCCAGCTCGCGCGACAGGGCCCGCGTGAGCGCGATTACGGCCCCCTTGGACGTGATGTAGTGGGCCATCCCGGTCGGTTGCCCCTTGTATGCCGTGCCGGACGAGATATTGATGATCTTGCCCCCTCCGCGCGCGGCCATTTGGGGCGCGAAATGCTTGGCCGCGAGGAAGCTGCCGCGCACGTTGACGGCCATCACTCGATCCCACAGATCCGCTTCGATGTCAAGGCAATGGACTGGCTCCAAAGGAGAATAAAGAGCTGCGTTGTTGACCAGGATGTCGGCCCCGCCAAACCGGTCCTGCACCTGTCCGGCCAGGTTCTTCACTTGGGCTTCGTCGCTGATGTCCGTGGCAAGGTCTGCGGCCCGCCCCCCGGCGGCGAGGATTTCGGACGCGATCGATTCCCCGCTGGCGATGTCGGCGATGACACAGGCCGCGCCCTCCGCCGCCAGTGCGCGCGCGTAGGCCGCGCCCAAGCCCCTTGCTCCGCCGGTGATTACGGCGACCTTGCCTGCCAGCCTCTGCATCTCGGCCCAACGCGGCGGATCAAGCCGCCTCCAAGCGCCCTGCCACGATTCTAGTGAACTGTGCGCGCGCTTTCCCGGCAGGCGCCCGCGCGGGCCGGAGAGGCGTTGCCCGCCTGCCGCGTCTCGCCCGGCCCGGCCATGCCCCGACTGCTTCGTAGGGTAGTGTGAAGTATGCGCCGAGCTGCCATCGTCCTCGCGCTTTGCCTGCCCTTGCTCGCCCAGGATCGCGATCCTGCCCTGCATGAGTTGTTCGGAAGCTACTACGAAGAGTACTTGCGCGAGAACCCTGAAGAAGCGACATCCGTCGGGCGCAACGAGCACAACGGCCGATGGCGGGATTGGTCGCCCCCCGCCCGCCGGCGCTGGGCCGGGCGCGTCGAGCACTACAGGTCGCGCCTGGACGGGTTCGATCCGAATGCGCTGAACTTGCAAGACGCCATCAGCTGGCGGCTGTTGCGAAGGCAGCTGGATCTGGAACTTGAGGGCATCGACTATGACGCCGAGCTGATCCGGGTCAACCAGCTCTTCGGGCTGCATACCGTCGTGCTGCTGACCATGCGCGAAATGCCGGCCCGCCAGCAGTCCGACTACGAGGACATGATTGCGCGCCTGCGCGCGGTTCCTGCCTATGTCGAGCAGAACATCGCCACCCTGCGCGAGGCGCTCGGCAAGGGCCGCGCGCAGCCCCGCAGGATTGCCGCGATGATCGTCGGCCAGCTGGATGCGCAAGCGGAACCGCCCGCTGCGGAAGCGCCCCTGCTCGCCGCGTTTCGGGATTTCCCGGCCAGCATTGCCGCGGAGCGCCGGGAAGACTTGACTGCCCGGGCCGAGGCTGCCTATGCCGACTCGTTCCAGCCCGCTTGGCGGCGGCTGCGGGATTTCTTCTCCGCAGAGTACATTCCCAAGGCGCGCGCATCGCCGGCCGTGACCTCCCTTGCCGGCGGAGAGGACATCTACCGCTATTTCGTCGGCTACCACACCACGTTGCCGCTGACCGCGGCCGAGATCCACCGGATCGGACGGCGAGAGGTCGCTCGGATAGACCGCGCCATGGCGGAGATTGCGGCTGAGGCCGGGTTCGGCGGCTCCGCGGCTGAATACGAGCGACACCTGCTTTCCGCCCCGGAATACCTCTTCGCGGACAAGGAATCCATGCTTGCCTACCACCGCGACCTGGCCATGCGCGTCGCCCCCGGGCTGCCCGGCCTGTTCCGCCGGCTGCCGCGGCATCCTGTCGGGATTCGGGCGATTCCGCGGGATCGCGAGGCCGTCTCGGCTTCCAACTACAATCCGCCCGCGGCCGACGGCACCCGGCCCGGCTGGTTCAATCTCAAGGCGTACAGGCCCGAGAGGCAATCGAGGTTCGACAAGCCGGCGCTGGTCTTGCACGAGACCAATCCGGGGCATCACCTGCAGCTCGCGCTGCAGCTCGAGATGGCGGGCCTGCCCGAGTTCCGCAAGATCTACCGCTCGACGGCGTATGTCGAGGGCTGGGCGCTGTATGCCGAGTCGCTCGGCGGAGCGCTCGGCGTGTACGACGACCATGCCAGCCGCTTCGGGGCCTTGGAAAGCGAGCGCTTCCGGGCCCGGCGGCTCGTCGTGGACACCGGCCTGCACGCCATGGGCTGGACTCGGCAGCAGGCCGTCGACTTTCTCGGCGATGCGAGCGAGGTCGATCGCTACATCGCTTGGCCGGGCCAGGCACTGGCCTACAAGATGGGGCAGCTCAAGATCATGGAACTGCGAGAGGCCGCCTGCGCCGCTTACGGCTCCAGCTTCGATGTGCGCGACTTCCACGACGCAATCCTGCGCGACGGGCCGCTCCCTCTGGAGATGCTGGAAGAGCGGGTCGGCGACTATATCGCGCTGGCCCCGGGCGAGGCCGCGGGCGGCTGCCCGCGGCCTTGACGGCGGTCCGGCAAGCCGTGCAAAGATAGGGGAACCGTCGTTGCGGAGCGTGCCGCTGATGCAGAATTCGGGCAGCGTGGAAAGCCTGCTGGCTGGCCAGGACTCCACCCAGGCGGGCAGTTATTTCGTCTCGAACTACCCGCCCTTCTCGGCTTGGAGCGCCGGCGCAGCGGGGAGCGCGACCGAGCGCCTGCGACGGCCGGGCGATCCCCGCACTCCGCTCGGCCTCTACGTCCACTTGCCGTTTTGCCGCAAGCGCTGCGATTTTTGCTACTTCCGGGTTTACACGGACAAGAACCACCGCGAGATCGAAGCCTACCTGGACGCCGTGGTGGCGGAGGCGTCCTTGCTCGCCGGCCAGAGCTTCTTGGAAGGCCGGACCTTGGACTTCGTCTACTTTGGCGGCGGAACGCCCTCCTACCTGTCGGGCCGGCAGCTGGAGCGCCTGATGCAGGGCTTGGGCGCTGCCCTGCCTTGGGAGGCGCCCAGCGAGGTCGCGTTCGAGTGCGAGCCCGGCACGCTCAGCGAGCGCAAGCTCGAAGTGATCCGCGCTTTCGGCGTCAATCGGCTGAGCCTGGGAGTCGAGAACTTCGACGACGACATCCTGGCGGGCAACAACCGCGCCCACCGGTCCAAGGAAGTCTACCGCGCTTGGGACTGGATCCAGCGCGTCGGCTTCGCGCAGGTCAACTTGGACCTGATCGCCGGGATGATCGGCGAGACCGATGGCAAGTGGTCGCGCAGCGTGGCCGAGACGGCCCGCCTGGGGCCGGATGCCGTGACTGTCTACCAGATGGAGATCCCCTACAACACGACGATCTACAGGGGCATGCGGGAAGGGGGGCAGGCGACCGCCCCCGTGGCCGACTGGCCTACCAAGCGCCGCTGGACCCGCGAGGCTTTCGAAGCCTTGGAAGCCCGGGGCTACACGGTGGGCAGCGCCTACACGGCCGTGCGAGATTCCTCGCAGATTCGCTTCGTGTACCGCGACCGGCTTTGGGACGGCGCCGACATGCTGGCTCTCGGGGTGTCGGCCTTCGGCTACTTGGATGGCGTGCATTACCAGAACCAGCCCCACATGCAGCCGTACATGGACAGCGTCGCCAACGGGTCCCTGCCGGTTTCGCGCGCCCTGCCGATTACGGAGCAAGAGGCGATGATCCGGCAGTTCGTGCTGAAGATGAAGCTGGGGCGCTTGCGCGCCGAGCCGTTCCGGCGCCGTTTCGGAGTGGACGTGACGCGTCGCTGGGCGCACGAGCTGAGCCTGTTCCGAGGGCACGGGCTGCTAGACTTCGACAAGGAGGGCATCGAGCTGACTCGCGAGGGCTTGCTTCAGGTCGATCGGCTGCTCCATGCTTTCTTCCTCCCAGAGCACGCCTCCGCGCACGATGCGTGAGCAGCGCGGCGACGGGCCGTACGCAGGCCTGGACGCCTTGATCTTGGGCGGCGGCCCGGCGGGCGCGATGGCGGCTGCCGTCTTGGCCGACAGGGGGCGCGACGTGCTTGTCGTGGAGCGCGAGCATTTCCCGCGCTACAAGGTCGGCGAGTCGCTCTTGCCGTATTGCTACTTTCCGTTGCAGCGGATCGGGATGATCGGCAAGCTGCGCGCCTCCAGCTTCGTGAAGAAGTACAGCGTGCAGTTCGCCGCTGCGGACGGCCGCGTTTCCGCCCCGT
The DNA here is from genome assembly GCA_965219605.1 of Bryobacterales bacterium. Lineage (GTDB taxonomy): Bacteria > Acidobacteriota > Terriglobia > Bryobacterales > UBA6623 > VXMF01. Next base: position 31,685 of record CBDCOC010000002.1, on the reverse strand, counting down.
TTTATTTCTTCCAGCATTTCGATCACGAGGCCTCGCAGACCTGGCAGGTGGTGCGCAGCGAATTCGACCGCATGCTGCTCGATCACGCGGTCGAGAAGGGTGCGCGCGTGTTGATGGGGGCGGCCGCCAAGCGCCTGCTGATGCATGGCGGGCGCTGCGAGGGGCTGGTGGTGGAGCGTGGCGGCGAGACCTTCGCGATCCGGGCGCCGGTCACCTTGGACTGCGGGGGGCGGCACGGCTTCGCCGCCACGGAACTGGGCTGGGTCGTGCCCGACCCGCAACTGAACAAGGTCGCCATTTGGACCTACTACAAGGGCGCTCTCAGGGACACGGGCCGTGACGAGGGCGCGACCACCGTGGCCTACCTGCCCGGCAAGGGCTGGTTCTGGTACATTCCCCTGCCGCAGGACACCGTCAGCGTCGGGGTGGTGGCGGAGCGCGACTACCTGTACCGCGAGGGCAAGGACTTAGAGGCCGTTTTCGACCGCGAAGTGGCAGCCAACCGCTGGATTGCCGAGCACCTGGCCCCGGGCGCGCGCTGCGAGCCGCTCCGCGTCACGGCCGAGTATTCCTACCGTTCCCGGTACTGCGCCGCCGATGGGCTGGTGCTGGCCGGCGACGCCTTCACCTTTCTCGACCCGGTATTCTCGTCCGGGGTCCTGCTGGCCCTGCTCGGCGGGGAGCGCGCCGCCCTCGCGACCGATGCGGCGCTCAGGGCGGGGGACTTCCGGGCCGCGCGCTTCGCAGGCTACGGCGCGGAAGTGTGCGCAGGTGTGGAGGTGATGCGCAAGCTGGTATACGCCTTCTACGAAGAGACGTTCAGCTTCGGGCGTCTGTTGAAGAGCCGTCCCGACCTGCGCGGCGATCTCACCGATTGCCTGATCGGCAACCTGGCCAAGGACTTCCGGCCCTTGTTCGAAGCGGTCGGCAAGTTCGCGCGAGTGCCCGAGCCGCTGTCGTACGGCCGCGGCGCGGTGCCGGCCGACAGGCCGGCCCTGGCGGTCTAGCCCGGGCCGGCCTGGATCGCTCTGGCCGCGCTTGGCCCGACTGTGCCAAGATGTGTGCGGGGGAACGCTAGGCATGAAGCTTGCTCAGGTGCGTGACGGCGGGAGGGCCGCGGTCGCGATCCAGGAAGCCGGCGGCTACCGCATGCTGCGGTGCGCGTCCATGAACGAACTGCTGGTAGCGGCGGACGCTTCCGGCCGGCCCTTGGCGGAAGTCGCGGCCGAGGCGGCTGGCGATGTCCGGGCCGCCAGCGCCGAGCTCTTGCTGCCGCTCGAGCCGGCCGAGATCTGGGCCTGCGGCTGCACCTATGCCCCGAGCGCCGATTTCCGAGACGGAGAGCTCGGCACGCGGGACGGCATGTACTCCTACGTCCACAAGCCGGAGAACCGCCCGGAAATATTTTTCAAGGGCACCGCGCGGGTTTGCGTCGGCCCGGGCGAGCCGATCGGGATTCGCGGCGATTCAAGCTTCACCGCGCCCGAGCCGGAGCTTGGCATCGTGGTCGGGTCCAGCGGCGCGATTCTCGCCTACACGCTCGGCAATGACGTGTCGGCGTGGGACATCGAGCGGGAGAATGCGCTCTACCTGCCGCAGTCCAAGGTGTACGACGCCTGCTGCGCCTTGGGGCCCGTGCTGGTCACTCCCGACGAAGTGCCCGATCCGTACTCCCTGCCGATGCGGTGCCAGATCACGCGCGCCGGCCGGCTGACCTTCAGCGGCAGCGTTTCGACCTCCAAGCTGCGCCGCAGGCTCGAGGAGCTCGTGGGCTATCTCAGGCGCAGCAACAGCCTGCCCACGCCGACCGTCGTGCTGACAGGCACCGGCATCATCGTGGAGCAGGCAGCGGCCCTGCGGCCCGGCGATGTCTGCGCCATCGACGTGCCTGCGATCGGGACGCTGTCCAATCCAGCCACCCTGGTCTAGGCCTGCGAGCCGGCCGCGGACTCGACCTCGCGCAGGACGCGCCGCGAGTTCCCGCCGAGCACTTTGTCGATCTGGGCCGCGCTGTAATTCCGCGCGGCGAGGCCGTCGGCGATGTTCGGGACTTGGGAGATGTCTTCCATGCCCTCCGGCAATTCCCCGTCCACGCCGTCGAAATCCGACCCGAGACCCACGGCTTCGATGCCGCCGACTTGCATGGCGTGCTCGAAGTGGTCCAGCAGCGTGTCCAGCGGCGGGCGTCCGATCGCCGCCAGCTTGGCCCGCGTCCGCGCGGCGCCGTCCCCCGATTCTGTCGCGGGGTTGGCCTCGTTCCATGCGCTGCTGCGCGCTGCGTAGGCGTCGTCGATGAAGACGTTGTAGTAGTTGATGTGGATCACGCCGCCCTTGTCCGCCATGGAGCGGATCATCTTGTCGGTCATGTTGCGCTTGTGCGCGGCTAGGGATCGCGCGGAGGAGTGCGATGCGATGATCGGTGCCCGGGAGGTGTCGAGGGTGTCCCAGAATGTCCGGTCGGAAACGTGCGAGACGTCCACGACCATGCCCAGCCGGTTCATTTCGCCGATCACCGAGCGGCCCAGCTCCGACAGCCCGAGATTGGCGTCGTTGGCGGAAGAGCCGGCCCAGGGCGTGTCCTTGGTATGGGTCAGGGTGAGGTAGCGCGCGCCCAGCTCGTAGAGCGTTCGCAAGACGGCGAGCGAGGAGTTGATCATGTGGCCGCCCTCGACGCCCAGCAAGACTGCGATCTGGCCGTTGCGGTTGGCCGCCTCGATCTCCGCGCTGGATGCCGCCAGGGCCAGATCGGCCGGGAAACGGGCGGTCTCTCGTCGAACGGCGTCGATGATCTCCAGCGCCTCCTGCACGGATTCCAATTCGGTGTTGCGCGTGGCGCTGGTGTAGACCGAGAAGAACACCGCCGTGATGCCGCCTTCCCGCATGCGAGGAATGTCGACCTGGCCCCTGTCATTGCGCGCTCCGAGGTCGTAGGAGCCGTCCCGCAGCAGCATCGGGGTGTCGCAGTGCAGGTCGATGACATCGCGCCGGCGCGGCCCGTCCGCGCTGTCCGGGGGCGGCGCGGACTGCGCCGGGTCGCCGCCAGTGTCGCAGCCCGCCGCTGCCGCGATGCTGGCCAGAGCCCATTGTCGCCGGGTTATGTTCATATTGGGATTGTAGCCGGTGAGCCGCGATGACCGAACGCTTCTCCGCAGCCCTCGCGTATGCAAGCGACCTGCACCGCCATCAGCGCCGCAAGGGGAGCGGCCTGCCGTATGTCTCCCACCTGCTGGCGGTGACAGCCTTGGTCATGAGGGCTGGCGGCAGCGAGGAAGAGTGCATCGCGGCGTTGTTGCATGACGCGGTGGAGGATCAAGGCGGGGCGGCCACGGCCAGGGAGATCCGGCGGCGCTTCGGCCGCGAGGTGGCGCGCATCGTCTCCGGCTGCAGCGAGGACAAGTCTGCCGGCCTGACATGGGCCGAGCGCAAGCGTGCCGCTGTGAGCAGCGTTGCCGGCGCGGACGCTTCGGTGCGCCTGGTGCTGTCCGCCGACAAGTTGGACAATGCCCTCTCGCTCCTCGCCGAGCACGCCGAGGCCGGAGAGTCCGTCTGGGAGTTTTTCGGAGGCGGGCGGCAAGGCACGCTTTGGTACTACCGCGCGATGGCCGATGCCATTGCCGCGGCTGGCGGCAGCCGCTTGGCGGGCGAGCTGCGCGCGGCCGTGGAGGATCTGGAAGCGCTCGCAGAATGAGCGGTTCGGGCGCTCGGGAACGCGCGATGTTTGCGGCCATTGGGCGCGGCCGTGCCGGCGAAGCGCGGCTCGTCCGCGGCCGCGGCGAGATCCGGCTAGAGCGAGGTGCCGCAAGTGCCATGGCGGTCCTGGCCGAGCGACACGGCGATCAACTTGCGCAGCACTCGCAGGTCTATGTCGGCAAGGCGCTGGACGTACAGGCAGCCCTTGCCGCGCTTGTGCTTGCCGAGCGCGGCAAGCAGATCCGCCTGTCGGTCTAGGTCCAGCATCAGGTAGACGGTCAGGGCGCGCTTGCGCGAGGCGAATCCAGCGCGGAACCAGGTGCCGGTGCGCCCGCTGGCGGTGCGGTAGCGCAGCGAGCCGAAGCCGACGATGGATCCGCCCCACAGGACTGGCTCCTCGCCGACCGCCGCCGTCATCAGGCGGCAGAGGTCGATGCAGTCCTGCCGTCGCGAGCGGTCCGCGATCGCTGCCAGGAAGGCGAGCGGATCGGCCGTGCCGGGCTTGGTCTTCAGTTCCGCCATGCGCCTATTTTCGCTCTGCCACCTCCTTGGCCGCAGTCCGTAACTCTGCGCCATCGCTCGACGCCACAATTGTCAGGGCCGGTTGAAGCGTGCAGGACTTGGCCGGATCACGTTACCGCATCATCGCACCGATCGGCTCTGGCGGCATGGGCTCGGTCTTCAAGGCGGAGGACACGCGCCTCAAGCGCGTGGTCGCTCTGAAGTTCCTGCCCAAGGATTTCACGGCTGACGCCCAGGCGGCCGAGCGCTTCGAGCGCGAGGCGCAAGCCGCCGCCGCGCTGGACCATCCCAACATCTGCACCGTCTACGAAATTCACACGCACGAAGAGGAGAATTTCCTCGTGATGGCGTACTTGGAGGGCGAATCGCTCGACAAGCGCGTGGAACGGGGGCCGCTGCCGCTGGAGGCGGCCTGCGAGATCGCCCGGCAGGTCGCGGAGGCGCTTGCTGCCGCGCATGCGGCCGGGGTCGTGCATCGCGACATCAAGGCCTCGAACATCATGGTCAGCGAGGGCCGCACGGGCAGGGCGGTGGCCAAGCTGCTGGATTTTGGCTTGGCCCAAGTGTCAGGAGCGTCGAAGCTCACCAGGGTCGACACCCGCGTGGGAACTGCCGCGTACATGTCGCCGGAGCAGGCGCTCGGGGATCCGGTCGACGTGCGCACGGATATTTGGTCGTTGGGCGTCTTGCTGCACGAGATGGTCGCAGGCGAGATGCCCTTCAAGGGCCACTACGACCAAGCGGTCCTGTATTCGATCCTCAACGAGGACCCCGAGCCGGTGACATCGCTGCGCTCCAAGGTGCCGATGGAACTGGAGTGGATTATCGAGAAGTGCTTGGCAAAGTCGCCCGCCGACCGCTACCAAGACGCCCGCGAGCTGATCGTTGACATCGAACGGCTCCAGCGGCGGCCGGCGACCAGCCGGATTGCGCCGCAGCCCGCGGGGCGTCGTGACGAGCCGGCCGGCGCTCGCCCGGCAGAGGCCCCGGCCGCGCTTGCAAGGCTGCTGGCGCTTGCCGCGCGCTGGCGGGCCGCGGCGGCCGGGGCTGTAATCGGAGCCGCGGCCGTGGCGGCCGCGCTTGCGCTCTGGAGCGGCGATGCCGAGATACGTCCGCAGACCCGCCGTTTCACGCTCCGCCCGGTGGAAGTCTTGGACGAGGCGCAGGCCCTTGCGGACGCGGCGATTTCGCCGGACGGGAGTCACGTCGCGTTCGCCACCAGCGGTGCGCAGGGATCGCTTTGGGTCAAGCCGCTGAACCGCCACGAGCCGTATCGCGTGGAAGGGGCGCAGGGCGCCCGCGCAGTGTTCTGGTCCCCGGACAGCGAGTTCGTCGGCTTTGCCACTGGTGACGGCCTGGGCAAGTTCGGCCTGCGTGACCGGGCGCTGACCATGCTTGTGGACAGCCCCGGGCTGGGCCCGGCCAGCGCGACTTGGAGCGCGGACGCCCAGTTCATCTTCTACGCCCCCGCGGGCAGGCCGCCCCTGCGCGTATCGTCCTTGGGCGGTGCTGCGAAGCCGCTCTTCGATGCGCCGGCGCGCCGGCGCGGAATGGTCTCGGGCATGTCCGCCCTGCGCATTGCCGAAGGGGAGGAGGTGCTGCTGTACTGCGTGCATTCCGCGGATCGCGACGCGTTGATCGCCCGGCGGCTGGTGCAGGGCGAGGTCGGCCCGCCTGTCGAACTGCTGGAAGGGGCCATGCCGGTCTACTCCCGTACCGGCCACCTGCTGTACCGTCCCAGCCTGCTCTCTCCGTCTGTTTGGGCGGTGGAGTTCTCCCCCGAGGAGCTGGCGGTTTCGGGCGATCCGTTCGCCGTCGTGCAGAACGCGGCGAACATCTCGCTCGCCGACGACGGGACCATGGTGCATCTCGACAATCCGTTCACCGGCCAGATGACGTTGCAGTGGCTCGACGAGAGCGGGCGTTCGCTCGGAGAGATCGGAAAGCCGCAAGCGCGGATGGCCGGCCCCCGCTTGTCGCCGGCCGGCGGGCGGGTGCTAGTGTCGGGCGGTGCCGGCCGGGATTATGACCTGTGGGTTCACGAGTCGGGCCGGCCCGTGTTGCATCGCGTCACTTTCGACGATGCGGACGAGAGCGGGGCGATCTGGTCCCCCGACGGCCGCAGCGTCCTGCTCGCCCAGCGGGGATCCTCGGAACTCAGGCTCCTGCCGGTGGCCACGGGCAGTCCGGCGCAGTTGCTGTATGCCGGCTCCGGGCCCGCGCTGACGCCGCTGGACTGGTCGCGGGACGGCCGTTACATCTTGGTGCGGGCTCGCAGCGCGCCTGGCGAGGGCGGCCCGCGCGGTGCGGAGGGGCAGTCGCCGGGCGCGGGCCTTGCCCCGTTGCGCAGAGGGCCGGGGGACGGCCAGGCCGTGCGCACGGCGATCAAATACTTGGAGCGCGCGCCGGACGGGGCATGGGAAATGCGGGACTTCCTGCCGGAGGGGCCGTTCATTGCGGACGACGCGGTGTTTTCTCCGGACGGCCGCTACGTGGCCTACCAAAGCAACGAGTCGGGCGGTTTCGAGGTCTACGTGAGGCCTTTCCCGGCCGGCGAGCAGCGCTGGCGGATCAGCACGGAGGGCGGCAGGCTGGCGAGGTGGGATCCGGAAGGTTCCCATTTGTACTTCATTGCTGTCGACACCCTCTGCCGTGTTCCCGTGCGGACACGGGCCGGCTTCGCGTTCGGAGCCGCCGAGGCGTTGTTCGCCCGCGACAGTTTCATGGCGGCGCGGCGCTACCCTGCCTATGACGTCGGGGCGGGACAGCGGTTCGTTGTCTCGGGCCCGCTGGGCGGAGCGCGCCGCCGCGCCATCCGAGTCACTCAGAATTGGTTCGCCGAATTGCGCTTGCCTTGAGGCGTCAATGCGTCGCAGGTTGCTCGCGCGGCGCGAGGTGGATCGTCACCGGCTGGTCGAGCGACTGCGGCTGCGTGCCCCACACGTTCAAGTCCCACATGGCCATCATGCGGGCGCCGTACTCGCGCATGCGGGCGGGCAGCGGTTCCGGGCCGGAGGCGTCCCGGGCGCAATAGGCGACCACGTCCAAGCCGTGCTTGGTGCCGATGTACACAGCCCGGGCGGCGTGGAATCGTTGCGAGATGACCGTGAACGAGGTCTGCCCCATCACCTTGTGGGCGCGCACGATCGAGTCCAGCGTGCGGATCCCGCCGCGGTCTTCGGTGATGCTCTCGGCCGGCACCCCGGCTGCCACGAGATCGCGCTTCATGGCTTCCGGCTCGTTGTAGTACCTGCTCGGGTTGGAGCCGCTGACGATGATGTGCCGGATCTTGCCGCCAAAGTACAGTTCGGCAGCGGCCGCGATGCGGTTGGCATAGAACTCGTTCAGCCCGCGCCCGCGATTGCGCGACGTGCCCAGCACGAGCCCCACGTCGTTGGGCGGCAACCGCTCGAGGTCGGCGAACAGGCGCGGGCCCGCGCTCCGGTCTATGTGCCGGCTGACGGAGATCACCGACAGATACAGCCCCAAGGCGAGACCGATCGCTGCCAGGCCCAAGGGGGCCAGCGCGCTGCGCTGCCGGATTCGCGATCGTGGGCGTGGTTCCATGGCAAGGCCCGCGCTGGCCGGGAGTTGCATTGTCGCAGGCAATCCGCAAGTCCGGAACCTGCCCCCGGCAGTCGGCAACAATCTACAATCTACTATGCGCTGGTTGTCAATAGCCGCGGCCGCGGCCGCCCTCGGCGCAGGCGCTGCCGCGACCGAGCGCGGCGCGGCGCAGCGCCCGCCCAACTTCCTCGTGCTGCTCGTCGACGACTTGGGCTGGACGGATCTAGGCTGCTACGGGAGCGATTTCTATCGCACGCCGAACATTGACCGGCTGGCCGCCAGCGGCGTCAGGTTCACGCACGGCTATGCCGCCTGCACCGTCTGCTCGCCCACGCGGGCAGCTCTCATGACTGGCATGTACCCCGGGCGCACGAACGTCACGGACTGGATTCCCGGGCACAGCCGGCCGCGCGCGCCTCTCCGCCCGCCTGCGTGGACGATGCGGCTCGAGCACCGCTACACGACATTGGCCGAAGCGCTGGGCTTGGCGGGCTACCGCACCGCGCATGTCGGCAAGTGGCACCTGATGCCTCGCTTGGAGCCGGAGGAGATGGCCGGCTACGCGCCGCAGCGCCATGGATTCGAGATCAACATCGCCGGCAACGAGTGGGGGGCGCCGGGCAGCTACTTCCATCCGTACAGGCGCGCCGATCGCGAGGTCTACCCGCTGCCCGCGGGAGGCGCGGAGGGCGACTACCTCACCGATCGCCTGACGGACGAGGCCATCGCCATTCTCGAAGAATTTCGCGACGAGCCGTTCCTGCTCTACTTCCCGTACTACGCCGTGCATACTCCGATTCAGGCCAGGGCCGAGGACAGCGCGCAGTTCGAGACCCGGGTCGATGCGTCCAAGCGCCACCGCAATCCATCGTATGCGGGCATGCTGGCAGCCTTGGATCGCAGCGTGGGCCGGCTGCGTTCCAAGCTGGAAGAGCTGGGCATCGCTGACGAGACGGTCATCGTGTTCACCGGTGACAACGGCGGCTTGGACCGCAAAGGCCGCGACGGACGCATGGGCCACCCGACCGAGAACGCTCCACTGCGGGCCGGCAAGGGTTCGGCCTACGAAGGGGGCGTGCGCACGCCGACGATCTACTACTGGCCCGGCGTGACGCCAGCGGCCAGCGTCAGCGCCCAGCCAGTCATCACAGTGGACGTGTACCCCACGCTGCTGGAGATCGCCGGCGCGGAGGGCGATCCGGCGCATAACGAGCTGGTGGACGGGGTGAGCTTGGCCGGCCTCCTGCGCGATCCCAGCGCCCGGCTCGACCGCGAGTCGCTGTATTGGCACTACCCGCACTATCACAGCGGCGGAGCGACCCCGCATTCGGCCATCCGCGACGGCGATTGGCGCTTGGTGCATTTCTACGAGGACGATCGGGCGGAGCTTTACCATCTCGCCGAAGATGTCGCCGAGACTCGCGACCTGTCCGCCGCAATGCCGGACAAGGCTGCCGCGCTGCGGGCCAAGCTGGACGCCTGGCGGGCTGCGGTGGGGGCGCAGGAGCCGCTGCCCAACCCCGCGCGCCACTGACCCCCGCCGCGGTCCGGGCACGATCTGGGCGGGTCTCGGCCGTCCCGGCGGCAAGGTCAGGCCGCAGCTTCGGGGCGGGCCTTCATTCCTGCTGCGCGAAGCGGTCCAGGAACACGCGCGCGAACGCCCGGCCCGCCTGTAGCATGCCTGCGGTGTTGGCGTGGACATTGCCGGGGTATGTGGGCAGGTCGCGCAGGTACACGGGGGCCGCGTGCCCGGCCTGCCCGGGCACGCGCTCTTGGGCGAGCAGCACGTCCCACATGCCCGGCCGCCCCTCGGCCGCCTGCAAATCGGCGGGGTCGAAGCCGTCCAGGCTGTCCGGCACGGCTCCGGAGCGATACGTGCCGACCAAGACCGGCAGGTCCGGCGCCCCGAGATCGCGGCGCAATGCGGCGATCAGTCTCTCAAGATTGCGGGCGTAGCGGCGGGCCGCCCGTAAATCGCGCATGTCCTTGCCGCCCTGCAGCCAGAGCAGCCCGCGCAAGCGGGCGTTCCGGCCGGCCAGCGCCTGGCGAGACCTGGCAAGCAGCTCCTCGTACAACGGCCCCTTGTGCGCGTCGCCCGTGATATCGGCGTCGGCGGCATTCCACTGCGGAGACCAGGCCATGATCCCAGTGCCGCCCACCGCTTGCTTGACGATGCCGATGCGGCGGCCCGGCCACGCTGCCGCCAGGGCGCGGGCGAAGCCGATTTCCGGACCGAAGGTGAACTCGCCAATGCCCCACCGCTCGCGCTGGACGGTCGATGGCGCCCGATGCGGGCGCAGCGGGATCCATTCGCCGTCGTGGAACATCTCCAAGCGCCGGTCATGCCCGAAACGGGCCACGCTGTCGAGTTCCGAGCTGTTTCCCCAGCCGACCATGTTGGACTGCCCGGACAGGATGAAGACCTCGAGCGGCCCTGTCGGGACGCGCTGGCCATAGACTTCGATCCAGTCCAGGCGCGAGCATGCGCGGCTGCGCCCTCCCGGCATCAGGTCGGTAAATCCGACGGAGCGCACGCGTGTCAGATCCGGTGCATCCGCCCAAGGCCCCTCTGTGACGGTTGCCGGGTCAAGCTGGCGCCAGCGGCTGCCGGAAAACGCGAACTCATGGACTCGCCACTGCTCGGATGCCCCGTCCGACTGTTCGCTGACGAGCCACTGGCCGCCCGCCAGCTCCATCACGGCGCGCAGCGCCCGGAAGCCCGACTGCCGGCTGCGCCAGCGCACGGTGGCCGTGCCGGACAGGTCCATCAGGCCCCCGTCGGCGAGGGACAGGCTCACCGCCCATGGCGTCTTGGACAAGCCCGACCACACGTAGTGGGGATCCCAGTCCCGTGCATCGTGGTAGCTCTTCTTGACCAGTGGCGGTCCCGGGCCGTGCACCATCACCCGCAACCCGGGGTTTGCCACATCGCGCTGCGTCAGCGGAATTGCCGGCGGGGACGCTGTCCAATCCTCCCGGAAGATCAGGGGGGCATGCCCGACATCGGACGCTTGCGCCACGACGCAGGCGGCCCACAGCAGGCACAGCCAGCGCTTCATGCTGTCAAGCATAGCCCAGCGCCTGATCCCCAGTCCCGGATCAGCGTCGCAGCCTGGGGGGATCCGCGTGGCTTCAGATCTCCGTTTGGAAGCATGCCGCGCGGTATCGCAATGTGCCTTGCGCCATTGTCCCCGCTGCATTGGCTTGGCGAAAGCGCCGATATCCGCAGCGGAAAGTCGATTGCGCACTGCCGCCCCCTGCCAACAAGGCATGGAAAGCGCTCGTATGGCGCCGCTGCGCGCGCGAGTTGGCGCAGCCAAGCCCGCTTTGGCGGCAGCTTGCTTGGAAGTTGGCAAAGGCCCGGGCCAGTGCCGTGCGACAGGTCCAGGCCCCCCTGCTTGGCTGCCGGCGTGCAGGACTCCGCAATGCGGAGTTAGGGGGCATCGTGTCTGCAAGCGCCGTCAAGTACAATCGGCGCAGCCATGAGAGTTCATCTGGCCGTGCTCGCAGCACTGGCGGCAGCAGCCTTGCTCTGGGCGCAAATCGGCGGCCCGGCCAGTGCCGAACCGGGCGAGGGGGATCCCGCGGGCCTGCGGATCGAGTACCGGCCGGGGGGCTACATGCCTCCCGGGTTCCCGCTGGAAGGCGCGGTGAAGCTGCTTTCGCCGCCTGTCGCGCAGGCCGGCCAACGCAGCAGGATTCGGATTGAATGCGTGATCGGCGACGCCGGAATGGCAGCGGGCGAGACGCTGGAGATTTGGAAGCACTTCACCAGCGATGTCGAGCAGTTTCAGGTTGCCGATCCAAGTTTGCCGGCCTACTTTGCCTTGGAAACGGACGCTCCTGGAGCAGCGTGGCAGCTGCTGGCCCATTCGAATGCGGTGCAGCGCAACTCGCCCGGCGTGTTTCCCTACCGGAAGGCGGCCGGGGCGCAGCTGACGGCGGGCCGCCTGGCGCCCGGGGCGAAGGTGTACTTCGACCTTGGCGGGGAGCGCGGCGTGCGCATGCAGCACTATGCCGAGAACCTGTTCAACTTCAGGGTGGTGATCGCCGGCCCGGACGGGCGGCCGCGCGACTACGTTGGAGACGCTTTCCTCAAGATCGTGGGCGGGCCGGCCGCGAAATTGCGGGTCTATGCGCCGGCGTACGTTGCGGCGGGCGAGCGTTTCAGCTTGGAAGCGATCGCGAGCGATGCTTGGGGCTCGCTTGCGGCCGATCACCGGGGCTGGCAGCTGGGCGTGGAGGATCCCGGCCTGGGAAGCGGCGGGTTCGAGTACGACTCTGAACTCCTCCACTACGTCGCGTCGGATGTAATGCTCGCGCAGCCCGGCGTGCATCGCCTCAAGGTGCGCAGCCTGGACGGCGCGCTGGAGGGTGTCAGCAATCCAATCCGGGTGGAGAAGCACCCCAAGCGGCGCGTCTACTACGGTGACTTGCACCAGCACACCTACCTCCACGACGGTCGCGGGACCTACGAGGAACTGTACCTGCATGCCAGGCGCAACGGCCTGCTGGACTTCGGCGCCCTGACGCCGCACCACATGCCCCTGGGCGTGACCGGCCCTTCCTACATCTTCGACAAATTCAAGGACCCCAGGGATAACTGGCCGGGCATGATGCTGGCCAACAAGCGCCTGAACGGCTGGCGCGGCCTTGTGACGCTGCTCGGCTATGAGTACAGCGTGGGCACGAAGCTGGGAGGGCATCACAACGTCATCTACAACGCCGACGAGGCCCCTACGACGATGCAACTCGACCCGGCGAGCAACCGGGCCGACGTGGGCGAGATGATGGACGTGCTGGAGCGCGCCGGCGTGCCGGCCATGGTGATCCCGCATGTCGGAGGGGGGCCGCCCAGCTGGACGCACCGGACGAATCCGCGCATGGAGCGGAACTTCGAGATCGCCTCGGTCCACGGAGTTTTCGAGGAGTCATGGCAAAAGCACCTGGAAGCCGGCCTGCGGCTGTCTGCGACGGCTTCTGGCGACAACCACACGGTCGGCTTCGGGAATTCCTACCCGGGCTTGATCTACACCATGACGAATCCGCTCACGGGGGTCTTCGCCTACGGCAAGACGAGAGACGCGATCTGGAACGGCTTGTACGAGAGGCGCACGTTCGGGGTCACCGGCAACGAGCGTATCTTGATGGAGTTCAGCCTCAACGGAGAGCCGCTGGGAGGCGAGTTGGCGGCGGCAGCGGCTTCGACCGCCCGCCTGCGGGCGAGAGTTTCCGGCACGCAGCCGCTGGTGCGGGTCGAGCTGCTCAAGAACGGGCGCGTCCTGCACTCGCTCGCCCCGGCCCGGCAGGTCGGCTCGGTGGTGCGCATCGCCTGGGGCGACAACATTTACCAGCGACGCGCCAATGTAGGCCTCGGGGAGGGCTCGCTGCGGGCGGAATCCGGAGCGCTAAGGCTCGAGCGCTTCTTGCATCGCGACCAGGAGTTCGAGCGCATGCGCCAGGACGGGGCTGGCATCCGCTGGCAGTCGGCGGCGACCTCGAATGATCGCGATGGCATGCTCGTGCGCTTGGACGGGGCGGAAGGGGACTTGGTGTTTCGACTGCGGGATCCGGATCTGGGCCTGCTCGAGGTCCGGGCGCCGCTCGAGGCGCTGCGCCGGGATGGGTACTTCCGCTGGCGCGGCTTGGGGGCGAAGCCCTACAAGCACAGCTACCTCAAGCTGATGGGCATCGAGGCCGCATTCGAGGTCGAATTCGAGATGGTCGACCCCAACGCCGCAATGGATGCCGATCTCGACTACGAGGACCGCGATCCGCCGCGGCCCGGGGACTATTACTACCTGCGCATGGAGCAGCTCGACACCAACAAGGGCTGGGCCAGCCCGGTGTGGATCAACTAGGCCCGCCGGCCGCGCCGGTGTCTCCATCGCGGCCTAGGAACCGGAAGTCGCAGCCGAGATGGGCCTGGGTCACTTGGTCCAGGAACAGCCTGCCATAGCCTCGCCGGTAATGCGGGGGCTGTCGCTTGCGGGCGGCCAGCCTGCGCGCGATTTCCGGTGCATCCAAGAGCAGGTCGATCCGGCGGTCCGGCACGTCGAGCTCGATTTCGTCACCCGTGCGAACGGCAGCCAAGGGGCCGCCGACCGCCGCTTCAGGAGAGACGTGCAGGACATCCGTGCCGAAGCTCGTGCCGCTCATCCGGGCGTCAGAAACCCGCACGATGTCGTTGACCCCGGCCTTGAGCAGCTTGGCCGGGATCGGCAGGTGCCCCCATTCGGGGAATCCCGGCCCGCCTTGCGGGCCGGCGTTTTGCAGCACCAGCACGGTGTTCTCGTCGACATCCAGATCGTCGTCGATGCGGGCCATCAGCGTCTCGTAGCGGTCGAACACCAGCGCCTTGCCGCGGTGCCGCAAGAGGTGCGGGGAGGCCGCGGTCTGCTTGATCACCGCGCCGTGCGGAGCTAGGTTGCCGTACAGCACCGCGGTGCCCCCCTCGGGATGCAGCGGGCGCTCCAGCGGCCGGATCAGATCGCGATTGCGGATCTGCACGTCGCGGGCCTCGTCGGCCACCGTGCGGCCGCTGATCGTGAGCGCATCGCCATGCAGCAGCGGCAGCAGTTCCTTGGTCACGCACGGCAGCCCGCCGGCGTAGAAGAAGTCTTCCATGAGGAACTGCCCGGAGGGCTTCACGTTGGCGATGTAGGGCGTCTGCCGCGAGATGCGGTCGAAATCATCCAAGGACAGGTCCACGCCGGCCCGCCCGGCGATTGCCAGCAGGTGGACGACCGCATTGGTGGAGCCGCCGATCGCCATGTCGGTGCGGATCGCGTTCTCAAAGGACTCCTTGGTCAGGATGCGCGACGGCGTCAGGTCTTCAAGGACCATCTCGACCGCCCGCCGGCCGCTGGCCTCGGCGAACTGGTAGCGGCGGGCATCCACCGCGGGGATGGCCGCGCCGCCCGGAAGCATCATCCCGAGCGCTTCGGCCATCGCGGCCATGGTGGAGGCCGTTCCCATCACCGTGCAATGGCCGGCACTGCGCGAAATGCAGCCCTCGACTTCGTTCCATTGCTCCTCGCCGATGCGGCCCGCCCGCAACTCCTCGAAGAGCTTGCGGCCATCCGTGCCCGATCCCAGCGGTTCGCCGTTCCAGCGCCCCGATAGCATCGGGCCGCCGGTGACCATGATGGCCGGGACGTCGGCTGACGCCGCTCCCATCAACTGGGCCGGCGTGGTCTTGTCGCAGCCGCACAGCAGCACCACGCCGTCAATGGGATTGGCCCGGATCGACTCTTCCACATCCATGGACATGAGGTTGCGGAACAGCATCGTCGTGGGCTTCATGAACATTTCGCCCAGCGAGATTGTCGGAAATTCCAGCGGCACTCCGCCGGCCGCCCAGACGCCCCTCTTGACCGCTTCGGCCACTTGGCGCAAGTGGGCGTTGCAGTTCGTCAGCTCGGACCACGAGTTGCAAATGCCGATGACCGGCCGTCCGTCGAACGTGGCGTCGCCGAAGCCTTGCGAGCGGAGCCAGGCTCGCCGGGCGAGGTGCTCGTACCGGTCTCCGTGGAACCAAGCGGCGCTGCGGAATGTCTTGGGATCGCGCATGAACGCATTACCATAGCACCCGGCTTGTGCTCGCATGGCGGGCTGCCCGGCTTTGGTTATTGCCTGCGGGAAACGATGCGCCACACCCGCAGCGAGCTGTGCGGCCGGGGTGCGTCCGTTCCGTTCCGGTGCCAATGGGTATGCTCTGAGATAGGCTGCTCGGGCAGCTGGCAGAGCCGCAGCAGCGGGACGCTCGTGGCGCTGCCGCCGTGAAAGCAGCAGTAGTGATGTGCCAGCGTTCTCAGCATCGGATCTCAAAGCGCTGGGCGCCGCTGGCGGCTAGATCGAGGGTGTCTGTTTCCATCCTCCTGGCCATTGCGGCGGCTTGGCTGGCCCGCCCGTCTGTCCCCGCCCTCGCTCTCGGGCTGCCGGTTGTGCTGGCAGGCCTGTCTTTGCGGGCGTGGGCGGCGGGCCATTTGCGGAAGAACCAGCAGCTTGCCATGTCCGGGCCGTACGCCTATGTGCGCAACCCGCTCTACATCGGCAGCCTGCTAGCAGCTCTCGGCTTGGGCATCTGCTCGGCCGATGCCACCCTGCTCCTTGCGATCCTCGCTGTGTTCGCGATATGGTTCTTGCCAGTGGTGGGGGAGGAGGAAGGGCATATCCGCAACATCCTGCCCGGGTACAGCGAGTACGAGGCCCGCGTGCCCCGCTTTCTGCCTGCCTTCAGTCCGCGCTGCGAATCTGCGCAGCGCTTCGAGTGGAGCCTGTACCTTGCCAATCGGGAGTACATGGCCTTGCTGGGGTTTGCCGGGTTTATGTCGATGCTGTGGCTCAAGCTTCAGGCGCATTGAGGCAGATATTCTGGACATCCAAGTCATTAGATCGGACCTAAACGGCCTTCACATGATGCCGAGGCACACCGATCTCGTGGCAGGCATCCCGGTTCCCCATGGCAAGCGCCCGTTCAAGTTGCTCCAAAAGCAAACCCGGAACATTGACTAGCGGCAGTCGTATCGCGTACACTCTCACTCAATAGAGTTGTCGAACATGGCTGCTGGATTGCAGCGCTCCCGCTCCTAGCATGCCTCGGGCCGTTCCCACCTTGACAGAGGCTTGGACTTGACAGAGGCTTGGAGTCATCTGCTGAATCGTCCAGACGTGCTGGTTCTCGATACTGAGACGACCGGTGTGTCTAGCCGGAGCGAGGTGATCGATATCGCGCTGATCGATACGAGCGGGCAGATTATCTACCAAGGCTTGGTGCTACCACAAGGACGCATTCCACGAGTTGTGTCGACCCTGCATGGACTCACTCGCGAGCGGCTAAAGTCGCTCGGAGCGAAGCCTTGGCCGCAGCACCATACCGCTGTTGCAGAGGTCCTGTCTCGGGCATCAGTAATACTGGCCTACAACCTGCGGTTCGATGCCCGCTTGCTCAGCCAGACCGCAGAACGTTGGGCCATGCCGCCGGACTTGATATCGGACCTTGGTAATTCGCGGCTGGCCGGGCGCTGTCTGATGCGCGAGCACGCCGCGTGGCGAAAGGTGGCGCATAAATGGCGGAGTGGTGAGTGGAAGTGGCACACGCTCGAAACAGCCTATGCCCGCGAAGTCGGAAGGCGTCCCAGGCAGGAGCACAGAGCCCTAGCCGACTGCCGTATGGCTCTGGCACTGATGCAGGCAGTGGCCGCTCGCGATCCCGGGGCAGGATCGGGTTAGGGGATATGACCTCCAAGGATTCCAGCGGATGAGTGTGCTCTTAGCGAGCGCCCGTGGTGGTTTATTGCACGGGAGCGTGACAGATTCATGGAAGCGGAACTGATCCGTGCGTGGCCTGGCAAGCTGATCAAAGGTCGTCCGCATCCTGCCCTCTGGCACATGCTGGATGTGGGGGCCGTAGCCGCCTGCCTGGTTTCACGGCGGTCGCTTACTGGTAGCAGCCCGGGCGATCAGGCAGCGGTGTTTCTGGTTGCCTTGCATGACCTAGGAAAGTTCAGTTCCTCTTTCCGCTCCATGCTGCTCGGACAGCCCTACTCAGGCCCCCGGCACTGGCAGCACACCTACCGGCTCATGCGGCATCACGACGATGTGCTCGCTGGTGTGATCGGGTCGACACCGGGAGTTCGGAGGACTCTCTATGCTGCTGTGGCCGGACATCACGGCGGACCTCCGCAGCATTTCGATCACCGGAAGCACAATGACCAAGCTAGGCAAATCGGAGCCGATGGATTTCATGCATCAAGGGAAGCCATTGCCTTAACGGCCTCGTTGTTCCCGTGTGCGTCGTTGGAGAGAATGTCCGAGCAGGAAGCGCAAAGACTGTCTTGGGTGCTATGCGGGCTCACGGTGCAGGCGGACTGGATTGGCTCCAATCCGGAGTGGTTTGGGCCAAAGAATGTTGGAACATCGGTGCGGGACTACTGGGGAGCGGCACTACTCCAGGCGAAAGCCGCGATCTCCGCAGCCGGACTGCATCACGCCCTACCACTTCCCACCGCAGCTGCGCGAGTCCTGCCTGAAACGTTATCGCCCCGCCCGATGCAGGCCGCAGCGGCGGGCATTCCCCTGCCGGAAGGACCATTACTCGCGCTTGTCGAAGATGCGACCGGGGCCGGCAAGACCGAGGCAGCGCTAATCCTCGCCACTCGTATGATGGCGGCAGGCAGGGGAGACGGCTTTTTCTTCGCCCTGCCGACGATGGCTACATCGAACGCCATGCTAGGACGCCTAGAACGCATCGCACCGCGGCTCTTTGAAGGCCGTCCGTCGCTAGCGCTGACGCACGGACGGTCGCGATTCAACGAGTTCTTCTGCGAGATCAAGGGGCGTGACGCGGCCGACACTGGTGGCGGGGTCGGCTGTGGAAGCTGGCTGGCGGATGACCGCCGAAGGGTGCTTCTGGCAGATGTAGGTGTGGGTACGATCGACCAAGCTCTGATGGCAGTTCTCCCGACTCGATTCAACACGCTCCGGCTTCGGGCGCTGTCGACACGGATCTTGATCATCGACGAAGCGCACGAGTTCGATCCTTACATGGAAGCCCAGTTGCAGCGTCTCCTACAGTTTCAAGCCATGCTAGGAGGCTCGGCTATCGTTATGACGGCAACACTGCCGCTTGCGATGCGTAGCGGTTATGCGAAGGCTTTCCAGCAGGGTCTCGGAATTCGTAGACCGGAGGAAGTCCAAGAACGAGCCTACCCTATGCTAACTCTCGTCGGCCGCGGGATTGATACATCGAGGCCTGATCCTGTTCCAGCCACGTGCCGGGAAATCACCGTGCATCGGCTGGAGGACGAAAATACCGTTATCGAGCTATTGAAGGCAGGGACGGAGCGAGGTGCTGCCTGTGCGTGGATAAGGAACACCGTAGACGGGGCCATTGCGGCGATGCAAGCGCTAGGCGAGGCGGGTATCGAGGCAAGCCTCTTGCACGCACGGTTTGCGGTGGTGGATCGGCTGAGACACGAAGCCGCCTTACAGCAGCGCTTCGGACGTAGCGGTACTGGCCGGGAGGGACGTGTTCTGGTTGCAACCCAAGTCGTCGAGGCATCTCTTGACCTTGACTTCGATCTGATGGTGTCTGATCTGGCTCCAATCGCATCACTCATCCAGCGATCCGGACGCCTGTGGCGGCACATGGATCTGCGCCCATCGACCGGGCGTCCCGTCGATGGACCTACCTTGTATGTCCTGTCTCCCGACCCGGACCAAGTACAAGATGTCAAATGGCTGAATCGAGTCCTTGGTGCTGGGGCTCTGGTCTACCCGCCTGACTTGCAGTGGCGTACTTCCAAAGTGCTATTTGACATCAGTGTGATCCGGGCACCCGGCGGCTTGCGCCAGTTGATCGAGGCAGTACACGGGGCTAGTGCGCTTGAGGCCCCCGAGGCCCTAAAGGGGGCGGAGATCGAGACCTTGGGGAGACAGCTGAGCGAGGCGCAACAGGCGTTCACCCAAGTGCTCGACGCGGAAGACGGGTACGATCAGCCGCAGATGCAGAAAGTCTTTGACGACGACACGTTCCCAACACGGCTTGGCATTCCGCAGGTCACGCTGCGACTGGCACGGGAGGACAACGGGCTGCTAACACCTTGGGCCGGTGAGGGTTTGCATGGATGGCAATCGTCCGAAGTGCAAGTATCGGCTGCGCGGTTCCGACACCTGCCGGGGGTTGACCAGAATCGGCCCGAAATCGTGGCCTTACTGGACAGTTGGCCTAAGTGGCTGCGCCGTTCGATCCTCCTAGCGCCTGTTCGAGAGGACGGATCGATCTGCGATGGGATGCACTACGACAGTGCATTGGGAATCATCTTCACGGAGTGACCGGAGAGCTATCATGGCGGGGTTGGCCGGCGAGTTGTGCGGGCAGGACGGCTGGCGCAACCCGCGTGCGGGGGCTGTGCGCCGCTTCGGCGTGCCAAGCCCTGCCGCGCTCGGCGCAGCAGTTGGGACTGTCTTTGCCACCGCTGCTAGGCGCGGATGCCAGCGGGCGGCAGGAGACTGGTACGGCTATGAAGTGGTGGACAACTGGGAGTGCGTTAGGGGCGGCGGAGTGGGCCGAGCGGATCGGGGGCTAGGATGCGCCCACCCGCGAGCGCAATCTGCCGCTGGTCGTCAATCACGCCCGCTATCTCATCCTGCCTTGGATCCAACTGCCCGGCCTGGTCTCTCGCCTGCTTGCAGTGACAACTTCCCGACGACTGGCAACAACGCTACGGCCGCGTCCCGTTCTGCTCGAAACCTTTTGCCAAACACTGCGTTTCCAAGGCACCTGTTAGCGCGCCGCCAACTGCATCCACGTGGGCCAGACGCAAGGACGAGGTAAGCTCGATCCTCGTCACTTGTACCACCAACCCATCAAAAATGTCTTCGTCAATCCGCTCTGCCCGGACGGGAAGGCAATCCTGCATCGCTAGCGTGAAGCACACTAGCCCGCCCCCGGCCCAACGGTGCCCCGGGCGGACTCGATGTTTCATACCAATTGCACTGCCAGCGCTCACGACCCACGCAAACGCTTACACTATGGTGGTTAGCGAGAGCGGGAGTGGCCATTGGTACCGTGGCGATTCGGCCGGTGCAGTGCCAGCGGCAAGACCATGCTAAACCTGATTTCCGACTCATGGATACCAGTGTTGCGCCGATGCGGGCGAGACACAATCCGTCCCGATCAAATTGCCGAGACGGATGTTCTCCGCCCTGACTGGCCACGGCCTGACCTCAACCTTGCGTGCCTAGAGTTTCTGGTTGGGCTGGTCTATCTGGCCAACCCTCCCCAAGGCTCTGACGGCCGAGCGAACCCGCCAAACGCTGTTGCGCTGCGTCAGGCAATGGAGCCACTGACGCCGGCCTTCAACCTGCTGGGCAACGGTCCGCGGTTTCTACAGGACTTGGAGCTACTGGAAGGTAGCGAAAGCACACCTGAGATTCTGTTTATCGACAGCGCGGGGGCCAGCACGATCAAGAAGAATGCTGATCTGATGGTACGTCGCGGGCGGTACGAGACGCTGCCACTGCCGCTGGCGGCTATGGCACTGTACGCCTTACAGGCGTTCGCTCCGTCAGGCGGGGCCGGCAATCGTACGTCAATGCGAGGTGGCGGGCCGATGGTAACGCTCGTAAAGCCGGCTGTCGGGGGACTCTGGCCGCTTGTCTGGGCTAATGTGCCGAGGGGCAATCCGCTTGGAGACAGCGACCTTGGGCTGCTACCTTGGATGCGACCGACGGCAACATCCAAGCCAGTCGCGCCCCCGGGCGGGGCCCGGATCATTCGGTTGGAAACACGTGGCTTGGCGTAGAATCAGAGCGGAGGGTTCCGGCAGTCAAGCCCCGTAATTTCATTGGTGCAGTATTTGCCCCAAAGCCAGTCTGGGTCCGGGCGAGCGATCATTCACTAGCGAGGTTTCTTCGGAAGCACTCCTCAACACCAGCATTGCAGAGCAATTGCCAACCCGGGCCGGGGCCTTCCGTGTGTGAGACAGGAGCAGCAGGAGGGAGATATGGCAAGAGAGCAGCCGGAGCGGGACCTGCCGGTGCAGCGCCCGCAGGTGGCGGGGGTGGACCTCGGCAGCCGCGAGCACTGGGCCTGCGGGCCGCCACGTGCGGACGGCAGGCCCAACGTGCGCACGTTCGGCACGACCACCGCGCAGTTGGACGCGTTGGCGGACTGGCTGGCGGCCGAAGGCGTGGAATCGGTGGCGCTGGAGAGCACGTATGTGTACTGGATCCCATTGCACGAGTTGCTGGAGGAGCGCGGTTTCGAGGTGTTGCTGGTCAATGCGCGGCAGTTGAAGAACGTGCCGGGGCGCAAGACCGACATGCTGGACTGCCAGTGGCTACAGCGGCTGCACAGTTGCGGCCTGCTGCGGGGCTCGTTCCGGCCGCCCGAGACGGTGACGCAGCTGCGGGCGCTGCACCGGCAGTGGCAGAGCTTGGTGGCGGAGCGCACGCGCTGCGTGCAATGGATGCAGCGGGCGCTGGATCAGATGAACGTGCAGGTGCATCGGGCGGTGACGGATCTGACGGGGCAGACAGGCATGGCGATCGTGCGTGCGATCGTGGCGGGGCAGCGCGATGCGGAGCAGTTGGCGCAGTTGCGCTCGGGGCGCTGCAAGCACACGGAGGAGCAGTTCGTGGAGTACCTGAGCGGCAACTGGCGGGAGGAGCACCTGTTCAACCTGCGCAGTGCGCTGCGGCTGTACGACGCGGTGCAGGCCGAGATGGACGGTTACGAGCAGAAGCTGCAAGAGGATCTGCAGCAGCAGGCGGGCGAGGAATGCAGCGCGGAGGAGTGTCCGCGGCACCCGAACGCGGCCAAGGAGAAAGCCATCCGAAGGCGGGGTGAGCAGCCGCTGCGGACGGCGCTGTACCGCTACGCGAGCGTGGATCTGACGCGCATCGACGGGATTAGCGCGGGGGCGGCGCGCACGATCCTGACCGAGGTGGGGACGGATCTGGGGTCGTTTCCGAGCGAGCGGCATTTCACGAGCTGGCTGGGCCTGGCGCCGCGGCACGCGGTATCGGGCGGGCAGCAGTTGGCGGGCAAGCGGCAGCGCGGGCTGGGAGCGACGCGCACGTCGAACGCGCTGCGCATGGCGGCGACGGCGCTGATCCGGTCCAAGTCGGCGCTGGGGGCGGCGCTGCGCCGCAAGGCGCGGCACAAGGGGATGAAGACGGCGGTGTTCGCCACCGCCCGCAAGCTGGCGGTGTTGGTATACCGCATGCTGCGCTTCGGCCAGGACTACGTTGACGAGGGCGAGGCGGCCTACGAGCAGCGCCATCGCCAACGGACCTTGGCCTACCTCAAAACGACAGCTAAGGATCTCGGCTACCAGCTGCTTCCCGACACTGCACAAACTGCTTCCCGGGACGCTGTGGGGGCAGGGGCGGGCTAGGGTGTTTCACACCAGCTGCTTCCCGACACTGCACAAACTGCTTCCCGGGACGCTGTGGGGGCAGGGGCGGGCTAGGGTGTTTCACACCAGGCATTCGCTCTGCTGGGAGTCGATCTCGACAAGACTGTTTCCAGTAAAATGACAGGTTGATTCGACGTAACTCATTCTGAAACAAGCAATTAGTTCGTCTTTTCCGGATGAAGTTCAGACTAGCCAGCCGAGCAGTGCGCGGCTCGGATGCCCTTTCGTAGCAAACGCGGCTCTTGGCGCCGCGCTTCACAGCCTCGTTGCTGAGCCGCGACCTGCCACTGCCGCACGGAATCCGGCCAATCGTCGTGCGGGGCATCCCGGATAGGCATGCTCGGTCCGGTGGCCGTTCATAGCCACGATACGGAGTGCGCCAGCCCGTGGCGACCGGCCTCCCAGTCAGTCTGCCACCTCTGGCGCAGGCGCATATCTCAAAGTTCGATCCCGCAGGGCGCAGGACTTGCACAACGTAAAGCTGCGCAAGCGAGCCGCCTGTGCTCCGCACTGGCCCAAGGCTTCCGCTACCCGCCAGTACGCTGTTCGATAGCAGCGAATTATAATTAGTCGTCGATCGGGCAAACCCATGACGAACTGGACGAACTGCCGAGCAGTGGAACGCAATCCCCGCAAGATCAGTGGGGACTGGGCCTTTAGGGGAACCCGGATACCGGTTTACGCCCTTTTTGAGAACATCGAGAGCGGAGCCACCGTGAAGGAGTTTCTTGAGTGGTATCCCGAGGTGAAGGCATGGCAGGTGGCTGCTGTCCTCAAACACGAAACCGAATCCCTGAAAGCACCCGTCGAAGGATGAAGATCCTGTTCGATCATGGGACTCCGGCACCCCTTCGGCGACACCTCGCAGAGCATTCGGTGGACCGGTCCGCGGAGATGGGATGGGAGTTGCTGGAGAACGGGGATCTCATCCGAAAAGCCGAAGAGGACGGCTATCAGGTCATCGTGACCACGGATCAGAACATGCGGTACCAGCAGAACATGACCGGTAGCCGGCTGGCAATCGTCGTGCTGATGGCCACGGCATGGCCGCGCGTGCAGCATCGAACGAAAGAGATCCGTGCGACCATCGAAGAAGTCGCGCCAGGCCAGGTTCGGGAAGTCCCAATTTGAGGTAACTGCCCAGCTTTGATGTTGGATCTCAAGCGGCTGGGGGTATCTGAGGTAGCTATGTCGATCCGGCTGGGAATTCCGTTTGAGCGAACAGACCAACCTCAGCGTAGCGGGTGCCTGCCTGGCAATGTGGCTCCGTTGATCAGCCTGCGGGGTATGGGTGAGGGCGGCTAGGCTTGGCAATGCTCCACGGCTGGCATGCGATCGCAGCGGCCGGAGTCCGTCCGGGCGTGGCTTGCGATTGCGATCCGATCTGACCGAACCTCGCCGCGGCAGGCAGGCCGCAGCCGTCAGCGGAGGATTTTGCCTTGCAGCCGGCCGTCGCCCCTGCCGCTTCCGCAGGTCTGAAGTAACATGAGTGCTTGGCATGAGGATCCAGCTTCGCCAGATGAGTGGGTGGGTTCTGCTGTTGGGCTCTGGCGCCGCTTTGTGGAGCCTGCTGGCCAGCGCCCAGAGCCAGGTCGATGATGCGCAAGACTTGCAATTGCAAGAGATCCGCAATCTGGGCAAGGCTTTCTACGAGACGCCGGGATCTTCGCAGCAGGCCGTTGAACAGTTGGCCAAGGCGCTGGAACTGAACCCCCTCTCGGCCCAGGAGCACCTCAATTACGGCCTCGCTCTCCTGCGCGCCGGCCGGCGCGCGGAAGGAATCGACCGAATCGCGCAGGCGCAAAAGCTTGACCGGACGCTGCCGCACACCTATTTCAACCTCGGCATCGAGTACAAGAAGGCAGGCGAGGTCGAGAAGGCGCTCGACCAGCTGCTCCAAATGGAAAAGCTGGTCCCGGACGAGGCCAAGACGCAGTACAACCTCGGGGCGCTCTACAAGCAGCAGGGTAATACCCGGCGCGCCATCGAAAAGTTCGAGCGGGCCGCTAGCCTCGACCCCTCGCTGGCCGCGCCGCACTTCCAGTTGTTCGGCATCTTGCGGCGCACGGATTCCGAGAGGGCGATGCGCGAGCTCGAAATCTTCAAGGGCCTCAAGGCCGCCACCGAAGACGCGGCGGTGGGCGAGGACGTGGACTGGAGCTTCTATTCCGAACTCTACGATCCCTCCCTGGCGACCGGCGCGGCGGAACCAGCGGCAGCCTTGGACTTCGGCGTCCAGCAGATCGGCAGGCTGGCCGGGGACCCCTTGGGCGCTGTCGCCTTGGACATCAACGGCGACGGCATTTCCGACGCGGTGGCTTGGTCAGGAAATGCCGCGGTTGCGGTGGCGGGAGGCGCGGCCAGTGCGCCGGCTTTGATCGCCGCGGGCTTGGACGGCGCCGCGCACTACGCGCCGGGGGATTTTGACGGCGATGGGCTGGCCGATCTTTGCCGCGTGGATGGGGACGGAGTGGAGATCCTGGTCAACCGGGCCGGCAGGTCGTTCGCCAGCGCCTTCAAGGCTTCCGGCAGCTTCGCGACATGCCTGTTCGCGGACTATGACCGCGACAACGACTACGACCTGTTCGCGCTTGGCCAAGACAAGCGCCTGCTGCAGAACGATGGCGAAGGAGGCTTGGCGGATGTCTCGGACCAGTTCCCCTTCGGCGACGGGCCGGTCCGCTCGGCGGCGGTCGCCGAGCTGTTCGAGGACAACGGGCACGACTTGATTGCCATCTACGGCAGCCGTGTTGCAGTCCACCAAGACCGCAAGCTTGGCGTTTTCGGCAGCGCCGTCGCGCTAGACGGCGTGACCGTGCCGGCCGGCCGGGCGCGGCTGGAAGTGATCGATATCGACCACGACAGCTATCTCGACATCGCCGTTACGGCTGCAGAGCGGACCGTCCTGCTCGAGAACCGCCGCGGGACCTTGCGCGGCGGCCCGGAACTGGGCCGTGTCCGGGCGTGGGCCGACTTCCAGTCCCGCGGGCGCTTCGATGCCTTGGCGGAGAATGGCTTCTTGGAAAATCGCGGCGGTTTCGACCTCTCGGAAACGGCCGCCAGCGCAGCGGTGCCGGCCGGGCCGGCCGCTGTCGGCGACTTCGACGGCGACGGCCTTGCGGATCTATTGATCGCCGCTCGCGACGGGCGGCTGCTGTTCGCCGCCAACCGGACCGAGACGGGCAATCGCGGCCTGACCGTCCGGCTGGAGGGAGTCAAGAGCCCGGCCATCGCCAGCGAGGCGCGCGTCGAGGTCAAGGCCGGCCTCAGCTATGCCAAGCAGGTGTATGCCGGCGCGCCGCTGCACTTCGGGCTCGGTCGCGCCGAAAAGCCCGACACCATTCGCGTGACCTGGCCCAACGGGTTGATCCAGAACGAAATCCCCGACGGGCCGGTGGACGAAGTCCTCATCAAGGAAGCGCCCCGGCTGTCGGGCTCCTGCCCGATGGTCTTCACGTGGAATGGCAGCGAGTTCGAGTACATCAGCGAGGTGCTGGGAGTCGCGCCGCTGGGCGCCAGCCTCGCTCGCGGCGTGTACTTCCCGGTGGACCATGACGAGTACGTCACGATTCGCGGCGACCAGCTGGCGGAACGCGACGGCTTCTTGGACGTGCGCATCACCGAGGAGCTGCGCGAGACCGCCTATATCGACAAGGTCCGCCTGCTAGCGGTCGACCATCCCGCGGACTTGCGGGTCATCGTCAACGAAAAGGCCAAGGGGCCGCCGTTCCCGGAGTTCAAGCTCTTCGGCGTGCGCTCCCCCATCCTGCCCGTCGCGGCATCCAACCATGGCGGCGAGGACGTTCTCGACCTGCTGGCGGGCAGCGACAGGCGCTACCCGCTGTTCGAGCGGGGCTACGACAACCGCGCCGAGCGCCACTCGCTGACACTGGAGTTCCCGCACTTCGACGCCGAGGATGCGGTCCTGTTTCTCGAGGGCTGGGTCGATTGGTCGTCCGCCAGTTCCATCGTCGCCGCGTCGCAGACCAAGTCCGCGGCGGTGCGCCCGCCCTACCTAGAGGTGCAAGACGCTAGCGGAAACTGGGTCACCGCCATCGCCGATGTCGGCCTGCCGGGGGGCACGTTGCGCACCATACCGGTCGACCTGAGCGGCAAGTTCATATCCGATGCGCGCAAGGTCCGGCTCGTGACCAACATGTGCGTCTACTGGGACTCCGCCTTCGTCGGAATCAACCCTTCCGCCGCCGAGGCGCGCGTGAGCGCTCTCACGGCCGGCGCGGCCGAGCTGCGCTTCCGCGGGTTCTCGCGCAACTATGTGGCGGATGGCCGCACGCAGCCGGAACGCTTCGACTACCAGCAGGTTTCGTCCGCCACGAATTGGAATCCGACGCCGGGCAACTACACGCGCTTCGGCGCGGTGGGCGAGCTGCTGGAGCGGCAGGACGACCGCTTTGTCATCATGGGCGCCGGAGACGAGATCCAGCTGCGCTTCCGGGCCGCGGACCTGCCTGCGCTGGCGCCGGGCTTCGTACGGGACTACCTGCTGCTGGTCGACGGCTGGGCCAAGGAGAACGAACCCAACACGGCGCACGGGGATACGGTGACGCCGCTTCCGTTCCATGCGATGAGCGGCTACCCGCCCGGCCCGGGCGAGAGCTACCCGGCCAGCCCGGCCCACCAAGCCGACTTGGCCCGCTACCACACCCGGCCTGCCATGCGCCTGATCCGGCCGCTGGTGGCGCCCGACACGCTGCAGTGACACCGAATCCGGGAACCGGCAGCGAGCGGTCTTCCGCCGCCAGGGCAGGGCGGCTGCAGTCCTTGGCCGGTGCCGGGTTCCTGCTGCTGCTGCTGAACTCGGGGTGGCTGTGGGCGTTTCCGTCGGCAGACGTTTTCTACGTCGCCAACGTGCTGCTGCACGTTGCGGCGGGAGCCGCCCTGGCGGCCGGGCTGTGGTTCTCCGGGCTGGGCTTGTTCCGCCGCGTTCGCTCGCAGCCGTGGGCGTTCGGGGCCTTGTCCGCCTGCGCCGCGCTGGGAGCGCTGCTGTGCTTCATCGGCGCCACCCGTCCGCACCTTGCCGTGGTTGCGATCCACGCCGCCTGCGGATTCGCCGGGGCCGGGCTGCTGGCGCTCGCCCGGCGGGAGCGGCGAATCGCCGCTTGCGCCGCGGTGGCACTGCTGCTGCCGGCCTACTCCGCGGTCCGCGACCGCTGGCTGCCGAGCGCCGGCCAGCGGATCGCGAACCCCACGCGGGCGCCGCTGTCGATGGACGAGGAGGGCGGCGGCGCCGAGAGCCCGTTTTTCCCGTCGGCGGCCCAGACGGCCAGCGGCTCCAAGATAGCGTCGGACTTTTTTCTCGAGTCCGCCGCCTGCGGCGAGTGCCACAAGGACGTCTACGAGCAGTGGCAGTCATCGATGCACCGCTTCTCGTCCTTCAACAACCAGTTCTACCGCAAGTCGATCGAATACATGCAAGAGACGGCTGGTGTGGAGGCTTCGAAGTGGTGCGCGGGCTGCCATGACCACGCCATGCTCTTCAGCGGCATGTTCGACCAGCCTGTCGCGGGCCAGCTGGACACGCCGGAAGCCCATGCCGGGCTGGCCTGCGTGTCGTGCCACTCCATCGTGCACGTGCCCGATACGATGGGCAACGGCGGGTTCGTCATCGAGTATCCGAAGCTGCACGGACTGGCGGCGAGCAAGTTCGCGGCCGTGCGCGCCGTCCACAACTATGTGACCAACACGGCCCCGGCGGCGCACCGCCGCGCGTTTCTCAAGCCCTTCATGCGCGCGGACGGGTCCGAATTCTGCGCCTCGTGCCACAAGGTGCATCTGGACGTGCCCGTGAACGGATACCGCTGGGTACGCGGCTTCAACTCGTACGACAACTGGCAGGCCAGCGGGGTGTCGGGGCAGGGCGCTCGCTCGTTCTACTACCCCGAGCGGGCCCAGGGCTGCGCCGACTGCCACATGCCGCTGGTGCCGTCGGACGACCCCGGCAATCGGGGCGGCATGGTGCGCTCGCACCGTTTCGCGGCCGCCAACACGGCAGTGCCGTTCGTCAACGATGACCGGCGCCAATTGGACGAAGTCCGCAAGTTCCTACAGGATGGCATCGTGTCAGTGGACATCTTCGCGCTGGCGCCAGTCGCCGAGAGCGCCGCAGCCCCGCAAATGGTGCGCTCGTCCGGGCAGCTCGCGGCCGCGACCAGCTTCGCCGTTGGCGAAGAGGCCGGCCCGCGCCGGGGGCCGGTCCTGCTGCGCGAGGTCGGCAATCTCGCCGCGCCGCTGGAAAGAGCGGCCCCCAGCGTGCGACCGGGCGAGACCGTGCGCGTCGATGTCGTCGTGCGGACCAGGAAGGTCGGCCACTTCTTCCCCAGCGGCACGGTCGACGCATTCGATGTGTGGGTCGAGTTCGAGGCCTTGGACAAGGACGGCCGGCGGATCTTCTGGAGCGGCGGCGTGGCTGACGGCACCGGCGCTGTCGATCCGGGCGCGCATTTTTACCGGGCCTTGCAGGTCGACGCGCGCGGCAATCCCATCGACAAGCGCAATGCGTTCCACATGCGCGGCCTGGTATACGCCCGGCTGATTCCGCCGGGGGCCGCCGATGTCGTCCACTACCGGCTGGCCGTGCCGGCGGGCGCGGCGGGGCCTCTCATGCTGCGGGCCAAGTTGAACCACCGCAAGTTCTCCCACGCCTACACGGCCTTCGCCTATGCCGGCAAGGCGGGAGCAGGAGACTTCGGCGAGGGCTTCGACGACCGACGGTTCAGCTACGATCCGGCCGATATCCCGGACAACGTGCCGGGAGCGATCAAGGGGCGCATTCCGGCATTGCCGATCACCGAGCTGGCGCGGGCGGAAGCCGTCATCCAGGTGGGCGCCCGGGAGGGCGCATGGGAGGCGCAGTCCCGCCCGGCCGACTGGGGGCGGTGGAACGACTACGGCATCGGCCTGCTGCTGCAAGGGGATCTCAGGGGGGCCGAGCATGCGTTCCGGCGCGCTATCGAGGCCGACCCGGGGCATCCCGACGGCTGGCTGAACGTGGCCCGGTCGATGATCGAGGAAGGCCGGACCTCCGAGGCGGGGCCATTCCTGGCCAAGGCGCTCGAGCTCGCGCCCGGCCTGCCGCGGGCGCTGTACTTCCGCTCCCTGGCGCGCAGGGCGGCGGGAGATTACGACGGCGCGCTCGAAGATCTGCGCGGCGCCGCGGCCGAGTACCCGCGCGATCGGGTGGTGCTGAACGAGATCGCCAACATCCTCTTCCTGCGCCGGGAGTACGCGGCGGCGGTCGACGTGCTGGACCGCGTGGCGCAGATCGACCCGGAAGACCTGCAGATGCACTACACCAGAATGCGCTGCTACCGCGGCTTGGGAGACTTGGAGGCCGCCCGGCGCGCAGAAGTGCTGTTCCTGCGCTACAAGGCGGACGAATCGGCCCAGGCGCGCACGGCCGAGCTGCGGCGGTCCAGCCCCGAAGACAACAACGAGCGCCAGAGCATCCATGAGCATGTTTCCGCCCAGCTGTAAGGGAACCCTCGTCGCGGCGGCGCTATGCGCCTGTCTCGGCTGCGGCCGGCCAGTGCCGGAAGCGGAAACATCCGCCCGTTCGCCGGCACCGAGCGCGGTGGTCTTCACCGACGTGACCCGGGCCGCGGGGATTCGCTTCGAGCATCACAACGGCCGGTCGGGCCGGAAGTACCTGCCGGAAACGCTCGGATCCGGGTGCGCCTTCTTCGACTACGACAATGACGGGCTGCCGGACATCTTCCTGGTCAACTCCAAGCCGTGGGCGGGCAGCGCCGAGGGCGTTACCTCCAAGCTGTACCGCAACGCAGGCGGGGGGCGGTTCGAGGATGTGAGCGAGGCGGCCGGCCTTGCCGCGCCCATGTACGGCCTGGGCGTGGCCGCGGCGGACTACGACAATGACGGGTTCAGCGACCTGTACATCACCGTGCTGGACGGCGACCGGCTGTTTCGCAACCAAGGGGACGGCACCTTCGAAGACGTCACTGCGCGGGCGGGCATTGACAACGCTCGCTTCGGCACGAGCGCGGCCTGGTTCGACTACGACCTGGACGGGCACCTCGACCTGCTTGTCGCGAACTACGTGCAGTGGTCCGCGGGCGAAGACCTGTGGTGCTCGATGGATGGCTCCGCCAAGACGTACTGCACGCCCGAGTCGTATGCCGGTCAGCCGTCGGCGCTGTACCGCAATCGAGGGGACGGCACGTTCGAGGATGCCAGCGCCCGGGCGGGCCTGGATGACCCGACCGCCAAGGCGCTGGGCATCGCCATCCTGGATTACGATTCCGATGGCTGGCCAGACGTGTTCCAAGCCAACGACACCCAGCCCAACAAGCTCTACCGCAACGAGGGGGACGGGACATTCAGCGAGCACGGTGTCTCAGCCGGGGTCGCGTATGCCGAGGACGGCAAGGCGCGCGGGGCGATGGGCGTCGACGCGGCGGACTACGACCGCAGCGGGCGCTTCCACCTGTTGGTGGGCAACTTCGCGAACGAGATGCTGAACCTGTTCCACAACGAGGGTAACGGCCTGTTCGTCGACGAGGCGCCGACCAGCACGCTCGGGCGCGACAGCCTGCTGTCGCTGACTTTCGGGGCCTTCTTCTTCGACTACGACCTAGACGGCCACGCTGACATCTTCTGCGCGAACGGCCATCTTGACGAGGAGATCGAGATTGTCCAGCCGGCGGTGAAATTCGCCCAAGCGCCGCTGTTGTTCCGCAATGACGGCCGCGGCGGTTTCGCCGCGGCCTCGCCCGGGGCCGGGCGCGACCTAGAGGAGCCGTTAGTCGGGCGCGGGGCGGCGTACGCCGACTATGACCGGGACGGCGACCTGGACATCCTGATCACCACCAATGACGGGCCTGCCAAGTTGCTGCGCAATGATGGCGGGAACGCCAACAACTATCTCCGGGTGCGGCTGGAGGGAGCGGAGTCCAATCGGTCGGGGCTGGGCACGCTGCTCACGCTGGACAGCGCGTCCGGCCA